>NZ_JBNWDB010000001.1:0-1567758 GCF_053522105.1 Agrobacterium sp. 22-3639C2 | reverse complement strand
GTACTCCGTCTCAAGACGCGGGAGAGTAGGTCGCTGCCAGGTCTGCAAAACGCAACAAATATCTTCTCAAGCAAACTCTTCGGCCCAGCCGATACAAAGGGCCGCTCAAAGCGGCCTTTTTGCATTGCGTAACATGAAAACATAAGGAAAACGCAACGTGCGTCCCTTAAAGGAGACAAATCGCCTTCGGCAATTTGCTCCGGAACTATACATCACAGCGTCCCTGTGATGCAGTCGCGATAAATCCCATAGGGATTTACGCTGGTCGCGATAAATCCAATAGGGATTTACGCTGGTAACGCGGGGTGGAGCAGCCCGGTAGCTCGTCAGGCTCATAACCTGAAGGCCGCAGGTTCAAATCCTGCCCCCGCAACCAATATCTTCAAGACTATCAACAACAAAGCCCTCCCATCCCGGAGGGCACCTTGCGTTTAGGGCCTTGGATACCGCAAATGAATTGCTGGCGGTATAGCCACGTGGGGCTCTGGTAGCGTGCAGCTAGGCCTGTATCCTGCTCCCGGAGCACTCTGCAACTATCTAACGATTGGTTCTGAAGATCACGTTCTGTTTTGGCGTATCCCAGTGAAAAACGAGGGCGCAAATCCAGAGTTGCTCGCGCCAATTCAAACCCCCTTAGTTTAGCTTTTCTAAACAAAAACGCATCTGTGGCGGGATTGTCTCTCTTTGTTGACGCGCAAATAATGAGATTTGTCAGAGGGATAAATTGAGGTGGGGCCTTGGGGCTGCAAATTGGTGAAGACCAAATTGCCAGCGAGTTTTTGAGGAAGTTCTGCCTCCCGCGAAACCCTTTGATCGTCTGCAGGTTGACGCAAGCCTTGAGCGATCTCACGGGGAGAGCTTTCGAGGCGATCTGCGGATTTCCGGATATTGCAATCATCAGGACAAGCAAATCATGACGACCCGCCTGGATCCACGTTTTCGCCCGTTCGAGGTAAAGCGCAAGGTGCGCGAGAGTGCCACGATCACGTCATTTTACCTCACGCCTCTCGATCCTGCGGATTGGTGTACTTTTGAGGCGGGCCAGTTTCTGACGATCCAGATACCGCATCCCGAAGGCAAAGAACCGCTTGTCCGGAATTACACGGTTTCGTCAGGACCAAATGAGATCGGGGTCTATCGTATTACCGTGAAACGGGAGGCCGCTTTAGCGCCCGATATGGCCGATGGTCTTGTTTCGTGCTGGCTCCATGACGCCGTAGAAGAGGGTGCGGTCATCCATATTGACAGGCCGCGTGGTGCCTTCAAACTCGACAAGGCCAGTCAGCGACCGGTTATTCTCTTGTCCGGTGGCGTCGGGCTGACACCTACGATATCCATGTTGAAGGTCTTGGTTGCGGAAAGCGATCGGCCCGTCTGGTTCGTCCATGCCTGCGACGGGGCTGCTACCCATGCGCTGCGTGAAGAAGTACGGGTGCTCGCTGAACAGCGCAGCAACGTCCATATTCATTACTGTTATCGTTTTCCGACCGACGAGGATGCTAAAGCCGGGCTGTTCCATTCCGCCGGTTTCATCACGCGGGAGACCTTGCAGTCGTTTCTGCCGCTGGACGATTACGAAGTCTATATGTGCGGACCACCGCCGTTCATGCAGGCGATGTATGACCTGCTCCTCTCCCTCGGCTTGGAGAAAAGCAAGATTGCCTACGAGTTTTTCGGGCCTGCCTCCCTGCTTTCGCCATCGCAGCCGAAGAAGGAAGCAAACCTCAGCCTCACTGTTGCTCCGGTGGCGTCAGAGCCTGAGTACTCAGGCATCGAGATCGTTCTTGGAAAGTCAAATGCCAGATTCGAGTGGGATTCAGCCTCGAAATCCATCCTGAGCTTTCTGGAGAGCCGGGGTATTGAGCCAGCATTCTCCTGTCGCGCGGGTGTCTGCGGCAGCTGTGTCCAGGACCTTGTGTCCGGCGACGTGGAATATGTGGAAGAGCCGCTGGATGACGTGCCATCCGGGCAGGTTCTCCTCTGTTGTTCCAAGCCCGTGAGTTCAGTCGTACTCGACCTCTGAAACCAGATTCCAGCGTTTATCCAAATCAGCGAGATCAACCCCATGGCCGATACACTCAGACTCAACCCGCACGTTGCTGAACTCCCGCCTTATAATGCTGGAATGAATATCGCCGTTGCGCGAAGCAAGACGGGTTTGACCGATATTGCGGCCCTTGCCAGCAATGAGAATCCATATGGTTGCTCGCCGAAGGTAACCGCTGCGCTGGCCAGTCTCGACCCTTCACGCTATGCGGATCCTGCCTGTGTGATCTTGCGTGATGCGCTTAGTCGAAAGATCGGCGTTGCCGGAAACCGGATTGTGATTGGAAACGGCTCGGAAGAGATGATTGCTGCCGTTTGTCGCGCGGTCCTGCGTCCGGATGCTACCGTGGTCGCGATGCTACCTGGTTTCGGCCTTCACGAAATCGAACCCAAAGCAAATGGTGCGAAAATCATCAAGATACCGATGACGAAGGATCTTCGGTTCGATCTTGAGGCGATGACGACCGCATTGCGCGAAAAGCCATCGATATTCTTCATCTCCTCGCCTTCCAATCCCGTGGGCCCGGCGTTGCGACTGGATCAGCTCTCAGCCCTCATTGCAGCTGTCCCGAAAGAGACGTTGCTTGTTTTCGACGAAGCCTATTTCGAATTCTGCGACGGGAATACGCCAGATGGGCTTAAGACACTGGCTGACAGCGCTATCTCCTGGGTCGTGCTCAGAACCTTCTCGAAGGCCTACGGGCTGGCTGGGTTGCGCGTCGGATATGCCGTGGCTTCCGATGAGCGGCTGGCACAGGCCATGTCATCTGCAAAGACACCGTTCAACGTCAATGCAGCCGCGCAATTGGCCGCAGTTGCCGCGCTCGATGACGAAAACTGGATGCGGGTTTCAGTCGAAAGCGTCATCAAGGAGCGCAGGCGCATGGCTGCGGCAATCGCCTCGCTTGATCTTTTCGTTCCGGACTCTCAGACGAATTTTCTCTTCATCGATGTTGGTTGCGACAGTTCGATCGCTTTCGATCATTTCCTGTCCCATGGCGTCATCGTCAAACCCTGGAAAGAACCGGAGTTCGCCAGCTTCATTCGTGTGACCGTCGGGCTTCCTGCGGAAAACGACCGTTTTCTCGAAGCGTTACGCTCACTCAAAGATAAGCTTCCTGAGGCAAAAGTCGCGTCATGATCGAACACAATACCGCCTCAACACGGGATTTGTCCGCCGCGTTTCTTAATGAAATCGACCAGATTATCGGCCTGTCGAACCTGAAACGCGGTGATGCCGTTGCCAATCTCGATTATGGCGTAACGCCTGCGAATTTCGGTGCGGATGCGGTTGCTTTCCCTTCATCTCCGCACGAGGTTGCGTCGATCATAAAAACTGCGGTT
This sequence comes from Agrobacterium sp. 22-3639C2, assembly GCF_053522105.1. Lineage (NCBI taxonomy): Bacteria > Pseudomonadati > Pseudomonadota > Alphaproteobacteria > Hyphomicrobiales > Rhizobiaceae > Agrobacterium > Agrobacterium sp. 22-3639C2. Next base: position 1,564,368 of record NZ_JBNWDB010000001.1, on the reverse strand, counting down.
GCCCATGGTATATCGGTTGTACCGCAGGGTGGCCGAACCGGGCTTGTTGGCGGGGGTGTGTCCGTCCCCGGTCAAATCGTGGTGTCCACCGCCCGGCTGAACCGGATCGTGGAAATCTATCCAGATGAGCGGGTTGCCGTTGTGGAGGCGGGCGTTACGCTTCAAGCGTTGCAGGCGGCCGCATCGGAGCATCGTCTCGAGCCAGGCATCGACTTGCCATCGCGTGGTTCTGCCACGATTGGCGGAATGGTCTCGACCAATGCCGGCGGGATTTCTGCCTTTCGATATGGGGTGATGCGACATCGCGTGCTCGGACTGGAAGTCGTATTGCCTGATGGCTCGATATATTCCGACCTGACACGCGTGGTGAAGAACGCCGCAGGATACGATCTCAAGCATCTCTTCATCGGGGCCGAGGGTACGCTTGGTATAGTGACCAGGGTTGCCATCAAGCTGGAGCCGGTTCCCGCAGCAACCGCCACCGCACTTTTTGGGTTTCCCTCCGTTGAAGCGGCTCTTGAGGCAACCAGGCTGGGGTTGACCGTGAGGTATGGCCACATGTGTGCGGCGGAAGCGATCTGGAATTCGTTTTTCGCCCTGACGGCGGGCGAGCACCTTTGGTCGGCGCCAGATTATGCCCCTGACTATCCTGTCAACCTCATCATGTCTCTGGGCGGCGGTGACGAGGAACAGCTTCAGATGGAGCTCGGCCGGATTTACGAGGGGCTGTATGAAACCTATCCGAACGTGTCCGCTGTCGTCGCAACATCGAAGGCGCAGGAAGCAGAGTTGTGGCGTCTGAGGGAGGACACGGACCTTATCTATCGCAGATATCCGGCTGCGCCGTCCTTTGACGTCTCCGTCCCCTTGTCGCAGATCGGAGAATATGTGGCTCGCTGCGTACCGGAGCTTCGGTCAATCGATCCTCTCCTCGATCCCTACCTCTTCGGCCACATTGCCGATGGCAATCTTCACATTGTTCTCAATGCAGCCGGGACAGCTCTGACGACCGCCAAGATTGCTGCCATCGAATCCGTTCTCTACCGCGACTTGACGCAATCGGGTGGTTCGTTCTCGGCGGAACATGGGATAGGCTCCAAACGCATTCATTCGTTGCGAGAGACAGCAAACCCGGTAAAATTTGCCTTGATGACGCAGATCAAGGCCGCAATTGATGGCGGATGCACTCTTAACCCCGGCAAAGTCACCGGCTGACATGACAACGCCGCGCTCTTTAGGCGCGCGGCGCGGACACGATATAGGCGACTACGTTTCAGTTCGCCAGAACGCCATTTTTTTGGCTGTCCAGGCGGCGATATAGTCCATAAATGCGGATGACAGGCAGTCGTAAGGTTCGAGACTACTGGCCTTCAGCGCGCTTCGTGACGCATCAGATGTGCCTCGAGCATGCGGATGAGCATGACGAGGGTAAGGTTGATGACGAGGTAGATGGCACCCGCCAGGGCGAAAACCTCGAAAATCGCGAATGTCTGGCTCATCAGGCGCTTTGCATATCCCGTGATCTCGAGAACCGTGATTGTCGAGGCAAGGCTCGTACCCTTGACGACGAGGATCAGCTCATTGCCGTAAGCCGGCAGAGCCTGGCGAATGGCGAGCGGGAATTCGATCCGGCGGAAACGCATAAATGGTGACATTCCCGTGGCTTTGGCCGCTTCCTTGAGACCCGCGGGAACCGATAATAATCCGCCTCGCAGAATCTCCGATGTATAGGCGGCTGTGTTGAGCGCCATCGCCATGACCGCGCAGCGCGCACCATCACTAATCACCCACCACGTTATGGCATTGCCTTTGATAAAGCCAATTTGGCCAAGCCCGTAGTAAAACAGGAACAGCTGTACAAGCAGCGGTGTACCGCGAAAGACCATGCTGTAATATTTTGCAAACCCGGCAAGGAAACGGTTTTCGGACAGCCGCATGAGCGCAAGACCAAGGCCGAGATTGAAACCGATCGCGACAGATATCGCGGTTATGGTCGCCGTTGTGGAAAGCCCTTTCAAGAGGAAAGGCATCGATGTTTTCAGGAATTCGATATCCATCGCGTTACTTCCTCGCCCTTAGTCTCACCAGGCGTTCGACCCTGTCGAATCCAGCCTGGCTTATGATGGTGATCGCGAAATACACGACGGCTGCGATAAGAAAGAAAATCAGGGGATTGCGGGTGCTACCGGCGCCAACCGAGGCGGCGCGCATCAGTTCCTGTAGCCCGACAACCGATACCAGTGCCGTGTCCTTGATGGTTGTCTGCCAGACATTGTTCATACCGGGGATGGCAATGCGTAGCATTTGGGGGATGATGATGCGCCTGAAGATGCGGCGCCCGGGAATCCCCAGTGCGCGCGCAGCTTCTATGTGTCCCGTCGGGATGGAAGCCAATGCTCCCCTGATAACCTCGGTCGAGTAGGCGCCTGAAATCGTACCGATGGCAATGATGGCAATGATGAAGGCATATCCGCTGTCCGCAAGGGCAGCATATCCGAAAGCTGTGGCAACCTGTGTCACGAATTGCACGGAAGAAAAGAACAGCAGATAGATGATAAGCAGTTCAGGCACCCCCCGCACGAGAGAGGTATAGGCGTCTACCACAAGTGTCAGCGGGAATATCCGCGCCCACTTGATGACCCCGCACAAGGTTCCGATCAACGCACCGACAAGCATGCTGACCGTACCGACGGCAATCGTTATTGCGGCCCCCTGCAGAATGGCTCTTATCCAACCACCCTGCCAAACTAGGATCAGACTAGACTCCATTGGATTTGCCTTGGTTTTGCTGCGCACTCCCTTGCCTTTTTGGCAGCAGGCATCGTCAGCGTCTTCGACCGTGCGCACCCTGTCAGGTTGCGATTGAGTGGTTGCCCCGCACTTCTGGGAAGAGCGGGGCAGGCGTCTTAGTTGCAGGGTCTGGAGATATCCATCTTGAACCACTTCTGGCTCGCTTTGCCGATCGAACCATCCGCGACGAGCTCGCACAGTGCCTTGTCGATCTTCGTCTTCAGCTCGGTGTTCTCCTTGGCAATACCGACGCCGATCCCTTCGCCGAGGGTGGAATCGAATTTGCTCTGAACTTTCACGTCGACAAACTGAAAGTCCTTGCCTTCGGGCTTGGCGAGAAAATCCTGAAGTGCAGAGGCGTCTGCAAATGCTGCCTCAACGCGGCCGCTTGCGAGATCGATCTGCATATTGTCGAGCGTGTCGTAGGTTTTGAGATTGGCATTCGGTACCCGCTTTTCGATGAAATGGGCGTGCGTCGTGCCGGTTTGAACGCCGATCGTCTTGCCGTCCAAGCCCTTCAACAAAGTGTCGATATCCTTGATGCCGGCGAGATCGGACGTCTTGGGAACGAGGAACATGTTTGCCAGCTCAGCATATCCGACCGAAAAATTGATTTCCTTTTTTCGATCCTGGGTAATCGACATCCCGGAGATGATGACGTCGAAGCGCTTCGCCTTGAGGGCAGGGATCAGGCCATCAAAGGCCTGCACGACGAACCGGCACTTCACGGCGAGCTTCGTGCAGAGCAGGTTGCCGACATTGGCGTCGAAGCCGGTTACATTGCCGGCAGCATCGGCCATGCTCCATGGTGGATAGGCACCTTCGGTGCCGATCGACAATTCGCCTTCGGCAGCGTGCGCCGTGCTGACGCCTGCAAGAAGCAGGGCGAGTGACAGGACTTTCAGATTCATATGCGAATTCCCCTATTTGGTTATTTGTTGGGTTTGATTTGCCGGACACAGCGCCGGCACAGCGGATCACGTCATAACGTTCGCGACAGAAACTGACGCAGGCGTTCCGATCGCGGATTGGTGAACAATTCCGCCGGGGTACTCTCTTCCTCCACCTTTCCTTTGTGTAAGAAGAGAATCTTGTGAGATACCTCGCGCGCGAACTGCATTTCATGCGTCACGAGGATCATGGTATTGCCCTCTTCTGCCAGCTGACGGATCACGCGCAGGACCTCTCCCACAAGTTCGGGGTCGAGAGCGGATGTCGGTTCGTCACAGAGGATGACTTTTGGCCGCATGGCCAGTGTTCTTGCGATGGCCGCACGTTGCTGCTGGCCGCCGGAGAGCTGCCCGGGATATTGGGCATGCTTTTCCGACAGTCCCACTTTCTTCAACAACTGATGGGCATGGTCGATTGCATCCTGGCGACGCTCGCCAAGAACATGGACGGGAGCCTCGATGATGTTCTCAAGCACGGACATGTGGGGCCAGAGATTGAAGTTCTGGAATACCATTCCCACGCGGGCGCGAATTCTTTCGACCTGGCGCATGTCTGCTGGCTGCGAACGGCCATTCGCTCCGCCCTTCATTCGTATTTCCTCGCCATCAACGACGATCGTTCCACTGCTGGGCTGTTCGAGCAGGTTTATACAGCGCAAAAACGTGCTCTTGCCGGAACCTGACGAGCCGATCATCGAAACGACTTCACCGGGATCGGCACTCAGCCCCACGCCCGACAGGACTTCGTGCGTGCCGAAGCTTTTGTGGAGATCATGAACTTCAACGGCTGGCCGTTCATGGCGTTTGGTATTGAGAGGCACGGCCGGTGGCCAGTCGCTCACCAAAGCCGGAGCGGGTGCGCCCTTTGAAGCCGGGGGAGTAACCGAGGCAAGTGCGGTCAGCGCGCGGTCGAAATATCGCAAGCTTGTCCCAAGACAGTTCTGCTGCCATTCGGGATCGTCAGGAATGAACGCCGTTCTCAGCGTCTTCTTGATTTTCTGCCCAAGCGGAGATTCGATATTCCCGAAAAGATGCAGCCAGTTATCCGCCTGCACGGCGTCCATCACCACCGGGCCTTCAAGGGTTCCGCATTCGATTACCAGCGGCAATACGCGGCTCTCCGGCAAGGATTTGCAGACCGCTGCTGAAACGTAGCCCGTGGCCGTTGCCGCAATGCCGGTATCGGTCGTTGCGCCATTGCCGGTCATCACGACCGCGAGTGCGTGCCCATAGGTTTTCCTGCCCCATTCCAGACCGGCATGGTCCTCTTCCGCCACGGATAGCAGTGCGGGATATCCGTAAGGGCCTGCACCGGTGTGAAGATCGAAGACGACGACATCCGACGCGCCACTGACGAAAGTGCTCAAGATATCGTTGAGGGTGCGGTTCGACCATGTCGGGCCGTTGCCGCCATAAAACAGTCCGTCTGGAAAGTCGTATTGGCCTGCTTCGATAATCGCGGCGATCCCGGCGTGACCATTTAAAGCGGCCTTGGCATCTCTCAGCAGTTGATCGGCACGGTCACGATCGGGTCCATCCCACTCGGCGCAGACAAATGCATTATGGAGTGGGGCGTATCGTTCGTTTCGTGGAACCGCTCTCTTCCAGTCAACGAAGTTTCGGTTGAGATCGACATTGTCCTCGTTGACCCGTCGGCTCCATGCTGTTCCCCACGGGTTGATCAGATGGATCATCACCACAGCCGTATCGGGAGGAAGCGGTAAAGGGTTATTTGCGGCAAGCCATTCAGCCTGGCAAGCCGATCCGAATTGCCCCTCAACTCCGTGCGTGCCGGACAAGATGACGAGTTTTTTTGACGCGTTGCGTTCGCCCAGATATGCAAGATCCGTGAAAAGGTGCTCTCCATCTGGGCCATGCAATGGATGCTTATATTCGAACAACGCAGCATTCGACCGGCGCGCGGCGGAAAGAAAACGTTGCCGCAGCACATTATAGTCCACTGAATAGAGCTCAGGCTGCCTGATGTGGCGCATCAAGGATACTCCCGATTTGTGGCGGGCGTCGGCTTTTGCCGATCACCAGCTATGTTCCCGGTTATTATTTTTTTGCCATCTCCGCCTGACCATTTGAGCAGGCGAAGACCATATCGTTAGTCATTCCGGCGCAGGCGCTTACTCCGCGGCAGCGACGACATTCATGGTCTCGCTATCGATCATCTGTGAAAGCTTGCGTCTGAACCGCAGCGGTCCGACATCGATCTTCAGATCGAGGTTTGGAGTCTTCTTGTTCGCGATCCCGTGGTGGACCGCCTCCAGCACGACACGGTCTTCCTCGAATGCGCCGCGTACGGATGTTGCGAAGCGCGCTGAAACGTCCGGGTCGTCGGGCGCGAAATTTCGCATCTGAAACCAGTAATACTTCGTGCGGTTCTCATCGACTGGCGTCATGAAATTGTAGCTGTCCATCAAGAACGTATTGGCTGGCAATTCGCGGCCTTCGCCACCGGAGCCTGATGGTGCAAAGATGGCCTTGATGATGGCATTGCTGGGGTAGCGAACCTCGTAATGCTGTTTTCGATCGCATTTCCCCTCAAATTGCAGGAACGGTGCGTAGAAGGGGGCTGGATCTGAATCCAGCATCCAGCGCCAGACGACGACGCCATCGCTTTTCACCGTTGTTTCCAATGGCGTTTCTTCGCAGGCGGAACTGGCGAACGAGCTCTGATGCACCCATGCGACGTGGGATGGGTCCAGCAGATTGTCCGTCATGTAGAGGTAATTGCAGTTGATCGTCATCGACTCGCCGCGATTGACGCCCCAGGACGGATCACCGAAATGTTCGACATGGAAAATCTCTGCGGGATCGGCTTTCGCGGCCTCACCCATCCAGACCCAGACGAGCCCGTAACGTTCCTCCACCGGGTAGGAGCGGACGCAGGCCACATGTGGAATACGCTCTGCACCCGGCACGCGGGTGCAGGCGCCGGAACAGTCGAAGGTCAGTCCGTGATAGCCGCATTCGACGTCGTCGCCCTTGATACGCCCCATGGACAAGGGGAGCTTGCGATGGGGACAGGCATCTTCGAGCGCTGCAAGCTTGCCATTCTGAAGACGATAAAGAACGATATTTTCGCCGAGCATCGTTACGGGTGTCAGGTCTCGTCCGATTTCGTGATCCCAGGTGGCGACGTACCAAGCATTCTTGAGAAACATTTTCTTCCCCCGTTCTCGCTTTAATCGGAACAGTATTTTCCTTGTTGCGATGCGGGACAAGCGGATTTTCGTTGCGTTTTTGTTTAGAAAAACTTAACAAAAAGCAGAACTGGAGATACTCTATTGGCTATGCCCCCACTCCATGCCCTGCAAGCTTTCGAAGCCGTAGGAAGGTGCGGCACGATGAGCACGGCCGCCAAAGAACTGGGCGTAACACCCAGTGCCATCAGCCAACAGGTGCGCAAGCTTGAGAACCATCTCGGCGTTACGCTCCTCGAACGTATCGGACGCCGTGTGGAACTGACGTCGTGGGGTGTTCTTCTTCACAAGGAAGTCGCCAAAGGCTTCAGCCAGCTCAATCATTCCGTCGATGTTCTCGAACGGGCGCGGAGCCAGACCGGCATCGTGCTGACTGCGCTCAGCTCGGTTGTGAACAAGTGGATCGGCCGCAAGATCTTCGAGTGGCAGGCTCTCTATCCGGAAGCCAATGTCCGTATCATCGGCAAGGATGACGAACCCAGCCTGTCGGGCGGCCAGAGCGATTTTCGCATAACCTATGGAAAGCGGGCAGAGGTGCACGCGCATTTCGTGCCGCTTTATACGGATTGGGTGGTTCCCGCATGTTCGCCGCGTTTGCTCGGGGGACGGACATTATCGGCGCCCGCCGACCTTCTCAAATTCCCTTTGCTCAATATCGAGTGGGAAGCCCATTACAGCCGTCCGCCACAATGGAGCGAGTGGGCGCAGCTGGTTGGCGCGACCGTGAATGAAAAACTCTCGAGCCTGTTTTTCGCGCTGTCGAGCAACGCAATCGACGCTGCGGTCAACGGACACGGCTTCGTGCTGGCTCAGGTCTCGATGATCGAGGACGAGTTGCAGGCCGGTACACTTGTTGTTCCTTTCGACATCCGCCTTCCGCTTCCCGAGAGCTACTATCTGGCATGGGATCGTTCCGTTTTCGATAAGCCCTACGGAAGAGAATTTCATATGTGGGTGATGGGGATCGCGAAAAAGCAGTCTGTCGCATCGTCCCCGAACCGCAGTGCGTGACTAAGGGCCTACCGCTCGGGATATCACTTTCTGATGTGTTGATATTCTCCGCGCCAGTACAGAAGTGGCCGGGCATCGTCATGCGTCCTTATCGACCGGACGAGGCCGATCAGGATCACATGAGATCGATGGATGATCGCGTCTTCGAGTTCGCAGTCCAGACTTGCCAGAGCGCCATCCAGCGCAAGGCCGCCTGACGCCATCGTGTGCCAGACGGCGCCATCGTAGCGGCTGGCACCCTTAAGGCCATTAAAACCCGAGAATGAGTGGGCGACGTTTTCCTGACCTTCAGCGACGACGTTGACGCAAAACCGTCTGGCTTTCTCGACGATTTCCCAGGACGAGGATCCACGATTGAGTGCGACCATCACAGTCGGGCCATCCGCAGAAAGTGCTGTGACGGATGTTGCGGTGAAGCCGGTTCGTGTTTCACTCGTGCCTGTTGTGATGACGCAAACGGCACCCGCCAGATTCCGCATGGAGGATTTGAAGAGGTCAGCGCCCGGAGACGGCACCTGCATTTTCATCTGGTCCACTATGATCGGCTCCTTCAGATGCGCTCTTTATCGCCTTTGGCGGCCGTGTAACGGTTGGCAGGCATCGAAAGCCCCAGGTTCTCGCGCAGCGTCGATCCTTCATATTCCTCACGAAACAGTCCGCGTCGCCGCAACTCCGGCAAGACAAGGCGGACGAAATCTTCCAGGCTTGCGGGAAGTGTCGGGAACATAAGAATGAAACCGTCGGCGGCACGGGTTTCGAACCACTCTTCCATGTAGTCTGCGATTTGTTTTGGTGTCCCGGTTATTCCGTTTCCGGTGTGGCGTTCTGCGTAGTGGCGGATCAATTGTCCCACTGTCTGTCCTTGTTTGACGAACTCGACGAGCTGGTCAAACATCTTGCGCGAGCCTTTCGGCTCGGCGGGCAGCCGGTCCATCGGAAATGGTTGATCGAGGGGGACGCCACGAAGGTCGGCTTCGAGGAACTCCGAAAGCATCAACCGACCCACGTCCGGATGCAGGCTGTCGATGAGAAAATCGACTTTTGCCTTCGCCTCGGCCTCGGTCTCTCCGACATTGACGACAATTCCCGGCATGACCTTGAGATCTTCGGGATCGCGACCGAATGCCGGCATACGTCCTTTGACGTTCTGGTAGAAAGCCCTGTTGCTCTCGATGTTGGATGCCAGGCTGAAGACGATTTCAGACGTCCGTGCAGCAAGGTTCATTCCGGCCTCGGAGCCTCCGGCCTGAGCAATAACAGGCCGCCCCTGTTCGGAAGGCGCAATGTTGAGGGGGCCGCGCACCTGAAAATGCTTGCCGACATGATTGAGGATATGGTGCTTGTCCTTGTCATAATAAACGCCGCTTTCGCGATCAAGCAGCAGGGCGTCGCGTTCAAAGCTGTCCCATAGGCCGAACACTACGTCGATGAATTCTTGCGCGCGCTCGTAACGGACGGCGTGAGGATCGAGACCCTGACGATTGAAGTTGTAGCCGGTCTCGTCATGATCGGAGGTGACGACATTCCAGCAGGCGCGTCCCCGGCTCAGCTGATCGATAGACGCAAAAATCCGGGCGACATTGAAGGGTTCATAATAGCTCGTCGATACCGTCGAGACCAAACCCAGTCTTTCCGTCATCACCGAAAGTGCCGAGATGAGAGAAAGCGGTTCGAACCGGTTCTGCTTGGTCGGGCTGCGCGCCAGGGCGTCGGGGTCACCAACGGCAGCCGCAGCGGAATCGGCGAGGAACATGAAATCGAATTTGGCAGCTTCAGAAATTCTGGCCACATTCAACATGTGGCTGAAGTCGGTTGCTGCCGTTACCTTGCTTGCCGGGTGCCGCCATGCGGCTGCATGGAAGCCGAACGTGTAAACAAAGGTTCCGAGCTTGATCTTGTCCTGCCGTTTCAACATCGTTCCCTCTTTTGCCTGATACCAATTCTGGTCTCAGGCTATTCGAGGATCAACGCTGCAACAATCGGCCGAAATCTTCTCCGTAGGTTAGAAATACTAACAAGGATTAGTGGCGCGTCTGCGCATCAGCCCGAGAGGCTGCGGCGCCACGCAACAGGATCACATTCCCGTTGGAAGGCCTGATGATGGCGCTTCACTATAAGTATTCATAAGTCACACTTAAGTCGCTGTTAACCAACATCTGGTCAATTTATTCATATAAGAAGTTGTCTTCGCAGGCGAATTTCGCGCAGGCGCTTCATTTTTATGACCACATGACGCGGTCGTCTTTTCCCAAAAAAATGTTTCCAGATCCGTTGAATTCGCTCGGTGAAAGCCGAGGAGTTCGCGCGTCTATTCGCCCGCAATCCAATGATAGCGAGGACAAGTGCAAATCGTATTGGTCGATGACAGCAAGTCGATTCTTGTTGCCCTGAAAGCGACGGTCCGCGGGCTTCCGGATGTCGGCACCATCGTGGGCTTCACCGATCCCACGGAGGCGTTGGAATTCTGCCGCAACAATGCGGTCGATCTGCTTGTGGTGGATTATACGATGCCGAAATATAACGGCATACAGCTCCTCAAGGCACTGAATACGTATGAGCATTTCGCGCATGTGCCTGTCATCATGATCACATCGGAAAGAGGCCGGCCTGTCCTTATCGAAGCGATAGAGAGCGGTGTCACGGAATTCATCCACAAGCCCTTTGACCCGGTGGAGCTGAAGGCGCGGGTGCGCAACCTTCTCGCCTTGCGCAAGGCGCAGCGCGATCTTGCCGGACAGGCGCGCAGCCTTGTGGATGAGGTGCGCAAGGCCACCCGGCAACTCGCGGCCCGCGAAGAAGAAATCATCTGGCGCCTGGCGCGGGCCATCGAATTCCGCGACGGCCACACCGGCGACCATATTTCCCGCGTCGCGCAAATCAGCATGCTGATGGCAAAGGATCTCGGCCTCGATGACGAGCATTGCCGCATGATCTATCTCGCGGCACCCTTGCACGATGTCGGCAAGATCGGAATTTCCGACAGCGTGCTGCTGAAGCCGGGTCGCCTGACGCCTGATGAGATCACCGAAATGCGAAAACATGTCGGTATCGGCGTGCAAATTCTCGAAAACGGTTCATCCGATCTGCTGCGCATAGCCGAGGCGATTGCAGGCGGCCATCACGAAAAATGGGATGGAACGGGATATCCGCACGGCTTGTCGGGCGATGGCATTCCGCTGGAAGCCCGTATCGTCGCCATTGCGGACGTCTTTGAGGCTCTCTGCTCCGAGCGCCCTTACAAGAAGGCGTGGTCGACCCAAGAGGCCTATGCGCATGTTGTCGCGCATAGCGGCAGCCATTTCGATCCCGCCTGCGTCGCGGCGTTCCAGCGCCAATGGACGCTGATCGACAGGCTCATGACGGGTCACGGCGTTCTGGAGATCGAAGTGCCGAGCCTCGAAACACCGGAAGAACAACCGATCAGGGCGGATGGCGGCATGCACACCGAAACCGTTCGGGAGACTCCCCATGTTTGATGAAACCACGAACGACACACTGAAGATGCCGCAAGCGCTTTCCATACGGTCGATTGCGTCGGCACACGGTCTTCTTCTCGACCGTCTCAAAGACACCGACAGGCTGGTGGTCGAGGTGCCCAAGGATGCGGATGCGGATTTGAGCTTCGTGCAGCTGATGGAAGCCTCGCGCAATTTCGCGGCGCAGAACAACAAGACGATAACATTGAAAGAGCCGGCTGACGGTCAGGTTTTGCAGACATTGCGGCGGGGCGGTTTCCTGTCGCGGATGGATGAAGCCTCCCGCCAGTTCTGGTTGCATGGAAAGGACATATCATGAGCGCACATATTTTAACGGTCGACGATTCCGCCAGCATTCGCATGACGACGAAGATCGCCCTCACAGGCGCGGGCTACCAGATTACCGAGGCCGTTGATGGGCAGGACGGTCTTGCCAAGGCGAAGGCCGCGAATTTCGACCTCATCGTCACTGATCTCAACATGCCGAACATGAATGGTCTCGAGATGATTGAGGCGCTTCGGCAATCTCCGGCTCATACCGGCATTCCGATCATCTTTTTGACGACGGAATCCGATGCGGACATGAAGGCGCGCGCCAAGGCCGCCGGTGCCACCGGCTGGCTGACCAAGCCTTTCGATGCTGAACATCTGGTCAAGATCGTCAGAAAGGTCCTCGGAAAATGACGACGCTGGACCCTATTCAGGTTTTCAGAACGGAGGCTGCGGAGCTTTTCGAGCAAATCGAGGGGGGCCTTCTCGATCTGCTTCACGATTTGACCGATCAGGATCAGATCGACGCCGTTTTCCGCGGACTGCATACATTGAAGGGGTCCGGGGCAATGTTCGGGTTCGAGGCGCTTGCCGCCTTTACCCACCATTGCGAAACCGCCTTTGACCGGGTGCGCAAGGGCGAGGTTCCGGCAACCAGCGAACTGGTCGCAGCCGTTCTTGAAGCGCAGGATCATATGCAGGCGCTGGTCGACAATCCGCACGGTGTGCAGGGTGATGTTGGAGAGCAGCTGCTCGCCAAGCTTCGTGCGGCAGTCGGCACTCGTGGCGATGGCGGTGTCCTGACACATGTTCCGGCGCAGAATCTCGCCAGGAAGCAGGCAAAGGCAAAAGCTGCCACTTGGGAAATCCGGTTCCGGTTGCCCGTCAATGCCATGGCAAACGGAACCAATCCCCTTGGTCTGCTGGATGAACTGGCCGAACTCGGCGATTGTGAAATCGTTGCCGACACCTCGACGGTGCCGTCTCTCGATGCACTTAATCCGAGCGATCTCCATCTGGGCTGGACAGTCCGGCTGACGACCGAGCAGCCGCAATCGGCAATCGACGACGTTTTCATCTTCGTGATGGATGACATGGAGATCGATATCCGCGCAATCGAAGCGGTTGTCGAAGAAGAGCTCCCCGTTTCCGAGATCCTGCCGGAAGCCAGAAAGGTCGCCGCCGATCCGAAGGGCGGCAAGGCGGCCGAAAACGTGCGGGTGCCTGCCGAAAGACTTGACGAGTTGATGGATCGGGTCGGTGAACTCGTCATTGCCCAGTCCCGCCTTTCGCAGCTGGCGGGTAGCAGCGTCGATATTCTTTTGCGCTCTGTTTCGGAGGATGTCGAACGTCTTTCCGGAGAACTTCGCGATACGATGATGGTCCTGCGAATGGTGCCGATCGCCCAGCTTTTTGGTCGGTTCCGCCGTCTGATCCATGACCTGGCGCGGGAAACGGGTAAACAGATCGAGCTGGAGACCGAGGGCGAAGGCACAGAGGTCGACAAGGCGGTGATCGAACGCCTGGCTGATCCACTTGTGCACCTTGTCCGTAACTCCTGCGACCATGGACTCGAAAAAAGCGATGAGCGTGTGGCGGCCGGCAAACCGGCGACGGGGCGGATCACCCTCATTGCCCGCCAGTCGGGCGGTGATGTGACGATCACCATCCGTGACGATGGCCGTGGCATTGATCGCCAGCGCGTCCGGGCAAAAGCTGAGGCTTCCGGCCTTTTGGCTCCGAACGCGCAGGTCAGCGATCAGGAACTGCTGCAGATGATCTTCCAGCCGGGCTTTTCGACAGCCTCTGAAGTTACCAGTCTTTCCGGCCGTGGTGTCGGCATGGATGTGGTGAAAAAGAGTGTCGAGGCCCTTCGCGGCACGATCAGCGTTACCAGCACGCCGGGCGCGGGTTCGGAAGTTTCGCTGGCGATCCCGTTGACTCTGGCCATCATCGACGGCCTGCTGGTGCGGGTCGGCAATGGTTGTTACGTCATTCCGCTGCCGGCGGTGGAGGAATGCCTCGAACTGTCGCCTGACGACGATATTCGTTCGCGGGGCCGGTCCTTCATTTCACTGCGCGAGAGCCTCGTTCCCTTCATTCGCCTGCGCGAATTGTTCAACACCGGAACCAAGCCGGATCAGTTCCAGAAGATCGTCGTCATTTCCACCGGCTCCGAGCGGGTCGGGCTTGTGGTCGACCAGATCATCGGCGATCACCAGACGGTCATCAAGGCCATGTCGAAACTGCACCATGACGTCGCGACATTCTCCGGCGCGACCATCCTCGGTGACGGCAATGTCGCCCTTATCCTCGATGTCGCACATCTGGTGATGGCGGGGCAACAGCAGGAGGCGCGATTGCGGGCCGCGGGATGAACCAGTCTCTCTTGAAGCAGACGGACGAATTTTGGGGCGTGTCCGACGCCGTGGAAGTTCTAACCTTCAACATCGCGGGCGAGACCTTCGCCATCGAGGCGGTGAAGGTTCGGGAAATTCTGGATCTTCTGCCCGAAACCGCCGTTCCCGGTGCTAAAGCCTTTGTGGCGAGTGTTATCAACTTCCGGGGCAAGGTCATCCCTCTGGCCGATATCCGTCTTGCCTTCGGCATGGAAGCCACCGAGCGAACCATTGATAGCCGTATCGTCGTCATAGAACTGCCGTTTGATGGCGAGCCGGCATTGATCGGCATCAGGACCGATAAGGTCAACGAGGTGACCACGTTCAGCCGGGCAGCCAGCGAACCGCCGCCGAGCGTCGGCATGCGGTGGCGGGCGGATTACATCCATTGCCTCATCAAACGCGGCAGCGAGTTCGTCATTCTTCCAAATCTGACAGCAATTTTCACGGGGCATCGCGAGTCCGGACCGGTTTCGTCCAGCGCGCGTGGCAACGTCATCGAACTTTCCAAGGAGCATTGAGATGCGATTTACAATCAAGATGAAGCTGGCGGTTGCCTTCGGCTTTCTGATCCTGATGCTTGCCGGAACGGCCGGCTACGGCATCTACAGCCTCGGTATCGCCAAGAATGCCATGGACGATGTGGTCGACGGTACTGTCGTGCGCCTCGACAAGGTTCACCAGATGAACGCACTGGCGCTGGCAACCGTCCGGTCGCAGAAGAATATCATCCTTGCTGCTTCGCCGGAGGAAACCCAGCTTTTCAAGGCGGCCGGTAACGAAACTCGCGACCAGTTGACGGCCATGCTGAATGATATGGCAGCCACCGCCAGCGCCGAGACGCGTGCGTTCTGGACGGATCTGCAGGCCATCACCAAGGCTTTCGAGGCCAGTGATGATCACGTCCGGGAACTGGTTGCGCAGGGCAATACGTCGCTCGCCGCGTCGTACTCGTCCGGCAAGGGCCGTGACGCTGCCAATGCCCTGACAGGGAAACTGGGCGAGGGCGTCAAGATGAACCGCGACCGTCTTGAAGAATCGAAGCAATTGGCGGCTGATGACTATGAGCAGACCCGCACCCTGCTGGTCAGTGCATCGGTCGTTGCCGTACTAATCGCCATCGCGACAGCATTCTGGATCGCGCTCGGCATCAGCAGCGGATTGCGCAAGATCATGACCGTGGCGGAGGCGGTTGCGATCGGCGATCTCGATCAGAATGTCGAGATCAAGACCAATGACGAGATCAAGGATCTCGTTGCGCGCATCAACACGATGACGGGCAATCTGCGCAATACCGCAGGCATTGCCGACCGGATTGCCGATGGCGATCTTACCGTCATGCCGAAACCCCTGTCCGACAGGGATACTCTCGGCCTTGCGCTGGAACGGATGGTTGAGCGCCTGCGTGGCATTGTCGCCGATGCGCTTTCCGCTTCCGACAATGTGTCCTCCGGCAGCCAGGAACTGTCGGCCAGCTCCGAACAGCTAAGCCAGGGCGCGACCGAGCAGGCATCGTCTGCCGAAGAGGCTTCGGCCTCGATGGAAGAGATGGCTGCCAACATCAAGCAGAATGCCGACAATGCCGCGCAAACGGAAAAGATCGCGCGTCAGTCGTCCAAGGACGCCGAAGCCAGCGGTGAAGCCGTCAACCGTGCCGTGGTCGCCATGCGCACCATCGCCGAGAAGATTTCCATCGTGCAGGAAATTGCCCGCCAGACCGATCTTCTGGCGCTGAACGCCGCCGTTGAGGCGGCGCGCGCTGGAGAACACGGCAAGGGTTTTGCTGTCGTGGCATCGGAAGTGCGCAAGCTCGCCGAACGCAGCCAGGCTGCTGCCAGCGAGATCAGCTCGCTTTCCGGCGAGACCGTGCAGGTGGCAACCGAAGCGGGCGACATGCTTAACCGTCTGGTGCCGGACATTCGCAAGACCGCCGAGCTGGTTGCCGAAATCTCCGCCGCCTGCCGTGAGCAGGATATCGGCGCCTCCCAGATCAACGAGGCAATCCAGCAGCTTGACAAGGTGACGCAGCAGAACTCCGGGGCTTCGGAGGAAATGTCGGCGACTTCGGAAGAGCTGGCGGCGCAGGCCGAAGAGTTGCAAAGCAGTATCGCCTTCTTCAAGGTGGATACCTCAAGCGTCTCGTCGCGCCCCGCACAGGCTGCACATCGGCCTGCCGCAAAGCCTGCTGCGACGCGTCCGGCGATGAAGCCGGCCCCCGTTCGCAAACCGCAGACGGGCAACACCGTCAGCGCCCAGCAAGCCCGCGTCAAAGGTTTCGCACTGGATATGTCCATGGGCGGTCCCGATGCTGACGACGCGGATTTCCGCGAAAGCGCCTGACCATGACCAGCACATCTTCAGAAGGCCAGTTCGTGACATTCAGCCTCGGTGAGGAGGTCTTTGCGGTATCCGTCGCGGTCGTCCGTGAAATCCTCGACTATGAGGACACGTTCAAGATTCCGCATAGTCCTGAATATCTGCTGGGTCTGAGAGATGTGCGCGGGCAGGGTGTGCCCATCATCGATCTGCGGCTGCGGCTCGGAATGAGCCGCAGCGTGCGGACACCCCATACCCGCGTGCTGGTGCTGGATATTCCGTTTCCATCCCGCACGCTGGCGATAGGTCTCGTGGCGGACAAGGTATTCGAGGTGACGCCGTTCCGTCGCGACCAGATGGAAACGGCACCCGATATCGGCGTTCACTGGAACTCCGACTACATTGCAGGTGTGGTTCGCCGGGAAGGTGATTTCGTCGTCATCATCGATCTTGCAAAGCTTTTCTCGAACGAAGAAAATGCCATTGCCCGGCAGGGCGGCACACCGGTTCAGGCGGCATGAGGAGAGCCCTTCCCGTGGATGCCTCCATTGCTGCCAGCTCCGCGCATGATGGCCTGAGTCAGCGGGATTTCCGGCTGCTCGCCGAATACATCTACAATTACAGCGGCATAAAGATGCCGGACAGCAAGCGCACCATGCTGGAAGGGCGTCTGCGCAAGCGCCTTCGCGCCACGGGGCATGCCACCTTCGCTCAATATTGCAATTTCCTCTTCCGCGAAGACGGGCTGGAAGAGGAAGCGATCTACCTGATTGACGTGGTGACGACCAACAAGACGGATTTTTTCCGTGAGCCGAACCATTTCGACTACATGGAGAAATTCGCTTTGCCTGCACTTGCGGGTGAAGGCCATGGGCGTATCCGCGCCTGGAGTTCCGCCTGTTCGACGGGTGCGGAACCCTATACCATGGCGATGGTGCTCGCCGAAGCGGCCGAGAAACAGGTCATCAACAATTTCAGCATCCTTGCGACCGACCTTTCCACTGATGTGCTCAGGAAAGCCCATAGCGGTATCTATGCCCGTGAACTGCTCGAACCGGTTCCGGCCGACATGATGCGCAAATATGTCATGCGGTCGGTCGATGCCGGACGAAGGGAGGTTCGGATCGTGCCGCGGCTGCGTTCCAAGATCGGTTTTGCCCGCCTCAACCTCATGGACCCGACCTACCAGATCGGCGATGCGGTGCACCTTCTCTTCTGCCGTAACGTTCTCATCTACTTTGATAAAAAAACGCAGGTGCACGTCCTGACCCAATTGTGCAAGCGCCTGGTGCCGGGCGGTTACCTTTTCATCGGTCATTCCGAAACGATAACCGGTATCGACCTGCCCCTGCGGCAGGTCGCCAATACCGTTTTCAAGAAGCAATAGCGGCAGAGAGCCATGTCGAAAAAAATCCGCGTTCTTATCGTCGACGATTCCGCCAGCGTCCGGCAGACCCTGACGGAGGTTCTCGAAAGCGATCCCGGCATTGAGGTGATCGGGGCCGCTGCCGATCCGTTTGTTGCGGCCAAGCGCATCCAGGAAGAAATTCCCGATGTCATCACGCTTGATGTGGAAATGCCGCGCATGGACGGCATCACCTTCCTGCGCAAGATCATGTCGCAGAAACCGATCCCTGTAGTCATGTGCTCGTCGCTGACCGAGGCCGGATCGGAAACCCTGCTTCAGGCGCTGGAGGCGGGGGCGGTCGACATCATCCTCAAGCCGAGGATAGGCGCTGCGGATCATCTGGCGGAGCAGGCCACGCGCATCTGCGAGGTCGTCAAAAGTGCGGCGCACGCCCGCGTCGGCAATGCGCGGGCGGCGCTGCGTTCGGCTGCCGCAAGCGGTCCGCAGGCCAAGCTGACCGCCGATGCCGTGTTGCCGCCGCCTTCGGGCAAGGCCATGGCACGCACCACTGAAATGGTGGTCTGTGTCGGTGCATCCACCGGCGGCACAGAAGCGTTGCGCGCAATGCTGATGAAGCTGCCGGCCAATTCACCCGGCATCGTGATCGTTCAGCATATGCCGGAAAAATTTACCGCCGCATTTGCAAAACGCCTGAACAGTCTCTGCGATGTCGAGATCAAGGAGGCCGAGGACGGCGATCCGGTGCTGCGCGGCCATGTGCTGATTGCGCCGGGCGACAGACATATGCTGCTGGAGCGGCAGGGTGCACGTTATCGCGTTTCGGTCCGCACCGGGCCACTGGTTTCGCGACACCGGCCTTCAGTGGACGTTCTGTTTCGTTCTTCCGCGCGTGCCGCCGGTGCCAACGCCATGGGCATCATCATGACAGGCATGGGTGATGATGGCGCACGCGGCATGCTGGAGATGCATCAGGCCGGCGCCTTCACGGTGGCGCAGGACGAAGCATCCTCTGTTGTCTTCGGCATGCCGAAGGAAGCGATCGCCCATGGCGGTGTCGACAAGGTTCTGCCACTCGACAGGATCGCGCTGGAAATTCAGGCCGAAGACCGCCGCCGCTGATGGCGCGACCCTTTTTTTACCCGGCATTAACCAAACTCGCCAATGATGGCGGTAACACCATGCGACAGGTGCGTTCCGCGAGGCATGACAGTCTCCGCCCAGTTTTCCGGATCATGCCATGCCAGTTATCACCTTCGCGAACACCAAGGGCGGTGCCGGGAAAACCACGGCGGTTCTTCTCCTGGCGTCCGAACTGGCGCGTCGCGGATCGCGGGTTTGCGTCATCGATACAGATCCACAGCGCTGGATTTCCCGCTGGCGTGAAAAGGCCGATGCGCGTGTCGATTTTTCAGTCATCACCTATGTGACGGCGGCGACGTTACAGCAGCATGTCATCGACAGCCGCCGTGCATTCGATCATGTGATCATCGACCTGCCCGGTGCGCAATCGCCCCTGCTCGCGACTGCGATAGGTCTCTCCAACCATGTGCTGATACCCGTTCAGGGCAGCACCATGGATGCGCAGGGCGGGGCGCAGGTGCTCGAGCTGCTGCGTTATCTCGATGAAAAGGCGAATATCCGGATCGACCATTCCGTCGTGCTGACCCGCGTCAATCCGCTGGTCACGACCCGCGCGCTTCTGGCCGCACGGGAACTGCTGGCGCAAAGGAATGTACGTGTTCTCGATACGCCGATTTTCGAACGTTCTGCGTTTCGCGATATGTTCGAATTCGATGGATGCCTGCATATGATGAAAGCCGGCCATGTCAGCAATCTCGACAAGGCTCTGCAGAATGCCGAAGCTTTTGCCGCCGAGGTTCTCCGTCTCCTTGAGGCCTCCAGCAAGAAAAGCCCTGGCAAACTGATGCAGGCGGCCTGACGCCGGGAACCCGGCGCAGTAAAAGCGCCCCATCGATCCCGTTTAGATCGAATACGCTCTAGAAAAGCGCGTCGGCAAAGAGATCGTCGTCATCTTCGACGGTGGCGGGTGCTTTCTGCCCGGGCGCAAGATCGACCGGCAAGTAGCGAAGATGCACGTCGCGCTCCTGCGCCATCGTGTAGATCTTGTAGATGCATGTCGAAAACGGCTGGATTTTCTCCGCAAAGCCGGAAATGTCTCCGGCGCCGCCGGCGGCCAGCCCGCTTGCCACGTGATGGCATTCTTTCAGGACATCGCCGAGTTCGCTTTCGAAATCGAGCTTGATCACGGCGGCACTGATGCGGCTGAAAACGGCCTGACCTTCCGTGGCGAGATCCTGAAGACCGGTTTCCATCTGACCCTTGGCGTGGCTTATGGCTTCCAGTGCTTCGCTCAATGGTTCCCGCAGGTCACCGGCGCTCCGGTTCTCAGCCGTCTTCAGATTTGTAATGACGCTTTCGATCCGGTGGAGATCGGCAACGATCGAATCCGCCGGGCTTTCCAGCTTGTCGGCAAAGACCCGCAGCTCGCCGCTGACGACATTGACCGACCGGCCTTCGTCGCCCAGTTTCGAGCAGCGCAGGTTTGAGTTCAGCGCCATATAATGGATTTCAGTCTTGATCGAGCGCAGCACTTCAATGCCGTGCAACAGGTCCTGTGCGGTACCGGTAACGGAAGCGACGACCGCATTGGCATCCGCCATGCCTTCCTGAACGCGCCCGGCCAGATCGCACGCCTTTGCTATGTCCTTCTCAAGCAGCTGCAACGCGCTGCCGCCATCATTGGCAGCATCTTCCACCAGGGTGTCGCGCAGTGAAAGAATGGTTGCGGCATCGTCGGCGAAACTTGAGATGCCTGCAAAGATCTTGCGGCAATCCTGCTGGAAGGTGGTTGCCATCTCGTCGATCTGGGCGCTGACCATCTCGAAAACGGTGTCGTAAAGAGCGTCCATTTCGGCGGAATTTAACGCCTGCGCCTCTTCGGAATTCAGATAATCGCTGAACAGGGCGAGTGTCGTCTGCACATGTTCGACACGTTGGCGGGTGATGTCGCCGATCTGGAGGGAGGACAGCGTTGCCGCTATCTTGCCCTGCACGCCCTGCGCGACGGATTTCACCTTGGCCGCCATGGCCGTCATGGCGCGATGCTGTTCGCCGATGCGACCGGAATTTGTCTTCAAACCTGCGACGATGCCGGGGATCGTTGCTTCGAAATCGGCGCCGATGACGGATGAGACGTCGCGCGCTCTGGCAAGCTGCTTGTGCATGAGATCGAGATATTGCGCGAATTTGCCGACTTCAGTACCGCCGAAATGGATGCGCTCGCGGATTTCCTCGGCAAAGGAGGAAAATTCGGCGATGCCTGCGCCGGTAATCTTTACTGTGACCGCAAAGGTTTTCAGGTAACGGATCGTCTCGCGGATATCATCGACATGGCCGTTTGCAGACTTGCAAAGGGAACTCATTTCAACGAAGGCGGCCTGTCGCAACTGTTCGGTTTCCGGCAGGCGGACCATGTCCTCAATGGTCTTTTGCATGTTGGCCACTGCCGCATCCGCGGTATCGCCGTCCATCGAACCCGTCATGCGGTCCAATATGGTGATGAGCTGGTTCAGGATGTCCATGACTGAAACGAGCACGGAGCCGCCTTCGAGAAAGGTCTTCTCGATACGAGACTGTGCGGTTGCAAGGCGCGCGGTCAGGTACGCTTGCGGATCACTGGCTTCAGCTTTTGGTTGATTTTTCACGACGGTACTGTTTCCCATACTCGGATGGCGTGATCCTAGAGAGCAGGAAGAAACGGACAGTGAATATTCTGAGTTGATCGGGAGTTAACAACTCAATTGATTGACGAATTCCTCTCCCCCTGGAAGGCCTTCTCGGGGCTTATCGAATCTGGAGGTGGTCGGTGCCTACCGGAAAAGTCAGTTGTACCCTTGCGCCATCGCCCGGCATCGAGCTGATATGCGCCTCGCCGCCGCTCTGCCGGACGAAGCCGTAGACCATTGCAAGGCCGAGGCCTGCCCCGCCGTGTTCCTGCCGGGTGGTGAAATAGGGCTCGAAGGCCTTGTCCACCGCCTCGGGCGTCATGCCCACTCCCTCGTCGGTGACCGCGATCACAAGTGCATCCTTCTCGGAAGCGGCGCTGATCGAGATCAGGCCACCATCGGGCATGGCCGCTGCCGCATTCAGGCAAAGGTTGAGGATGGACTGCTCGAGGAGGGCAGGGTCTAGCGCAATCGAGGGAAGATCCTCGTCAATCTCCAGCGCAATCCGGCATTTCGGGCCGACTGCAATCTCAAGGATATCGGCCATGCCGCGCAGCAGGTTTGCGACGTTGATGCAGCTCGGATGAATGGGCTGCTGGCTGCCGATGGTCAGCATGCTGCTGGCCAGAGAACGGCCGCGATCCGCCGCCTTCCGGATACGGGCGATGTGGCGTTTCTGGCGATCGTTGAAACCAGTTTCGCGCTCCAGCAGGCCGAGGCTGCCGGTGATGATGCCGATCATGTTGCCCACTTCATGACTGACCTGATGAGTCATGCGCATGATGCCATCAAGCCTCTGGGCTTTTGCGGCCTCCGCCTCCTGACGATCGAGAGAAGTTACATCCCGGGCGAGCAGCACGATACCGCCATCCGGCTGGCGTGACATCGATACTTCGATCACTCGTTGATCTCCGGTGCGATGGCGCACGACTGCCCGGTCCATCAACTCGCCTCGGCCGCTCTCGAAAGGGAACAGTGCGGGATCGATCTCCGGTATCGGTTCGACAAAACGGCGAAGCGGCAGCTTACGCGACGAGCCGGAACGACCGACAAGTTCTATGATCCGGCGGTTCATGGTGATTGGCCGACCGGTCGGATCGAACAGCGCTATTCCCTCATTCATGTTGCGGAAGGTGGAGCGGATGGTTCGGGCCGCCGCTTCCGCCGTGCGCCGCAGGCGGGAGACACGATCGACGCTGTCATGGAAAGCCCGGAAAGCATCGAGCAGGCGGATCAGTTCCGTCTCCGATCCGGTGTAGGATGGCGGGCCGACATCCTTTTCACCCTTGGCGAGCGCGTTCATGCCGTTGGAAAGCGTCGCGATCCCGCGTGAGACACGCATCACTGATCGAATCGAGAATGTTGCCATGACCAGAACCAGAAGCGAAGCGACTGCGACGATGACCAATAGCCGGCTCAGAGCGTCCGAGGTCGAGATCAGGTCCTCGTTGAGGCTGCGGGCAACCGCATCGCTCTGGGTTTCGGTGACATGAGACAGATCGCGCGACACAATGTGAAGCCGCGATACCGAGGCGCGGATCGCAAACATTTCCAAGAGGTAACGGCTCTGCGCTTCAAAGACCCGCTCATAGGGTTGCAGCTCGGCCACGGGGAGCCGCTCTCCGGGATAACCTTCCTGGCGCGCGGTGGTTTCGGCAACATAGCGGCGGCGCAGTTCACCAAGCTGGAAGAGGCTGTCGGATGCGGATGCGGCCTGCACGATGCCGTTCATCCGCCTGCGCAGTTCGGGATCGGTGATGCCGCGACCCGTGGCAATTTCGCCAAGCGCGGCTGCCGCTTCCGCCTTGTGGCCCTGCGCCGCATCGGCATCCTTTGCCAGATCCAGCGTCTGTGTTCTGATCAATTCAAGGAGTTCGACGATGCGCTCGTTGGCAAAGCCGCGGGCGACCCGATCACCGTTGCCTGGCCCTGTCATCTCCAGCAGGATATCGACCTGCTGGACCACTGACCGGCTTTCGCTGGAGACGCGATAGGGCGAGGCGGCATTCATCAGGAAAGGTGCACTCGAGACGAGGTCGGAGACCTGCCGCGAAACCAGCGATGCCTTGGCAAGGCTGGAAAAGGCCTGCAGGCCGTAGGCGGCCATTTCATCGCGAGCGCGTTGCAGGCCGTAGATGGCGATGGCGGATAGGCTGAAGACGAGAATGCAGATGAAGACGATCGCAAAGGGCAGGCGAAAGGCGATCGAGGAAAGGAAGGAGCGGCTGATCACGGAGAAAGCTCGCCCTCGTCGGTGTGGAGCACATAACCCCTGCCGCGCCGCGTCTTGATGTGACGCGGCAGATCGGGGTTTCGCTCGATCTTGCGCCTCAGCCGCAGCACCAGCACATCGACGTTTCTATCGATATAGCGGTCGCTTTCCGAGCCCAGCCTGTCGAGGATCTGGGAGCGACTGACGGGCTGGTTGGGCGTTTCGGCCAGAATTTCCAGAAGTGCGAATTCGGCACTTGTCAGCGTTCTGCTGCGATCGGTCAGGCAGACCGCCTGTCGGGCATTGAGATCAATCGCCCAGTCGCTGAGGAGCAATGCTGCCCGGCCGTGGTCGCGCTCACTGTCCTTTTCCTGCTTTAAGGAGGGGATCGTCCGGCGCAGAACGGCCTTGATCCGTGCCGTGAGTTCGATCGGTTCGAAGGGTTTGACGACATAATCGTCGGCCGCTGTTTCCAGGCCGAGAACCCGGTCGGCGGCGCTGCCGGCAGCCGTTACCATGACGATGCCGATATCAACCTTGCTGCGTAGTCTCTGGGCAAAGGTGCGGCCGGAGGTGCCGGGCAAGTTGTGGTCTACGAGCACGAGCTGCATCACGTCCTTCGCCAATATCTCGTCCGCTTCCTCGGCGGAGCGCGCGCAGGTGGGCAGCCAGCCCTCGGCCTCGACGAGGTCCGAGATAAGCTCTGCCATATCCGGATCGTCCTCGACGATCAGAATGCGAACCTTCTGATTAAGCACTGCGTATTCCTCCCGCCATCATCATAGGCGCGGCAGACGCGATCTTCAAAGCCTAGCTGGTTATCCGCCCTGTCATATTTGTAATATCTGTAATCTTGTTCGGAAAGATTGGTAACCATTCTTCGATTGCGGTGCGGTCAGGATGTGACATGCTAATGGCGGAGATTGGAACGGGGAGGTTCCAAGCAGGGAGGCTCAGTTGAGAGCATTGACCGCACTTGCGGCGAGCATGGCCTTATGGCTGTGCGGCGCAGGGCATGGCATGGCCGCGACGAAGTTGAACGTCCTGTGCGGCGTCGACGAGGCTTGGTGCGTGACCATGCAGCGGGCTTTCGAAGCGCGGATGGGGGTCGAGATTTCGATGGTTCGCAAGAGCACCGGCGAAATCCTCGATCAGATTCGTGCCGAACGCGCCCATCCGACTGTCGACGTCTGGTGGGGCGGTACCGGCGACACTCATTTGCAGGCGGGTTCGGAAGGCCTTCTGGAAGAGTATCAGCCCGCCCATCAGCAGGATCTGCTGCCATGGGCGCAGAATTTCAATGCGATGTCGGGATCGAAATCGGCCGGAATCTATGCCGGTGCGCTCGGTTTTGCCTATAATTCGGAACTGCTCGCCAAGAACAATCTGCCGGCCCCGACATGCTGGAAGGATCTGGCGAAGGAGATTTATCGCGGCCATATCCAGACCGGCAACCCGAACTATTCGGGCACGGCCTTCACCATGCTTGCCACGCTTGTCCAGCTCTTTGGCGAGGAGGAGGCTTTCAGTTTCATGGGCAAGCTTAACCAGAATGTGGTGAGTTACACCAAGGTCGGCTCGGCGCCCGTAAAGGCGGCGGCGCGGGGGGAGGTTCTGATCGGGATTTCCTTCATGCATGACGCCGTGACACAGAAGATCGAAGGCTTTCCGCTGGTGATCGTCGCCCCTTGCGAGGGAACCGGTTACGAGATCGGGGCGGTCAGCATCGTCAAGGGCAACCACAACGATACGCTGGCGCAGGCCTTCGTTGAATTCGCGCTGACCCCGGAAGGGCAGGCGACCGGGGCAAAGGCGGGGCAGAACCAGGTGCCATCCAACGCCCGGGCGACATTGCCGCTGACGGCGCCCGATATATCGATGATCAAGATGGTGGATTACGACTTCGCCACCTTTGGCCAACCCGAAGAGCGAAGTCGATTGTTAAGCCGCTTCGACAACGAAATTCACCCGACCCAGTAGGGGTCAGCAATCCAAGACCGAAAAGACAGACAGCGTGGCAGCACAAGATGCCGCGACCGGCAGCGCCATGTTTGTGGACTGCCGAACCATTCAGACGCAAGCTACAGGAGGATAACCATGCGACTGACGATACTTTCCACATTGCTTTTTGCCGGTACGGCACTCGGCACCACATCGGTGCAGGCGGCAGGCGAGCTTAACCTGATCTGCTCTGCCGATGTCGTCATCTGCGAACAGATGAAGGGCGATTTCGAAAAGTCGCATGACATCAAGGTCAATATGGTTCGCCTGTCTTCCGGCGAAACTTATGCCAAGGTGCGTGCGGAAGCCCGCAACCCGAAGACCGATATCTGGTGGGCCGGCACCGGCGATCCGCACATGCAGGCGGCCTCCGAAAACCTGACGCTCGAATACAAGTCGCCGATGCTGGATCAGCTGCAGGACTGGGCCGTCAAACAGGCGGAAAGCACCGGTTACAGAACCGTCGGCGTTTATGCCGGCGCGCTGGGCTGGGGTTACAACACCGAAATCTTCAAATCCAAGGGTTACAAGGAGCCGAAGTGCTGGGCCGATCTGCTGGCACCGGAACTGAAGGGCGAAATCCAGATCGCCAATCCCAACTCTTCGGGCACAGCCTATACGGCGCTTGCCTCGCTCGTTCAGATCATGGGCGAAGACCAGGCGATCGATTATCTGAAGAAGCTCAACGCCAACATCTCGCAATATACCAAGTCCGGCTCCGCGCCGGTGAAGGCGGCAGCGCGTGGCGAGACGGCACTCGGCATCGTCTTCATGCATGATGCCGTGGCGCAGACAGCGGAAGGTTTCCCCGTCAAGTCCATCGCGCCCTGCGAAGGTACCGGCTACGAAATTGGCTCCATGTCGATCATCAAGGGTGCCCGCAACCTCGAAAATGCCAAGATCTGGTACGACTGGGCGCTGAAGCCAGAGGTCCAGTCACGCATGAAGGACGCCAAGTCCTTCCAGCTTCCATCCAACAAGACCGCGGAAGTGCCGAAGGAAGCGCCGAAGTTCGAGGACATCAAGCTCATCGACTACGACTTCAAGACCTATGGCGACCCGGCCAAGCGCAAGGCGCTGCTGGAACGCTGGGACCGCGAGGTCGGTGCAGTCGCAAACTGATCTGAACTCCGGCGATCGGCATCCCGGCTTTTGAAAGCCGGGATGTCCGCCGTTCTTTCATCGGCATGAAATAAGCGAGGTCGGCCATGACACGTGGCAATCGCAGGCTGAACATTGTCCTGGCGCTCGGGGCTTTTGCCCTGGTTTTTCTTCCCTGGTATCGCATTGAAGGCGGCTTCTTCAGCTTCCGCTGGCTGTCTGAGTTTCTCTCTTCCCCCAGCAATGCGCCCGGTGTGCTGCAAATATTGGTTTATGGAAAACCCTGGCTTGCCGGTGCCGGCCTGTTTTTCCTTGCCGGATGCCTTGTCCGCCCGATTGGCGATCCGATGCTGCGGGGCAAGCTGCTTGCGTGGATTGGTGCTGCCGGTCTCGTGGTTCTGATTTTGCAGGGATTGGCGATCGGCTTTACCGGCTGGACATGGAGCGTCAGTGAAAACCTGTTCGGCGTGCTTTCCGATGGCCAGCCCGCCATGGGCGCCGGTGCCGTCGTCATGTCGCTGGTCTTTGTGCTTTTCTTTGCCTTCGGGCTTGCCGAACGCGGCGTGATGAAAGGCGATGCCTTTGTCGTCGGCTCGATTTCCATTCTGGCCTTCCTCGTTACCGTTTTCGTATTCTATCCGATCGGCAGCATGCTGATCGCATCCGTTCAGGATTTCGATGGCTCCTTTAATGCCGATGGCTTCATCCGCAATATCAAGGATCCCGGCATCTGGAGCCTTGGCTGTGTCACGGGTGAAGAGCGCTGCGGCGTTGCCTGGCGAACGCTCTTCCTCGCCTTGATGACCGCCTTCGGCTCCACAGTGCTTGGGTTGGGTTTCGCGCTGGTCGCCACCCGCACCCGTTTTCCGTTCAAGAAGGGCCTGCGTCTTCTGACGGTTCTGCCGATCATAACGCCGCCTTTCGTCATCGGTCTTGCCCTGACGCTGCTCTTCGGCCGCGCCGGTGTCGTCACTGAATGGCTTTCCTATCTCTTCGGCATCGAACCCGGCCGCTGGCTCTACGGCATGACCGGCATATGGATCGCGCAGGTGCTCTCCTTCACGCCGATATCCTTCCTGGTGCTGATCGGTGTCGTCGAAGGTGTCAGCCCGTCGATGGAGGAGGCGTCGCAAACGCTTCGCGCCGACCGCTGGCGCACCTTCTGGCGGGTGTCGCTGCCGCTGATGAAGCCGGGTCTCGCCAATGCGTTTCTCATCGGCTTCATCGAAAGCATGGCGGATTTCGGCAATCCGCTGGTGCTTGGTGGCACGCATGGGGTGCTGTCGACGGAAATCTTCTTTGCCGTTGTCGGTTCGCAGAACGACCCTTCACGCGCCGCTGTTCTCGCCATTATCCTCCTGTGCTTCACGCTTTCGGCCTTCCTCGCCCAGCGTTTCTGGCTGGCCGGCAAGAACTTCGCCACGGTTACCGGCAAGGGCGACAGCGGCGCGCATATCGCGCTGCCACGCGGCCTGTCCATTGGTGTCCATGCCGTCGTCGTGCCGTGGATGGTCTTCACCATCGTCGTGTACGGCATGATCCTCGTCGGCGGTTTCGTGAAGACCTGGGGTCTGGACAATTCGCTGACGCTTGACCACTACATCCGCGCGTTCTCCGTCAGCTTCTCCAACGGCTCGATCGCCTGGACCGGTGTTGCCTGGAACTCCTTCTGGACCACCATGGAGATCGCGCTGGTGTCGGCGCCGCTGACCGCTGCCGTCGGTCTGCTGACGGCCTATATCATCGTGCGGCAGAAGTTTGCCGGTCGGAACATCTTCGAATTTGCCCTGATGATGAGCTTTGCCATTCCCGGAACGGTCATCGGCGTCAGCTATATCATGGCCTTCAACCTGCCGCCGGTGGAAATGACGGGATCGGCGCTGATCCTGATCGCCTGCTTCGTCTTCCGCAACATGCCGGTCGGCGTGCGCGGCGGCATTGCGGCAATGAGCCAACTCGACAAAAGCCTCGATGAGGCCTCGCTGACGCTGCGCGCCGACAGTTTCCGCACGATCAGGAAAGTGATCCTGCCACTGCTGCGCCCGGCGATCACGGCGGCTCTGGTCTACTCCTTCGTCCGAGCGATTACCTCGATCAGCGCCGTCATCTTCCTCGTCAGCGCCCAGTACAACATGGCGACCTCCTACATCGTCGGTCTCGTCGAAAACGGTGAATACGGTGTCGCCATTGCCTATTCCTCCATGCTGATCGTGGTGATGATCACTGTTATCACCGGCTTCCAGCTCATTGTAGGCGAGCGTCGCCTGCGCCGCGAAAACCGCGTCGCGGGACTGCCGTCCGCGTCCTCCGTTCCTCTCGCTCAGGAGAAAACCGCATGATTTCCGTAAAGCCCGGCTCGGTCACCTTTCAGAATGTCCGCAAGACATTCGGCGCCTTCACCGCCATCCCCGACCTTTCGCTCACCATCGAACCCGGCACGCTGGTGACACTGCTCGGTCCCTCCGGTTGCGGCAAGACGACGACGCTGCGCATGCTGGCGGGGCTCGAACATCCGACGGCCGGTCGCATTCTGATCGGCGACAAGGATGTGACCATGCTGCCGGCCAATGAGCGCGATGTCTCGATGGTTTTCCAGTCTTACGCGCTTTTCCCGCATATGACGGCGCTCGACAATGTCGCTTATGGCCTGCAATCCTCCGGACTGCGCAAGGCGGAAGCACGGGAGAAGGCCGAGGAAGGTCTGAAGCTCGTGGGGCTGGCCGGCATGGGACATCGTCTGCCTGCCGAGCTTTCCGGTGGTCAGCAGCAGCGCGTGGCGGTTGCCCGCGCTCTGGTGCTGGAGCCGCAGGTGCTGCTGCTCGATGAACCCCTTTCCAACCTCGATGCGCGTCTTCGCCGCCGGGTTCGTACCGAAATCCGGGAATTGCAGCAGCGGCTTGGTTTTACCGCCGTTTATGTGACGCATGATCAGGACGAGGCGCTGGCCGTTTCCGACCGGATCATCGTGATGAAGGAGGGCGAGATCGCCCAGTCAGGCGCGCCGCGGGAACTCTACGAGGCGCCGGCTTCTTCCTTCATCGCCGACTTCATGGGCGAGGCGAATGTCGTCGGCTGCGAGGTGGTCAGCCTTGAGGGCGCCGATGCGTTGATCCGCGTTGGGGGGATCGATCATCGTGTTGCGGCACGCAACGCTAAACCCGGCCCGGCAAAGCTCGCGGTTCGTCCGGGTTCGATTTCCATCGCCCAATCGGGCGGGCAGGGACTTGCCGGGCGGGTGCTGCACAGTGCCTATCTCGGCGGTCACGTCGAATATGAAGTCGAGACCGATATCGGCACGCTCTTCATCATCGACCATGCGGTCGAGACCAGCCTGCCGCCCGAAAGCGATGTCACACTCGGGTTCAAGAACCGTGGCATTGCCTTGATCCAGGCCTGAGTTTCAAAGCGTATCGCGGCGGCCCTCTCAAATGTCCTTTGCGAGACGCAGCGCATCGTAGATCGCCGCATGTGTATTGCGTGCGGCGACCGCATCGCCGATGCGGAACAGCCGGTAGGCACCGCCAGGGTTGCGCTCGACGGTTTGGGCGGAGCCCTCCAGCAAGGCGTCGTAGGATATTTCGCCGAGGTTCCTGGAGCCGGGCTTGAGGTCGAAATAGAGATCGTCCAGCGGCACCGTGCCGTGATTGACGACGATCTGGTCCACGGTCCTTGATTTCGTCACGCCGCCATAATCGCTGCCGACGTGGGCGACGAGCTGGTTGCCGTTTCTTTCCGCCGCTTCCAGCCGATAGGTGACGGTGAAGGTGACGTCGAGTGTTTGCAGTGAGCGCATGTAAGGAACCAGGTTCATCGCCATGACTTCGGGCGCGAAAGCGCGATCCGGGGTCATGATCTCCACTTTTGCGCCCGCCTTTGCGAGAAATTCTGCTGCCTGCAGGCCCGCATGGTCGCCGGCATCGTCGAAAACCAGCACATTCGTTCCCGGCTTGACGTCGCCGGAAATGATATCCCACGAGGAAACGACCAGATCATTGCCGTTTGAAAGCACATCGGTATGCGGCAATCCGCCGGTGGCGATGATGACGACATCTGGGCTCTCCGAGAGAACCGTGTCCGCTTCCGCCCAGCTGTTGAAGTGAAAGGTAACGCCGAGCCTTTCGCACTGGCTCATGCGCCAGTCGATAATGCTGATCATTTCGCGGCGGCGTTCGCTTTGCGCGGTCAGGCGGATCTGGCCGCCCGGATCGTTTGCGGCCTCGAAGACGACGACCTCATGGCCGCGTTCGGCACAGACACGCGCGGCCTCCAGCCCGGCCGGACCGGCGCCGACGATCACGACCTTCAGGCTTTCCTTCGCCTTGGTGATCTCGTGCGGCATCGTTTCTTCGCGGCCTGTCGCCGGATTGTGAATGCAGAATGCGAGGCCGCCCTGATAGATGCGGTCGAGACAGTAGTTGGCGCCAACGCAAGGCCTGATATCGTCCTCCCGCTTTTCCATGATCTTGCGCACGATATGCGGGTCCGTCATGTGAGCGCGGGTCATGCCGACCATATCGACCTTGCCGGAAGCGATGGCGTATCTGGCGGTGGCGACATCCTGGATCTTGGCGGCGTGGAAGGTGGGGAAACTGGTTGCCGCGCGGATTTCGCCCGCGAAGTCCAGATGCGGCGCGTTCGCCATGCCCTGAATGGGAATGACGTCGGTCAGGCCGGGATCGGTGTCGATATGGCCCCTGATAACGTTGAGATAGTCGATCAGGCCGCTATCCCGCAACCGGCGCGAGATTTCGAGGCCTTCCGCCTTTCCGGTGCCGCCTTCAAGACATTCGTCGGCGGTATAGCGAACCCCGAGGATGAAATCGTCGCCGACACGTTCGCGCATCGCCCTGAAGACGTCGAAACAGAAACGCATGCGGTTGTCCAGCGAGCCGCCATAGGGGCCATCCAGCTCGTTGGTCAGCGGCGAGACGAACTGGTCGATGAGATGGCCATAGGCTTCAAGCTCCACCCCGTCCATGCCGCCCGCCTTCATGCGTTCCGCAGCGTCGGCGAAGTCCTTGATGATGCGCTCGATATCCCAATCCTCGATCTTCTTCGGGAAAGCGCGATGCGCGGCTTCCCGCTGGTGGGATGGTGCCAGCACCGGCAGCCAGTCGCCCTTGTCCCAGCGCGTGCGGCGGCCGAGATGCGTCAGCTGGATCATGATCGCTGCACCCTCTTCATGCACGGCGTCGGTCATTTCCCTGATCCACGGAACGATTTCATCCTTGTAGGCCAAGAGGTTGTTGAAGACGGGCGGGCTGTCTTTCGAGACGGCTGCGGAGCCTGCCGTCATCGTCATGGCGACGCCGCCCTTTGCCCGCTCGAGCGTATAGGCGCGGTAGCGCCCTTTCGGCATGCCGTCCTCCGGATAGGCGGGTTCATGCGAGGTAACGATGATGCGGTTTCGCAGGGTGAGATGCTTTAGCTGGTAGGGCTGAAGAAGGGGGTCATTCGACATGGCGACCGTGCTCCGAGAACGTTTATCGGAGAAGGCTAAGCGGGAATGTACATAGGTGTCAATTAATAAAACACTTGTGTTTATGCATTCGACATGAGTGGACATTCGCCTTGTCGCGACCAGACCGATTTGCTAGGAAATCATCATGGAAGCGACATTGAACGAGACCGGTTGGCGCGGATCGCAGGAGGGCTGGCTTGAGGCCGCCTACCAGGCACTTCTCGAATCCGGCGTGGATTCCGTGAAAATCCTGCCGTTGGCGAAAAAACTCGGTCTGTCGCGCACGAGTTTCTACTGGTTCTTCCGGGATAGGGAGGAGTTGCTGGCCGCACTCGTCTCCCGCTGGCGCGAAAAGAATACCGGCAGCATCGTCAGGCAGTCGGAGGCCTATGCGGAGACCCTGGCCGAAGCGATGCTGAATGTCTTCGATTGCTGGCTGGATGCCGGCCTCTTCGACAATAGGTTCGAATTTGCGGTTCGCAGTTGGGCTCTTCAGTCCGATGATATTCTTGCCGAGGTGCGTAAGGCTGATCAGACGAGAATGGATGCACTTTCGCGCATGTTCATGCGTTTTGGCCATTCCGAAAATATGGCGGATGTGCGTGCCCGCACCACCTATCTCGTGCAGATCGGCTATATCTCCATGCAGTCGGAGGAAGATATGGCCGTGCGCATGAAAAGGATCCCGGACTATATTGCGATCTACACCGGTGAGGTGCCGCAGCAGCGCGAGCTTGACCGGTTTTATGCAAGACATGGGTACAGGCCGGGATAAGGCATCCAAGGTGTGACGGTCGATTTGCGTCTGGCAGGAGGGTGAGAGAAGGATAGTCCGGCTCCTTGCCTGCAATGTAGCTGTAACATTCACCGACCAGTGGTGAGGACGGCAAGAGTTCACCTTTGGGGAAAAGTCATTGCGAATCCTGCTTCTCGAGGATGAACCGGAAATGGCGCGGGTCCTGCTCGAAGCCCTGCGACGGCGTGATGTGCTTGCGGATCATGTCAGCACGATTGCCGATGCCGACGCGCTGGCGCGTGACGGCTCTTACGATGTGCTGGTTCTGGATCGTCGCCTTCCGGATGGTGAAGGGTTGAACCTTGTGTCTTCGCTTCGCAAAGCCAGGCATTCGGTGCCGATCCTCGTTCTGACGGCGCTCGGAAGTGTCGATCACCGCGTTGACGGTCTTGACGCCGGCGCGGATGATTACCTCGCCAAGCCTTTTGCGATCGAGGAATTGCTTGCCCGCCTTCGGGCGCTGCACAGGCGCGGCCCTTCGCTCTCCAGCCAATATGTGAGCTTCGGAAATCTGAGCATTGATCCGAAGAGCAATGAAGTCACGGTTGCCGGTGCCATCATCGAGTTTCGGCGGCGGGAATATCTGGCGCTCGAGGCTCTGATGCGACGCCCGAACCGCATCGTGACGCGTTCCAATCTGGTCGAGGCGGTTTACAACCTGGATGATGAGATCGAATCCAACGCTCTCGACGCCCATATCTCCCGCATCAGGAAGAAGCTCGCGCAGGCCGAAGCCACGGTCGAGATAAGAGCCGTGCGAAACATCGGCTATCTCATCCGGGCGAATACATGAAGCAGGAGCGCAACCGATCCCTGCGGTGGGCGCTGATGAAGCGTCTTTTCGCCTTGCAGGCGTTCTTGCTCGTTCTGTTTGTCATCCTCCTCGTCGGCTGGATCTGGATCATTGATCCACGGCTGGAGGGCGCCAATGAAGAGGCTGTCCGCATCGTTGCGGAAAGCGTGACAAAGGATGGGCAGGGCCGGGCGCAAGTTTTGCCCACGCCCGGATTGGTCGAGCTGAAACAGCGCTATCCGAATCTTTGGTTCTTGGTGCGGGACGCCGATGAAATCGTCCTGCGATATGGAGAAATCCCAGTACCGGCTTTGGCGGCAGTTTTTCCGTCAAGCATCGAAAGGGCGCGTCTGGAAGCGGGGGAAACAGTCCGGGCCACCATGGAAAACCGCGATACACCTGCCGGGCGGCTGCAATTCATTGCCGGGACGGAAAAAGGCATCCCGAATGACGGCCTCAGCCTATGGATCAGTATGCAGTTAGATCTGGAAAAGGATGCCAACGGCGAGATCCGCTGGCTTACAGTCTTGCCGGGTGTGGGCTTCGTCATTCTTATCGCCGTCGTGCCCATGCTGATCCTGACTGGTATCGCGACATTGATCGTGACCCCGTGGGCGGTCGGCCGTTCACTTGGCGGCCTGATGGAAACGGTCAGCCAGGCGCAATCCATCAATTTCGAGAACCGGTCTGCCCGTATCAATCGTTCCAAGGTGCCCAGCGAAATCATTCCCCTGGTAAATGCCTTCAACGTCGCGCTTTCCAAGCTGGATGAGGGATATAATCGCCGTAACCGCTTTCTTGCCGATGCCGCGCATGAGTTGAGAACGCCGATTGCAATCGCGCGGATCAGGGCCGATCTTTTGCCCGATGACGCGCTGAGCCTACAACTCCGGGCCGATATCGATCGCCTCACACGCGTTGCGCACCAGTTGCTGGAGATGCAGGCGGTCGGCGTGGTGGAATTACCCGCCGAGCGGCAGGACCTGAACATCCTTGTCGAGCGCATCGCGACCGATGTCGCGCCGATTGCGATGGATGCCGGTTACGAGTTCGATTTCGAGCCAAGTGAAGGAGAGGCCGTGTTCACGGTCCAGACTTCGATCATCGAGATGGCGGTCGTCAATCTCGTTCGCAACGCAATCGATCATGGCGGCGGCGAGGGTTCTATCACGATCCGGGTCGGTGCTGCGGGCTTCATTGACGTTTGCGATGAAGGGCCGGGCATCCCCGTCTCGGAGCGCGAGCAGGTATTCGAGCCGTTTCACCGCGTCAATACGAACTCGCCAGGAGCCGGCCTCGGATTGAACCTAGTCCAGAAGGCGGCAGAGATTCATGGCGGACGCGTTGTCTTCCTCGACCTCAATCCCGGTTTTTGCGTCCGGCTGGAAATTCGCTCGGTGGCTTTGAAAGGTGCTGCGGCTGACACTGTCTAGCTGACGGGATTTTAAGCGATCAGGCACGTTTCCCCGGCCTTACCGCCAAAAAGCTCAAGGATGGAAACGGCGTCACGGGTGCCGACTGCTGGAACCAGGGCTATCGGGTTGGCGCCGGCGTCGAACAGAGCTTCGGCGGCGGCCTGTCGGCCAAGTTTGGCGAGCGGCAGGTCGAAGTCCGATCCAAATGATCACGTCATCAAGGCCGGCCTGAACTACTGCTTCTGACCGGCCCATCCGATGAGAAATCCCAGGGAGAACGTTCCAACGAAAACCGCCGCTTCAAGCATCAAAGCGGCGGTCAAAAATCTGGGAGGGCGGAGTTTGAAATCCGGAAACGATCACTCGCATTCGAGCGCCGGTTGCCGGAAGCTCGTGACATACCATTCGCCGCCGGAATTGCGTGTGTAGAAAGTGTAGAAGCAGTCTATGCGCTCGACATAACCCGGCGTCTCGGACACTTCGTAACGCTCTCCGCGCCGTGTTGTCCGCACTTCGCCACTCGATGATCCGGCGACAACCTGTGTCTTGTTCTTCCGCCACTGGTAGGCCTGCTGTCCACCGCCAAGGCTATAGATATTGTCCGGCGACCCATAGTCCAGCATCACGCTGGTGATGGGCGCGCCGATATAGCTTTTCATGACTGTTGAGGCGCAGGCCGAAACCAGGATCGATGCTGTGACAAGGGCGAGCGTTGTCAGGAAGGCGGGTGACAATCTCTCGGACATGGGCAATTTTCCTCCGCTGTGGTGAGTTGCCACAGGGATAGGAACCAGCCATTACAAGTACATTGCACGCGAAGGTCGTGACGGGTCAGCGGATCCTTGGGGGATCAGAGACCGGCAATATTGCGGCCGATGTGGCGCAGGATGCTTTTGAAAAGTTTCACTTCGGCCGGGTCGAGGCCTTCGATCGCGGTCTTTTCGAACATGGCGGCGATGGGCATCAGTTCCTCGGCAAGTTCTTCACCCTTTGGCGTCAGCGTGATGCGCACGATCCGCGCATTGTCGACCGGTCGCTCGCGGCTGACGAGGTTGCGTCTGACGAGCAGGCCAACAAGCCGGGAGAGCGTGGAAATCTCCACCGACACGAGGTCTGAAAGCTCGGTCAGCGTTTTGCTTTCCTGTTGTCTCAGCGTTGCCAGCACACGATACATCGGCAGGGTAATGTCATAGGATGCCAGCCTCAGGGAGAAGCGCTCTCCAAGCCGAACACCTACCCAGTTGAGCAGGTAGGGTACCGAGTCAGTGAACTGATAAGACACAAGCAAAACCCCGTTTTGAGAAACACGTGCGCGGATGACGTGGCGCACCCATCGGCTGTACCGGCATAATCTATCAGTTTCAATAGTTTCGCTCCAGAAGACCGGGGACGGCGAGGCCATATCGCAGCTTCCCCCGCCATAAAACATTTGCATTGACAAATGTTGCAAATGAAAATATTTAAGAATGCAGGATTTGGGAGGATCTCATGACATCAGCACTGTTTGGCCTGAACAATCTTGCGCCTGAAGGCGTCGGCCAGAATTTCCGCACGACGATGCGCCGTTTTCCGGCGACAGTGACGGTCATCACTGCCTGTGCCACGGGTGATCAGCGCGATCACGGCATGACGGTTACCGCCGTCACCTCGGTTTCGATGGAGCCGCCCTCTCTTCTGGTTTGCCTGAACAACCGCACGTTTCTGCACGAATTGCTGCTCTGCCGGCCCGATTTCATCGTGAATGTGCTGACGCAGGACCAGATTGCCTTGTCTGATGCTTTCAGCGGCAAGGTTTCACCGGAGGAGCGTTTCCGCAACGGCGAGTGGCAGCGTCATGACAACGGTGTTCTTTATCTGCCCACGGCCCATGCCGCCATCGCCTGCCGCCGTGTCGCGGCAATGCCATATGGAACGCATACGGTGTTTATCGGACAGGTGGTGTCGGCCGATGTAAGCGAGACGACACGACCGCTGCTTTACGAAAATGCCCAATATTGCGCCGCAAGCCCGGCAGGCCTGTCCGCCTGATATTTCCCGGCTAGACTATTCTCGGAGGAGACAATCATGAACGATATGAGCCATGCGCCGCAGCCGGCGCAAACGAACCCGCATGTCCGCCTCGTCGGTCGCGTTGCCGGTGTAGCGGATCTTTTCCGGTCCAGCGCCCGACAAACAGAGGAGGCGCGCCGCGTTCCCGCCAGTCATATCGCGGCGCTGCGCGGCATCGGCTATTTCGATGTCGTCAAACCGCGGGCTTTCGGCGGGCAGGGCGGTGAATTTGCCGAGCTTGTCGAAGCCAATATCGAGCTTTCGGCGGCCTGCGCGTCGACTGGCTGGGTTGCCGGCCTGCTTTCCGCCCATCAATGGCTGCTGGCGATGTTTCCAGAGGAGGCGCAGGCGGATGTCTGGGGCGAAAATCCTGACGCGCTTCTGTGTGGTTCCTATGCGCCGGTAAAGATGGCGGAGGCCGCTGACGGCGGTTACCGCCTGAGCGGCAAATGGGCCTTTGCCTCGGGCTGCGAGAATGCCCAATGGTCTCTCTGCGCCGCCATCCTGCCGCCGCAGGGCGAAGGCAGGCCGGTTCCGGCCTTCCTTCTCGTGCCTGCGAGCCAATATGCCATTGAAGACACGTGGCATGTGGTCGGGCTGGCCGGCACGGGTTCCAAGACGCTGGTTCTCGATGATGTCTTTGTTCCCAAACATCGGGTTCTGACCTTTCCGGACGCGACCAGCGGCTACACGCCGGGCGGGCGGTTTTATGCGCAGGAAGGTCTCTTCAACATGCCGCTTCTGACCGGCATTCCTTCCTGTCTCGCCTCGGCTGGAGTCGGTGCAGCCAAGGGTGCCCTGGCAGCCTATGTCGATCATGTCGGTGGCCGGGTGACGCGCGGTGCGGTGGCGGGCGGCAATAACCGCATGGCGGAATTTCCAACCATCCAGCTGCGTGTCGCGGAAGCCGCTGCGAGCGTGGATGCCGCTTGTGAAATCCTGTTGCGCGACGTTGCGCGGGCTCAGACACTCTCACAGGCAAGGATTGAAGGGCGGGCGGAATTTTCGGTGGACGACCGGCTATTGAGCCGTCGCGGCCAGTCCTTTTCGGTCTCTCTGGCGCTACGCGCCGTGCAGGCACTCAACGATTCCACCGGCGGTGTCGGGCTCGATCTTTCCAATCCGGTCCAGCGGGCCTGGCGGGATGCGAATGCGGTGGGCCGCCATATCAGCATGAACTGGGATGCCGTGGGCACCATGATCGGCCAGAGCATGCTCGGCCTGGAACCCAAGGGCCAATATTGACCGCACATGTGGCGGCAACTGAACAGCGATTTTCGGAGGAAATAACATGCAAGGCAAGGTCGCTCTCGAAGAGCATTTCGCAATCCCGGAAACACTTCAGGATTCGGCCGGGTTCGTGCCCGGTGATTACTGGAAGGAACTGCAGCATCGCCTGCTCGACATTCAGGATACGCGCCTGAAGCTGATGGATGCGCATGGCATCGAAACCATGATCCTGTCGCTGAATGCGCCGGCGGTGCAGGCTATTCCCGACAAGAAGAAGGCGATCGAGATTGCGCGCCGCGCCAATGACGTCCTGGCTGAAGAATGCGCCAAGCGGCCGGACCGCTTCCTCGCCTTCGCAGCCCTGCCGTTGCAGGACCCGGATGCGGCGACCGACGAGCTTCAGCGCTGCGTCAACGACCTCGGTTTTGTCGGCGCACTCGTTAACGGCTTCAGCCAGGAGGGCGATGGCCAGACACCGCTTTATTACGACCTGCCGCAATATCGTCCATTCTGGGGCGAGGTGGAAAAGCTTGATGTGCCTTTCTATCTGCATCCGCGCAATCCGCTGCCGCAGGATTCCCGCATCTATGACGGCCACCCCTGGCTGCTTGGCCCCACCTGGGCGTTTGCGCAGGAAACGGCGGTTCACGCGCTGCGCCTCATGGCATCAGGCCTGTTCGATGAGCATCCGCGCCTCAACATCATTCTTGGCCATATGGGCGAGGGCCTGCCCTACATGATGTGGCGCATCGACCACCGCAATGCCTGGGTGAAGCTGCCGCCGCGCTATCCGGCCAAGCGCCGTTTCATGGATTATTTCAACGAGAATTTCCACATCACCACCTCTGGCAATTTCCGCACCCAGACCCTGATCGATGCCATTCTGGAAATCGGTGCCGACCGCATCCTGTTCTCCACCGACTGGCCCTTCGAGAACATCGATCATGCCTCCGACTGGTTCAATGCGACGAGCATTGCCGAGGCCGACCGGGTAAAGATCGGCCGTACCAATGCGCGCCGCCTGTTCAAGCTCGACGGAGCCTGAGCCATGCAGCCGTTCGTCTATACGACGGCCCCGGCCCGCATCGTCTTTGGCACGGGTAGCTCCGTGGGGGTGGCGGAGGAAATCCGTCGCCTCGGGCTGTCACGGGCGTTGGTGCTTTCCACACCCCATCAGAAGGGCGATGCGGAGGCTTTGGCCGCCCAGCTTGGCCAATTGGCTGCCGGTGTTTTTGCCGATGCGGCCATGCACACGCCGGTCGAGGTGACGAAAAGGGCGGTCGAGGCCTATCGCGCTGCCGGTGCCGATTGCGTCGTATCGCTCGGCGGCGGCTCTACCACCGGTCTTGGCAAGGCCATTGCCTTGCGCACCGATGCGCCCCAGATCGTCATTCCAACGACCTATGCCGGCTCTGAGGTGACGCCCATTCTTGGCCAGACGGAAAATGGCGTGAAGACCACCCTGCGCGGTCCGGAAATCCTGCCGGAAGTGGTGATTTACGATGCCGAGCTGACACTTGGATTACCTGTTGGCATCAGCATGACCAGCGGGCTAAACGCCATGGCCCATGCGGCAGAGGTGCTTTATGCTCGGGATCGCAATCCCATCGCCAGTATGATGGCGGTGGAAGGGTTGCGTGCGATGATCGAGGCGCTTCCCGGTGTGAGGATGGCGCCGCAAGATACCAAGGCGCGCGAAACGGCACTTTACGGCGCGTGGCTGTGTGGCACGGTGCTTGGCGCTGTTGGCATGTCGCTGCATCACAAGCTTTGTCATACGCTGGGCGGCAGTCTGGATTTGCCGCATGCAGAAACCCATGCGGTGCTTCTGCCGCATACCATCGCTTATGTGGAACAGGCGGTGCCGGATCAGCTTGCGCCGCTGGCCGCACTTGTCGGTGGCAGGGCAGGGACGGGTCTTTACGATTTTGCCGCCCGGCTCGGCGCGCCGGCAAGCCTTGCAGCACTCGGTGTTGGCGGGGAAGATCTCGACGCTATGGCCGAGCTTGCGACCGCCAATCCTTACTGGTGCCCGCGGCCAGTTGAAAAAACCGCGATCCGCGCCCTTTTGCAACGCGCCTTCGAGGGCGCAAGGCCGGAGTGATCCGGCAAGCAGGGAGCGGCAATGATGGGAGGAGGACATTATGGACATGAAAACAACCGGTGACGACGGCTATTTCGTCGAGGAACGTTCGGCCGAAACCGTGATTGCCCGTATGCGCGATTGTGACGATCCGCGTCTCAAGGAGATCATGGCGGTCGTCACCCGCAAGCTTCACGAGGCGGTGAAAGAGATTGAGCCGACTGAAGAGGAATGGATGAAGGCGATCCATTTTCTGACCGAGGTCGGCCAGATCTGTAATGAATGGCGGCAGGAGTGGATCCTTTTTTCCGATATTCTCGGCGTTTCCATGCTGGTCGATGCGATCAACCACCGCAAGCCGAGCGGCGCGTCGGAATCCACCGTTCTCGGGCCTTTTCATGTGGCCGATGCGCCTGAGATGCCGATGGGCGCCAATATCTGCCTCGACGGCAAGGGCGAGGACATGCTGGTAACCGGCCGCATTCTCGACACCAATGGAGTGCCGGTCGCAGGCGCCCGCATCGACGTCTGGCAGGCCAATGACGAAGGTTTCTACGACGTGCAGCAGAAGGGCATTCAGCCCGATTTCAACCTGCGTGGCGTATTCGTCACCGGTGAGGACGGACGCTACTGGTTCCGGGCGGCGAAGCCGAAATATTACCCGATACCGGATGATGGCCCCGTGGGGCAGCTTCTGCGGGCCATGGGGCGCCATCCCTACCGACCAGCGCATCTGCACTACATCGTTTCGGCAGAAGGCTTCACCACGCTCGTCACGCATATTTTCGACCCTGATGATCCCTATATTCGTTCGGATGCGGTTTTCGGTGTGAAGGAAAGCCTGCTGGCCGATTTTCAGCGGGTGGAGGATGCGCAGAGGGCGCAGGAGCTGGGGTTCGCCAACGGCTGGTTCTGGTCGGTGGACCACGATTTTGTGCTCGCCCGATGACCGGCGGTAGCGACCGTCCCCGGCTCTATGTGCGTTTTGCGGAAAGTGATCCCGCTGCCGCTGAGCAAAGGTTGGCGCAGATGAGTGCCCACAAGGCTCATTTACGCAACGAAGATGGCGTTCCGGAAGGATTCAGAATTCTCGCATCCGGCCCGATGCAGGCGGAAAGCGGAGGGTCTGCCGCGGCCCTCATCATTGCTGAAGCCCGCTGCATCGAGGACGTCATGGCTTTTAGCGACGCCGACCCTTTTGTCATTCACGGCGTCTATAACCGCATTCGTATTTTGAACTGGACGCCGACTTTGTCGAGGATTTCGGAGCTGGAAGGCGACTGAAATCCACGCCTGCAATGGCTGTTGACGATTGTTAATATTTCAATTGCAATTTTTGCAAACGCAACATTTAATCGAAGGCGGGTGATGCTGGCGATATGTGTCTTGACAGGAGCGAGACGCACATCAGGGTGGAGCAAGCCGGGCACCCAGGGAGCAATCGCAGGAACGGGAAGACGTCGATCCATTCCGGGTGGCGCGTTCATGCGTGAAAGGGAGGAATATGTCCACGAACTATATGAGCGCCGCCTCGGTGCGGACGAAGAACCCGGCTGGCGTCATCGCGACATGCGGCCTGATGATCATGTTCGACGGTTACGATCTTGTCGTTTACGGCGCGGTTGCACCGGCGTTGCTGAAAGAAGGCGCATGGGCGCTCAATCCGGCCATGGTCGGGCGGGCTGCCGCCTTGACGTTGGTGGGCATGCTGCTCGGCGCGCTGTTTGCCGGCACCATGGCGGACCGTATCGGCCGCCGGAAGGTCGTTCTCATCAGCCTTGCCGGATTTTCAGCGATGATGATTGCCTCGGCCATGACGCCGAACTTTCTTGCTTTCGAAATCACGCGCTTCTTCGCCGGTCTCGGCCTTGGCGCGCTCCTGCCGACGGTGACGGCGCTGGTGCTGGAATTCTCGCCGCCCAAGCGCAGGGCGCAGGCAAATTCCCTTTCCTTCCTCGGTTATCTTATCGGCGGCATCATTTCCGGCCTCATGGGTATTTTGCTTCTGGAGAGCTATGGCTGGCGGCCACTGATGCTGATCGGCGGCCTGCCGCTTATTCTTCTGCCGATCTTCATGCGGTTCCTGCCGGAATCGCCGGAATGGCTGGCAAGCAAGGGCCGGCAGGCAGAGGCAGACGGGATTTGCGA
Source organism: Agrobacterium sp. 22-3639C2 (assembly GCF_053522105.1). Classification (NCBI taxonomy): domain Bacteria; kingdom Pseudomonadati; phylum Pseudomonadota; class Alphaproteobacteria; order Hyphomicrobiales; family Rhizobiaceae; genus Agrobacterium; species Agrobacterium sp. 22-3639C2. Next base: position 1,521,540 of record NZ_JBNWDB010000001.1, on the reverse strand, counting down.
CACTTACGGCCTGCAACGCATCACGCCACATGCCAAGATCCAAAAGGGCGGCGTGGGCGCCCTCTTCTCGGAAGGCCGGCTGCTTTCGACGCTGAATGCCTGGGGCATTCACTTTTGCTCGCTTCTGCTGACCTTCGGCATGGTCAACTGGCTGCCCACCATCATGAACAAGATGGGCTACGATATCAGTTCGGCGCTCAGTTTTTCCATCATGCTCAATGTCGGAGCCGCAATTGGCATTCTCATCGGCGGGCGTTTCGCCGACAAGGGTAACGTCAAGGTGGTTGTGGCCGTCCTGTTTGCCATTGGCGCGGCCTCGATCTGGGCCTTGACGGTAAACAAGGGGCCGTTGCTCTATCTTTTCGTTGCCCTTGCGGGTGCGGGAACGATTGGAACCCAGATTCTTGCCAACGTTCTGGTCGGGCGGCTTTATCCTGTCCATATTCGCGGTACGGGTCTTGGCTTTTCCCTGGCCGTCGGGCGGCTGGGCGGCATCGCCGGTCCGATGATTGGCGGTCTCGTACTGCAACGGGGCCTGGCTCCGGAGTGGAACTTCTACATTTTCGGCTCGGTCGCGCTGGTCGGGCTGGCTTTGACCGTATTGACCCTGCTCTACCGCACTTCAGGCGACGGGCGGGTTTGACTAAGATGATGTTGGCCGCAGGGCAAAACCTGCGGCCAGCACTAATAGATGGTCTAACCTCTGCGGCGGCTGCGGAGTTGCCCCAACGTCGCGAGTGTATTGCCGCTGATGGACGTGCTGCCGCTGCCGAATAAAGCGAGACGCGGATCCGACGTTGCGTTGTTCGCTTCGAATGTCAGCAAAAAGCGATTAACCAGTTTTTCGACCTTCTTGGGGTCCTGCAGGTCCTTTATCTTCAACTTCTTCTCGATCATCTTTGCCTGCGCATCCACCTTGGAGTTTGCGGTTTCTGCGGGAATTCCAAGGGCGGTGCGGGTGAACTCCGCAAGCGCATTATCGGCGAGTATGTCATAGGGATTGGAAATGCTGGCAGCCATGCGCTTGAAATAGAGCGCAAGGCGAACGCCGGAATTTTCTTCGCCGACCCGCTGTTCCAGCGTCTGCCGAACATATTTGTCGCGTGTTTCCATGAGGCTGCGGGTGTTCTGCACGCTCTGGCCGGCTTTCGCGACGATATTCCCCTTGGCGTCGAAATTGAAGGAGCCGGCAAGTGCGCGGAAGCGGGCATCTTTTTCGGTATTGGCGAAACTTTTGGGGTCCTTGAGGTCGGACTTGAAGATCTTCTTGAGGTAGTCGGTGGTGACCGTTTTGGGGTCGATACGCTGCGCAATCAGCATGAAATCGAGAAGGCGGCGGTCGGAGAGCAATTGATCGACGGTTTCAATCGTTTCCATTTTCTGGCGATAGTAGGTGACCTCCTTTTCGCCTTTCTCCCTGACCTTTTTGTCCTTGTCCCAACGGGTAACTTCCTTCAGATAATTTCGCGATATTCGAGTGATCTCGTTTTCCGACTGGGCGAGCCGGGGTGAGCCGATCTTGCCCTCGGCATCAAAGTTGAAAGCCTTGGCCAGCCGCACGAAACGCTCGTCTTTCAAAGTATAAACGTAACTTTTCGTGTCTGACAGATCGCTGGTAAATACCCGTTTCAGCGTGAAGGACGAGGCTTCTTCAGCGGTAATATCGAAGGCCTTCAGGGCGAAGTTTCGAATGATGACCGCGCCCTGCGCGTTCGACAGAAAATCCTCGAGATTTTTCGTCAGGCCGATGTAGCGCTGGTAGTTCTTGATTGCCTTTTCGTCCGCTGCTTCGTCCTTGTCATCGTAACGGCTGAAGTAGAGGTTCATCATGGTGTTGAGCTGTTCGGCGGTCTGCGCGACCTTGCCGGTCTTGATCTTGCCATCCGCACCGAAATTGAAGGCGCGTGCCAGATCGACAAGACCTTTGTCCTTCTCCTTGTGGATAGGGCTTTGCGGATCATTCGGATCCTGCAAGACGGCCCAGCCGATTTTCTTGTCCGTCTCATCATTGTCGGTCAGATTGAAGCTGACGATGAGCATCGTTCTCAGGCGCGCAAACTGCGTCATCTGGCTGGCCTCGGTGATGGTTTTCATCTTGTCGGCGAAATACTCGCGGTTGAGAACAGCTCCGGCCTGCGTCAGGCGGGGATTTGAAAGAACGTAGGTTTCGTTAATCAGTCGCCTCTGCGCAGTCGTCTGCGCCGGCATGCCGTCATCTACGCGGCCGTCGTCCCGGAAATTAAACGCGGCCGCCATCTCGAACAGTTTGTTGGCATCGTTGATACGCTTGTTATATTGGCTGATCAGGTAGTCGATCTTTGCGAGCGCCGGTTTGTCGGTGGACGCGACGCCTGCACGTTCTATGCGCAGATCGGCCGCCTTTGCCTTCCACTCCGGTATCAATGACTTGTAGGTCTTGTTGATGTAGCTATCGGCATTGCTGATATCGCTCGTCAGAACGTTTTTGACGTGCTTGTAGCTGAAGGTCTCGGGGTCGATGCCGAAGGATTTGAAGATATAATCCCGAAGCCGCGTGTTCTTGAAGATATCGTCGACATGCCCGACCTTCTCGATGGCAATGTTATAAAAACGGGTCTCTTCCTTTAATTCGGTGCCTTCCTGTTCGATCGTAGCGTGATAGGTGGCAATCAACCGGTCCTGCTGGGATTTTGTCTGAACCGATTTTTCCGCTTTGATCGTGCCGAAATCGAAAGAGGCAGCGAAGTCGCGGTATCGCGTATCCTTCAGTTTGTTTGCGAAGCTGTTCGGATCGTTGAGATTGCTTTCCAGCACCTTCTTCATGAAGGCGGTGGCATAGATCATTTCCTCCAGTCCATGTGCCTTCATGGCGTAGGAATAGAGCCGGAAGTCCTTCAGGAACGCGTCGAGGTTTTTAACCTTGCCGATATTATCCGTATAATATTTGGCGTCGCGCGATACGACGGGGTCGTTCGCGACGCGTTTCAGTGACAATTCCATATCACGATTGTAAAGAGCGTAAGTCGTATATGCGGGCAGCACCATGTGTCTCCGAAAAAACTATGGCAAAATCTGTGCGTGAACCAGTTATGAAGCGGATAATTGCAGTATAGTCTTGCGCGTAGCTGTATAATTAAAAGTAATATTTAGAGTAAATATTTTGTATTATTAAATTAGTTGAGATTTATATTGATTGTTTGGTGCGTGGCTGCGTTCAGATCGCGTGCAGGCAGAAGCGGCCCCAAGCGCCAACGCCAACACCACGCCGGCAGACAAAGGGGAAAGACTTGGCAAAAGCTGAGGGCGGCACATTTGTCCGGGCTGTTGGGACAGACATGCGGAAATACCGCTGGCAGCGTGTTCAGCGCTATCCTGAGGCAAGGCCGTATTAGAGGCTTTTTCTAGGGCAGTTCCGGGTACCGCTACGGGTTCTTGCGGGAGACGGGGGCGATGGTCGCCATCTGCAACAAAGTGCGCTCATTCGTGCGTTTGGCTCGCGCCAATGCATCGTCGCGGTCTTCCGGCAGCGTGTAGGTCATGTAGGACAGCGAGGTTTCGAGGTCGTTATTATTGTGTCCGAGGATGGCCGCGAAATAGCTGTTCTTGGTGACATGGGGCGGCGCGAAATTGTGATACGCCACCTCCGCATAAAGGTGCCGCAAGCCATAGGGCTTGGGCAGTTCTTCCTTCGGCCAGAAATCCTCGAACAGATTAAAAACCGTGTCCCGAAGCAGCAGGCGGGTTTCCGATGAAAAATCGTCGATCGACATGCCGTGCCACAGTTTTCCCTGCCCGCTTTCGCGCAGGCGCTGGTAGGCGGACAGGATGGTTGCGGAGCGTGCAAGGACCGGGATCTCGTAGGTAATCCCGAATTTCGTTCCTTCGCCCTGCTTCGTCTTGGCCTGGCCGTTAAACAGGATGCTCCATTTGGAAACGCCCTTGCCATAGGGAGCGGGTGAAAACTCGGCCTGCGTAAAGACCTCGTAGGGGCGTCGCCCCGTCATGCCGATCAGGCCGATGCCGATCATCAGCGGATCGTTGGACTGGAGGCAATCGGTGCAAATCTTCAGAACCTGCCGGTAATTTTCGAACGTGATCAGCGCACCATGCTTATTGGCGATCTTCTCCATCTTGACCCGGCGCGCATCGTCGTACATCGCTGCATCGCCGGTGGCGATCTTCAGCATCGGATGGTCGTCACCGAAGGCTTCGCGGATGGCGTTACGATATTTGGTGATGTAGGAAATGATCGTCGTCTGGGCGCGGCCCTTCATGACGGCGATTTCGGCGTCCCACAAGGCCTGCATCTCTTCTTTCGAGCCCAGGCCGTTCATCGCTGCAATAAAATCCGCGATCCGCAAAAGCACTGTCGGCTTGCGGCCGGCGGTGTTGAACTCCGCCCGTTCGATCTTTTCGACAATGGAGGTCGCCACGCCGGTTTTCGGATAGTCGGCCCGCTCTATATAGGTCTTCAGCCGCTCCCGCAGCTTTTTCATGTTGCAGATGGCAAGCGGGGTGCTCTTTGCTCCAAATTCGGCCTTCAGGGCATAGCGATATTTCATGATGTAAAGTTCGAGCGTCTTTTCCGTGCGGCCATTGTCGAAATGGTAGCGGACCTCTGCGTCCCAAAGATCGCGGATTTTTTTGTTTCGCAACGCCTCGCTGCTTTTCATCGCCTCCCTGACCCGACCGACGAACTGGTCGATGCGTTCCACGAGAACTGGAGTTTTGGTCTTTCGTGCGAGCATGCGGCGGCCCCTGAACCGGTCGGGAAATATAAAATCTATGATTGGCAATCAACAGAAGCATGGTTGCGGAAATGCCATGGATATCCGCCGCCAGCATATTTCTTTTGAATAATAGTTTAATCGATTCCGCAAGTATGGCCGTGATGCGTGGAACCTTCAAGGAAGGTATGCGAGCCGAGATCGGTAAGTCGGGGAGCCGGCATCCTGCCGGCGGCGCTTCGGGTGATTGAATTCTGATGGAAGTATGGGCTTCGGGAATTCTCCCGAAGCCGCAGAGGTTGCGACAGCCTATTTCGGTAGCCGGGTTTTCAGGGAGGTCACGATGCGCTTGGCAAGCCCCTCATAGTCCTCATCGAAATGGTGGCCACCTTCGATGCCGACCGTCTCCACGCCCTTTGCCTTCAGGCCGGGGCAGGGGTCTTCATCCTCTTCCTCCGTGCCATAGACGCATTGCACCAGCTTCGGATCGATCTTGACGATGTCATCGATGGTCTTGCCGCCCTTGCCTTCGCCGGCAACGCCGAGCCAGCCCTGGACGGAAATCTCGAAATCGACTTCGGTCGAAAGTCCAAGCAGCGTCAGCTGCACGACATGCGATTTCGCGCGTTCGGGCAGGAGATTATAGGTGGCGGGAATGATATCGGCGCCAAAGGAATAGCCGATCAGCACGACGTTCCGAACCTTCCATTCCTTGCGGTAGGTGTCGATGATGCGTGCAAGGTCATTGGCCACTTCCTGCGGTTGTTTTTCTTTCCAGAAGTAACGCAGGGCATCGACGCCGATCACAGGTATCCCCTGCTTTTGCAGCGCGCCGCCGACTTCCTCGTCCAGATCGCGCCAGCCGCCGTCACCGGAATAGATCACCGCCATGGTGTCCATCGCCGGGCTCGTTTCGAGAACCGTGATCGGCAGGCCTAGCGGGCTGCTGGTGTCGCCCGCCGCATCGACCTTGTCGGACAGGGTCTGGGACAAAATCTCATCCGCCTTGCCTGTCACATCAGTCACTTCGATATCGGGATGAAGCTTCACCAGGGCGTTAACGTGGTCGCGGCCCTTCTGATCCGCATCGGGCGTGAACAGCACGCTGACAGGAGCTGGCAGCGGGCCATCGGTCAGGCCATAAACCGTTTCACCGTCCACCTTGTCCTTGGTGGCGGGGGTGCAGAGTATCTTCTCAAGCGGCAGGCCAGTCTTGGGGTCAACCGCGATGGCTTCCTGAACGGTGGAGACCGGGCTTTGCGCGATCATGGCGAGCGCCAGCGTTCCGCCCTTGCCGATGCCGGTGAGGATAGGCTGGCGATAGCTGGCGGTCCCGGCGGTGCGCTGGATCTGCTGCGACAGCGACTCGATGTCCGAGATCATATAGATACACTCGTCATCATCGGCCTCGAGTGCCTTCAGATATTCCTTGAAATCGATGCCGACCACCGCGGCACCCTTTTCCACTAGTGCTTTGGCGCGTTCTTCGTCGGTGCTGGTCCATCCGTCCGCATCGGAAATCAGGAAGACGCTGGCGAGAATTTCACCATCCGGCACCATGATGTGCTCGGCGGGAATCATACCGGTGTCATAGGCTGGCTTGTCCTGCGAAAAGGCGGCGCTGGAAGCAAACAACGGGGAGAGGAACAGGGCGGAAGCGGCAAGGGCTGCCTTCAGCATGCTGTATTTTCTCATTTTCCGATCACTCCTCTGACACCGCCACTGATCAGAACCGTCGCGTCCATCAGCGCCAGAGCGGCGTCTGCGCCATTTTGTACGGCGAGGTAACGCGGTTCCCATTTCGGGTGGAACTTCGTCTTGAACGCACGAAGGCCCTTAAAGTTGTAGAATCGTTCGCCATGTTCGAAAAGCGTGCTGCCAATGCGGTCCCAGACCGGTGCCGCATCGCGCTTCGACATGCCGGACATGGGTGCCATGCCGAGATTGAAGCTCTCATATCCCGTCTCACGCAGGTGCTGCATGATGCTGACGAAGAGGAAATCCATCGAGCCGCGCGGTGCATCCGGTGAAAAGCGCATGAGATCGACGGTGGCTTCCTTTTTGGTGTCCGTCACCATCAGATTGGCGAAGGCGGTGATCTTGCCATCCTTGCGCAGCACGGCGACGGGCTGGGAGAGAATGTAGTTGGGCTCGAACGCACCGAGAGAAAATCGCTTTTCCCTTGTATTATGGTGGGTGAGCCAGCCATCCGAGACCTGCTTGAGATCATCCAGAATATCGGCAACATGCGATTGCTCGACAACTTCGAAGGTCAGCCCGTCGCGGGCGCCGCGGCTCAGTGACTGGCGAAGGGTTGCGAGCTTGCCGCCCTTCAATTCGAATGCGGTAAGATCGACCAGCGCCAGTTCGCCAAGCTTGAAGGCACGCAGGCCCGCATCGGCGCAATGGGACAGGAGGAAGGGCGAAATCTGGTAGAAGGCGGCGCGCGCACCCGCCGAACGGGCGGATTCCACGAATTGCCAGACCAGATCGGGAAAATCCTCCTCGTTGCCGACGGGGTCGGCGAAGGCTATCCATGATCGGCCCTGAATGCCGTACATGATGAAGGCGCTGCCGCTTTCGGAGAACATCACATGCTTGTCGCCCATGCGCACCAGATTGGCATCGGCCGAATCCTGCTGCATGACGATGTCGGTTGCACGTTCAACGTCTTCCGGCTGGATGGAATCCGGCTTGAAAGTGACCGGCCGCATCAGGCTGAAAATTGCAATGGTGGAGGAAGCGAGCACCAGGCCGAGAAGGGCGCGCAGACCGCGCGGTGCTTCTTCGGAGAACTCGAATTCCCACCACAATGTGTGGCTGTAATCGGTGTCGCGGTAGACGAACAGAAGGATCGTTGCCGCGCCGGCGATGATGACGGCCATAGCGGCGAGCCAGCTCGGTCCCAGCGCCTGTTTGACCAGCGAGGCATGACGGTTGAAGCTGCGCATATTGAGGGCGAGCGCCGCGATGAAGATGCCGAGGAAGATTGCCTCGAAAACGGCGATCGCCTTCACCAGCGACAGGATGAGCGCCAGCGATGCGGCGACAAGGGCAATCCACCACGCCCCATCCAGCCGCTGCCCGAGGCCGCGGGAGGCGACAACGAGGCCAAGGCCGAGAATACTCGTCAGAAAGTGCGCCGCCTCGATGATCGGCAGTGGCACGAAATTCGACAGGAAATCCAGATTGCTGCCGGGCGTCGGCGTCACGCTCGAAAAGATCAGCATGGTGCCGAGAATGATCGCGAAGGTCGAGAGCAGCGGCGGCGCCAGCCGCACGGCAAGCTGGCTGATATCGGAGACCACCGGCTTGGCCGCGAACTGCTTCATTTCGGAAACGATCATCACCAGAATGGCAACAACCAGCGGCAGGACGTGATAGATGACGCGATAAAGAACGAGGCTTCCGAGCAGCTGATCGACGCTGATCGCGTTGCCGAGCCCGGCTACCATGACCGTTTCGAACACACCGAGACCGGCGGGAACGTGGCTGAGAACGCCAAGGCCAACGGCGGTGGCATAGATCGCGAAGAATGTCGGCCAGCCGAGATGCGTCTCGGGCAGGAGCACGTAAAGCACGGAGGCGGAGGCGGCGATATCAAAGGCGGAGACGAGGAACTGGCGCGAGGAGGTGCGGCTGTCGGGAAGGCGCAGTCGCCATTTGCCGAGCCGGATCGCCTTGCCGTTGCGGCCGATATAGGCGGTGGTAACGAGAACGGCAATGACGGCGAGCGCTCCGCCCCTTAGAACAGTCGGGTCGAGACCGATGATGGCGGCGATGCGTGGTGCGACGATGAAGGTCGAAAGGGCGCTGACCGACAAAAGGCCCAGCCCGAAGGACAGCGTGACGAAGGCGATGACACGGGCGATGTCACCCGGCGAAAGTCCCAGCCTGGAATAGGCGCGAAAGCGTATTGCGCCGCCGCTCAAGGGGCCAAATCCAGCAGTGTTGCCGATGGCGTAAGCGGCAAAAGCGGTGGCCGCCATGGACGGGAAGCGCACCTTTTTGCCGACATATTCGATCGCGTTGGCGTCGTAGAAAATCAGCGACAGGAAGCTCAGCGCCGTAAAGACCATTGCAAGAAGAATGGCCGGAAGCGAAGTGTCCAGAAGAGCTGCGATCACATCATCGTACCGCACTTCGGATGTGAGGCGGTAAATCGCAAACGTCATCATCACGAAGATGAGCGTAATGGCGATGGCCGTCAGATAGGGCCGGTTTCTGGCAAAGAAGCTTTCAACCGGGGATTCGGTAATATCGGTCTGTATAATTTCGCTCTTGTCTGCCATTTGCTTTTTCCAGCGCCAGTCCCTTGGTTGGCGAACCACAGGATTGTGTCGCTAATTCGTTTCGGTTGAGGAAATTTGCTTAGCAGAAATGCGTGACGTGTCGATGTGAAGTTTGGCGACAAACCAACGAGATTTTCGCCGTTAAAATGAAAAATGCAACCAAAAAGAGCGATGTTCAAATTTTAGATCAAAAACTCCGTGAATTAATCGTTCCGATTGCTTGGAGGCGATGTTTGATGTGATTAAACGCTTCTTTCAATTGAAGGAAATGCAAAATGAACCTGCCTACAAGAATAGTAATTTCGCTGATCGCAGCCCTTTTGGTGGGCGGCGGCTACATGGCTTATGACAAGATGCGGGGCGCCGAATGGGTTGTTTCGCCGCAGCAGATCGCTGATGCGAAGGCCGGCGGGCAGGCCGGATATGAATCGCGTCCGGGAACAGTGACCGTTCTGCCGATCCGTAGCGAGACGGCGGATGTACTGCCGATCAAATGGGCCATTGCTGGTCTGGTCGCAGGCCTGCTGGCGTTTCGGTCCACGGGCAAAAAGAAAGCGGCAAAGGCCTGAGGCCTGCCGCTTCATGTCTCCGGCACGGAAGTCCGGGGAGAATGCCAAAGTCGGGGCGCGTTACGCGCCCCACGTTTTCTCCAGCACGCGAACCCAGTTGCCATGGCAGATCTTGGCGAGTGCGGCGTCGTCATAACCGCCGTTGCGCAGGGCTGTGACCAGCAATTGCAGATCGGCCGCATCCTTCATGGCTGCTGGAATGGTGGTGCCGTCGAAATCCGAACCGAGTGCGACGTGATCGATTCCGATGCGGTTGACGATATAGTCGACATGGCGGACCAGTTCGCCAAGATCGGTAGCCGGGTTCTTCACGCCGTCCTGGCGCAGGAACAGAACGCCGAAATTGATGCCGGCAAGACCGCCTGTGTCGCGGATCGCGTCCAGCTGGCGGTCCGTCAGGTTGCGGCTGTGGTTGCACAGCGCATAGGTGTTGGAATGGGACGCCACCAGCGGTGCGTCCGAAATCTTCGCGATGTCCCAGAAACCCTGTTCGTTCATGTGCGACAGGTCGACCATGATCTTCAGTTCGTTGCAGGTCTTTACCAGCCGTTTTCCGGCATCGGTGAGGCCGGGGCCGATATCCGGTGTCGACGGGAAGCGGAAGGGAACGCCGTAGGCGAAGATGTTCGGGCGGCTCCAGACCGGGCCGAGCGTGCGAAGGCCAGCCTCGTGGAGAACATGCAGCACATCCAGATCGGCGCCGATCGCTTCTGCGCCCTCGATATGGAAGACGGAGGCAAAGGCGCCCTCTGCCATCGCGCTGCGGATCTCGGCGGCCGTGCGGCAGACTTTCAGCGCACCGCCTGATTGTTTCTCGGCGCGGAACAGCAGGGCTGCCATGCCAAGCGTCGCCTTCAGCGCGTCCGCTTCAGCCGGTGTCGTGAAGTCGCCGTTCGCGTCCTTCTCCATGCTGGGCGAGGGGACGTAGATGGCGCAGAGGCCACCGGCCAACCCGCCCTTCCTGGCGCGCGGCAGGTCGATGTGGCCGACCGTATCACCCTCGATGAGAAGCGTTTCGGGAGAGGCATTGCCCGATCGCCATAACCGCAGAAGCACGTCGTTGTGGCCGTCGAAGACGGGTACGGTTTTTTCATCGGTCATGGTCATTCACCTTTGGATACGGGCGGGGCGCGGGCGCGCGGTCGTCAGACTTTTGAGAATTGGTAGAGGAAAGGTCAAGGTCGGAGCAAATGCAATCCGTGCATAGGCTCTGCCAAATTTGGAATTGGTCGCGCCTCGTTTGCTCGTGGTAATCGCGGGAAAACATAAAAAAAATGACTGGATTGGGGCGAACCCATACCGTTTCCGAAAAATAAGGTCCGAAAGGGGATTTTCGATGATTTCAAGACGCAACCTGCTGATTGCCGGCGCTGCCGTACCGTTCCTGTCCTATGCGCACATTCCGGCATTTGCTGCGACGCCCAAGGATATTCTGGTGGTCGCGCAGCAGCTGGACAACATGACGAGCCTTGATCCGCATGAGGGTTTCGAAGCCGTCGGCGGTGAAATCATGTCCAACATGTACCAGAAGCTGGTGCGGGCGAACCGTGAAGATTCCACCAAGGTCGATCCGGTCATCGCGAAGTCCTGGGAAGCCGATGCGGAAAGCAAGGTTTTCACCTTTGTGATTGGTGACGATGCGACCTTCTCGAGCGGTGCGAAAGTGACCGCGGAAGACGTGGCCTTTTCTCTGCAGCGCGCCATCAAGATGAACAAGAGCCCGGCCTTCATCATCGGCCAGTTCGGCTTCACGCCTGACAATGCCGAAACCACCATCGTTGCCGCCGACGAAAAGACAGTGAAGCTGACGACGGCAAAGCCGACCGCAATCTCGTTCCTGCTCTATTGCCTCTCCGCCAATATCGGCGCGATCGTTGAAAAGAAGGCCGTGCTGGCAAATGCCTCGGGCGAAGACCTCGGCAATGGCTGGCTGCAGAAAAACAGCGCCGGTTCCGGCGATTTCATGTTGCAGGCCTGGAAGCCGAGCGAGAGCGTAGCGCTCACCGTCAACCCGAATGGCCCCTACAAGGGTAACATCAAGCGCGTCATCCTGCGCCATGTCACCGATCCGTCTTCCCAGCTTCTGATGTTGCAGAAGGGCGATATCGACATTGCCCGCGACCTGACCTCGGAACAGCTGCGTACCGTCCAGAACGACGCCAACATCGAGTTGCAGCGCAAGAGCATCGCCTCGCTGGTGCTGATCTCGCTTAATCAGGGCAATGAGAACCTTGCCAAGCCACAGGTCTGGCAGGCCATCAAATGGGCGCTGGACTACAAGGGCATGCAGGAAAACATCGTGCCGCTGACGCACAAGGTTCACCAGAGCTTTGAGCCGGAAGGTTTCCCCGGCGCCGTCAACGACACGCCGTACCAGCGCGATGTCGAAAAGGCCAAGGCGCTGATGGCGGAAGCCGGTCTTGCCGACGGTTTCGAAATCACCATGGATCACTATTCCGCCCAGCCTTACCCGGATCTGGCGCAGGCCATCCAGGCAAATCTTGCCGATATCGGCATCAAGGTGCGTCTGCAATCTGCCGAGAACCGTCAGGTTCTGACCAAGATGCGCGGCCGCGAACACCAGATGGCGCTTTCCGCCTGGGGCACGGATTATTTCGATCCGCATTCCAATGCCGATGTCTTCAACATCAACAAGGACAATGGCGACGACGCCAAGTCCAAGCCCTTCCTGTGGCGTTCGCGCTTCAAGAACGACGACTTTGCCGCGAAGGCAGAAGCCGCCCGCGACGAGAAGGACCCGGCAAAGCGCATCGAGCTTTATGAAGCGCTGCAGCGCGAGCACATGGAAAACAGCCCCTTCGTCTTCATGTTCCAGACGACGAAGACGGCCGCGTTCCGCAAGGGCGTTTCCGGCTTTGAACTCGGCGTTCTCTCCGAGGGCAATTCCTACCACGATGCTAAGAAAGCGTAACATTGAACAAGCGCGTCAAAAGCATATCGTCGACACTGAGCAGCGTCATTCTGACGCTGTTCGGGTTGATGGTCATCACCTTCCTGATCGGGCGCGTCATGCCTGTCGATCCTGTCATCGCGGCAGTCGGCGACAACGCGCCTGAAGACGTCATTGTGCGGGTTCGGGCCGAAATGGGCCTGGACCAGCCACTGGTCGTTCAGTTTTTCCACTATGTGTCGCAGGTGCTGCACGGTGATTTCGGCAATTCCATCCTGACCCGCAACCCGGTCTGGATCGATATCAAGCGCGTTTTCCCCGCCACCTTCGAGCTTGCTACGGCAGCACTCATTCTCGCTGCGCTGATCGGCATTCCGCTCGGCGTATGGGCCGCCGTGAAGCAGGGTAAGTTGACGGACCAGATCATCCGCGTCGTCTGCCTTGCCGGCCATTCCGTGCCCGTCTTCATGCTGGCGCTGATTTCGCTGCTGGTATTTTACGCCACGCTTGGCGTCGCACCCGGACCGGGCAGGCAGGACATTATCTATGACGGCATGATCTCGCCGGTCACGGGCTTGATGACGGTCGATACGCTGCTTGCCGGCGACTGGGACGCGTTTTACGACGCCATCGCCCATATGGTGCAGCCCGTCTGCATCCTTGCCTATTTCAGCATGGCCTATATCACCCGCATGACACGCGCCTTCATGATCGATGCGCTGAAGGGCGAATATGTCATTACCGCCCGTGCCAAGGGGCTTTCGGCAATGACCGTCATCTGGGGGCACGCCTTCCCGACGGTTGCCGTACAGCTCGTCACGGTTCTCGCACTCACCTATGCCGGCCTTCTGGAAGGTGCCGTGGTGACGGAAACCGTCTTCAGCTGGCCGGGCCTTGGCCAATATCTCACCGTCTCGCTCATGAACGCGGACATGAACCCTGTCGTCGGAGCGACCCTGTTGATCGGCCTGATCTATGTCGGCCTCAACCTGCTCGCAGACGTACTTTACCGAGTAATGGATCCCCGCGTTCGATGATGTTAGCAACTTTCAGAAACTGGGCTCTGGATGAGACGCCGCATTCCCGCAGGCAGGCTGCCTGGGGAAACCGGTACCGCATCTGGCTGAACCTCAAGTCCAATCCGCTGGCGGTGGTCGGTCTCACGATCATCATCGTCTTCATTGCGCTGTCGCTGCTGGCGCCGTTCATTGCGCCTTACGATCCGGCCGCGCAGAACCTCGGCAACCGCCTTGCCTTCCCGAGTGCCGAGCACTGGTTCGGCACGGATGAGCTGGGTCGCGACATTCTTTCGCGCATTCTTTATGGTGGTCGCGTCACGCTTGGCATGGTCATTGCCGTCGTCGTTCTCGTTGCGCCGATCGGTCTCGCCATCGGCTGCATCGCCGGTTATTTCGGCGGTATCGTCGATACGGTGTTGATGCGGGTGACCGATGTGTTCCTGGCCTTCCCGCGCCTCATCCTGGCGCTTGCCTTCGTCGCGGCGCTGAAGCCTGGCGTCGAAAGCGCCATTCTCGCCATCGCGCTCACCGCCTGGCCGCCCTATGCGCGTCTCGCTCGCGCCGAAACCATGACGGTTCGCGGCAGCGATTTCGTTGCGGCCTACCGGCTGACAGGCGCTTCCGCCTGGCGCATCATCGCCCGTCACATCGCACCGCTCTGCGTGCCGAGCCTCATCGTGCGCATCACGCTCGACATGAGCTCGATCATCATCACCGCCGCAAGCCTCGGCTTCCTCGGCATGGGCGCGCAGCCGCCTTCGCCGGAATGGGGTGCGATGATTGCGACGGCCAAGCGCTTCATCTTCGAACAATGGTGGGTCGCCACCATTCCGGGCATCGCCATTTTCCTCGTCTCGCTCGCCTTCAACTTCCTTGGCGATGGTCTGCGCGACGTGCTCGACCCGAAGGGACATTGAGCCATGCTGGTCGAAATCGAAAATCTGAAGATCGCGTTCCAGACCCGCACCAGCCGCTTCGAGGCGGTGCGCGGTGTTTCCATGAAGCTCGGAACAGAAAAGCTCGGCATCGTCGGTGAATCCGGTTCGGGCAAGAGCCTCACGGCGCGCGCGCTGATGAAGCTTCTGCCCTCCAATGCTGATATCAGGGCCGACAAGCTCTCCTTTGACGGTATCGACGTGCTTTCCGCCAGTGAAAAGCAGATGCGCCAGATCCGAGGAAAACGGGCAGGTTTCATCCTTCAGGATCCAAAATATTCGCTGAACCCGGTCAAGACCATGGGTGCACAGATCGCGGAAGCCTGGCGCGCCCACAAGGGCGGCAGCAAGCGTGCGGCCATGGAGGCGGCAATCGCTCTGCTCGATCAGGTGAAGATCCGCAATCCGCGCCAGGTCGCTTCGTCCTACGCTCACGAGGTTTCCGGCGGCATGGGCCAGCGTGTCATGATCGCCATGATGCTGGCGCCCGATCCCGAGCTTCTGATCGCCGACGAACCGACGAGTGCTCTCGATGCCACGGTGCAGGCGGAAATCCTGCGGCTGATCGAGGAGCTGGTATCGGAACGCGGCATGGGTCTCATCCTCATCAGCCACGACCTACCGCTTGTCTCGCATTTCTGCGACCGCGTGGCTGTCATGTATTCCGGCCGGGTGATGGAGGAACTGAAGGCTTCCGAACTCCTGAAAGCCCAGCATCCTTACACGCAGGGTCTCTTGAACTGCATTCCCTCGCTGACGCATCCGCGCGAGCGTCTTCCCGTTCTCAACCGTGATGCAGCGTGGTCCAGCCTATGATCGACGTCGAAAATCTCCGTATCAAGTTCGGCGACCGTGAAGTGGTGAAGGGCGTGTCCTTTTCGGTCGAAAAGGGCGGCAGCTTCGGCATCGTTGGCGAAAGCGGCTCGGGCAAGTCCACCATCCTGCGCGCCATGGCCGGCCTTAATGAAAGCTGGGAAGGCCGCATCGCCTTTGCCGGCAAGGATGCGCCGCTGAAGCGCACGCCGGAATTCTTCCGGCAGGTGCAGATGGTGTTTCAGGACCCCTATGGTTCGCTGCATCCGCGCCAGACCATCGACCGCATTCTCAGCGAATTGCCGTTGGTGCACGGCATGGACAATATCGAAAAACGCATCCAGCAGGCGCTATCGGATGTGGCCCTGCCGCAGGCAGTGCGCTTCCGTTACCCGCACCAGCTCTCCGGCGGTCAGCGTCAGCGCGTGGCGATTGCGCGTGCGTTGATTGCCGATCCGCAGGTTCTGCTGCTCGATGAGCCGACTTCGGCGCTCGATGTTTCAGTGCAGGCGGAAATCCTGAACCTGTTGCAGGATCTGCGGGCGGCGCGCAACCTCACCTATATCCTCGTCAGCCACAATCTGGCTGTTATCGCGCATCTGTGCCCACAGGTGGGCGTGATGCTGAATGGTGAAATGGTCGAGCAGCTGAATGCAGGCGATCTACGCGAAGGCCGCACAAAACACCCGCATACAGAAGAGTTGCGCAGCCTGAGTATCCGGCTGGAAGAGCCGGCTTGAGCCCCCGTCGCACATAGATCGAGCGGTTGCTGCTCGCTTCTTCTTCCCACCGGGGAGAAGGTCGCGGCAGCGGTATGAGGCTTCCCACAAGACCCACGAAGACACGAGACCGAACAATGTCACAGCAATTCGACTGGAACGCCGCTTCGACGCTTGCCGAGAGTTTCGTCTCGCAATGGGCCGGCAACGAGCCAGGCGGAGCGGTGATCGGTTTTGATCTAGATGGCATCCGTTTTGCCCATTCCGGCGGTGTCGAAAGCCTTTCGACCTTTGCGCCGTTCACGCCAAAAAGCGTGGTGCGTTACGCTTCCGTCACCAAACATGCCTTCTGTGTCATGGTGCTTGCCCATTCCGATCTGATCGGGCTTGACGATCCGCTCGGAAAGCATCTGCCGGAGTTGCAATCGCCACTCCGCGACGTCACTGTCGGGCAGGCGCTGGATATGAGCGGCGGGTTGCCGGACACGCGCGAATGCCTCTCGCTGCTTGGTCTTTCCGTCTACACCGAAACGAAGGCCGGCCCGCTTCTAGACTATCTGTCGCGGCTGACCCGGCTGAACTTTCCGGCCGGCAGCGAGGTTTCCTATTCGAATACCGGTTATCGTCTGGTCGAGGCGGCGCTGGAGCGCCATGGCTTCCGTTTTGACGATTTCGTGCAGACGCAAATTGCCGGACCGTTCGGTGTTTTCCTGAAGGCGCCGGACGTCTGGAACGATCCGGTCGACGGATTGGTGCCGGGTTACTGGAAGGCTGAGAGCAACTGGCAACTTTCGGCGGCGGGGCTGCATATTTCTGCTTCGGGCAGTCTTGCCGGCAGTGCCGAAGCGCTGACCCGCTGGCTGCAGGGGCTGATGCGGGGAGAGGGCAGCTTTGCCGGCGTTCTGGACGGGCTTTCAACCGAGCGGCGGCTCGCCGATGGACGGATGAGCGAATATGGTCTCGGCCTGCGCTGGTCACATCTCGGCCACAGACGTTTCGTCGGTCATGGCGGTTCGCATCCCGGCTACAAGACGTACTTCCTTCTCGATCCGGAAAACGGCACGGGTTTCGTCGTGGTATCGAACCGCGAGGATACCAACGGCTTCAAGATTGCGCTGGAAAGCATGGCGGCCCTGACCGGTCTGCCTTTACCCAAACCCGCCGCCAGCCTGCCGGAAGGCCTCTATGTCACCGAAAGCGGACCGTGGTGGCTGGAGATCAAGGGCAGTACCTCGACCTTCATCGATGGCGACGACACGCTTTATGAAGATGCCGATGGCTGGGTGTCATCGCGCTCCGCATCCTCTCCGATGCTTCTGAGGCTCGAGGGCGACGCGATCGTCGGCGAGGCAGGCCACGCCGCTCGTCGGTTCCTGCCGGTTGGCGACCATGCGGTGCCCGATGAGCTTTCCGGATCTTGGCGCTCTACCGAAGGGGCGGAATTTACGATTTCCGGTTCGTCGCTAACCATGGGTATCGGTCCCACGCGCCGCTCCATGCCTTTAACGGCGCTCGGCAATGGTCGCTTCCTCTTCACGCTCTCGGACGGGCCGTGGACGAAGCGCATCTGTCTCAATCAATTGAGCGACAGCCGGATAGAGCTTGTGGCGAGCCGGGCGCGAATGATCGAATATTCAAGAAGCCTTTAAGAGGGTTTCAATCAGCTGCTATTGCTCCTAATAAAGACCCTTGTTCCAGCTAAAGGCCGGTTCAACATCTTTGTGGGAGAACAGGCCCTTGGAAGTCAAATGGCTCGAGGATTTCCTGGCGCTGGCCGGAACGCTCAATTTTTCGAAGGCGGCGGAAGAGCGGCATGTGACGCAATCCGCTTTCAGCCGAAGGATCAAGCAGCTGGAAGCCTGGGTGGGCGCGACGCTGGTCGATCGCGCTTCCTATCCCTCACGACTGACCGAGGCCGGGGTGAAGTTCGTTCCGGTGGCGCAGGAAACCCTGAAGCAGCTTTACCACGCCCGTCGCACCCTGTTGCAGGAAGACGGCGAGGATGCCAGAACAGTGCGGCTGACGGCGCTGCACACGCTGTCTTTCACCTTCTTCCCCGACTGGCTGAAACGGGTGAACGAGAAGGCGGGACCGCTGTTTTCGGTTCTGCGGCCTGATTCCGGCAGCATGGAGGAGAACCTCAATTCGCTGGTGGACGGGCAGAGCGATTTCCTTCTGACCTACGCCCACCCCGAAGTGCCGATGCTGCTCGATGCGCAGACCTTCGAATTCCGCGTGCTTGGCGCGGAAAACATCATTCCCGTTTCCGCGCCCGCGGAGGACGGCGCACCGCTGCACAGCCTTACGGAAAGCGCGAAAAAACCCTTTGCCTATCTGGATTACGAAAAAGCATCGTTCTTCGGGCCGCTGTTGCGCGATCTCCTGAGTGCGCGCCTGCCGAAATTCGAGCGGGTGCATGAGGGCAGCATGTCGGTGGGGCTGAAAGCCATGGCGATGGCGGGATGGGGTGTTGCCTGGGTGCCGGAAAGCCTGATGCGGCACGAGCTGGATAGCGGCGCGCTGGTGCGTGCCGCCGATCAAAGTTTCGATATTGCCGTGGATATCCGGCTTTATCGTTCCAAGGAGAACCGCCGTCCCGTTGTCGAGCGCATATGGGCGGTTCTCGAAGATTGATCCTGGTCAGATCGCGGTGCGGTGGGCGTTTTCGAGATAGAGCGCGCGCAGGCGTTTCACCATCGCGCCTGGTTTGCCATCACCCACCGGCTTGCCATCGATCTTCGTCACCGAAACCACGAAGTTGGAGGCGCTGGTCAGGCAGGCTTCGTCTGCGTTCATCGCCTCTTCCAACGTGAAAGGCCGTTCTTCCAGCGTGAAACCGGCCTCCTTGGCCAGTTGCAGGGCGGCAAGGCGGGTGCAGCCGGGCAGGGTCTTGTTGCTGTTGCCGCGGGTGATGATCTTCCTGTCGCCGGTGATGATATAGGCGGTGGATGATGCGCCTTCGGTGACGAAACCATCCTCGATCATCCACGCCTCATCGCAGCCTTCAGCCTTGGCGATGCGTTTTGCCATCACTTGCGGCAGCAGGCAGACGGTCTTGATATCACGGCGCGCCCAGCGCTGGTCGGGAACGGATTTGACCGCAATGCCGGCCTCTTCCACGGCGGTGCCGACGAGTTTTTTGGCCTGCGTGAACATCACCAGCGTCGGCTTCAAATCGGCGGAAAACAGGAAGTTGCGGTCTTCCGCGCCGCGCGTCAGTTGCAGGTAGATCATGCCTTCGACAAGGTTGTTGTCGGCAATCAGGCGACGTTCGGCCTCGACGATTTCCTTTGTTGTGACCGGCAGCGGCACGTCGATTTCGCGGGCGCTGCGTTCCAGCCGCGCCATGTGCAGGTCGCTGTCGATCAGCTTGCCTTCGAGAACGGAGGTGACTTCATAAATGCCGTCGCCGAACAGGAAGCCGCGGTCGAAGATGGAAAGGCGGGCTTCCGCCTCGGGCAGGAATTCGCCGTTGAGATAAACGATGCGACCGGATTGGCTAGTCATGAAAACTCCGTCTGGAAAAGTCAGGCTGAAAGAAGGGTTTTAAGGGTATCGATGCAAATGGCCTCAACCGTTGCGGCCTTGCCGGTTCCAGCGTTGAAGCCTGATGTTGTTGTTGCCGCGCAGAGCGAATTGAGGATCGCCTCCTCGGTTGCCTCTATTGCGGCTTCGAAGAGCGGCGAGATCGCATCGTTGGAGAGCTCAGGATAGTCTGTAACTGCCTTACGGCGTGCGGGCGTGCGGCGAAGGCGCTCGTTGGTCGAAAATGCCAGCGCGTAATCGCCGGAACCATTGCTCAGTGCGGCACCGGTGCGCGAGAGGCCGCCGAAGCTCCTAGCGGCCAAGCGCTTCAAATTGCGCGACGACAGCGGCGCATCGGTTGCGATGATGATGACAATCGAGCCGTCCTTGTCCTTGTGCTCCGGGCTCACATAGGGTTTGCCACAGACGAGAAGATGGCCGCCATAATTGGACTGCACGAGAACGCCGAGCGTATACGCCTCCCCCGCGACGGTGACGATGCGGGATGCGGTTCCGATGCCGCCCTTCATGCCGAAAGCCACCGTGCCGGTCCCGGCTCCAACGCCGCCCTCGGCCACCGGGCCTGTGGCAGCGTTTTTCAGCGCGGTGGAGATTTCCTCGATGGTCGGGCGACCGGCGCGGATGTCGTTGAGGCGGGAATCGTTGGTCTCTCCGACGACCGCATTGATCGACACCACTTTTTCGTTACCCGGCTGCGCCAGTGTGTGGCGGTTGATCGTCTCGATTGCCCGGCCGGTTGCAAGCGTATTGGTGAGGATGACAGGCGTTTCGAGTTCGCCCAGTTCCTCGATCTGGGTCGAGCCGGCAAATTTGCCAAAGCCGTTATAGACCGCAAAACCCGCAGGCACCTTGTCCTGAAAAAGATTGCCGCCATGCGGCAGGATCGCTGTTGCGCCGGTGCGGATCGTGTCGCCTTCGATGACGGTCGAATGGCCGATCGTCACGCCTTCGACATCGGTGATGGCATTGAGCGGGCCGGTCTCGAAATGGCCGGGCGGCAAGCCGATATCGCGCAGTCTCGGGCGGGTCGTCTGATGCATCGGGCGATCACTTTTGCGGAATACAGGCTCAAGGTGGAACAAGCGCGGCTTGCGAAAAGCTTTGCTCTGACTTGACGTTAGCCTAGTTCGCCGGGAAACGGCATCGCAAAAATGGAATAGTTTTATGCGGGCAATGGATGCGCTCAGAAGGCGCGTAGCGCCGGTCCCCGTTCACGCTCCAGCCATTGCCGCATCGCGTCTTCGGTCTCTTCGCGTGTGGGTGCGCCGATCCGGCCGCCGAAGACCGTGCATTTGAGCGCAGCGGCAACGGAGGAGAGCCGGATGGCGGCGCGGCTTTCCATGCCTTCGGCTATGGCAAGCGCAAAGGTGCCGTGGAAAATGTCGCCTGCCGCCAGCGTATCCACCGCCTTGACCTGCATCGTTTCCTGAAAATAGACAGTTGGATCGCCAGCTTCCGTCCACCAGCAGCCTGCCGGTCCGGCGGTGACGGCGATGAAGGTTTGCGGGTAGCGGGCGTGCAGCACCGGCAGCATGTCCTCTACCGTCTCAAGCCCCGTCAGCCGGGCGGCGGCGGGTTCGGAAAAAACGATGTGGGTTGCGGCGGGTGCGAGCTTTTCGAGGGTTTCGACCGGCGCGACGTCGCCGTCGAGAATGGCGTGTTTGCCGAGTGCGCGTGCCACATCAAGAACATCGAGCGCCAGTTCCGGCCAGCGCACATCCACCAGCACGGCGTCGTAAGCGGCGAGGTCCGCTGGTGTGCAGGAGCGCTTCTTCTCATGCAGCCTGTGATCATAAAAAGGCACGATCAGCCTTTCACCGCGATCATCGATAATGATCGTGGAGAGTGCGGAGCGTGCGCCGGCGGCGACTGTCATGCCTGTGGTGTCGATGCCGCTTTCGGCGAGATCGCGCAGGATGCGGGTTCCGGTCTCGTCGTCGCCCACCGCACCCCAAAGGCTGGCGCGCCCGCCCATGCGGTGCACCGCATAGGCTGCGCTGGATGCCATGCCCTCGGCGATCTGCAACATTTCGTAGGGCAGGACCTTGCCTTCGCCCTTTGGCATGTCATGGACGCGAAACAGGGTGTCGAGCACGGCTGCACCCACGCACAGCACATGTTTGCGGCTCTCGTGTTGGCTGTCCATGCCCGTCACCCTATGTCTTTGTCTTACGCAATTTTACTCGGCATGCGCCTTAGATGCGCTTGCCGGTTGCCTTGTCGAAAAGGTGAACCATTTCCGGGTCGATGGCGATATGGATCGTATCGCCGAACCGCACGTCCAGCCGCTCACGGAACAGGCAGGCGATCTCGTCGCCCTTGCAGTTCAGCTTGGCATAGATTTCCGAGCCGGTGCCTTCGACCAGTTCGACCCGGCCTTCGATACCGCCGCTTGCTGCACGGATATGTTCCGGGCGCACGCCGTAGACGAGGTCGCGGCCGCCCAGTGCGGCGATGTCGCTGTTGGCGGGCAGGGGAAGGCTTAAGCCCTTCACAGTGCGGAACACGCCTTCTTCGACGCGTCCACGAATGAAATTCATCGCAGGCGAACCAATGAAACCGGCAACGAAGAGGTTGGCCGGACGGTCGTAAAGCTCGAGCGGTGCGCCGATCTGCTCGATCACGCCGTCATGCAGCACCACGATCTTGTCGGCCATGGTCATGGCTTCCACCTGGTCGTGCGTGACGTAGATGGTGGTGGTGCCGATGCGCTGGTGCATGGCCTTTATCTCGCCGCGCATCTGCACGCGCAGCTTGGCATCGAGGTTGGAAAGCGGCTCATCGAACAGGAAGACCTGCGGATCGCGCACCAGCGCGCGTCCCATGGCTACACGCTGGCGCTGGCCGCCGGAAAGCTGGCGCGGATAACGGTCGAGCAGCTTGTCCAGTCCCAGAATGGCGGCAGCCTTGTCGACCTTGGCCTTGGTTTCGTCGGCGCTCACCTTCTTCAGCTTCAGCGCGAAGCCCATATTATCCTTCACCGTCATGTGCGGATAAAGGGCGTAGTTCTGGAAGACCATGGCGATATCGCGGTCGCGGGCAGGCAGGTTGCTCACCTCACGCGCGCCGATGTGGATTTCGCCGTCGCTGACTTCCTCAAGCCCCGCAATCATGCGCAGCAGGGTGGATTTGCCGCAGCCGGAAGGGCCGACCAGCACGACGAATTCGCCATCCTTGATATCGATATCGATGCCGTGGATGATGTTGACTGCGCCGAAGCGCTTCTGGACGTTTAGAATATTGACCGGTGCCATGTTTTTGGTTCCCGTATTTTTAATTGGTTGATTCAGCCGCCCTTGACGGCGCCGGCGGTCAGGCCCGCCACGATCTGTTTCTGCGCGAACATGGTCAGCAGCAGCACCGGCAGCGTCACGATCAGCGCGGCTGCGGCAAGCGGTCCCCAGCTCACCTGTTCGAAGGACAGCATGTTGTAGACCGCCACCGGCAGGGTGCGCGTTTCACGGCTGGCCAGCACGATGCCGAAGACGAAGTTGTTCCACGAGAAGATGACCGCGAGGATAAAGGAGACGACGATGCCGGGCTTGGCAATCGGCAACGCCACCAGCCGGAACACCTGCCAGGAGGATGCGCCATCGATGCTTGCCGCTTCTTCCAGTTCCTTCGGCGTGGTTTCGAAATAACCGATCATGATCCAGACCACGATCGGAACCGTCACCACGAGATGGATGATGATCTGCGGCCAGAGTGTGCCGAGCAGGTTCAGCCATTGGAACAGCAGGAATAGCGGAATGAGGAAGGAGAGGCCGGGCGTCATGCGAGCGATCATGATGACGACAGCCGACTTTTCCGCCTTCAGCCGGGCGATGCCGTAACCGGCAGGCACGCCGATCACCAGCGCCAGAATGGTGGCCGCACCGGTGACGAGCACCGAATTCCAGAAATAGAGGAAGAAATTATTCTCCTCGAACACCTTCACATAGTTTGACCATGCGAAACGCTCGGGGATGAGGATCGGCGGATAGGCGCCGTTGTCGATTTCATATTTCAGCGATAGCGAAATCATCCAGATGAAGAACAGGATGACAGGCGAAATCATCACCAGCGCCACGAAAAACAGGCCGATGCGGTCGAGGTTTTTACGTTTGAGCAATTGGCGAGCCATCAGCGATCCTCCATCTCGTTCCATTGCGCACGCTGGCGCACCATCAAAAGCACAAAGGACAGCGCCACGATGATGATGAAGAAGACGACGGCCATGGCCGAGCCGTAACCGATGTCGTAGTAGGAAAACGCCGTGTTATAGAGGTAGATGTTGATGGTTTCCGAGGCCGTGCCAGGGCCGCCCTGCGTCATCGCGTAGATGATGTCGAAGCTTTTGACGGCATCGATGGAACGGATGATGACGGCGATCATCAGGAACGGCGCGATCATCGGCATGGTCAGGTAACGAAACTTCTGCCAGGCGTTGGCACCGTCGATTTCGGCGCTCTCATAGGGTTCGCGGGGTACTGCAGCCAGTCCGCCGAGCACGATCAGCATGACGAGCGGCGTCCACTGCCAGGTTTCCACCAGCACCAGCGAGGGGATGACGGTGGACTGGTTGTAGATCCATTCCAGCGGTCCGATATGGATGAAGGACAAGAGATAGTTCAGAACGCCGAGCTGCGGGTGGAACATCATGGTCCAGACGAGCGCGATGGCGACCGGGGTCGCCATCATCGGCATCACGAACACGCCGCGCAGAAAACCGCGCAGCGGAAACTGCGCATCGAAAACCAGCGCCGCCAATGCTCCCAGAAACAGCGGAGCGACGACCGACAGCACGGTATAGATGAGGGTGTGCCAGAGCGATTCCCAGAACCTCACGTCGCTTGCGAGCCTTATATAGTTATCGAAACCGATAAAGCTCTGCTCCTGTCCGAGCGTCCAGCGATGCACGCTCATCCACAGGGTGAAGACCCACGGAAAAACGATCACCGCCGAGATGACGACAAGTGCCGGTATGACGAAAGGCCAGTAGTTGGGAGCAAGCCTTGCGGGCCTGCTCCCTTCTTTCCGGCTGACGCCTGTTTTGGTGTTTTCGATGCTCACGGAGGCCATTATCCCTCGCTACGCGCCAGAACGGGTGCGAACTGTTCCGTCGCTTTTTTCAGCTCAGCTGCCGGGTCGGCGCCGCCGATCATGTTGGTGAGGCCGACGCCGTAGATGTCGCGGAATTCCGTGACCGGAATGATGACCGGCAGGGCAAGCTGCGAGACCTTGCCGGAACCGACGACCGCATCCAGCCAGGCGGCCGGCATCTTCACGCCCTCACGCACCTTCTGGTCTTCGAGGATGGACTGGCGGAACGGAACGCCTGCACCCGCCTGCAGCAGGCGCGCGCCCATGTCGTGCGAAATCGCCCATTGGCAGAAGAGGTAGGCCGCTTCCTTCTTGCTGCTGGCTTCGACGACACCGAGGCCATCGCCGAAGGTGCCGGCCGCCTGTACTGCCGGGCCCTTCGGCATGACACCGTAACCGACCTTGCCGACAACGCGGGATTTTTCCGGGTTTTCGATCGGCGGTGCAAAACCGACGCCATCGAACCACATGCCGATCTTGCCCTGAAGGAAGGCAGACTGCGCTTCGGCCCAGTTGAAGCCGGAAACGCCGGGAGGGGCGGCTTTGGTCATCAAGCGTTGATAGAGTTTCGCGGCCTCGACCGCTTCCTTGGATTCGGTGTCGACCTTTCCGTCCGCGCCGATCGGCTTTGCGCCGTAGCCCAGCATCAACGAAGTCCAGACCGGGGTGTTGGCATTTTTCAGGCCGCGGGCGACGAAACCGTAGGTGTTGGTTGCGGGATCGGTGATCTTTTCCGCTGCCGTCACCAGTTCCTCGAAGGTCTCAGGGTATTTCAGGCCCTTGGCTTCGAAGAGTTCCTTGTTCCAGTAGACGATCCAGTAATCCACCGAGAATGGCAGCGAGCGCAGCACGCCGTCGCTATCCTTGGCAAACAGCATGCCGGCTTCGGCAAAATCCTTTTCGACGAGGGACGGATCGGTCAGCGACGGGTCCTTCAGGAAGCCGCTGATATCGGCCAGCCACTTGCCCTTTTCGAACTGTCTCTTCTGCACGTGGTAGCTCAGATGCACAACGTCGAAGCTTGGCTTGCCGGAGGAAAGCTCGATTACCACCTTCTGGCGCTGCTGCTGTTCAGGCGTTGCTTCGGCATTGACCTTGATGCCGGTCAGTTCCTCGAATTCGCCCAGATATTTGATCAGCGTTTCGCTGCGCGGACTTTTGACCAGGTTGACTTCAAGCGTGGTGCCGGCGTGTTTTTTCCAGTTCACCGCCGCCGATGCGGGGCGGATGCCGAGCACCGCGCTGCCACCGATCGCTGCCGTGCCTGCCAGAAAGGCGCGACGCGTGGGGTTGAGCAATGAATGCGTCATATCAGTTCTCCTCCAGTTAGCCGGAAATTCTCCTCACCTCCGGCTTGTTGCTTATTTTCATGCAATTCCGGCCAGGACCTTTCTTCTGCCCTACCGGAATTGCCCTATACTGCCAGCGCCCTGTCCCTTGCGTTGCGGATATGGGCGGTCAGCCGCTCCACGGCGTCTTCGACAGATCGCTTCTCAATGGCTTCGAGAATGGCGAGGTGTTCTTTCATCACCGATTTGACATGGCCTGCGATGCGAAAGCGCTCCTGATTGATGAGGCGCATCTTGATGGAATTGACCCTGTAGGCGTTCGAGATGATCGAATTGCCGAGACTATCGATGAAGGCGTCGTGCATGCCCCAGTCCACCTGCTGCGCGTGCTGGTCCAGCTCCGGCGATTCCCCACCGTTTTCCGTCGCCTCGACGATATCGCGGTGCTGTTTCAACAGCTTGGCGATGGTCTCGTCCGAGGCCGAACGCGTAAAGAGCGCCACGGCCTCCTTCTCGAGAAAGATCCGGAACTGGAACGCCTCGCGGATGAGGTTGATGTCGATATGGGCGACCTGCAATCCCCGCTGCGGCACGGTCTTGATCAGACCTTCCGCCTCCAGCCGTGGAATTGCTTCCCGGATCGCGCCCAGCGGCAGACCCGTCAATTCCACGAGGCGGCGTTGGGAGATGAATTGCCCAGGGCGAACGTCGCGCGAGAGAAGGTGATGCGTAAAGCTTTCATACGCCCGTTCCCGCAATGTCTGTTCGCCGGTATCGTCCATGCTCAACCTTTCAAGGTCTGTTCAGGCGGCCTGTTTGCGAAACAGCGCGTCGAATGCGCCTTCGATCTGCCGCCGGCCCTCCGGTGAAATGGCAACGAGCGGCGCGCGCACGTCAGACCAGATATTTTCCCCTGTCGTGTGTGATACCAGCACCTTGACGGCGGGCGTAACCGGAAATTTCAGAAGTTCCACAACAAGATCGACGATGCGCGCATCGTCCTTGCCGTCAACGGCCATGGCGCGAACTTCCTGCGTCAGGAAATTGGCAACGCCGGAGATGGCTCCCTGACCGCCCAGGCGAACGCCCTTGGCCAGATCACGCTCATCGCCGATCAGAATGGCGAGATCGCCGTGTTCTTTCAGCAGGCGCTCTGTGTGGCTCCAGTTGCCTGAGGAGTCCTTCACGCCGGTGACGATGCCCGGAAACGCTTGTCTCAGCCGCCCCACCAGTTCGACCGACAGTGTTACCATGGTCACGGAAGGGATGTTATAGACGAGAATGTCGCGCGCGCCCTTGCCGATCTTTTCGAAAACCGCCGAGAACCAGGCAAACAGGCCGTCATCGCTGACATTCTTGAAATAGGAGGGAGGGGCGAGAAGAATATTGCGGGCACCTGCGTTCAGGGCCTCGGCGGACTGGTCGGCCGCATCCTCGATGGAATCCACGAGAACGCCGGTGACCAGACGGGAAGGCGCAATGCCTGCCTCAATGAAGCGGGAGAGAATGACCTGCCGTTCGCGGCTGCCGACGGAGCATCCCTCGCCGGTGGTGCCGAAGAGTGTCACGCTGTCGCAACCATTTGCAAGGCAACGGCGGGCATGCGCGATCATGGCGTCTGTATCGACGGTTCCGTCAGTTTTGAAAGGGGTCGTCAGTGCTGCCGAAAGGCCGAATTTCTGGGTCAATTAAGATGCTCCTCCAAGGTGGCTGCAGATTGATGGCATACTGACATGTTAGTTGTAAAGCGGTAATTACAGAATGATTGTTCGGGAGGCTGGAACGGGGGGAATTGGCTTCTAAAGCTGCCTCAGGATCTGTGTTGCGCCCGGTGGGGGCATGGAATGTTTACACCGGTTTACGCGAATGCCATTTTTTAGCGATGCACAGGAAAAATGCTAAAATAAATTTGACTGTTTAAGTAAAGATTTTTATCAGGCAATCTGACTATGGGATAAAGGGAAGCGTCATGACCATTGTGGAGCCATCAGCGCCTGTGGAAGAGATCGAGCAGAGCCGCGTGAAGCGCCTGAGGGCTGCCACGCGTGGCGCGCATGGTGGTCTCGATACCTTCATCATGGCAGCGAAGCCGTTCGAGAGCCGGGAGAACTTCGGCAAATTCGTGGAAACGCAATATCTTTTCCATCGCGACCTCGATGCGTTTTTCTCCAATGAAACGCTTGATGGCCTGCTGCCTGATCTTAAGGGTCGTCGCCGTCTCTCCATGATAGAGCAGGACCTTGCCGATCTGGGACACGCCATTCCTGAAACAAACGAGCCGCGCTTTACCAGCGAAACGCCGTTCGATCTACCTGAGGCCATGGGCTGGCTTTATGTGGTCGAAGGCTCGAATCTCGGCGCGGCTTTCCTTCTTAAAGATGCAGCCAAGCTTGGCCTCACCGAAGAATTCGGCGCGCGCCATCTGGCCGGCGCTCCGGAAGGGCGCGGCCTGCATTGGCGTACCTTTACGGCCGCGCTCGATGAAATTTCGCTGACCATCGACGAAGAGGAGCGGGTCGTCGCCGGCGCCGAAGCCGCCTTCCGGGCCGTGCATGCCTACGCGCAGCAACGCCTCGGTTGAGGTTTTGGCATAGCTTGTCGCTGGTTGTCTTCACAGCGCTTGAAATGCCTCGTTGCACATTCGTGCTGACCTCGTCTTAGCATCCTCAGGCCGTCACCCCGGGCTTGGTCCGGGGTCTAGTGCGATCAAGTGCTTGATCGCGTGGAGCTCTATTCGCGGCGCGGACGGGCCGCGGCTGGATACAGGATCAAGTCCGGCATGACGGAGGAGTGGTTTTCGGCTGTCGTGCAACGCTTCAGAACCATTGTGAGAGCCGCTCATGTCCCGCACATTGCGTTCGATATTTGCCGAATAAACAGGCATATTAATTTACCAAATGATAAAATTTTTATCTTTTGGTAAAAAGAAATTCGCCTCCAAAAAATTATCCAATTGATAAAATTATTTTTTTTCGTCTGGCACGGAACCTGCTACTCTTTCTTCAAATCAGGAAAACGCCTGATGCCAAAAAAAGGGAACAGCAAGATGGAAGTTGGTGTTTTTATACCGATCGGGAATAATGGGTGGCTCCTTTCCGAGAACGCGCCGCAATACAAGCCAAGCTTCGACCTGAACAAGGAAATCACGCTGAAGGCGGAAAAGTACGGCTTCGATTTCGCGCTGTCGATGATCAAGCTGCGCGGCTTTGGCGGCAAGACCGAGTTCTGGGATTATAATCTGGAATCCTTCACCCTGATGGCGGGCCTCGCCGCCGTGACCTCCAAGATCAAGCTGTTCGGCACCGCCGCCACGCTTGTCATGCCGCCGGCCATCGTTGCGCGCATGGCGACGACGATCGATTCCATTTCCGGCGGGCGTTTCGGCATCAACCTGATTACCGGCTGGCAGCGTCCTGAATACAGCCAGATGGGCCTTTGGCCGGGCGACGATTATTTCGGTGATCGCTATGAATATCTCGGCGAATATACCTCCGTGCTGAAAGAGTTGCTGACGGAAGGACAGTCGGACTTCAAGGGCAAGTTCTTCCAGATGGATGATTGCCGCATGAAGCCGGTGCCGCAGGGGGATGTGAAGCTCATCTGCGCCGGTTCCTCCAATTCCGGCATGGCGTTTTCTGCCAAGTTCGCCGATTACAGCTTCTGCTTCGGCGTCGGCGTCAATACGCCAAAGGCTTTTGCACCCACCAATGAGCGACTTCTGGCGGCAACGGAAAAGTCGGGTCGCGAGGTTAAATCCGTCGTGCTGACCATGATCCTTGCGGAAGAAAAATCCGAGGATGCCTGGGCGAAGTGGGAGCATTACAAGGCGGGCGCGGATGAGGACGCGATCAAGTGGCTCGGCCTGCAGAGTTCTGTCGACACCAAGTCCGGCTCTGATACCAATGTCCGGCACATGTCCAATCCCGTCTCGGCCGTCAACATCAACATGGGAACGCTGATTGGCTCCTATGAGGAAGTGGCGGCGATGCTGGATGAAATGAGCGACGTGCCGGGAACGGGTGGCGTGATGCTGACCTTTGACGATTTTCTCGAAGGCGTTGAAAAATTCGGCAAATATGTACAGCCGCTGATGAAGAGCCGCCAGCATGTGCTGGCCGAACTGGAGGCAGCGGAATGAGTGAAGCCGTCGTGGCGGGTTACAAGGGGCCGGAAAGCCGTTCGGAAAGTGTCACACTTCCCGCAAGGCCGGAGCCGATTACCCTCAAGCCCAGCGAGACCGCCGTTGTCGTGGTCGACATGCAGAACGCCTATTCGACCGAGGGCGGTTATGTCGATCTTGCCGGGTTCGATATTTCCGGCGCCAAGGGCACCATCGCCAACATCAAGAAGACGCTGGATGCAGCGCGGGTGGCAGGTGTTCAGGTCATCTATTTCCAGAATGGCTGGGACAAGGATTATGTCGAGGCCGGTGGGCCGGGTTCGCCCAACTGGCACAAGTCCAACGCGCTGAAAACAATGCGCAAAAGGCCTGAATTGCAGGGCCAGCTGTTGGCCAAGGGCACATGGGACTATGCCATCGTTGATGAGTTGCAGCCCCAGCCCGGCGATATCTTGGTGCCGAAGACGCGTTACAGCGGTTTCTTTAACACCAATATGGACAGCGTCCTGCGTGCCCGCGGCATCCGCAATCTGGTGTTCGTCGGCATCGCCACGAATGTCTGCGTCGAAAGCTCGCTGCGCGACGCTTTCCATCTCGAATATTTCGGGGTGATGCTGGAGGATGCTACGCACCATCTGGGCCCGGACTATATCCAGCAGGCGACTGTCTACAATGTCGAGAAATTTTTCGGCTGGGTGGCGACCGTCAATGATTTCTGCGGCGTCATCTCGCAGGCCGCACCCGTCAGGGATTGATCCCCAAACACAAAGAGGAGAATGAAATGCCGAAGAAGATCGTCGTGCCTGCCGGTACAAGCAAACCCATCGCCCCTTTTTCGCCGGGAACCCTTGCCGATGGCGTGGTTTACGTTTCCGGTACGCTGCCATTCGACAAGGACAATAATGTCGTGCATGTGGGCGATGCCAGCGCCCAGACACGCCATGTTCTGGAAACCATCAAATCTGTTATTGAGACCGCCGGCGGCACCATGGAGGACGTGACGATGAACCACATCTTCATCACCGACTGGGCGAATTACCAAGCCGTGAACACGGTCTATGCCGAATATTTCCCCGGCGACAAGCCCGCGCGTTATTGCATCCAGTGCGGCCTCGTAAAGCCTGATGCACTGGTGGAAATCGCCACCGTCGCACATATCGGCAAGTAAGGCGAAACGGCAAAATGATGCATTTCGAGGTTCATGGCCGGGCCGAGCCTGAGGCGCCCACTATCCTGCTGTCATCGGGACTGGGTGGATCGGGCGCCTATTGGGCGCCGCAGATCGAGGCCCTTTCCAGCCATTTCCGGATCGTTACCTATGACCATCGCGGAACTGGCCGGACCGGCGGCGAGGTGCCGGCAGATGGCGGCATATCGGCGATGGCCGATGATGTGCTGGAGATCGTCTCGGCGCTGAACCTCGAAAAATTTCACTTCATGGGCCATGCGCTTGGCGGTCTGATCGGACTCGATATCGCGCTTCGCAAGCCCGGCCTCATCGAAGGGCTTGTTCTTATCAATGCCTGGAGTAAGGCCGATCCGCATTCCGGGCGCTGCTTCGATGTGCGGATCGAGCTTCTGGAAAAATCCGGTGTCGAGGCTTTCGTGAAAGCCCAGCCGCTGTTTCTTTATCCGGCGGCCTGGATGTCAGAGCATCAGGAGCGGCTGGCACGTGACGATGCGCATGGCGTCGCGCATTTTCAGGGCAGGGCGAATGTGCTTCGGCGCATCGCGGCGCTCCGGGCCTTTGATATCGACGCGCGCCTCGGCGAGATCGGCAATCCGGTTCTGGTAGTGGCAACCAAGGACGATCTTCTGGTGCCCTATACCCGGTCGCTGCGTCTTGCGGAAGGTTTGCCGCAAAGCGAGCTTTGCCTTCTCGATTTCGGAGCGCATGCGGTCAATATCACCGATTCTGACCTTTTCAACGCGCGGCTTTTGCAGTTTCTGCTACCGGCAACACAAACATTCTGACGGGATTTGAGAGTAAAATGACGAGAGCATTGGACGACGCTGCATTGGCAACACTTTTCACCGAGGCACGCACCCACAATGGCTGGACGGACAAGCCGATCGGGGATGAGACGCTGACAGCGCTTTATGACCTGACGAAGATGGGGCCGACCTCGGCCAATTGCTCGCCGGCGCGTTTCGTTTTCGTGCGCAGCCCGGAAGCCAAGGAAAAATTGAGGCCGGCGCTTTCTTCGGGCAATCTGGAAAAGACCATGGCAGCACCCGTCACGGTCATCGCTGCCATCGACAGCGAATTTTACGAGAAGCTACCGGTGCTGTTTCCCCATGCCGATGCGCGTTCCTGGTTCACCTCCAGTGCGGCGATGGCCGAGGAAACGGCATTCCGCAATGCCACGCTGCAAGCCGGTTATCTCATCCTTGCCGCCCGCGCGCTCGGGCTTGATACCGGAGCCATGTCCGGTTTCGACAAGGGAAAGGTGGATGCGGAATTTTTTGCGGGTACGACGTGGAAATCCAATTTCCTCATCAATCTTGGTTACGGCGATCCGTCGAAGCTGTTCGGCCGCCTGCCGCGACTTGCGTTCGAAGACGCCTGTGTTCTGGCTTGAGGGCCTGTTAAGGAAGGATGGTTTAGATGCGGATGATGTCTCTTGAAAAGGAAGCGGAAATGGAGACGAAGACTGCACAGGAACGCAGCCTCGATTATAGAAATGCCATGGCGCGGCTCGGTGCGGCAGTCAACATCGTCACCACGGACGGTGCGGCAGGCCGTGCGGGATTTGCAGCGACGGCCGTTTGCAGCGTTTCCGACAATCCGCCCACGCTTCTCGTCTGCCTCAACCGCGGCTCTTCCGCTTATAATGTGGTGAAGGGCAATGGCGTCATCTGCGTCAACACGCTTGCTTCCAAGCACGAGGTACTAAGCACCCTGTTCGGCGGCAAGACACCGGCGGAAGAACGTTTCGCTGCCGGAAGCTGGGGCGTGCTCGAAACCGGCGCTCCAGTTCTGGAAGACGCACTGGTCTCCTTCGATTGCCGCATTCGCGAGGCATATGATGGCGGCACGCACGATATCCTGATCTGCGATGTCGTCGATATGAAGATCAATGAGGGCGACGAAGCACTGATGTATTTCAACCGGCGTTACCGGGTGCTTTGAGAGCGGTCTCTGGGGCCGGTTTACCCTTAACTCACGATCAGCTATTTGCGCGCCGTCATCCTCGGGCTTGTCCCGAGAATCTGCAACCGGGACAAGCCCGAGGATGACGGCGGAGCTTTCTTTTCACGTCAGTAAGAAGGGCGTTTCCGGTCTCCCGGAAACGCCCTTTTTCATCACTTGATCAGCGGCAAAAGATCGTTGATCGACTTCTTCGCATCGCCGTAGAACATGCGGGTGTTGTCCTTGTAGAACAGCGGGTTCTCGATGCCGGAGTAACCCGTGCCCTGGCCACGCTTGGAAACGATGACCAGTTTGGATTTCCATACTTCCAGAACCGGCATGCCGGCGATGGGCGAGTTGGGATCGTCCTGTGCCGCCGGGTTGACGATGTCGTTGGAGCCGATGACGATGACGACGTCGGTATTGGGGAAATCGTCGTTGATCTCGTCCATTTCCAGCACGATGTCGTAGGGCACCTTTGCTTCGGCGAGCAGCACGTTCATGTGGCCGGGAAGACGACCCGCAACCGGGTGGATGGCGAAACGCACGGTCTTGCCGTCGGCGCGCAGCTTGCGGGTCAGTTCGGAAACGGCCTGTTGTGCCTGTGCCACCGCCATGCCGTAACCGGGCACGATGATGACGCTGTCAGCGTCGTTCAGCGCTGATGCCACGCCTTCGGCATCGATTGCCACCTGCTCGCCCTCGATTTCCATCGCCGGACCCGTCGTGCCGCCGAAGCCGCCGAGGATGACCGAGATGAAGGAGCGGTTCATGGCCTTGCACATGATGTAGGACAGGATCGCACCCGAGGAGCCGACAAGCGCACCGGTAACGATCAGGAGATCGTTGCCGAGCGTGAAGCCGATGGCGGCCGCCGCCCAGCCGGAATAGCTGTTCAGCATCGAGACGACGACAGGCATGTCTGCACCGCCGATACCCATGATCAGGTGATAGCCGATGAAGAAGGCGGCAAGCGTCATCAGCACCAGCGTCCATGCGCCAGCACCGTTGCAATACATGATGAGCAGGACGAGCGACAGGATCGCGGCACCGGCATTGAGGACGTGTCCGCCCGGAAGCTTCTTCGCCTTGCCGTCCACCTTGCCGGCAAGCTTGCCGAAGGCGACGACGGAACCGGTGAAGGTGACGGCGCCGATGAAGACGCCGAGGAAGACCTCGACCTTCATGATTGCCAGTTCTACCGGTGTCTTGTGGGCGAGGAGGGCGGAAAAGCCTGTCAACAGGGAACGCGCCGTCTCATCGAGCGAGGCGACATGCGCTTCCTCGATATGGGCGTTGAAGCCGATGAAGACGGCGGCCAGACCGACAAAGGAGTGAAGTGCTGCAACAAGCTGCGGCATCTCGGTCATCTGCACGCGGTTTGCGACGAAGTAGCCGAGAACGGCGCCACCCGCCAGCATCAGAAGTACGATGAACCAGTTGCCGACATCAGGTCCGAAGACCGTGGCGACAATGGCAAGACCCATGCCTGTTATGCCGTACCAGACGGCGCGCTTGGCGCTTTCCTGCCCGGAAAGACCACCGAGGGAGAGGATGAATAGAACGGCTGCGGCAACATAGGCCGCGGAAACGATACCAATGGTCATTATGTGTCCCCTACACGGCTCAGGACTTCTGGAACATGGCGAGCATGCGCCGTGTCACAAGGAAACCGCCGACGATGTTGATCGTCGCGATCAGGACGGAAAGTGAGGCAAGGATCACCACCAGCCAGTTGCCGGAACCGATCTGCAGCAGCGCGCCGATAATGACGATGCCGGAAATCGCGTTCGTCACCGCCATCAGCGGCGTGTGCAACGAGTGGCTGACATTCCAGATCACGGAGAAGCCGATAAAGCAGGCGAGCACGAAGACGATGAAATGGCTCATGAAGCTTGCCGGCGCGTAAAGGCCGACAAGAAGCAGGGCCGCCGTACCGATGACGAGCAGACCGACCTGGCTTTTCGTCTGCGCCTTGAACTCGGCCCGTTCCTTGGCGTGCTTTTCCTCAGGCGTAAGCTCTTTTGCTCGTTCCTTGGGTTTCTGCGCGGCGATGGCCTGGATTTTCGGTGGAGGTGGCGGAAAGGTGATGTCGCCCTGATAGGTGACGGTCGCGCCGCGGATGACGTCGTCTTCCATGTTGTGAACGACCTTGCCGTCCTTTGCGGGCGTCAGATCGGTCATCATGTGACGGATGTTGGTGGAATAGAGCGTTGAGGCCTGCGTGGCCATGCGGCTCGGGAAATCCGTATAGCCGATGACGATGACGCCATTGTCCGAGACGACGCGCTGGTCGGGCACCGTGAGATCGCAATTGCCGCCGCGCTCGGCGGCGAGATCGATGATGACCGAACCCGGCTTCATTGCCGCCACCATGTCCGCCAGCCACAGCTTCGGGGCGTCACGGCCGGGGATCAGCGCCGTGGTGATGACGATATCGATCTGCGGTGCCAGCTCGCGGAATTTCTCAAGCTGCTTTTCGCGGAATTCCGGCGAGGATGGGGCGGCGTAACCGCCGGTCGCTGCGCCATCCTGGCTCTGGTCGGCGAAATCGAGATAGACGAATTCGGCGCCCATGGATTCGATCTGTTCGGCCACTTCCGGCCGCACGTCGAAGGCATAGGTAATGGCGCCGAGCGAGGTTGCCGTGCCGATGGCGGCAAGACCGGCAACCCCGGCACCGATGACCAGCACCTTGGCGGGCGGCACCTTGCCGGCGGCGGTTACCTGACCGGTGAAGAAGCGGCCGAAATTATTGCCAGCCTCGATGACGGCGCGATAGCCGGCGATGTTGGCCATGGAGGACAGCGCGTCCATTTTCTGGGCGCGGGAAATGCGCGGCACCATGTCCATGGCGATGACATTTGCGCCCTTTTCCTTCGCCTGCTCCAGAAGGTCCTTGTTCTGTGCGGGATAGAAGAACGAGATCAGCGTCTTGTCCGAAGACAGGCGATCAATCTCCGACGTTTCCGGCGGACGAACCTTGGCGATGATGTCGGCACCTGTATAAAGCGCATCGGCGCTATCGACGATGGTGACACCGGCTGCGCGATAGGCGTCGTCGGAAAATCCCGCCGCCTTGCCCGCGCCTGTTTCGAGGATGCAATCATATCCGAGTTTCTGCAGGCCTTGCGCGCTGTCCGGTGTCATGCCG
This sequence comes from Agrobacterium sp. 22-3639C2, assembly GCF_053522105.1. Taxonomy (NCBI): domain Bacteria; kingdom Pseudomonadati; phylum Pseudomonadota; class Alphaproteobacteria; order Hyphomicrobiales; family Rhizobiaceae; genus Agrobacterium; species Agrobacterium sp. 22-3639C2. The sequence continues at coordinate 1,485,252 of NZ_JBNWDB010000001.1, read as the reverse complement.
ACGCGCGCCTCGCCATCATATAATTCCTTAGGCGTCCCGATTTTCAAAATGGCTCTCCCTTTTCCGCACGATAGGGCGTCATAGCCTATTTCGAGCGTTTTTGTCTTGTTTTTGGTGGTTTCTACCTGCGGCGGATTGACAGCATGCGAAAGGCCAGTTCGGGCACTGGCGGTACTGCGGCAATAAAAAACCCGGCGCGTCAGCGCCGGGTCTCTGTCGTCGGGAGCGAAACCGCTCACTCCATGGTGTGGATGTCGCGATCCTTGGTTTCCGGCAGGAACAGCAGGCCGATGACCAGCGTGATGCCTGCGAAAACGATCGGGTACCAGAGGCCGTAATAGATATCGCCCTTCGCCGCGCTCATCGCAAAAGCGGTGGCGGGCAGCAGGCCGCCGAACCAGCCGTTGCCGATATGGTAGGGCAGCGACATGCCGGAGTAGCGGATGCGGGTCGGGAACAGTTCGACCAGCAGGGCCGCAATCGGGCCGTAGACCATCGTCACGTAGATCACGAGGACGGTCAGGACCGCGATGATGACGACCCAGTTCACGGCAGCCGGATCGGCGACCATGGCGAAGGTACCACCACCGGCAATGCTGTAGACGGCCATTTCCGCCGCTCCGGCGGTCTCGGCCGGCGTCAGCAACTTGTCGGCCACCAGCTTGTCGGTCGCCACCATCTTCTTGTCGGCTGCGCGAACGGCTTCCGCATTGAGGTTGAGTTCCGGGTTGGCGGCAATAAAGGCATCCAGTTTTGCGTCCGGCACCTGTGCTACGCCGCGCACCAGCGGGTAGCCGCCGTCATGCAGCGCGATGTTGACCTGTTTCTGGAAGGCCCTGTCTTTTGCGGCAGCATCCGCACCGGCTGCGATGGCGTCGTAGCTCGCAATGGTGGCGTCGCCGATTTTGACGCTTGCCGGCGTTCCAGCCGCTCCAGCAACGACGTCATAGGGAACGGAGTTGCGTGTCAGGAACGAGGTGGCGATATCGCAGGATGTGGTGAATTTCGCCGTACCTGTCGGGTTGAACTGGAATTTGCAGTCGCCCGGCGCAGCGGTCACGGTGGCGCGAACGCTGGCCTGCGCTTGCGCCAGTGCCGGGTTGCCCGCCCATGTGAGCGCCTTGAACAGCGGGAAGTAGGTCAGCATCGCGAGAACGAGACCCGCCATGATGATCGGCTTGCGGCCGATCTTGTCGGAAAGCCAGCCGAAGAGCACGAAGAAGCCCGTGCCGAGGATGAGGGCCGCCGCGACCATGATGTTGGCCGACTGGCCGTCCACCTTCAGAATGCTCTGCAGGAAGAACAGTGCATAGAACTGGCCCGTATACCAGACGACGGCCTGACCGATGACGGCGCCGACGAGGGCAAGCAGGGCGATTTTTGCGTTTTTCCACTGGCCGAAGGCTTCGCTGAGCGGTGCCTTGGAGGTCTTGCCTTCTTCCTTCATCTTCTTGAAGGCAGGAGATTCGTTCATTTTCAGACGAATCCAGACTGATACGCCAAGCAGCAGAACCGAAACGAGGAAGGGAATACGCCAGCCCCAGGCGGCGAAGGCTTCCTTGCCGAGTGCGAACTGCACGCCGAGAATGACCATCAGCGACAGGAAGAGCCCGAGCGTCGCCGTCGTCTGGATCCATGAGGTGTAATAGCCTCTGCGACCGTTGGGCGCGTGTTCGGCCACATAAGTTGCAGCACCGCCATATTCGCCGCCAAGCGCCAGACCCTGAAGCATGCGCAGGATGATCAGGATGATCGGGGCTGCGATGCCGATCTGCGATGCACCGGGCAGGACGCCGACGAGGAATGTCGAAACGCCCATGATGAGAATGGTGATCAGGAAGGTGTATTTACGGCCGACAATGTCGCCGAGACGGCCGAACACCAGGGCGCCGAAGGGGCGCACGAGGAAGCCGGCGGCAAATGCCAGAAGCGCGAAGATGTTACGTGTCGTTTCCGGATATTGGCTGAAGAAGTTCGCGCCGATATAGATCGCGAGCGAGCCGTACAGATAAAAATCGTACCATTCGAAGACTGTTCCGAGAGAAGAGGCGAAAATCACCTTCTTCTCCTCACCCGTCATGGGACGGGCGGCGCCGCTCACGGCTGCTACGTTTGCCATTGTCTGTCCTCCACAGATGTCAAATGAGCGCATTGCAGAGCCCTGTCTCTCCTCCGGACTCCCCCGTAAGGGTGCAATGCGCGTAATGTTAGAGTGACAGAAAATTAACCCCAATGAGAGCGATGCTTTCGGATTATGACTTTAGTCTAATGCATAACGTGCAAAAATGTCGCGAGGTGGCGTTTGCGCTTGTGCGCCGGGTCGCTCGCAACGTGCCTTTTTTCTTGACACGAACACCAAACCTTCTAATAGCTTCTCGCGAAGAAGGAGCATCACCTTGCGCAGGCATGTTGCAGACATGATTGTCATGGAAGGACCGGCACAATCCGCCGGCGATGATCCGCGTCTTTCTTATTCTATCCGAATTACGGCCAAAACGACGATTAAAACCGTCTGACGTCTCTGGCCACCGCTCTCTCCCCGGTTTGGCTGGGGATCGAGGAAGCCGCAATGCGATGCGGGTTCCCCACCTCACCCAAAAGAGGAGAGACAGAAAGAGAGCTTGATCATGGGTTTCAAAGTTGCAATTGTAGGCGCCACCGGCAATGTCGGTCGCGAAATGCTCAACATCCTGGCCGAACGTGGTTTTCCGGCAGATGAAGTCGTGCCGCTCGCTTCCTCCCGCTCGCAGGGCACGGAAGTTTCCTATGGCGACCGCACGCTGAAGGTTTCCAACCTCGAAAACTACGATTTTTCCGACACGGATATTTGCCTGATGTCGGCCGGCGGCGAGATTTCCAAGAAGTGGTCGCCGAAGATCGGCCAGCAGGGTTGCGTCGTCATCGATAACTCGTCTGCATGGCGCTACGACCAGGACGTTCCGCTGATCGTTCCGGAAGTCAATGCCGACGCGATCTCGGGCTTCACCCGCAAGAACATCATCGCCAATCCGAATTGCTCCACGGCCCAGCTCGTTGTCGCGCTGAAGCCGCTGCATGACTTTGCCAAGATCAAGCGCGTCGTTGTCTCCACCTACCAGTCCGTTTCGGGCGCTGGCAAGGAAGGCATGGACGAACTGTTCCAGCAGACACGCGCCGTCTTCGTGGCCGATCCGGTTGAAACGAAGAAGTTCACCAAGCGCATCGCCTTCAACGTCATCCCGCATATCGACGTCTTCATGGAAGACGGCTATACCAAGGAAGAATGGAAGGTTCTGGCCGAAACCAAGAAGATGCTCGATCCGAAGATCAAGGTAACCTGCACGGCCGTGCGCGTTCCTGTTTTCATCGGTCATTCGGAATCGGTCAACATCGAGTTCGAAAACGAGATCACCGCCGATCAGGCGCGTGATATCCTGCGCGAAGCGCCGGGTTGCCTCGTGATCGACAAGCATGAAGATGGCGGCTACATAACCCCGGTTGAATCCGCCGGCGAGGATGCGACCTATATTTCGCGTATCCGTGAGGATGCGACGGTTGAAAACGGCCTCAATATCTGGGTTGTTTCGGACAATCTGCGCAAGGGCGCTGCCCTCAATGCCATCCAGATCGCCGAACTCCTGGTCAATCGTGGTCTCATCAAGCCCCGCAAGGCAGCGGCTTGATACGATTTTTTAAGGTTCGTTAAGTATAACCCGTCTGTTCTGTGTGGGGCAGGCGGGTTTTCCAATTGGCTATCATCACGGCCAGTTTATTTGCAGGCCTTGCTGCCAAAAGGCAATTTAGGCGGCCAAAAAGCAATTTGGCACCCGAGCCCATACAGCAGCGACGTTTTGGTTCTCGGGATAAATTCCCCAAAGGATATCGAAGGCAGATTTTGATGCGGGCAATGAAGGCAATTCTGGCTGGTGTGGCCATGGTCTCGGTTTTGGCGGCGACGCCGGTTGTGGCTGCGCAATGCGGCAACACTTCGGCAGGGTTCGACGCCTGGGTCGGTGCCTTCAAGCAGGAAGCGGCGAGCCGCGGTGTCAGCGCCTCGGTGCTTGATCGTGCCTTCTCCGGCGTCTCCTACAATCAGCCGACCATCCGCGCCGATCGCGGCCAGCACAGCTTCAAGCTGTCCTTCGACCAGTTCATGCAGAAGCGTGGCGGCCAGACGATCATCTCGCGCGGCAAGACCATGAAGAAGAACAATGCGGCTCTCTTCGCCTCGATTGAAAAGGCCTATGGTGTGCCGGCCGGCCCGCTGCTCGCCATCTGGGGCATGGAAACCGGATTTGGCGGCTTCATGGGCAACCAGCACACGCTGTCCGCCGTGGCGACGCTTTCTTTCGACTGCCGCCGTTCGGATTATTTTACCGAGCAGCTTTATGCGGCCCTGAAGCTCGTCGGCAGCGGATCGCTGAACGTTAACGCCAAGGGTGCTGCCCATGGCGAAATCGGCCAGACGCAGTTCCTGCCGTTGAACGTTGTGCGCTACGGCGTGGATTTCGACCGCGACGGACGCATCGATCTCGTCGGTTCGCGCGCCGATGCGCTCGCCTCCACGGCCAACTTCCTTGTCGGCCACGGCTGGCAGCGCGGTGCGGGTTATCAGCAGGGGCAGACGAATTACGCGGCCATTCAGGGCTGGAACGCTGCAAGCGTTTATCAGCAGGCGATTGCGTTTATCGGCAAGGCGATTGACGGCCAATAAGGCCGCTTTCTCCCAATTGGAACGTCCACTTCCGTGATGCCGGACTAGTTCCGGCATCCAGTCACGGCGCGTCTGCGCCGTGAAAACAATCCTAAGCAATCAAAGACTTGATCGCGCTTGGCCCCGGATCACGTCCGGGGTGACGAAGCTTTGAGAAGGTTTCGACAATCACAGGTCCGGGCGGCGAAAGTCGCCCGTTTTGCCGTCCATCACCCACAATTCGCCGGTGGAGATATCGAACCAGGCGCCATGCAGCTTCACCTTGCCGGCGGTTTCCTGCGCCTTGACGAAGGGGAAGCCGCGCAGGTTGGCGATGGAGTTGCGAATGGAAACGCGCTCCAGCGCCGTCTGGCGCTCGGAAGCGGTCATGACGTCGTTGCTCTGGATCTGCTCGGCGGCGGATTTCACCATGTTCATCCATTTGCCGATGAAGTCGCCGGGTGACAGAGGTTCAAGATTGGGGTCGAGTGCGGCCTGAATGCCGCCGCAGCGGCCATGGCCCATGACGACGATGTCCTTCACCTTCAGAACCTGCACGGCATATTCGATGGCGGCTGATGTGGCGTGGTACTGACCGTCAGGCTCAAAGGGCGGCACCATGTTGGCGACGTTCCGCACGACGAAAAGTTCTCCCGGTCCGCAGTCGAAAATCGTTTCCGGCGCCGAACGGGAGTCACAACAGGCAATGAACAGGGTCTGCGGTTTCTGTCCGGTATCAGCCAGAACGCGGTATCTTTCGCGCTCGTCGGCATAGCGGCCGCTCATGAAGTTCTTGTAGCCGTTGAGAAGGTTTTCCGGAAAATCTTTCATCTATCGCAGTACCGTTGTGCTTGGACCAAGATCAAGAGAAGAACTCGGTGCGTTGAAGACCAATCCTTTAGCCGCTATTTGCGCTTGCTGCGCGAAGGATGCAAGAGATGGCGCATCTGCACCATCGCCATGGGTGTGGAGAGACTTGAAGAATCCGTCTCCAGCGTCAATTCGTTCATGTCGCGTTTTTTGGTTCGCGCCAGAATTTCGAACACGCTGGCGGTGGCCAGTTGCAGCGCCTTCTCGTCGTCCATGCCTTCCAGCAGCCGGGCAAGGAACAGCGCCGCCATCAGGTCTCCGAGACCGTTCGGTGCGTCTTCTATGGCGCGGTGTTCCGCCATCAGCGCGTGCCGGCCGCTCAAATAGAGATTTCCCGTGCCGCCCGCCATCATCGACACGGCTGAGGTGACCAGCATTTTCGGCGGGCCGAGTGCGAGCGCGGCATCCATGATGGCATTGTTGGTCTCAAGCTCGGCGCCGCTCATCCAGGCCAGTTCATAACGGTTTGGCGTGGCGACGGTGGCAAGCGGAATGAGGTGATCGCGGATGGCTTCGGCAGTCTCAAGGGGAATGTATAGTCCGCCCAGATCGCCCATGACCGGGTCACAGGCATAAATCAGCGACGGGTTCTTTTCCTTGAGATTGCGGATCAGCCTTGCGACGGAGCGCACCTGCGCCGCGCTGCCGAAATAACCGGTCAGGACAGCCTTGACCTCGCCGATCCATTTGGCGTTTTCGAGGTCGGTCATGGCCTTGTCGAAATCATCGTCCTGAAAGCGCATCCGGGTGGACGGGCCATGGCCGGGGTGCCAGGGCAAAACGATTGTGGGCACCGCCCATACCGGATAGCCAAGGGTCTCCAGCGCGAAGACTGCGGCACGGTTGCCGACCGATCCACGCATGACGTGGCTGGAAATGACGATGACGGCGCCCTGGGTATTTTCCTGCATCACGGCCTTCTTGCTTTCAAACGCCACAGAAGCCCGCAAGTGCCCCTGCTCACAGATCAAGATGCGCTCTCATGACATATCGCATCGTCACTTTCCACCGTTAATCCCGCAAGGGTCTATCCCGTAAAACGATGGGCGTCCGGTCTTCTTGGCCTTTCCGGTGCCGGTCCGGTATTGCGGTATCGGCGAACTGCCCTACCTTTTTGTTTACGCATCGGGTTTTCCCAAAACCGCGGTACACTTTTCGACACGATGCCCTATAGTTGCATCATGCTCGATCTCGTCATCGCCTATTGGCCTCATATCCTTGCCGCTCTTTCCATTTTGATGGGAACCGTGGCGGCCGTACATGCCACGATGACGAAGGAAGAGGTCCGCTCCGCGCTTGGCTGGGTGGGCGTCATCGTTCTGTCGCCGATCGTCGGTGCAGTCATTTATGCGATTGCCGGCATCAACCGGATTCGCCGGTCCAGTATCAGGCAGCAGCGGTCTTTCATGCAGGACGAGATCATGGATCGCGTGGCGCGCCTGGATGCGAGCGGCGAGGTGATTGCCGCGCGGTTCGGACGCCGTTTCGAGGCGATGAAGACGCTCGGCGACCGGGTGACGCGCCACGCACTGACGACCGGTAACCGCATCGAGCCGCTTGTCACCGGCGACGCGGCCTATGCCGCCATGCTTGAAGCGATAGGCGAGGCGAAGCGGTCGATCATCCTCGAAACATATATTTTCGACAATGACAGGATCGGCGCCCGTTTTGTCGCCGCGCTGGAAAGGGCGAAGTTCCGGGGCGTGGAGGTGCGGGTGCTGGTGGATGCCGTGGGCGCGCGCTATTCCGTGCCGAGCATCCTGCCAACGCTCAGGGAAAAAGGGATCGTTGCCGATGTGTTCAACGGCAATGTCATCATGGGGCTGCGGCTGCCCTATGCCAATCTGCGCACCCACCGCAAGATCCTGGTGGTGGACGGGCGCCTCGCCTTTAGCGGCGGCATGAATATCCGCGAAGGGTTCACCCTTGAATTCGGCGGCGAAAAACAGGCGCACGACACACATTTCAAGATCAGCGGACCGGTTGTCTCTGATTTTTTCTCCATTGCGGCGGAGGACTGGAGGTTCACGACGGGGGAGCTTCTGCACACGCCGGTCTGGGATATCGCCATTCCCGATGGTGTGCCGGGTTCACAGATCGTCGCCCGCGTTTCCTCCTCGGGGCCGGATAAGAGCATAGAGACCAATCACAAGATGCTGATGGGGGCGTTTTCCGTCGCCCGCTCCTCCATTCTCGTCATGTCGCCCTATTTTCTCCCCGATCGGGAGCTTATTTCAGCGCTCATTACCGCAGCGAGGCGGGGAGTCGTGGTGGATATCATCGTGCCGCAAAGCAACAATCTGGTGCTTGTGGACAGGGCGATGACGGCGCAATTCGACCAGATGTTGAAGAATTACTGCCGCATCTGGCGGGCGACAGGGCCCTTCAATCATTCCAAGCTTCTGGTGATCGACGAGCGCTGGAGCTACATCGGTTCTTCCAACCTGGACCCTCGTTCATTGCGGCTGAACTTCGAAGTCGATCTGGAAGTTATGGATGAGGAATTCGCCGCGACCATCGGAAACCGCATCCGGGAAGCACGGGCAACCGCTTTACCCGTGCGACTGAGCGAACTGAATTCGCGGCCATTCGTTGTCCGTTTTGTGGAGCGCGTCCTGTGGCTCGCTTCGCCGTATCTTTAGAGCGCTATGCGTCGGAAACGCTCTAAAACTTTTAATTTGCGCATCGGAGGCGTCGCAGCGTGAAGAAAAACAGTTTGCTGGAGCGTGGAAAAACGGCACTGGCGAAAAACAGCAGCCTGCCCGCCTTCGTCATGCAGTCGCTGCGCGACCGCCACCAACGGAAGAATGCCGGGCAGGTGGAGAGAGATCACTCCTTCCCGGTCATCGCGTCCTACAACGTCCACAAATGCGTCGGCCGCGACCGCAGGTTCGATCCTGATCGCACCAGCCGCGTCATTCAGGAAATCGGCGCGGATATCATCGCGCTACAGGAGGCGGACAGCCGTTTCGGCGAGCGCACGGGCCTGCTCGATCTTGCCCGGCTGGAGCGGGAAAGCGGGCTTGTCCCCGTGCCTGTTCTGGCGGGTGTGAAGGCGCATGGATGGCACGGTAATGTCCTGTTGTTCAAGGAAGGTGCGGTGCGGGATGTTCATACGCTGAAATTGCCGGGGCTGGAGCCGCGCGGCGCGCTGGTGGTGGAACTGGATTTGAAAAGCGGTGGCGCACTGCGAATAATCGCCGCGCATTTCGGTCTTTTGAGGCATTCCCGTGCCCAGCAGGCAAAGGCGCTTATCGGTCTTCTGGAAGCGCGAAACGAATGCGCGACCATCCTCATGGGAGACCTGAACGAATGGCGTCTCGGCAATGGCTCGTCGCTCAATACTCTGAGGGATGCATTCGGCGCCCTGCCGCCCGCAGTGCCCAGTTTTCCATCCAACCTGCCGGTGCTTGCGCTCGACAGGATCATCGCCAACCGCGAAGGGCTGATCGAGCAGGTGGAGGCGCATGACAGTGCGCTGGCGCGCATTGCCTCGGACCACCTGCCGCTGAAAGCCGCGATAAGGACCGATCTGCTTCCAACCTGATCCTGTGGCAGCATCGGATACGGCGACAGACTTCAGAGCCGCTGCGCTACCGTCAGATGGCTGCGCGAACGGGCCTCCAGCAGAGATTTGCGGATGGCTTCCATCAGCCGTTCACGGTTGTTTCTGGTCTTGCCTCTGTCCAGATTCTGCGCGGCAAGCGCTAGATCCAGACCTTCATGCATTACTATCGAATAGGCAATGGTTGTCGCCCAGTTCTCGTATTCCTGCTCCATCATGTCACCCCTGAACTAAATCATTTAGCCCGAATCACCCTGTTCTTGAAATTACCACAAAATGGAAAGCATAAAATAGCATTGTTCCTTTACGTATCTGCTGCCTTATGCGAATATATTGTATTCGTTATTTCTTTATTGCGGCGCAGCATGTATGTGCTTGCTGCTTAAGTCATTGAAACAGATTCTGTTTCAGGCGATGCACATGGACGTTCCCACCAACAAAAACGCCGCGCATCGTGAGATGCGCGGCGGGCTTTCGTCGAAGTTTGCGGTGGATTGGATCAGGTCTCAGCCGGCCTTTTCGAGCTTGTAGTCCGAATTGGCAGGTTCTTCCTGTTTGTGCTGGATGAGAGGACGGTTACCCGACAGCTTGCGCACCAGCACGTAGAATACCGGTGTCATGAAGATGCCGAAGAACGTCACCCCGATCATGCCGGAGAACACTGCGACACCCATGGCCGCGCGCATTTCCGCACCCGCACCGGTGGAGATGACCAGAGGCACCACGCCCATGATGAAGGCGAGTGAGGTCATCAGGATCGGGCGGAGGCGCAGGCGACTTGCCTCGACTGCGGCCTGAAGCGGCGTTCGTCCTTCGAATTCCAGCTCGCGGGCGAATTCCACGATCAGGATCGCGTTCTTCGCCGATAGCCCGACAAGGACGACAAGGCCGATCTGCGTAAAGATGTTGTTGTCCCCTCCCGTCAGCCAGACGCCTGTCAATGCGGCGAGAACGCCGAGCGGAACGATCAGAATGATCGCGATCGGCAGGGTTAGGCTTTCATATTGCGCAGCCAATACGAGATAGACGAGCAGCAGCGCCAGCGGGAAGACCACGAGGCTGGAATTACCGGCAAGGATCTGCTGGTAAGTCAGGTCCGTCCATTCGTATTCGATCCCGGCCGGCAGGTTTTCGGCAAGGATTTTCTCGATCGCCGCCTGCGCCTGTCCAGAGGAGAAGCCCGGTGCCGGACCGCCGTTGATATCGGCTGCAAGGAAGCCGTTATAACGGTTTGTGCGCTCCGGTCCTGTCGTTGCATCTACCTTCAACAGCGTGGAAAGCGGGATCATCTGACCGGTGGACGAGCGGACCTTCAGGCGGCCGATATCTTCGGCATGGGCGCGGAATTGCGCATCTGCCTGCACACGCACGCTGTATGTCCGCCCGAAGGCGTTGAAGTCGTTGACATAAAGCGAGCCCAGATAGATCTGCAGCGTCTGGAAGACGTCGCTGACCGAAACACCCAGCTGCTCGGCCTTGGCGCGGTCGAGATCGGCGAAGAGCTGCGGCACGTTGATCTGGAAGCTGGAGAAGATGCCTGCCAGTTCCGGTGTCTGGTATGCCTTGGCGATGACCGCCTTGGCCGCTTCGTCAAGCGTCTGGTAGCCGTAACCGGCACGGTCCTCGATCTGCAGCTTGAAGCCGCCCGTCTGGCCGAGACCGTTAACCGGCGGCGGCGGGAACATGGCGATGAAGGCATCCTGAATGCCGGCAAACTTCTGGTTCAGCTGCATTGCGATGGCACCGCCTGACAGTTCCGGCGTCTTGCGGTTTTCGAAGTCGTCGAGAACTGCAAAGACGATGCCGGAATTGGAGCCGATGGTGAAGCCGTTGATCGACAGGCCGGGGAAGGCAATGGCGTGGCTGACGCCCGGCTGTTGCATGGCGATATCGCTCATCCGCTTGATGACACTTTCCGTGCGGTCAAGCGTTGCGCCGTCCGGAAGCTGGGCGAAGCCGATGAGATATTGCTTGTCCTGCGCCGGTACGAACCCGCTTGGGACCGCGCTGAACATGCCGTAGGTGGCAGCCACCAGCGCCATATAGACGATCATGACGAGGCTTTTGCGCGTTACCAGCCCGCCTACGGTTTTGCCGTAACCGTTGGAGGCGGCTCCGAAGGCGCGGTTGAAGCCACGGAAGAACCAGCCGAAAATCCGGTCCATGAAGCGGGTCAGCCAGTCTTTCGGTGCGTCGTGCTCTTTCAGCAGCAGGGCTGCAAGAGCGGGTGACAGCGTCAGGGAATTGATCGCCGAAATGACGGTGGAAATCGCGATCGTCAGCGCGAACTGCCGGTAGAACTGGCCAGAAAGGCCGGAGATAAAAGCCAGTGGGACGAAAACGGCGACCAGCACAAGCGCGATTGCTATGATCGGCCCGGAGACTTCGCGCATCGCCTTGTAGGTGGCATCACGCGGAGAAAGCCCGTTTTCGATGTTTCGCTCGACGTTTTCCACCACCACGATGGCGTCATCCACCACGATGCCGATGGCCAGCACGAGGCCGAACAGGGTCAGCGCGTTAATGGAGAAGCCGAAGGCATACATGACGGCGAAGGTGCCGATGATCGACACCGGAACGGCGATCAGCGGAATGATCGAGGCGCGCCAGGTCTGGAGGAACAGGATGACCACCAGTACCACGAGGCCAACGGCCTCGAGGAGCGTATCAACGACCTTTTCGATGGACGAGCGAACGAACTTCGTCGTGTCGTAGACGATTTCATATTTCACGCCATCAGGCATCGCCAGTTGCAGATTGTCCATTGTCGCGCGGACATTATCGGCGATTTCGATGGAGTTGGAGCCGGGAGCCTGCAATACGGCAATCGCCACGGCGGGTTCGCCGTCGAGCAGCGAGCGCAGCGTATAGTCGGCAGCGCCGAGTTCGATGCGGGCGACATCGCGAAGACGGGTGATCTGGCCGTTCGCGCCGCTCTTTACGATGATGTTGCCGAATTCCTCCGGCGTCGTCAGACGGCCCTGGGCATTGACGTTGAGCTGCAGGTCGACGCCGTTGGGGCTTGGCGATGCGCCGATAACGCCGGCTGCGGCCTGGACGTTCTGCTGACGGATGGCGTCGGATACGTCGCTGGCGGCGAGATCGTGTTCGGCCACCTTTTGCGGATCCAGCCAGACGCGCATGGAATAGTCACCCGCGCCGAAGACCTGCACCTGACCCACGCCTTCGATACGGGCGAGGCGATCCTTGACGTTCAGCGTCGCATAGTTGCGCAGATAGGTGATGTCATAGGCATCGGTCTTCGACACGAGATTGACGACCATGATGAAGTCGGGCGAGCTTTTGACGGTGGTGATGCCGAGTGCGCGCACTTCCGCGGGCAGGCGCGGTTCGGCCTGCGACACGCGGTTCTGCACCAGCTGCTGCGCCTTGTCCGGGTCGGTGCCCAACTTGAACGTGACGGTCAGCGTCAGCACGCCGTCCGATGTCGCCTGGCTGCCCATATAGAGCATGTCCTCGACGCCGTTGATCTGTTCTTCAAGCGGCGTGGCGACGGTTTCGGCGATAACGGCCGGGTTCGCACCGGGATAGGTGGCGCGGACGACGACGGATGGCGGCACGACTTCCGGATATTCGGAAATCGGCAGGGCGCGCATGCCGAGAAGGCCTGCGACCACGATCAGGATCGACAGCACGCCGGCGAAGACCGGCCTGTCGACAAAAAATCTGGAAATATTCATATCCAGTCCCCTCTCCGGGTAGATTTGGAAATGCAAGGACCGTTCCGGCGGCATCATGGCCGCCGGTGAGGGCCGGTTCTTTGTGAAATGCGTCTCGCCGGAGGCGGGACGGCGTTATTGCGAGGCGGCGACCTTGTCTTCCGCCTGCGGTGCGATGGTTGCACCGGGGCGAATGCGCTGCAGGCCGTTGACGACGATCGTATCGCCGGCTGCAAGGCCGCTGTCGATGATGCGCTGGCCGTCAGCCGGTGCGCCGGGCTTGATCTGGCGGTAGCTCACCTTGTTTTCGGCATCGACGACAAAGACGAACCGCTTGTCCTGATCCGTGCCGATGGCGCGGTCGCTGATGACTATCCGGTTTTCCGGCTTCGGTTCACCCATGCGCACCCGCACGAACTGGCCGGGAATGAGCCTGCCATCAGGATTTTCGAAGACCGCACGCACACCAATGGTGCCGCTGGCGGAATCGACCTGGTTGTCGATGAGGTGCAGGGTGCCCTTGATCGGCGTGCCTTCATCCGAAAGCGTGCCGATTTCCACCGGGATCTGTTCGAGCGCGGGCAGGGCGTCGGTCGTCTTCGGCAGCTCGGAAAGCGCTTTCGCTACCGTTCCTTCGCTGGCGTTGAAGCTGGCATAGATCGGGTTGACCGAAACCAGCGTCGTCAGGGCAGGCGATGTCGAGCCGGCGGCAACGAGGTTGCCGGCGGTGATTTCGATGCGGCCGACCCTGCCGGAAACCGGTGCAACGATTTCGGTGTAACCAAGATCGAGCTGAGCCGTCGTCAGCGTCGCGCGGGCGGCGCGAAGCTGGGCTTCGGCATCCGCAAACGAGCTTTGCCGCTGGTCGAGATCGCTCTGGGAGATCGTGCGATTGTCGGAAAGCCTGCGGCCACGGTCGAGTTCCGTCTTGGCAAGGCTGACCTTGGCTTCGGCGGAGGCGACCTGGGCTTCAGCACCTGCAACGGCTGCCTGATAGGGGGCCGGATCGATGGTGAAGAGGGGGTCGCCTTCCTTCACCAGCGCGCCTTCGCGGAAATGCACGGCCTTGATCTGGCCAGCGACGCGGGAGCGGATCTGCACGCGGTCGACGGCTTCGAGACGGCCGGAAAATTCTTCCCAGCGCATCACATCGCGGCTTTCCACCTTGGCGACGGTGACTGGGATAGCCGGCGTTTCAGCCGGGGTGGAAGCTGCCGTCGCATCACGGCTGGTGGGCAGGTCGAAAATGAGTGCTGCGGCTGCAACGGACATAGCAAGCCCGATACCGGCGCCCGTCAGGGCCCGGCGCTTTGTGGTCAGCGTCATGGGTCTCTCCTTGGCTCGGATCAGGAGCCGGTCAGTTTCTCTATCTGTGTGTTTTGTCGCATGGTCCGGGCGTAAAACCGCTACGCACTTTTACTGGACATGCTCAAAATGCGATTTCAGTGTTTTATCTGGTCAACGAAGGTCTTGAACTCCGAACAGACGGATGGGACCCATCCGCCGCCCTTTCCTTGATAAAGCCCCGTCCAGCCAATACCGGCGGGGAAAACATGCTGCCGGACGCTGACACCGGAGGCGATGAGCCTGTCGGCATAACCGACCGTTTCGTCGCGCAGAGGGTCGTCCTCGGCGGTAAAGATCAGCGCCGGCGCCACCCGGTTCAGCCGCGTACACTGGCAGGGCGCGGCATAGGGGTGAAAAAACCCGCAGGCCTTGGCAAGGTAATGGCTCCAGCCATCCGCCCAGCGCTGGCGCATGCCGATCCTGTCCGCATCGCGGAAGGATTCCGTCGTCATCATCGGGTCGATCATGGGCGACAGAAGTATTTGACCGGCAAGCTTGCCCGGCATGCGGTCCCGCGCCTTCAGCGCAAGCCCAGCCGCCACATTGCCACCAGCCTCTTCGCCGGCCACAAACAGCAGCGATTTTGCGCCGCCATAATGCTTGCGGTCCCGGCTCAGATGATCCAGCGCTTCGAAGGCACAATCGATCACCATCGGAAACTCGTTGCCGGACGACTTGCTATAGTCGGCCTCGACGACGATCGCGCCGCTTTCAGCGAGCGCGCGTGCCACCGGAAGCTCCGGGCAATTGCCGCCCTTTTCAAGAAACGAGCCGCCGCGCAAATAAAGGACCACGGGCGGGTTGGTGCACAGGCCGGCACTTTCATATCGGCGCACGGAAAGCTGGGACGCCGAGCCCCCACAGCCTTCGATATTTTCCCAGTGCGCTTTCATCTGATCCGATCCCGTGCGCCGCCATCAGCAGCTCACCATATTTGCAAAATCTGAAATTCATATTATTGTTCGGGAGAAAACGATCAAGTACGTCAAAATGAAAACACTATTCCAAAAAAACGGATAATAGCGACATGGATCAGCTTTCCGCCATGCGGGTATTCACTCGCGTCGTCGAAACCGGCAATTTCAGCCGCGCCGCGACCGCGCTGAACATGCCCAAAACCACCGTCACCAACATGGTCCAGGCGCTGGAGGCGCATTTACATACCACGCTTCTCAACCGCACAACGCGGCGGGTGATGCTGACGACGGACGGCGCTCTCTATTATGAGCGGGCCTCGCAGATTCTGTCGGAAATCGAAGAGCTTGATGGCAGCATGTCCAGCGCGCAGGTGCAGCCGTCTGGCCGGTTGCGGGTGGAAATGGCCGGTGTCTTCGCGGACCTCGTGGTTATTCCACATCTTTGCGAATTTTACCAGCGCTATCCGCAAATCCGGCTCGATCTCGGCGTCGGCGACCGTCTGGTCGATTATATCGCGGAGAATGTCGATTGCGCGCTGCGGGTCGGCACGTTGCGGGATCAATCACTTATTGCGCGCAAGGTCGGCGAGCTGAAATTCGAAACCTTCGCCTCTCCCCTGTACATCGAGAGTTTCGGCATGCCGCAACAGCCGGAAGATCTCGAAAACGGACATCATTCCGTGGGATATTTCAATGCCACCACTGGCCAGATCATGCCGATCTCATTCGACAACGGGCTTCGCAGCGTCGAGATTACGCCCAACTACGTCGTTTCGGTGAATGACAGCCGCACTTATCTCAACGCCGCGCTGGCGGGCATGGGCATGGTGCAGCTGCCCGTTTTCATGGTCAAGGATGCGCTTGCGCGTGGCGAGCTTGTGCCGGTTCTGCCGGAATGGCGGCGCGAACCCATGCCGATCTATGTCGTTTATCCGCAGACACGGCACGTCACCAACAAGGTCCGTGTTTTCGTGGACTGGCTGGCGAAGATGGTTCACAGCCTCGTCTGAGGCAGCTAGTCACCGCCCGACCTTTGCCGCGACAAAATCGATAAAAGCGCGTACGCGGGCGGCCAAGTGATCATGTCCGGCATAAACGGCGTGGATCACCTCCATGTCGCCCGGATTGTAATCCTCGAGCACCGGCACGAGCAGACCGGCCTCGATATCCGGCTCGACATGAAACTCTCCGACCCTTCCCAGCCCAAGGCCCGTCAGGCACAGCCTACGCATTGCCATGCCGCTGTTGACCGAGGCGTTGCCGGTCACGGGAAGGCGGTAGACCTCTGTCGTGCCGGGATCACGAAAAGGCCATTCGTTGAGGCTGCGACTGAAATTGAAGCTGATGCAATTGTGTTGGGCCAGATCCTGCGGCTTTTCCGGCATGCCATGTTTTTCTATATAGGCAGGGGAGGCGACGATGATCCGGCGGACCTCTTTCAGCTTTCTTGCCTTGAGGGACGAATCCGCCATCCCGCCGGATCGTATCGCAATATCGGTGCGCTCCTCGATCAGGCTGATGACGCCGTCGGTTAGCGAGATATCCAGTTCGATTTCCGGATAAAGAGATAAAAACTCCGGTGCGAGCGGCAGAAGATACCTTTCGCCGAAGCCCAGCGTGGCGTTGACACGCAGTAGCCCCCGCGGCACCACCTTGCCGCCGCCTGCTACGATCTGCTCCGTATCGGCGATGTCGGCCAGAATGCGCCTTGCCCGGGAAAGATAGATTTCCCCCTCCGGCGTCAGCGTCACCACGCGGGTGGAGCGAGCGAGAAGGCGGGTGCCGAGGCGGTCTTCAATGCGGGTGACAAGTTTGCTCACCGCCGAGGGTGAAAGCTTGAGCCTGCGCCCGGCTGCGGAAAAACTCCCCAGCTCGGCTGCCGCCACGAAGACTTCCATTTCTCCGGCCCTGTTGTCCATCGCTGCACCACTTGTGAAATTAATTCAAAGGCTTTTATCCAATCTTGCTGATTATCATGCAAGTCCCCTTCGCCCATATTGCAATCACACAGTTGATCCAACCGGACAGCACCCGCTGTCCATAACGCCCGCGATCCCGCTCCGGGCGAAGAGGTACTCGTCATGCCATTGGCCATATTTGCCTTGACGATCGCGGCTTACGCGATCGGAACCACGGAGTTTGTCATCGTCGGTCTTTTGCCGACGGTCGCCGCAGATCTCCACATTACCCTGCCGCTTGCCGGCCTTATCGTCAGCGTTTACGCGCTGGGTGTCACTTTCGGTGCGCCGATCCTGACTGCGCTGACCGGCAAGATCGAAAGAAAGCCGCTGCTGCTGGGTCTGATGGCGCTGTTCGTCGTCGGTAATGTCGCAGCCGCCGTGTCGCCAAGCTATGAGACGCTTCTGGTCGCGCGGGTGCTTTCCGCCTTCGCCCATGGCGTGTTCTTCTCCGTTGGCGCCACCATCGCCGCCGATCTCGTGCCGGAAAACCGCCGTGGCTCGGCGATTGCCATGATGTTCATGGGTTTGACCGTCGCCATCGTCACCGGCGTGCCGATCGGTACCTATATCGGGCAGATTTTCGGCTGGCGCGCCACCTTCTGGGCGGTTGCAGGTCTTGGTGTCATCGCCTTTGCCGGTATCGCGGCCCTGTTGCCGGGCACGCTGAAGAAAGCGCCGCCCGCCAGCCTTCTCGATCAGGTGCGTGTGCTGGGTTCCGGCCGACTGCTCATCGTTTTCGCCATGACCGCACTTGGTTACGGCGGCACCTTCGTCGCCTTCACCTTTCTGGCGCCGATCCTTCAGGATGTCACGGGCTTCTCCGAAAAGAGCGTCGGCCTGATCCTTGTGCTCTACGGCATCGCCATTGCCGCCGGTAACATCGGTGGCGGCAAAATCGCCAACCACAATCCAGTCAAGGCGTTGATCGGCCTCTTTCTGGCACAAGCCATCGTACTGCTGGTCTTTTCCTTCACCGCCGTCTCGCCGATTCTGACCCTGATCACGCTGGTGGCGCTCGGCTTCCTGTCCTTCGCCAACGTTCCCGGCCTGCAGCTTTATGTGGTGCAGCTGGCCAAGGAACACCGCCCCGGCGCTGTCGATGTCGCCTCGGCGCTCAATATCGCCGCCTTCAATCTCGGCATCGCGATTGGTGCGTGGCTTGGCGGTCTCGTGGTGGAATCGCCGATGGGCCTTGCCGCAACCCCATGGGTCGGCGCCATCCTTGTCGCCATTGCCCTCATTCTCACCCTCTGGAGCAGTGCACTCGACCGTCGCGCCTCGCTCTCGCTGAAGACCGCCTGAGTTTTTCATATAAATCCCGGCCACTGCCTAAGGGCTGGCCGGGTGTACCCTAAAAGGAGAAAATATATGTTTGATGTCACCGCCAAAGGCGCATCGATCCCGGTGCTTGGCTTCGGTACCTTCCGTATTCCCGGCCCCGATGTTCTTCGGATCGTTCCGCATGCCCTGAAGGCCGGCTTTCGCCATATCGATACCGCACAGATTTACGGTAATGAGGCCGAAGTCGGCGAAGCCATTGCCGGTTCCGGCGTGGCACGCAGCGATATCTTCCTGACCACCAAGGTCTGGGTGGAGAACTACAGGCACGATGCCTTTCTTGCCTCCGTCGATGAGAGCCTGAAAAAACTGAAGACCGATTATGTCGATCTCCTGCTTCTGCACTGGCCGAACGAGGCGGTAACGCTGGCCGAGCAGATAGGCGCGCTGAACGCGGTTCGCGACGCCGGCAAGGTTCGCCATATCGGCGTGTCCAATTTCAATACGGCGCTGATGGCTGAGGCGGTCAGTTTGTCAAAGGCACCGATCGTCACCAATCAGATCGAATACCATCCCTATATCGATCAGGATGTGGTGATCGCGGCGGCCAAGGCTGCCGGCATGTCGGTGACGGGTTATTACGGTATGGCCGACGGCAAGGTTTTTGCCGATCCGGTTCTAAAGGACATCGCCGCAAGCCGGGGCAAGTCGGTGGCGCAGGTGGTGCTGCGCTGGCTCGTGCAGCAGCAGGGTGTGATTGCGCTTTCGAAGACGGTGAGCGAAGCCCGTGTTGATGAAAACCTTGCGATCTTCGATTTCACGCTGTCGGTCGCTGAGACGGATGCGATCCGCGCTCTTGCTCGACCGGATGGCCGTATCGTCTCGCCGGACGGGCTTGCACCGGTATGGGACGCGGCTGCCTGACAGTTGCCAATGGGTGTGGGTGGAATTCCTCCTGGTGCCGTCACGCGGGTCTAGCCGGCATGACGGAGGAGCGGTTTTCACTGATATAGATAACCTTAAGACACCCGGATAAGCTATCCGGGTGTCTTCTGAGAGAGTGGATCAGAATTCGCCCCAAGTCTGATCTTTCGAGGCCGTGGATACGCCGAGCGCTGCGGCCACCTGGCCGATCATGCGACGCGCCGGGGATGGTCTCGGCTGTGCGTTGTCGGCAACGCGCACCGGCGCTGAAGGCTTATATGCGGATCGAGCCGTGCTGGTGCTGGCCATTGCGCCATCCAGCTTGAACTGGCCGACGATCTGGCGGAGTTTTTCGGCATCACCGGCAAGCGATGCGCTGGAGGCCGTCGCCCTTTCGACCATCGCGGCATTGTGCTGCGTGACCTGGTCCATCTGGTTTACCGCGCTGTTGACCTCGGCCAACCCGACCGATTGTTCCCTTGCGGATGTCGCGATGGCGTCGAGTTGTGCATTGATGGCGATGACGTGACTTTCAATGATCTTCAGGGCGTCGCCGGTTGCGGTCACGAGTTTCACGCCGTTCTGCACTTCGTCGGCGGAGTTGCGGATAAGCTCCTTGATTTCCTTGGCCGCTTGCGCCGAGCGCTGGGCCAGTTCACGCACTTCCTGTGCCACAACCGCAAAGCCCTTGCCTGCCTCGCCCGCACGGGCCGCCTCGACGCCGGCGTTGAGTGCCAGAAGATTGGTCTGGAAGGCAATCTCGTCGATGACGCCTATGATGTTGGAAATCTGGCTTGAAGAGCTTTCTATGCGCTTCATGGCATCGACCGCAGTTGCCACGACCTGACCGGATGTCTGCGCGGATCTGTTGGCCTCGACCGCCACGATCCGGGCCTCCTCAGTCCGTTTGGTCGAATTGCTGACGTTGCTGGTTATCTGGTCGAGCGCTGCGGCTGTTTCTTCCAGCGATGCGGCTTGGGTTTCCGTGCGTTGCGACAGGTCGCTCGCACTCGAACTCAACTCGCGAGAGCCGTTGTCGATCGTGGCCGTGACATCGGCAACGGACAGTAGTGTTTTGCTAAGCTGGTTTACGGCGATATTGAAGTCCGCACGCAGGCTTTCGAATTCTGCGGAGAAAGGCGTTTTCAGCTGGTAGGACAGGTCGCCATTGGCCATATGCTTCAGACCTTCGGCAAGGCCGCTGGTCGCTTCCGCCATTTCGGCGGCGCGCCTGCGATCAATTTCGGCGGTTCTTTGACGCTCTGCCTCGGACTGGTTACGCACCTGCGCCGCATCCGCTTCCAGCCGGCGGGCCTTCAATTCGTTATCCTTGAAGACCTCAACGGCCTTTGCCATCGTGCCGACCTCGTCGCGCCGGTCCGTTCCCTCGACCTTGACGGACAGGTTACCCTCCGCAAGCGTTTGCATCGTGCCGACAAGACCCCGGATCGGCGTGACAAGCCAGCTGCTGATCGCGAAATATCCGATGACGACGACGGTGATGAAGCCGAGGACGACCGCCGCGACGGTAATCAGTGCAGTCCGTTGGCTTATGTCGCTCAGATCATCGCTCTGCTTGGCGCTACGGTTCGAAATATCAGTGGCTATCTGTGTAAGTTTCGCGCCGATCTTGGCAAAGACTGGCTGGCACTCGGTGCCAAACGCTTTTTGCGACGCAAGTGCCTCATCCACGGTTGATGCGGTTCGGCCCAGGTGCCAGGCGTTCTTGCACGTCACGTTATAGAGCGTCGTCACGTCGTCCTTGAGTACGCGCAGGCGGTTGTCTTCGGGGATATTGGCGATGGCTCCATCCATCGATACCATGAACTTGTCGCGTGTGGCCTTCACCTCAGCTTCGGCAGCGGCATTACCCTGTTCCGTAAAGGCGATCATCATATCGGCCAGAGCCGCACGCCCGTTCAGCAGTTCTTGGTTCGCGAGTGCCAAATTCAAGGCCGCTGCGCTGTCACGCGCAATAAGGTCACTATAACTTCCATCGATCGATTTGATCTGTATGGCGGAGTAGGCCGCAATCAGGATTACACATACGCCGAATAGCGCAAATACCGTCAAAAACTTTCCGACAACGGGAATATTTCTCATCGTTATGGCTCCCACAAGAAAATCGAGCCCTTCATGGGTCATATTTCGGCATCATGCGCTTTTCCGGTGATGATTATACTTACAAATTTAAGAAACAATTATGTATTATTAGTAATTACGTATCTTATAATAATATACTGTACTCTTATATTAAATAAGAATAATACTTAATACTAAATAATTCTAATGAGAATCCAAATCGGCTATCATGTCTTGCACGTCCGCAAACGCCTTCCTGAAGCGAATAAGTTCGGTGTCTAGGGCACGGGACTATGGTTGGGCGTCAGATCGGCCCAGAACATGCGGGTAGGCTTCGGTTGAAGAGGAGCTATCTGGGACCGGCGGCAAAATCAGGGCGGTGCCTGTAAGCGCTTTGACATTCCCGACGTTTTCCAGGGAAAACTGGAGCGGGCGAAGGGATTTGAACCCTCGACCCCAACCTTGGCAAGGTTGTGCTCTACCCCTGAGCTACACCCGCTCAAAAACCGCTGGTCCGGGGTAGTTCGCTGGACCGCGGGCCGCCAAAGCGCGGCGACGGGTGCTATATCGCTCAATCGTTTTTGGAATGCAACAGTTTCTTTTGCGGTTTCGGTGGAAATCCGTCTGGCCTGTGGGTTTATTCAAAACGACCGGCCCGATGCGTCGTAAAAAAGTGTGTTGGCGGGCGAAGGTATTGTTTCGGCTGGCCTTTATTTGGGTTGTAAAAGCACACAACCGGCCGGATGGCCAAAAAATAACCTGTTTACATTTGGTTAAAATCTGATTCGACAAGTGATTCGTTCGGGTGTACAAATTTCATGTCCACAAAAAAAGAAACGATACTTGGCATGTCATCATCGGGAGGATGAGCCTTGTCGTATGCAGCTTTTGAAAGAGTCGGCGCACAATTGTCGCCCCAGCAGATCACCGATCTGCAGAATATTTTCGACGGCGTATGTTTCGAGTGCCTTCAAGATCGCTGTAGCCACGTCGCCAACGAGTGCGCGGCGGTTTTGATCCGTAGCGCCCAGCGCGGCATTCTCGATCATGAGATGTTGCGCGACATCGGTCTTGCGGTTTTACGTCGGCACTGATTGCGCCATTTCATTAAAAAAGCGCCCGGGCATCTCGGGCGCTTTCGTGTGTGTGGTGGCAGTAGCAGCGTTGCGGCTCAGCTCTTTTCCTGAACGTGCGCCTCGAGGAACCACAGCGCCTTGTCGAGATCGCGCGAGGCGGCGGTGAAGATATCCGCTGTCGTCGGGTCGCCGGCCTCGTCGGAATCATCGATAGCCTTGCGGATCATGTTGGCCACGTCGCCATAACGGGCGATCAGTTCGTCCAAATGATCGTGGATCTTGTAGATATCGGTCGGATAGGCCTTGAGCTTGGTCGTCGAAGAGACGGATTGCAGGCTACCGAGCGCTGTGCCGCCAAGCTGCACCACACGTTCGGCAATTGTATCGCCGTGATTGTCGAGCTGGGCGCGGAAGGTGTCGAGAAGTTCGTGCACGGCGATGAATTGCGGACCTTTCAGGTTCCAGTGCGCCTGCTTGGTCACCAGTGCAAGGTCGATCACAGAAGCGAGCGATTCGTTCAGAATACCCATCACCGTTGATTTGGCGTTGGAAGGCAGGTCGTTCTTCGTCTTGTGCGTCTTCATCGATGTCTCCTGACGTTGCGGACGGAATGCCGTTTGGCAAAATCTCCCCCGATTAACGCCCTGGCCGGTTGCCCTGTTCCGTCGCTCGGACGGCAATGGCAAAAAACCTCTGCAATCGTCGTATCTCACTCATAAAACAGACAGATGCGTCGACCGTCTATGTCGTTGACACTGATGGTCATGTCGTAGATTTCCCGCAGAACCTCCGGACGGATAATCTGTTCCGCCGGTCCCTGGCGGCAGATTCGGCCATCACGCATGGCGATGATGGTGTCGGAGTACCAGGAGGCGAAGTTGATGTCGTGCAGTACCAGAACCACGGTCTTCTTCAGCTCGTCGGCGGCGCGACGCATGATCTTCATCATGCTTGAGGCGTGTTTCATGTCGAGATTGTTGAGCGGCTCGTCCAGGAGCACATAGTCCGTGTCCTGACACAGGACCATGGCCACGAAGGCGCGCTGACGCTGGCCGCCGGAAAGCTCGTCGAGAAAGCGGCCGGAAAGGTTTTCGAGATGGAGATATTCCAGCGCCCGGTCGATATGGACCTTGTCCTCGATGGTGGGACGGCCCTTGGAATAGGGATAACGTCCAAAACCGACGAGATCGCGCACCGTCAGGCGTGACGAGATGTGGTTGTCTTGCCTGAGGATCGAGAGCCGTTTTGCCAGCGTGTCGGAAGGGGTCTTGGTCACATCCAGCCCGTCCACAGTCACGGTTCCCGCATCCATGGACATCAGCCGTGCCACGATGGAGAGCAGCGTGGATTTTCCCGCCCCGTTCGGCCCGATGATGGAGGTGACGCCGCCTGCCGGAATGGCGACGGAGACGCCATCGACAACAACCGTGTCGCCATAGGATTTGCTGATCTGACTGGCGATGATCATCGCGCACCCCGCTTGAGAATAAGACCGATAAAGACGATGCCGCCCAGAAATTCGATGATGATGGAAAGCGCCGTGTTGAAGGCGAAGATCCGCTCCAGCACCACCTGACCGCCGACAAGGCAGATGATGGCGATGAGGATTGCAGCCGGCAGCACATAGGCATGTTTGCCGTTGCCTGTGAGATAATGGGCCAGCGCCGCAACCAGCAGCCCGAAGAACATGACAGGGCCGACGAGTGCGGTGGAAACGGCGACGAGAACGGAGACCAGCACGAGGATGATCGTCACCGTTCGCTTGTAGTCCACGCCAAGGCTGATGGCCGTTGCGCGGCCGAGCGAAAGAACGTCGAGCGTGTGCAGGAGCCGCAACCCTATAATCGTCACCACGCCGACGATGATGACTGATACCGCAAGAAGGGTGGGATCGATGGAATTGAAGCTGGCGAACAGCACATCCTGCAGCACCGCATATTCATTGGGGTCCAGTACGCGCTGCATGAAGCCCGAGAGGCTGCGGAAGAACACGCCGAAGACGATGCCGACCAGCACCAGAAGATGCAGGCTGCGTTCCGCGCCGACGAAAAGCCAGCGGTAGAGCAGGGCGGAGAACGTGACGAGCAGCGCGGTTTCGGCAAGAAACTTCAGTTGCGGATCGATCATCACCACGGTTGCCGAGCCAAACACGAAGATCAGCGCCGTCTGCACCAGCACATAGAGCGAATCGAAACCCATCACCGAAGGGGTGAGAATGCGGTTGTTGGTGACCGTCTGGAACAATACCGTCGAAACGGCGATGGCATAGGCCACCAACAAAAGCGACAGAAGCTTGATGCCGCGAAACGGCAGGATGAAGCTCCAACTGCCCTTTGCACCCAGCGTCATGAAGGCAGCCATGGAGATGAGCGCCAGTGCGAGAAGCATCAGCAGCACGAGTTTCGCGCGCCGGTCGGGATGTCTCTCATGCATGGTGGCGTTTCCGGAGCAGGAGATAGAGGAACAGCGCGCTGCCGATGACGCCGACCACGGTTCCGATCGGTATCTCATAGGGCGCGCGCACCGTTCTGCCGATGATGTCGCAGGCAAGAACGAAGACCGCGCCAAGCGTCGCCACCCAGGGCACGGAACGGCGCATATTGTCGCCGATAATCAGGCTGACCACATTCGGCACAATCAGGCCGAGAAAAGGGATCATGCCGACGGTCACGACGACGACGGCACTGACCAGCGAGACGATGGTGAGGCCGAGCGCCATCACCCGGCGATAGTTCAGTCCGAGATTGGTGGTGAAGTCGCGCCCCATGCCTGCCACCGTGAAACGGTCGGCGGCGAGATAGGCAGCGATGGCGAAAACGAAGCCGATCCACAGCAATTCATAGCGGCCACGCAGCACGCCGGAAAAATCCCCGGTCATCCACGCGCCGAGCGATTGCAGCAGATCGAAACGATAGGCGAAGAAAGTGGTGACGGCAGAAATGACGCCGCCCAGCATGATGCCGATCAGCGGCACCAGCAGCACATCGCGCAGCGGCACCTGCCGCAGAATACGCAGGAAAAGTGCGGTTCCCGCCAGCGCGAAAGCGGCCGCCACCAGCATCTTGCCGAAGATCGGCGTTTCCGGGGCAAGCAGGGTGACGGTGAGCAGGCCAAGGCCGGCGGATTCGGTGGTGCCAGCCGTCGAAGGCTCCACGAAGCGGTTGCGCACCAGCATCTGCATGATGAGACCGGCAATCGCCATCGAGCTTCCGGCCAGTATGAGCGCCAGCGTGCGCGGAATGCGGCTGACGAGGAGCACGCGCAGTGCATCCGCGCTCGTATCCGGTGCAAAAAGCGTCGCCAGCGAGACGTTGCTCACGCCGACGAACAGGCTGACGATGGCGAGTGTCAGCGCCAGAAGGAGGGCGAGGATGAGGGACAGGGATTTCACGTCAGTGGTTTTTCGAAAATGGTGATGGCTCGCTTCGACCTCGCAGATTGCCCGGAGGACTGAACCTCTCCTTCGTCATCCTCGGGAGAAGCCCGGGGATGACGTCGCGAAGGCAGTTTTTACGACTTCTTCTCGGACACGGCCTCGTAGACCTGATCAAGCAAGGTGGTGAGCGCCGTATAACCGCTGCTGACGATATAGGCCGCCTGCGGGTCGAGATAGACGATCTGCTTTTTCTTCCAGGCGTTGGTCTGGTGGATCAGTTCGTTGTCCAGCACCTGGGCGGCGGCCTTGCCTGGGTCCGTTGCGCGGCCGATGCCGGCATCGCGGTCAATCACGAACAGCCATTCGGGATTGACCTCTGCCAGATATTCGAAGGACACGACATCGCCCCGGTCGAAGCGGTCGTCGATATCAGGAGCGACCGGCTTGAAGCCGATTTCCGTGTGCAGCCAGCCGGTGCGCGAGCTTGGGCCGTAAACACCGACCTTGCCGGCATTGGTGACGAGGATCATCGCCGTGCCGGAATTCGGCGCGATGGCCTTCAGCTTTGCGACCTTCTCGTCAATGGAGGCGTCGAGCTTCTTTGCTTCTTCTTGCTTGCCGAAGATATCGCCGAGCTTGGTGATATTGGCTTTGACGCTCGCGATGAATTCCTTGGAATCGATCGACATGTCGATGGCGGGGGTGATCTTCGCAACATCGGGATATTTCGCACGCGAACGGCCGCCGACGATGACGAGATCGGCTTCTGCCGCATTGATCGCCTCGTAATCGGGTTCGAACAGCGTGCCGACCTTCAGATATTTGCCATCGGCATATTTTTGGAGATAGGTCGGCAGGTTGGAACCAAGGACACCAGCTGGCTCGACGCCCATCGCATCGAGATTGTCGAGCGAGGGGATATCCAGAACCAGAACCTTTTTCGGCGCGGCTTTCAGAACGGTCTCGCCCTGCGCGTGCTTGATCGTCATTTCCTCAGCGCCTGCGGTCATCGCGCCAAGGCTGAAGGCCGCTGCTGCCAGCAGCCGAACGGGGAAGGTGAAGTTGATGGCCACGGATATGTCCCTTGCAATATGGTTCTTGACCCTGCGGAAGCGGATCCCGCAGGCGTAACTTGATGTTCGCTGTCAGCTTTATTGGCAAGGTATGCGGAAATCAAAAATATGTTTTAGAATAGTTCTGAATTGCCGTGAGCGGGAAATGTGTGTGGCACCGGAAGCAAACCCCGGAGCCACATCAGGGGCCGTATCTTCTTTCAATTCGGCGGCCAGTCGCCGACGATCTCGCGTCTTTCCAGTTTCAGCGACCGGTCAGGCTGGATGCGGTAGGTTTCAATCGCCAGCCGGCCATCGCCCATGACGAATTCGTGGCTGAGCGTGCTGCCGATGGGTGACTTGGTCAATTTGGTATGGGGTTGTCCGCCATAGGTGATGCTGCCCGGAATGGGTTGCACGTCGGGTGCCGCGGTGGCGCAGCCGGCAAGGCCCAGAACCAGCATGATCGCGATCTTGCGCATGTTTTTCTCCTGCGTTGGACAGGAATACTATCACGGCCGTGCCTGCGCCACACATCCCGTTGCCGTGAATAAAAAGGGCCCCGCATCCGGAAGGAGACGGGGCCAGTTGCCTTGGGAGGCTTTTGTTATCAGTCCTCGTTGGCGGCAAGCTGCGTCAGCACCTCGCCGCGGCCGCGGATGCGCATGATGAGCGGGACGATGAAGGCGGCGGCTGCGACAAGGAACAGGCCGACGGCAATCGGTGAGGTGAGCAGCACGGTCGGGTCGCCCTGGCCGATGGCGAGTGCACGGCGAAGCTGCTGTTCGGCAAGCGGCCCGAGGATGAGGCCGACCACGGCAGGCGCGATCGGATAACCGAAGATGCGCATGATGTAACCAAGGATACCGAAGGCGAGCAGCATGCCGAGTTCGAACACGGACGGGTTGGCGCCGATGGTGCCGAGCGTCGCAAACAGCAGGATGCCGGCATAGAGCCAGGGTTTCGGGATGGTCAGCAGCTTCACCCACAGGCCGATGAGCGGCAGATTGAGCACCAGCAGCATCAGGTTGGCGATGAACAGGCTGGCGATAAGGCCCCAGACCAGCTGCGGATTGGTGGCAAACAGCAGCGGGCCAGGCTGAAGACCGAACTGCTGGAAACCGGCGAGCATGATGGCAGCGGTTGCCGTCGTCGGCAGGCCGAGCGTCAGGAGGGGAACGAGCGTACCGGCAGCGGAGGCATTGTTGGCGGCTTCCGGACCGGCAACCCCTTCGATGGCGCCATGGCCGAATTCTTCCGGATGTTTGCTGAGCCGCTTTTCGGTTGCATAGGAAAGGAAGGTGCCGATTTCAGCACCACCGGCAGGCATGGCGCCAATCGGGAAGCCGATCAATGTGCCGCGCAACCAGGGTTTCCAGGAACGCGCCCAGTCCTGCGCACTCATCCAGACCGAACCCTTGACCGCTTCGACCTTCTCGTCGCCACTCTGGCCCTGCGCAACGATGAACAGCGTCTCGCCGATGGCGAACATGGCCACCGCAAGCGTCGTCACTTCCACGCCGTCGAGAAGGTCGGGAATGCCGAAGCTCATGCGGGTCTGGCCGGTCAACTGGTCGATACCGACGATGGCGAGCGCGAAGCCGATGAACAGCGAGGTAAGGCCGCGCAGTGCCGAGTCTCCGAAAGCCGAGGAGACGGTGACAAAAGCGAGCACCATCAGCGCGAAATATTCGCGCGGGCCGAAAACCAGCGCCAGCTTGACGATATAGGGTGCAACAAAGGCGAGAGCGACTGTGGCGATGAGACCAGCGACGAAGGAGCCGATGGCGGCGGTGGCAAGTGCCGGGCCGCCGCGGCCCGCACGGGCCATCTTGTTGCCTTCGAGCGCAGTCACGATCGATGCGCTTTCGCCCGGCGTGTTGAGCAGGATCGAGGTGGTCGATCCGCCATACATGCCGCCATAATAGATGCCGGCGAACATGATGAGCGAACCGGCGGGATCAAGCCGGTATGTAACGGGCAGAAGCAGAGCGACCGTCAGCGCCGGCCCGATGCCGGGCAGAACGCCGACGGCAGTGCCGAGTGTCACGCCGATCAGCGCATAGAGCAGGTTCATGGGTTGGGCAGCAACCTCAAGACCGTGCAGCAGGAATTCAAACGTACTCATGGACAGATGTCCCCCAAGTCGAGCAGATGGGCGGGCGGAACGGCTGGCGTTTGCGTCATCGCGCGCCGGCGGTTTCCTGTGATCTCGAATTTTGGTCGGAATGGCTGTTAGAACAACAGCCGCTCCAGAGGCCCGGCAGGCAGAGAAAGTTGCAGCAGCCGCGCAAAGATGATCCAGATGACGAAGCTCAGAGCGATGCCGATGGGGATCGAATACCAGAGCTTGCGTTTGCCGAAGGCGCGCGCCGTAAACGCAAACAGGAGACCGGTGGCGATGGAGAAACCGGCGACGTTCAGCAACAGCATCTGCGCGGCAAGGCCGGCGACGACCCATATGACCGGGGCGACTTCCTGTTTGTCCCGTTCAGGAAAATCACCGCGCCAGGCTTCGATGGCCGTCCAGAGCGCAAGGCCGACAAGACAGAAGGCGATGGCGTAGGGGACCGTTGCCGGACCGACCGGCGAGTAGCCGGTGACGCTGGCGAGACGCGCACTGTCCCAGAAGATCACGCAGGCGATAAGGACGAGGGCTACGGCGATCGCCAGCGCCGCCCAGTCAGGGCGGCGCTCTTGATGTTGTGAAGGGTTGGAACCCTGGCTCATTTTACCAGTCCGATTTCTTTGAGGATGGCGGCGGTGGCGTCGGTGTCCTTGGCAAGCTGCGCCTTGAACTCGTCACCGGAAAGATAGGTATCCATCCAGCTCTTCGTCTTCAGCGTTTCCTGCCACTTTGCGGATTTCGCCAGCTTCTCGATATCGGCGCTGACGGCCTTTTCCTGTTCCGGCGTCAGGCCGGGAGGAGCAGCGACCATGCGCCAGTTCTGCACGACGACGTCGAGGCCGCTTTCCTTGAGCGTCGGCGCGTCAACGCCTTCCAGCTTCTCTTCGCTGGAAACGGCCAGCAGGCGCAGCGTGCCCGCCTTGACCTGGCTTTCGAATTCGCCGTAGCTCGAAATGCCGGCTGTTACCTGCGAGCCGAGGATCGAGGCAAGCGCTTCGCCGCCGCCGGAATAGGCGATGTAGTTGATCTTGGTCGGATCGACGCCGGCCGCCTTGGCGATCAGGCCAACAGCGATATGATCGGTGCCGCCGGCCGAGCCGCCGCCCCAGGACACGCTGCCCGGATCTTTTTTGAGCTGGTCGACGAGGTCGCCGATGGTTTTCAGCGGCGAAGATGCCGGAACGACGATTGCTTCATATTCACCGGTCAGGCGGGCGATTGGCGTCACTTCCTTGAGGGTGACGGGCGCCTTGTTGGTGAGGATCGCGCCGACCATCACGTAACCGCCGACGATGAGGGCGTTCGGGTTGCCCTTCTGCTGGCTGGCGAACTGTGCAAGACCGATGGTGCCGCCGGCACCTGGCACGTTCTGCACCTGAACGCTCTTGGAAATGCCTTCTTCCTGCAGCACGGTCTGCAGGGAACGCGCGGTCTGGTCCCAGCCGCCGCCGGGATTGGCCGGCGCGATGATGGTGTAGTCCGCTGCGACCGCCGGAAGCGCGATCACGCCTGCCAGAAATGTGCCGATAAGAAAATGTTTCACTTAGAAAACCCTCCTCAGGATGCCCTTTTTGGGCGTCGTTTTTCGTTTATGCGGAAGGGAGTTTCAGGCCGTGCTTATCCTGACGCTGCCAGGGCAGCGCGGAGCTCTACGGTCCTCAAGATTTCCTCCCGCATCTTCTTCCGCCTCCACGGAATGAAGAAGGATTGCAGAGCATCATAAAAAGCTGTCATCTAACTGACGCACCGCAAGTCCTTGCGCATTTACTCTCTATTAATTTGTGCTTGCCGTCTACTATTGCGAGCGTAGCGCCTCGTTCCACCGCTCGATCAGGCGGCTGCGCTTGACCTGATCCAGATAGACCATCAGGCCCGGGCTGACGGGCACGGGGCGCAATTGTGCGCCGTGGATCGCCTGCATGGTGTTGGCGGTATTTTCGCCCGCCACGTCAGGGCTGACGGCGGGGATCTGCAATTGCCGGGCCATGATCGTCTGGCCCTCCTTGGACATGAAGAATTCGAGATAGCGGCGGCCGAGCGCCGGGTTGGCGGCGGCTTCCGGCACCAGCCCGATGCGCGACATGACCACGGTATAGTCCTTGGGCAGAACGATGCCGACATCGGGATGGCGCGAGGCCCAGTCGGCCGCGTAGGAACCGAGAATATTGTAGCCCAGCACGAAGCGCCCGTCGGAGACACGCTCCAGAATGGCGGATGACGTGGAATAGACCTTCACGCCGGCCGCGCCCATAGCCTTGATGACGCTCCATATATCGCCGAACTGCTCCTGATCGCGCGACATGAACAGGAAGCCGACGCCGGAGCGCTCAATGTCGTAGGTAGCGATGCGGCCATGCACTTCCTTGGCGTGGCGCTCAAGATAATCGACGAATTCGGCACGGGTGGCGGGCGGCTTTTCGGTGGTGAAGCTCGGCTTGTGATACACGAACACCGCCGGCTCGAAGGTCAGCGCATAGGCGGTGTTGCGCCAGTTGGCCCAGGTGGGCCAGCGCGCGCTCATGGCAAGGTCGGAGCGCTGGGCGTAACCGTCATTGCTCAACTTCACCTGCAAATCCATGGCGGATGAAAAGGCGAAATCGGCGGTCTTTTTGCCCGCATCGGTTTCTTTCACGATGCGATCATAGATTTCGCCGGTCAGCATGTCCTCGTAATGGACGGCGATATCGGGGTTTGCCTTCTGGAAACCCTCGATCATCGGCGTGGCCAGCGGTTCGTCCAGCGAGGAATAAACCACCAGCGTTTCCGCATCCGCCTTGCCTGATGGTGCAGGGAAAACGGCGACTTGTGCAAGCGCCGGTGAGGCCATGCAAAGACAGAGACAGAGAAAAACGGCGATACGCATGGAAAAGATCATGCCGCACGCGCTTGCCATTCACAAGCGCCAAGGGCTTGGATAAGCTCGGCAATGTTGCGGGAGGAAGAATTGCGTATTTTGCTGGTCGAGGACAATCAGGTGCTGTCGGAAGGGCTGTGTGCGCTTCTGCGCGGCAGCGGTTATGCGGTGGATGTCGTTTCAGACGGCGCTTCCGCCGACGCGGCGATTGCGGCGGAAAATTTCGATCTCGTCATTCTCGATCTCAACCTGCCGGAAATGGACGGCATCGAGGTGCTGCGCTCCATGCGCTCGCGCCAGGACAAGGCGGCGGTGCTGATCCTGACGGCGCGTGGCACGCCGGAGGAGAAGGTCAAGGGGCTCGATCTCGGCGCCGACGACTACATGATCAAGCCCTTCGACATCACCGAATTTGAGGCGAGGGTGCGGGTGCTGCTGCGCCGCAATGCCGGACTGCGCTCTTCTACGCTCGGCTTCGGCAAAGTCCTGTTCGACCTCACATCCCGCACCTTTTCAGCCGATGGGCGCCCGCTCGATATTCCGGCGCGTGAAGTGGCGCTGCTCGAGGTGCTGTTCATGCGGGCGGGCAAGGTGGTTGCCAAGGAGGCGATCGTGCAATCGCTGACCGGTTTCGACGACGAGATATCAGGCAACGCCATCGAGCAATATGTCAGCCGGCTGCGCAAGCGGCTTGCCCCCCACGGGCTGACGGTGAAGACGGCGCGTGGCATCGGCTATTATCTGGAAAAGCTGCCGGAGATGGCTGAATGAGACAGGCCGCCTATTCGCTCAGGCGGCGTCTTTTAGGCTGGCTTCTCATCTCCACCGCCATCATCGGCTGCGTTGCGCTCACTGATACCTGGCGCGAGGCGGTCAATACGGCCAATGTCGTCTCCGACCGGGTGCTGTCAGGTTCCGCGCTTGCGATTGCCGAGCGGGTGGTGGTGGCCGAAGACGGCTCGCTGGAGGTCGATATTCCCTATGTTGCGCTGGAAATGCTGACATCGGCGGCACAGGACCGGGTGTTTTATCGTGTCGACGGGCCAAACGGGCAATTTCTCACCGGTTACCAGAACCTGCCGACGGTGGAGAATCCGGCCGGAGAAACGCCTGCCTATCGCGACGCAGTGTTTCGTGACGAGCCGATCCGCATCGCCGCGATCCGCCGTTTTGCCTCCACCGGCATCAATTCCGTGCCCTTTTCCGTGACGGTGGCTGAAACGACGATCGCCCGCAGCCAGCTTGCGCAAGCCATCATCCTGCGCTCGGCCTTGCGCCTGCTGTTCATGATCGTGGGCGCGGCGATCATTGTCTGGATCGCGGTGACGATTTCGCTCCGGCCGCTTTACCGGCTCAGCGAAGCGATTGCCGAGCGCAGCCCCAACGACCTGCATCCGATCCGGCAATCCGTGCCGGTGGAGGTGGAAAATCTGGTGGAAACGGTCAATTCCTTCATGGTGCGGCTGCAATCGGCGCTCGATGCGCTCAGGCATTTCACCGGTAATGCCAGCCATCAATTGCGCACGCCCCTTGCCATCATCAGCACCCAGCTTGCGCTTTCCGCCCGCGCCGCAAGTCTCGAAGACGCCCAGGCGGCGGCCCGCAAGGGCGGCGCTTCGGTGGCCCATGCCGAACACATCCTCGCCCAACTGCTACGCATGGCCAATATCGATGCCGCCGGTTCGAGCGAAAAACACGATTTTTCCGAGATCGACCTCGTGGCGGTGGCGCAAAACGTGACGGCAGATTTCGTGCCACGCGCGGCCGACGCCGGCATCGATCTCGGTTTCGAAGGCGAGGGCGAAGCGACAATTCTCGCCGAGCCGCTCCTTATCGGTGAACTGATCGGCAATCTCGTTTCAAATGCCATCAACTACGCGGGGCGTGGTGCGGAAGTTACCGTGCGCGTCGGCAGGCAAGCGGGTGCCGTCTGGCTGGAAGTGGAAGATAACGGCCCCGGCATACCCACGGAAAAACGCGCCATGGTGCGCCAGCGCTTCGCCCGCGGCGAAGCCAACGCCGCCCCCGGCGCCGGCCTCGGCCTTGCGATCATCGAGGAGATCGCCGGGCTGTTCGGCGGGCGATTGACGCTGGAGGACGGCGCGGGCGGGCGGGGCTTAAGGGCCCGGGTGGAGTTCTCCTGAGGCGGCACTGTTGCGCCGCCCGGCTGAAATAAGACCTGGAGTCTATTCGTTCATCTTGTCGATAATCTGCATCATGATGTCAGCGCAGGCCTTCATCGGCTCGTCATCGGCACATTTGACGTCGATTTTGCGCTCGCCGTCTTCAATCCTGAAATGCGCTGCCTTGGAGGGCGGGGGTGGCATTCTCTTGCCATGCGGGCCGTCCCGCCAGCCTGCTTCCCTCGGACCGCCAGGGCCGGGCGGAGGAGGTGGCGGCGGCGCATCCGCCCTTGAACCAGCGTCCGCTGGTCCCGGCGGTGGTGGCGGCTGCTGGGCGAAGCTGGACCCCGCCGCGATGAGAAACGCGGCGCCGGCAATGACGAGTTTTTTCATGTGAGAGACCTCGCTGTTGGGCTACAGTGAAGAAACGGTCACATGGGATGCTCGGTTGCCGGTCGGTAAAAATAATTCCGCGTTGTTTTCGTGGCGTATTAGCCCATCCGTTCCGAAGCGTAGCTGCCCGGGCTTGGCGGGAAGACTACGGTTCGGTTGCCGTTGATGAAAGTGCGGTGGTGGATGTGGGCATGGATGGCGCGTGCCAGTACCTGGCTTTCCACATCACGGCCAAGAGAGACATAGTCTTCGGCAGATTGGGCATGGGTGACGCGCACCGTGTCCTGCTCGATGATCGGGCCTTCGTCCAGATCGGCGGTAACGTAATGGGCTGTCGCGCCGATCAGCTTTACGCCGCGGTCATAGGCCTGCTTGTAGGGGTTGGCGCCCTTGAAGGATGGCAGGAAGGAGTGGTGGATGTTGATGATCCGGCCCGACATCTTGCGGCACATGTTATCGGACAACACCTGCATGTAACGCGCCAGCACCACCAGTTCGGTGCCGCTGGTCTCGATCAGGTCCATCAGCTGCGCTTCGGCCTGCGGCTTGTTTTCCTTCGTTACCTTGATGTGGTGGAAGGGAATATCGTGGTTGACCACCACTTTCTGATATTCGAAATGGTTGGAGACGACGCCGACGATATCGATCGGCAGCGCGCCGATCTTCCAGCGGTAGAGCAGATCGTTGAGGCAATGGCCGAAGCGGGACACCATCAGAAGTGTTTTCATGCGCTGGCCGTCGCTATAGATGCGGGCTTCCATGCCGAATTTTTCCGCCACCGGCTGAAAGCCCTCGGTGATGGCCTGCATCGTCGCGCCCTCTTCGGAAATGAAGGAAACGCGCATGAAGAACTTGCCGGTCTCGAGGTCGTCAAACTGCGAACTGTCGACGATGTTGCAGCCCTTTTCCGCCAGATAACCGGAAATCGCGGCGACGATGCCGCGGGTCGATTTGCAGGCTACTGTCAGAACATAGGTTGTCATTCGTTTTCCCTCAAAGACTTTGCACCGGCGAGAACCGGCGCAGTTGGCGCGTTCCATAGCGCAGCTCTGTGGCGGAGCAAAGCGCCAAGACGAGTGCAGCAAAGTCATAAAACGGGAAAAGGGGCCGCGCCGTGCCGGAAGCGACATGGAATGTTCCACGGCCAGCACGGCGGCGGCAGGCGTTGCCGCCTGCCGTTACCACTCTCAGGCGCGGCGCAGGCGCATGGCCGGGCGGCCGCGGCCGTCGATCAATTCCAGCGTGCCGCGGCGCGGCTCGAGCCGGAAGGAGCGGGCACCTTCCAGCGCTTCGATGAACTGCCTTTCCTGGCGCATGATGTCAGGAGCGCAGGCCATCTGGGTGGAAATCATCCGGCCGAAATCGACGCGGTTGCGGCTTATCTTCACCTCGCCGCCGATGCCGTTGCAGCCGGCATTGCCGGAAACGCGGCCCTCGCGGGAAATTTCCAGCGTTGCCTCGCGGCGGCCGCGAACCCTTTCGCCACGGATTTCCTGCACCAGCCAGCGCCCCTCAATGCCAGCCTGCGGCTCCGGCCTGCCTGGAGCCGCCGCCACCCGTTCCAGAACGAGATCGGTGTCGTCACGCCCACCGGCCAGAACCGAGTAACGGCGCGTGGTGGTGAAGAGCAGCCGGTCGCCCTCGCGGATTTCGGCGCTGAGCGCATAGGAGCGGCGGCCACGGATGTCGCGGTCGTCATAACGCAAAACGAAGGGTACCGGCACCTGCCCACGCGGGCGTATGGTGGTTTCGGCGATCGTCTGCGAAGGCGCGTCCGCCAGCGAGACATCGATGAGGCGCACAGTAACAGTCGCGCCCGGCGGCAGGGCGATCCGCTCGCGATAGGAAACGCTGCCGCGCAGGCTTGCGGGTGCGGCAGCCGCACCGCCCGCTGCAAAAAGCGGTGCAAGCGCGAGGAGCCCTGCGAAATTCCGGCGCGAAAGAAGTGGCTGGCGGTCGTTCATGGTGCTTGCTCCGTGCTGCTGATCGAATTTCAGCGGATGATAAAAAACGGCACTGAACGGGCGATGAACCGGTGAATGTTTCCTGACGAGTGGGGCTGAGCCATCGCGGATTGATGAGGAAGGAGGGAGGCCACCACCAGCAGCCTCCCATTCACTTAGCCACGGAAACTGTCCCGCAGCGCTTCGAACTTCGCCAGCTGATCGCCACGCAGTTCCTTGTTTTCGTCGCGACGGACGAAAATCTTGAACATGGCGCCGCCGGCGGCATTCATGAACCAGACGGAACAGGAGCGTCGGCCATGAAAGCCGCGATCGACGAAGGTGATGCCGGTGCAATTGTCCTTCTTGATGTGGCCGCCGATGGGGCTGTCACCGTGGATGTTGAACCAGCCGTGGCTTTCGCTGCCCTCTGGCAGGTCGCCCGGCACTTCCAGCACGATATCGCCGGTCTGGACGATCATCAGGACTTCGCCCCAGCCGCGCATCTCGTTCCAGATCGCGTCGAACTGATCGGAACCAGCCGAAACGGCCGCACCTTGCGGCAGGATCGCCAGAATTTCGGCTGATGTCACCTCTGCCTTGGCGGCAATGGCTTCCACGATGCCGTCAGGCTTTTCGGCAAGTGCTGCGGCAGCGCGGGCCTGCCGGTCATCGGTCTTTTGTGCTGCAATGCTCATAGGCGAGCCTCAGGCGGCAATCGAACGGCGTTCGCCATTCTTGTCTTCGTGGATGATGACGTCAAAACCTTCGAAATGCGGGCCGGAAAGATATTCGACCTTGCCACGGTTCTCACCGGCCTTGGCATGGGCGGCACGGAACTGTTCGGACTTGGTCCAGCTCAGGAAATCGTCCTTGGTGGCCCAGACGGTGTGCGAGGCATAGAGCGTGTGGTCATCCGCCTTCGGGCCTTTGAGCATGTGAAATTCGATATAGCCCGGCAGCTCGCTCAGGTGCGATTTGCGCTCGCGCCAGATGGATTCGAAGGTATCCTCATAGCCCGGTACGACGCGAAAACGGTTCATTGCGATAAACATGGAAATCTCCCTTTAAGTTTACAGTTGCAGTCAGGATATCCAGCCGAAGCGTGGATGGAAAGAGGTTGACGATAAAGCGAACAATTTTACTCCACTTATCGATTGCGCCTTCTATAAACATGTGCAAATAACTCAAGTTAAATAAGATGGGCAATCCCGTATCCGCCCGTGCCAGCTTGTGTTTCAGGATAGCGTCATGTTGAATTTAAGCCTTCGCTCGTTCGTTTTCGCCGCCCTCGTGCCCGCCGTCATCGCCGTTGCCGCGCCCGGAGCTAGAGCTTCGGACAAGGGCAATCCGGAGGCGAAACGCATCGTTGCAGTCGGCGGCACGGTAACGGAAATCCTTTATGCGCTTGGCGCGAGCGACCGCATCGTTGCGCGTGACAGCACCAGCAGCTATCCGGCGGACGTGCTGTCCAAGCCCGATATCGGCTATATGCGGGCGCTCTCGTCGGAGGGCATTCTGTCGCAGAAGCCCGATCTCATCCTGTCTGAAGACGGGTCCGGCCCGGCGGATGTCGTTGCCATCCTCAAGGCCAGTGCGGTGCCTTTCGTCACCGTCGATACCCCGCCGAGCGGCGACGCCATCCCCAGGAAGATCGAGGATGTCGGTGCGGCAGTTGGTCTTGCCGACAAGGCAAAGGCATTGGCCGCGGAAACCAAAGCCGGGCTTGATGTGCTCGCCAAGGACGTCTCAGCCGTGCCGGAAAAGAACAGGAAGCGTGTGCTCTTCGTGCTCTCCAGCGCGGGCGGTCGCATCATGGCGGCGGGCAAGGGCACCGAAGCGGCGGCGATCATCGAAATGGCCGGCGGCATCAATGCCGCGCAGGAAATCAGCGGGTACAAGCCTTTGACGGATGAGGCGGTCATCGCCTCCGCGCCCGATGTGGTGCTGACCATGGCGCGCGGCGACCATGCCGGCAAGGCGGATGAGATTTTCGCGCTGCCCGCGTTCCAGTCCACGCCGGCTGCTGCGGAGAAGGCGCTGATCAGCATGGACGGGCTTTACCTCATCGGTTTTGGCCCGCGCACGCCCGCCGCCGGTCGTGAACTGGCGCACAAGCTCTACCCTGATGTGGTGAAGCCGTGAGCCTTGCTGCCTTGAGTTCTACGGAGGGCAGGGTTGCCGGTGACAGATCCCGTCAGGGGGTCGTTACCCTTGCCGTGCTCGTTTGCATCCTGCTGTTTGCCTGCGGCGTGTCGCTCGTCAGCGGGCCCACGGGTGTCGGCATTTCCGAACTCTGGGCCTATCTGACTGGCAGCGCGGATCAACTCGATGCGCGTGATAAAGTCATTCTCGAGGCGGTGCGACTGCCGCGCACGGCGCTCGGCATGTTGATCGGTGCTGGGCTTGGCGTCTCGGGCGCGATGATGCAGGGTCTTTTCCGCAATCCGCTGGCCGATCCCGGCATTGTCGGTGTCACCTCGGGTGCAGCACTTTTTGCGGTTGCGGCCATTTCTCTTGGGGAAGGTGCGCTTGCAACGGTCGCCGTATTTTTCGGCCCCCATTTTCTGCCGCTGATGGCGTTTTTCGGCGGGCTTTTGAACACCTGGCTGCTTTACGTCATTGCCACAAGGGATGGCGCCACCTCCACGACGACGCTTATTCTGGCCGGCATTGCGGTTGCGGCGATCAGCGGTGCGCTGACCGGCCTGATGATTTTTGTGGCCGATGACCGGGCGCTCCGCGACATCACCTTCTGGTCTCTCGGTTCGCTTGGTGGGGCCACCCCTGCCAAGGTTCTCGCCACCTTGCCCTTCATCGTCGTCGTGCTTGCCATCATTCCCTTTGTCGCAAGGGGGCTGGATGCGCTGATCCTTGGCGATGCGGCGGCCTTTCACATGGGCATTCCCGTGCAGCGGCTGAAGCGAGTCGTCATTCTGGCCGTTGCCGCTGCCTGCGGGGCAAGCGTGGCGGCTGCCGGCTCCATCGGTTTTGTCGGTATCGTCGTGCCGCATCTGCTGCGGCTTGCCATTGGCCCATCGCACCGCTTCCTGCTGCCGGCCTCTGCACTTGGCGGGGCCGCACTTCTGCTTCTCGCCGACAGTTTTGCCCGCACGGTTGCGGCACCGGCGGAACTGCCCATCGGCGTGGTCACCGCGCTGATCGGCGCGCCGGTCTTCCTGTTCCTGCTGCTTGGCCGCGGCGGTTTTTCCATGCGGAACATGTCATGATCCAGGCCGAAAACCTCACCCTCATCCGCTCCGGCCGCCGTCTGCTCGACGAGGTCTGCGTCGATCTGAAGCCCGGCAAGGTCAACGTCATTATCGGTCCGAACGGTGCCGGCAAATCGACGCTGATGAAGGTTCTGTCCGGCGAGATGCGTGCCGAGGCCGGTTCAGTGACCTATAATGATGTTGCCCTGCCGTTGTTTACGCCGGTTCAGCTTGCGCGCATCCGCGCCGTGTTGCCGCAGAATACCCAGCTTGCCTTTCCTTTCACCGCGCTCGAAATCGTGCGCATGGGCGCTGTCGCGCAAGGGTCGCGCGCGCCGGAAGAGCAGGCCCGCCGGGCGCTCGCCAGGGCCGGGCTTCGCGGGTTCGAGCAGCGCTCCTACAACATGCTGTCTGGCGGCGAGCAGCAGCGCGTGCAATTTGCCCGCGCTCTCGCCCAGGTGCCCTATCCCGTGGAAAACGGCGAGGTGCGGGCTCTCTTTCTCGATGAGCCGACGGCCAGTCTCGATATCGGCCACCAGATCGCGGTGCTGGAAACGGCGCGGGATTTCGCTATTGGCGGCGGTCTCGTGCTTGCCATCCTGCACGATCTCAACCTTGCGGCAGAATTTGCCGATCAACTTATCGTCATGCATGGCGGCCGGGTAACGGCGAGCGGTCCATCGCTGGACACGATCAGCGACGAGACGATTGCAAGGGTCTATGGCATTGGCGGCGTCGTCGGACGGCTGCCGGCGCGGCATATTCCTTATGTGCTGCCGCAGTCGAGGCATCGCTAGAGTATTTCCAGGAAAAGTGGAACCCGGTTTTCCGTCAGGAAATGCGATGCGGCTCTAAAGGTGATGTCGCCTCAGCTTTCCGGCCGGGTGACGATGAAGAGTGCAGAGCCGAGCATGACGGCGGCAACGATTGCCGCGCGCAGAGCCGGCGGGTCGCTCAGGAACCAGAAGGCGGCGTAACTCGCAGACATGGCCGACAGGGCCGCAATCTTCGCCTTGCGGGCAATTGCGCCGCGTTCGCGCCATTGCCGAAGCGACGGGCCGAATCGGGGGTGGGTCAGAAGCCACGCCTCGAGTTTCGGTGAGGAGCGGGAAAAGCACCAGAGCGCCAGCAGCAGAAAAGGCGTGGTGGGCAAAACGGGAAGAAACGCGCCGACGATGCCGGTCGCGACCATAAGCCAGCCAAGACAGAGGTACAGAAGGCGCATGGATATGCCGGTATCATGAGTTCTCTACTCAGGATAGAGCGGCGGGGCGAAATGTGAGGGCCATTTTGACCGGAAAGCCCGCGTGCCCAGGTCATGCGCCAACTGTTTCGCCATCACATTTGCCGTGATCGGGCGGTTTCCCCTGCTCCTTAATCCGTCTTTAGGGTTGAAAGCGCGGCCCTCTGTCTTTATCCCCTTGGTCCGCAATGTCCGGAGCACAACCGGACGACGACGAGATAAGAAGCAGAAGGAAAACACCATGGCCAAGCTGATCCACTCGATGGTCCGGGTGCTGGAAGAAAAGCGTTCGGTGGAGTTTTACAAGCAGGCTTTCGGGCTTGAGATTGCGGAACGTGCCGAGTTCGAAAATTTCACGCTGATCTATCTCAGCAATGCCGAAGGCGATTTCGAGCTGGAGCTGACTGTGAACCGGGGTCGCGAAGTGCCCTATGCGCTGGGTGACGGCTACGGCCATCTCGCGGTCAGCGTTGCCGATGTGGATGCCGAACATCAGCGTTTCATCGAGCTTGGCCTGTCTCCGGGCAAGATCATCGAAGCCGACCATAAAGGTCAGCCTTTCGCGAAATATTTCTTCATTTGCGATCCGGATGGCTACAAGATCGAAGTGCTGCAGCGCGGCAACCGGTTCAAGTAACAAAGAGGCA
The DNA here is from genome assembly GCF_053522105.1 of Agrobacterium sp. 22-3639C2. Taxonomy (NCBI): domain Bacteria; kingdom Pseudomonadati; phylum Pseudomonadota; class Alphaproteobacteria; order Hyphomicrobiales; family Rhizobiaceae; genus Agrobacterium; species Agrobacterium sp. 22-3639C2. Next base: position 1,443,909 of record NZ_JBNWDB010000001.1, on the reverse strand, counting down.
CAACATGGCAGAGGCAGGCGTCAAACTCGAAGACAGCTGGAAACGTGTTCTTTCCACCGAATTCGCCAGCCCCTACATGCAGAAGCTCAAAGATTTCCTGCTTGCCGAGAAAACTGCTGGCAAGCACATCTTTCCCAAGGGTGCCGAATATTTCCGGGCGCTGGATCTGACCCCGCTCGACAGGGTCAAGGTCGTCATTCTGGGGCAGGACCCCTATCATGGGGTTGGCCAGGCACATGGGCTTTGCTTTTCGGTGCAGCCCGGTGTGCGCATTCCGCCCTCGCTCGTCAATATCTACAAGGAATTGCAGAGCGATCTGGGCATCCGCCCCGTCAGTCACGGTTTTCTGGAAAGCTGGGCGAAACAGGGCGTGCTTTTGCTCAACAGCGTGCTGACGGTGGAAGAATCGCGCGCTGCCTCGCATCAGGGGCAGGGCTGGGAAAAGTTCACCGATGCCGTCATCCGCGCCGTCAATGACGAATGCGAGCATGTGGTGTTCCTGCTCTGGGGTTCCTATGCCCAGAAGAAGGCGGCTTTCGTGGACCAGAAAAAACATCTCGTGCTGCGCTCGCCGCACCCTTCGCCGCTTTCGGCCCATAACGGCTTTTTCGGCAATGGCCATTTTTCCAAGGCAAACGCCTTCCTGGTATCCCATGGCCGCGAGCCTATCGACTGGCAATTGCCGGAAACTGCTTAAGCAACCTTCCAGCCTCCTCCGTCATGCCGGCTCAAGACGGGCATGACGGGGAGTGCAGCAAACATCTTTACAGCGCAGTCGGGTCCGGTTTAAGAATACTCGACTACAAAGTGAAGGATTTGTGCCCGTGTCTCTCCTGTCTGCAGAAACCTCTGTCTCGCTGCCCGATCCCGCATCGATCGTCGATGCTTTCGAGGATCATTTTTCGGAGCATATGGAGATGGAGCGGGAAGGGACGACGGTGCGTTTCAAGGCGGAATATGGCCATGGCAGCTTCAGCGCCGAAGGTGGCCGGTTCGCCGCCCGGGTAAGCTGCGTTTCGGAACATATATTGACGTCGGTCAAGGCCATGGTGGCTGAGCATATCGTTGAGTTTTCCGGCAAGACGGGACTCGATTTCCGTTGGAGCGGACACGGCGCCTATCAGCGCGAGCTACCCAATCTCTTCGTCGGCAAGGTTGCCCGCGCCTATAATCTGACGCCGCATATGCGCCGTCTCGTGGTGTCCGTCGAAAGCGGTATTGAAAGGCTTGTCACCGGCGGCATGCATGTTCGTCTGCTGCTCGTTCCCGATCAGGCGCGCGCTGCGGTCTGGCCTTACCTCGCGCCCACCGGCGCGATCGTCTGGCCGGCGGGCGACGATCTTCTGACGCGGCGCGTCTATACCATCCGCTCCGGCGATGTCGGCCGCGGTGAGGTGGATATCGATTTCGTCATGCATGAGGGCGATGACATGCCGGGCGCAAATTTCGGTGCGACGGCAAAGCCGGGCGACGTTCTCGGCATCATCGGTCCGAGCGGCACTTGCCCGGAAGCGGAGCGTTACGTCTTTGCCGGCGACGAGACCGCGCTGCCGGTGATGCTGCGCATGGCGGCGGAAATGCCTGTTGGCAAGACGCTCAGCGTCTATGCCGAGATCGACAACGAGGCGGAACGGCAGGAGATCGTCTGCGCAGCCAATGTCGAATGGACATGGCTTTATCGGCGCGGCAAGCCCGCCGGCACATCGGGCCTTATCGAACAGGCGTTGCGCGGCCATGCCTGGACGGGCGAGCATGACGGCCTGCATGTTTTCGTTGCCTGCGAGAAGTCCGAAGCGAGGGCGGCGAAATCCTTCCTCACTGATGAGATCGCCTTCCCCAAGGCATCGCTGCGCGCCGTCGGTTACTGGAGCATGGGCCTCGCCGACGATCATTGAGGCATGCCTCTATCGACTGGGTTGAACAGTCGGTTTTATCGTTCACCAATCGGGAACAATCCGTTCCTGTTGCCGGTCTATGCCCGCAGCACTTCTTACCCCATCTTCACGCCATGAACACGGCTGGCCCGATTGACGGGCCGCCAGGGCGAAAAGGGGTTTTTCATGTTGAACCAGATCAAGGGCCTGCACCACGTCACCTCCATGGCCGGTAGTGCGCGCCAGAACAACGGCTTTTTCACCGATACGCTCGGCCTGCGCCGGGTGAAGAAGACGGTCAATTTCGATGCGCCGGATGTCTACCATCTCTATTATGGCGATGAGGTCGGCACGCCCGGCTCCGTCATGACCTATTTTCCGTTCCCGCACATTGCCCGTGGTCGTCCCGGCACCGGCGAAGTGGGCACAACGCTGTTTTCCGTCCCGGAAGGCTCGCTCGGCTACTGGCAGGATCGTCTTTCCAAGGCGGGCGTGGACGGTCTGAAGGCTGACGAGGCATTCGGCAACAAGCGCCTGCATTTTGCAGGTCCCGATGGTGATGGTTTCGCACTGGTCGAGATCAAGGATGATGCCCGCTCGCAGTGGACCGGCAATGGGGTCAGTGCGGATCAGGCGATCCACGGTTTTCAGGGCGCCTCCTTGCGCCTTCGTGACGAAGGGGCAACCGCCGAGCTTTTGAAGTTCATGGGGTATGAGGAAGTGGACCGCCAGGATGGCGTGCTGCGTCTCGGCATGCCCGGCGGCAACGGTGCTGATGTCATCGACATCGAAACCATGCCGAACATCTCCGGCGCGCGCCTCGGCGCGGGTTCGGTGCACCACATCGCCTTTGCGGTCGAAAACCGCGAAAAGCAGCTCGAAGTCCGCAAGGCGCTGATGGATACGGGCTATCAGGTGACCCCGGTGATCGACCGCGATTATTTCTGGGCGATCTATTTCCGCACGCCCGGCGGCGTGCTGTTCGAAGTGGCCACCAACGAGCCCGGTTTCGACCGCGACGAGGACACGGCGCATCTCGGCGAGGCGCTGAAGCTGCCGACCCAGCACGCGCATCTGCGCGCCCAGCTGGAAAAGCAGCTGGAGCCGCTGGGTGACGAGAAGGCGGTTTAACCCTATCGGACCTGGCCATCCTTTGGCGAAACGTTAGCCACTCTTTTCTTCTCCCCGTCCGGGGAGAAGACGACACGCTGAAACCTTTCGCTCGACATGTGATGCCCAATGCCTTGCGGCAGAGTGAGTTCGGTATCGCTGAATTTCTCCTTTCAGAAAGGATTATCCAATGACCAAAGACACATATTTCCACAAATCCCGTGCCGGCGTTGCGGGTGCACCGCTTTTCGTCGTGCTGCACGGCACCGGCGGTGATGAAAACCAGTTCTTCGATTTCGGCTCGGGCCTGTTGCCGAATGCCACGATTGTCTCGCCGCTCGGCGATGTCGCCGAACATGGCGCTGCGCGGTTTTTCCGGCGCACGGGTGAGGGCGTTTACGACATGGCCGATCTAGAGCGGGCAACAGCCAAGCTGGCGGATTTCGTCAAAGCCAACCGGGAGCACTATCAGGCTGGTCCGGTTATCGGTCTCGGTTTTTCCAACGGCGCGAATATTCTCGCAAATGTGCTGATCGAACAGCCGGAGCTTTTTGATGCCGCCGTGCTGATGCATCCGCTCATCCCGTTCGAGCCGCAGGCGGCTGCGGCCAAATCCTCGCGCCGGGTGCTGATCACGGCCGGAGAACGCGATCCCATCTGCCCGGTGCCGCTGACGAAGGCGCTGGAAAAGAGCCTTGAAGCGCAGGGCGGCACGGTGAAAACGGTGTGGCATCCAGGCGGGCATGAAATCCGTTCGAACGAGATCGAGGCGGTGCGGGAGTTTCTGGCGCCTTATGGAGGGTAGCTTTCTGCCCGGCCTCCTTCCTCACCGGCATGCCGGATCTAGTCCGGGGTGACGGTGAGGGTAGGTGATCCGCCTTTCCGCATCGCAGCCAGGCAGAACGATCCTGCTACCCCCGCCTTAGCGATATCCACATTGCTGCAACTGCGCCTCGTAACGCAGCGCCATGTTGGCGGAGCGGCGGGCGGCTTTCTGGACGGCGGAATTGTTGCGCCAGCTTCCTTTGGCGTAACCGGCATGGCCGGAATAATAAGCGAGGTAGAGGTTATAGGGATCGTTCAGCGCAATGCCGTTTTCGCGGCGGCTCTTGGCGTGATACCAGCCGACGAAATGGATCGCGTCTGTGAAATCCGTGCGGCTGGCCGACCAGCGGCCGGTTTCGCGCTTGTAGACTTCCCATGTACCGTCCAGCGCCTGGGCATAACCGTAAGCGGTGGACTGGCGCGTCCAGGGAATGAAGCCGAAGAGTTTGGTGCGCGGCGGGCGGGCATAGGGGCGGAAGGCAGATTCGGTGTAGATCGTTGCCATCATCACCGGCACCGGCACGCCGAACTCCCGTTCGGCTGCCCTCGCGTCACGTCGCCAATTGTTGAAGAGGCCGTTCCGCTGCTCGAAAATCGCACAGGCATTGGTGACCTGCGACGGTGCGGTTGCGCAACCGGCCAGAACAGTCATCAGTAAAACAACGGCAAACACGCCACGCATCGCGGAACCCTTTCGTTCCGCTATTCTTAAATTGCTAACCATTAACGTCGGGTTTTAAGACAAGGTTAATTCAAATGCCGCCGATCAAGCGCTTGTTAACCCGCTGAAAATTCCTGTGTCCGGGATGCGGCAAAACCATGGGGTAAGTGGCGTTTTTTTCCGGAAATGGCATTGCCGGCATCCCCGCACATCCCCGGTCTCACAAAGCCGCTTATGTTTATCCCATCCCGGTCATCCAGCGTGCGCGCGGCGCAAGGTGGGCGGGGCAGGCGGCCAAAACCGGGGAGTTTCCCGATGTCACGGTTGAGGCGGCCGGCATGTGCTCATCCTCCAAACAGGAACCGGTTTGGCGGGCGGGTCACATGTTGAAGCCGGGGCCGCATCGTCTGCAAAACCCTACTACACCATTTGATACTCCCGCAGCGATGCGGCCCCTTTATCGCTTCTAAGCGTTGCCTCGGTTTCGGGGCGACGGGCGCGGGCTATGTTTCCGGAGAGCCTGCCCCCTGTACAAAAATGAAAACCGATAAAATTGTAGCAATCGGCTTAAAGCGGCTGAAAACAGTGCTGTGCCATTGTGGGATCACAGACAAGGAGCGGACAACCTGCAAGGACGGGGCCGCTGCGGAAAACAGAAATCGAGACCGGCACAAGCCGGCGGATCGTCAAACGGGGTATGAAAATGCTGAAGAAGATTATTGCTGCCGCCATCTGCGGAATTGCCATTGCTTCCATGTCCACTCATGCCGATGCGGCTGGTGCCGCCGGTTTTGCCCGCAGCTTTGCCGCAGCTGAAAAGAGCGCCGTAACACAGATCGGTATTTCGGCGCCCGGCGGTTTTGATGGCTGCGTTCTGTCCGCCGGCCAATGCGTTTCGACGATTGCCGCGCCGCTGACCGGCGAACGCCGCGATGAACTGCTGCGCGTCAACCGCGATGTGAACGCCACCATGGGCGCACTCGATTATTATTTCTCCGGCTTTTCAGCCGATGTTCCGGCAACGCCTTCGGTAAGCGCCAATGATTGTGGCGATTGTGCCGCGATCAAGCGCACGGCACTGGCCGGTGCCGGCTGGTCTTCCGCAGCACTGCGCCTTGCCTTTTTGCTTGATGATGACGGATCGCTCGAAAAGGTGCTTGTTGTCACCACAGACAAGGGCGATATCGTGCTCGGCAACGCCGCTTTCTCTCCGGTTGAGCGCGAAACCGCGCTCTAACCCGAACTTTTCATGCCTGCCAGACTGCGCCGGTTTTCCAGACCCTTACGGGATCAGGAAGCCGGCGATTTTTTTCGTTCCGCCACGGCAATGCCGGCCAGCGCCATCACCAGCGCCGCGATCTGGTAGGGATGCAGGGTTTCGCTGAGGACGATGACGGAGAGAAGCGTGCCGAAGACGGGGACGAGGTTGATGAAAAGGCCGGCGCGGTTGGCGCCGATCTGCTCCACGCCCTTGATGTACAGGATCTGGGCGATGAGCGACGCGAAGATGGCGGCATAGACCACCAGCACCCAACCCTTCTGATCGGGCCAGACGACGTTGTCGCGTGAGATTTCCCAAAAGACCAGCGGGACTGAGGTGAGGAGGGCGAAAAAGGCTGGGATCGCCATCAGCGTGCGCCAGTCCACGATTGGTTTCCAGCGCAGGATGACGGTGTAGATGGCATAGACCAGCACCGCCAGCAGCATGATGGCGTCGCCGGCATTCATCTCCAGTTGCAGCAGCGAGACCGGATCGCCATGCGAGGCGAGAAGCGCCACGCCGGCAATGGTGAGACAGAAACCGGCGATCTGGCCGAACAGCACGCGAGTGCGGAACAGGATGAAGTTCAGCACGAATATGACCATGGGAATGCCCGCCTGGATGACGGCGGCATTGATGGCGGAGGTGTGCTGAAGCGCGGTATAAAGAAAGACGTTGAAGGCGGTGTAACCGACACTGCCGAGCACGAAGAAGTAAGGCAGGCGTTTTTTCACCACCGGCCAGTCCTTGATGAGCTGCGGCACGGAAATGGCGAAGATGATGGCGACGGCCAAAACCCAGCGCAGGAAGGTAAACGCCATGGGGCTGATGTGGCCGACGGCGAGCTTTCCGGCAACGGTATTGCCACCCCAGCAGAGCGTGGCGATGATGAGGGCGAGATAGGCTTTCGAAGGCACGCTGATGTTTCGCTTCTTCAAGGGGCGGGAAAAAGGCTAAGGGGTGAATAGCGGCCTTGTGTCCGCGCTTGTCCCCCCACGGGGCGAGATAATGCGGAATTCGACGTTTTGTCACGGAAAAAGCAAAATTCACCATAAGAAACAGGGTCGCTTTCCGTAAAACAACGCAGTATACATTCGCGGGTTTGGGTTTCCCATCGGGTTATCGGGCGCGCAAGCGCCATGAGCAGGAAAGCAAGAAATGACGAATGTTGTGGTGGTCGGCTCGCAGTGGGGCGACGAAGGCAAAGGCAAGATTGTCGACTGGCTGTCCGAGCGGGCAGATGTCGTCGTGCGGTATCAGGGCGGCCACAATGCCGGCCATACTCTTGTCATCGATGGCATCAGCTACAAGCTTTCGCTTCTGCCTTCCGGCGTCGTGCGTCCTGGCAAGCTCGCCGTCATCGGCAACGGCGTCGTGGTCGATCCGCATGCGCTGATCGCTGAAATCGGCCGTCTGGAAGTGCAGGGCGTAAAGGTTACGCCGGAAAACCTGCGCATTGCAGACAATGCCACGCTCATTCTTTCCCTGCACCGCGAACTTGATGGCATGCGCGAAGACGCCGCCTCCAACAGCGGCACCAAGATCGGCACCACGCGCCGCGGTATCGGCCCGGCCTACGAAGACAAGGTCGGCCGCCGCGCCATCCGCGTCATGGATCTGGCCGACATGGAGGCGCTGTCCGCCAAGGTCGATCGCATCCTGACGCATCACAATGCGCTGCGGCGCGGCTTCGGCGCTGCTGAAGTTTCGCACGAAACCATCATGGAAGAGTTGAGCTCGGTTGCAGAACGCATCCTGCCGTTCAGCGAAACCGTATGGCTGCTGCTCGACAAGAAGCGCCGCGCCGGTGCGCGCATCCTGTTCGAAGGCGCGCAGGGCTCGCTGCTCGATATCGACCACGGCACATACCCCTATGTCACCTCTTCCAACACGGTTGCCGGTCAGGCCGCTGCCGGTTCGGGCATGGGTCCGGGTTCGCTGGGTTATATTCTCGGCATCACCAAGGCCTATACGACCCGCGTTGGCGAAGGTCCTTTCCCGACCGAGCTGCATGACGAAATCGGCCAGTTCCTGGGCGAAAAGGGTCATGAGTTCGGCACTGTCACCGGCCGCAAGCGTCGTTGTGGCTGGTTTGACGCAGCGCTGGTGCGCCAGTCGGTCGCCACCAACGGCATCACCGGCATCGCGCTCACCAAGCTTGACGTTCTCGACGGTCTGGACGAGCTGAAAATCTGCGTCGGTTACAAGCTCGACGGGCAGGAAATCGATCATCTTCCCGCAAGCCAGGGTGCGCAGGCTCGTGTCGAGCCGATCTATGTCACGCTGGAAGGCTGGAAAGAATCTACCGTCGGCGCCCGAAAATGGGCGGATTTGCCTGCTCAGGCAATTAAATATGTCCGTCAGGTGGAAGAACTGATCGGGGCGCCTGTCGCGCTTCTGTCGACAAGTCCGGAGCGTGACGACACCATACTTGTGACTGATCCGTTTGAGGACTAATGTCCTCGGCGATCTAGATTCATAAACCATATCGGGCCGGTACGTCGCCGGTCACGACGAGAAAGTGCTTATGGCGGATTTTGTAGCAGTCATTCGCAAGGCCGTGGATGGCTTGGCGAACAATACTCCCGAAAACCGGGCGAAGGTTTACGACAAGGCGCGCAGTGCGGTTGTGCGCCAGCTCGAGAATATGAAGCCACGTCCGCCGGAAGAATTGTTGCGCCGGCAGATCGCCAAGCTGGACGCCGCCATAGCCGAGGTGGACAGTGAATATGCCGAGGCCTTGCCGGCACTGGAGGAGGATGATGCTTTCTCCCCCGTGGCGGAAGAGGCGGATGCTGCCTATCATCCGCAGGATGTTGCCGCAGAGCCTGCCGTTCATGCCGCCGAGCGGTACGAGCCGGTGGAGGAAGAGCCTGCTCCGGTTGTGCCCGCACATTCGGAGCCGGTTTATCCTGTCCAGCCAGAGCCGGTTTATGAAGAACCGGCCCGCGAAGAGGAGCCTCTCCCCGAGGAACCCGTCGCCGCTTTAATCCCGCATGAGGAGCAGCATTACGGCGCGCGTGAGCCGGAGGAGCTTTACGACGCACCCGAACCGGCCCGTGTCGCGCCGGTTCATGAAGCCGGTCCTCACGAGGAAGCCGGTACTTATTTCACCCGCGCGCATGAAGAGCCGGCCTATCAGCCGGAGGACGAGCGCGTTGATGATGTCGCGCCTGAAGCGGCGGCCCCCCATGCCGATGATTCTGTGCCGCCCCATTGGGCGCAGCCGGTTGACGAGGATGACTGGCGCAAGCTCGAAGAAGCGCAGGACGAGGATGTTCGCCCGGCTGCCGAGGCCGAAGTGCACCACGAGAGGGACGACCATTCCGCCGTCGCCGGTTATTCCGCGCAGCACTATCAGGCCCCGGATGTCAGCTTCGAGCCGGAGCGGCGCGACGGGAACGAGCATGCCGGTTACCGCGCTGCTGCCGATCACGATCCGATTTTTGGCGGGCACGACGATTTTTCCGAACCACGGCAGACCGAAGACACGGCCCCGAAAAAGGCTGCCGTCGTCGAGGACTTCTCGTCCTATTTCGAGGATACGGATCTCGCGATCCCGCCGAAGGCCACGCCTGCGTTGCCGCGCGCCGATAACGATCCCTTCGATGACCGTGCCTCCAAGGACAATAAGGAGCGCACGCCCTGGGACGATCTGGATGAGCTGATCGGTTATGACGGCGCGTCATCTTCCAGCCGGGCAACGACGAACGAAATGCCCGCTCTCGGTGCTGGTGCCGCGACGCCCGCTTACATGGTCAAGAAGAAGCCGCGCCGGAATTATGCCTCGCTGGTACTTGCGCTTTTGGGCGCCGGGCTTCTTGCCGGTGGTGGTTATGCGCTCTGGTTGAACCGTGATGCGCTGAACGACATGGTCGGCGGCCTGGTGCAATCGGCACAGAAGGATGGCGGCACCCAGACGCCTCCAGCCAATACGGCGCAGACGCCGACATCCACACCGCCAGCTGCTCAGCAGCCGCCTGCCAGCGGGCAGCAGCCGACGACAAGCCCCACCAATCATCAGGCGCAGCCGCATGCCGATGACGGGTCCGTCACCGGCACGAAGTTCACCCAGCGGCTTCTGGCCGACGGAACCGAGCGCGACGAGGGGCCGGCGCCGGGCGCCAATGGCCAGCCCGTCACGGCGGAAGGCCAGTCGGTCTATGAGCAGAATGTTGCGCCGCCGCCTGCAGGTGAGGCTCCGGCCAATACCGCTGCGGGTACTCCGGCTGGTACGCCGCCGGCACAGCCGCCTGCTGCGGCCGCTGCCGCCACGGGCGACCGCATGTTCCTCTACGAGGAAGTGCTGGGCCAGACGGTTCCGACCGCCATTCAGGGCAGCGTTTCCTGGTCCTTGCAGCAGGAAAACGACAATGAGGGTCGTCCGTCCGCAACGGTGCAGGGCCAGATCACGGTTCCCGGCCGTGGCCTCAGCGCGCTCATCACCTTCAAGCGCAACACCGATCCTTCGCTTCCGGCAAGCCATCTGATCGAGATCGTCTTCTCGGTTTCGCCCGGCTTCGAAGGCGGCGCGATCGACAGCGTCCAGCGTATCGCGATGAAGAGCACGGAGCAGGATCGTGGTAACGCCCTGATCGCGGTTCCGGCCAAAATCACCGACGATTTCCACATGATCGCGCTTAACGACTTCCCGGATGCGATGAAGACCAATCTGGAGCTGTTGAAGAGCCGCAACTGGATCGACATCCCGGTTTCCTACCGCAACGGCCGCCGTGCGCTTCTGACCTTGCAAAAGGGCAATGACGGCATCGCCGCCTTCGACACGGCGCTGCGCGAATGGGCGGCTGCAAAGCCCGCGACCGGTCAGTGATGATCTTGGGGATCGGCTAAAGCCGGTCCCCTCATTTCTTCCTTATGTCTTGCAAATAAAAAGCCCGCAGATCTCGCGATCTGCGGGCTTAGAAATTTACTGGCAACGAATCTCACTCTTTCGTCACGCCGGACACGAAGGGGAGTGAGATGGCATGGCAGTCGAGCCAATTACTCCGAAGTCATCCTCGGGACAGGCCCGAGGATGACGTAGCCGATAAGTTCAGCCCCGCTCTCTTAAAAAGACCGAGCCTTACGCATCCACCACGCGCAGCGCGCGGGCGGCTTCGAGGGCTTCCTTCTGGACGGCTTCCTGAACCTTCTCGAAGGCGCGAACCTCGATCTGGCGCACGCGTTCGCGGCTGATATCGAACTCGGATGAGAGTTCTTCCAGCGTCACCGGATCTTCGGCAAGGCGGCGGGCCTCGAAGATGCGGCGTTCACGATCGTTCAGCACGCCCATGGCCTTGGCCAGCATGCGGCGGCGGGTTTCCAGCTCGTCCTGCTCGATCAGCACGGCTTCCTGGCTTTCATGGTCGTCCACCAGCCAGTCCTGCCATTGGCCGGATTCGCCTTCGGATGCCTTGATGGGCGCATTCAGCGATGCGTCGCCATGCAGGCGGCGGTTCATCGAGATCACTTCTTCCTCGGAAACCTGCAGCTTGGTGGCGATTTCCTTGACGTGTTCCGGCTTCAGATCGCCATCGTCGATCGCCTGGATGCGGCCTTTCAGCCGGCGCAGGTTGAAGAACAGGCGTTTCTGGTTGGCAGTCGTACCCATCTTCACCAGCGACCACGAACGCAGGATATATTCCTGGATCGAAGCCTTGATCCACCACATGGCGTAGGTGGCCAGACGGAAACCGCGTTCCGGATCAAACTTCTTCACCGCCTGCATCAGGCCGACATTGCCTTCGGACACGACTTCGCCAATCGGCAGGCCGTAACCGCGGTAACCCATGGCAATCTTGGCAACAAGGCGCAGGTGGCTGGTGACGAGCTTGTGAGCGGCGTCGCGGTCGCCATGCTCGGCGTAACGCTTGCCAAGCATGTACTCTTCCTGCGGCTCCAGCATCGGGAATTTACGGATTTCGTCGAGATATCTGTTGAGACCGGCTTCGCCGGCCGTAATTGTAGGCAAACTATTGCGGGCCATAAAGCACCCCCTTATCTATGGTCTGGAACGGCACCCTCATCGACTGGCGATTACTCGCCCAAGGCACACCGCTAGTGGCGGGTCGTTACCGACCCCGCACGAACCCACGTAACAAATATGTATGCACCCGCCGAGTTTCAAGCGAACACAGCGTTCACACATGCGTTATGTCCCGGCGACACCTTCTTTGACCTGTTTAACTTTCGAACGGTAAATTCGTTCCGAAAAACCACCGAGACCAGAGCGCACCATCAACTCATACATGACCCGCCGGCGGGTGGGGTTGTGCAGGCGAACGACCCGGGAGCCAAGAAACTCCGTTTCGACATGATCGAGTGTCTGCAAGTCGGGGCCAGAGGCAATCGCGTCCGCGTAGACAGCGTGAAATTCACGGCGGCAGACATAGGTCTTGTATTTCGTCATTGCGAAGCAGGCGAGGCTGTGGCCGTGGGTGCGCAGAAAATCGGCGACGCCAACGGTCACTTCCGGCCATGCGGGGTTGAAGGTATCGTCGAAGACGATGACGCCGTGCGGGGCGATCACCTCCAGCGCCAGTTTCGCGTCCGCTAGCACATGGTGCAGGTGGTGCCCGCCGTCAATGCTGAAGAACCTGACGGGACCAGTCCGCGACGTAATATCGGTGGGTGCGAGCCGGGTGCTGTCGCCCTTGATGATCAAGTCCTCATCCATCGCAAAACCCAACCGCCTGCCGTTTTCCATCAGGCGGTCATATTGGTCGAGGCTTCCGTCCGAGGGTGGGTCGAGTTCGAACAGGTCGACGCCCAGAACCTTTTCCTGCGGCTGCGCGAATTTGCGCAGCAGAAAATAGGAGCGGCCATAATAGACGCCGATCTCCGCCATGCCGCCCTTCAGGCCGTCCCTTGTCTGCGCCTGCAGCAGCGCCTTGAAGACAAGCGCGTCGGGTGGGTCGATATAGCCTTCGACGCTTCGTAATTCCTGAAAGATAAACTGGCGTTCATCGGTGTTCATGCGCGATAGATCCCGTCGTCATGCCGGTTCCGTTCAGCTCTGCGGATAAAACGGCGTTCCTTGCAACGTCTGTCTTTCGGCAAGCCAGAGGTCCGGCCACGGCATTCGCGGTGACGATTTCAAGCTTTCCGGGGTTCGAAGAGGTGCGACGATTGAAGCGGAATTGGGGCGGTCTACAAGAAAGACCATGTGGGGAATATCGCTATCCGCTAATCTCTTTTTATTTTCCGTGGCTTCCGGCAAGATGCACGGCGTGGTTTTTTTGACCTCGCCGTGCGGCATTTTCAGCTCCGCAGGGCGATGAGCAGTTCTTCCATATCATCAGGCATGTCTGTTTCGAATTCCATCACCTCGCCGGTGCGGGGGTGTTCGAAGGCCAGGAGATAGGCATGCAGCGCCTGTCGCGGAAAGCGGTTGACGGTGCTTCTTGCCGGTTCCTCAAGCAGGTTCGCCTTGGTGCGGAAGGCCGCGCCATATTCGGGGTCGCCGATCAGCGGATGGCCGATATGGGCCATGTGCACGCGGATCTGGTGGGTGCGGCCGGTTTCCAAACGGCACTCCACCATCGAGGCGAGGCAGGACGCGTCCGCCTTTTCATGGAAACGTTCCATAACCTCGTAATGGGTTATCGCCTCGCGGGCATCGTCCGTGTCCTCGCGCTTGACGGCGCGTTTGGTGCGGTCGGCGCCGCGGCCGAGTGCGGCGTCAATGGTGCCGCGCAGGGTGCGCGGTCGGCCCCAGACGACGGCCTTGTAGGCGCGTTCCAGCGGGCCGGTGCGGCCGTGATCGGCGAATTGCGCGGCGAGATGGCGGTGTGCATTGTCGTTTTTCGCCACGACCATGACGCCGGAGGTTTCCTTGTCCAGCCGATGCACGATGCCGGGGCGCTTCACGCCGCCAATGCCGGAGAGGCTGTCGCCGCAATGATAGATGAGGGCGTTGACCAGCGTTCCGGTCCAGTTGCCGGCGCCGGGATGCACGACGAGACCGGCGGGTTTGACGAGCACGATCAGGTCGTCGTCCTCATATTCCACATCGAGCGGGATATCTTCGCCCTTGGGTTCGGGGTCTTCCGGCTCCGGCATGACGATCTCGACGCGGTCGTGCGGGTGCACCTTCTTTTTCGGCTCGGTCACCGGCGTGCCGTTCAATAAAACGGCACCCTGCTCGATCAGGGCTTTCAGGCGGCTGCGCGACAGATCGCCGCCAACTTCGCCCGCCAGCCACACATCGATGCGGCCTTCGGCGTCTTCGCCGGCAATCAGGACTTTCCTTGCGTCTCCGCCTTGTTTAAAGGGGTCGTTCATTCTTATTTTTCCGATCAATCAGCATTCTAGGGAACCCGATGACGCACATCGAGCAAGACGAACAGGAAGACAAGCCGCTTGATCCGGCCATGGATAAAGTTCGCCGCAAGATGATCCGTTTGCAGATCGTGTCGGGCTCCGTGATGTTCATCAGCCTTATGGCTGTGTTCGGCGCGGTTGTCTACAAGGCGGTAGGACCATCGAAAACCGTTGTAACGCAGAGCGTACCGCAAAATCTGGCGGTTCCCACCGGCAACGGACCGCTTGCCGTGACCGCCAGCCTGCCGCAGGGCTTTACAATCGACAATGTCAGCTATTCCGGCGGTGACATGCTGTTTTACGGCAAGCTTGCCAACGGCACCCGCAAGGCGCTGGTCTTCAACGTCGCGGCCGGCCGGTTTCTCGCCGATGTGACGGTCGATGCCCAGTGAGGATATTGATCCGGCGGGAGCGCATGCGCTCCTGGACGGTCGGGCTCTGATCCCGGTCGAAGACCCGGCCGATCCGCGCATTGCCGCCTTTCGCGATATTCGCGAGCGTGATCTCACCGGTCGCCAGGGTCGTTTCATCGCGGAAGGCACGGTTGTGTTGCGCATGCTGGCCGCCGCCCACAAGGCGGGTGGTGCCTTTGCGGCGGAAAGCATTCTCATCCTCAAGAACCGGCTTTCCGGCGTCGCGGATATCCTAGCCGATTTTCCGCCCGATGTGCCGGTCTATGTGGCGGAAGCGCCGGTGCTGGATGGCATTGTCGGTTTTCACTTGCATCGCGGCATTCTGGCGCTCGGCCGCCGGGTGCGTGACATTACGCTGGACGGGTTGACGGAAGCGCTTCCCGCCTCGTCGCTGGTGCTGGTGGGCTGCGGCATTTCCAACCACGACAATCTGGGTGCGATGTTCCGCAACGCCGCGGCCTTTTATGCCGATGCGGTGTTTCTGGACGAGACTTCATGCGATCCGCTCTATCGCAAGGCGCTCCGGGTGTCCGTCGGTTCTGTTCTCTCGGTTCCCTATCATCGCGGCGGTGGTGCGGTGCAGATGCTGGAGCGGCTTTCGCAGGCCGGTTTTGCGATCTGGAGCCTTTCGCCGAATGGCGAGACCGAGATTCGCGATATTCCACGTTCGGATCGCATGGCGCTGGTCATCGGCACGGAAGGCGAGGGGTTGCCGCAATCGGTACTGTCTCGGTTCCATACCGCCCGGATTGCGCAGTCGCCGCAATTGGACAGTTTGAATGCGGGGACGGCTTCGGGGCTGGCGCTTTATCAGATGGCGGGGGCGATAGGGCGGGTTTAGGTTTACCCTTTGCGCGTGGGGCTTACCCCCTCTGCCCTGCCGGGCATAAGGGGGTGAGCCGCATACGCAAAGGCGTAGAGGTATCAACCCTTCCGCTTCTCCATCAACACACTCGCCCGCTTCGCAAGGCTCTCACGGCCGGTCGAGGCGGCGGCTTTCGCAAGCAGCCCCGGGATCGGCGATTTCTCGCCCTCCTGCGCTGCGGTGAGCGCGATCATCTGGGCGGCGATGCGGGCGATTTCGCGACGGATCGGTTCGTCGTTGCCGGTGCCGCGCACATTCAGCAGGCGTTCGGTGAGTGCCGTTCCCTGATTGCGGATATCCTCGATCTCCTGCTCCAGACCTTCCGGCGGCGTCGCTGCCGGTTCCATGGCGGTTGAGACCGGTGGAATGTCTGCCGCGACCACGGGCGCGATTTCGGGCAGGACGGGTGCCTTTTGCGGCTGGCTTGCGGTTTCCCCGTTCAGTACGGCGGGGTTGGGCAGACGAATGATCATGTCGTCGGCGCGGCCGCCGGTTGCGGCAAGCTGTTCCTTCAGGCGGGCAACCTCCTGATTGCGCAGAGTCAGCATGGTGTCGAGATCGGCATTTTTTGCCATGACACTGGCGATCTGTTCTTCCAGCCGGGTGACCTTGCGGCTTTCGCGCGCAACCGCCGTCATGGCCTCCTTGTTGCGGGCAGCGACATCCTGCAATTCGCGGGTCGCCGTTTCGCCCTCCTTGCGGAAACGCGAGGCGGTCTGTTTTGCCTGCTCGGCCTCCAGATCGCGGGTGGCGGCGAGGATTTTCGAATCATCCAGCTCGCGGGTCAGATTGGTGAGGCGAGCGGTGATCTCAGACATCTGGCCGGCACGCGCATTTGCGGCCTGTTCCTGCTCCAGAAGGTTTGCCTGTATTGCGCTCGCGCGTTCCTCGCTGGCGTCGAGTGCGCCTCGCAATTCGCCGATTTCCAGCGTCAATTCCTCGATTTTCAGCAAAAGGCCGCGGTTCTGCTCGCCGAGGCGATAGGCATCGCTGGATGCTGCCTCGTTGGCGAGGCGGAGCGAGGTGTTCTTTTCCCGTTCGGTGTCCAGTTCCTGACGAACCTTGGCGTTTTCGGCGGCATAGAGCGCGCGTGCCATATCCTTCTGGGCGCGAACTTCCTGGGGGCTGATGGGCATTGTCGCGCGCAGCCGGTTTTCCGTATAGGCAACGATGCGGCGATGGATCGCGGGCGCGATCAGCAAGGCCAGCAGGGTTGCGGTGAGAAAACCCAATCCGAAAAGAATGGCATATTCAATCACGCGAGACAGTCTCCGAAACTCAGATACGCGCGCATTCGGAAAGAGGAGCGCGAGAGCACGTTACGCCATTATTGCAACCGTTGGGAGGGGTATCGCCAAGGCAATTGCGCGGGGAGCCGCAAGAGTGCCTCCCCATCTCAGCGTCAGAAGGGGTTCCAGGTCGGTTCCTGGGTAAGCTTCAGGTAGCCGACATTGATGCCGAGGCGCGCGCCGATGCCGGTGCGAATGGGTGCCAGCGTGACATCGCTGCTTTTCAGATAGGTCATGCCGACGCCGGCGACGATGAAGGCCGAGCCGCTGACGCCGCCGTAACGGCGATAAAGCGAATCGACCGAAGGCAGATTGTAGACCAGCATCATGGCGCGGGTGCCTTGGCCGCCGTAATCGAGGCCGAGCGACGGGCCTTGCCAGAAGACGGGATGCTGGCCGGCATTCTTGGTATAAAGCGTGCCTTCGCCATAGGTAAGGCCCGCGACGAAAGCGCCGGAACCTTCCTGCCCCAGAATATAACCGTTCGGAAGACCGTATTGCTGGAAGGCGCGTTCCACCACCTTGGCGAGGCCGCCGGTGGTTTCACCGAAGAATCCGTGGCCTGCATCCACGACTTCCTGAAAAGAATATTGATCGCTGTTCTGGGCCGAGGCCGGTGCGGCCCACATCAAAAGGCTGGCAAGGAGCGCAAAAATCTTTCCCAGTCCGAGGCGTGCAATGGTGCGGGTTTTCGTAAGGCGCATCGTCATGTCCGTCCGTCTGTTCGTTGGTGCATCAGCCCGAAAATCCGAATCGATTTTCGGCAGGGCCCATGCGAAGATTCAAAGTTCCAGAGCATCCTTTATACGTCCGAACGGACGCAGGGCGCTCCAGGGTGGCCTGTTAAGGCATTTGGCATTTTGAAACCATCCTATTAACAATCGGTTTACCAAATATGGTGTCATTATGGCTTAACAATTTCCACACCGTCCGCGCCTCCCTTGCGCAGGAGAGAATTTTATGACGAGCAAACTCAATATCACGCTGTCCGGCCCCGATCTGGCAGCTCTTCTGTGCAGTCGTGTGTGCCATGACGTGATCTCTCCTGTCGGCGCCATCAATAACGGCCTCGAATTGCTGGACGAGGGCGGCACCGATGACGATGCGCTGGATCTCATCCGCACATCCGCTCTTAACGCATCCGTGCGGCTGAAGTTCGCCCGCCTTGCTTTCGGCGCGTCCGGCTCCGCTGGCGCTTCGATCGATACCGGCGAGGCTGAAAAAGCCGCCAAGGATTTCGCTGCCGCCGAAAAGAAGGCCGAAGTGACCTGGAACGGCCCACGCGCCATCGTCGCGAAAAATCGTGTCAAACTTTTGCTCAACCTCTTTCTCGTGTCCTACAGCGCGATCCCGCGCGGTGGTAATGTGGATGTGGTGCTGGAAGACCCTGAGGGTGACGCGAAATTCGAAATCACCGTCAAGGGCAAGATGATGCGCATTCCGGCCAAATTCGCCGAGATCTACGAAGGCAGGCTGGAAGAGGCGGTCGACGCCCATTCCGTACAGCCCTATTACACGCTGCTTCTGGCGGAGGAGGCCGATATGGCCGTGGAATACAAGGTGCATGAGGATCGCATCGTGTTTACCGTAAAAACGGTTGCCGCGTGATCGTTCAGTTGCAGAGGTAGTTTTGTGAAAGGGCCGGGTAGCGTTTTCCGACGCGCCGGCCTTTTTTGCTTTTGGGGAAGAGGTTCATGACACGTCTGACAACCGCGCGCCTCGTCCTGCGGCCGCACGCCATCACGGATGAAGCGCTTTATTGTGCGTTCTGGAGCGCGGATGTCCGGCCCATCGAAGGGGTCACATCGATTACGCCGCTGGACCCCGAAATCGCCTTTGCCCGTCTTTTGCGCTTCATCGGCCATTGGTCGGTCTTCGGCTTCGGTCCCTTTGTCGTGGAGGAGGCAAGCTCCGGGCGTATCGTCGGCGAGGTGGGCTTTGCCCATATGCGCCGTGGAAACGGCACCGATTTCGATGGCGTGCCAGAAGCGATGTGGAAAATCGATGCTGATCTGAACGGCAAGGGCGTCGCGACCGAGGCGGTGGCGGCGGCAACAGGGTGGTTTGATCGCAGCGGAATTTCGCAGCGGACCGTCTGCATGATTGATCCACTCAACACCCCCTCGCTCGTCATCGCCGCCCGTTTCGGCTTCCGCCTGTTTCGCGATTCGACATTCCGGGGCAATCCCATCCGGCTTTTCGAGCGGGTGGTGGGGGTTTAGTACTGCGCATTCCCACCGTGCCGTCTCAATCGCGTTTCAGGGCGTCCTGAAACCTGTTCGAGGTCTCGGACGGTGGCGGTTTGAACCAAGGGTTGATCCAAGATCAATTTTTGGAGCTTCACATGCGCTATTTTCTTGTGGTCGCCATCGCCATCCTCTCCACCGCTGCGCCCGTGATGGCGGAGAACGCGATTGGTTTCAGACAGCTGGAATTGTCCGATGATTCGGGCACGCGAACGCTGAACCTGTCATTGTGGTATCCGTCCGCACCATCGGGAAAAACTGAGACGGTGGGCGAAAACGCTGCCTTTTATGGTCTCGAGGTTCAACCTGATGCGTCGTTTCTGGCCGGTTCCCGTCCTTTGGTGTTGCTGTCACACGGATTTGGCGGAAGCTGGCGCAATCTGAACTGGATCGCCGGTGAGCTTGTTCAGCAGGGTTATATCGTGGCCGCGCCGGATCACGCGGGCGAATCATTCACTGAAGAGAATGCGATGGAGATCGTGCCGTTATGGGAACGCCCGCGCGACATCAGCCGAACGTTGACGGCGTTGCTCGATAACGATCAACTGGCTGGCAAAATAGACAGGGCACGCATCGCGGTCATCGGCCATTCTCTCGGAGGCTGGACCGCCATGGAGCTGACTGGCGCCCGCTACAGCGCGGATCTCGCGCTAAAAGACTGCAATGCGGAGAAGGCTCTGCCGCAATGCAAGGCGCCACGGTTGCTGGCCAAGGTCGGAATCGTTAACGGCGGCAAGGCCGATCCACGCCTTTCGATGGATTTGCGCGATGCTCGCATCCGCGCGGTGATTGCGCTCGACGCTGGCCCGGCTGCCGGTTTCCTGCCGGAAACGCTGAAACGTGTCGATGTACCGGTTCTGGTTCTGGCCGCCGGTGTGGAAACGCCCGAGATTGCCGCCATCAAGGCTGATTCGGAATATATCGCCCGCAATCTGCCAAAGGCGACCACAGTTTATCGCGAAATACCGGATGCCAGCCATTTCAGCTTCATGCAGATATGCAAGCCAAACGGCGAAAAAATCGTCGAGGAGCTTTCACCGGAGGAAGGTTTCGTCTGCCGTGACGGCGGGGGCAGGGGCCGCCTGACCATCCACCGGCAGATCGCGGAGGCGATTGTCGGCTTCCTGAACGTAGAAATGCATTAAGACAGGTGTTCGGGACGTCTCGATGAACCGTTGCGCGACGTCCCGATCCTTCAGGTCACTTTTTGCGGATGATACCGATAGGCAAGGTCTTCGGGATCAGACCGTGGTGCCAATGGGTCGATAACACCGCCGAGGCGCTGTGCAACTGCTGCTGATTTGCTGTTGCGCGGCGAGATATAGCTGACGAGCGTCTGCAATTTCAGGGTCTCGAATGCCCAGTCGCGCAGTGCAGAGGCCGCTTCCGCAGCATAACCGTGGCCTTCCTGGCCGCCATAAAGCAGCCAGCCCAGTTCCTTTTCGGGAAATAGCGGGCCGTGATTGATGCCGACCTGGCCGATACATTGCCCGGTTTCGCCAAGTTCGATCATCAGCGCCCCGTGGCCGAAAAAATGCCAGTTGGCGAGATCGTGACAAAAAACGCCCCAGGTTGACGGCAGGTCATATGGTCCACCGACGCCGATGGAGCGGGTTGACGCCATAAAGTCGCGATAGGCGGGGAAATCCGCCATGATCTGCGGGCGCAAAATCAGGCGTTCCGTTCTGAGGGTGGGGATAGAATGGTCCATGGCACTATCCAATCATGAAATCGCAACAAAAAACCCGCTGTCGCCAGCGGGTCTTTTAAAAACTGCCATATCCTGAAGGGGATCAGGCGGTTTCGAGAAATTCCGTGGCTCCATCAGGCTCGCGCAGGACATAACCGCGGCCCCAGACGGTTTCGATGTAGTTTGCGCCGCCTGCGGCATTTGCGAGCTTCTTGCGCAGCTTGCAGATGAAGACGTCGATGATCTTCAGTTCCGGTTCGTCCATGCCGCCATAAAGGTGGTTCAGGAACATTTCCTTGGTCAGCGTCGTGCCCTTGCGCAGCGAAAGCAGCTCAAGCATCTGATATTCCTTGCCGGTCAGGTGAACGCGCTGGCCGCCCACTTCAACCGTCTTGGCATCGAGATTGACGATCAGCTCGCCGGTGGAGATGACCGATTGCGCATGGCCCTTGGAACGGCGGACGATTGCGTGAATACGGGCAACAAGCTCGTCCTTGTGGAACGGCTTCGTCATGTAGTCGTCTGCGCCGAAGCCGAGACCACGAACCTTGTCCTCGATACCGGCCATGCCGGAGAGGATGAGGATGGGTGTCTTGACCTTGGAAAGGCGCAAGGTTCTCAAGACCTCGTAACCCGACATGTCGGGCAGGTTGAGATCGAGAAGAATAATGTCGTAATCGTAGAGTTTACCGAGGTCCACGCCTTCCTCGCCGAGGTCGGTCGTGTAGACGTTAAAACTTTCCGACTTTAGCATCAGTTCGATGCTCTGCGCTGTTGCGCTGTCGTCTTCAATAAGTAGAACCCGCATAATTATCCCCTTTGCCGCCCGCAGATTGGTAAATCATTGCCTCGCGCGATGCGGATCCAGACGTTGCCTGATTTGCAGGCTGCCACCAAATGGTTAACAAATTCTAATTGCCTTTGGCAAGGTGTATCGAATTTATTAAGCAAAGTTGGCATTTCGCTGTTTTTGCACGTGAATCCACCATCGCCAAAATTGAAGCTTAACGTGAGGATATCTCGCTAAGTGATTCAATCGACTCTTACATCGTCGGGCCCGTTTTTTTGGACCTGGCATTTACCGACCCTTAAATGATCGTGTTTATCATTAACGATGCCCGTAAACGAAAGGTTAACGGCGGCGTTTTTTTATTAACGCCGGGTAACTTTTGGGAATCATTCCGGCACAACGGGTTAACCGGGCCGGTTGAGCGGGCGGGTTAAACGGGCCGATCGAGGGGGCATAGTGCCTTTTTGATCCGGGTCTCGCTATCCATGGAGTATTGCGTATGAAGTCGCGTGACAGCCTGGTTCGCCTGAAAGAATTTCAGGTTAATGAAAAACGCCGGCAACTTAGCCAGTTGCAGCAGATGATGTCCGAGTTTGAGCGGATGGCAAAGGAACTGGTGCATCAGATATCGCTGGAAGAGAGCAAGTCCGGCATTACCGATCCGACCCACTTCGCATATCCGACCTTCGCCAAGGCCGCGCGTCAGCGTGCGGACAATCTTCAGGTCTCGATCCGGGAGCTGAAGACCCAGCAGGAAGCCGCAGAGGCTTCTCTGGAAGAGGTGCAGGCCGAATATGAAAAGGCGGCGGCACTGGAAAACCGCGACGGAGCGATCCGCGCCCGCGCCTAGGTATTGGCGCAAGATCTTATAGGGATCGTCCTCATTGACGGCTGCCGGTGGATCAGGAGGCGGCTTTCAATGACGGGATGCCCATGCTTTTTTCTGGAAGGCCGCCCCTCGTTGGCGGCCTTTTGCTTTGGCGCACCGCAGCGCCTTGCCCGGTCGGTTTCTTGCGCGGCAGGGATGCAGGGAATCCCTGCGTTTTCGATTGTCCGGGGCCGGGGAAAGGCGTAATTTGGTGAAGTTCCGACCAAGAGCCGGAGGCTTGTCCCACGCGCGCCCTGCGCGGACGCGGGTGGGCCAGAAGCGGGGAGGAAACAAATGGCCCGCCAATATATCGATTGCCGCGAATTCCCGAGCGACAGCAAATGCTCGATCGCCATCTCAGCCGATACGCCGGAGGAGCTCATGGAAGCGGCGGTTCAACATGCCGTGGCAGTGCATGGCGCCGAGGATACGCCGGAATTTCGGGCCGAAGTTCGAAGGAGCATACATGCAGGAACACCGCCGCTGAAGGTGGCGTGATTGCTGGCAGCCTGAAACCTATCCGTCGACATGCCGGGCCTGATCCGGCATCCAACCGACGCGCGTCTGCGCGGCGGAAGATTCCCTTAAGCTCAAGAATTTGAGCTGGCTGGACCCCGGCTCTTGGCCGGGGTGACGGAGCGTGTGGGCTCCGCTTTCGCTAAAAAACAAACTTGAGGTTTGTCCCAAGCCTCAGCCCGTCTGGCTAGTTACCCCTTGATAACATCTGCCCAGTCAGGGTGGCGTAGCGTCTGAGCCTTGAAGAAGGGGCAGAGCGGAATGATTTTCCAGCCGCCCTTGCGCGCTTCATCGATGGCATGGGCGGCGAGCGCCTGGCCGACACCCTTGCCCCGCAGTGCATCGGGCACGCCGGTATGGTCGATGATGATGAGGGAAGGGGAGGTGCGCGAATAGGTCATCTCGGCCTTGTGGCCGTCGATGGTTGCCGAATATTCGCCGCGCGATCCGGTTTCGGTTGTCTTGATATCCATGATCTCTGCCTTCGCATTGCTTTTCGTTTTTTCCACTGTAACGGCCTGCGCCTGAATTGAAACAGCGGGATAGCGAACGCAGTGGACACAAACCGGTGACAGTCACCGGCTGTGTCTGGCAATTTTCAGGGGAAATCCAAAATCAAACCGAAAGCCCCGTCGATGCGACGGGGCGTTTTGGAAGTTCGGTTTGGGCGCGTTGCCGCGCCGGCGCACTGGTTTAGTGGCGATATTGCTGAATGCGCGTCGTGCGCAGGCCTGCAAGGCCATGATCGGCAATCGACGACTGCCAGGACAGGAATTCTTCGACGGTGAGCGTATAACGCTCGCAGGCTTCCTCAAGGCTCAGAAGTCCTCCGCGCACGGCGGCGACGACCTCTGCCTTTCTGCGAATAACCCATCGACGGGTATTTGACGGCGGAAGATCCGCAATCGTCAGAGGGCTGCCATCGGGGCCGATGACATATTTAACTCGTGGGCGTATCATTTCGGTCATTGGACACTCTATACAAACTCAAGACCATATGACGGGAACTTTAGCCCCGTACCTTTAAAAATTGCCTAAGCAGTTCGTGACAATTTATTAAGAATTTGAACGGTTTCGCCCGATTTGTTCGAGTCGCCTTATTTTGTCGGGAAAAAATTTTTCCAAAAATCGTGTTTTTTATCGTCCATCGGTTGTTTTCCTCACAACGCCGCAAGCGAAAGGCACGTTTTCCCGCTGCCGTGGACAAATTCCGCGGTTCCCTCATGCACCAGCCGCAGGCGATCGCCGGCATTGAGGGGCAGGATAAGGGTCGTCGACTGCGAGGTGCCGGCATTGGAGGCGTTGCCCGCTACAGTGAGGCCGCCAGCCGCGCCGTTGACGGCAAGCGAAACCCGGTGCCCGGATGAGGACACCACAGCAAGCGACAGGGTGGCCAGATAGAGACCTTTCACGGGAACGACGAGTTCCCTTCCGCCGCCTGTGCCGACCGCGTCGCCGAGAACGAAACCACCCTCATCGATGAAGAGCATCGAAAACCCCGAAGCCGAGCCGTTGGCCGGCCTCGTCGTGCCCGAAGGCAGGCTGGCCAGAACCACGGGCCGGTTCGGCATCGTGACCCTGCCGTCGCCGCTGCACAAAAGGGCCGTGTGCCAGGAAATGCCGTCGGCGCTGGTCTTGATCGAAAAACCGTCATTGCCTGCAAGGCCCATTTCCGCCCGGCCGCTCCAGCCGGACTGGAACAGCAGCGAGGCAGTATCGGCCTTTGCCGCCTTGTTGATCGCCATGCGGTGGTTGCCGTTCTCTTCTGTGTGGGTGAAGAGGCTGGCGGGGGCGGCAAGCGCCAGACGGTTGGTGGCATCGGCCTGTGTGCCAATGCCAAGCCTTTCGAGGGTCGCTGCGGCAGGCAGCGGCACGTCCCGCCATGCGCTGTCCCGCAGGACGCGATGTTTACCCTCGCTGGCAAACCATGCCGTCCAGCCGGGTTGCGGCGCTATCAGCAGCCATGCACCGTCCTGCCGGAAGGCAAGCTTCCCGCCCTTGCCCGCCCAGTCGCCAGCGGCGTCAAGCGAGAGCAGGAAGCAGTCTCCCTCCGGCGCATTGTCGGGCGGGGCGGCGACCACGTCCTTGACGACCAGCTGGACGATCGCGTCCAGCCGCTGCAGCGCCTCGTTGTGGGTGACGTGTTTCTGTGCCTGCGAGGGCAGGATATAAGGAAGCCTAAGTCTCGCCGTCTGTTCAGTCATGATGTCTCTTCCGCGCTCCGTGGCTGTTCGCCGGCGATTGTGATGCGGCGCGGCGGGGCGGGGATGAGCGGGGATGAAATTATTTTTGCGGCTTCGGTAGGGAGTGCATTCCGTGGTTGCTGAGATGGCATGAGTTGGCAAGGGGCCTCAGGTGCCTGCGGCTTCACCCCCCTCTGCCCTGCCGGGCATCTCCCCCACAAGGAGGGAGATCAGCAAGATCGCTACCCCCGCTTCGTTCTCAAACGTCGAGATTGGCGGGACCCCGCCACGAGTCGATCTCCACCCTTGTGGGAGAGATGCCCGGCAGGGCAAAGGGGGGTAAGCCGCAGACACCGCAGCGAACGCCTAAAAACGCCTGATCACCGAAGGAGGTCTAGCGGTCTCCTCGCAGGCTTATGTCGCAATTTCCACCGTCGCTGCCATTGCGCCCTCGGCAATGAAATCCGGGTTGGCGAGTGCATCTTCACCATCGCCTCTCACCTCATAGGCAAGCAGCCGCCCCTCGCAATCCAGCGTTCTGCCACCGGCGGCGCGCAGTACGGCGTCGCCTGCCGCCGTATCCCACATCATGGTGCGGCTGAAGCGGGGATAGATATCGGCAGCACCTTCCGCCAGCATGCAGAATTTCAGTGAGGAACCGACGGAAATGCAGTCTTTCAGGCCGTGTTCGGCCACGAAGGCTTCCGTTTTCGCGGTACAGTGCGAGCGGCTGATCAGCGCCACGGGGGAGGCGCCGCGCTGGCGTGCCCGGATGGGGTGGCGCGCGAGGATCGCGCCTTCGCCTGATATTGCGAGCTTTTCGGCGCTGTTGTCCTTGCCGGTCCAGGCCTGGCCGCGGCAGGGGGCGTAAACCACGCCTGCAACCGGCACGCCGTTTCTGATCAGGGCGATATTGACGGTGAAATCATCCTTGCCGGAAATGAATTCCTTGGTCCCATCCAGCGGATCGACCAGAAAAAATTCCGTGCCTGTCTCCGGCAGAATGCCGTTCGAGACCGCTTCTTCGGCAATGACCGGGATTTGGGGAAAATGCGCAGCCAGTGCCTGCAGAATGATCACCTCCGCCCGCTGGTCTGCCTCGGTCACGGGTGAGCAATCGTCCTTGTACGATACGTGTGGCCCGGCGCGATGGACCACCATGATTGCCTGCCCGGCGTCCAGCGCCGCTTTCGTCAATATGTCGATCATCTTGTTGCCGTTGCCATTTCGTGCCGGGGATCCTTTGCCCCTCTATTTCGCTACTCTTTTGCCCGCCACCCGTCAAACAATGCGTCAGGCAACACTGAAATAAGCATTCGAACGCCATTTTTTTAGCACTTACTGCCGAAATCCTGGCTATTCTGATCGGGAAAACGGCAACGAATGTGGAAATTCCAAATTTTGTGCAGGATCGCCCGTTTTTGACTTCACATTTTTAGCGAACACGATATGCATTTTGCAGGTGGGGGCTAATCGAAAAGGTTCTCCCTATAATTAACATAAACGAGGCGTGGCTCATTAGAGGTCATGCCCAGGGGAAAGACATGGAGTATTTTATCCAGCAGCTCATCAACGGGCTGACTCTTGGATCGATCTACGGCCTCATCGCAATTGGCTATACGATGGTCTACGGCATCATCGGCATGATCAACTTCGCTCACGGCGATATTTTCATGCTTGGCGGTTTCGCCGCGCTGATCGTTTTTCTGATCGCAACATCGTTTTTTGCCGGTATTCCGGTGGCGCTTCTTCTGATTTTGATGATGGTCGTCGCCATGCTGATGACCGGCCTGTGGAACTGGGTGATCGAGCGCGTGGCCTACCGTCCGCTCAGAGGCTCGTTCCGCCTTGCGCCGCTGATCACCGCCATCGGCATGTCGATCGCGCTGTCCAACTTCATCCAGGTGACACAGGGTCCGCGTAACAAGCCGATCCCGTCAATGGTGACGGACAGCTACCATTTCGGCTCCATCACCGTCTCGCTGAAGCAGTTCATCATCATGGCGGTGACGTCGGTGCTGCTGTTCGCCTTCTGGTACATCGTCAACAAGACTCCGCTCGGCCGGGCGCAGCGCGCCACGGAACAGGACCGCAAGATGGCGGCCCTTCTGGGTGTGGATGTCGACAAGACGATCTCGATCACCTTCATCATGGGTGCCGCACTCGCGGCGGTCGCCGGTACGATGTATCTGATGTATTACGGTGTCGCATCGTTCAACGATGGCTTCATTCCGGGCGTCAAGGCGTTTACCGCAGCGGTTCTCGGCGGTATCGGTTCGCTTCCGGGCGCCGTTCTCGGTGGTCTCCTGATCGGCCTCATCGAATCTCTCTGGTCCGCCTATTTCTCCATTGCCTACAAGGATGTCGCGGCATTCGGCATCCTGGCTTTCGTGCTGATCTTCAAGCCGACCGGTATTCTCGGTCGTCCGGAAGTCGAGAAGGTGTGATCCCATGACCAATATCGCTTCCGAAAACGACACTTCCAGCCCGAGCCTGATGGCAACGGCGGTGAAGGAAGGCATCTTTGCGGGCATCGTCTCGCTCGGCATGTTCATTCTTTACGTCGGTATCGTCACCTATCAGGATATCAACAACCAGCTTATCTGGGGCACCCGCTGGGGTCTTCTGTCGATCTTCGTCGGCGTCGCCGCCATCGGCCGTTTCCTGATGGTCGGCTTCATCCGGCCGTCGATGGATCGCCGCAAGCTTGCCAAGGCCAAAAGCGGCATTCTGGAAATCTCCGAGGAAAAAGGCTTTTTCCACAAGCACTTCCTGAAGCTCGCGCTTGTCCTGCTGCTGCTTTATCCCGTCGTCGCCGTGCAGCTGTTCGGTTTTCAGGG
The DNA here is from genome assembly GCF_053522105.1 of Agrobacterium sp. 22-3639C2. Taxonomy (NCBI): domain Bacteria; kingdom Pseudomonadati; phylum Pseudomonadota; class Alphaproteobacteria; order Hyphomicrobiales; family Rhizobiaceae; genus Agrobacterium; species Agrobacterium sp. 22-3639C2. Next base: position 1,416,156 of record NZ_JBNWDB010000001.1, on the reverse strand, counting down.
TTCGCTGAAATTCGTCGACAATTTCGGCATCCAGATCCTGATCTATGTGATGCTGGCGTGGGGCCTCAACATCGTCGTTGGCCTCGCGGGCCTGCTCGATCTCGGTTATGTGGCCTTCTATGCGGTGGGCGCCTATTCCTACGCGCTGCTGTCAAGCCATCTCGGCCTGTCCTTCTGGGTGCTTCTGCCGGTGGCCGGCATTCTCGCGGGCTTCTGGGGCATCATTCTCGGCTTCCCGGTGCTCAGACTTCGTGGCGACTATCTTGCCATCGTCACGCTCGCCTTCGGTGAAATCATCCGTCTCGTGCTGTTGAACTGGACGGATGTGACCAAGGGCACCTTCGGCATTTCCGGCATCGCCAAGGCGTCTATCTTCGGCATCTGGTCCTTCGATGTCGGCGCGCCGAACAATTTCGCCAAGGCCTTCGGCCTGACGATGTCGTCGGCCTATTACAAGATCTTCCTGTTCTACGTGATCCTGCTTCTGTGCATGCTGACGGCTTACGTCACCATCAAGCTGCGCCGCATGCCGATCGGCCGGGCGTGGGAAGCTCTGCGTGAAGACGAAATCGCCTGCCGCTCGCTCGGCATCGATACTGTCATCACCAAGCTTACCGCTTTTGCGACAGGCGCGATGTTTGGCGGTTTCGCCGGTTCGTTCTTCGCCGCCCGTCAGGGTTTCGTATCGCCGGAAAGCTTCGTCTTCCTGGAATCGGCCGTCATCCTTGCCATTGTCGTTCTCGGCGGCATGGGTTCGCTCACGGGCATCGCCATTGCCGCGCTCGTCATGGTCGGCGGCACGGAGCTGCTGCGCGAAATGGAATTCCTGAAGCATGTCTTCGGGCCTGATTTCACGCCGGAACTCTACCGCATGCTGCTGTTCGGTCTCGCCATGGTCATCGTCATGCTGTTCAAGCCGCGCGGCTTTGTCGGCTCACGAGAACCGACGGCCTTCCTCAGGGAACGCAAGGCCGTCTCGGGCAGCTTTACCAAGGAAGGTCACGGTTGATGGCTTCCGGAACGACAAACATGACACCCAATCTAACTGGCGACACGATCCTCAAGGTCGAACATCTCTCGATGCGGTTTGGCGGCCTGATGGCCATCAATGACTTCTCCTTTGAGGCGAAGCGTGGCGAGATCACGGCGCTGATCGGCCCGAACGGTGCTGGAAAGACCACGGTTTTCAACTGCATCACCGGCTTCTACAAGCCGACGATGGGCATGATCACCATGCGTCAGCAAAACGGCGAGGCGCATCTTCTGGAGCGCCTGCCGGATTTCGAGATCACCAAGAAGGCGAAGGTGGCGCGTACCTTCCAGAACATCCGCCTGTTTTCGGGTCTGACGGTTCTGGAAAACCTGCTGGTGGCGCAGCACAATGCGCTTATGAAGGCATCGGGCTACACCATTCTCGGTCTTCTCGGCCTGCCCGCCTACAAGAGGGCGGTCAACAGTTCGATCGATAAGGCCAAATACTGGCTGGACAAGGCCGATCTGACCGACCGCGCCGACGACCCGGCCGGCGATCTGCCCTATGGCGCGCAGCGCCGCCTGGAAATCGCCCGTGCCATGTGCACGGGGCCGGAACTTCTATGCCTCGATGAACCGGCGGCCGGTCTCAACCCGAAGGAATCGCTGGCGCTCAACGCGCTACTGCGCGGTATCCGCGACGAAGGCACGTCGCTGCTTCTGATCGAGCACGACATGTCGGTGGTGATGCAGATTTCCGATCACGTCGTGGTTCTCGAATACGGCCAGAAGATTTCCGACGGTTCGCCGGACCATGTGAAGAACGACCCGAAGGTCATCGCCGCCTATCTGGGTGTCGAGGATGATGAAGTGGAAGACGTGATTGCGGAAGAACTCGACGGAGGAGTGGCCTGATGTCCGGTGAACCGCTTCTCAAAGTACAGGGTGTCGAAACCTACTACGGTAACATCCGGGCCTTGGCCGGTGTCGATGTCGAGGTCAACAAGGGCGAGATCGTCAGCCTTATCGGCGCCAACGGCGCCGGCAAATCGACACTGATGATGACCATCTGCGGCAGCCCGCAGGCGCGCACTGGCCAGGTGACGTTCGACGGCGAAGACATTACCCGCCTGCCGACGCACCTCATCGCCCGCAAGCGTATTGCCCAGTCACCCGAGGGCCGCCGGATTTTCCCGCGCATGACGGTGCTGGAAAACCTGCAGATGGGGGCCAATCTCGACAACCTCAAATATTTCAAAGAGGACGTCGAGAAGATTTTCGTCATGTTCCCGCGGCTGAAAGAACGTCAGAGCCAGCGTGGCGGTACGCTTTCCGGCGGCGAGCAGCAGATGCTCTCCATCGGCCGCGCGCTGATGGCACGGCCGAAACTGCTGCTTCTCGACGAACCGTCGCTGGGCCTTGCCCCGCTGATCGTCAAGGGCATCTTCGAGGCCATCAAGAAGCTCAACCAGGAAGAGGGCCTGACCGTCTTCCTCGTTGAACAGAACGCCTTTGCGGCACTGAAGCTTTCCGACCGCGCCTATGTGATGGTCAACGGCAAGGTGACGATGAGCGGTTCGGGCAGGGAATTGCTGGCTGATCCGCAGGTACGCGCGGCCTATCTCGAAGGCGGCCGGCACTGAAAGATTTTACTTGCGCCGGAAATTTTGCGGCGCAAGATAACGAACCGCCGCCGGCCGTTTTCGAAGGGGAAATGACCGGTGGCAAACAATAAAATGCCTGCCGGAAAAACGGCGGGACGACAAACAAGGCAGGGCCGGACATTTGCATCCCGGCGCTGATGGGGAAAGAAGATGCAGGGCCTTTTATTCGAGACCGATAGCGGCGTGCGTTATATTCTGCGCGCACTGGTTGTTCTTCTTGGTTTCTGGACGGCGTGGCGCACGGGCAGATCCGTCGCCGATGGCTGGGGCGATTTCCCGCGTGTGGTGATCTATACGCTGGCTTTGGGGCTCGTGATGCGGTTTCTGCATTTCGCGCTTTTCAACGGGCCGTTCATCAACGGCTTCTACTACGTGTTTGACGTCGTTCTTCTTCTGGCTTTTTCCAGCATCGGTTTCCGCATGCGCAGGACGAGCCAGATGGTCAATAACTACTATTGGCTCTACGATCGGACGTCGGCATTTTCATATAAAAAGAAAGATTGACAGCCGGATTCCTCCGGCTGCACGATACTCGCGTGAGTGGAACGTTTCCTGTTCGGTTAAGGTGGGTACTGAACAGGTCCTGGTAGTCAACCCATCCAAAGGAACTGGGAGTATAGTAATGAAGAAGTCTCTTCTTTCCGCCGTTGCGCTGACCGCCATGGTCGCCTTCAGCGGTTCGGCCTGGGCCGATATCGTGATCGCTGTCGGCGGCCCGCTGACAGGCCCGAACGCCGCATTTGGCGCTCAGCTTCAGAAGGGTGCTGAACAGGCTGCGAAGGATATCAATGCTGCAGGCGGCATCAACGGCGAGCAGATCAAGATCGTTCTCGGCGATGACGTTTCCGACCCGAAGCAGGGTATCTCGGTCGCCAACAAATTCGTTGCTGATGGCGTGAAGTTCGTCGTCGGTCACTTCAACTCCGGCGTTTCCATTCCGGCTTCCGAAGTTTATGCCGAAAACGGCATTCTCGAAGTAACGCCTGCTGCGACCAACCCTGTTTTCACCGAGCGTGGCCTGTGGAACACCTTCCGTACCTGCGGTCGTGACGACCAGCAGGGTGGCATTGCCGGCAAATATCTGGCCGACCACTACAAGGACGCCAAGATCGCCATCATTCACGACAAGACCCCCTATGGTCAGGGCCTTGCCGACGAAACCAAGAAGGCAGCCAATGCGGCCGGCCTGACGGAAGCCATGTATGAAGGCGTCAATGTCGGCGACAAGGACTTCTCCGCACTGATCTCCAAGATGAAGGAAGCCGGCGTTTCCGTTATCTACTGGGGTGGCCTGCACACCGAAGCCGGTCTGATCATCCGCCAGTCGGCTGACCAGGGTCTGAAGGCGAAGCTCATTTCGGGCGACGGTATCGTTTCGAACGAACTTGCCTCCATCGCCGGCGACGCCGTCGAAGGTACGCTTAACACCTTCGGTCCCGATCCGACGCTGCGTCCTGAAAACAAGGAACTGGTAGAGAAGTTCAAGGCCGCCGGCTTCAACCCGGAAGCCTACACGCTCTACTCCTACGCCGCCCTGCAGGCGATTGCCGGTGCTGCCAAGGCTGCCGGTTCCGTTGAGCCGGAAAAGGTTGCCGAAGCTCTGAAGAAGGGCACCTTCCCGACCGCACTCGGCGATATCTCCTTCGACGAGAAGGGCGACCCGAAGCTTCCCGGTTACGTCATGTACGAGTGGAAGAAGGGCCCGGACGGCAAGTTCACCTACATCCAGCAGGGGACGTAAGTCTTACTGGACTGCAATATGGAGGCCCGGTCGCAAGACCGGGCTTTCTGCTTTCTGGTGAGGGGCATTTCCGGCGCCAGCACCCAGCCAGCCCAAGTCCTTGGGCTAAAACACTTTCCGAGCCGCACGTCAGACGGATTCCGTGTCAAAGACGGGATGACGGTGATGGGAAAGGCTCGAAACACTTGGCTCCGATCGCGCCTTCAGCCAGCTTCAGCCGCCAGCCTCTCCAGCACAATATCGGCACGTTCCGTGACGGGGGCTTTCGGCAGTACAATCGTCTCATAATCCAGACGGGCATAGTCGTGCAGCAGGCGTTGATATTCCTCCACTGCCACCTCGAAACCATGCTTGCGCTCGCTGTCGCCCCGGTAGATCTCCGGCCAGGGCGGGGTGAGGAAGACCAGCGGGTTGTAGCGGTGCGTGCGCCGCAGCGTTTCGATGAATCCATCGCCGCTAATATGATGAAGTGCTGAGGCGGCGTCGATCAGGCCGCGGTCGAAGAAGACGAGGCCTTCCGCTGGCGCCTTTTGCCGGTCCTCCAGCGCCATGGCGATCGCCCGGCGGGCAAAGGCTTCCAGGTCGATCCAGGGGAGGGCGGTGCCGTTATTTCTCGTTTCCTCAATCACGATGCGCCGCCCCGGTTCCTCGACGGTCGCGAAACCGCGGTGAGCAAGCTCGGCAAGCAGGGTTGATTTGCCGCCGCCGGAGCAGCCGGAAAGAATAATGAAATGGTCCATGGGAACCTCCCTGCGCGGGGTTTGGGTTGGATGGAAGGTGATGTTTTTTGGGGGGACTTGGATTGCGGCGTTGCCGCTTGTTTCTTTTCCTCGAGGGGAGAAGAAATACGCTGCACTCGCTCGGCGAATAAGTCGATGCTCTATGCTTAAGCGGAAAATATATGTTTTTCCAACCGTGTCACATCAGATGCAGCTGTCACCCCTGATGCAAAATATGCGCGGCCTTGACGGCGGCGGAGGCGCGGTTTTCGACACCGAGTTTGACGTAAATCTGTTCCAGATGTTTGTTTACGGTTCTGGCGGAAAGGCCGAGAATATCGCCGATATCGCGGTTGGATTTGCCTTTGGCAATCCACAGCAGAACTTCCGATTCGCGCGTTGTCAGGGCAAAGTGGTCCTTCAGCAGGTGGTCGTCGGATTTCTCGTTGGCGGCTGTCAGACGGAAGAGATATTCGTCCGGTCCCATTGCGCCGAGGAAGGAGAGCTGCAAAGCGGGCCGCCCGGCCTCGGTGATCGTCAGCGGTGCATCGCGGGCGGAATCCACCGTTGTCCTGTCGGCCAGCCAGCCGGAAATATGGGCAACGACGATCTCCAGCCCATCATCACGGCCGGTGGCGGCGTTGACCAGCCGGGTTGCCTGTGGTGTGGACCAGTGGATCGCGCCGTTGGCGCGCACGGCAAGCAGGTGGCGTCCGGCGGCATCAAGCGCCACGCGGGCGCTCTGCGCCGAGCGGGCATTGGAGAGATGCACACGGATACGGGCGCGCAGCTCATCGATGTTGATCGGCTTGGTCAGATAGTCGACACCGCCGGATTCGAGCGCCCGCACCACATGTTCGGTTTCCGTCAGCCCGGTCATGAAGATGACAGGCACCTGGGCCACGGCGGCGTTGGCCTTCAGGCGGCGGCAGGTTTCGAAACCGTCCATGGCCGGCATGACCGCATCGAGCAGGATGATATCGGGCGTGATGCGTTCGGCAATGTTGAGCGCGGCCTGACCGGATGTGGCGATCAGCGCCGAAAAGCCTGACTGTTCCAGCGCATCGGTGAGGAACCCCAGCGCTTCCGGGCTGTCATCCACCAGCAATACAATGTCTCTCGGCAGTGCTGCGCCTTGCCCGCTCATGCCTTGCCGTCTCCCCTGTCGCTCTCTTCAAACCGCTTTAGAAAATGGGCGTAACCGGCCAGATCGAAGGCCTGCACATAGGTGCCAAGCTCTTGCGTGAAGGGCAGGTTGTTGGTGTTGCGGGCGAGATCTGCGAGTTTTGCCTCTATGCCGCGTATGTAGCCTATTTCGCCGAGCCTCTGCAAATCCTTGATATGAATCGCGCCGGGATGAACGATCTGCGCCGGCGGCTGGGGGATGGGTGCCGGGGGAAGGTCGGTATCGTAAATCCATTTCAGGCCGAGATGCACCGCAAGCCTGTCGCACAGGTGGCGGATGTCGACCGGCTTGGCGATGGCGTCGTTGTGATTGTCTTCTCCGGCACCCGCTACGGTGCCGTCACCGATATTGGCCGAGAGCATGATGAGCGGAGCTGTCTGCCCTGCTTCACGCAACTTTGTCACAAGCTGCCAGCCGGACATTCCGGGCATGGAGATATCGATGAGGAAGAGGTCGGGCTGCACGCCTTCGATGAGTGTCAGGCATTCCGGTCCGCTCTGGGCGGTCAGCACCACGAAATCGAGCGGCGAAAGCACCTGCCGCATCAGCTCGCGGTGATCCTCGTTATCATCAACCACCACGATGGTGCGGCGTGGGCCCGAATAGGAGCGAATGGTCTTTTCCGGCGCAGGTGCGGTACTTGGCCGGTGCACAGCCGACAGCATGAGACGGACGCGGAAGGTGGAGCCGTTGTCCTTTTCGCTGGAGACGGAAATCTCGCCGCCCAGTGTGTTGGTCAGAAGCCTCGTGATGGTGAGGCCGAGGCCAAGGCCCGGCATGGGGCGCACGCTTTCGGCCTCGCCGCGCTGGAAAGGCTCGTAGATGCGGGCAAGATCTTTTTCGGCAATGCCGCGCCCGGTATCCGACACCGTGAAGCTCGCCACCTGGCTGCGATAGGCGACATCGAAGGTGACGCTGCCCTCGTCGGTGAACTTGATGGCGTTGGAGAGCAGGTTGACGAGGATCTGGCGCAGACGCTTTTCATCCGTGCGGACATATTGCGGCAGGGAATGGGCGCGTTCATGCCGGAATTCCAGACCCTTGGCCTGCGCCTGCGGGCGGAACATATCGACGATCTGGTCGAGGAAATCCTGAATATTGATCTCGTTGGAATAGACCTGCAGGCGGCCAGCCTCGATCTTGGAAATATCCAGAAGCCCGTCGATCAGGCCGGAGAGATGGTCGGCGGAACGGCGGATGACCTTGATGGCCGATTGCCGCGGCGCGGGAATGGTCTCATCGCGTTCGAGGATCTGGGCGTAGCCCAAAACAGCGTTGAGCGGCGTGCGCAATTCGTGGCTGAGGCCGACCACGTAGCGGCTCTTGGCGCGGTTGGCGGCCTCAGCCGTTTCCTTGGCGTCCTGAAGGGCGGCGTCGGTCTTCTTGTGTGCGGCGATTTCCTTCAACAGCAGCGTGTTCTGGCGTGAGGATTCCTCTTCCGCAACCACCCGGCTGTCATGGGCAAGAACCAGAAACCAGCAGACGATGCCGGCAATGACGGCAAAGACGAAAAATACGATGAGGATGGTGCGGTTGACCACGTCAGCCGTTGCCGGCGAGGCGGTGCCGACCTGATGGGCGATGAGCGCCAATATGCCGCCAATGGCGGTGACGGCGATGGCCGCCGCCATGCCATAACGTCCGAGCCTTGTGGCGAGTTTTGCAACCAATTGGTGGGGCAGGAAAGATTTTGCGACCGTCGCTACCTGATAGTTGAGCTTGGCCTTCGGCTTGCACATGTCATGGCAGCGGCTGTCCAGCGAGCAGCAGAGCGAACAGATCGGTGCCGCATAGGCTGGACACCATGCCATGTCTTCCGGCTCGAACGGGTGTTCGCAGATGGAGCAGGTGATGGCGCTCAGCTCGCGCCATTTCTGGCGCGGCTTGCGAGCGAGATAGAATTTGCCCTTCGTGCCCCAGGCGATCAGCGGCGAGGCGATGAAGGCGACGATGAGGGTGAGATAGGGCGCAAGCGAGGCAGCGAGTGCGCCGAAGGTGCCGAAATGCGCCATCAGCGCAATGGTGGCCGAAAGCGCCATGGAGCCGACGCCGACGGGATTGATATCGTAGAGATGGGCGCGCTTGAACTCGATGCCCGGTGGGGCAAGGCCGAGCGGCTTGTTGATGAACAGATCGGCCGAGATGGTGCAGAGCCAGGCCATGGCGACGATGGAAAAAATGCCGAGCGTTTCTTCCAGCAGGCGATAGATGCCGAGTTCCATCAACAGCAGCGCGATCACTACGTTGAAGACCAGCCAGACCACGCGGCCGGGGTGGCTGTGGGTGAGGCGGGAAAAGAAGTTGGACCAGGCGAGCGAGCCCGCATAGGCGTTCATGACGTTGATCTTCAGCTGCGAGACCACCACGAAGGCGACCATCAGCAGCATAGCCGCCGTATGGTTGGGGATCATGTAGCCGAAGGCGGTCAGGTACATCTGGGCCGGATCGGCGGCGCGGTCCACCGAGACGCCGGAACTGAAGGTCAAGACCACGAGGAAGGAACCGGCCAGCAGCTTCGGCACGCCCACGACGACCCAGCCAGCACCGGCCAGAAAGACCGCGATGCGATGGCGCAGACGGCTCTGGCCCTCGGCGGGCAGGAAGCGCAGGAAATCCACCTGTTCGCCGATCTGCGACATCAGCGCGAGGATGACGGCAGACGCCGCGCCGAATTCCACCAGATTGAAATGGGCCACGGTGCCCGGCGGACCGGAGGCGTGATGAATACCGGAAAAGGCCCGCCACAGGTCGTATTTTTCCCAGTCCATCAAAGCGATGAAGATGAAGGGCAATACGTTCAGCACGATCCAGAAGGGCTGGGTGATGATCTGGAAACGGCTGATGAGGCGCACGCCGTGGGTGACGAGCGGAATGACCATGACGGCGGAGATGATGTAGCCGATCCACAGCGGAATGCCGAGCGCCAGCTCCAGCGCGCCGGACATGATCGACGCCTCGATGGCGAAGAGCATGAAGGTGAAGGCGGCGTAGATCAGCGAGGTGATGGTGGAGCCGATGTAACCGAAGCTCGCGCCGCGTGTCAGGAGATCGATATCGACGCCGTGACGGATGGCGTAACGGCTGATCGGCAGGCCGACGGCAAGCATGGCAATGGCCGCGACGATGATGGCGTAAAAGGCGTTGGTGGTGCCGTATGACAGCGTGATCGCGCCGCCGATCGCTTCCAGCGCCAGAAAGGAAATAGCGCCGATGGCGGTGTGGGAGATGCGGTTGGACGAAAATTGCCGGGCGCTTTTGGCGGTGAAGCGCAGCGCATAATCTTCCAGCGTCTGGTTGGCGACCCAGCGGTTATATTCGCGCCTGACGGGGATGATGCGTTGCCGTGCGGCCATGCCTAGGATCCAGCCCCTTTCCGCAAAAGGTGTTTTGCCATTCTCACAGCCGCACCGACATGCCGCCATCCACCGTCAGCACATGGCCGTTGACGAAGGAGGAGGCGTCGCTGGCCAGAAACAGGGCGGCACCGGCGATTTCATCCGGCCTGCCCCAGCGTTCCAGCGGCACGCGCAGTTTGGCAAAGGCGACCATGTCAGGGTTTTCGGCAAGGGCCGCATTGGTTTCCGTGGCGAACATGCCGGGTGCAATGGCGTTGCTGGTGATGCCGCGCGCACCATATTCGACAGCGATTGCGCGCATCAGCCCGGTCAGCCCCTGCTTGGCAACGGGATAGATCGCATCGCCCGGCCTGACGATGTGGCCGAGAATGGAGGTGATGGTGATGATGCGGCCGTAACCGTTGGTATTCATGGCTTGCGCGGCATCTCGCGACAGCGAGACGGAGGAGGTGAGGTCGGTGCGGATAAGCTCCAGCACGTCCTCGTCGCTGAATTCGGAAAGTGGGCGGCGGTCGCGTGCGCCGACATTGTTGACGAGGATATCGAGATGGCCGAATTCGTCCATGATGCGGTGGACGAGGGCAGTTCCGGCGGCGGTATCGGCAATGTCGAAAGCGGCATAATCGGCTTTTCCGCCGGCTTGTCGAAGTGTGCCTGCTGCCTGTTCCAGCGCCTCGGCGTTACGGCCGGTCAGCCACACATGGGCCCCAGCCTCGGCAAAGGCCCTGGCGATTTCGAAACCGAGGCCGCGGCCGCTGCCTGTGATGATGGCGATGCGGTTTTCGAGAGAGAATTTTTTGAGAATGCCCATCGCTCACCTTCTTGCTTTAGAGCATCGGACCGAAAACCGTGTCGCGGTTTCGGAAAAGCCGATGCGGTTGGTCAAAGCCACGCAACGTCTTCGAGTTTGCGCATAGGCAAGAATATTCCACGCAGGGCAGAGGGCGAAAGGTCGCCTGTCCGGTCCGGCTGTTCGGTGGACATAAAAAAGGCGTCGCCCGGTTGCGGGCGACGCCATTTCTTGGGTTATCAGGCAGCAGCCGACTTTGCGAGCGGCACTTCTGCAATCGTCTTCAGAACGACGGAAGCGATCTGGTAAGGGCAGCCCTGCGAGTTCGGACGACGGTCTTCGAGGTAACCACGGTAACCGTTGTTGACGAAGGAGTGCGGAACGCGGATCGAGGCGCCACGGTCGGCAACGCCGTAGGAGAACTTGTTCCACGGAGCGGTTTCGTGCTTGCCGGTCAGGCGCAGGTGGTTGTCCGGACCGTAAACGTCGATGTGCTCCTGCCAGTTCTTGGCGAAAGCGGCCATGAGGGCTTCGAAATACTCCTTGCCGCCAACTTCACGCATGAACTTGGTGGAGAAGTTGCAATGCATGCCCGAACCGTTCCAGTCGGTATCGCCGAGCGGCTTGCAATGGAATTCGACGTCGATGCCGTACTGTTCGCAAAGACGCAGCAGCAGGTAACGGGCGATCCAGATCTGGTCGGCGGCGCGCTTGGAGCCCTTGCCGAATACCTGGAATTCCCACTGGCCCTTGGCCACTTCGGCATTGATGCCTTCGTGGTTGATGCCGGCTTCGAGGCAGAGGTCGAGATGTTCTTCAACGATTTCGCGGGCAACCGAGCCGACGTTCTTAAAGCCGACGCCGGTGTAATACGGACCCTGCGGAGCCGGGTAACCCTGCTCGGGGAAGCCGAGCGGGCGGCCGTCCTGGTAGAAGAAATATTCCTGTTCGAAGCCGAACCATGCGTCCTCGTCGTCGAGGATGGTCGCGCGGCTGTTCGATGCATGCGGGGTGACGCCGTCAGGCATCATGACTTCGCACATGACCAGCACGCCGTTGGTGCGGGCCGGATCGGGGTAAATCGCGACGGGCTTCAGCACGCAATCCGAAGAGTGGCCTTCGGCCTGCTGCGTGGACGAGCCATCAAAACCCCAAAGCGGCAGCTGCTCGAGCGTCGGGAATTCATCGAATTCCTTGACCTGTGTCTTGCCGCGCAGGTTGGGGACCGGCTTATAACCGTCAAGCCAGATGTACTCGAGTTTGAACTTAGTCATTACGAACCTCTCATAGGTAACAATGCGAAGCCTTGAGGCTTGCCGTGGCTTTCGCCACCGGAAGCACATTCGCGTTCAAGGGCTGGCCATATAGATGCATGCCGCGTGCCAGATTGGCGATGTTTTGCGAATTCTTCGAAAAATCTTTCAGGCATGCTCAGGGCCGAGGGGGCTGATATGGCCATTAACCGCTCATGCTGCACTGCGGCAGGTAAATCGAACCCTAATGTTTCGTCAGTGATTCCTAACAGATAGCGGGTGGCGTCGCTCAAAATGCCCTGTTGCGATGCAATGTTTTCGATTGCGAACGACGGATCGGCATTTGCCCCAAAAACCGGCGCTTCCGGAATGGTTTTTCTTGCTGAATGACCATTTAATGCCTATATTTTTCGCAACGTGATTTTTTTTTAATCAGATGGAGCTAAACCAGAGCTAATGGGTTTGCTTCACAACCAAAGTGCTTCGATGCAAACAAAGTGAGATGTTCGATATGGCAACTGGCTTTCATCGTGAAACGGCAACGATCTTTCAATTTCCGGTCGGCGGACGCGCGGGGCTCTCAAAGTTCCGTAATATCGGGCTGAGCGATCTGGAGCGCGAGGCACGTCAGCCGCATGTCGATTTCGGCTCCTGGTATCATGACGATGCGATCCGCGACGAAGAGCGGGACGACAAGCCGCACGCCTGATGTGAAGCGTCGCTGATCGTTTCTTCTCCCCTGCCGGGGAGAAGATGGCGCGAAGCGCCGGATGAAGGGACGACTTCTCAGTCTGTCTCCGACCTCGCACCCTCGACCCGCTGCCGCTCGAGTCTTCCCTGCCGGAGAAGAAGCATGTTGAAACGCCAGGTTTCACATCGGTTGCCCCGGCCAGGATTTCCCTCTCCCCAACACCCCCTGCAGCTTTCGCCACCCCGCCTACGTCAATTGACGTATACGGTTTCTCGCCCGCGAGATCGATAGTCCCTTCCAGCAGCGGTCAACGATGCCGCTGAAGCCCCATGAGGGCTAAACAAGGAGAGGGGTTCTTCCGATGACATTCCGCAAGACGCTTAGCGCCGCGCTGCTCGGCGCAATCATGTCCACCACCGCCTTCCATGGCGCATTTGCCGCCGACGATACGATCAAGGTAGGCGTGCTGCATTCTCTTTCCGGCACCATGGCGATTTCAGAGACGACGCTGAAGGACGCCATGCTGATGCTCATCGACGAGCAGAACAAGAAGGGCGGCGTTCTCGGCAAGAAGCTCGAAGCCGTCGTGGTCGACCCGGCCTCCGACTGGCCGCTGTTTGCCGAAAAGGCCCGCCAGCTGATTTCGCAGGACAAGGTCGCCGCCGTTTTCGGTTGCTGGACATCTTCGTCGCGCAAATCCGTGCTGCCGGTTTTCGAAGAGCTGAATTCCCTGCTGTTCTACCCGGTGCAGTATGAGGGTGAAGAATCCTCCCGCAACATCGTCTACACGGGTGCAGCGCCCAACCAGCAGGCCATTCCGGCCGTCGATTATCTCGCCAAGACCGAAGGCGTCGAGCGCTGGGTTCTGGCAGGTACCGACTATGTCTACCCGCAGACCACAAACAAGATCCTGAAGGCCTACCTGATGTCGAAAGGCGTCAAGGAAGAAGACATCATGATCAACTACACCCCGTTCGGCCAGTCCGACTGGCAGACGATCGTGTCCGACATCAAGAAGTTCGGCTCGGCCGGCAAGAAGACCGCCGTTGTCTCCACCATCAATGGTGACGCCAACGTGCCCTTCTACAAGGAGCTTGCGAACCAGGGCATCAAGGCCGAGGACATTCCGGTCGTCGCCTTCTCGGTCGGTGAAGAAGAGCTTGCCGGTCTCGATACCGCGCCGCTGGTCGGCCACCTTGCCGCCTGGAACTACTTCCAGTCTGTCGATACCGAGGTCAACGCCGAATTCATCAAAACCTGGCATGCGTTTACCAAGAACGACAAGCGCGTGACGAACGACCCGATGGAAGCCGCCTATATCGGTTTCAACGCCTGGGTTAAGGCCGTCGAAACCGCAGGTACGACCGATACGGACGCAGTTCTTGACAGCATCATCGGCGTTTCCGTGCCGAACCTTTCTGGCGGTTACTCCACCGTCATGCCGAACCACCACATCACCAAGCCGGTGCTGATCGGTGAAATCCAGGCCGATGGGCAGTTCGAAATCGTGCAGCAGACGCCACAGGTCGTGGGTGACGAATGGTCGGATTACCTGCCTGACTCGAAGGATCTGATTTCGGATTGGCGCAAGCCGATGTCCTGCGGCAACTTCAACGTTGCAACCGGCAAGTGCGGCGGCAAGGGCAGCTGATAAGGAAACGAACGCCGCCCCTCTTTGGAGGGGCGGATTGTTTACAAACTGAGCCAGAATTACCCCCCTCTGTCCTGCCGGACATCTCCCCCTCAAGGGGGGAGATCGGCAAGATGCTCTCCCGCCATTTCATCCTTGAACGTCGAGATGGACGGGACCTTGCCACGGGTCGATCTCACCCCTTGAGGGGGAGATGCCCGGCAGGGCAGAGGGGGGGTGAAGCCGCATATTCAGGTCGTGCCACACGCAACCGCAGAGTCGCAAACCGCTCCAAGGAACCCGACATGACGATCCGATCTTTTCTCGGAGCCATCTTCCTCTGGCTCACCCTGGGGATCGCCGCCCAGTCCCTCGCGCAGAGCGATCCGAAGGCGCTGATCGACCAGCTCGGCACGGCTGACTTCAAGCAGGCCGAAACATTGATCGGCCAGATTGCTGCCACCGGCGACGCGCGGGTGGTGCCGGCGCTTGAGGCTTTTGCATCAGGCGATCTTTACGTGCGCAAGGCCGACAATCTGGTGTTCATGACCAAGCCGTCGGGTTCCAATTTCACACTCATCGATCCGCTGACCGGCGAAAGTGCTGGCGAAGCCCCGAAGGCGGCGGTTACCAAGATCAGGGTCAACAACAATCTGCGTCGCGTCATCCGCGCCGCGATGGGCGGCCTGACGTTGCTCAGTCCGGAACGCTCGGTGCGGCTTTCCGCCGCCGATGCGGTTCTGAAAGCCCCCAGTGCCGAAAATCTGGAATTGCTGGAAGCGGCCATATCCAAGGAAACCGACAAAGAGGTGCGGACGCGGATGGAGGAGGCGCGGGCTGTCTCGCTGCTTTCCTCCGACCGCCCCCTTGAGGTGAAGAAAGAAGCGATCGCCACCATCAAGGCGCTTGGCGGGCGCGATGCGATCAGCATTCTGATGGCGGCGACGCCCACGGTTGATCCGAGCCTGAAGCCGGATGTGGACGAGGCGATTTCGAGCATCGAGAGTTCCCTTGCCTTCTGGGATTACGCACAGAATGTCTGGTACGGCCTGTCGCTCGGCTCGGTGCTGCTGCTCGCCGCCATCGGTCTTGCCATCACCTTCGGCGTCATGGGCATCATCAATATGGCGCATGGCGAGATGGTGATGATCGGCGCTTACTCCACCTTCATGGTGCAGGAGTTGATCCGCAGCCATTTCCCCGGCCTGTTCGACTGGTCACTGGCGATTGCCCTGCCGGCCGCCTTTCTGGTCACAGCCTGCGTCGGCCTCATCATGGAGCGCGGCGTCATCCGCTATCTCTACGGGCGACCGCTGGAAACGCTGCTCGCCACCTGGGGTATCTCGCTGATCCTGCAACAGGGCGTGCGTTCCATCTTCGGCCCGACCAACCGTGAGGTCGGCAGCCCGAGCTGGATGTCCGGCTCGTTCAGCGTCGGTTACCTCAATTTCACCTGGAACCGGGTGTGGATCGTCTGTTTCTCGCTTTCCGTCTTCTTCGCGCTGCTGGTGCTTTTGAAGCGCTCCGCCTTCGGCTTGCAGATGCGCGCTGTGACCCAGAACCGCCGCATGGCCTCTTCCATGGGCATCCGCACGCCCTGGGTGGATGCCTTCACCTTCGCGCTCGGTTCCGGCGTTGCCGGCCTTGCCGGGGTAGCGCTGTCGCAGATCGACAATGTCTCGCCCAATCTCGGCCAGAGCTACATCATCGACAGTTTCATGGTGGTGGTATTCGGCGGGGTCGGCAATCTCTGGGGAACGCTCGTGGGTGCGCTGTCGCTCGGCGTGCTCAACAAGTTCCTTGAGCCGACGGTGGGCGCCGTGCTCGGCAAGATCCTCGTGCTCGTTCTCATCATCCTGTTCATCCAGAAGCGGCCGCGTGGTCTCTTCGCACTCAAGGGAAGGGCGATCGAAGCATGATTACCGGCTTCCTCCTGCGCGCGCTCGATCGCCGCATTTCCATCGCCATCGGCATCATCCTGGCCATCGCCGTGCTGGTGCCCGCCTCCAATCTGCTGTTGCCGGCTGACAGCGCGTTCCGCATCCCGACCTACATCATGTCGATGCTCGGCAAATATCTGGCCTATGCGCTGCTGGCGCTGGCGCTTGATCTGGTCTGGGGATATTGCGGCATTCTCTCGCTCGGCCACGCCGCCTTCTTCGCGCTCGGCGGTTATGCCATGGGCATGTATCTGATGCGGCAGATCGGCACGCGCGGTGTTTACGGCCATCCCGTGCTGCCTGACTTCATGGTGTTCCTCAACTGGAAGGAACTGCCGTGGTTCTGGCATGGCTTCGACATGTTCTGGTTTGCAGCACTGATGGTGCTGGTGGTGCCCGGCCTGCTCGCCTTCGTGTTCGGCTGGTTCGCCTTCCGCTCGCGCGTCAACGGCGTTTACCTCTCCATCATCACGCAGGCCATGACCTACGCCCTGCTGCTTGCCTTCTTCCGCAACGACATGGGTTTCGGCGGCAATAATGGTCTCACCGATTTCAAGGATATTCTCGGCTTTTCCGTGCAGGCGGATGGCACCCGTGCCGTGCTGTTTGCGATGACGGCCGTGATGCTGGCGCTTTCGCTGCTGATTGCATCTGGCATCGTCAATTCCAAATTCGGCAAGGTGCTGGTGGGCGTGCGCGATGCCGAAAGCCGGGTGCGCTTCCTCGGTTTCCGGGTGGAAAACATCAAGCTCTTTACCTTCGTCGTCTCGGCCATGATGGCGGGCATTGCCGGTGCGCTGTTCGTGCCGCAGGTGGGCATCATCAATCCCGGCGAATTCTCCCCCGCCAACTCCATCGAGGTGGTGGTTTGGACCGCAGTCGGCGGGCGCGGCACGCTGATCGGGCCGATCATCGGCGCGCTGCTGGTCAATGGCGGCAAGAGCTATTTCACTGGCGCTTTCCCCGAATTCTGGCTGTTTGCGCTGGGTGGGCTGTTCATCGCGGTGACGCTGTTCTTCCCCAAGGGCATCGTTGGCACCGTGCAGCATTATCTGGTCGGCCGGCGCGAAAAGCGTGTTGCGCGGGCGGCAAGTGCGGCCGGACAACCGGGCAATGACAGTGCTGCAACAGCGGCGCAACAGGCGGCGGAGTGAGGCTGATATGAACACGGTTTCCGAAAACAGAACCAAAAGCCTGCTTTATCTCGACGGTGTTTCCGTTTCCTTCGACGGGTTCAGGGCGCTCAATTCCCTGTCCTTCGTGGTGGAGCCGGGCGAGCTGCGGGCCATCATCGGTCCGAATGGCGCCGGCAAGACGACGATGATGGATATCATCACCGGCAAGACCCGGCCGGATACGGGCACGGTGCTGTTCGAAGACAGCATCGACCTCACGAAAAAGGACGAGGCGGACATTGCCCAGCTGGGCATCGGGCGTAAATTCCAGAAGCCAACGGTGTTTGAAAGCCATACCGTCTGGGACAATCTGGAACTGGCGTTGAACCGCAAACGCGGCGTCTTCGCCACGCTGTTCTACAGGCTGACAGCGGAGGACAAGGCGCGTATCGAGGAAATCCTCGCCACCGTGCGTCTCAGCCACCGCCGCGGCGATCTCGCGGCCAACCTCTCGCACGGCCAGAAACAGTGGCTGGAAATCGGCATGCTGCTCGCGCAGGAGCCGAAGCTGCTTCTGGTGGACGAGCCGGTGGCGGGCATGACGGATGCGGAGACGGCGGAAACTGCCGTACTCCTGAAGGAAATCGCCAAGACCCGCTCGGTCGTGGTGGTGGAGCACGACATGGGCTTCATCCGCGAGCTGGGCGTGAAGGTGACGTGTCTTGCCGAGGGCTCGGTGCTGGCCGAAGGGTCGATCGATTTTGTGTCCAGCGATCCGAAGGTGATCGAGAATTATCTGGGGCGGTGATGGAAGCGTCTGCGGCTTCACCCCCCTCTGCCCTGCCGGGCATCTCCCCCACAAGGGGGGAGATCGGCAAGCGGCTAACACCCTGCCCCAAGACCAGTAGGCGATGGGACGAGCGGGAACGGCATCTGATTTCCCTCCGTGTGGGGGAGATGCCCGGCAGGGCAGAGGGGGTAGCGCCGCCCACCAAAGCATCAATGGAGTTGCACCATGCTGAACGTCGAAAACATCAACCTCCACTATGGCGCAGCCCAAGCCCTGCGGGGCGTGTCTCTGAAAGCGGAGATGGGCAAGATCACCTGTGTTCTCGGCCGAAACGGCGTAGGCAAAAGCTCGTTGTTGCGCGCGGTCACCGGCCAGCATGCCATCAGTGGCGGGTCGATCAGCTTTGAAGGGGCAGCACTGGATGGGCTGGCACCTTACCACCGGGCCAAGCGCGGTGTCGGCTACGTGCCACAGGGGCGTGAAATCTTTCCGCTGCTCAGCGTGCAGGAAAACCTTGAAAGCGGTTATGCGCCGCTCCCGCGCAAGGAGCGTTTCATTCCCGACGATATTTTCAGCCTGTTTCCTGTGCTGCAATCCATGCTGGGCAGACGCGGCGGCGACCTGTCCGGTGGCCAGCAGCAGCAGCTCGCCATCGGCCGGGCGCTGGTGACGAGGCCGAAAATCCTCGTTCTCGATGAGCCGACCGAAGGCATTCAGCCGTCGATCATCAAGGATATTGGCCGCGCAATCAAATATCTCAGGGATTCAACCGGTATGGCGATCCTGCTGGTCGAGCAATATCTGGATTTCTGCCGTGAGCTTGCCGACTATGTCTACATCATGGACCGGGGCGAAATTGTGCATGAGGGGCTTGCCGAAACGCTGGATACGCCCGAGGCGCGTCGCCATCTGACAGTATAAATCGAGACTAGAAGCCACGCACGCCGATCACGGTGTGCAAACGGCCGATTAATATTTTGAAAGTCTATGCGTGTCTGCATGGCTTTTATGCGCAATTTTAGCATTTCATTGAATAAACGCCTGTGATATTGGCAGCGAAAATGCTGCATGCGAGACACAGACGAAGTCTATTCGCACGCCGCGACAGTTGATCCCTTACATTCCACGCGCGTCCGACGTATCGTCGGGGAAACCGTGCCCAATAAAGGCGTGTCAATGCATCAAGACTTTGCCCTTGGCCGGGCTGCCCGGCTGTTCCGCTCCGCCCGTACCCTGTTTCTGGGTCTTGCGATCTGCGCGAGCGCGAGTGTCGCAGCGTCGGCCTCGACCTGCGGTCAGCTTGCTCAACCCGGCGTGGAACCGGGCAGGCATGATTTTTCCATTCTTTCCAGTGGTCAGAAACGCGAAGGCGTTTATTTCGTTCCATCCGCCTATGACGGAAAAAAACCGGTGCCTGTGGTGTTCGATTTCCACGGCTCCAACAGCAATCCGCACGGACAGCTGAACCGCAGCGGCTGGGACAAGCTTGCCGAGCGCGACGGCCTGATGGTGGTGGCGCTGGCGGGCAGCCTCAATGGCGAATTGCCCGGCACCCATGCCTGGAATGTTCCTGGTGTTACCACCCGTCCCGACGGGCTGGATGAGGTGAGCTTCATTCGCGATGCAATTGCCATGGTGAAAGGCAAGTTCTGCGTGGATGAGGAGCGCTTTTACGGTTCCGGGTATTCCGGCGGCGGGCGCATGCTGTCGCAATTCATCTGCAATGGCAGCGCGGATTTCACCGCTGCCGGCTTCGTTGCATCGTTGCGCGCGGGTTATCCGCTGGAGACCGAGGGCAAATGGGGACCGGATGCGGCAAGCTGCAAGCCGGCGCGGCCGATGTCGATCATCGCCTTTGCGGGTCTGAAGGATCCGGCCAATCCCTATCAGGGTGGTGGCAAGTCCTACTGGCAATATGGCGGCGAGACGGCGCTGAAACGCTGGGCGGAAATGGACGGCTGCAAGGGCGGCGCGAAAACCAGACCGGGCGAGAGCTTCACCGTTAATTCCTATGACGTCTGCAAGGGCGGGGCACGTATCCAGTCCTATGTCATTGACAATTGGGACCATGCCTGGCCGCGCGCCACCATGAAGGCGGAAGTGCTGGCAGCGTCGGCGGTCCTTACCCGCAAGCCGGGTGGCGAGCAGACGCCGAAGGCGGAACCTGCCGTGGAGCGCAAGATGCCCACAGGCGAAGTGACGCGCACGGTTGATGCGGCGGAAAGAATGTGGGATTTCTTCCGCAACACGGAAGGACAGATGGTAGTGGATGCCGTCGTCAAAAAAGATTGCGGCGCCAAGGCCGGGTCCGCTTCCGCAACCGTTTCGGAGACCGCGTGCAGCCAGAACAGCAAGCCATCCGCCCTTCCGGTCTCGAAGACGGCGAACCTGCCCGGCAGCAGCGCGCCCGTGGCAGAGGACGCATTGTAACCAAGGCTGTCGAAGGTCGCAGCCGGCTGGACCAATTGTTCCAGGAAGGTTGCGCCAAGATCCGCCTGCCGGATACGTTTTCCAACGAGATTGAGGCCATCCTCATCAACTCCTCCGGCGGATTGACCGGCGGAGATGAAATGGAATGGCAGGCTGTTGCCGGAGCCGGCACCTCGCTGGTGGTGACGACGCAGGCCTGCGAGAAGGTCTACAAGGCATCCTCCGGAACCGCCACCGTCACCGCCCGCGTTTCCGCAGGGCCGGGCGCCCGGTTGCACTGGCTGCCGCAGGAAACCATTCTTTTCGACCGGGCGTCGCTGACCCGCAGGCTGGAAGCCGATCTCGACGCAACCTCCGAATTCATCGCCGTCGAAGCCGTGCTGCTCGGGCGTCAGGCCATGGGCGAAGCGATGCAGCATGGCCTGTTCCGGGATCGCTGGCGCATTCGCCATGGCGGCCGGCTGGTACATGCCGAAGAGCTGCTGCTTGCGGGAGAAGTGGCGGAGCTGACTGCAAAACCGGCGGTGCTTGCCGGGCAGGTGGCCTTTGCCACGCTTCTTTATATCGGGCCTCTGGCCGAGGCGCTTTTGCCTAAAATCCGGGCTATTGCCGGGGAAAGCGGCGGCGCCAGCGAATGGCAGGGCAAGCTTGTCGTGCGCGTGTCCGCCGCGGACGGCTTCTCCCTTAGAAAAATACTTTTTCCGATCATTTCGCTCTTGCGAAACGGCGCGCCAGTGCCGAAAGTCTGGAATCTGTAAAGCTCCGGATCGCCCGCGACATGCGACCTTCCGGGGTCTGTCAAACAAGTCGGATCAGCCCCCGAAACACTGTGTTTTGCGGGACAGGTGCGAAAGCTGCGGGACGACGATGAACCTTACTCCGAGAGAAAAAGACAAGCTGCTGATTTCCATGGCCGCCATGGTGGCGCGCCGCCGGCTGGAGCGTGGCGTGAAGCTGAATTACCCGGAAGCGATTGCGCTGATTACCGATTTCGTTGTCGAGGGCGCCCGCGATGGTCGCGCGGTGGCCGACCTGATGGAAGCCGGCGCGCATGTCATTTCCCGCGATCAGGTTATGGAAGGCATCGCCGACATGATCCATGATGTGCAGGTGGAAGCAACATTTCCCGACGGCACCAAGCTTGTGACCGTTCACGAACCGATACGCTGAGGGGGACGATATGGCGCTGGAGCTTCGGCCCAATTGCGAATGCTGCGACCGTGATCTTGCCCCCGACAGCCGGGTTGCGATGATCTGCTCGTTCGAATGCACCTTTTGCGCCGATTGCGCGACCGATGTGCTCAAAGGCGCCTGCCCGAATTGCGGCGGCGAGCTGGTTCGCAGGCCCATCCGCCCGGCGGCCAAACTCGTCAACAATCCGGCATCGACGACACGGGTGCTGAAGGCTGAAGGCTGCGCGGCAGCCACCGCTGCTTGAGAGAGACAAAGGGGAGCACCATGAAACCAGGCGAAATCATTGCCGCAGAGGGCACCATCGAACTCAATGCCGGCCAGCCAACGGTGACGATCGAGGTGGCCAATACCGGCGACCGGCCGGTGCAGGTGGGCAGCCACTACCATTTCTTTGAGACCAATGCGGGTCTTGTCTTCGACCGCGACAAGGTGCGCGGCATGCGTCTCGACATTCCGGCTGGTACTGCGGTTCGTTTTGAACCCGGCCAGAAACGGGAAGTGACGCTGGTGCCGCTTTCCGGCAAGCGTGAGGTTTACGGGTTTCGTCAACAGATCATGGGGAGGTTATGAGATGGCGACGGCACATTATCACGGAAGTTGCCAGTGCGGCGACGTGAGCTTCGAGGTCGATGCCGATCTCGACCACACGGTTGTGTGCAATTGCTCGCGCTGCAAGCGCTTGGGCTCGACGCTTGCCTTTGCGCCGCGCGAAAAATTCACCCTGCTTTCCGGCGACGACAAGCTGACGGAATATCTCTTCAACAAGCACAAGATCCATCATCTGTTCTGCGCCACCTGCGGCATTGAGAGTTTTGCCTATGCCGATGGGCCGGATGGGACGCCGATGGTGGCGGTGAATACCAATTGCCTTGATGGTGTCGATCCGCGTGCGCTGAAGCCGCAGGCTTTCGATGGCGCGGCTGCCTGAGTGATGGCCATGACTTTGAAAAAATTCTGTTTCGGTGCGGCTGTCCTGCTGTCTCTTGCGGCGTCTTCCGCATTTGCCGATGACGCGCCCGATTGCACCTCGCCGCAAACGCAGGCCGATATGACAATCTGCGCCGGCAAGGATTACGAAAAGGCCGACAAGCAGTTGAACGCCGCCTACCAGAAGGTTCGCAAGCAGCTTGCGGAGCGTGACAAGACGGCAGACGAAAGCGGCAAGGGTGCCGTGGATGCATTGGTTGCCGCCCAGCGTGCCTGGGTGGCGTTTCGCGATGCCAATTGTGATGCCTTCGGGTTTCAGGCGCGTGGCGGCACGATGGAGCCGATGCTGGTTTCCTCATGCCTGGCCGATATGAGCAACAAGCGCGCTGACGAACTGCGCCAGTTGTCCGAAGGTTTCTGAACGGTATGGGGCGGCGGATCATGATTGTCGGAAACGGAGAAATGCCGCAGGGCGTGGCTGATCTCATCGACCTTTCCGACATTGTCATCCGCTTCAACGATTGCCGTTCGCTGGGCGCTGGCGGCAGCCGCACGGATGTGGTGGCCGTTTGTAACACCGGCCGGCCGGGCCGCGAGATGAGCGAAGGGGCCGCGTGGCGCGACAATGAGGGGGTGCAGCAGGCTTCCGCTATCTGGTCGGTGCGCGATCCCGCGAAATTTTCGCAGATGGAGCCGGATATCCGCGCTCGCTGGCCCGAACTGACCGATTTTTGTGCCGATTATACCGCCGGTTTCGTAGCATTAGCCGAAGAGACCGGCAAGAGCCACCTCGTCATTCCGCGCGGGGTGCATGAGCGGCTTGATCACGCATTGCAGGTCTATGCGCCGGCCCCTTACGTCTGCCCGAGCACCGGGCTTCTTGCCATCGCCCATGTTCTGGAGACCGTGAGCGGCGGTGATGACGAGGTGGCGATTGCGGGCTTTGGTCATCACGGCTGGAACGGGCATCCGTTTGCCGCCGAAAAACAGCTTGTAGAGGCCCTCACACACGAGGGCCGGCTGACACGAATTTCTCCCATATCGATTTTCTCCGCGTCCGAAGGAGCCTGAACCCATGCCTTACAAGATTTCCCGCGCCGCCTATGCCGGCATGTTCGGCCCGACCGTCGGCGACAAGGTGCGTCTTGCCGATACCGAACTCTTCATCGAGATCGAGAAGGACTACACGACCTATGGCGAGGAAGTGAAATTCGGCGGTGGCAAGGTCATTCGCGACGGCATGGGCCAGAGCCAGGCGACGCGGGCCGAGGGCGCTGTCGATACCGTCATCACCAACGTCGTCATCGTCGACCATAGCGGCATCTACAAAGCGGATGTGGGCCTGAAGAACGGGCGCATCCACGCCATCGGCAAGGCGGGCAACCCCGATACGCAGCCGGGCGTGACAATCATTGTCGGCCCTTCGACAGAGGCGATTGCCGGCGAAGGCAAGATTCTGACTGCCGGTGGCATGGATGCACATATCCACTTCATCTGCCCGCAGCAGATCGAAGAAGCGCTGATGAGCGGCGTTACCTGCATGCTGGGCGGCGGTTCCGGCCCCGCGCATGGCACGCTTGCCACCACCTGCACCGGCGCGTGGCACATCGAGCGGATGATCGAGAGCTTCGATGCTTTCCCGATGAACCTCGCATTGGCGGGCAAGGGCAATGCTTCGTTGCCCGCGCCGCTGGAAGAGATGATCCTTGCCGGTGCCTCATCGCTGAAGTTGCACGAGGACTGGGGCACGACGCCCGCCGCCATTGACAATTGCCTGACGGTGGCTGACGAATATGACGTGCAGGTGATGATCCACACCGATACGCTGAATGAGAGCGGTTTCGTGGAAGACACGGTTGCCGCCATCAAGGGCCGCACCATCCATGCCTTCCACACCGAAGGGGCAGGCGGCGGCCATGCGCCTGATATCATCAAGGTCTGCGGCAATCCGAACGTCATCCCGTCTTCCACCAACCCGACGCGGCCCTACACCATCAATACGCTGGCCGAACATCTGGATATGCTGATGGTGTGCCACCACCTGTCGTCGTCCATCCCTGAGGATATCGCGTTCGCCGAAAGCCGCATCCGCAAGGAAACCATCGCGGCGGAGGATATTCTCCACGATATCGGCGCGTTCTCGATCATTTCCTCCGACAGCCAGGCCATGGGCCGTGTCGGCGAAGTGGCGATTCGCACCTGGCAGACGGCTGACAAGATGAAGCGCCAGCGCGGCCGTCTGAAGGAAGAGACCGGCGAAAACGACAATTTCCGCGTCCGCCGTTACATCGCCAAGTATACCATCAACCCGGCCATCGCGCAGGGCGTCAGCCATGAGATCGGCTCCATCGAAGTCGGCAAGCGTGCCGATCTGGTGTTGTGGAACCCGGCATTCTTCGGCGTGAAGCCTGAGATGGTGTTGCTTGGCGGTTCCATCGCCGCGGCACCCATGGGCGATCCGAATGCCTCCATTCCCACGCCGCAGCCGATGCATTACCGCCCGATGTTTGCCGCCTATGGCAAGCTGCGCACCAATTCCTCGGTTACATTTGTCAGTCAGGCGTCGCTGGATGCCGGCCTTGCAGGGCGTCTTGGTGTTGCCAAGAAGCTGATGGCGGTGAAGAACGTGCGCGGCGGTATTTCCAAGGCCTCGATGATCCACAATTCGCTGACCCCGCATATCGAGGTTGACCCGGAAACGTATGAGGTGCGCGCCGATGGCGAGCTTCTGACCTGTGAACCGGCGACGGTGCTGCCGATGGCGCAGCGTTATTTCCTGTTCTGACGGCGTTTCGTGGTGAGATTTATCACAAGGTGGATCGGCGGTGGCCTGCTGCTGACCATCCTGCTTCTTGTGCTCGGCACCGTCGTGCCGCGACCCTTTTTTGCCGATGAAACAAGCGGCGTGAGGGATCGCGAGATATTGCTATTGTCCAATCCGATACATACCGATATCGCCCTGCCTGTTGATGACGATCTGCGGCGGGTCTTTTCCGAATTGCAGGAGGGCGGTATCGCTGTCAACCATCCGGCTGCTGCCTATCTGGTGTTCGGCTGGGGTGGCCGGTCGTTTTACATACAGACGCCGACATGGGCCGACCTGAGGCCGATGCCGGTCGTGCGCTCTCTGACACTCGACCAGTCGGTGATGCATGTGGATGTGACGGGGGATTTTCCCGCCGACCTTGCCGGGGTGAAGCGCCTTCGCATTTCCGAAGCTGGATATCAGCGACTCGTGGCGGGCATTCGTGCGAGCTTCCTGCGGGACAATAACAAAGTTCAGCTTATACCCGGAGCTTCCTACAGCCTGACGGATGGATTTTTCGAGGCTAATGGCTGGTTCAATGCGCTGGCCGGCTGCAACACGTGGTCTGCCGCCATGCTGCGGCAAGCCGGCATTCGCACCGGCTGGTGGACACCGTTGCCGCCACTGTTGCGCTGGTCGGTAGCGCTGCACAATTGATCTTCCCGCGGTGCGACGTTTCGTTGATTTGACGTCTGGTAATCCGATTTTTATGCTGCACCGCAGCGCATCTTGCGCTAAAGAAACGGCAAAAGAATTCCGTGCGGATCGGTCCCAAGCGATCCGTGCAAAACGCCAGAAAATTGAAGACAGATCAGGAGACAAGACATGCTCGGCAAAAAAGTGCCCGCCGTTACCTTCCGCACGCGTGTTCGCGACGAGGCCGTTGGTGGCCCCAACCCTTTCCGTTGGCAGGACATGACCTCCGACGATTACTTCAAGGGCAAAAAGGTCGTTCTTTTCTCGTTGCCCGGCGCTTTCACGCCGACTTGCTCGACCTACCAGCTTCCCGATTTCGAAAAGCTCGCGGGCGAATTCCGCGCGCTCGGCGTCGATGAAATCTATTGCCTGTCGGTCAACGATGCCTTCGTGATGAACGCCTGGGCAAAAGGCCAGAACCTCGAAAACGTCAAGGTCATTCCTGACGGTTCGGGCGAGTTCACCCGCAAGATGGGCATGCTGGTCGCCAAGGACAATCTCGGTTTCGGCATGCGCTCCTGGCGTTACGCCGCCGTCATCAACGACGGTCTGGTGGAGCAGTGGTTCGAGGAAGAGGGCTATTGCGACAATAGCGATACCGACCCTTACGGCGTTTCCTCGCCGCAGAACATTCTGGAAAACCTGAAAAGCCGCGCTGCGGCCTGATTGCGGTTTGCTTTTTTTGACAAGGCCCGGCAGCGATGCCGGGCTTTTTCGTTTTCCGAGACGCGTTCGACCTGAAAACACGCCTTGAAATCGGCCGGGCTATCCGTCAACAATCGGAACCCCAAGACTGTTTCTGAAATGGATCATCCCATGCTGCGCGTCACGTCCTATCACCCCGCCGGAACTCCAGCCGACGAACCTTCCGGTTATGTCACTCTCGCGCATGACCAGCGGCATCTGCGCCGAAAACTTCTGCATTTGCAGAATGACGAGATGGTGATGTTGGATTTGAAGGAAGCTGTGCTGTTTGCCCATGGCGACCTGCTGGTGGTGGAGAACGGTGATCTGGTGGAGGTTCGCGCTGCGGACGAAAAGCTGTTCGAAATCAAGGCGAAGGATCGTCTTCACCTGATCGAGCTTGCCTGGCATCTGGGCAACCGGCACCTTTCGGCGCAGATCGAGGAGGAGCGTATTCTCATCCTGCGTGACCACGTGATCCGCGCGATGCTGGAAGGCCTTGGCGCAACAGTGCGTGATGTGGAAGAACCTTTCCAGCCGGCGCGCGGTGCTTACCACGCCCATGGCGGCCATTCCCACGGTCACGGGCATGACCATGGTCACCATCACGACCATGGCTGAGGCATGAGCGAAGATCGCGGCGTTGCCGCGCTGCTGCGGCTCATGGCCTGGATGTCGCCGGCCTTTCCTGTCGGCGGCTTTTCCTATTCTGGCGGACTTGAAAAGGCGGTGGAGGACCGGCGCGTCAGTGATGCCGCCGGCCTTTACGGCTGGGTGGAGGTGCTTCTGCGTTCCGGCAGTCTGTGGAACGATGCGGTATTTCTGGCTGATGCCTGGCGCAATGGAACGGACGCCGTCGCCCTGAGTGAAGCGGCGGATCTGGCTCGCGCGCTCGCCGGTTCTGCGGAGCGCTACCGCGAGACGGTGCTCCTCGGCGATGCCTTCGTTGCCGCCGCCGGCGCCTGGCCGAACGCGGTTCTTGAGCTGTTGCCGAAAGAGGTTCCTTATCCTGTTGCCATAGGTGCGGTGGCGGCAGGGCATGGCGTGCCGCTTCTGGAAACGGTTGCCGCATTCCTGCATGCCGGTGTCTCGCAGATCGTCTCCGCCGGTATCCGCCTCGGCGTCGCGGGGCAGAAGGATGGCGTTGCCATTCTCGCCGAAAGCGAGGCGTCGATCGGCGAAATGGCGGCACGGGCCGTGCAATCCACGCTCAACGATCTCGGCAGCGCCACTGTTATCGCCGACACCGCGACCATGCGGCACGAGATGCAGGGAACGCGGCTTTTCCGCTCCTGAATATCTCGCCGCGATGCAGCATTGCCGCCCTTGAAGCGGTCGTGCGAAGCGTTATGGTGGGACAACATCAAAGCATATTGAAGGGAACATGGTTGTGACATCGGGCATGAAATCGGGCAACGGTCCACTGCGCGTCGGCATTGGCGGGCCGGTCGGTTCCGGCAAGACCGCGCTGACGGAAAAGCTTTGCAAGGCGATGAGCGCCGATTACTCCGTCGCCGTCGTTACCAACGATATCTACACCAAGGAGGATGCGGAAGCGCTGGTGCGCATGCAGGCGCTGCCGTCCGAGCGTATCGTTGGAGTGGAGACGGGCGGATGTCCGCATACCGCCATCCGTGAGGATGCGACGATCAATCTGCAGGCGATTGCCGGTCTCAATGCGCGCTTTCCCGATCTCGATGTTGTCTTCATCGAATCCGGTGGCGACAATCTTGCGGCGACTTTCTCGCCCGATCTTGCCGATATCACCATCTATGTGATCTCCGTCTGTCAGGGCGAGGAAATTCCGCGCAAGGGCGGGCCGGGCATCACCCGCTCGGACCTGCTGGTCATCAACAAGAAAGACCTTGCCCCTTACGTCGGCGCTGATCTGATGGTGATGGACAGTGACGCCACCCGCATGCGCAATGCCATGCCTTTCGTCTTTACCGACATGAAGCGCGGCGAGGGTGTCGATCGCATCGTCGGTTTCCTGAAAGAGCAGGGCGGTCTCTGAGATATGACCACGCCCCTCCGTTTTGGTTCCTGTGACGTTTCCCGCTTTGTCGATGGTGTCTACAAGGCGCCTGTCGGCCACCTCATCCACCGGCAGGGCGCGGATGCGCTGGCGGCGGCGCTTGCCGGGCATGAGGGCGAAACGGTGGATATGGACGTCAACTGTTTTGTGCTGTCAGGGCCTGATGGTATTTCGCTGATAGACACCGGTTGCGGCACGGCCTGGGGGCCGACCTACGGCCATGCCCGTGCGGGGATGATTGCCGCTGGGATCCAGCCTGATGATGTCAGCCGTGTTATCCTCACCCATATTCACGGCGACCATGCGCTGGGACTTATCGAAGGCGACCAGCCTTATTTTCCCAATGCGGACATATGGGTGCCCGAGGCCGATCTTGCCTTTTTCACCAGCGAGGATGCACGCAAGAGATTGCCGCCTGCGAGGCAGGGCGCCT
Source organism: Agrobacterium sp. 22-3639C2 (assembly GCF_053522105.1). Lineage (NCBI taxonomy): Bacteria > Pseudomonadati > Pseudomonadota > Alphaproteobacteria > Hyphomicrobiales > Rhizobiaceae > Agrobacterium > Agrobacterium sp. 22-3639C2. Next base: position 1,387,104 of record NZ_JBNWDB010000001.1, on the reverse strand, counting down.
TCGATATTGCCGACCGGCTGCTCGACATTTGTGGTGCCATGCTGCGGCCAATCCCCACGGGCAGGATTGCCGAGGGTATGGAGGCCATCGCCATGCCCGGCCATACGCCTGGCCATACCGGCTATCTCATCGGTAACGGCGATGACCGGCTGTTATTGTGGGGCGATGTGCTGCATGTGAGCGCGTTGCAGGCGGACGATCCGGGTATCGGTTTCGTCTATGATATCGATTCCGAAACTGCCTATTCGACACGTCTCGATGCGCTGACCCAGGTTGCCGATCACGGCTGGCTGGTTTCCGGCGGCCATCTTGGCGGGTTTTTCCGCGTCGAGCGAGAGGGCGATCGCTTCCGCTTCGTGCCGCAGCCGGTCTGATGTCCTGCTCGACAAAAGATTAGAGGACGGGATACCCGTAGGCGTCCCGTCCTCTTCCTCTCCCCGGTACTTCTTCAAATCTGTTTCAGCGCCGCGACATCATTGACCTGCACGATGCGGCCGCGAACGGTGACGCCCGCCTTTTTCAGTGCGGAGAAAGCGCGCGACAGCGCTTCCGGCGCAAGGCCGAGCTTGCCGGCGAGCAGGCTTTTCTGGAACGGCAGACGCAGCGAAAAGGACGTAGCGTCGCGCGGCCCCTGATTGATCAGGTAATGGGCAACGCGTTGCGGCGCGGTTTGCAGCCGGTCGTTGGCAATGCAATCCATGGTGCCGAGCAGGCTGTTGGAGAGGCAGCGCATCACGGCCTTGGCGATTGCCGGTTCCTGATCCACAAGGCTGCGGATTCTTGCCAGTTCGAAACGCGCCACGGTGCAGCTTTCCGCCGCCTGCGCGCTGTAACGATAGCTGTCGCTGCCGAAGATCAGGCATTCGTTGAAGGTATCGCCCGGACCGCTGACACGCACATCCGCCTCGCGCCCGTGCCTGTCCAGCCGGTAAAGGCGGACATAGCCCGACAGTACACAGTAGAAATATTGCGCTGCCTCGCCCTCCTTGAAGAGTACATGGCGGGCATTGAGATTGGTGACGGTTGCCGCCTCCATCAGTTTCAACGCCGCCGCTTCATCCGCAATCCCTATCAGGGGCACGCGCAGCAGAATGTTCCTGTCCCTGTTGCTCAGCTTTACGGTCTTGTTCACGTCCATCCGGCTCCCGCTCAAACCTTTTGCCGGGTTGTCCGAAGCGATACGAAACCGGGGATGTTCCTTTTCCCTCACGCCTATCTGAAAAGAGCTCATCGCATTATCCTTCGACCGGCAATTCCCGATGCGAGGGAGATTAGCAGTTCACCTGAAAAGCGAATTGATTTCGATCAAATGGGTTTGGCGTTGTTGTGCGGGGAGCAGGGAAATGTGGAGCGAGCGGGTGCGGCCTATCTCTTCTCCTCGGCGTGCAGAAGAAGCCAGCCGCAACGCAGTCGCGACCAAGCAAACGCACCACAAAAGGAAACGCCGGGCACTGGACCCGGCGTCTCAACTTTCACTCGGCAGCGAGCGGCGGCAACCGCAATATATTGCTGCCCTTGTCACCGGATTTTTCACCGGAGCCTTTTTCCATGCCGGCGACGCGCGCTTCCAGCGAGGAGAGCGCCAGGCTGTTTTCGCGGGCGATCTCCGAGAGTTTTTCGTTGGAGAGCGACTCTTCCTCCTCTTCCTTCTTGCCGACGAAGCGGCCGAAGAGGTGGGCGAGCAGGCGCGACAGGTCATCCATGATCAGGAAGAAGGCGGGGACCACGATCAGAGACAGCACCGTGGAGACGATGATGCCACCGATCACCGCAATCGCCATCGGCGCGCGGAAGGAGCCGCCTTCGCCGACGCCAAGTGCCGAGGGCAACATGCCCGCCGACATGGCGATGGAGGTCATGATGATCGGTCGGGCGCGCTTGCGGCCGGCCTCGACCATGGCATGCACCCGTTCCATGCCGTGCCGGCGCATTTCAATGGCGAAGTCCACCAGAAGGATGGCGTTTTTCGTCACGATACCCATCAGCATCAGAATGCCGATGAGAACGGGCATCGAAAGCGCGTTCTGCGTGATGATGAGCGCCACGGCCACGCCGCCAATGGCGAGTGGCAATGAGAACAGGATGGTGAAGGGCTGGATGATATCCTTGAACAGGAGGATAAGCACCACCAGCACCAGAAGCAGGCCGAGCAGCATGGCGTTGACGAAGCCCTGCTGCATTTCGCCCTGCACCTTGGCATCACCGCTTTCGGCAAGGCGAACGCTTGCCGGCAGTTCGGTTTCCGAAACGATCCGCTTGAACTCCGCCGTAGACGTATCGAGCGCTGTGCCGAACGGTACATCGGAGCCGATGGAGACGACGCGGTTGCGGTCGTTGCGCTTGATCGAGCTTGGACCTTCCGAATAGTCGATATCGGCAACACTGTAGAGCGGCACCAGCGAACCGGATGCGGTCTTGACCTTCAGCGCGCGGATGGTGGCGAGGTCACGGCGGGTATCGATAGATGCCTGCACGCGGATCGGGATCTGCCGGTCGTCCAGCGAGATTTTCGTCAACTGTGCGTCGATGTCACCGATGGTGGCGACACGCACCGTCTGCGAAATCTGCTGCGGCGTGATTCCGAGGCGGGCGATCTCGTCCTTGCGCGGGCGGATCTGCAGTTCAGGACGGGGAAGCGCTCCCTCGGAGCTGACATTGGCAAGGATGGGCGAGGCGCGCAGGCGGCTTTCGAGAATGCCGACGGCATCGTTCAGATCCTTCTCGTTAGACGAGAGGAAGTTGAAGCTCAGTTCGCGTTCCGCGCGGTCGTTAAGCTTGATGATGCGCACATCCGGAATGCTGCGGACCTTGGCGAAGATATCCCGCTCCACATCCCACTGCGGACGGACACGGCCCTTTTCCTCGATCTTCGGAAGATATTGGCCGACAAGCGGAAGCGAGCCGAGACCCTTGTTGACAAGGGTTTTCAGCAGCGAATGGTCGATATGCTGGAGAATGACGTTGACGGTGGCGCGGCGAAGCTCCAGATCGCCCTTGGGCGAGGCGCCGCCGAGGATGAAGACGCTTTCCACACCGTTGATATCGCGGATGGCGTGGAAGATTTCGGTCGTCGTCCGGTCTGTCTCGTCCAGCGTCGCATTGGGCGGCAGTTCCACCGAAAGCGTTACGCGCGAGGCGTCGTCCGGCGGCAGGAAGCTGCCCGGCACCTGGCTAAGAAGCATGACGGAAGCAATGAGGAAGCCGATGGCGCCGACCAGCGTCAGGTAACGCGCCCACCATTTGGAGGTGGTGGCGGAAACCATGCGCGTATAGGCTTTCATCAGCCAGCCGTCATTGTCGGCATGGTCATCCATCGCGTCTTCGGCGCGCATGAGATAGGCGGCCATCAAGGGCGTGATGAGACGGGCGACCGCCAGCGAGAAGAACACCGAGAAGGCGACCGTCAGACCGAACTGGATGAAGTACTGGCCGGGAATGCCGGGCATGAACGACACGGGCACGAAGACGGCGATGATGGTGAAGCTGGTGGCGATGACGGCAAGGCCGATTTCGTCTGCGGCTTCCAGCGAGGCGCGATACGGCGTCTTGCCCATCTTGATGTGGCGGGCGATGTTCTCGATTTCCACGATGGCGTCGTCCACGAGAATACCCGTGGCGAGCGTCAATGCGAGGAAGCTGACGAGGTTGAGCGAGAAGCCCATGATGTCCATGATCCAGAATGTCGGGATCGCGGAGAGCGGCAGGGCCACGGCGGCAATCAGGGTAGCGCGCCAGTTCCTGAGGAACAGCAGAACCACGATGACGGCGAGGACCGCGCCTTCGATCAGCGTATCGAGCGCTGCCGTATAGTTGCCGTAGGTGAAGTAGACGGCGTCATCGACCATCTGGATCGCGACGTCGGGATGGTCCTTGCGGACCTGATCGAGGCTTTCGGCCACGGTTTTGGCGACCGAAACCTCGCTGGCGCCCTTGGAGCGGAACACCGCAAAGGTAACGGCGGGGTTGCCGTTGAAGCGCGAGAAGGACTTCTGCTCCTCATAGGTGTCCGTGACGGTGCCGAGTTCGGCGAGCTTTACGAAACGGCCATTGGAGAGCGCGATGGTGGTGTTGGCAAGCTGGGTGACATCGCGGGTGTCGCCGAGCGTGCGGATCGTCTGTTCGTTACCGCCAACCTGGCCGCGGCCGGAGCCGAGGTCGATATTGGTGCCGCGCAGCTGGCCGTTCACTTCGCTTGCGGTGATGCCGTAGGCGTCGAGCTTTTCGGGGCTGAGCGAAACGCGCACTTCGCGGTCGGCGCCGCCATAACGGTCGACCTTGCCGATGCCGGACTTGCCCTGCAGCGAACGCTTGATGGTGTCATCCACGAACCAGGACAGTTCTTCCAGCGTCATGTTCGGCGAGGAGACGGCAAAGGTCTGGATTGCCTGGCCTTCCACGTCGATCTTGCTGACAACAGGCACTTCGATATCAGATGGCAGATCGCTGCGGATCTTGTCGATAGCGTCCTTGACGTCCTGAACCGCCTCTTCCGTCGGCTTTTCGATGCGGAAGACAACGGTTGTCAGGGATTGTCCGTCGGTGACGGTCGACTGGATTTCGTCGACGCCGCTAATGGCGGCGACAGCGTCTTCGATCTCCTTCGTCACCTGCATTTCCAGCTCGGACGGCGAAGCGCCGCTCTGGGTCACGGTGACGGCAACGACGGGAACGTCGATATTCGGAAAACGGGTGATCGGCAGGGCGTTGAAGGCCTGGATGCCGAGGAACATCAAAAGCGCGAAGCCGAGAAGCGGCGCAATCGGGTTGCGGATTGACCATGCGGAGAAGTTCATTTCATTCCCTCAGTCAGTTGGACGCAGCCGTCTGGGCTTCCACCGGTCTTATCCGGTCACCATCACGCACGAATGCTCCAGCTTTCTCGACAACCTTGTCACCAGCGGCAAGTCCGCTGACAATCTCGATGAAACCGCTGTCTTCAATGCCGGTCTCGATCTTCACCTGCTTGACGATGTCGCCTTCCACCTTGCGGGTGGTCGAGCCTTCACGCCCGGAGGTGACGGCCGAAAGCGGCAGGGCAAGCGCGTTCGTCTCTTTTACGATGATCTCAGCGCTGGCATACATGCCCGACCGTGCCGGGCTGTCCGTCGGCAGCACCACATGCACGGAACCAAGGCGCGTTGCCGGATCGACGGTCGGCGAAACGAGACGCACCTTGCCCTCAATTTTTTTGGCTCCGCCGGCAACCGTCAAGAAAGCTTTCTGGCCGGCCTTCACCCGCTGGATGTCGGTCTCGGAAAGATCGGCGACGAGCTCGATCGCGCCGTCCTTGATGATCGTGAAAAGCGGGTTTCCCGCACCGCTGGCGATGGCGCCGACCTTGGCATTCTTGGCGGAAACGATGCCGGTGACGGGGGTCTTCACACCCGTGCGCGTCAGTTTCAGATTGATGTCGTCAATCTGCGCGTCCACGACCTTGATGTCTGCCTCTCCGGCGGAAACGGTCTGTTTGGCGGCATCAAGGCGTGCCTGCGCAACCTGGGCAGCGGCCTCGGTTTTTTCCGTCTCGGAGACGGAACCGGAACCGCTCTGGCCGAGCTTGGCGGCGCGGTCGCGCTGGCGAAGGGCATCCGCCTTGTTGGCCTCAGCCTCCAGAACCTGCGCCTTGGATTGCGCAACGGCGGCCTGCGCCTTGGCCCTGTTGGCCTCAAGCTGGCTTTTTTGCAGGAGAAGACTGTCCGAGGAAAGCACGGCCAGAACCGCATTGGCCTCAACCCTGTCGCCGATATCGACGTTCAGTTCGTCGATCGACAGGCCGTCGACCAGCGGCTGTACATAAATTTCGTCCACGGGCCTGATGGTACCGGTGGCGATGATGCGGTCCACGAGATCGCGTGTTGCGGCGTGTGCGACGATGATGGAAGGCAGGTTCTGCTGTTTGACCGGTTCCGGCACTTCTCCCTCGGCCACGGCCGAAAATGGCAGGGCCGTTGCGGAAAGAAGAAGGAAAACAAAGCGGTTAAACTTGACTTTATGCTGCATGTGTCTTGGCTCGCGCAATATTCGATCGCATGTCCTTCAGCCTGAAGGCGTGTTTTAAAAGGTCATGCGGCAACGAATGTGAAACAAGGGATCACAATACTTCCTTCTCGATCCTCCCGATTCAAACGCCCCTCAACGCGAATCTTAAGCACCTTTGCCTCGTGCTTTTTTACAAGATCAAATTCGGCAGTCTTGTTGGCGGGGACTCTAATTGTTGTTGCTATACAAATCAATCCGCATAGCCCCGAGGGTTGATATACATTTTTGTATATGGCCGAGTGTTGTAATTCATCAAACGGGTCACCAGCGCGCAAAAAAACGCGCGGCGATGGCCGCGCGTTTCCATGTTTTCGGCTTCGACGTGGCTATTTCAGCGCCGCATCGGTGATTTCAGTGGTGTAGGCGCCTGTCGGCTCCTTGGTGATGACGGGATCGGAACCGCCGCCGAGCAGCGTCTTGACGGTGCGCTCGTAATCCGCCTTGTCCAGCGCGCCCTTCGAGCCTGCGGTCAGCTTGGCGACTTCGCCCATCATGCGCTTCTGGTGCTTTTCGGTCTGGGCGCCGGAGGCGTCATTTTCAAGAACGATACCTGCTGCATCGTCAGGGTGTTCTTCCGCCCACTTCCAGCCTTTCATGGAAGCGCGGACGAATTTGACCATGTCTTGTTTGAACTTGGCGTCCTTCAGCTTGTCTTCGAGAACGTAGAGCCCGTCCTCCAGCGTTGCCACGCCCTCGTCCTCATATTTGAAGGTGACGAGTTCCTCCGGCTTGATGCCGGCATCAATGACCTGCCAGTATTCATTATAGGTCATGGTGGAAATGCAGGCGGCCTGCTTTTGCAGCAGCGGATCGACGTTGAAACCCTGCTTGAGGACGGTGACGCCATCCGCGCCGCCGGTGGTCGGGATTTTCAGGTGCGCCATCCACGAGAGGAACGGATATTCATTGCCGAAGAACCAGACGCCGAGCGTCTTGCCCTTGAAATCTTCCGGCTTGGTAATGCCGGTTTCCTTGAGGCAGGTCAGCATCATGCCTGACGTTTTGAACGGCTGGGCGATGTTGACGAGCGGCACGCCCTTTTCGCGGGTGGCGAGTGCCGATGGCATCCAGTCGACGATCACATCCGCGCCACCGCCGGCCAGAACCTGCGCAGGCGCAATATCCGGTCCGCCCGGCTTGATATCGACATCGAGGCCTTCGGCTTCATAAAAGCCCTTGTCCTTGGCGACGTAATAACCGGCGAACTGCGCCTGGGTGACCCATTTCAGCTGCAGGGTGATCTTGTCGGCCGCCTGAGCCTCAAATGCGCTCAGAAGTGACGCGCCGGCAAGAAGCATAGAGGCAAGTTTCATTTTCATCGCTGTTCCCTTTTTCGTTATTTACGTTCGTCCCCCACGGACGGACGGATGCCAGAAGGTGACGGCGCGCTCGATGAGCGCCACCAGACCATAAAATCCTGAGCCTGCGAGCGCCGCCACGGCAATTTCTGCCCAGACCATATCGACATTGCTGCGGCCCATTTCCGCCGAGATGCGAAAACCCATGCCGACGATGGGCGTGCCGAAGAATTCCGCGACAATGGCGCCGATCAGCGCCAATGTGGAATTGATCTTCAGGGCGTTGAAGATGAAGGGCCAGGCGGCGGGCAGGCGCAGCTTCAGCAATGTCTGCCCCCAGCCTGCAGCATAGGTGCGCATCAGGTCGCGTTCCATGTGGCTGGAGGCGGCAAGCCCTTGAACCGTATTCACCAGCATCGGGAAAAACGTCATGATGACGACGACAGCCACTTTCGACTGCCAGTCGAAACCGAACCACATGACCATGATGGGAGCAATGCCGACGACAGGCAGGGCGGAGACGAAATTGCCGATGGGCAGAAGCCCGCGTTGCAGGAAAGGCGAGCGGTCGATGAGGATGGCGACGATGAAACCTAGGCCGCAGCCGAGCACATAACCCGTCAGCACCGATTTGAGGAAGGTCTGGCGGAAATCCGCCCAGAGGATCGGTAGCGATCCGAGAAGGCGGGCGAGGATGGCGCTCGGGGCAGGCAACAGGATGGGTGGGACGGAGAAGCCGCGCACCACACCTTCCCAAAGCGCGAGAATGGCCAGCCCGAAGAGAAGCGGTACGGCCATGCGGCTCATTCGCTTTGCCGACTGTGATGCGAAGGTGTGGCGCACCAGCCATTCGTTGCAGGCCCAGGCGGCAAGCCAGAACAGGATTGCGCCAATAAACCAGACGGGATTTGTCATGGCCGCGCTCCCATTCTCTTGAGGACGGCTGCGTGGGCGATGCCGATGATCGAGACCAGAATGGCGGCCACACCGGCGGCCATGAACAGCGCTGCCCATATCTGCACCGTCTGGCCGTAATAGGAGCCGGAGAGCAGACGCGCACCGAGGCCTGCGACGGCGCCCGTCGGCAATTCGCCGACGATGGCCCCGACCAGCGCAATCGCGATGGCGATCTTCAGCGAGGTGAAGAGATAGGGCAGGGCAGACGGCCAGCGCAGCTTCCAGAAGATTTGTGCGGGCGAGGCATTATAGGTGTGCATCAGGTCCAGCTGGATGGTTTCGGGGCTTCTGAGGCCCTTCACCATGCCGACGACAATCGGGAAGAACGAGAGATAGGTGGAAATCAGCGCCTTTGGCAAAAGCCCGGAAATGCCGATGGAATTCAGGACGACGATGATCATCGGCGCGACAGCAAGGATGGGGATGGTCTGGCTGGCGATGATCCACGGCATGACCGAGCGGTCCATGGCGCGATTGTGGATGATGGCGACGGCAAGCAGGATGCCGAGCACCGCGCCAATGGCGAAACCGAGGAGCGTGGCCGAAAGCGTGACGCCCGCGTGATAAACGAGGCTGCGCTTGGAGGTGATCGCCTTGTTGACGGTGGTGTCCCACAGTTCCGCGATGATCTGGTGCGGGGCGGGGAGAACCGGGCGCTCCTGCGTGAAGGTTTGCGGCAGAAGCTCCATGAAGCTCGGCGTCTGGCCGGCGCGGTTTGCCTGATCGCGGACGAAGGGCATGTTGAGGTAGATGACGGAAAGGTGCCAGACGATGAGGATGGCGAGGAGGACGGTGAGGATGGGGAGGACGCGGTGGCGGAGGAGGGTCATCGCGGCGCCCTCGGTTGATGGGGGGTAATGCTGGCGATGACGTCACCCCTCATAGCTATGCCCCGCCTTCAGCCCCTCACGCACGCGATGCGCAATTGCCAGAAATTCCGGAGTCTCCCTGATCTCAAGCGGTCTTTCCCTTGGCAACGTGGATTCGATGATATCCGTCACCCGGCCGGGCCGTGGTGACATCACGACGATTTTGGTCGAGAGATAAACGGCTTCCGGGATGGAGTGGGTGACGAAGCAGATGGTCTTGCCGGTCGTATCCCACAGTTTCAGCAGCTGTTCGTTCAGATGGTCGCGGACGATCTCGTCCAGCGCGCCGAAGGGTTCGTCCATCAGCAGCAGGTCGGCATCGAAGGCGAGCGCGCGGGCGATGGAGGCGCGCTGCTGCATGCCGCCGGAAAGCTGCCATGGGTATTTCTTGCTGAAACCGCTGAGATTGACGAGATCGAGCGTGCGGTCGATGCGCTCCCTCTGTTCGGCCTTCGTATAGCCCATGATTTCGAGCGGCAGCGCAATGTTCTTTTCGATGGTCCGCCACGGATAGAGTGCGGCGGCCTGAAAGACATAGCCGTAGGACCGGTCCTTGCGGGCGTTTTCCGGCGTGGTGCCATTGACGGTGATATCGCCGGATGTGTGCTTTTCGAGATCGGCAATCACCCGCAGGAACGTGGTCTTACCGCAGCCGGAAGGGCCGATGAAGGAGACGAACTCGCCCTTGCCCACTTCCAGATCGACATTGGAAAGCGCGTGCACCGGGCCATCGCCGGTTTCGAAGGTGAGGCCGAGATTTCTGGCGGAAACGACGGAATAGGACGAGGCTTGGTTCATCGTGGCTTTTTTCCACTTTCCGTCAGGGCTGCGCGTGCCAGCGGCAGCATACGTGTTTCCGTGAGTTTGGCGATCGGGAGATTGGAGGCCGCATCCAGATCGAGCCAGCGCACCTCCTCTATCTCGGCCTGTGGGATAACGTCCATATTCAGTTGGGCGACGAAGGCATGGGCCACGACCTCCGCCCCTGCATTGGCGGCCTCCTCCCGAAAGATGCCCTCGTATCGCGCGGCATTTTCAGGAAGCGTGAGGCCGATTTCCTCGGCAAGTTCACGGTGAAGCGCCTGCTCAGGCGTTTCACCCGGATCGATCTTGCCGCCCGGCTGCATGAATTGCGTGGTGCCGCGCTTGCGCACGACAAGCATTTGCCGCCGCGCATTCAGGAGAACGGCGGCAGCGATGACGATTTCGCGTTTCGGATCGGTGCTCAAGGTCATACACCCGATGCCGGGATGCCGCTGCGTTCCACCTTGCGTGGCGCGACGAGCTCTTTCCATGTGGACAGCGCCTTGCTGACGGCGGGATAGGGATCACGGGCGACGAACGTGCCGTGACCTTCCTGCGTCTTCACCGTGCTTTCCTCGATGCTGACGATGCCGCGCGACAGGGTGAAGCGCGGCAGGCCCTTCACCTTCTGTCCTTCGAACACGTTGTAATCTATGGCCGATTGCTGGTTTTCCGCGCGGATGGTCTTTTCCCGCGCCGGATCCCAGACGACGAGATCGGCATCGCTGCCGACGAGGATCGCGCCCTTTTTCGGATAGATGTTGAGGATTTTCGCAATGTTGGTGGAGGTGACGGCGACGAATTCGTTCATCGTCAGCCAGCCGGTCGCCACGCCATGGGTCCAGAGCAGCGGCATGCGATCTTCCAGCCCGCCGGTGCCATTGGGGATCTTGCGGAAGTCACTGAGGCCGAAGCGTTTCTGGTCGGTGGTGAAGGCGCAATGGTCGGTCGCCACGCATTGCAGCGAGCCGGAGGCGAGACCCGCCCAGAGGCTATCCTGATGCTGGCGGTTGCGGAAGGGTGGCGACATGACCCGGCGGGCAGCATGGTCCCAGTCGGCATTGGCATATTCGCTTTCGTCGAGGATGAGGTGCTGGATCAGCGGTTCGCCATAAACGCGCATGCCGTTCTGACGCGCACGGCGGATGGCTTCATGTGCCTGCTCGCAGGATGTATGAACGACATAAAGCGGCGCACCGGCCATATCGGCGATGATGATGGCGCGGTTGGTCGCTTCGCCTTCGACGGAGGGCGGCCGGGAATAGGCATGCGCTTCCGGACCGACATTGCCTTCCGCCATCAGCTTTTCCTGCATCTGCGCGACGATATCGCCGTTTTCCGCATGAACGAAGGGAATGGCGCCAAGCTCGGCGCAGCGCGAGAAGGAGGCGAACATCTCGTCGTCATTCACCATCAACGCGCCCTTGTAGGCCATGAAGTGCTTGAACGAATTGATGCCCTTTTCCTGAACCACAGTCTTCATCTCGTTGAAGACCTGCTCGCCCCACCAGGTAACGGCCATGTGGAAGGAATAATCGCAGTTGGCTCGCGTTGCCTTGTTGTCCCATCTTTGCAGGGCATCGAGCAGCGACTGGCCGGGATCGGGCAGACAAAAATCCACCACCATGGTCGTGCCGCCGGCAAGGGCGGCACGCGTGCCACTCTCGAAATCATCGGCGGAATATGTGCCCATGAAGGGCATTTCCAGATGCACATGCGGATCGATGCCGCCGGGCATGACGTAACATCCCGTGGCATCGAGCACTGTGCCGCCGGTCAGATCGGGTCCGATCTCTGTGATCTTGCCGCCTTCGATTTTAACATCGGCCTTGTAGGTCAGGTCGGCGGTGACGATGGTGCCGTTCTTGATAATGGTGGCGGTCATTGCACGATCTCCGCAGTTTCCAGCACCGCATGCAGCAGCACATCGCAGCCCGCGGCGGCCCATTCGGAGGAGATGTCTTCGGCTTCATTGTGGGAAAGACCGTCCACGCAGGGGCAGAAGATCATGGTGGAGGGGGCAACCCTTGCCGTCCAGCAAGCATCATGGCCAGCGCCGGAAATGATGTCCATATGGCTGTAGCCCAGCTTTTCGGCAGCAGCGCGCACGCGGCCCACCAGCACCGGATCGAAGGTGACGGGATCGAAATGGCCGATGGCCTCGATTGAGCAGCCGACGCCGAGTTCTTCGGCGATAACGGGCACCTCGCGTTCGAAGATGGCGCGCATGTTGTCGAGTTTCGCCTGCGAGGGGGTTCTGAGGTCGATGGTGAAAACCACCTTGCCGGGCAGCACATTGCGGGAATTGGGCGTGAAGATCATCTGGCCGACGCCGGCGACAGCGCCCGGCTGGTGGGCCATCGCCACTTCCTGCACCTTTTCGAGGATGCGGGCGGCGGCGAGGCCAGCATTGACGCGCATGGCCATCGGCGTCGAGCCGGTATGCGCCTCCTTGCCTGTCAGCGTGACTTCCAGCCACCACAGGCCCTGACCATGGGTAACGACGCCGATCTGCTTGCCTTCCGCCTCGAGGATAGGCCCCTGTTCGATATGATATTCGAAATAGGCGTGCATCTTGCGGGCGCCCACCTCTTCCTCACCCAGCCAGCCGATTCGCTTCAGCTCGTCGCCATAGGTCTTGCCGTCGGTATCGGTGCGGCTATAGGCGTAATCGAGATCGTGAATGCCGGCGAAAACGCCGGAAGCCAGCATGGCCGGGGCAAAGCGCGCCCCTTCCTCGTTGGACCAGTTGGTAACGACAACAGGGTGTTTCGTCTTTATGTTGAGATCGTTCAGGCTTCGCACGACTTCCAGTCCAGCCAGCACGCCGAGAACGCCATCGAACTTGCCGCCGGTAGGCTGGGTGTCGAGATGGCTGCCGATATAGACCGGCAGTGCATCCGGGTCCTCGCCGGGGCGGGTGGCGAACATCGTGCCCATCTTGTCGACGCCCATCGTGAGGCCGGCCGCTTCGCACCAGCGCTTGAACAGGCTGCGGCCTTCAGCATCTTCATCCGTCAGCGTGCGGCGATTATTGCCGCCGGCAATGCCGGGGCCGATTTTCGCCATGTCCATCAGACTGTCCCACAGACGGTCGCCATTGACCGTCAAGTTCTTACCCGCTGCCATGAAGTGTCGTCCTCACCTGTTTTGTTTTTATCGAAGCAAAGCTTGTGCCGTTCCCGTTTTTGCCGGTTAAGATAACAGCCATTGCCTTGTGATGGCGATGGTGGATAAATTGACCGGCTGGTAAACATTGCAAATTCGCCATGACGTCAGCAAGGGATTTTCGTGACGAATCGCACTAATTTTGCCTAAACTGTACGCGGCGATTATTTTTTAAGCATACTGTAGCGGCAATTGCACCGAAAAGAAACACAGAGAGCAGAGTATGGCCATACCGCGCGCAGCGAAAACACAGAAGCGGACCCGCATTCAGGAAGAAAAGCAGGAAGCGATTCTTGAGGCCGCGCTGAGTGTGTTTTCCACCAACGGCTTTCGCGGTTCCACCATCGACCAGATTGCCGAGGCGGCCGGCATGTCGAAACCGAACGTACTTTATTATTTCCGCACCAAGGAGGCGATGCATCGCGCGTTGATCGAGCGGGTGCTGGATACCTGGCTGGATCCGCTCAGGGCTTTCGATGCCGAGGGCAATCCTGAAAGCGAAATCCGCTCCTATATTCGCCGCAAGCTGGAAATGTCGCGCGATTTTCCGCGCGAGAGCCGCCTGTTTGCCAATGAAATCCTCCAGGGTGCGCCCCATATCGAGGATGAGCTGAAGGGTCCGCTAAAGCAACTGGTGGATGAAAAGGCGGAGGTAATCCGTGTCTGGATCAAGGCCGGACGGATGGCGAAATGCGATCCCTATCACCTGATTTTCTCTATCTGGTCGACCACGCAGCACTATGCGGATTTCGACGTGCAGGTGCGGGCCGTGCTGGGCGACAAAAACGGTGGCGAAGGCCGGTTTGAGGATGCAGCCCGGCACCTGGAGCAGCTTTTCATGGGTGGATTGAAGATCAACAACTGATCTGGTGAGGTTATCGCGAATATGTGATCGATTCTTTATGTCAAAACATGAGGAAAATTATCACCTTTATACTTTACTCCAAAACTCATCTTTATTATGGTGCCGGCATCCCGAACGTCGGGGCATGAAAAAATCAACCGGCAGGTGAGGGAATGGCACGCAAGGAAAAGAAGAAAGCCGAACGCGGCGGCAAGCAGGGCAAGGGCGCGCCTCAACCTGAAAAGGATGTGGCCGAACAGCAGCTTTCCGGTCCGAAGAGCTTTCTTTATGTTGGCGGCCGTGACTGTCAGGTTGCCCATCTTCGCCAGATCGCCAGCAATTTCGGCGCCGAGCTTATCCATCACGATGGCGGATTGCGTGAGGCGGTCTCGCGTATCGACACTGTTCTTCCCTCCGTCGACTGCGTTTTCTGCCCGATCGACTGTATCAGCCACGATGCGTGTCTGCGGGTGAAGTCCGGTTGCAAGAAATTCGGCAAGACGTTCATTCCGCTGCGCAATGGCAGCAAATCCAGTCTGGAGCGAGCGCTGCAGACGATGAATGAACGGACCTTAAACGATGAGCGACGAGCGCAATAATTTCAAGGATGCAGAGCAGGCGGTGGCTGAGGCCTGCCGCGTGGAGCTGCACAAGATGGCCGATCAGGGCGCCGATCCGGCCCTGACGGAGATGTATGAAGTCGTCGGCGAACGCGAGCGGCGCAACCGCGCCGCAGCTGACGGCGGCAATGTGCTGGCTTTTCCCTATCTGCGCACCCGCCAGCCGGGCGAAAAGCCGTTCTTCGAAATCGGTGACGCGGCTCAACGTGGCGGCAACATCCTGTCGTTTCGCTGGAAACGGCGTTGATGCCGATTTAGCCCCTCGGCTTCAAAAATGCACCGGCGCAGAGCACCAGCCATCCCGCGATCATGCCGAGGCCACCCAAGGGGGCCGCGTAGGGAAACAGGCTGTGACCGGAAAAATGTCTGGTGACGAGATCACCAACAAAAACCGCCGTGCCGAAGCCAAGAATCAGCCCTGCCGGAATGGCGGTTCTGATGCGGTCCGCGCCGATATGCAGTGCCACAAGCACTGGCGCATGGGCGAGCGCCATGGTCGAGGCGTTGCCAAGCATATAGGTTTCGCCGGTATGGGTGGCGGCGGCGGCAAGCATGACGCCGGCAGCACCCAAAAGGCTGCCCAGCAGCAAAATCAAGGCGCGCAATCTTTCCGTCGTCATGGGTTATTCGCTTCCTGATTTTGCATGTGAAAGGCCAGCCGCTCCACCGGTCCCCAGATGATGTCCCGGAGCTTTGCGTTCTCGATGGTCTCGTCCATCGCGCGGCGAAAGCAGAGCAGCCATTCGTCCCGCTCGGCGGGTCCGATAGGCGCCACGAAATGACGCCTGCGCAACATCGGGTGGCCGTGTTTTTCGACATAGACCGGCGGTCCGCCAAGATATCCGGTCAGATAATCGTAGAACTTGCTTTCGCTGCCGGAAAGATCGGCTGGATGGATGGCGCGGCAATGCACCGCCTCTGGCAGGGTGTCCATCAATTCGTAGAAGCGCCGGGTCAGTGCTCTGACTGTGGCATCCCCGCCGATCGCTTCATAAAGGGTAATGGTCTCGCCGCTCACATCCCGCCTCCTTGAACCCTGCGGCCCTTATCGCTTTCCGGAGCGGGAAGAGCAACAGGCAAAGACGGGATGCGACATTTGCGACACTGGAACATTCATGGTGGCCGTCCGCTTCAAGCGTTCAGCGCCATCCACTCATCCAAAGTTGCGGATAAGATCGAGGCCCTTGCTGAGCAGCGTTTCGGCTTCGTCCTGATTGGCGGCCTCGACGTAGCAGCGCATTTCCGGAGCATTGCCGGACGGGCGGAAATGGATGGTGCTGCCGTCTGTCAGCGCCACGCGCAGGCCGTCAATGTCGCTCAGCGCCTTGACCGTGCCGACGGGGGCGAGGAAGGTTTCGAGATTATCCCGCGAGGCGCGCAGATGCGTCATCAGGGCAGCGCTCTTTTCCTGTGCGAAGTTTTCCAGACGATCGGCAGCCGCGACCGGCAGGTTATAGGCGGCGGCAATCTGCGATAGCGGCTTTTTCTGCTCGGCGGAGAGAAGCAATACGGCGAGGATGGGCAGGAAGCTGTCCCGCGTCGGCAGGGGCGATAGCGGTTTGCCGTTCAATGTGAAGGTGGAGGCCGTCAGAAGGCCGCCATTGGCCTCGAAACCCATGACGCCGTTGTTTCCTTCGGCAAGGGCCTGCACCATGCCGGCGATCACGAAAGGCGAACCGACCCTGGTGCGGATGACCTTGAACGAACCGCTCGCCTCAATGCCGGAATTGGAGGTGACGGGGGTGACGACCACGCCGGCATCGAGAAAATTCGCTGTGATCAATCCGATCAGGTCGCCGCGCAGCGGCACGCCGTTTTCATCGGCAAGCAGGGGCCGGTCGCCGTCACCATCGGCGGAAACGATGGCATCGAGGCCGTGTTCCGGTGCCCATTTTTTGAGAAGCTCCAGCGTTTCAGGGGAGACCGCCTCGGTATCGACCGGAATGAAGGTCTCGGAACGGCCGAGCGACACAACTTCGGCGCCATAGTGGGCGAGAACGTCGACGAAGAGATCGCGCGCCACCGTGCTGTGCTGGTAAACGCCGATCTTCAGGCCCGACAGCGCCTTTGCCGGCAGGAGTGCGGCATTGCGCTCATAAAAGAGCTCGGCTGCAATTGCAGAATGGTCGTCCGCCGTTGCGGCCTCGTCGTTAATCCCTTCAGCCTCGACTTCGGCTGCGAGTGCGGCGATCGCCGTTTCGTCCTGTTTGTCGATTTCGCCGTCCGGGCGGTAGAATTTGATGCCGTTGCGGTCGGCCGGAATATGCGAACCGGTTATCATCAGCGCGCCGGCCTTGAGGGAAAGTCCGTAAAGCGCCAGTGCCGGTGTCGGCACCGTGCCGCAATCGAGCGGTGTGAGGCCGGCCTTTTTCAGCGCGGCGATACAGGTTGCGGAAACATCCGGGCTCGAATCGCGGAAATCGCGGGCCACGAGAATGGGGTCGCCCGCCTTTGCCTGACCCGATGTGAGAAGGTGCCTTGCAAATGCCGTTGCGTAGACGGCCGAGGCCTTTCCTTTCAGATCGACAGACAGGCCGCGAAGGCCGCTCGTTCCAAATTTCAGGCTCATGCCAAACTCCGTTTCGATAAAATCTTTGAGGTTCAAATGGATAATACAAAAATATAACGCCAGAAAGAACCGTATCGATCCATTCAAGTCAATCATCTCTTTCATGGACGCGGCGAATAGGTGATGATGGCGGGGATGATGCGGGTAACCTAAAATTCACCCGTTATATCTAGACTTGCCGGTTAATAGTGGTTCTGGCGACGATGAAAACCATCTGTTGCAGGCCTTTTTTGTGGTTCGTTCAAGTTGGATTGGCTGATGTACAGGCTTCAAAAGGCGGGACATAAGCAGGCACGTCCGCTGGATGAAAAAGCGGCGCCCGCCGCCAGACCCCACGGTTCCCTGCTGGACGATCTGGTGGATGAGGATGAGGTTTTCGAGCGCACGGTGCTGAAAGAGCATCTTGAGCCGAAGCCGGCAGCTGCCGTTGCCGAACCCGCTCCGGCTGAAAAGCCCACAAGGCCGGCCTCGCCAAGCAACAGTCTCGCGGCCACGCTGCCGGGCCTGAAATATATCGACCGGATCGGTGTCGACGAGGTGCTCGGCTGGCTGCGTGCCGGGATCGTCTGGATTGTGCTTGCGATCATTCTCTGCGTCGCCGCTGCACTCGCCTACGCCTATATGACGCCGCCGCGTTACACCGCCTATACGGATATCGTCGTCAATCCCTCCAACCTGAATGTCGTCAATGACGGGGTGTTTTCGCCCAACCAGCAGCGCGACACCCAGATTCTCGAAGTGGAGAGCAAGCTGCGCACCGTCACGTCGCGCAACGTGCTGGCGCGGGTGGTGGACGAGCTGAAACTGGATGAGGACCTGGAATTCATATCCCCACCGCCTCTTGCGCGGCTGAAAGCATTTTTTTCACCCAAGCCGGAAGATGGTGACAACAAGGTCGGCGCGCTTCGTTCGCTGGGCGAACGGGTTGCGGCGGAACGGGATCCGCGTTCCTTCGTGGTGACGCTTGCGGTCTGGACCAATGATCCGGACAAATCCGTGACAGTCTCGAAGGCGATGGTGAAGGCTTTCGAAAGCGAGTTGTTCCAGACGACCTCCGACAGCAGCCTGCGTATCGTCGATGATCTAAAGAAGCGGCTTGAGGAAATGCGTCAGAACGTGACGGTTGCCGAAAAGCGCGTCGCCGATTTCCGCCGCGAAAACGGCCTGCAGGAGAATAACGGCCAGCTGGTCAGCAATCTGGCGTCCGGCGAGCTGAATGCGCAGGTTCTTGCCGCGCAGCAGCGCGTCATTCAGGAGGAGTCGCGCCTCAAGCAGATGCAGGCGGCGATTGCCCAGAACCGCACCCAGAGCGACGCGATCTTCGACAGCCAGACCATGAACACCATTCGTGCGCAATACAGCACCTTGCAGCAGCAGATCGGGGCGATGACGCTGACCTATGGCGCCCGCCATCCGCGTCTGGCGACGGCGGGGGCGGAACGCGACATGCTGGAACGCGGCATTGCGGATGAGGCGCAGCGGATTTTGCTGGCGGCCAAGACCAATGTCGCCGAGGCCCGCTCCTCGCTTGATGCCCTGCGGCTGAAGGCGGTTGCGGAACGCGCCAACGTCTTCACCGACAATGAGGCGCAGGTGCGGCTGCGCGATCTGGAGCGAGACGCCAACTCAGCTGCCGCGATCTACGAGACCTATCTCAACCGATCACGCCAGATCGCCGAGCAACAGACAATCGATTCCACCAATGTGCGGGTGATTTCGCAGCCGGTAGCGCCCAATTCCAGAAGCTGGCCGCCCGGCAAGCTGATCTTCCTGATCGCCGGTGGCGTGGGCGGTCTGTTCCTTGGTCTCGGAATTGCCATCGCACTGGGGCTTTTGGGTTTTCTGCGCCGGACAGACCACGCGGAACGCTACGCCTGAGGGCTGCGACCGCCGATTACTCCTCGGACATCAGGCCGTCATAGACTTCGAGCAGGGCGGCGGCGATGGCGGCACCCAGCGCATTACCCGCATCGCGAATGCCTGTCTCGTCGCCGTCACGGACCGAAACGGCAAGATCGGACGCCTCGTTGGCGACGATTTCCTTTGCCCGTTCGATGGCCCAAAGGCCGAAATCGCCGCGGTTGTCGATCGATATGGTTTCCATGGCCGGGACCTTTTCTGTGGTGTGGTTTCGTCGTCCCTTAACCCATCAACCGCAAAACCGGAATAGGGGGAGGAGAGGTTGGGGTGGTCACTCAACCCCCGGGCGTATAATTGTTTGATTCAAGCGTCAGATTTATAAGAATATTAATGATAGTTATTCGTAGTGTTTGAAGCCTTATACCTTAATCCTATGCGTGAATATAACAGTGAAACGATGCCTATCTTGGACACCGGACAGAATATGACAGGGAGAGATGTCCCGCATGCGGAAGGGCCTGGCACACACTGGCCGGTTGTTCCGCTTGCGGCTTTGCCCATCACCGATGCGACCATCGAAGAGACGGCGCAGGATTTTATCCTGCGGGCGGAACGTGAACGCGCGGCCGGCGCAAAGCCGTTCTATTCGACATCGGCGAACGGTCAGGTCATCGCACTCTGTCACCAAGACAAGGAATTCGAAGCCCTGCTGCGGCAGGCGGACCAGATTCATGCCGACGGCATGTCGCTGGTGATCTTTTCCCGCCAGTTCTGCGTGAGGGCGCTGCGGGAACGTGTGGCGACGACGGATCTCGTTCATGCGGTGGCCCGGAGGGCTGAGGCGACCGGCACGCGGTTCTATTTTCTCGGCGGTTCCGAAGAGGTGAACCGCGCGGCAGTCGAGGAAATGCAAAAGCTCTATCCACGGCTTGTCTTTGCCGGTCGGCGCAATGGTTATTTCAGACCCGGCGACGAGGAGGCGATCCTTGCCGATATCGTCGCATCGCAGACCGATATTCTCTGGGTGGGCTTCGGCATACCGCTGGAGCAACGTTTCGTCGCGCGCAATCTCGACAGGCTTTCCGACATTGCGGTGATCAAGACCTGCGGCGGTCTGTTCGATTTTCTCGCGGGCAAGAACAGCAGGGCGCCACAATGGATGCAGGATATGGGGCTCGAATGGCTCTACAGGGCCATGCTTGAGCCGAGGCGTCTCGGCAAGCGCTACCTGCTGACCAATCCCATCGCCATATATTCGCTGCTGAAGCATCGCTACGGGTTCGGGGCCGGCAAGGTCTGAAATCTGCGCATTCTCATTGATTCTTTACGGAATTGCCCCTGACCGTCCGGCCGGTTCACGATCGATATCATGTGAGTGGCATCTGCCGGCGCATGCAATCATCATATGGAGTCGCGCTATATGAGGTCGCTCTAACGTATCGGGGTGGAGGTGTCTTTCCGCCGAAAATCGTTGCAAGTGGGCGTAACGGCGGTACACTGAGCGGATATTACATATTTATTCGAATCAGAAATATATTGAGGACAGCGATGGTAATTACGTCCATTTCTCTTTTCGTATATGGGATTGGCACCGTTACTTCTCTTGCCATGACCTATATAGAAGGCGCCCGCCGCGACAAGGATTGGGACTTTTACCGGGTGACCGGTATCATCCTTTGTTTCTTCTGGCCGGTTCTTGTGCCGCTTCTCATTCTTGCCGCCGTTTTTTCGTCATTCACTTCCCAGAAACGGCATGTGAATGGGATATCTTTGCGCAGGGAAAAAACCCTGAGCTGAAAAACTGATATTAACTGTCGGAACGAGCCCGTGTTCAGGCCTTTTTCGCCGGCGCCTTATAGGGCGTGAGCGTAATACCGAGGCTCGCCATGACGCGGCCGATGGACATCAGCGGTGGATGCGTGGCGGGCAGCAGCGCACCGGTTTTCAGGAATGCGGAAACTGCGCGGACCAGTGACAGGCAGAGGCTGACGACGTTTTTGGCGGCAAGCAGCAGCCCGCCCTTCAGGCCGGGGCGTCGGGCGCGGTCGATGCTGTAATTGATGATCCCGGTTCGGAGCGAGCGCTCCATGATCCAGCGCGGCGCCATGCGGTTTTCCGGCACATATTCGATGATGAGGGCTTGAGCGTTCCAGGCGAATTTGAAACCCGCCTTTCGGCAACGGGTGAAGAAATCCATGTCGCCGCCGCCGAGGAAGTTGAACCGTACATCGAATTCCGGCTTTTCCAGCGTTTCGAAAACCCGCCTCGAGATCAGGCAATTGCCAGACCCATGGATTTGATCGACTACGCCGGTGGGTGCCTCGATGGAACCGAACAGCGGGTGTGCCAGAACCGCCTTGGGTGCGGGCGCATCGAATTCGCGATCGACCGGCCCGCCGACGATATCGACGCCGAAGGATTTTGCGGCAGAGACCATTTCAGCGAGCCAGACGGGCGAGGCCGCTTCGTCGTCATCGATCATCAGAAACCACTGCGCGGATGGATAGCTCTGCCGCGCCGTGCGGAATGCCGTGTTGATGGCGTAACAATTGCCCTGCGTCGGCTCGACCAGCGTCTGGCCCATCATTCCGCTCTCGGAGAAAAACGCACGCGCGACCGCCAGCCCCGCCTGGCCCACCCCGTCATTATCGACAACGACGATGGCGAAGGGGAAATCGACCTTCTGGGCTGCCAGCGAGTTCAGCGTCTTCTGCAAACCTGCAGGCCTGCGGAAACTCGGAATGCACACCACCGCTTCCGGCATGATTTCGGACATGGACACTCCTAAATTCCGGCAAGGGCTGCGGCGGAAAACACGACGGCGCGCAGGCTTTGGCGCGGGCGATTGACAAATGTATCGGCAAGCGCCGAAAAGGCCTCGCGATAGCGCCGGGCGCGAAAGGCCTGCGCCACGGTATAGGCATTCATGTGATTTTCGGATTTTCGGCGAAGCCGGCGCAATTCCTGCGGCGCAATGGCGGCGACGATGGCGGGATCGGAAAACACCGCTTCGATCGCCGGTTCGCAATCCCGGAAGGTCAGAAGGCGGTTCATCATCACGCTTGTCCGGTGCACCCGGTAATCCAGCACGTGGCGGCCGGGCAGATAGGCGAAACGGCCGGAGGCAGCCAGCCGGCACCAGCCATACCAGTCTTCCGCATAACGCAATGTCTCGTCGAAACCGCCAAAATCCTGAAAGATGCGGGTTTTAACCAGCATGATGCCGCCATTGACGATGAAGTTTCCGCCCAAAAGCGGCTGGAGGATGAAACCATCAGGTTTTTCCCGCCGTCTGATGAGGTTGCGCCGTCCGATCTTGGCGCCATTCTCGTCAATGCGCTCATAATCGCCGTAGACAGCAACGACATCCGGTCCGGAGATGCCGGCGCATAGGGCGGCGATCGCGCCCGGCTTCACGCGGTCGTCGGCATCGAGAAACATCGTCCATTCACCGCGCGCCTGCGACAGGCCGAAATTGCGCACGGCGGAAACGCCCTGCCGTCCCTGCGGCCGGGCCAGCAGTTTTACGCGGGGATCGGCGAAACTTTGCACCTTTTGCGCCGTTGTGTCGGTGGAGCCGTCATCGACGACGAGCACTTCGCAAACGGTTTTCCCCTGAGACAACACGCTTTCGATCGCTTCCACGATGTAACGCTCGCCGTTGCGAACGGGAATGACAATCGAAACGGAAACCAATATTTTTACTCCATCAGGGGCGGGTCAATAATTCTCACACTGAAGTTACTACCGGATTAA
The DNA here is from genome assembly GCF_053522105.1 of Agrobacterium sp. 22-3639C2. Classification (NCBI taxonomy): domain Bacteria; kingdom Pseudomonadati; phylum Pseudomonadota; class Alphaproteobacteria; order Hyphomicrobiales; family Rhizobiaceae; genus Agrobacterium; species Agrobacterium sp. 22-3639C2. The sequence goes on along the minus strand of NZ_JBNWDB010000001.1, from coordinate 1,364,320 downwards.
GCCGGCTTGCGCCAATTGTGACGTGGTATAGCGTCAGTTAACCTTGCAAATCTTTAATATCCTTTTGGCATGATCAAGATGTTATATTTTGAGAATTAGAGCGCCGTGCGGCCATTGGGACGCATCAGCGACGTTCTGACAGTTGTGATATGCGCATCGTCCCTTTCGAAAATCGCTTTCGATTTTCAGGCCGATGCGCCGGGGTTGTGGAGGCGGGCGAATGCAGATCGGGCGGCGGAATTTTCTGGGTGGTGCTGCAAGCGCGGGCCTGTTGCATGCCATGGCCGGGCAAGGCGTTGCCGCGACCAGGAAAACGTCGACAAAGATTGCCCCTTACGGTGCGGCCATCTATCTGCCGGACCTTACCGCCGATAGCCGCATCGGCGAAGCGGTGGTCAAATATTGCTCTCGCATCACACCCGTTACTGAAATGAAATGGGAGGTGATGCGGCCTTCGGCAGAGGTGTTCGATTTTGCCGCTGCCGATGCGCTTGCGAACTTCGCGCGCCAGAACAAACTCACCATGCATGGTCATCCGCTTATCTGGTACGCTTCCAACGCGCCCTGGCTTGCCAGCATCGGCAGCGGCGCGAAGGTCGAGAAGTTGATGGAAACCCACATCGTCAAGGTGATGGAACGGTACAAGGACGTGATACACAGCTGGGATGTGGTCAATGAGCCTATCCCCGACGTGCCCGGCAATGTGCGCTCGCGCCGCGACGCCTGGTATTATGGCGCAGGCCCGGACGCCATCAAAAAGGCCTTTGACATCGCCCATTCCGTCGATCCGAAGGCCCAGCTCGTCCTCAACGAATATGATGTGGAATTTGCGGTCGAGAAATCGCCGGCCAAGCGCGCGGCCTTCCGCAATCTCATTCTCGAGCTGCTAGAGAAAGGCGCTCCGATCAACGCTATCGGCCTGCAGGGGCATCTGCGCGGTGGCTGGCCCATTGCGAAAGACGAGCTTGCCGCCTTTACCAAGGAAATGCGCAGTTATGGTCTTGCCGTTCTGGTGACGGAACTGGATGCGATGGACCAGACGCTTCCCGCCCCGGAAGCCGAGCGCGACATGCTGATAAACGGTCAGGTCCGCGATTTTCTCGAAGCGGCGTGCGAAGGCGGCCCGCTTTCCTCCATCACCACATGGGGCATTTCGGACCAATATACCTGGATCCGCTGGGCCTATCCCCGCCGGGATGGCACCGCGAACCGGCCGCTGCCGCTCGACTGGAGCTTCAACGAAAAACCCATGATGGCTGTCATCAATGAATTCCGGAACCGTGGTGCGTAATTATGACTGCTGAAATGCCGCTTCCTCCCGTACAAAAGGCGCTGCAAATCAATCTGCATCCCTTCGACGCACCGCATGCGGCACTGACCGTTCCGCATCAGCTGCGGGTCTGGGGCGGGCAGGTGGACCGCATTCTCCTGACGGTGGATACCGGCCAGGTTGGAGCCGGCCGCTACAAGGGCAACGGTTTCGAGGCCGCCAGCAAACGCCTGTTTGACATGCTGGAGGAAATGCAGGCCAACTATCCGCATCTGCATGTGGATATTGCCGACTATAGCGATGCGGCGCGCAGTGCGGTGGCGGAGACGTTCTTTTCGCGCTCGCCGGTTCCTTATCCCGCCAAGGCTTTCGACGGCGGGCCTTTCCATGTTTATTTCCACGGGTTGAAACGTGCCAACGCCCGTTATGTGCTGCATATGGACAGCGACATGATGTTTGGCGGCGGCAGCCAGAGCTGGTTCAACGAAGCCATTGCGCTGCAGAAGGCCAACCCGGACGCGCTCTGCATCACGCCGTTTTCCGGGCCGCCCACCGTGCGCGGCGATCTCGATATCTCCCGCCATGTCGGCATGCCGGGGGTGAAAAACATTCCCGAACCGCGCAAGCTGCCGAGCCGCGTTCCCACATGGCGGTTCGCGACCGTTTCCACCCGCCTGTTCATGATCGACATGGACCGTTTCGCCAAGCGTATCGGCTCGCTCGAACTGCTGAGACCCGACGTCAAACGGCGCATCCGCTCCTATGCCTATAATCAGCAACCGGTCTCAATGCCTGCCGAAGAGGTGCTGAGCGACAATATGATGCGCATCGGCGTATACCGGCTTGATTTTCTCGGCACGGGCAAGGGCATGTATTCGCTGCATCCGCCCTATCGCTCGCCCGAGTTTTACGCGGCGCTGGGCTCCATCGTCGAGCGCATCGAAAAGGGTGACGTTCCCGAGGGCCAGCTCGGAGATTTCGATATCAACGGATCGATGGTGGACTGGTCGAGCGCCCTTGCGGCCAAGACGCGCTCCAAACGTTACGCGAAGGCGCTGCGTCACCTGATTTCAGCGAATGTCCAGCGCTTCACTGGGGCATAGAAGGCTCGGCATTTTCTTCACAACCGGCGCAAGTGCCTTAGAAATCTGTGATGAGCTTGCTCCAGCTTTCCGAGCTTAGCCCGCCAATATAGATGTCGCCGGCAAGCGCCCGATCCCGGAGGGCTTCATCCCGGGTGGCCATGCAGAAATAACCGCGATGATGGAAGGTCACGTGGTTCTGACGGTAGAGCGCGTTCATGAGAAACGGTTGCGACATGCCGGTGACATGGGCATAGTTCTCATCATCGAAATGGCGGAACAGCGCACCGAGCACGTCGTTTTCGCGACCGGCATCGCAGACGAGGTTCAGCACATAGGCGGTCCGTCCCGCCTGTCCGAAATACAAGGCAGCGCCGATGATGCGGCCTTCGACATTTTCGATCGCCAGGCTGCTCAATTCACCAAGGGTGCCGTTGGTTTTACTCATTTCGATCAGCCAGTGGAATTCCTCGTGGGACCATTCCGGGCGGACGGAAAAACGCTCGATCATTTTCAGCGCGTTGCGTCGGAACGTCTCGAAATCCACCGGTCTGACCGTGGTGCCGGCAACTTCATTAGGCCTTATGCCCTTTTTCCACGATCGCAGGATACGGTCCACAAATCCAAGCGCCATAAGTCCGGGCCTGGATTTGACTACTTGCGAACGGCGCGGCATGCGCAGGGCAATCGCGCTGAAAGGCTTGAGCGCCTTGTGCCATTGCAGGCTTTCCATCGGCAACATGCTGCCGCCGATCGCAAGCCAATGATCGGCGCTGACGGGGGAGGCCGTGTCCGAAAACAGCATATCGTGTTTCGTCGCGCGCATGCCGCGGGACAGGCGCGCGGCGCCGAGTGCGCCGAGTTTTCCTTTCGACGCGAAAGCACATAACAACCTTGCGGTAATGGGTTTTCCGTTCGCGACAAACCGCATGGGGACGGCAAGGATAACGCTTGTAACGCCGCTCTCTCCAGCATCGTAGACAACGCTGCCATATTCGGGATCAAACACAGGACTGCTGAAAAACAATGTTTCGACGTAAGCGCCGAAGTCGAAGTTTCTATCAAGCCCGGTCTTTTTGAACGCGCTGTTGAGCACAACCTCGACAGCCGGAAGATCGTCCCTGCGCATGGGTCGAACGCCGGGCGCAGCTGGCTGAACCGGGCGTTGTGTCGCCCCTTCGTTGTTGCTATCGTCCATATTGGTGTGTATCGGAACGTCCACCGTCGGTTTCCAGCTATTTACGCGTTTATGAAATCAACCATAGGCAGTGTAGATTTTAATATCTTAATATAGGTATAAAACTTGCAATTCTGCGGTACCGCAATATCATCCGGAGAATAAAACGCCTTGTTTCAATCTGTTAGTGGATGCCGCCCGTATTGCGTTAGGTTAACAAAATATACTTAAACAAGCAACTAATGGACGAAATATGGAGGAATTTTGCTGTTATTTTTGAGTTTTGGAATTTAACTTCCAGATGCGAGGGTGGTGTCCCTCGTCTACCGATTCCGATTTCCTGAAGTAAAAAGCGGCAAGTCCCGGCGCTATTCCTCCGTGTATTATGGATAACTAAAAAATAGGGTTTTGACGGGATATTCATTTTACCGAGACGAAGCATCGGGTACGATGTGAGAACGTATGGAAAAAGGTAGAGAAAATTACCTGATGGATGCAGCGCATGATGAGCAGGCGAGTGCCGCCTGGCGGAATGCACTGTTTTATGTGACATTCTTTTATTTCACGGTCGGCTTCTCGCCCTATATCTCGCTTTCCTCGACCTATCTGGGGTCCGCCATGGCGGCCGGGTCCAACCTCCTCAACCAGCTCACCGCGATCATCCTGCTCATCAGTTTCGTGGCGTTCATGGCAAAGGAGCGGTCGTCTTCCATTGTCTTTACGCCGCGTTTGCTGATGCTCGCGATCTTCGGCTGGTATATTTTTACCTCGGTGGTGGGCGGCGCGCCGGTGTTTTCGCTGCGGCGGCTTGCCATGTGCGCCATCATCTGCGTGCTTGCCAGCTGCTTCCTGCAATTGCCGCGCACCGAGCGGCATTTCACCACGCTGCTTGCCACATGCGTGCTGATCATCCTGTTCCTCTGTTATTTCGGCGTTGCTGTCCTGCCGTCGCGGTCGATCCATCAGGCAAGCGATGCGCTGGAGCCGCTCCTTGTAGGCAACTGGCGCGGGGTCTTCCGCCACAAGAACGAGGCAGCCTCGATCATGGCGGTGCTGATGATCGTCGGGATTTATTTGTGCAAGCGCTGGTCCCTTATCGGCGGCCTGGCGGTTCTGTTGCTGTCGTTGATCTTTCTCGTCAAGTCGGGTGGCAAGACCGCGCTCGGCCTGATGCCGATCATCATCGCCACGGGCTGGTTCATCGTGGGCTGGCCCAGATGGCGTTACGCTGTTGTGACCGTGCTTCTGGGAACCTTCGCCGTGGTGATCGTCGGCACGACCGTTGATCCGGTCTTTTCACAGATGCTGACGAAACTGGGGATCGACGCCAGTTTCACCGGCAGAACCGATATCTGGACCGTCTCGATAGATTATATCCGCCAAAGCCCGATCGTCGGATACGGCTACCAGGCCTTCTGGCGCAGCGACACCCTGATGACGAGCTTCACCGAGAACAATACCTGGGCAACGACGGCGCCGGATTCCCACAATGGCTATTTCGACCTTGTGCTTGGCGGCGGCGTGCCAGGTCTTATTCTGGTGCTGACGTGGATTTGTCTGATGCCGCTTCGCGATCTCGGCAAGATGGATGAGGCCACGCGCAAAAGCCCGCTGACGAAGTTGTATGTCGGCGTCTGGCTTTATGTCCTGCTCTACGGCTTTCTGGAAACGATGTTCTTCCTCAGTACCGGTTTCGTCTGGTTTTTCCTCGTCGTTGCCGTGATGGGCCTGCGTTTGCAGGCGAATGCCAGCCTTGTCGAGGATGAGGCGCAGGCGGAACCGCAATTGGCCCTGACTGGCAGTAACGCGGCCAGCGTGGCGAGGCGCATCAGGGGCAAATCGCGCAGATCGTTGCTTGCGGATGATATTTTGAAATGATTTTTCGTTTCAAATGTGTAAAAGAGCCTGATATTGCGCGCGTTTGCAGCGGGTTTCGCTAAACATGCGTGGCTTAAGTCTTTGTTGTTATGCATGTCCTGTCGCAAAACCGCTCCGCATTTTGCTCGACACGCAATGAACCGGATCGGCAAGGTCAATAAATGGCAGATACAGGCGCCTGTGCGCTCGAAGCGGATGACATCCACAAGAGCTTCGGCACACACGAAGTTTTGAAGGGCGTTTCGCTGAAGGCCCACAAAGGCGATGTGATATCGATCATCGGCTCGTCCGGTTCCGGCAAGAGTACCTTCCTGCGCTGCATCAACTTTCTCGAAACGCCGGATCGCGGCCGGGTCATCGTCAATGGCGAGGAGATCGCCATGAAGATTGGCAGGGACGGCAAGGCTGTGCCGAAAAGCTGGCGGCAAGTGGAAAAGCTGCGTACAGGGCTTGGCATGGTGTTCCAGAATTTCAATCTCTGGGCCCACCGCACCGTTCTGGAAAATGTCATCGAAGCGCCTGTTCACGTTCTCGGCGTCAAGCGGCAGGAGGCGGTGGAAAAGGCCGAAGCCCTGCTGAACAAGGTTGGCCTTTACGACAAGAAAAATGCCTATCCGGCGTTCCTCTCCGGCGGGCAGCAGCAGCGCGCCGCGATTGCGCGCGCGCTCTGCGTGGAGCCGGCGGTGATGCTGTTCGACGAACCCACCTCGGCGCTCGATCCGGAACTTGTGGGCGAGGTGCTGAAGGTCATCCGCGATCTGGCCGAGGAAGGCCGCACCATGCTGCTCGTTACTCACGAGATGCGCTTTGCGCGCGATGTTTCCACCGAGGTGATGTTTCTGCATCAGGGCCGGGTGGAGGAAGCGGGGCCACCGGCGCAGGTGTTCGGCAATCCCGCAAGCGCCCGTTGCAGGGAATTTACGGGCGCGCTGGCGTGATGGCCGTTTCGCTTCGCCGTTTGTTTTAACAGGAGAGACTTTAAATGAAATTCTTCGCCACGCTGCTTGCCGGAACGGCATTTGCGGTTTCCGCCTTCACCGCCAGCGCCGATGTCCGCTTCGGCATCATGAACGAATCCTACCCACCCTTCTTCGCCAAGGATGCCAGCGGAAAGTGGCAGGGCTGGGAAATCGATCTCATGGACGCCGTCTGCGCGGAAATGAAGGAAAAATGCTCGATCGTCGAGCTTTCCTGGGATGGCCTCATCCCGGCTCTGCAGACGAAGAAGTTCGATGTTATCTGGTCGTCCATGTCCAACACGGAAGAACGCGAGAAGGTCATCGATTTCACCAACAAATATTACAACACGCCGAGCAAGCTGATCGGCGCCAAGGATGGCAAGCCGGGTGCGGCGCCGGAAGACGTCAAGGGCAAGACCATCGGTATTCAGGTCGCGACCATCCAGTCCGAATATTACAAGAAATATTTCGCTGCTGTCGCAGACGAAAAGACCTATCAGACGCTGGACGAGGCGTTTCAGGATCTCGCAGCCGGCCGTATCGACTACGTGTTCGGCGACTCGCTCGTTCTCGATGCCTTCGTGAAGAGCGATGCCGGCAAGGATTGCTGCGCCGACATGGGCAACGTTGCGGATGACAAGGAAATCCTCGGCCTTGGCGTTTCCGGCGGCCTGCGCAAGGACGACACCGAACTCAAGAACAAGCTGAACGCTGCTCTCGCTGCCGTTCGCGCCAGCGGGAAGTATGACGAGATCACCAAGAAATACTTCAGCTTCGATATCTACGGTAAGTAATTTCTCCTGACCGGTCACATAAATGGCAAGCCTTGAAACCACGCTGCAACTGCTGTCACCCTATCCTCCGGGATGGGGCGGCACCCTTTTGAAGGGTGCGGCGTCGACGCTTGCCATTTCCGCCGGTGCCTATCTGATCGGCATCGTCATCGGGCTTGCCGGTGCACTTGGCAAGCTCTCCGGCAACAGGCCGCTTGGCCTTCTGCTCAATCTCTACACGACGGCAATCCGCGCCGTTCCCGAACTGATCCTCATCGTCGGGCTTTATTACGCCGGCACTGATGGCCTGAACCGGCTGCTACAACTGGCAGGCCTGCCGCCTTTGGAAGTGAACGGTTTCGTTGCCGCTGTTGCGGTTCTGGGTTTCGTGCAGGGTGCCTATATGACCGAGGTGCTGCGCGGTGCGATCCTTGCCATTCCGAACGGGCAGATCGAGGCGGCGCGCGCCTTCGGCATGTCGCCGGCCTTGCGTTTCCGCCGTGTGGTCTTGCCGGCACTGTTGCCGAACGCCCTGCCGGGCCTTGCCAATCTCTGGCTTGCGGTAACGAAGGATAGCGCGCTGGTGGCGGTTGTCGGTTATCAGGAGCTGGCGCTTGCGACACGGCTGGCGGGCGCCAGCACCAAGCAATATTTCCTGTTCTTTCTTGCCGCAGCCCTGCTTTACCTTGCCATTACGCTGGTTTCCAACCTCGTCTTTTCGCTCCTGGAGCGCCGTGTGCGGCGCGGCCAGCCGGCGTTGGCATAAAGGGGAAGCGGCATGGATTTTTCATGGATCGCCAAATATTGGCCGCTGCTTCTGTCCGGTGCCTGGCAAACGCTGGCGCTGCTCGTGATCTCCGTCAGCATTGGTTTTCTTCTCGCTATCGGGCTTGCCTTCGCGCAGGTCAGCGGCGGGCGGGTGACAAAAATTCTGGCGCGCGCCTATTGCACCTTCTTTCGCGGCACACCGCTTCTGATCCAGCTCTGGCTACTCTATTATGGCGTCGGCTCGTTTCTGCCGATGATCCCCGGCTTACGTCAGAGTTTCATGTGGCCGGTGCTGCGCGAGGGCTTCTTTTTCGCCGCCGTCAGCTTCACACTGAATTACGCGGCCTATGAGGCCGAGGTTCTGCGCGGCGCGTTGCTGGCTGTGCCAAAGGGTGAGCTGGAGGCGGGCCGGGCTTTCGGCATGGGCCGTTTCACCCTTATTCGCCGCATCTGGCTGCCGCGCGCCATCCGCATCGCGCTGCCGACAATTGCGGGCGAGGTGGTGATGCAGCTCAAAGCCACGCCGCTTGCCTTTACCGTGACGGTGATGGACCTCTATGCCGTGGCCTACAAGGTGCGGCAGGACACGCTGCTCGTTTATGAGCCGCTGATCGTCGTCACCGTCTTCTATCTCATTCTCACCGCCATCATCGCCCGCTGTTTCGGTCTCATCGAACAGCAGGTGCCGGTCCGGCGGTAAACCGTTCAAGGAGCATGAACATGGGCACTATCCGTATTCTCGACGGCGGCATGAGCCGCGAATTGCAGCGGCTCGGCGCCGAGCTGAAACAGCCGGAATGGTCGGCGCTGGCGCTCATCAATTCACCTGATATCGTGCGGCAGGTGCATCAGGAATTCATCGAGGCCGGTGCCGATGTCGTCACCACCAATTCCTATGCGCTGGTGCCGTTCCATATCGGCGAGGAGCGTTTCCAGAAGGATGGCGCATCGCTGATCGCCCTTTCCGGCAGGCTGGCACGTGAGGCTGCGGATGCCTCCGGCCGCGACGTGCTGGTGGCCGGTTCGCTGCCGCCGATCTTCGGCTCCTATGAGCCGCAGAATTTCGATGCCACGAGGGTGCAGGACTATCTGAAGGTGCTGGTCGACAATCTCGCGCCCTTCGTCGATGTCTGGCTGGGTGAGACGCTGAGCCTGATCGCCGAAGGCGAAGCGGTGCGGGAAGCCGTGGCCGCAACCGGCAAACCGTTCTGGATTTCCTTCACGTTGAACGACGATGCGGCTGCGACAGGCGGTGGCGAGCCTGCGCTGCGCTCTGGTGAAACGGTAAAGGCGGCGGCCGAATGGGCGGCGCAATCTGGTGCTGCCGCCCTTCTGTTCAATTGCAGCAAGCCGGAAATCATGAAAGCCGCCGTGGAAACGGCATCCGCTGTCTTTGCGGAAAAGGGCGTTTCGCTTGAGATCGGCGTTTATGCCAATGCCTTCGAAGGTGAACAGGGCGATTCCGCCGCCAATGAAGGTCTGCACGGCACGCGCACCGACCTGACCGACGATGTCTATTCGCGGTTCGCCTGCTCCTGGGCGGATGCCGGCGCAACCATGATCGGCGGCTGCTGCGGCATTGGCGCTGCCCATATCCACACGGTTGCAACGGCATTGCGGCGCGCGGCCGCCTGACGCTACCGCGAGCGCTCCCAACGCCACTATCGGGAATGCATGCGGCAGGCTGAAAGGCCTGCCGTTTTTTTGTCCCGTGCAAATTCGAAGCAGATCATGCGGCATAAAGGAATTTTAAAGTTTTAAAGTATAATTGTTGTATTTGTAAGTAAATAAAAGAATATTATAAAGTACTGTCCCTTGATCTTCTTCCTGTTGCGGCCAGTCTTTTCCGTCTGTCGCGTAGCCGCCGGATTCCCGGAACAGGTGCTTGCATAAATTTCAGGGCAGGCATCCCCCTGCGGGCCAGATGCATGATGCAGTTTGCGACAAGGGCCGATGATCCGGCTGATGGGGCCTTGATGATCAAGGCTTTAGACGTGCAATGTCATTTTTGCCGAACACCTCCGGCACGGGAAAGGAGCGGCATCCATTTCAGGAGCTTCCCGTGTCCTTTCTTCAAAATGCCCGTATCCGCACCAAAATCCTGTCACTCATTTTGCCACTCTGCATCGTCGGTCTCGGGGCCACCGCGTTCATGGCAACGCGTTACAAGGAAGCCGACACGCTTTATTCCGAATTCATCGCCAGCGATAATGCTGCGCTGGTGGAGCTTGCGCGGGCAAACCGTAATCTCGTCGCCCTGGCATATGGCGCCTATCAGGTCATGGCTTACGATGCGAATGCTGCGGAAATCAACGTTGCCAAGCAGGCTTATATTGACAGCAAACGCGAGCTTCTGGAGCGGCTGGGCAATGTCAAGACAGTGTTTCCGGAAGAGAGCGCTGCTGTCGATACCTTGATCGCGCAATCCCAGTCCATCGCGCAAATTACCGACAAGGCTGTCGAGTTTGGAATGGCGAACAGAAATGCGGAATCCGCCGTGCAACTCGCCCACGCAGACGTCTCCATCCAACGAACGTCAGCCATCATAACGGCATTGCTGGACAAGCTTGCCAAGGGTGTTGCGACAGGCAGCGACGATCTGAGTGACCAGACGAATTCCACGATCCTGACCTCGCTTGTTGTGGTTGGCATCAGCTTTGCAGCCGGCATCATTCTCGCGCTGTTCGTGGCCTCGCGTGGCATCACAACGCCGATCGCCCGCCTGCGGGAGCGTATGGTGTCGCTGGCAGGCGGCGATACGGCAGCCGAGATCGATGGCATGGACCGCAAGGACGAAGTCGGCCAGATGGCGATTGCCGTTCAGGTGTTCCGCGAGAGTGCGATCGAGCGCATTCGTCTCGAACAGGAAACCGAAGCCAATCGCAGCCTTTCGGAAAAGGAACGCATCGCGCGCGAGCAGCAGAAGGCCAAGGAAGCTGCCGACGTCAAATTTGCCGTCGACAATCTTGCAACCGGTCTTTCGAAGCTTTCGGATGGCGATGTGTCCTACCGCATCGGCCAGCCGTTCACGGCGACACTCGACGGCGTTCGTAACGACTTCAACATGTCCGCCGAAAAGCTGCAATCGGCATTGACCCGGGTTGCGCAGAATGCCGGTGGCATCGGCGCGGGCGCAAACGAGATCAAATCGGCCGCCGACGATCTGGCCAAGCGTACCGAACAGCAGGCAGCAGCCGTGGAAGAAACCGCTGCCGCTCTGGAAGAGATCACCACGACAGTGAAGGATTCCACCAAGCGAGCGCAGGAGGCCGGCCTGATCGTCAGCCGCGCCAAGGCAGGTGCCGAACAATCCGGCGAAGTGGTACGCCGCGCCGTGGTCGCCATGGAGCAGATCTCCAAATCCGCCAACGAGATCAGCAACATCATCGGCGTGATCGACGAAATCGCCTTCCAGACCAACCTTCTGGCGCTTAATGCCGGCGTGGAAGCTGCGCGTGCGGGCGAGGCGGGCAAGGGCTTTGCCGTTGTCGCGCAGGAAGTGCGCGAGCTGGCGCAACGCTCCGCCAATGCGGCCAAGGAAATCAAGGCGCTGATCACCACCTCGAACGATCAGGTGCAGCAGGGCGTTCAGCTGGTGGGCGACACCGGCAAGGCGCTGGCGACGATCGTATCGGAAGTGCAGGAAATCAACCGGCACGTCGTCTCCATCGTGGAATCCGCGCAGGAGCAATCCTCCGGCCTCCAGCAGATCAATACCGCGGTCAACCAGATGGACCAGGACACGCAGAAAAATGCGGCGATGGTGGAAGAGACCAACGCTGCCAGCCACAATCTGGCCAAGGAGGTCGCTTCGCTCAACCAGCTTCTCGCGCAGTTCAAGCTCGCCGATACCGCCTATCAGCAGAAGAGCCAGCCCGCTCCGGTTCGCAATGCCGGCGGCAACGACAGATACGTGGCATCCCCCGTACGCGCGCTTGGCCGCAAGATTGCATCCGCATTCTCCGGTAACGCTGCTGTCGATACGTCAAAGGACGACTGGCAGGAGTTTTGATCGCCATACGATTGGCATCATGCCGATCCACGCCCGGAGATGACGCAAGGCTTGCGGGCCTGACATCCGGGCCGTGATTTAAAAACATGCCGCGCAGGGTCCGATTGCTTGCGCGGCATGGCTGAAGGAGGCGCGTGCCGCCGCGTCGGTAAATCAGTCTGGCATCAAATCGGAAATCTGCCCATGTGAGACCAGCAGGCGCGGGTTTGTCATGCTGCCGCTTTCCTCGTCGACGGTAACAGCATAAGCCGCAACGCCGATGTGGCGCGATGCCATGGCGCTCGCTATCTTTTCGGCGGACGCCGCATTGGAAGCCTGCCGCATTTCGCCCGGCACAATGCCCCCGCGTCCCTTTTTGAACTGCACTACAATAATCTTTTCAGCGTCTGACATATCTCGTGCACTCTCGTTTGTTCTTTAAATGTTCTAGTTATATAAGAGATTCAACATGGTGTTACGCCCCGTTTTTGGGGCCGCCAAAGTTCTACAGTACTATTGGAAGCATTGGGTGAATTTCGACGCGAACGGGAGAGTTTTACACGTAACAGGTTGAAGTCGTTACGATGGGCCGAGCTTCCCAATTACATGCTTACGAACTCAACATTTTCTAACGCTGAGCGTCCGTTATATTCGGCTCAGTGTTTTCGAGGTCGTTCTTTATTCCGTACTCTGCAATAAAATGGCGCACCCGACAGGATTCGAACCTGTGACCTTTGGAATCGGAATCCAACACTCTATCCAGCTGAGCTACGGGTGCAGCGGTCACGCTTGAATCGCGTGCAGCGGTTGGTTCATACCCCAGCTTTCTTTCCGCATCAATGTCTAAAAATCAAAGATTTACGAAATGGGGCCTGTTTTCCGGTGTGGGGGAGAGCCTGGGTTGCTGCGAGGGCTGCTGTCTGCATGTTTGCGATAGCAGGGCGGTATGTTGTTTGCGGTATTGCGTTTCTTCCTGATAAGGCGTTTCCCTTTTAAGTAGTATTTTACGTCCGCATCCAGCGGCTGTCCTGGCACTTTTGTACACAGGCGGGTTGATTGTCGTATTGCCTTTCAAACAAGGCGGGGGAGATGGTTTTTGACCCTAAAAATCGGTGGGTAAATAATCATACTTTTCTTTTGCGCCCGATGGTGATTACGAGACAGGGGTTGTCGCAATGGGTATTAACTGTCAAATTATTATACAATATTAGTATCATCTACATTTATTTGGGATACAGTTTAGTCCTGTTGTCGGTTATCATTCCGGCAGGGTTAAGGAACGAATCAGGCGGGGGATCGGATGGCTTTGCAATTGGCACATAGCAACGGGCCACGGGCGGAAAAGGCCGAAAGCGGCGGCACGCAGGCGGAACATTTAAACGCTATCGACTATGGATTGTTGACGACCGCGATCGGTTATCATTTGAGGCACTCGCAACTTGCCGTGGCAAACGGCTTTTCCGACGTGCTGGCGGAGATGGGATTGCGGCCGGCCGATTTTTCCGTTCTCGTCATAGTCGGCGGCAATCCGGGCCTCAAGCAGAGCGATGTGGCCGAGGCACTTGGCATACAGCGTGCCAATTTCGTCGCGATCGTCGATAGCATGGAAAGCAAGGGATTGCTTGTCCGCCGCAGGTCGGAAGAGGACAGGCGCGTTCATTTCCTCGACATGACGGATGAGGGCAGCAGCCTTCTTGAGCGCCTTTCCGATGCATGGCGTGACCGCGAGGAAAAGCTGATCGACCGGATCGGCGGCAAAAAAGCCCGTGACCAGCTGCTGGCCCTGCTTGGACGCCTGCGGGACTGAGCGGTATCGGTCAAGCCGGTCGGCAATCCCCCTGCCTCTCCCTTTCACAAGGGTCTGATTGTTAGCGGGTCGATTTGCGTTGCAATTTTCCTGCGAAACGGCCAAGACGCCTTGGACGTGCCAACGCCTTTCGCGCGCGTCATGCCGCAACTGCGCAATGTTCTGGAGAGGCCCGAAACGGGAACGCCATGCTGATTATCGACACGAGCCATCCGCTTTATCGCCGCTTGTGGGTCAGATTGCTCATCGTCGGCTTTTGCGCCGCCTGGTCCGTCATCGAATTCGTCAATCGCGAATTTTTCTGGGGAACGGTTGTCGGCGGCGTGGCGGTCTATGCGGCCTATGAGTTGTTGCTGAAGTTCAAGCCCGCCAGCGAGGAGAACGCTGGAGGCAAGGCTGACGCGGCCAGGGACGATTCAGACGAGCCAGTGGAAAGCGCACCCACGGATAGAAACGACGCCGGCTGAGGCGAGCTTTCCTGGTGTAAAACCGCTACCTGCCTCTATTGGAAATGTTCACGAGTTCGCAGCATCCGTATCGCCTGGTCAATCAGGAGATTTGCCGCTGTCATGCGCAGCGTCGCATTGTGCCGGAATTCCGGTCTCACTCCGTCGGGATGATTGAGCCTTGCGAAGGCGCGGCGCTTTTCCGCAAGAGTTGCGGCGGTGTCGGTTTCATGGATGGCCAGTTCTGCTGAAACATCCGCGAGCGAGGTCTTTTCGAGATGGGCCGGCATAGGTTCGGGTTGGGGTTCCGGCTGGGGCTCGGCAAGCGCAACGGGCTCCGGCAGAAAGGCCAGATAGGCGTCGAGACTGGCGTTTCCCGGTTGCGGTGCATCCGGATAGGTATCCACGACGAAGCCAGAACTGAAACCCACAATACGATGACCGGCGGGCGGCGTCGGCTCCGCGCTTTCGTCTTCTTTTTCCTGTCTCAGTCTTTCAACGACCGACTCGAAGACGGATTGTCCGAAAAGCATGCGGCTATTCCCTGGGCAAGTCCCGATAAATCCGGCCTCTATATACAATGAAGTTGGCGTCTGGCTTGCCTTCCTCAAAAGCCCGTCAGTTTGCGGCTTTCATCCAGAACCAGATCGTAGAGAAGCCGGGCGCTGGGCGGCAAAACGCGGCCTTTGGTGGTGATGATGCTGTAGGGCTTGACGACAAGCTCGAAATCCGTCGGCAGGATGCGGGTGCGGCCGATATCGGCCTGCTGGCCGGCCACGAACTCGGCCATGTCCTGCGCGATTGGCGCAATTGCATCCGTGTTGCAGATAAGGGCAAGCGTCAGCACCACGGATGGCGTGTTGATGACGTTGCGCGGCATGGCGACGCCGTGAGTGAGGAACACGTCTTCCATCGTTCTGCGCAAAAGCGCGCCGGGCGGCTGGAAGACCCAGTCGTAACCGGACAGATCCTGCAATGTCACGGGTTCGCCGTGGAGCAGGGGGTGGCCCTCGCGAACCACCAGGCAGGCGCGCTCGATGCCAATTTCATGGATGGAGAACAGGCCGGGGTCGAAATCATCGGGGATGCGGCCGATGATGAAATCGTGACGTGCGGCCAGAAGTTCCCGCGCCAGCACGTTGCTACTTTCCACCTGCACGTTGATCTCGATACCGGGATAGGTGTCCATCGCCCGTCTTATGGCGGGCACGACCAGGCTGATGGCCGGTGCGGTGACGGCGCCGATATAAACCGATCCGCCGCTGCCGGATTTCATCTGGTTGAGTTCGCGGCTCGCCTCACGCAGCTCCAGCAATATGGTGCGGGCGCGCCGCGCCAGCGCCTCGCCGAACTTGGTCAGCACCACACCACGCGACGCTCTCTGACAGAGCGGGCTTTTGACGATTGCTTCCATTTCCGAGAGCATGCGCGATGCCGCCGGCTGCGTCATGTTCATGGCGGCGGCGGCAGCGCTGACCTGCCCGTGCTCCTCGATCATGACCAGCATGCGCAGGTGGCTCATCTTCAAGCCGGCGCGCAGCAAAGGGTTGTCTTCGAAGACGAAGAGCGCATCCGCTGTTTGCGTCTGCTCATACACTTTTTGGTTGCTCATTCGCCGGTTTATACCCCTCAATGGTTATTGTATCGATTTAATATATCATAATTGATATACGTAAACTGATTTATTCTATTTGACAGTTATATGGATTCAGAACAATTTGCGGAATGCCGGGGAGGAGCGGCATCTGTTCCATTTCGCAGTTGCGAGATCGGAACGGGCGCAATGCGGCTTCTTCCTCTGATGGCATGAATTTTATGGTGCAACGCAACAAGCGGGTACCAAAGAGGGTTCAAGGGAGAGAGTTAATGAAGTCCATTATTTCGCTGATGGCGGCTTGTGCCATCGGTGCTGCTTCCTTTGCAGCGCCGGCTTTCGCGCAGGACAAGGGTTCTGTCGGTATCGCCATGCCGACAAAGTCTTCCGCGCGCTGGATCGATGACGGCAACAATATCGTCAAGCAGCTGCAGGAAGCCGGTTACACGACCGATCTGCAATACGCCGACGACGATATTCCGAATCAGCTTTCCCAGATCGAAAACATGGTCACCAAGGGCGTTAAGGTCCTCGTGATTGCTTCGATCGACGGCACGACCCTGTCGGACGTTCTGAAGCAGGCTGGTCAGCAGGGCATCAAGGTCATCGCTTATGACCGTCTCATCCGCAACAGCGGCGACGTCAGCTACTACGCCACTTTCGACAACTTCCAGGTTGGCGTTCTGCAGGCAACTTCGATCGTCGACAAGCTTGGCCTGAAGGACGGCAAGGGCCCGTTCAACATCGAGCTGTTCGGCGGTTCTCCTGACGACAACAACGCCTTCTTCTTCTACGATGGCGCGATGTCGGTTCTGAAGCCTTACATCGACAGCGGCAAGCTGGTCGTAAAGTCGGGCCAGATGGGCATGGACAAGGTCGGTACGCTGCGTTGGGATCCGGCAACGGCCCAGGCTCGCATGGATAACCTCCTGTCGGCTTATTACACGGACGCGAAGGTTGACGCTGTTCTGTCGCCCTATGACGGTCTGTCCATCGGCATCATCTCCTCGCTGAAGGGCGTTGGTTATGGCACGAAGGACCAGCCGCTGCCGGTCGTTTCCGGTCAGGACGCTGAAGTTCCGTCGGTCAAGTCGATCATTGCTGGCGAACAGTATTCGACCATCTTCAAGGACACTCGCGAACTCGCGAAGGTTACTGTTGGCATGGTCAACGCCGTTCTGCAGGGCAAAGAGCCTGAGGTGAACGACACCAAGACCTATGAAAATGGCGTCAAGGTTGTTCCGTCCTACCTGCTCAAGCCGGTTGCCGTGACCAAAGACAACTACAAGCAGGTTCTCGTCGACGGTGGTTACTACACCGCAGATCAGCTGAAATAAGCCTGCAACACATGCGGGGATGGCTTGGCGCCGTCCCCGTTTTTCCATAAAAATAAAAACGCCTGAATTAATCGGGCGCTGGATTGCGATATGGCCAATACCATTCTCGAAATGCGGAACATCACCAAGACGTTTCCGGGCGTAAAAGCGCTTGAGAACGTCAACCTTAAGGTAAAGGAAGGTGAGATCCACGCGCTCGTTGGCGAGAACGGCGCTGGAAAGTCGACCTTGATGAAGGTCCTTTCCGGTGTTTATCCCGCTGGTACCTATGAGGGCGAGATCCACTATGAAGGTGCTGTGCGAAATTTTCGCGCCATCAACGACAGCGAAGATATTGGTATCATCATCATTCACCAGGAGCTTGCGCTTGTGCCGCTCCTGTCGATTGCCGAAAATATTTTCCTTGGCAACGAGGTCGCTTCGGGCGGCGTGATCAACTGGCAGCAGACCTTCAACCGTACCCGCGAACTTCTGAAGAAGGTGGGCCTGAAGGAATCGCCGGAGACGCTGATTACGGATATCGGCGTCGGCAAGCAGCAGCTGGTCGAAATCGCCAAGGCGTTGTCGAAGAGCGTGAAGCTTCTCATCCTTGATGAGCCGACCGCCTCGCTCAACGAGAGCGATTCCGAGGCTCTGCTCAACCTTTTGATCGAGTTCCGCAAGCAGGGCATGACGTCGATCATCATCACCCACAAGCTCAACGAAGTGCGGAAGGTGGCCGACCAGATCACCGTGCTGCGCGACGGCATGACGGTGAAGACGCTCGACTGTCATCAGGAAGAAATCAGCGAGGACGTCATCATCCGCAACATGGTGGGACGCGATCTAGAAGATCGTTATCCGCCGCGCGACGTGCCGATCGGCGAGACCATTCTCGAAGTGAAGAACTGGAACGCCTATCACCAGCAGCACCGCGACCGGAAGGTCCTGCACGACATCAACGTCACCGTGCGCAAGGGCGAAGTCGTCGGCATTGCCGGGCTGATGGGGGCAGGGCGCACGGAATTCGCCATGAGCGTGTTCGGCAAGTCCTACGGTCACAAGATCACCGGCGACGTTCTGATCGACGGCAAGCCCGTGGATGTCAGCACCGTTCGCAAGGCAATCGATGCCGGTCTTGCCTATGTGACCGAAGACCGCAAACATCTCGGTCTGGTGCTCAACGACAACATTCTGCACAACACCACGCTTGCCAATCTGGCCGGCGTGTCGAAGGCCAGCGTCATCGACGACATCAAGGAAATGAAGGTGGCGAGCGATTTCCGCACACGCCTTCGCATCCGCTCTTCAGGCATCTTTCAGGAAACGGTCAATCTTTCGGGCGGCAACCAGCAGAAGGTCGTGCTTTCCAAGTGGCTCTTCTCCAATCCTGATGTCCTGATCCTCGACGAGCCGACACGCGGTATCGACGTTGGCGCGAAATACGAAATCTACACCATCATCAACCAGCTCGCTGCCGACGGCAAAGGCGTTCTGATGATCTCATCGGAAATGCCTGAATTGCTCGGCAATTGCGACCGCATCTACGTCATGAACGAAGGCCGCATCGTCGCTGAATTGCCGAAGGGAGAGGCGAGCCAGGAAAGCATCATGCGCGCTATCATGCGCTCAGGGGAGAAGAACTCATGAGTTCGGCAAACACCACAAACGAAGAAAGCAACGTCATCTCGGTCGGGTCGTATATTCGCTCCAATATCCGCGAATACGGCATGCTGATCGCGCTCGTCGCTATCATGGTTTTCTTCCAGTTCTATACCGGCGGCATTCTGTTCCGGCCCGTTAACCTGACCAACCTCATCCTGCAGAACTCGTTCATCGTCATCATGGCGCTTGGCATGCTGCTGGTCATCGTTGCCGGACATATCGACCTTTCGGTCGGTTCCATCGTCGCCTTCGTCGGCGCGATTGCGGCCATATTGACCGTGCAGTGGGGCATGAACCCGTTTCTCGCGGCGCTGATTTGTCTTGTCATCGGCGGCATCATCGGTGCTGCCCAGGGTTACTGGATCGCCTATCATCGCATCCCGTCCTTCATCGTGACGCTGGCGGGTATGCTTGTGTTCCGCGGCCTCACGCTTTTTGTGCTCGGCGGCAAGAACATCGGCCCGTTCCCGACGGATTTCCAGATCATCAGCACCGGCTTCCTGCCTGATATCGGTGGCATCGAAGGTCTGAACACGACGTCGATGATCCTGACATTGGTGATTACGGTCGTGCTGTTCTATCTGGCGTGGCGCCGTCGCGTGGTGAACGTGAAGCACGGCATTGACGTGGAGCCGTTCGGTTTCTTCATTGTGCAGAACCTGCTCATCTCAGGCGCTATTCTGTTCCTTGGCTACCAGCTGTCCACCTATCGTGGCCTGCCGAACGTCCTGATCGTGATGCTGGTTCTGATTGCGCTTTACAGCTTCGTGACGCGCCGCACGACCATTGGCCGCCGCGTTTACGCCATGGGCGGCAACGAGAAGGCGACCAAGCTTTCCGGTATCAACACCGAACGCCTGAGCTTCCTAACCTTCGTCAACATGGGTGTACTGGCCGGTCTGGCCGGCATGATCATCGCGACACGCCTCAACTCGGCAACGCCGAAGGCAGGCGTTGGCTTCGAGCTTGATGTGATCGCGGCCTGCTTCATTGGCGGTGCTTCGGCCTCCGGCGGCGTTGGCAAGATCACCGGTGCTGTTATCGGTGCCTTCATCATGGGCGTCATGAACAACGGCATGTCGATCGTCGGCCTCGGCATCGACTTCCAGCAGATGGTCAAGGGCCTCGTGCTGCTCGCTGCCGTATTCTTCGACGTCTACAACAAGAACAAGGGCTGATTGCCCAGCCAATATAGCAAGTCAAAAAAGTGGCCGGTTTCCGGCCACTTTCATAAGGTGAAGGCGCAGCGCGCCGAAGAAGATAAGGCGCGTTGCGCCGCAGGAAGGAAATCCCGTGCTCATTTCACAGATCAAGGATGCCAGTGGCAAAATAACCGTCGCCGTTCGCGAAGAAGGCGGACAGGCGCACGCCGTCAACGGCGCTCAATCGGTTTACGCGCTCGCCATGGAAGCTGCCAATGGTGGCAAGAGCCTTGCCGATGTTGTGTCCGCCCATGGTCTCGGCGATGCCGTCGATCTTGAAAAGGCTTACGCTGAAGGTCGCTTTCTGCCGCCGATCACCCATCCCGATCCGGCGCATCTGCATCTGACAGGCACAGGCCTGACCCATCTCGGCTCTGCCGCTACCCGCGACAGCATGCACAAGAAGACCACGGAAGCCGCCGAGGAAAGCCTGACGGATTCCATGAAGATGTTCCGCATGGGTCTGGAAAATGGCAAGCCGAAGGCTGGCGAAAAGGGCGTTCAACCCGAGTGGTTCTACAAGGGCAACGGCTATGTCGCAGCGGCACCCGGTGCTGCTCTCACCTCTCCGTCCTTCGCGCTTGATGGCGGCGAAGAGCCGGAAATGGCCGGCATCTACGTGATCTCCGACAAGGGCGAACCCGTGCGCATCGGCTTTGCCGTGTCGAACGAATTTTCCGATCACGTCACCGAGCGGATCAACTATCTCTACCTCGCCCATTCGAAGTTGCGCCCGGCAAGCTTCGGCCCGGAAATCCGCGTCGGCGTTGCGCCGTCGGATATTCGCGGCACCTCGCGCATCCGTCGTGGCGACAAGGTCATTTTCGAAAAGCCGTTTGTTTCGGGTGAGGACAACATGTCCCACACTTTCGCGAACCTCGAATATCACCACTTCAAATACGGCCTGTTCCGCGCACCTGGTGACGTCCATGTGCACATGTTCGGCACCGCGACGCTCTCTTTTGCGGAGGGCATCAAGCCGGAAGCGGGTGACGTGTTCGAGATCGAGGCCGCTGGTTTCGGCCTGCCGCTGAGGAACCCGCTTGCGGTTAATGCGGAAGAAGAAATCACGGTTCGGCAGATCTGATCTACCGGGGCTGCACGTTAAACGGTTGAGGGAGGGGGTCGCTCAGCGTCCCCCTCTCGACGTCATCCCCGGCTTGTCTTCAGGTGGGACACATCCGCCAAAGCGATAACGCCGCGGTTTTGCCAGTAATCGTCTTGTCTTAGGTGCGTAATGCTGCCGGAAGACGCCGGAAAGCTGACATAACCGACGCTGTCGATCGGCATTTTGATCCATGCCGCGATGACGAAGGTAAGAGCGAAGCCATGGGTAACGATGATCTGCGTGGGGCAAGGACGCGATATAATCGTGTCCACGGCGCGGTACACTCTTTCGGCCAACTCTCGTCTCGTTTCGCCATCAGCAATTCCGCCACGATGATCCATCCGGTCGTGATGGGGGGCCGGTATCTGACGGGCGTCGAGCCATTGCTGCGGTATACCACCCGCCGAACCGTAGCTGATTTCCCGCAGGCCATCCGTGGTTTCAAAAGGGGACTTGAGGTGTTCAGCAATGATTGCCGCAGTCTGGGAGGCCCGCAGAAGATCGGAACTGAAGATTTCGACTGATGCGTTGCCGATCAAGGCCACAAGTTTCTCGGCCGTCGCCTGCGCATCGGCTTTTCCCTTGGGTGTCAGTTCGGTATCATACCAGCCACCAACCTTGTTCTCGACATGATGGACGGACTGGGTGTGCGTGACGACAAAAATGTTCTTCATAGTGTTCTTCCGGGTATCTGGGGCTTACTCGAACCCCCACAGCCTGCCTTCGCCCACCTCCACGGAATTGCCGGCCGGGTCGCGGATGTAGACGGAATAGCTGTCATTCGGCCAGCGGTGATAGTGTTCGATGGGAATTCCAAGCTCCTCGAAGCGGGCTTTCCAGTCGTCCACTTCCGACTTGTCTTTCGCATAAAAACAGAAATGGCCTTGTCCGGTGGCGCCGTGGCGCGGGATCGGATTGTCGGGGGTGGCCGTGCGCGATTGTTGCGGATCGAAGACCAGCAGCATCTGGCGGCCACATTTGAAGAACACGAACTGGCCCGGCAGCCTGCGCACCACCTCCAGCCCGAAGACATCGCGATAAAAGGCCTCGGCGGCGTCGAGATCGTTGGCGTAGATCGCCGTTTCCATAAGGGCGGTTGGCGGTTTCATGGTTCCTCCCTGATGTCCGGCAACGGATATAGCGGACAGTCTATGTTTTCGTGCTGTAGGTCAGCACCGTCAGGTCGTGCTTGCCAACACCACGTTCCAGAACGGTCCAGCCGCAGTTCGTATAATAGGTTTCGAGACGGCGCTGGCAGCACAGGTAGCTGATGTCGTGACCAAGTTCGGCGGCCCGTTGTGTTGCGGCCTGCATCAGCGCCCGGGCGACACCTGAGCGTCTGCTGTTTTCCTCCACCCAGAGTGCGGCAACCCATGGTAGATATTGTGGCCGCTCCTCCAGATCGCAATGGATAAGAAAGGCGGAGCCGACGTAACCCTTGTCGTCATGGGCGACGAAGCCGGTTGGCAGGGCATGGGGGTTCACCATGTCCTTCAGATGTTCAGCCACATCGCCGACCTGGAGGCCACTATCCTGCCACCATGCCGTCCAGACCCGTTCCGCAATGATGGGTCCATGGGACTGGCAGTCGCGATAGTCGGAAATACTGTACAAAAAGCCCTCTCCCTGATCGGTTGCTGCGGCGATTTAACCGGTCACGGCGGGCTTTCGCAACCCACAGGTTGTTGAAAGCGGATCAGGGTTTCGTTGCCGTCACATGCAGCCAGTCGGTTGGCAGCTTGTCGTAACCGCTGCCGTGCCGTGCTTCTATTTCCACCCCTGCCCAGGCGAAATGCCCGTACAGGTCCTCAAGCCAGGTTTTCGAAGGATAGTTGTAATAGCGGCCGAACGTGTCGCGGCCTTCCGCTTCTCCGGCCTTGAAGCTGGCGTAAAAAACGCCGCCCTGTTTCAGCGCCGTATGGATGCGGCGGATGATGCCGGAAAGAGCGGGGCGGGGGACATGCAACAGGCAGGCATTTGCCCACACGCCGTCATAAGTCTCCACGTCGCAGATATCTTCGAACAGCAATGTTGCGACGGGAATGCCGAGCCGCGTTTCGGCCGCCTTGGCGATTTCGGGTGTGCCGTCCGTCGGGCGCACGTCGAAGCCTGCAGCGAGCATGAATTCACTGTCCTGCCCGCCACCGCACCCCAGTTCGAGGATGGTCGCGCCTTTGGGCAGGCGCGTCAGGAATTTTTCCAGATGGGGAAGGTCCGGCGTCTGCCCTCTCGACGTATAGGCTCCGGCATTATCCGTATAAAAGCCGATCGTTTCGTCGTCTCTGCCGGCCATTGTCTCAGCTTTGCGATTGGCTCTGCGATTGCTGCACGGTCACCGAAACGTTCAGCGTTTCGCCGGCCGGGCCGATCCGCATGCCCGATATCGGCGCGCAGTCGCGGTAGCAGAGGCCAAGGGCAATGCGCACGTAGCGATCGTCAGGGCAGATATTGTTGGCGGCGTCAAAGCCAACCCAGCCGAGGCCCTGCAGATGCACCTCGGCCCAGGCATGGGTTGCCGTCTGCTCCGCCACGTCTTCCATCATCAGATAACCGGAAACATAGCGGGCGGGCAGGCCCATCAGCCGGGCGGCGGAAATGAGGATATGGGCATGGTCCTGGCAGACGCCCTTGCCGGCTTCGAGTGCGAGTTCGGCGGTGGTTTCCGTGTCGGTCGAACCCGGCACATATTCTACCTTGCTGTTGATCTTCTCCATCAGGTCGTGCAGGCGCTCGAGCTCGCTGTTGCCGGTGCTGGCCTTCGCCAGTTCGCGCACGAGTTTGCCGGGCTTCGTCAGCGGCGTCTCGCGCAGGAAGAGCCATAGCGGCGCACTGCCGGTATGGGGGCCGACCATGCCGGCCCTGTCTTCGGTTATGACGAGGCCACCAGCCACGACCTTGACCCTGCGTTGCGGGCCTTCGGTCTCGACCAGTGCGACACGGTTGCCGAAATGGTCGTCATAGCTCACTTCGACGGTGGCGCCGTCGACCGATACATCCCAGTCCTCCACCGTCTGGCACGGGCCGGTCTGTGGCGTCAGGCGCAGCCGCTGCAATGCATAGGGCATCGGCTCGTCATAGACATATTCGGTCGTATGGGTGATTTTCAGACGCATAAGCTGTCCCCGTCCACGCGCTTACAGATAAAAGCGGTAGCCTTCCATGATTTCCTGCCCCAGCTGCCCGTTCCGGTTGACAAATCTCTCCAGAAACTCGTGCAGGCCTTCATCCATGACGCGATCGATCGTTGTCTTGCGCAGACTGTCGCGAATGCTCTCCGCCGTTTCATGCGCCTTGTGCTTTTCACCGTAATCCTCAGCTATGTAATTGAGGTTGCTGGTGATCTTCTCATAGCAATAGGCGAGCGAGCGCGGCATGCGGCCGTTGAGAATGAGGAAGTCGGCGATGTTGGCGGGCTTGTATTCCGCATCGTAGACCCAGCCATAGGAGCGGTGCGCCGAGACGGAGCGGAGGATGGATTCCCATTGGGCATTGTCCAGCGAGGAGCCGACATGCGCCACGGCCGGCAGCAGCACGTAATATTTTACGTCGAGAATGCGGGCGGTGTTGTCGGCGCGCTCGATGAAGGTGCCGATGCGGGAGAAATTATAGAGATCGTTGCGCAGCATCGAGCCGTGGAAGGCGCCGCGCACCAGACCGGCGCGATGCTTGATGACATCGATGGTCTGCGGCAGTTCGGCATGGCTGAGCTTGCGGCCGAGGATGTTCTTCAGCTCGATCCAGAATTCGTTGGTGGCTTCCCATGTCTCGCGCGTCAGCGCGGTGCGCACCATGCGGGCATTGTTGCGGCCTGCCTCGATGCAGGACATGACGCTCGAAGGGTTTGCCTTGTCCCGCAGGAGATAATCGATCGCATTGGCCGCCGTCACTTTCTCGCGCGTTTCGAGAAAGGCTTCGTGCACGCCGGCACTCTGCAACACGCCGTCCCAGTCCTCATCGCCGCTGCCGCTGCGCGTCAGGGAAACGCGCAGGCCAGCATCGATAAGCCGGGCGATGTTTTCAGCGCGCTCAATATACCGGAACATCCAGTAGAGCCCGTTTGCCGTTCTGCCCAGCATGGCTTAGTCCTCCAGTACCCATGTATCCTTGGTGCCGCCGCCCTGGCTGGAATTGACCACCAGCGAGCCCTGCTTGAGGGCAACACGGGTCAGTCCGCCGGGAATGATCTTCACCTTGTCTGAAACCAGCACATAAGGACGCAGATCGACATGGCGCGGCGCGATGCCGTTTTTCACCATGATCGGCACGGTGGAAAGCGACAGCGTGGGCTGCGCGATGTAATTGGAGGGGCGGGCTTTCAGCTTTTCGGCAAAAAGCGCCCGTTCCTTTTTCGACGCGGTGGGGCCGACCAGCATGCCGTAACCGCCCGAACCGTGAACTTCCTTGACAACCAGTTCGGCAAGGTTGTCGAGAACGTATTTCAGGCTGTCCGGCTCCGAACAGCGCCATGTCGGCACGTTTTCCAGAAGCGGCTTGCGGCCGGTGTAGAACTCGACGATCTCAGGCATGTAGGAATAGATTGCCTTGTCGTCGGAAATGCCGGTGCCCGGCGCATTGGCGATGGTGATGTTGCCGGCGCGGTAGACATCCATGATGCCGGGTACGCCGAGCGCCGAATCCGGCCGGAAGGTGAGCGGATCAAGGAAATCGTCGTCGACGCGACGGTAAAGCACGTCGATGGCCTCGTAGCCACGGGTAGTGCGCATCTTGACCTTGCCGTCCATGACGCGCAGGTCGGACCCTTCCACCAGCTCCACGCCCATCATGTCGGCCAGGAAGGAATGTTCGTAATAGGCGGAATTGTAGATGCCGGGGGTCAGCACCGCGACGCGCGGCTTGCCGGTGCAGCCGGGGGGTGCAAGCGAGGCGAGCGATTGGCGCAGCTGATAGGGATAATCCTCCACCCGCTGCACCCGGTTTTCATGGAAGAGTTCCGGGAACATCTGCATCATCGTTTCACGGTTTTCCAGCATGTAGCTGACACCTGAAGGCGTGCGTGCGTTGTCTTCCAGAACATAGAACTGGTCTTCGCCGGTGCGGACGATATCCGTGCCGACAATGTGGGTATAAACGCCGCCGGGTGGCGTGAAACCGATCATTTCCGGTAGGAATGCGACGTTCTTCTCAATGATTTCGCGGGGAATGCGCCCGGCGCGAATGATTTCCTGCTTGTGGTAGATATCGTCGAGGAAAGCGTTGAGAGCGAGAACGCGCTGTTCGATACCCTGGGCCAGTTTGCGCCACTCGCGCCCGGAAATGATGCGCGGAATGATATCGAAGGGGATCAGTTTTTCTGAACTGTCGGCGTGGCCGTAGACTGCGAAAGTAATGCCGGTTTTTCGAAAGATGTTTTCCGCGTCTTTAGACTTCTGGATCAGGTGTGCCCTGTCCTGCCGGCTGTACCACTCGTTATAGTTTTCATATGGGCTTCGCGGCGCGTTGTCCGCATTTATCATTTCGTCAAATGCCAACTTCGATGTCCCCTTTTTTGCCATATGAATACAACGACAAATGCAATGCAAGAACTATGCGGAGGCCTCCGTGAAGATTTTTTACCGCCCTAGAGTTTTAAAAAAGAAGCGTTTTTTCGCTTTCAGCCTATAAATGCGGCATTGGCAAATTGGTTGCAGGGCAAGGTGGGGTGGAACGGGGTGGTGGCACTGTGTGCGCCGTGGGCGAATGCACAAATTTTGTTCGTTCGCTTTCGGTTGATGGGTTTTGGGTGTGGCATCAGAAAATCTGAAAGATGCGATCACCAAAACACTTTTGACCTTTTGCGGGGATGGGGATACCGGCTAGCTTGGACGGCTGTGTTTCGCCAAGGGGTGCGCGCCGAGATCCGGCCGGGTAGTTCACCGGTTGCTTCAAGTCGTAAAAATGTCAATTCGCCGCATGCCTTATGTCCCGGGCCCATGTCCGGTTGCGGGGCATCACGCGGCACAGGGGAATTCCCATGTCGCTCGACCGTCTGGCTCCGGCCATCTTCGTCTTTCTCTGGTCGACCGGCTGGGTCACCGCGAAATATGCCGTTTATTATACTGGTCCGCTGACCTTCCTCTGTCTGCGTTACCTGTTGGCGGGTGCGATATTGTGGGCGATCTGCCGGTTTTCCTCCATTCAATGGCCTGAACGGCGCATCGATGTTTTCCGGGCAATCTTGTCCGGCGTGTTCCTGCACGGCCTTTACCTTGGCATGATCTGGTGGGCGATAGGGCAGGGCGTGCCGGCGGCGATCGGCGGCATTATTGCCGGTTTGCAGCCGTTGATGACGGCGGTTGCCGCCCGTTACATGATCGGCGAAAAGATCTCTCCGGTGCAGCGTGCCGGCTTGCTTCTCGGCTTTGTCGGCATTGCCATCGCCGTGCTGCCGAAGGTCATGGCGTCAGGCGCGCTCGGCCTTTCCGTGCCGCTTTATGCCGTGGCGGTGAATGTGCTGGGCATGACGTCCGTGACCTATGGCACCCTCTACCAGAAGAAATACGTCCATGGCGGAAACATCATGGCGGTCGCCACGCTGCAATATGTCGGCGCCCTCATCGTCACCGTTCCCTTCGCGCTGTTGCTGGAGGATGGTCATGTGGACTGGAGCCTCGGGCTTGCCGCCACGCTCGTCTGGTCGGTAGGCGCGATCTCCATCGGTGCGGTGGCCCTGCTGCTCTATCTCATCCGGCGCGGGCAGGTCTCGCGCGCTGCCTCGCTGATCTATCTCGTGCCGCCGCTTGCCGCCGTGGAAGCGGCCCTGCTTTTCGGGGAAACGCTGACGCCTGCCATGATTGCCGGCACGGTCCTGGCGGTAACGGGGGTGTATCTGGCCAACCGCCGGCCCGCAGCGCCGGTTGAGGCACATTAATTCCTACAACCTCATATTAGAGATTTGTTAACCATAAAATTATACCTCTCGTTAATCTAGAGATTTGGCGGGGGTTACATGTCTATTTCACGTCGTGGTGTTCTGTTCGGATTGCCGCTGTTGCTGGCCGGCTGCGCAAGTTCCGGCATCGGGCAGCAAAGGCTTAATTATGCGGCGAAGCCGGACGAGAAGTTTCCGCTTCCGGAAATGCATCTCGAAAAGGTGAAGCCCGAGCTGCGCCGGCAGGAAGTGGCATACGATACCGCGCATCCGGCTGGAACGGTGATTGTGGATACGCCCGCGCGGCGTCTTTACTACGTACTTGGCGATGGACGGGCAATGCGTTACGGCGTCGGCGTCGGTCGCCAGGGGCTTGCGCTGAAGGGCGACGCCTATATCGGCCGGAAGTCGGAATGGCCTTCCTGGACGCCGACCGCAAACATGATGCGCCGTGATCCGCGCAATCTGAAATACGCCGGCGGCATGGAGGGGGGGCCTAACAATCCGCTCGGCGCACGGGCGCTCTACCTCTATCGCGGCGGCAACGACACCATGTTCCGTCTGCACGGCACCAACCAGCCGCAATCCATCGGCCACGCCATGTCAAGCGGCTGTATCCGGATGCTGAACCACGACATCATCGATCTTTACAGCCGCGTGCCGGTTGGCTCCAGGGTCGTGGTGCTTCAGGCCTGACGTAGAGGCGGATTTTTCCGCCTTTGCCACTCGAAAAAATGCCTGTATCCTTGGGTTGATTTTTTCCACATGGGCGCAGTTTTATGGTGGAAAATCAACCATGTGTAGAATGACTTCCTTTATGTATTTAAGGGAGTTCTGCTATATCGGAAATGTGATTTTCGGTGTTCGAGACGTGTATCCATAAAGGCATGATTGCGCTGTATCGAGCGTCGCACCACTTCAACGGGGACACATGAACATGGCAATTTTCGACAATCTCTCCCGCTACCGCCCGCAGGCACTCGGGGCGCTGCGCATCATGACGGCGCTGCTTTTCATTTCGCATGGAACGCAGAAGCTGTTCGGTTTCCCGGCATCACAGATGGACGGCTCCCTGCCGACGATGCTGCTGGTGGCGGCGCTTCTGGAAGCCGTTGGCGGCATTCTCGTGCTGGTCGGCCTTTTCACGCGTCCGGTTGCCTTCATCCTGTCCGGCCAGATGGCTGTTGCCTATTTCATTGCGCACGGGCCTAAGAGCTTCTTCCCCGCTCTCAATGGGGGCGACGCCGCGATCCTGTTCTGCTTCATCTTCCTTTACCTCGTGTTTGCCGGTCCGGGCGCTTTCTCGGTGGATGAACGCCGGGCCTGATCGGCCGCTGCAATCACCGGTCTGTCATTGAAGCCCCGCATGGCTGGTACCGTGCGGGGCTTCATGCTTTTGAAGCGGTGGAAACTTCGGCCGTCACCGAAGCATAGATGCTTGTTTTCGGGTTAGGAACGGTTCATCCTGAACGCAGTTGGAAAATTGATCCGTGACCAGTCAAAACCCTATCGCCCGCGAATTGCTGCTGCTTGCCCTGTTGTCCACTCTGTGGGCCGCATCCTACACTTTCATCAAGATCGGGGTGGAAACCATACCACCGCTGACCTTCATTGCCGCAAGAACCCTGATTGCCGGTCTGTTGCTGCTGGCGGTCATTCGCCTGCGCGGGCTGCGGTTGCCGCGGGATTTCGCCACATGGCGGCTCTTCTTCGTTCAGGCCTGCATCAACAGCGTATTGCCTTTCACGCTGATCGCGTGGGCGGAGCAGAGCATCGATGCCGGTCTCGCCGTCATCCTCAATGCGACGACGCCGATCTTCACCTTTCTTCTCACTGCGCTGATCATCCGGCATGAGCAGGTCAGCGGGCGCAAGCTGTTCGGCACTGTTGCGGGCATGACAGGTGTCTGTCTCATCATCGGTCTGGATGCGTTAAACGGGGCGGGTGAGGCGCTGTGGAGCCAGATTGCCGTGCTGACTGCGGCCTTTTCCTACGCCTGTGCCGCCATCTTCAGCAAAAACTTCAGGGGTCTCGATCCCGTTATGCCTGCCGCCGGCTCGCTGATCTGCGGCGCCGTGCTTCTGCTGCCGGTGAGCGTGATCGTTGACCGGCCCTGGACATTGTCGCCATCTCCGGCGTCGCTCACCGCACTTGTGTGCCTCAGCGTCTTTTCAACCGCGCTCGCCTTCATGGTCTATTTCCGGCTGATGCAGACGCTCGGTTCGGTCGGTACCACGTCGCAGGCGTATCTGCGGGTTCCGATAGGTGTCGCCATTGGCATGGTGTTTCTTGGAGAAGTGCCGACGCCTGCCATGTGGGTGGGTCTTGTCTGCGTGATTGCCGGGGTGCTGGCCATGACCCTGCCGTCGCGGCGCCGGTCTTTGGCGCAGGGCGGTTGAGAGCAAAAAGAAAACCCCGCAAGCCTGCGCTTGCGGGGTTTGAAGGTAGACACGCGATACCGGGGAATCGGCTCGCGCAGAGTTAAGTTACTTAGCGGTTACGGCCGCGATTGCCGTTTCCGTTGCCGGAAGCGCGCTTTTCCTGACCGTTGCCGCCAGCAGGAGCGTGACGGTTGCCACCGCTGCCGCCGGGCTTGCGGGCAGGGCGGCGCTGCTTGCGAGGGCCGGCCGGGCGACCTGCGTCACCTTCCGCCGTCTTCACGCGCTTGAAGTCTGACGTGACTTCCAGATCGTTGTCCGCATCACGCGGGGCGTGGTGACGCGAGGGACGGGGCTCGCCATTGTGGCGTCCGCCTTCGCGGGGTCCACGCGGCTGGCCGCCATTGTTGTTGCGACCACGGTTGTTGTTGTTCGGGCGCGTCGGGCTGGCAAGACCGGCCGGACGTTCACCGGATGCAACCGGGATATCGATCTTCATCAGCTTCTCGATATCGTGCAGCAGACGTGTTTCGTCCGGTGCGCAGAACGCGATGGCAATGCCGTCGCGGCCGGCACGGGCGGTACGGCCGATGCGGTGGACATAGGCGTCGGGCACTTCCGGCAGGTCGTAGTTGAAGACGTGCGTCACGGCCGGAATATCGATGCCGCGGGCAGCGACGTCGGTTGCGACCAGAACCTTGATCTCACCGTCCTTGAAGCCCTTCAGTGCCCGCTCGCGCTGTCCCTGGCTCTTGTTGCCGTGGATGGAAGCGACCTTGAAGCCGATATGTTCCAGATGCTTGTAGAGCTTTTCCGCGCCGTGCTTGGTGCGCAGGAAAACGATCGATCGGCCATCCGGGTTTTCGTTGAGCGACTTCTTCAGAAGGTCGGTCTTGTCATTCTTGCCGGCGACGAAATGCACGTACTGCTCGACCTTGTCGGCGGCCTTGCCCGGAGGTGTTACCTCGACCTTGATCGGGTCCGTCAGGAAGTTGCTGGCAAGCTCGGAAATCGCCTTCGGCATCGTTGCCGAAAACAGCAGGGTCTGGCGCTTGGCCGGAACCATCTTGGAAATCTTGCGCAGATCGTGAATGAAGCCCAGATCGAGCATCTGGTCGGCTTCATCAAGCACCAGATAGGTGACCTTGGAAAGCGAGATCGCGTTGCGGGCGATGAGGTCCAGCAGGCGGCCGGGTGTCGCCACCAGGACGTCCGTGCCTTTTTCGAGCTGAAGCTGCTGCTTGTTGATCGACGCGCCGCCGACAACCTGGTTGATGCGCAGCGGCGTCTTCTTCACGAAGGAGCGCAGGTTTTCGCCGATCTGGTTCACCAGTTCGCGGGTCGGTGCAAGGATGAGGGTGCGGGTGGTGCGGTTTGCCGGGCGGTCGGCTTGCTTCATCAGCATTTCGATGATGGGCAGGCCGAATGCTGCTGTCTTGCCCGTGCCGGTCTGTGCGAGGCCGATGAGATCACGGCCTTCAAGCAGCAGCGGAATGGCCTTTGCCTGAATGGGGGTGGGGGTTGTGTAGCCGAGCTGGGTAACGCTGGCCACAATCTTTTCAGAGAGGCCGAGTTCGCTAAAACTGGTCAATAGTAATGCCTTTCGGGGCGCCAAAAACCAATCGTCCGGAGCAGTTGCTGCTGTCCGGCGGTTTCGGCGTCAAGAACCCCGCGTGAATTGGGAACTTGTGGGTTGGAATAACTTTCTGCGCATCAGTGCGGCAAAACGCCGTCTTCTGTATTCGTTGCGCTTTTCCTTCATGCGGGCCAAGTCATCTTGGTCATGTGCTGCAGCTCACGCGGCTGCCGAAGGTGAAAGCTTGACCGGCATGTGGGCGTTTTATGGCGTAAAGTCAAGCAATAGTTTTGTAACGCTGCCGTCCCGCGGCGCATGGCTGCCATGCAGAAGGAAGGCTGGCGATTACCGGCGAGGCGCGGAGGCTCGCGAATAATTATGGTTAAAAAAGGGTAAAGCGACCATTCCGCACATAGCAAATAGCGGTTTTCTCACATAACGTTTTTGCAACGACGTCTGGAAATATTTGATTCGACAAGGATGGAACTGCACGGTGTGGAGTATCGCTTGACCCAAGGATGCGGGTTGCTGGAAAAAGCTTACGGGGCAATCGCCGCCCTGGATTTGCCCGCGTGCATCAAGGACAGCGAGCTTCACTACCTCATGGTCAATGCAGCCTATGGCCGGGTCATGGGGCGTCCGCCCGCCGCGTTCACGGGCCACACCAGCCTTGCCCTTTCCGCCGATATTCGCGATGCCGAGCGCGAGGACAGGGAGCGCCGCTCGCTGGTCTTTGCCACGGACGAAGTGATTTCATGCCATGGTGCAGCATCTTCAGGGCCTTACAAGCTGCGTTGCGAACGTTTCACCGGCGATGACGGCAGTCTGTTCCTGTTTGAGGTGTTCGAAGAGGCGCCCTCTGTCGTGAAGGGTGTTTCGGACGGCGGCAGCGCCGACCTGCTGTTCGACAGCGGCGTTATCGACCTCATCGATGCCGGCATCGTAATTTATGACCGTGAAAACCGGCTCGTCTATTGCAATGCGCGTTTCGTGGAATTCTACAGTGATTTCAACCTCCAGCTAAAGCCCGGCACCCGGCTTGAGACGCTGATGGAGGCGGTCTATTTCTCGAGCGGCT
This sequence comes from Agrobacterium sp. 22-3639C2, assembly GCF_053522105.1. Taxonomy (NCBI): domain Bacteria; kingdom Pseudomonadati; phylum Pseudomonadota; class Alphaproteobacteria; order Hyphomicrobiales; family Rhizobiaceae; genus Agrobacterium; species Agrobacterium sp. 22-3639C2. Next base: position 1,331,384 of record NZ_JBNWDB010000001.1, on the reverse strand, counting down.
ACCGCAGCGTGAAATCGGACGATCCGGATTATCAGGCATGGCTGCAGAAGCAGTTGCGGGATTTTTCCCTGCCCTATCTCGAAAGGGTGGAGCAGTTTGCCGATGGCCGCTGGGTGCGTATGGTCAACAAGCGGCTGGAAAACGGCATGCTGGTGGGGCTTCGCGTCGATGTGACGGAGTTCAAGGCGCATGAGACCCTGCTTAGCAAGCAGATCCGCGAGACTTGGCTGCTGCGCGCCGCGCTTGAGCAATTGCCCGTGGGCGTGTTCCTGCGGGATCAGGACAGGCGGCTGACCTTTGCCAATGCGGCCTTTGAGAAATTCCGGGGCGGCAGCCTCGCCGACTATTTGGGCAAGACCGAATGCGAGATGTTTCCGGAGGAGGGCGCAGAGTTCCAGCGGGAAAACGAGCATATCCTGCAAACCGGAGAGGCGATTGAAAAGACGGGAACCATTCCGCTTTCGGATGGCGGTGCCGTTCCGGTCATAACCCGGCTCGGCCGGGTCACGACGCCCGATGACGAATATTATCTGGTGGGTTCAGTCACCGATGTCAGCCTGCTGAAGGAGCGGGAAAATGCGCTGATCGCGGCGCAGGCGCAGGCCGAAGCGCTGCATCGCCAGTTCGAAACGGTTCTTCATGCCCTGCCGGTTGGCGTACTGCTCCTCAACGCGGATCTCGTCATCGAATATGTCAATCCGTGCTTCGACACGTTATGGGGCGAAATCGGCGGCGAGAAGTCGCTTGTCGGCAAAAGCTATCGCGAATTCATGGAGGCGAATTTCGAAAGCGGCCTTTATGACTATGGCGATATACCCTTCGAGGAGCTCTACAACCAGCGCGCAGAACGGCTGCTCAACGACAAGGTCTTCACGCCGCGCGAGGTGCGCAGCAAAAGCGGCAAGGTCACCGTCATTTCCAAGACCCGCCTCGACGGCGGAAAAATCCTCAGCACCTATGCCGATGTGACCGATGTGCGCATGCGCGACGCCGAGATCAGTGAGGCAAAGGCCGAACTTGAGCGTGTCGGCGAATATATGCAGGGTGCCACGCGCGCCATGGCGCAGGGGCTGGTGCTGGTCGAGCAGGGAACCATCATCATGTCCAACGAGGCTGTGGCGCGAATGTTCGATGTGCCGCCGCAGCTGCTGGAAAAGGGCTGCAACTGGTCGGGGTTCTTTGCCCATTGCGCCGGGCGCGGAGATTTTGGCACCAAAGAGGAGGCGGCCGCGACGCTGACCGCCTGGAGAGAGCACATAGCCGCCAACAGGCCGTTCTCCTGGCTGATCCATATTGCCGGAAAGACGTGGCTCAATCTGGAAGCGACCAACAGTTCCGGCAATTACTGGCTCATCATCGTCACCGACGTCACCGAGATGAAGATGCGCGAGGAGGAGTTGCAGCGGCTGCTTTCCCGCGCGGAAGCGGCAGATCGCGCCAAATCTGAATTCCTTGCCAATATGAGCCATGAAATCCGCACGCCGATGAATGGCGTGCTCGGCATGGCGGAACTTCTGGCCAAATCCAATCTGGATACGCGGCAGAAAACCTTCACCGATATCATCGTCAAATCCGGCAATGCGCTCCTGACGATCATCAACGACATTCTCGACTTCTCCAAGATCGAGGCCGGGCAGATGAAGCTGCGCAGCGTGCCTTTCGATCCGGCGGAAGCGGTGGAGGATGTGGTTTCCCTCCTGTCCTCAGCGGCGCTGGAAAAGAACATAGAACTGGTCGTCCGGATCGATCCGTCGGTTTTCGGCAAGGTCATGGGGGACGCCGGGCGGTTCCGCCAGGTCGTCACCAATCTTGTTGGAAACGCCGTCAAGTTCACGGAAATGGGGCATGTGCTGATCGAACTTTCGGCGCAGTCGGCGGAAGCTTCGGAGACCATTCTGTCGCTGCGCGTCGAAGATAGCGGCATCGGCATTCCCGCAGACAAGCTCGAAACCATCTTCGACAAATTCAGCCAGGTCGACGGCTCAGCGACGCGGCGGCACGAGGGAACGGGATTGGGACTGGCGATCACGGTCGGTCTTGTCGGTCTTTTCGACGGTACGATCAATGTGGTGAGCGAAGTCGGCAAGGGATCGACCTTCGAGGTCAATATTCCGTTTCACGTTACGGAAAAACGGCGCGACGCTCCGCTTCTTGCCATGGCGATCGAGGATATACGCGTACTCGTCATCGACGATAACGACGTCAATCGCCGCATATTGACGGAGCAACTGAAGACTTGGGGTATCGACGGCCATGCTGTGCAGGACGGGCCATCAGGCATTGCCGTGCTGCAGGAGGCTGCGTCCCTCGGTTTTGCCATCGACGCCATCATTCTCGATTATCACATGCCTGTTATGAACGGGCTGGATGTGGTCGAGCGGATCAGGGCGGATAGCCGTTTCGACGATATCGCCATCGTGTTCCTGACGTCTATGGATGTCGTAGGTGACGAGAGCCTTTTCACCGATCTCAGCGTGCAGGCGCATCTGATGAAGCCGGCGCGGGCGCGTCTGTTGCGTTCCACCCTGTTCGATGTGGTGCGGGATGTGCGGCAGAAACGCGCCCGGCAGGATCCGCAGGGGCTGGGGTCAGGCGGCAGCGATGCGCCGGTGCGGCCAGACAATGGCCCCACGGACAAGAAGCGGCGGGTTGTGTCACCTCCGACGACGGTTCCAGACCGGCGCCGACCCTGCCTTGTGGATGTGCTGGTGGCCGAGGACAACGACGTCAACCAGATCGTCTTCACCCAGATATTGCAGCAAGCGGGTTTGCGGTTCCTGATCGTCGGCAATGGCAAGAAGGCCGTTCAGGCGTGGGAGGAGCACAATCCCGCCGTCATCCTTATGGATGTGTCGATGCCGGTGATGAACGGGCATCAGGCGACACTGGCCATCCGCGCTGCCGAACAGGCGGCTGCCGACGGCCGGCATGTTCCGATCATCGGCGTTACCGCGCATACACAGGACGCGGACCGCGAGCTTTGCATCGCAGCAGGCATGGATGATTATCTGTCGAAGCCCATCAGCCCCGAAATTCTCGAGGACAAGATCGCGCAATGGCTGGGAGACGCGATGCCACGCCGCGACGTGCCGACCGCCTGACAGTGAAGGCCGGTTGCTGCTGTGGGAGCCGTCTCAGTGGGATGGCTTGGTGCCGCACAGCATCTCACGCTTTCCGGCAAACCCTTTGCGGCGCTCCAGTTCAAAACCGGCGGCGATGAGGTTGCGGCGGACGAAGCCAGCGGCGGCATAGGTGGCGAATGTGCCCCCCGGTACCGTTTTGCCGAACAGCGTCTGCATGATTTCCAGCGACCACATGTCGGGATTGCGGGCAGGGGCGAAACCGTCCAGAAACCAGGCGTCGAAGCCTTCGCTTCTGCCGGAAATGCCGGTGAGCGCTTCGCCGCACACCACTGTCAGGCGCGTCTGGTCGTCCAGTTCGATATCGACCTCGCCTTTCGGGTCCGCCGGCCAGCGGGCGACCAGTGCCTTGCGTTCGGTATCAACTTCCGGCCAGCGGGAAAGCGCCCGGTCAATCTCGTCCGCCTTCATGGGGTAGAGTTCGAAGGACATGAAATGCAGCTTGGAGTGACCGTTGCGCACCTCTTTCCATTGACGCCAGGTCTCGCAGAGATTGAGACCGGTGCCGAAGCCAAGTTCGCCGATGCGGAAGATGCTCTCTCGCTCAAGCCAGCGCTGCGGCAGGCCGTTTCCGGACAGAAAGACATGGCCGCATTCCAGCCTGCCATCCGTCTGGCAATAAAAATGATCGTCAAAGGCTAGCGAATAGGGCATATCCCCCTCACGCCAGTCGAGCGCGGCGGGCGGATTGTCGGCCGCCGAACCGAGATCTGCGGTGTTTTCCTTGGAATGTGTCATGACTAATGCCGATAGTCCCGCTTTCGAATCTGGTCAATCACCAAGATTGCGGGCGCCAAGATTGCCTGGCTCGGTGCCGCTCCTCATCGTCGGTGGCGGCATTTTGGGACTGTGGGCTGCCGTCAAGGCAGAGAGGATGGGCATAAACGCCCTGCTGCTGGAAGCGGGCTGTCTTGGAGATGGTGCAAGCGGCGGGCTGTTGGGCGCACTGATGCCGCATATGCCGGACCGCTGGTCGGACAAGAAGCAATTCCAGTTCGACGCTCTCGTCGCGCTGGAAAAACAGATCGCCGAGTTGGAAGCCGAGACCGGGCTTTCCGCCGGTTATCGGCGCTGCGGCCGGATCATTCCCCTGCCGAAACCACATTTGCGCAGCATTGCCGAACGGCACGAGCGGGATGCCGGGGAAAACTGGGTTTCAGACGGGCGCCGGTTCCACTGGCATGTCGGTGACAGCCCTTCCGTTGCCGGATGGGTGGACGATGCGGCGGGACAAGCGGGCTTCGTGCTGGATACGCTGGCTGCACGGGTTTCTCCCCGGGCGATGATAACCCTTCTGTCGGCTTTCCTCCGCAACGCCGGGCATGTGCGGGTGGCGGAACAGTGCCGCGTCGTCTCGCTCGATCCGGATAAAGGGTGGGCGGTGCTGTCGTCGGGCGACGAGGTCGCCTTCGATCATGTCATCGTCGCCAACGGCCATGGTTCCTTCACGCTGATCCGCGATGCCATAGGTCTGGAACCCGGCATTGTGCTTGGACAGGCGGTGAAGGGGCAGGCCGCCCTTCTGGATGCTGCGGCCGATCCGGCCATGCCGGTCGTTTTTCTGAACGGCCTCTACATCGTGCCGCATGAGGATGGCACCGTCGCCATCGGCAGTACCAGCGAAGATTGTTTTTCCGATCCATTCAGCACCGACGAAAAGCTGGAAAAATTGCTCGCGGATGCATGCGCCGTGGTGCCGTCGCTTGGCCGTGCGCCGGTGATCGAACGCTGGGCCGGGTTGCGGCCGAAGGCGGTTGGACGGGACCCGATGGTGGGTACACTTTCCGAATATCCGCGGCTCGTGGCGTTATCGGGCGGCTTCAAGGTCAGCTTCGGCCTTGCCCACTATCTTGCAGATGCTGCGTTGCAGGCCGTGTGTGGCCACACGCCGGACGTGCCTTCCGGTTTTCGCCTTCAAGAACACGTGAGTATTGCCGTCCGGACTTTAGAAACTTCTGATTAGTTTGGTCCACGTCGTTAATCTGTCACGCAAATCGCTTACTTGCTGGCCTGCAAAGAGCCCCGTTTGGCCGCATTTGCGGCGAGGTGATAGCGCATGCGATACGCCATCCATTTCACGCCTTCCCCCAACGACCCGCTGACGCAGGCGGCTGCCGCGTGGCTGGGACGCGATGCCTATTCAGGCCATGCGGTGGAGCCGCCGGGCACGATCGATCTCGGCATGCAGGAGATTTCCTACCATACTGCCCTGCCGCGCCGTTATGGTTTCCACGGCACCATAAAAGCCCCGTTCCGTCTTGCCGAAGGTCATTCCGAGGCCGCATTGTTGCGCGACCTGATGTATTTTTCCGGCAGGCAGGACCCCTTCATGCTGCCACAACTTATAGTGGCGCGGCATGACAATGTCTTCAGCCTCGTTCCCGAGCGCCCCTGCGAAGTGCTGAATTTTTTCGCAGCCCGTGTGGTGCAGGAATTCGACCGCTACCGCGCGCCGCTCTCCGAGGCGGAAATCGAGCGGGCGGATCCCGACCGGCTTTCGGCTTCGCAGCTGACCAATCTGCATCGCTGGGGCAGTCCGCATGTGATGGACGAGTTCCGTTTTCAGATGTCGCTGACGGGCGGTGTCGAGCCTTCCAGCAGCCAGAGGATCGAGCGTGCCGTGCGCAAGGTTTTCGAGCCGCTGCTCACTCGGCCTCTGTCATTTTCCAGCCTTGCGCTTTTCATCGAGGATGAACCCGGTGCGCCTTTCCGGGTGCACTCGCTGCACCCCATGGGTCGTGTTTCCGCCCGAAAGATCGCCTGAGAAGCGCCCCACAGAAATCGTACACAAAAAAGCATCGGAATGTCGGCAAAATTGCTCTCGACATTCCGAATGCGGATGCTACCGTCCGTGCATCGCATGTCTGAAGCGTGTCGTGTTTACCCGTGTCGGGCAGACACCTTCGGATGGTTGTTTTGCTCATGTCTTCCAGAAGCGGGTTCCGCGTCGGGAGAGGTGTTTTGGGTGGCTGAATGATTTCCGAGAATTACTCCCGCAATCTGGTGGGCTACGGCCGCAATAGTCCCGATCCGAAATGGCCGGGCGGCGCACGCATCGCCGTGCAATTCGTCATCAATTACGAAGAGGGCGGCGAAAGCTGCATTCTCGACAACGACAAGGCGTCGGAATCGCTGCTGTCGGAAATCGTCGGCGCGCAGCCCTGGCCCGGCCAGCGCAACCTGAACATGGAATCGATCTACGAATATGGCTCACGCGCCGGTTTCTGGCGGCTGTGGCGCATGTTCACCGATCTCGGCGTCACCACAACTGTTTATGGCGTGACCGCTGCCATGGCGCGCAACCCGCAAGCCGTTGCGGCAATGAAGGAAGCGGGTTGGGAAATCGCCAGCCACGGTTATCGCTGGCTGGAATACAAGGATTTTTCCGAGGAGGAAGAGCGCAAGCATATTGCCGAAGCCGTGCGCCTGCATACGGAGCTGACGGGCGAGCGCCCCTTTGGCATGTATCAGGGCAAGCCTTCCGACAATACGTTGCGTCTCGTCATGGAAGAGGGCGGTTTTCTCTATTCGTCCGATTCCTATGCCGACGATCTGCCCTATTGGGTGAAGGGATTGCAGGATGAACCCTTCCTGATCATTCCCTACACGCTCGACACCAATGATATGCGTTTCGCCACGCCGCAGGGTTTCAATTCCGGCGACCAGTTCTTCGCCTATCTGAAAGACGCTTTCGACGTTCTTTATCAGGAAGGGCTTGAAGGCGCGCCGAAGATGATGAGCGTCGGCCTGCATTGCCGTCTCGTCGGCCGTCCCGGCCGCGCCGCAGCCCTTCGCCGTTTCATCGAATATGTGCTGGGCCATGAAAAGGTGTGGATCCCGCAGCGTATCGAGATCGCTCGTCACTGGCATGAAAACCACAAGCCGGGAACGCTCTGATGCTGACGCGAGATGAATTTGTCAGCCGTTTCGGCGGTGTGTTCGAACATTCGCCTTTTATCGCCGAACGGGCCTATGATGTCGGAGGCGCAGGTCTGGAGTTAACGGCGAAGGCGGTTCATGGCGGATTATGTGCGCAGTTTCGTGCCGCCTCCGAAGCGGAACGGCTGGGTGTTTTGCGCGCGCATCCTGATCTTGCCGGCAAGCTCGCAATAGCAGGTGGGTTGACCGCCGATAGCCGCAATGAACAGGCAGGCGCAGGGCTTGACCGGCTTTCGCCCGAGGAGCATGCGCGCTTTTCCGAGCTGAACTCCGCCTATACGCAAAAATTCGGCTTTCCGTTCATCATTGCGGTCAAGGGGCTGAACAGGCACGATATTCTCTCCGCCTTCGAGACGCGTATCGGCAATGATGCGGCGACAGAATTTGCGACGGCGACGGCGCAGGTGGAAAAGATCGCCTGGCTACGCCTTTCCTCGATGCTGCCCGAGGGTTGAATTGGCGAGCGGCGGTCGTTCCGCTATACTCGTGCTATCTGGAGATTGAGGCCATGAGACCTTCCGAGGTGCTGGAAAAGAACAGGGAAGCGATCCGCGAAGCAACGAAGCGCTTCAACGCGGCAAACCCGCGCGTGTTCGGTTCCGTCGCCCGTGGCGAGGACAGGCCGGACAGTGATCTGGATATTCTGGTGGATGCGTTGCCGGGGACCACTCTGTTCGATCTTGGCGGATTGCTGGAGGAACTGAAGACTATCCTCGGTGTCGAGGTTGACGTCGTCACCTCAGGCGGCCTGCACTCGGATATCCGGGCGCGTGTTCTGATGGAAGCCAAGGCAGTATGAGTACGGATCGACTTCTGCTCTACCTGAAGGAGATGGATGTTGCCGCCTCCCGAATACGGGATTTCATTCAGGATATGGATGAGGCCACTTTTTCTTCCGATACGCGAACCCAGATGGCGGTGATGATGTGCCTTGCCCTGATTGGCGAGGCGGTCGCAAAACTGGACAAGCATTACCCCGCGTTTTTACAGCAGCACCCGGAAATCCCCTGGATAAAGATGAAGGGTATGCGCAATTTGATCGTGCATGATTATTTCCGGGCGGAACTCTCGGTGGTCTGGAAAACGATAACGCAGAGCATTCCGGATTTGCAGGCGCGTCTCTCACTCCTCCGAAACTGGCATGCCCAAGGTGAATGACATTTGACTGATTTTCTCGAGATCAAGCCTCTCACCAAAGAGGCGTTCGCATCCTTCGGTGATGTGATCGAAATTACACCCTCTTCCATGCGCCACATCAATGGCGGCCAGACCGAGCGGCATCATGCGCTTGCGGCACCCGAGGCCGCGGGCGAGGGTGCGCGCATCATCCTCAATATTTTCCGCGGACAGCCGCGTACCTTTCCCCATACAATCGAGATGATGGAGCGGCATCCGCTCGGCAGCCAGAGTTTCTCGCCGCTGTCCGGCAGGCCTTTCCTTGTCGTCGTTGCCGAGGACGAGGGCGGCAAGCCTGGTCGGCCGCAGGCTTTTCTGGCGGGCGGCGATCAGGGCGTGAACTACCGCCGCAACGTATGGCATTATCCGTTGATGCCGCTGCAGGCGATTTCGGATTTTCTGGTTGCCGATCGCGAGGGGCCGGGCAACAATCTGGAAGAGCATTTTTTCGATGCGCCCTACATGATCGCGGAGCCTAGCCTATGACCGGTTTGACCACCCACGTCCTCGATGCCGCCCATGGCACGCCCGCCGAAGGGCTGACGATCGAGCTTTACCGGCTCTCGGGTGATCGTCGCGAGAAGATTAAGACGGTTAAGACCAATAGCGATGGCCGCGTTGATGGCGGGCCGCTACTTGTGGGCGACAGTTTCAAGGCCGGGGAATACGAGCTGGTTTTCCATGCGGGCGATTATCTGCGTGGCAAGGGCGTCACCCTGGCGGAACCCGCCTTTCTCGACATCATCCCCATCCGTTTCGGCATTGCCGACGAGAGCGGCCATTACCATGTGCCGCTTCTGCTTTCGCCCTATAGTTACTCCACCTATCGAGGAAGCTGACCGCCATGATCTTTGCCGCCATAGCCGATATTCATGGAAACTGCGCCGCACTGGAGGCCGTGCTTGAGGATATCGCGAGGCTTGGCATCAAGGACATCGTCAATCTCGGCGATTGCTTCAGTGGTCCGCTGGAAGCGGGTTTTACCGGCGATGTGCTGGTTGGCAACTGGATACCCAGCGTTCTCGGCAATCATGATCGCGAATTGATCGAGCGCGCGCCGGAGGAGATGGGCAGCTGGGAGAGGCCGGCGCATGCGCAGCTGACCGCCGCGCATCTGGACTGGCTGCACACCCTGCCGTTCAGCATGGTTTTCAAGGACGTCGCCTATTGCTGCCACGGCTCGCCGCGCGGTGATCTGGAATACTGGCTGGAAACGCTTTCGACGGAAGGGGTGCTGAAATTGCGACCGCTTTCCGAAATCGAGGCCATGGCTGATGGCATCACCCAACCGCTGATGTTGTGCGGCCACACACATATCGCCCGCACCGTGCAGCTCTCCGATGGCCGCCTGATCGTCAATCCTGGCAGCGTCGGCTGCCCCGGCTGGAAGGATGGCACGCCGTTCGACCATCATGTCGAAGTCGGTCATCCGCTTGCCAGCTATGCCGTGCTCGAAGAAACCGCACGCGGCTGGCAGGTCTATTTCCGGCAGATACGCTACGATAATCTTGCCATGGCCGAGATGGCGAAGGTCAACGGCATTCCGTATCTGGCCGATGCGTTGGAAAACGGTTGGCTCAAGCGGTAGAACTCACCCTTCGCTGTTCATGACAACGCAGGCATAAGACTGCGCCTTCAACTCCTTACAGGCGGAAACCGCCGAGGACTGGTCTTCAAAGCCGGTAAAGCGGGCGCGGTAGAGCGTTGCCGATCCGCTTTGCACCGCTTCGGTATAGGGCGCGATGCCGGAGTAGCTGCCGGCGATGTTGGAGCGCGCATTGGCGAGCAGCGAGCGGGCGGCAGCTTCGCTGTCGGTGGCGGCGATCTGCACTTCCCAGCGGCTGCGTTGGCCGGTCATTTTTGCAGCGGGTGCGGGCCTCGGAATGGCAGAGACCTGGATCATATCTGCCATCTGGCTGTTCGCCGTGGCGATCTGCATGGCGATCGGATCGGCGCGACGCTCGGCAAACATCGGTAGTGGTACGGCTGCCGGAGGGACGGCTGCGGGCGGCACATCGAAGGTGCGGCTGACATTGGCGCTTGCCACCAGCTGTTCGGTATTACGGCTTCTCGAGGCCTGCGGCATCGCCTTGTCCAGCAGAGCAGCCATCTGCGCATCGCGGCCGCGCGCGGTTTTGCCGCCCAGCACGACGCCAACGACACGGCGGCCATTGTGATTGATGGCGCTGACGAGGTTGAAGCCCGACGCATTGGTGTAACCGGTCTTGATGCCGTCCATGCCCTGATAGCGATACATCAGATTATTGTGGCCACGGATGCGCTTGCCCCGGAAGCTGAAGGATTCCATGGCAAAGAGGCCGTATTCTTTCGGAAAATCGCGCTGCAACGCAAGGCCGAGTTTCGCCATGTCGCGCGCCGTCGTCACCTGCGATTTGCTGGGCAGGCCGGAGGCGTTGCGGAAAAACGTCTTGGTCATGCCAAGCTGGCGGGCCTTACGGGTCATCATCTGCGCAAATTGCGCCTCGGACCCACCGAGATGGTCACCCATGCCTTCCGCCATGTCATTGGCGGATTTGACGATCATGCCGTAGACGGCTTCGCGCACCGTAAACGTCTGGCCCTCACGCACATAAAGCTTCGAGGGGATGACGGCTGCGCCGTTCCTGGACATCCTTATCTTCTGGTCCCAGCGAATCCGGCCGGCGTGCAACGCCTCGAAGGTCATATAGAGCGTCATCATCTTGGTCAGCGATGCCGGGTGGTTCAGCACATCGGCGTTCTGCGCGGCGAGGACCTTGCCGGTATTGGCATCCATGATGAAATGGGCATAACCGGCCTGCGCTGGCGATGCCTGCAATGAAAGGATCGCGCAAAAGAAGGCGAGTGCGAATACCCATGCGCCCGCCATTCCCCGTTTGATCGTTCCCGACATGGTCCACCCCTTTATGTTCGATCGCCGCGATGGGCGAAGTTTTACTGACACTTTCCGGCAACAAAACCGCTAAAACTTTAGAGATCGCTTTCATGCTTAATTAAGTATGAAATTCAAGTCGGCCGTCGCCCTCACAATTTCCTTGCAAAGAAACCAACCATCCGGTATGTTTGCGACCATGACAAATGCACATGAACGCAAAAAGCAGCCTGAGATCGTGCGCCGCAATCTTCTCGATTGCGCGGCGAAACTCGCTGCCGAGCAGGGGGTTGCGGCGCTTTCCGTGCAGGCAGTGGCCGATGCCGCCGGGGTGACGAAGGGTGGGTTGTTTCATCATTTTCCCTCCAAGCAGGTGCTGCTGGAAGCGGTGATGACTGACCTTCTGGCGGCTCTGGACACTGAGATCGACGACCTCATCTCACAGGATTGTGAAGCTTTTGGGAGCTTCACAAGGGCCTATGTGAACGCGGTTTTCTCGGATCGGGGCAGGGATTCGGGCAGGCAATGGGCAGCGATCTCGGTTTCCATGGTCGGTGAACCGTCGCTTCGGCGCATGTGGAACAGCTGGATTGAGGGGCGCCTTGCCCGTCATAAAGAAACGGATGACGGGGTGGTGCTGGAGATGGTGCGGCTTGCGGCTGACGGCATCTGGTTTGCCGATCTACTGGCCGACGACGGTAAAGCGGGTGGCGACAGGGCGGCTCTGAGGGCCCGGATGATCGCCCAGACGAAAAAGGAAGTGGAACGATGAACGCGGCTGTTTTGACTTATGGGGCGCTTGTCGCGGCTATCGTCTGCGAGGTCATCGCAACTTCCTTTCTGCAGCAATCGCAGCAATTCACCAAGCTGTTGCCGACGGTGCTGATGGCGCTTTTTTACGGTGCGGCTTTTTATCTCCTGTCGTTCACGCTCCGGGCGCTGCCGGTCGGCGTTGCCTATGCGATCTGGAGCGGGCTTGGCATCGTGCTGATTTCCGGCATTGGCTATTTCGTGTTCCGCCAGACGCTCGATATTGCTGCGGTGGTTGGTCTTGGGTTCATCGTGACCGGGGTGGTGATCGTCAATGTGTTTTCGAAGACGATTGGGCATTGAGCGGACTTCTCCACCTCATTCCTGTTCTTGTCAGAGGAATCCAGCCGGCGCGCGTCTGCGCGACGAGGATAGTCCGTTCAGCCCAAGGGCTTGGGCTCGCTGGATCCCTGTGACAAGCACAGGACTGAGGGAGGCGGCGTAAAGGCGATATTCTTACCGAAGCATCGGCTTCGATCTTTACGTTGTATGCCGTGTCGTCACCATCACGCCAGAATGCTGCGATCGACGTCCGTAATCAGCCGCTTCCCGCAAAGCGCCATGCTGATATCCATTTCCTTGCGGATGATCTCGAGCGCCGTCGTCACGCCCTGCTTGCCATCCGCGCCGAGGCCGTAGAGGAACGGGCGGCCGATGTAGGTGCCCTTGGCGCCGAGTGCTACCGCCTTCAGCACGTCCTGGCCGGAGCGAATGCCGCCGTCCATATGCACCTCCACCCTGTCGCCAACGGAATCGACGATCCTCGGCAGCATGGCGATCGAGGAATGCGCGCCGTCGAGCTGGCGACCGCCGTGGTTGGAGACGATGATGGCGTCCGCGCCGGTATCGAGCGAGGCGCGCGCATCTTCCTCGTCAAGGATGCCCTTGAGTATGAGCTTGCCGCCCCAACGCTCCTTGATCCATTCGACATCCTTCCACGACAGGCGCGGATCGAATTGCTCGGCCGTCCAGGAGGAGAGCGACGAGAGGTCGGAGACGTTCTTGGCGTGGCCGACGATATTGCCGAAGCTGCGGCGCTGGGTGCGCAGCATGTCGAGGCACCATTTCGGCCGTGTGGCCATCTGCCAGATGTGTTTCGGGGTGAATTTCGGCGGGGCGGAGAGGCCGTTGCGCAGGTCCTTGTGGCGCTGGCCGAGAATTTGCAGGTCGAGCGTCAGCACCAGTGCCGAGCATCCGGCGGCTTTGGCGCGATCGATGAGATTATTGACGAAGTCGCGGTCCTTCATCACGTAAAGCTGGAACCAGAAAGGTTTGGAGGTGACGGAGGCGACATCCTCGATGGAGCAGATGCTCATGGTGGAAAGCGTGAAAGGCACGCCGAATTCTTCCGCCGCTTTTGCCGCCAGCATCTCGCCATCGGCATGCTGCATGCCGGTTAGTCCAGTGGGGGAGAGCGCCACCGGCATCGAAACCTTCTGGCCGATCATTTCGGTGGCGAGCGACCGGTCGGTCATATCCACCAGCACACGCTGGCGCAGCTTTATCTTCGAAAAATCCTCCTCATTGGCCCGGTAGGTGCCTTCCGTCCAGGCGCCGCTATCGGCATAGTCGAAAAACATCTTCGGCACACGGCGCTGAGCCTGTTTCTTCAGGTCCGCTATGGTGAGGATTTTGCCCATGGATAAAGCCTTCACATTTGAATGATGGCTTCACATAACATGGTAATCGCGTTTACGCGATGGCAATCGTCTTTGCAGCAGTGCTTTTTGCACTCGCAAATGGCTAGGAATTATGCTTGAAATATACTGTATTTCGATAATAATTCAGATGGTTTCTCAAATAATAGCGTATTTTAATATGTTAAATTATTTGCTCAGATTACTTATCGCAGTTCTTATTTCGCCCGCGATTGTTTTCGCCGCCGAGTGCCCCTCCGGTAAAAATGATGGAGATGAGTTTGTTCTTGCCCACGGTCAGGTGCGCAGCGAATTCAGGCGATCCGGACCGATCGTCTTGGTGGAGAATGATTTTCAAGGCGCAGGCAAACAGAGGCTTTTTCTCTTTCGGGGGTTAATCGAGCTGGCGCGTTCGGGCGATGACGGCAATTACAGCCAGCACTTTACGTCAAATCTGGAAGCATTCTGGCCTCTGAAAGTTGGCGCTCGACGCACTTTTGAATTTCTGCCGCTCGAAACTACCAAAATCGAGGATAAGTGGTCACTGACCCTTGCAGTTACGAAGCGGCGCGCCTTTCCGATTAAATTCTGCAATTATGAGGTGTTTTATGTGACCTACGACATTCGTAAAAACGGCAAAGAGGAAGAACGATGGACAGCGGTTTATTCGCCGGATCTGCGCGCCACGGTGGCGAAGATTTACGATGAGGGGACGGAAGACGAAGAAATTGTCGCCTATAATTTGATTGCGCCTCTGAAGCGGTGACGGTTCTACTGCGCTTGAATCAGCTCCAGAATGCTCGCAAAAACAGCTCAGCCCCAAGCAACAACAGGCAGATTAGGAACCAGCGCCTGAATGTCGCGGGAGTGACGATGCGGCGGATATTCTGACCAAGCCACATGCCGAGAAGCGCTGGCAGGACGGCGAGTGCGGAAAGCGACATGTGCTCGACGCGGAAGGCGTCCTGAGAGGCAAGGCCGGCAGCAAGCGCAACGGTGGAAACGGTGAAGGACAGGCCAAGCGCCTGCACGAGATCGTCGCGGCTGAAGCCAAGCGACTGGATATAGGGCACGGCGGGGACCACGAAAATTCCGGTGCCGCCGGTCAGAAGGCCGGTCGCCAGCCCGACGGCCGGGGAGAGTTTCGGTTCCAGCCTTGCGGGAACGGCGAAGGGCTTTGCAAGAAGGCTGTAGGCTGCGTAAGCCGCGAGGCATAATCCGAGTGTCGAGGTAGTCCAGACGCCGGTGCCTGATGTCATCAGCCGGATGCCGAGAAGCGTGCCGACGGCAATGGCGATCATCATCGGCCATAGTCGCGAGACGACCGCCTTGAAATCGGGTCCGGCCAGCAATTGCCAGATATTGGTGATGAAGGAGGGCAGAATGAGCAGGCCAGCGGCAACGACCGGCGGCATGAAAAGGCCGAGAACGCCCATGGCAACGGTCGGCAGGCCCATGCCGGTGACGCCCTTGACGACGCCCGCGACGATGAATGTCGCGACAATCATGAGCGTTGTAGTTGTCTCAAAATCCGGCACGGCGCACTCCAGAGGTCATTCGCATTTCGGCTGACTTGGGCTGTCAGGCGATCATATGAAACGGGCGAGTGCGGCCTGTTTCTTTTCCCGGCGGCGAGAGAAAAACAGGCGACGCCCGCTCGTTTCAATATGTACTGATATAGATGAGGCGACGACCTGATGTTTCGGCCTAAACCGAACTATGCAAGCGCGCTTTTCATCGCCTTGCCGGCCACGTAGGTTTCGACGACGGTGCGGTCGTCGCCCATGGTCAGCATCAGGAACAGTTCTTCGGTCAGGCTTTTCACCACTTCCATCTTCAGCGCCATGGCGGGCGTGGAAGAGGCGTTGAGAACCGTGATGTCGGCATCCGTGCCTGCGTCCAGCGTGCCGATGCGGTCGACCATGGAAAGCGCTTCGGCGTTGCCGCGCGTCATCAGATACCAGCTTTCCAGCGGGTTCAGGCGTTCGCCCAGCAATTGCTGGATCTTGTAGGCCTCATCCATGGTGCGCAGCATGGAATAGCTCGATCCGCCGCCGATATCGGTCGCGACTGCGATGCGCACCGGCTTTTCGCGCCGTTGCAGCTTTTTCATCGGGAAGAGGCCGGAGCCGATGAAGAGGTTCGATGTGGGGCAATGCACGGCGACTGCACCGGTTTCCGACAGCACGTCCGCCTCACGTTCCGAGAGGTGGATGGCGTGGCCGAGCAGGGTCTTGTTGCCCATCAGGCCGTAACGCACATAGATGTCGGTGTAATCGGTCGCTTCCGGGTAGAGCTCGCAGGTATATTTGATCTCGTCCAGATTTTCGGAAAGATGCGTCTGGATGAAGAGATCGGGAAATTCCTGCGCCAGCGCCTGGGCTGCTTCCATCTGTTTCGGCGTAGAAGTGATGGCGAAACGGGGCGTGATGGCGACGTGGTTGCGGCCCTTGCCGTGCCAGTCGGCGATGACGGCCCGGGTCTCGTCATAGGAGGTTTCCGGCGTGTCCAGCAGGCCCTGCGGGGCGTTGCGGTCCATCATCACCTTGCCGCCCACCATCAGCATGCCGCGCTTCAGGGCCTCAGTGAAAAACGCATCGGCTGAGGTCTTGTGCACGGAGCAATAGGCGACAGCCGTGGTGGTGCCGTGGCGCAGAAGCTCATCGTAAAAATGTGTGGCGATGCGCTGGGCATGCGCGCTTTCGACGAAACGGCATTCTTCCGGGAAAGTATAGGTATTCAGCCATTCCAGAAGGTTGGCGGCATAGGAGCCGATGACCTGCATCTGCGGGAAATGCAGGTGCATGTCGATCAAGCCCGGCACGATGAGATGAGGGCGGTGGTCCTTCTCCTCAATGTCATCAGGTGCCTGCTTGCGAATATCGGCATAGTCGCCAATGGCGGCGATCTTGCCGTTTTCGATAAGCAGGCCGCCATCCTCGATGTAGAGATAGCTTTGCGTATCGTCGATTGCGAGCGGCGCGCGGCGGAAGCTTAACAGGCGGCCACGCAGCAGAACCATGCTCATTCGGTTTTTTCCTTGGCGTCTTTGCCCGCGGAAACGGCGCTTTCGTACCATGCGGTCAGCACTTTGCGCTCCTGCGGGGTGATGGCGGTGATGTTGCCGGGAGGCATGGCATGGCTGCGGCCGGCTTGCAAATAGATTTCGCGGGCGTGTGCGGCGATCTGCGCGTCGGTTTCGAGCTTCACAGATTTCGGCGTGAAGGGCACGCCTTCCCACACCGGCTCGGCGGCGTGGCACATGGAACAGCGGCCCTGAACGACATCGCGGGCGCTCGCGAAATGGGCGTCGCTGACGAATTGCTGCTGCATCGGCGAAAGCGTTGCCGCCTTCTGTTCTTCTTCGCCGGTCAGCACCTTCGGCACGGTGGAAAGCCACATGATGACGATGAAGATGAGCGCGGTCAGCAGCCAGGTCCATGTCGGCTTGCCCTTGCGGGCATGGGTGGTGTTGAACCAGTGGCGGATGGTGACGCCCATCAGGAAGACAAGTGCTGCGATGATCCAGTTGAACTCGGTCGCAAAGGCCAGCGGATAGTGGTTCGACAGCATGAAGAAGATGACGGGCAGCGTCAGGTAGTTGTTGTGCAATGAGCGCTGTTTGGCGATGCGGCCATATTTCGGGTCCGGCGTGCGCCCGGCGATCAGGTCGGCAACGACGATCTTCTGATTGGGAATGATGATGAAGAACACATTCGCCGACATGATGGTGGCGGTAAAAGCGCCGAGATGCAGGAAGGCGGCGCGGCCGGTGAAGACCTGCGTATAGCCCCACGCCATCGCCACCAGCGCGACGTAAAGCACCACCATCAGGCCCCAGGTGTTGTTGCCAAACGGCGATTTGCAGAGGAAATCGTAAAACAGCCAGCCGACGGCAAGCGATGCCAGCGACAGACAGATGGCTTGGAACTGGGTGAGCGCCAGCACCGAATGGTCGATGAGGAAAAGGTCGGCGCCGCCGTAATAAACGATGCACAGCATGGCGAAGCCGGACAGCCAGGTGACGTAGCTTTCCCATTTGAACCATGTCAGGTGTTCGGGCATCTGGGCCGGGGCGACCAGATATTTCTGGATGTGGTAAAAGCCGCCGCCATGCACCTGCCACTCCTCGCCATAGGCCCCCGGCGGCAGATGCGGCCGTTTGACCAGCCCAAGATCGAGCGCGATGAAATAGAAGGACGAGCCGATCCAGGCGATGGCGGTGATGACGTGGAGCCAGCGGACGGCAAAGGCCATCCATTCCCACGCAATGGCATATTCGTACATTCGGTTCCCCTGATCCTTGTGCAGCGCACCTTGCGAGAAATTTGACCGTTAGGAAAGGGAAAAGCAAACACCGCACTATGATTGTTCACAATCCCGTACGCTCGTGTCCACAACTTTGGCGCAGGCGCGGCGACGCCCCGCTTCCGGCCCCGCCCAATCGTCAAGGAGCCGTCCTGCCGCTGAGTTTGTGCTTAGCTGGCTAACGCGACTCAGCTATTATCCGTTGAGCAGTCTGCTGATGTGCAAAACTATTGGGCTGCGGGGCCTTGGAGCGACCTGCGTCCGAAAGGACGCTTCGAAGGGCACTCTGACACATTTATGTTGCGCATGTTCTTTCCGGTTTTCGGTCAGAGGCGCAGGGCTTCAATGACATGTTTTCGCTGGCGGTTCATTCCGAAAGCGGGTGCTGCGAACCCTGGGGGCGGGGGCAGATCAGGGGCAGGTGTTGCAGTTCCCGGTGCCGTTGCGTCCGGGTATGCGTTGATGCTTGGATTTTGAATGAAGTGACGCAATGACCTTCCGGCAGCCGCCGTTGTTTTCAACGGAGACCGTGCCGATGCGCCTTGTTCTGACAGTTCTTTTCCTGCTGATGGCGTTCAACGCCACGGCGCTTGCGCATGAATCCCACAAGGGGTTCAAATATGAAAGCTACTGCTGCAATGGCGACGCCGAAACCGGCGATTGCCAGATGATCCCTACGCGAAGTGTTCGTGTCACGCAGGATGGTTACGAGGTCTCGCTTGCGCCCGGCGATCATCGTCTGGTGACGCGGCGCCATGTCTTCAGCTGGTCGCAGCGTGAGGCAAGACGATCCGAGGATGGAGAATATCATCTCTGTCTGTTCCCGGACGAGGACACGCCGCGCTGCTTTTATGCGCCTGATATGGGGTATTGAGATGTTTGCGGCCGGTTTTCGTCGATCCGCTTCAGTATCCAGTCGCGAAACAGCCTTATCTTGCGAATGTTCCTGCGGTTTTCAGGGTAGACGAGCCAGTAGTTCTTACCTTCGTTGCTGAGGTGCTCGAAGGGCTGATAAAGGCGGCCGAGGGCAATCTCGTCCGCATAAAGTTCAGGGGTGAGCATGGCTACCCCCTGGCTGGCAATTGCCGCTGCGGCTTCGAAAGCCTGCACGCTGAGGCGGCTGCGCGGATAACGGTCGAGGCCCGGATTTTCGATGCCGACTTCCCGGAACCATTGGCTCCACCAGATGTCACCCGGATCGATGATGCGCAGGCGCAGAAGATCCTCCGGCTTTTTCAATCCGCCGATGCTTTCGGCAAGGTTCGGATGCAGCATCGGCGTGTAAACGCCCCGCAGCAACTGATGATAGATCAGTCCTTTGCCATCGTCGCTGCTCCAGCGGATGGCGACATCGCAATCGGACTGCGTAAAATCGATCAATGCGCTTGATGTGTCGAGCCGTACGGCGATCGAGGGATGTTCAAGCTGGAAAGCTCCCAGATGCCGCGAAAGCCAGCGCGATGCGAAAGTCGCGGTGGAGTGAATGGTCAGGGTGGAGTCAGAGGTGTCACGGACATTGTCGACGGCCTCCCGTAAAGTGTTGAAGGCTTCCGCAACTTTCGGCGCCAGTTTCTGCCCGGCCTCGGTCAGCACAACCTGCCGCGCCTTTCTGATGAAAAGCGGCTCGCCAACATTCTCTTCCAGCAGTTTCACCTGATAGCTGACCGCCGTCTGCGTCATACCCAGTTCCTCACCGGCCTTGGTGAAGCTGAGATGCCGGGCGGCGGCTTCGAACACGCGCAGGGCGTTCAGGGGGAACTGGCGGGACATTTTCATGGATAAGTTCTCTTTATGCCAACTGCCAAAGGTTTCATTGGTTTTTATCCGGAAAACAGAGCATTTTTAGCTCAATTCATCAACTGAGCTTCTGACATTTTTTAAATGGAGACGAACATGCGCACAGCACTCTTGCGCGCGTGGTCCCGCCTGCGCGCGGGTCTGCGGACCGCGGAACGGTTTTTCCTTGAAAGCCTTCGACCGGACAATCTGGTAGATGAAAGCCTGCCCGACGGGATCAGGCGTGATCTTGGTCTTGAGGATGGCCGCGCTGATTTTCGGTGCGACGGGTTTCGGCAGCGGAAAATGCTTGCAGCAACTCGGCTGCCACAAGGGCCGCTATGACGGCGGGGCGCTTGTCCCTGACGCTACTTCCACCGATCGGCAGGATGAGTTTTTGAAGGCGGGTAGTGGGTTCTCCCTCCCGCTCCAGCCAATGGGCGAAGGTGGCGCGTTTGGTTTTCGAGCCGATCATGCCTACATAAGCGAGATCGTCGCGGGCAAGCGCTTCCTTTGCAATCAGGAAATCGAGTGCGTGATCGTGGGTGACGATGATCGCAGCGCCGTTTGCGGGAATTTTCGCGATCAGCGCTTCCGGCATGGGGGTCAGCACGGATACGACACCGGCTGAAAGATCGCGCAACTCGTTTTCACGGGTTTCCACCACGGTCAGTGTCAAAGGCAGAAGGGACAGAGCATCTGTCAGCGCCTTGCCGACATGGCCCGCCCCGAAAATGAAGACGGCCTGCTGCTGCTCGGTTTCAGCCTTAAGCCTTGCCTCGAGTGCTGCCGCGATGTCCGGCGTTACCAGCCGGAAGCGGAGCAGGGTGCGGCCGCCGCAGCATTGGCCGATTTCGGGGCCGAGCGGAATATCCATGCCGTCTTCGGTCGTACCGTTCTTCAACATGGCACGGGCATGGTCTATCGCCATATATTCGAACTGCCCGCCGCCGATGGTCTCCCACAGCGCCTTCCGGCTTACCAGCATGAAAGTTCCCGCCTCGCGCGGCGATGACCCTTTCACGGCCTCGATTTCCACGAGGATTGCAGGTCCGGAGCTGGCGAGGAAGCGGGAGAGGGACGTCATTATGTCTCCCCTCACACCTTCTTCAACCGTTCCACCGCCATCAGCACCCGCTCGGGCGTTGCCGGCGCATCGAGGCGTGGGCAGACCTTGTAGTCGGCGATGGACGCGACGGCCATGGAGAGTGCTTCGAGAACCGAGATCGCCAGCATGAAAGGCGGTTCGCCCACGGCCTTGGAGCGGCCGATGGTGGGCTCGGCGTTTTCCGACCATTCCGCCAGTTGAACGTTGAAAATCTTCGGCCGGTCGGAGGCAAGCGGGATCTTGTAGGTGGAGGGAGCGTGGGTGCGCAGCCGCCCCTTGCCGTCCCACCATAATTCCTCCGTCGTCAACCAGCCCATGCCCTGTACGAAGGCGCCTTCCACCTGCCCGATATCGATGGCCGGGTTCAGCGACTTGCCGACATCGTGGAGAATATCGGTGCGTTCCATCATGTATTCGCCGGTCAGTGTATCGATCGACACTTCCGAACAGGCCGCGCCATAGGCGAAATAATAAAACGGCGTGCCGCGGCCTGCGGCACGATCCCAATGGATTTTCGGCGTCTTGTAAAAACCGGCGGCGGAAAGCTGGACGCGGGCGAAATAGGCTCGTTTGATGAAATCGTTGAAGGCGACTTCCTCAAGCCCGATGCGCACCCGGTTTGGCAGGAAGACAACCTCTTCTTCCGGCACGTTCCAGTTCTCGGCGGCGAATTTGATGAGCCTTTCACGGATCTGGCGGGCAGCGTCATAGGCCGCCATGCCATTGAGGTCCGTACCGGACGAGGCGGCCGTGGCCGACGTATTGGGCACCTTGCCCGTGGTCGTGGCGGTGATTTTCACCCGGCCAATATCCACCTGGAAGGCATCGGCCACCACCTGCGCCACCTTGGTGTAGAGGCCCTGGCCCATTTCGGTGCCGCCATGGTTCAGGTGGATCGAACCGTCATTATAGATATGCACCAGCGCGCCCGCCTGATTGAAGGCGGTCATGGTGAAGGAGATGCCGAATTTTACCGGGGTGAGCGCAATGCCCTTGCGGATGATCGGGCTGGTCTTGTTGAACTCGACAATTGCCTGCCTGCGCGCGCGGTATTCACTGGATGCTTCCAGTTCCTCAACGATGCGGGCGATGATGTTGTCCTCGACCTCTTGATGATAGGGGGTCGTGGTGCGGCCCGAACCGGTCTCGCCGTAGAAATTGAGCTTGCGGACATCGAGCGGGTCCTTGCCGACGGCATAGGCGATTTCCTCGATGAAACGCTCAGCCCCGAGCATGCCCTGCGGGCCGCCGAAACCGCGAAAGGCGGTGTTGGAGACGGTATGGGTTTTGAGCGGCCGGGAGGTCAGATGCACATGCGGATAGAAATAGCTGGAATCGGCGTGAAACAGCGCGCGGTCGGTTACCGGGCCGGACAGGTCGGAGGAAAAGCCGCAGCGGGCCGCATAGGTGGCGTCGACGGCGTGGATGCGGCCTTCCTCATCGAAGCCTAGCTCGTAATCGACGCGGAAATCGTGGCGTTTGCCGGTGGCGGTCATGTCTTCGTCGCGGTCGGGGCGGATTTTCACGGCCCGGTTCAGCTTCTTGGCGGCAATGGCGCAAAGGGCTGCGAAATGGTTTCCCTGGGTTTCCTTGCCGCCGAAACCGCCGCCCATGCGCCGCACCTGCACCGTGACGGCATTGGACGGCACCTGAAGGATGTGGCTGACAATGTGCTGGATTTCGCTCGGATGCTGGGTGGAGCTCCACAGCGTCACCTCATCGTCCTCGCCCGGTACGGCCATGGCGATGTGGCTTTCGAGATAAAAATGCTCCTGCCCGCCGATCCGCATCGTACCGGTCAGGCGGCGGGGTGCCACGTCCATT
Source organism: Agrobacterium sp. 22-3639C2 (assembly GCF_053522105.1). Classification (NCBI taxonomy): domain Bacteria; kingdom Pseudomonadati; phylum Pseudomonadota; class Alphaproteobacteria; order Hyphomicrobiales; family Rhizobiaceae; genus Agrobacterium; species Agrobacterium sp. 22-3639C2. Next base: position 1,308,794 of record NZ_JBNWDB010000001.1, on the reverse strand, counting down.
TCGAGCTTCGCATCACCACGCTTCAGCGTCATCGGATCGATGACGAGCGCGCCGCCATTTTCAATCGCCGTGTCGATATCGGTGAAATGCGGCAGGTCCTTGTAGACGATTTTCGCCTTGCGGGCGGCCTTGCGAGCAATATCGCGGCTTTCAGCAAAGACCGCGAAGATCGGCTGGCCGTGAAATTCAACCTTCGTTTCGGCCAGTAGCGGCTCGTCATGACGCCCGCCGGAGGAGACGTCGTTTTCGCCGGGCACGTCTTTACCTGTCATCACCCATAACACGCCCGGCGCAGCTTCCACTTCCGAAAGGTCCATCGAGACGATTTCGGCATGGGCCCGGTCGGAAAGGCCAAGCGCGCCGTGAACGAGGCCGGCGGGTTCGGGAATATCGTCGATATATTCGGCGCTGCCCGTCACATGTTTATGGGCAGAATCGTGCCTGAGCGAGGCGTGTACAGGGCCGTCGATTTCGGTCTTGGTCTTATCGAAGCTTGTCGTGTCCATGGTTCAAGCCTCCTCCAGCGAGAAGCGGGCAAGTTCCTGCTTTTCCCCTGATGTCTCGAGGAAAAACCGTGTCAGCAAATTCTTGGCTGTGAGTTGCCGGTATTCGGCGGTCGCGCGCCAGTCGGTTAGCGGGGTGAAATCATCGTCCAGCGCATCGCGTGCCGCATCGATCGTTTCCTGAGACCAGGGCTTGCCGAGAAGTGCCGCCTCCAGATGTGCGGCGCGTTTCGGCGTGCCGGCCATACCGCCAAAGGCGATGCGGATGTCTTCGACCGTGCCATCGGCCTCGAGCGTCAGATTGAAGGCGGCGCAGAGAGCGGAGATATCCTCGTCCCGGCGCTTGGAAATCTTGTAGACGGCGTAGTGACTTCCCGGCGTCTGGAACGGAATGAAAAGCTTTTCGACGAATTCGCCGCTCAGCCGGTCCTGTTTGCCATAATCGATGAAATAGCTTTCCAGCGGAAAGGTGCGGCTGCCGGAAGACGAGCGCAAGGTGAGCGTGGCGCCGAGCGCGATCAGGGCCGGGGGCGTGTCGCCGATGGGCGAACCGTTGGCGATGTTGCCGCCGATGGTTCCCATATTGCGCACCTGTTCGCCGCCAAGACGATCGAACAGCCGGGCAAGCGGCGGGAAATGTTCTGCAATGGTCTTGAAGGCCTGGCTGTAGGTGACACCTGCACCGAGCGTCACGCCGTTCTCATCCACGGCAATACCCTGCAGATCGCCGAGGTTGTTGATGAAGATGACAGGGTTAAGCGCCCGCATCTGCTTTGTCACCCACAGGCCGACATCAGTGGAACCGGCAACGATGGTAGCCTTCGGCTCGGCGGCATAGATATCGGTCAATTCAGCAAGCGTTGCCGGGATGATGGTCCGATCTTCGCCGCGGGTAACCGTAATGGTTTCATTGGCGCGGATCGCCCAGAGCCTTGCCATGATATCGGTGCGGTCGCGTTGCAGCGGGTCGAACAGCGCACTCGGGCGGGCGGCTGCAATCTTTTCGGCAGCCCGTACAATCGGCTCGTAACCCGTGCATCGACAGAGATTGCCTTGCAGTGCCTTTTCAATATCGGCGCGGGACGGGTTTTCGCTGGCAAGCCACAGGCCGTAGAGCGACATGATGAAGCCCGGCGTGCAGAAACCGCATTGGGAACCGTGGAAATCCACCATTGCCTGCTGCACGGGGTGAAGCGTGCCATCGCGGCCGGCCAGATGCTCTACCGTCACGATATGGGTTGCATGCAGCGAGCCCAAAAAGCGGATGCAGGCATTGACGCTTTCATAACGCAGCGAGCCATCAACAAGCCGCCCGACCAGCACCGTGCAGGCGCCGCAGTCACCTTCAGCACAGCCTTCTTTCGTCCCGGTCAGCCGTCTTTGAAGGCGGAGATAATCGAGAAGCGTGTCTGTTGGTCCGAAACCCTTAAGCGAAATGGTTTCGCTGTTGAGGATGAAGCTGATCGCGTCGTTCATGCACTGCCTTGCTTTTTGTCCGGTTGAGCCGGTTCCCAATCTGCTATCTATGCACGCCCGCGCGCGCATATCGATTTCCGTTTTGGCAATTCATTGTTTCCAAAACGGAAAGAGATGTCATCGATTATTGCGCTGTCCAGCCGCCATCGACGGAAATATGCGTGCCGGTAATGTTGCTGGCGGCATCGCTTGCCAGAAACAGCGCCGCTGCCGCCACGTCATCGATGGTGACGAATTGCTTTGTCGCCTGCAATTCCAGCATCACGTCGTTCTTCACCGCCTCTTCGCTGATGCCGCGCACCTTGGCCATTTCCGGTATCTGCTTTTCGACGAGCGGCGTCAGCACATAACCGGGACAGATGGCGTTGACGGTGACGCCCGTCTGCGCAAGCTCGAGCGCCGCCGTCTTCGTCAGGCCCATGATGCCGTGCTTGGCTGCCACATAGGCCGATTTGAACGGCGAGGCGACGAGACCGTGGGCAGAGGCAATGTTGATGATACGGCCTTTGCCGGCCTTCTTCATCAGGGGTATCGCAACGCGCATCGTATGGAAGGAACTGGTCAGATTGATGGCGATGATCCAATCCCACTTTTCCGTCGGAAACTCCTCGATCGGAGCGATATGCTGAATGCCGGCATTGTTGACGAGCACATCGACCGAACCAAGCTTTTCATGCGCGGAATTGATGAGATCGGCAATCTCGTCCGGTTTCGTCATATCTGCCGGGTGGTAGAGCACACGCCCGCCACTTTCGGCTTCCAGCAAGAGGCGGAGTTTTTCAATTTCGTCTTCGTCGCCGAAGCCATTCAGCACGATATTCGCGCCCTCCCTCGCAAATCTCTGTGCGATGCCAAGGCCGATGCCACTTGTGGAGCCTGTCACGATAACTGTCCGATGCATGCTTTCCCCTTTTTGCATTACTTCGCACATATTTAAGCAGGTTATGCCCAAAGGGGGCGGGCTGGCAATCGCGATTTCGGGCGCGATTTCGGGGGAGGCCGGCATGGGGCATAATGCGCCGGCGCCCATCCACTTTTTCGAAGCTAAGCATCCAGATTTTACGCCAGATTTTGCATTTGTCTGGAGGGCCGTCCGTGCCTATCTCTCAGACAATCAAACAGAGGTATCGTCTATGGAACTCGGTCTTTACACTTTTGCGGATGTCAATCCCAACCCCGCCGATGGCCGTGGGCCGGAAGGTGCGCGCCGGCTGCGCGAACTGCTTGAGGAAATCGAGCTTGCCGATCAGGTCGGACTGGATGTGTTTGGGCTGGGTGAACATCACCGCCCGGACTATGTCGCGTCCTCACCCTCCACCGTGCTTGCGGCGGCGGCGGTCAAGACGAAGAATATCCGCCTGACGAGCGCTGTCTCGGTTCTGAGTTCGGATGATCCGGTCCGGGTCTTCCAGCAATTCTCCACCGTCGATCTCCTGTCGAACGGCCGTGCCGAAATCATGGCCGGGCGCGGTTCCTTCATCGAATCTTACCCCCTGTTCGGTTACGACCTCGAAGACTATGACGTGCTGTTTGCGGAAAAGCTCGACCTGCTCTTGGCGCTGCGCGAGAACGAAATCGTCACCTGGTCCGGCACCAAACATCCGGCCATCAATGGGCGCGGGGTCTATCCGCGTCCTCTTCAGGAGCGTCTGCCGGTCTGGATCGCGGTTGGCGGCACGCCGCAATCGGTGGCGCGGGCCGGCGCCATGGGGCTGCCGGTGGCGCTCGCCATCATCGGCGGCGAATATCGCCGCTTCGCGCCGCTGTTCGATCTCTATCACGAAGCTGCACGCCGGGCGGGGCAGGAAAAGACCAGGCTGCGCACCAGCATCAACGTGCACGGCTTCATTGCCGACACCACCGACAAGGCAGCGGACCAGTTTTACGGACCGCAGGCGGAGGTGATGAACCGCATCGGCCGCGAGCGCGGCTGGGGTCCGACAAACCGCGCGCATTTCGATGCGGCGCGTGGGCCGGAGGGCAACCTCTTCCTTGGAGAACCTGAGCTGGTGGCGGAAAAGATCATCAAGGCGCATGGCGTTTTCAAGAACGACCGTTTCCTGTTGCAGATGGCAATCGGCCTGATGCCGCATGACCAGATCATGCGCGGCATCGAGCTTTATGGTACGAAAGTCGCGCCTGTTGTCAGAAAAGAATTGACGGGGAGTGCCGATCCGGTGAAAGCCACGGCCTGATTATTACCAAGGCGGGCGTCTTCAGACCCGCCATTTAGAACGACGGACAAAAACATGGTCATCTCCACCGACGAAGAACTGGTTTTGCTAAAGGATATCGGTCGCATCTGCGCCGTGGCCATGCAGACCATGGCGGATGCGCTGGAACCCGGTATCACCACGGCCGAACTGGATGCGATCGGCCGAAAGGTACTGGAGGATAACGACGCGCAATCGGCGCCGGAGTTCTGCTACCAGTTTCCCGGCGCGACCTGCATCAGCGTCAACGAAGAGGTTGCGCATGGCATTCCCGGCCCGCGCATCATCAAGGCGGGCGATCTCGTCAATATCGATGTCTCGGCGGTGAAGAGCGGTTTCTTCGGCGATACGGGTTCGTCTTTCGCCGTGCCGCCGGTGAAAAAGGAGATCGAGCGGCTGTGCCGCGATGGCAAGCGCGCCATGTGGACGGGCTTGCAGCAGGTGAAAACCGGTCGGCCCTTTGCCGATATCGGCAATGCCATCGGCTCCTTTGCAAAAAAGAACCGCTACACGCTGATCACCAATCTGGCGAGCCACGGCATCGGCCGCTCCCTGCATGAGGAGCCGAAGGAACTGGCGACCTGGCCGGACAAGGGTGAGCGGCGCATCATGCAGGAGGGCATGGTCTTCACCGTTGAACCCTTCCTGTCGACGGGTGCCTATTGGGCCGAAGATGGCGACGACGATCCGTGGACGCTCTATAGCGATCCGAGCGCGCCGACCGTGCAGTATGAACATACCGTGGTTGCTACGAAGAACGGCCCGCTGGTGCTGACGCTGGTTGAGTGAGTGGTGAAGACCGCCACTTTACGAGACACCAAGTTTCGTAGCTGAGTGCGCCAATTACGACGTTTGCCGCATTCGTTGACCTTTCTCCTCCCTCATCCCTGTGCCTGTCACAGGGATCCAGCCAGCCCAAGTCCTTGGGCTGAAAGGACTTCTCTCGCCGCGCGGACGCGCGTCGGTTGGATTCCTGTGACAAGCACAGGAATGAGGGTGGATAAGGATGCGCAGACAACAAGGTCCTTGCATCTCGTACCAACAAAGACGGCTTATGCTGCCGATCAAAATAACTCGCTTGTTCCGTGGCAGTGCGGTTGCGATAAGCCGTACATGAGCATCGACAAGCCACTTTCCCCCAAACATCTGACTGCACTCGGTTTCGCCGGCGCCTTGATGATGGCGTCCGCCATGGGCTTCGGCCGTTTTTCCTTCACCCCCATTCTTCCCGGCATGATGGCTGATGTTCCGCTATCGGCGGGGGATGCGGGTATCGTCGCGGCTGGAAATTTCGCCGGTTATCTCGCGGGGGCGGTTCTCGCCGCCTATTCATGGGGCTCGGGACGGGAACGGCTGGTCGCCCTTTGCGGCTTGTTTTCCACGGGCGCGTTGCTGCTCGCCATGGCCGCATTCAACTCCGTTGCGGCCTTCACCCTGATCCGGTTTTTCGCCGGCGTTGCCAGTGCGATGACCATGATCTTCACGTCGCAGATCGTCATCGGCCACGCCATGAAAGCCGGCAAGGACCATATTCAGGCGCTGCATTATGGCGGCGTCGGTGCCGGCATCGCGATTTCCTCGCTTGTGGTCTATCTCATCGGCGTCGTTTTTGATGGCGGCGGTGCCTCCTGGCGGGAGGAGTGGATTGCCGGTGCCGTCTTTTCCTTCGCTACGTTTCTTCTCGTCTGGCGGGTGCTGCCCGCCGGGCCACCCCGGCATGCCTCTGCGCTGTCGGAGCCGCCGCTCAAATGGACGAAGCCGCTTTTTCTGACGACGCTCGCCTATGGGCTGTTCGGCTTCGGTTACGTCATCACCGCCACCTTCATTGTTGCGATTGCCCGCATGGCTGCTGCCGGCGCTTTCGTGGAGTTTCTGGCCTGGTTCGTGACGGGATGTGCCGCCGCCATTTCGCTTTTCCTCTGGAAGCCGGTCTTGAAATCGCAAGGGCTGAAGCGCGCTTTCGTGATCGTGCTTGCCGTGGAAGCCGTCGGCGTCTTCGCTTCCGTCATGCTGCCACCCGTTCCGGGCGTGCTTGCCGGCGGTCTGCTTCTGGGGCTGACCTTCATGGTCATCACCGCCTATGGCCTTCAGCTCGGCCGGGAATTCGCAGGCCCAAGCCCACGCCGCGCCTTTGCCCTGATGACGGCAGCCTTCGGTACTGGACAGATCGTCGGACCACTCGCCGCCGGCTGGATTGCCGAGGTGACGGGAAGTTTTACTGCACCAAGTATTCTCGCCTCTGGCGTGCTTGTCGCCAGCATTCTCTTGATGCTACCGGTTCTCGCCACGGAGCGGCGGCGCTAAATTCGCCCGGGCATATTGCGCCTCCAAGGGGCGATTTCAGGGGTTCCTTGCGGGATCGATCCGCCTTTTGCGCCTTACATCTTGTTAAGGTCGTCGCTTCTTCGTTGCTGTGCACAAATTTCTGCCCTAGGTTCGGGCCATCTAGTGCTTCGCCAATAATGGCTGACTTCAAACGCGCGTGAGTTCTAAACGTGTTTCATTCTTTCTTTCCCAAACCGAAATTGTTCTTCACCTCCGCCATCGTCTGGGCCTTTGTCGCCATTCTTGGATGGTACTTCATCGTTGAAGGGCTAGGCAGGTCTTGGGGCTACGTGATGCCCGAGCAAGAACCTTACGATCTCAGCTATTTTCTGGTTCCCGCCAATCTGTTCTTCTACGCCTATCTGGCATTGTGCCTGGTGTTGTTCGGGGCTGTCTGGACCGTTCTCGCCAAGGATCACCCCTGGAAGTTCTGGTCCATATGGGGATCGCTGCTGATTATCGCGGTGACCTATTTCGGCGTTCAGATTTCCGTCGTCATCAACAATTTCCGGCGGCCTTTCGGCGATCTCCTGCAAAATGCGCTGTCAAAACAGCCGGGTATCGAAGTCTGGGATTTTTACAGTCTTCAGATTGTCTTCGCCAAGATCGCCTTTCTCAGCATGGCTGTGTCGATCCTCACGGATTTCTTCACCAGCCATTATATCTTCCGCTGGCGCACCGCGATGAACGACTTCTACATGTCAAAATGGGAAAAGCTGCGCCACATCGAAGGTGCCTCGCAGCGCGTTCAGGAAGATACGATGCGGTTCTCCTCCACGCTGGAGGGATTGGGTATTACCCTGATCAATTCGGTCATGACGCTTGTTGTGTTTCTGCCGATCCTGTTTGCGCTGTCGTCGTACGTCTCCGAATTGCCGATCCTTGGCGAAGTGCCGCACGCGCTGTTCTGGCTGGCGATTGTCTGGTCCGTGTTCGGCACCGTGCTTCTGGCGACGGTCGGCATCAAGCTGCCCGGCCTGAATTTCCGCAACCAGCGTGTGGAAGCGGCCTATCGCAAGGAACTGGTCTACGGTGAGGATCACGCCGACCGCGCCCAGCCGCCGACTGTCAAGGAGCTTTACTCCAATGTGCGGAAAAACTATTTCCGCATGTATTGGCACTACCTCTACTTCAACGTCGCGCGGTATTTCTACATTCAGGCCGATGCCGTGTTCTTGCTCCTGATGCTTGTTCCCACCATCGTGGCGGGCAAGATCACCTATGGTATCTACCAGCAGATCGCCACGGCCTTCGGTCAGGTCAGTAATTCGTTCCAGTATCTGGTCAATTCCTGGACCACGATCATCGAGCTGCTGTCCATCCACAAACGTCTTGTGGCTTTCGAGGCCGCGATCGATGACAAGCCACTGCCTGAAATCGACGAGCGTTATCTTCAGCGGGAAGCGGAAGCCGGAGAGCTGGCGGCCAACAAGCCCTGACGGAAAACAAAAAGGGCGGCCGACTGGCCGCCCTTTTGCATTGTATCCGGGGACCTTAGCCCTCGGTCTTCTGCTTCCTGCGCGCCTTGATGATCGGCATGGCCTCGGCGTAACTCACGCAGGCGACATCGTCCCTGCGGCAGACTTCGCGCAGCAGCCGCTCGTAGGCGTTCCAATAGGCGCCGCCATTCATCTTCACGAAATGGAAGCCCATCTGCAGAGGGATGCGTTCGCCATTATACTGCTTGTCGAACGCGGTGCGGAACGCCGCATAGGCGCGGTCCTCGAATTCCTGCGCGCGGTCCGGCGTCTCGATGCCGATGGAGTGGCGGATGAAGAGATTGTAGTCCATGGCGATGATCGGGCGATTGCCGGGGCCTTCCGGAACCAGCGGCAGGCCGAAATGTTCGATGCCGTCGCGCTCCACCGGCCATTCCGGTCCCTTGGTGATGCTGGTGGCGTCATAAACGAAGCCGTGTTTCTTCTGAGCCGCGGTCAGCGCCGGCCCCTGCGAAAGATAGGGCGCGCGGAAACCGTCGATGTTTTTCACCATGTCGCGCCAGCCTTCGGGTTCTTCACCCTTCTTGCCAATCATCTGCCAGGCATTTTCCAGCGTGCTGGTGAAGGTGGTGAACTCGCCGTCCCATTGCTCGGCGGTCCATTGGCCGCCATCGAAATGCCCGCAGGTGTGATTGCCGATCTCGTGACCTTCGCGATAGGCCGACCAGATGTTGCGCAGCCGCGTCTCCACCTCTTCCGGCGACTGGCCAAAGCCGACATTGGAGCGCCCGGCCTTCTGGCCGGGGCCTTGATAGGTCTTGGCGCTGGTCTTGCGGTCCATCACCAGTGTGCAGGCAAGGAAATAGGTGAAATGCGCGCCGACCTCCTTCGCCGTCGCACGACTTCTTTCCCACAGCGAATTGTCGCCCGCACCGTCGAAAGAAACGATGACGAGCTGCTTCGGCTTCTCCGCATTTTCGGCAAAAGCGGGAAGGGCAAGGCAGAGCGACAGGGAAAAAGCAGTCAATGGGCGAAACATCAGGCATCCGTCATGTGAAACACCGCTGCCTTTTGCGGGTGGAATAAGGCGAAGCTTTGAATAAACTGGCTTTTTTACGTCTTTCAGCCTAATTCCTTTTCTGCGTCGCGGTAATGAGGCCGCATTCCGTTCCACCGGGGGACCGTGTTCCATGCTTTTTCTCGTACTCTGTCTTGCCTTGTTTTTCCTGACGCATCTTTTGAAGGTGTTTGCGCCGCGATTTCGCGCGCGGATGATCGCGAAGATGGGAGAAGGACCGTTCAAGGGCGTCTATTCTCTCGCAAGCCTCATAACGCTCGGTCTCGTCATCTATGCGTTTGGCGAGGCGCGACAGGAAACCGGCGTTCTGTGGAACCCGCCGGTCTGGACGAGCCATCTCGCCGTGACCCTGATGCTGCCCGCGATGATCTGTCTTATCGCCAGCCTCATCCCGGCTGGCCACATCGCAACCAGAACCAAACATCCGCTCATTCTGGCGGTCAAGATCTGGGCGCTCGCCCATCTTCTGGCGAATGGAGAGACCTCTTCGATTCTTCTCTTTGCATCGTTCCTCGCCTGGGGTGTGGTGATGCGAATTTCGCTGAAGCGCCGGGAAAGAGCGGGTGAAAAAGTGGTCCGTCCCTTCGTCTCGGGCCGTTACGATCTGGTGGCCATCGTCGGCGGCATCGTTCTCTGGGGCGCTTTCATCCTGAAACTGCACGAATGGTTGATCGGCGTTCAGCCCATCGCCATGTAGGAAATCAACGTTTCCCCCTTACATATCAGGCAAAATAGGCTAGAAGGCCGACCATGACCCGTCGGCCGGACTTTTGCTGACCCGGGTAAGCGGCTTGGTATGTCTGCGAACGGATGGATCGGCGACGATCTCCGCGCGGGTAACGGAGAATTTGATGGCAAACGAAAATGATACCTTTATCCGCGAAGTGAACGAGCAGATCCGTTCCGAGCAGCTTTCCCGTTTCTGGGGCCGCTACGGTATCGTGGTCGTTGGCGCAGCCGTTCTCGTGGTTGTGGGCGCCGCCGGTGCTGGCATCTACGAATACTGGAACACCAGCCGCGCTTCCAATTCCGGCGACCAGTTCATTGCGGCGCTGAAGCTTGCTTCCGACAACAAGACGGACGAAGCGCTGAAGGCCTTTGCCGATCTTGAAACCTCCGGTCATGGCAATTATCCGGTGCTGGCGAAGTTCCGTTCTGCGACGCTGCTTTCGCAGAAGGGCGATGCGGCCGGCGCCATCGCTGCCTTCACCGCGATCGGCAACGACACGTCTGCCCCGCAGGTCTTCCGCGATACGGCGAAGGTGCGCGCGGCGTGGCTGCTGGTTGACAACGGTACGTATGATCAGGTCGTTGCACTTGCGGAGCCGTTGAGCGGCGAAGGCCAGACCATGCGTGCATCGGCTCGCGAAGCCCTTGGTCTTGCCGCCTACAAGGCTGGCGATTTCACCAAGGCCAAACAATGGTTCGAGCAGATCGTCAGCGACGCGCAGGCGCCACGCAATGTGACGAACCGCGCGCAGATCATGCTCGACAATATCACTGCTTCGGGCAAAGCTGTCTAACACGGCTTTCCCACCTCCAAGGATGAACGATCAATGAGCTTCACCGTCGCCATAGTCGGGCGCCCCAATGTCGGCAAGTCCACGCTTTTCAACCGTCTGGTCGGAAAGAAGCTGGCGCTTGTCGACGATACGCCGGGCGTGACCCGTGACCGCCGCCCCGGCGACGCGAAGCTTGTCGACCTTCGTTTCACCATCATCGATACTGCCGGTCTGGAGCAATCCGGACCGGAGACGCTTCAGGGCCGCATGTGGGCGCAGACCGAAGCGGCGATCGACGAAGCCGATGTGACGCTTTTTGTCGTTGACGCCAAGGCAGGCCTGACGCCCGCCGATGAAACGCTGGCCGAAATGCTGCGCCGTCGTGGCAAGCCGGTGGTTCTGGTGGCCAACAAGTCCGAGGCGCGCGGTTCCGATGCGGGCTTCTACGATGCCTTTACGCTTGGTCTTGGCGATCCGTGCGCCATCTCTGCCGAACATGGCCAGGGCATGATCGACCTGCGCGACGCCATCGTCGAGGCGATTGGCGAAGACGTTGCCTTCCCGCCTGAAGTGGATGAGGCGGAGACCGATATCGTTCTTCCGCGCACTGAGCCCGGCAGCGAGGAAGAGGAAGAAGAAGAGCCTGTTTATGACGAGACCAAGCCGCTGCGCGTCGCCATCATCGGCCGACCGAATGCGGGCAAGTCCACCCTCATCAACCGTTTCCTTGGTGAAGACCGCCTGCTAACCGGCCCGGAAGCGGGCATTACCCGCGACAGTATTTCCGTCGAGTGGGATTGGCGCGGCCGCACCATCAAGATGTTCGACACGGCCGGCATGCGCCGCAAGGCCAGGGTAACGGAAAAGCTGGAGAAGCTCTCGGTCGCGGATTCCCTGCGCTCCATTCGTTTCGCCGAAACGGTGGTGATCGTGTTTGACAGCACCATTCCGTTCGAAAAGCAGGACCTGCAGCTGGTCGATCTCGTTATCCGCGAAGGCCGCGCCGCCGTGCTTGCCTTCAACAAATGGGATCTGGTTGAAGATCCGCAGGCGTTTCTGGCCGATCTGCGTGAAAAGACCGAGCGGCTTCTGCCGCAGGCCCGCGGCATTCGCGCCGTGCCGATGTCCGGCCAGACGGGCTATGGCCTTGACCGGTTGATGCAGAACATCATCGATACCGACAAGATCTGGAACCGCCGCATCTCGACCGCCAAGCTCAACCGCTGGCTCGATGCGCAGACCACGCAGCATCCGCCGCCGGCCGTTTCCGGCCGCCGCCTCAAGCTGAAATACATGACGCAGGTAAAGGCGCGACCGCCGGCCTTCATGATTTCCTGCACCCGACCGGAAGCCATTCCGGAGAGCTATACGCGGTATCTGGTGAACGGTCTGCGCAAGGATTTCGACATGCCGGGCGTGCCGATCCGCGTGCATTATCGTGGCTCCGATAATCCGTTCGAGAGCAAGGCGAAGAAGAGGCGGTAATCGGCTGCTGAAAACCTCCCTCCGTTATTCTCGCGCTAGTCCCGAGAATCTGCAAACTTTCGATTTTGCGACTCGGGAGGTAGATCCTCGGGACAAGCCCGAGGATGACGTTGCGTGGGGCAGAGGTCTCACCAATATCGAGATCGACGGTGAACCGGTCTCTCCCGTTGCCTTCCGATAATCATAAAACTGGCGAGTAAAAAACCATGTTGATCAAGCAGACCGACTATCACCGGATTTACCGCGTCATCAACAGCCTGCTCGTCAACGACAATGCCGACCCGGCTACGGCCTGCATGTATTTCAGCACCTTCGGCGCCTTCATCCTTCAGCAGCATTACAAGGTGAAAGCTGTGCCGAAGGGCGGGCTTGCCGCTTATAATCTGGGCGGGACGGTCATGCTTTTTGCGGACCATCGTGACGATGGTTACGTAACGGGCGCTGGCGATAATTTCCATTGCTGGGTCGAAGCGGACGGATGGGCTATCGATTTCATGGCGCCCGCTTTTTCGCAGAGCGCACGCGAACTTTCCGTGCCCCCGAAGATGTTTCAGCGTCCGCTATCGGCCATGGCGGCTTCTATCAACGATCTCGATCATTCCGGCAATTTCTTCTACCGCTCCGAGCCGGAAGCCACCGCGCGGCGTTTTGCCGACTGGCATAAGCAGGCGATGATTGGCGATCTGGCGAGCGTCGCCGCAAACTGGTTCCGCAAGTCGCCGAAACAGATGTCCCCGTCGCTTTCGGTCACGGAGCGGAACGGCAAGGCGCGGACGGTGCCGCTTTCCGGCCAGGCGCTCGTCGGCGCGTGGTGATCTGAGACGGGATAAGTCTTTGTGAAATTAGGACGGCCAGCGTGATCTCGCGGCAGCCGCCTGACGTCAATCAGCAGCCCGACCCCGTTCTAAAGATAACGGCGGTCGCGTCCAGATCGTCTTGTGACACTCCTGCTTTGTTTCGTCCACCGTTCCCCGATAAAATGTCGGGGATCAATGTGTCTCCACGTCAGGCAAGTCGTGAGCGGGACAAAAGCGGCAGGGATTTTCCGGCGGCGTGAATGACGTTGTCGAGGAATTGCCGCGATGCCTTTTCCCAGCTGTAGCTTTTGGAAAGCGCCAGAGCCTCCTGCGATGAACAATGGAGCGCTGCAAGACACGCGTCGCGAAGATTGTCATTCAGCGCGCCTGCCCCGGGATTGCCGCCGAGAATGTCGATCGGCCCGGTAACGGGGAAGGCGGCCACCGGCACACCGCTCGCCAGCGCTTCCAGAATGGTGTTGCCGAATGTGTCGGTCTTGGACGGGAAAACGAAGACATCGGCCTGCGCATAGGCAGCCGCGAGTTCTTCCCCGGTCTTGATGCCGGTAAACAGCACGTCCGGATATTTTTCCTGTAATTCATGGCGGGCCGGGCCATCGCCGATCACGACCTTCGATCCGGGCAGCTCGAGGTCGAGGAATTCAGGCAGGTTCTTTTCCACCGCCACACGACCGACCGTCATGAAGATCGGTCTTGGCAGATCGAAAGGCAGCGACGTTTTTGGACGTGGATGGAACAGTTCGGCATCGATGCCGCGGCTCCAGCGCTTCAAGTTGCGAACCCCGCGGGCCTCAAGCTCGGTCTCGAGGCTTGGCGTCGCCACCATGCAGGTGTTGCCGCCATTGTGAAACCAGCGCACGAAAGCGTAAAGCCAGCTTTCCGGGATGGGGAAGCGCGCCGCGACATATTCGGGAAAGCGGGTGTGATAGCTGGTGGAAAAACGCATCCTGTTCTTCACGCACCAGCGCCGCGCCATGAAACCCAGCGGACCCTCGGTGGCGATGTGGACGAAGGAGGGCTGGCTTTTTTCAATCTCCGCCGCGACACGGCGATAGCCGGCGACTGACAGGCGGATTTCCGGATAGGTCGGGCAGGGGATGCTGTAGAAACTCTGCGGTGTCACCATGTGCACATCCACGCCCAGCCGCGCGAGTTCCGTATTGGTATTTTCGATGGAACGGACCACGCCGTTGACCTGCGGGTGCCAGGCATCTGTGACAATCGTGATTCTCGTCATGAAACACCGATCCTGCTCGACTGCGCACGGGCGATTCCCCACCACCCGGCTTCCGCCCGTATATGCGGCGTGCGTGTTACAGGATCATGTCAGGGCGGATGAGGGTAGAGAAGTGTCCTTTGCACATACAAGCTTGCTCTTGTCCGTAATGCGCTCTCTTGGTCATCCCTGTGACAAGCACAGGTATCAGGAAGCCGGTTCCGTCTGGCATCATCCGACCAGCGGAAGAAGCTCGGGGCTGATCAGCGCGCCGTGATGGCCGATGACGGTTGCCGCTGCCCGTGCGGCAAAGACGGCGGCGTCATGCGGCGAACTGCCGGTTACATATCGGGCGAGAAACGCGCCGTTGAAACTGTCGCCTGCACTTGTCGTATCCACCACATCCACGGCTTCTACCGCCGGAGCGTGGCTGCGTGCGCCGCTGAAATCGAGTGTCGCACCCTTTGCGCCATCCTTGACGACGATGTTGGCGACGCCGAGCGCACGGTAACGCTCGATTGTGGCCTCGACGGATGTGTCACCAAAATGGCTGGCTTCGTCATCGAAACTCGGCATTACCAGCGTTGCGGCGCGTGCGCCGTTGGTAATCGTCTCCAGCATCGTGTCCTTGTCGGACCAGAGGCGCGGGCGGATGTTCGGGTCGAAGACCACGGGCTTGCCCGCTGCCTTGGCGCGGCGCAGTTCCGCAAGGAAAGTATCTACATCGTGGGGCGAAGCGAGAATGGCGAGCGTGATGCCAGAAAAATAGATGACGTCGGCGCTTTCCACCGTCTTGCGCAGGTGGTCCGCATCTGCTGCGAGTTGCCTTGCTGCGGCGGCGTTGCGCCAATAGCTGAAGGTGCGCTCACCATCCTTGAGGTTGATGAGGTAAAGGCCGGGTGTGCCGCCCTTGATGCGGCGGATTTTTTCCGTGCCGATACCGGCATCTGCAATGAAGGCCAGCATGTCCTGCGAAAGAGGATCGTCGCCGAGTGCCGTGAAATAATCGACGGACCAGTCTTCTGGCAGACAGGCACGTGCATACCATGCCGTATTGAAGGTATCACCGGCAAAACCCTTGCGCAGCAGCCCGTTTCCGGCCTGCGACAGTTCCACCATACATTCGCCAATCGACAGAAACCGTCCGCCCACGCCGTCATCCTCCACTTACTTTACCTTCGGGATTACGACGACAGGAGGTGCCTGACAAGCCCGCTTCGAGGTGATTTTGGGCATTTGCGAAGTTCCGGTTTACGCAGGGACAGCTGCTTTATATTCTCGGACCAACCCTCATCAGGAGATCGCTCATGCCGACAACCCATGCCCCGGTCCACAAATCCCAAGCGCAATCGGACTGGTGGAAGGGGGCGGTGATCTATCAGGTATATCCGCGATCCTTTCAGGATACGACCGGGGACGGTTACGGCGATCTTGCCGGGGTGACGAAGCGGCTGTCCTACATCGCCTCGCTCGGCGTCGATGCCATCTGGCTCTCGCCTTTCTTCACCTCCCCCATGGCCGATATGGGCTATGACGTTTCCGATTATTGCAATGTCGATCCGATGTTCGGCACGCTTGCCGATTTCGATGCATTGATGGCCGAGGCGCACCGGCTGGGGCTGAAAGTCATCATCGACCAGGTGATTTCGCATACATCCGATAAGCATCCCTGGTTCGTGGACAGCCGTGCAAGCCGCATCAACAGCAAGGCGGACTGGTATGTCTGGGCCAATCCCAAACCGGATGGCACGGCGCCCACCAACTGGCTTTCCGTGTTCGGCGGGCCGGCATGGGAATGGGATGGCGTGCGCAAGCAATATTACATGCACAGCTTTCTCGCCTCGCAGCCGGATCTCAATTTTCACAATCCGGATGTTCTGGATGCGCTTCTGGAAACCGTACGGTTCTGGCTCGATCGCGGCGTGGACGGTTTTCGTCTCGATACCGTCAATCACTATTTCCACGACAAGCTGTTGCGCGACAACCCGCCGCTTTTGGACGACGAAAGCTTTGGCCTCGATGCGTCCGACGTCAATCCTTACGGCATGCAGGATCATCTCTACGACAAGACGCGGCCAGAAAACGTGGCCTTCCTCCAGCGCTTCCGCGCGCTTCTCGATGAATATGAGGGCCGCGCCACCGTGGGCGAGGTGGGGGACGGCGCACGCTCGCTGAAGACGGTCGCGGCCTACACATCCGGCAATGACAAACTCAACATGTGCTATACCTTCGATCTGCTTGGCCCGGATTTCAGCGCAAAACACCTGCGGGGCTCGGTCGAGACCTTTGGCAAGGTGGTGACGGATGGCTGGGTTTGCTGGGCCTTTTCCAACCACGATGTGGTGCGCCATCTGAGCCGGTTTTCCGAAGGCTCCGAGGAGCAGACGCAGGTTGCGAAGCTCGCCATCTGCGTTCTCGCCAGCCTGCGCGGCTCGATATGTCTGTATCAGGGTGAGGAGCTGGGCCTGACCGAGGCCGAACTGGCCTTCGAGGATTTGCGTGACCCCTACGGCATTCGCTTCTGGCCCGCCTTCAAGGGGCGTGACGGGTGCCGCACGCCGATGGTGTGGGAAACCGGCAAGCCGAATGCGGGTTTTTCAAGCGCGGAAAAGCCGTGGCTGCCGGTGCCCTATGCCCACGCCATGCAGGCGGCGGATGCGCAGGAGCGCAAGCCGGACTCGGTTCTTAACCACTACCGCGCGGTCTTGTCCTTCCGCAAAACCCATGGAGCATTGCGCGACGGCGATATGGACTTCATCAAGACCAATCTCGATGTGCTGGCCTTCACGCGCCACAAGGGTGACGAAAAACTACTTTTCGTTTTCAACCTGACCCGTGAGGCGGTGGAATTTCCTGTCCCGAAGGGTATGGAGGTCACGGATATCCTGCCGATGCCAAGTTTTGAGCCGCTGTTCGACGCCGGGATCGTGAAGCTTGAGGGGTTGGACGTGTTTTGCGGGGTCGTCGCTTGAGCCTGCAATTTTCCATCAGGCACGCCGCAGCATCTCTGGATGACTGGTCCCTTTTGCGCCACCGTTTATGGCCCGATGCCTCTGTTGCCGAACACAGGGCGGAATTGCAGAACCTTTCCGACAACGACGCCGGTTTCATTGCCTATGATCTGGTCGGAATGGCCATCGGTTTTGCCGACGTCAGCCTCCGGCGTGATTATGTCAACGGATGCGATACCTCGCCTATTGCGTTTCTGGAAGGCGTTTATGTGGAAGAAGAATTCCGCGGTCAGGGCGTTGCTGCGGCATTGATCGCCGAGGTCACCCGCTGGGCGATCAGCCGGGGCGTGAGCGAGCTTGCCTCCGATGCCGATATTGCCAATGTCGATTCACACCGCATGCACGCGGCGCTGGGGTTTGAGGAGACCGAACGGGTGGTTTATTTCCGCAAGCTGCTGCCATCGCATTCATGACTTGCCGATGCTGTAAGTCAGCCGATTTAGCAATCCGTCCGTTTCGCCTTGTCTGAGCCGGTGTTTTTTATGCGGACGTCGCTCGGCTCTTTTATGATCATTCCGGGAGCTTGCGCCACGCTGGACTTGGTGACGCGATGCAAATTGCCCATAGGCGATAGTACATATTTTCATACTAATTAATGTATTAATTTATTTAAAAATATGAAAATTTGAATTAATTTATGTAATTCATCATTTTTAATCTAATAAAAACGAAATATTCTGTTCATTTTTATTTCTTATGAATTTGGCGAGCTTTGCGCAAGTTTGGATTATTATTGACTGAATAGTTATATATTTTCGGATAATAACTATAAAGCGAAGTAGGGATTGTCATGTCCGTTTCGATCAAGAATTCGAGTCAACTTACCACCGCTAGTTCCGCATCCTCACGTTCCAAGGTTCAGACTGCCCCCGCGACATCCATCAGAAGCGTTTTCGCTTCCGGACAATCGTCAGTCCGCGCATCCACAACGAATGCAACGCCAAAAATGTCGTCAATCGAATATCTCGCGTCATCAGGCTTTATGCGAAATCTGAAGGTCAAGCTTTCGACAGCGGGGGACGACCCGGCGCAATACCTGCGTTCCCAATCGATGATGAGTGCTCTTGCGGGCGGGCGCTTGCAGATCTCGGACCCCACGCAGGGCAAATCTATAAGCGCATGGGATCCGAGTCAGAAAAACGCCAGGT
The DNA here is from genome assembly GCF_053522105.1 of Agrobacterium sp. 22-3639C2. NCBI lineage: Bacteria > Pseudomonadati > Pseudomonadota > Alphaproteobacteria > Hyphomicrobiales > Rhizobiaceae > Agrobacterium > Agrobacterium sp. 22-3639C2. The sequence continues at coordinate 1,290,580 of NZ_JBNWDB010000001.1, read as the reverse complement.
CGACAACTGCTACGGATATCGCCAAGACCAACTGGGCGGATTTCCTGAACTCGCAGCTCAAACGTAACGAAAGCGGCCTTCTTTCCAAGGATGCAAGTGGCAGCTATGTCGACAAGACGACTGGCAACCACGCCTATTTTGGCAGGGTCGCGGGCAAATATTACTACGTGACCTGGCCTGCAGAAACGAAAACCTGAGACGGCTCGCGCCGTCTCAGAAACGCGGCATAAGTAGATTACGCTGTTTCCGGCCGATAAACTCCATCGTCAGATCAGTGCAAACCGATCCACATCCACCATGCCCATGTCGGAAATCTTCAGGTGCGGGATGACGGGTAGCGGCAGGAAAGCCACCTGCAGGAAAGGCTCCTCGAGCGTCGTGCCGAGCGCATAGGCTGCCTTTCGCAGGGTGTGGAGCGTGTCTCGCACCGTTTCGTAAGGTTCGAGGCTCATCAACCCGGCCACCGGGAGCGCAATCTCGCCCGTCACCTTGCCGTCTTCGACTACCACAAAACCGCCCTTGATTTCGCCGAGCCGGTTGGCGGCCAGCGCCATGTCGTCCTCGTTAACGCCGACAACGCAGATATTGTGGCTGTCATGACCGACAGTGGAGGCGATGGCACCCTTCTTCAGCCCGAAGCCCTGCACGAAGCCGTTGGCGTGGTTGCCGTTCTTGCCATGGCGCTCGATGACGGCGACCTTGATGATGTCGTTTGCGAGATCGACAGTCGTCTGGTTGCCGTCCGTCGGCAGCGTGTAGCGGCGATGTTCGGTGATGATCTTGCCGGGGAGCACGCCCATCACCGGGGTCTCGCCTTGCGCGACCGGCACGCCGAAATGGGCGGCGAGCACGGGTCTTGCCTTGACGCTGTCAAGACCGACGGGCGCGACCGGCTTGCGGGTGGCAAACAGCGCGTCATCGACGATACGGCCGCCGGAGAAGACCATGCCGGCCTTGCAGTTCTGCAAGGTATCGATCACCACGAGGTCGGCGCGCCAGCCCGGTGCGATAAGACCGCGATCGCGCAGGCCGAAGGCCTTTGCGGCGGAAATCGAGGCGGCGCGGTAGATGGCGAGCGGTTCCACGCCGTTGGCGATTGCCGTGCGGATCATATAATCGAGATGACCCTGTTCGGCGATGTCGAGTGGGTTGCGGTCATCGGTGCAAAGCGCAAGATAAGGCGACAGACGCTCGGTGATAACAGGCATCAGGGCGTGCAGGTCTTTTGAGACCGAGCCTTCGCGCACGAGAATATGCATGCCCTTGCGGATCTTTTCCAAAGCCTCGGCAGCACTGGTGCACTCATGTTCGGTGCGGATGCCGGCTGCCAGATATCCGTTCAGCGCCGTTCCCGACAGAAGCGGCGCGTGTCCGTCGATATGCTGTCCCTGAAAGGCTTCGAGTTTTGCCATGCATACCGGGTCTTTGTGGATGACACCCGGAAAATTCATGAATTCGGCAAGGCCGATAACCTTCGGATGATCACGGAACGGCAGCAGTTTTTCGATCGGCAGATCGGCGCCCGAGGTTTCCAGATGGGTTGCGGGCACGCAGGACGAGAGCTGCACGCGGATGTCCATGATGGTTTCCATGGAACTGTCCAGGAAGAACCGAAGCCCCTCCGCGCCCAGAACATTGGCGATCTCATGCGGGTCGCAGATGGCGGTGGTAACGCCGTAGGGCAGAACGCAGCGATCGAATTCGTGCGGCGTGACCAGCGATGATTCGATGTGGAGATGGGTATCGATGAAACCTGGAACGACGATTTTCCCCGAAATGTCGATTTCCCTGCGACCCTTGTAGCTTTCGCAAGTTCCAACGATGGTATCGCCGCATATGGCGATGTCGGAGGCAACAAGTTCTCCAGTTACGAGGTCGAAGAATCGTCCGCCCTTGAGAACTATATCTGCCGGTTCACGGCCCGTACCCTGATCGATGCGCGTTTCAAGTTTCGAATTCATGCGGCTTTTCTTCGGCTCCTGGTTTACGTCGTTCGCGAGAATTTTCAGTATTTACATTCTTAGGTTGTTTCTTGGCTTAATCGAATTGATTCTTTGCGTTTTAAATATATCCAGAGTAAAAAATTTTCATATTCGTGCTATCTTATGTTTAAGTTCCAAAATTGAACAATGTTAGGAATGCGTAACTTACCCTTGGAGGGATACCGGTTGGTTCCCGGTCTTTTCAGCAATTGCCAGCGGAGGTTACCATTCCCGGGAAGGAAAATAAAAGCGTCTGATGCTCAAACGAATTTCTACCCAGCAATTGACGGTTGGCATGTTTATCGAAGCGGTCGAGGGAGCGCTTTCGAACAGCGAATTTTTGCAGCGATATCGATTTCTTCTGCGCCATGAAGAGTTGATGCGTCAATTGAAATTGAGCGGCGCTGAAAGCATCATCATCAATACGGCCAAGGGAAACGATATCGAGGGTAGGCCGTACTCTGGAACCGTCCCGCCGCGATTAAACAATGGCCCCGAAACCATGGCTGCCATCACCCATGCCGTGCGCTCCGCCGCCGATGCCATTGCCGAGACATTTGCCGTTGCCGAAGCCGGTGGCTGCGTGTCGCTCAAGGGCATGACAGCGGCGGCCGGCAAGATTTCCGATGCGGTCCAGTCGAACCCGGCGATTTTCATCGGCGTTACCCGGTTGAAGTCGAAGGACGAGACGACCTTCGTGCATTTGGTTTCCGTCAGCGGGTTGATGATCCATTTTGGCAATTATCTCGGGCTGGACAAGGAAACGGTCGATCTGCTCGGCATCAGCGGCCTGCTGCACGATATAGGCAAGGTGGAAATTCCTTCGTCGATCCTCAACAAGGCGGAAGGGTTAAGCGCCACCGAGCGGGAAATCATCAATCTTCATCCAACGTTCGGCCGGGATATCTTGTCGCGCAACGAGCAGATGCCGGCCATGGTTCTGGATGTCTGCTTCAATCATCACGAGCGCATTGATGGCGGCGGTTATCCCAGCGGCTGCGCCGGAAACGAGATCAGTCTTCACGCGCGCATTGCGGCGATCTGCGATGTCTATGACGCCGTAACCTCGGTTCGGCCCTACAAGAAGCCGTGGACGGCAAACGAAGCGCTGACGTGGATGTTGCGCCGGGAAGGCCACTTCGACATGCAACTTTTGAAGAAATTCGCGCTGTGCATTTCCACATCGCTGCCGCGTAGCTAGGCAGCAGGCGATCTCGAAGTCGCGATGTTTGAGGCTTGCCCGACGGCGCCGAAGTGACGCCGCCGATGCAGGATGTTTACGCCGCCTTGGTTTTCGCCTTGCGGGTGAGATGCACCACGACGTTCTCGATCATGCGCATGCCGGCATCCTGGCCGAGAGTCATGATCGATTCCGGGTGGAACTGAACGGCGGCTACCGGTTCCTTGGCGTGTTCGATGCCCATGATCGTGCCGTCTTCACTTTCCGCGGTGATGATGAAATCACGCGGAAGGGTGGAAGGGTCGGCGAAGATCGAGTGGTAGCGACCCACGGTCACTTCCTTGCCGAGACCGGAGAAGACCAGGCCTGGCTCCAGCACGCGGATGCGTGAGGGCTTGCCGTGCATTGGTACCGCAAGTTGACGAAGTTCGCCGCCATAGGCTTCCGCCAGCGCCTGAAGACCGAGGCACACGCCGAAGATTGGCAACTCGCGGGCGCGGGCGGCCTTGATCGTCGCCTTGCAGTCGAAATCCGTCGGGCTGCCCGGTCCGGGCGAGAGCACGACGAGATCGGGCTGGAAGCGGTCGAAGACCTCCGCTGCAACCGGCGTTCTGACGGTGGAAACCGTGGCGCCCGTCTGGCGGAAATAATTCGCCAGCGTGTGCACGAAACTGTCTTCGTGATCGACCAGCAGGATCTTGACGCCGGTGCCCACCTTGGCGGCATCGCGCTTGGTGGCGGCGGAGTTTGTGGCTTTTGCATCGCGAATGGCCGCGATCATGGCGGATGCCTTCAGTTCGGTTTCGGCTTCTTCTTCCTGCGGATTGGAATCATTGAGAAGCGTCGCACCGGCGCGGACTTCCGCGATGCCATCCTTGATACGGATGGTGCGCAGCGTAAGCCCGGTATTCATGTCGCCGTTGAAACCGACCATGCCGATTGCACCGCCATACCAGGCGCGCGGGCTCTTTTCATGGCTTTCAATGAAGCGCATGGCCCAGAGCTTCGGTGCGCCGGTGACGGTGACGGCCCAGGCGTGGCTGAGGAAGCCATCGAAGGCATCCATGTCGTCGCGCAGACGGCCCTCGATGTGGTCGACCGTGTGGATGAGGCGCGAATACATCTCGATCTGGCGGCGGCCGATGACCTTCACCGAACCCGGCTCGCAAACGCGGCTCTTGTCATTGCGGTCCACATCCGAGCACATGGTCAGTTCGGACTCGTCCTTCTTCGAATTCAGCAGCTTCAGGATCTGCTCGCTGTCGGCAATCGGGTCGTCGCCACGCTTGATGGTGCCTGAAATCGGGCAGGTCTCAATGCGACGGCCGGAGACTCGCACGAACATTTCCGGCGAAGCACCGACCAGATATTCCTGATGACCGAGATTGATGAAGAAGGAATAGGGCGAGGGGTTGATCGCCTTCAGGCGGCGGGAGATCGCCGATGGATTGCTTTCGCAGCGCTCCATGAACTTCTGGCCGGGAACGACCTCGAACAGATCGCCGCGTCGGAAGCTTTCCTTGGCCTTCACCACCAGCTCGGAATATTCGCCGGGACGGTGATCGCCCTTGGGCGGGATCGTGTCGGTGGTCTTGAAGGGATCGGGCGCGATCTCTGAGGACTTGCCGTCCGTCGTTACACCGTCCTTCTCGAAATCGTAACGGTCGATCCAGGCCTTGGCGGAATAATGGTCCACGACGAGAATTTCGTCGGGCAGATACAGCACCATGTCGCGCTGGTCTTCCGGGCGCGCGAGCGAAAGCTTGATCGCGTCGAACTGGAAAGCGAGATCGTAACCGAAGGCGCCGAACAGGCCGATGGCCGAATCCGCATTCGAATAGAACAGGTCGACGATGGCGCGCAGCGCCGTGAAGACGGTCGGGATTTTCGAGCGTTCTTCTTCTGTAAAGACGCGGTCCGGCTCGTTGACCGTGAGGTCGAGACGGCGGACGGAGGATGCGCCCAGCGTCAGATCGGGTGTCGCCTTCAGCTTTTCGGTGATGAAGTCGAGCAGCACTTCGCCGCGACCGTTATAGGCTTCGATCCACATCTGGCGACCGAAGCAAGAAATGCCGAGCGGCGGATCGATGATGGCCGTATCCCAGCGCGTGTAGCGGCCCGGATATTCGTAGTTGGACGAGAAAACCGCGCCGCGATGGGCATCGAGCTTTTCGATGTAGTTGTCGATGGCGCTGGCATATTCGGCGGCGCGACGCTTTCGGCTGACCTTTATGCCGCCTTTCGTCTCGTAGGTTTCCGCTCCGTCATCCTGAATGATCGTTACCATTTCTTTCGCACTTCCCGTTTTTCAGGCCCGATGACAGGCGGCAGAATAACAAAAAAGCCGCCTGAAAATTCGGGCGGCTTGGACTTTGTCTGAAGACATGACTGGTCAAGGCCGCGTAAAGCTGCTCCACCACCAGTTAGCAATGTTCATAGACACGATGTTCATGGGAAAATTGTTAGCCTGCACAATTCGCCTTGGCAAGCGGATTCCGGCGACGGAATGAACCTTACCGGCGCGAGTTGCGTTCCTGTCCTGCCGAAACAGTCAGGAGTGCCCCGGAAAATGCTTCATCGCCTGTGTCTTCTGATGACGAGTCTCGCCCTTATTTCCGCTTCCGAACCGCCGCCACAGGTGCCGGTGCCACAGCCGAAGCCTGGCGAACAGCAAGCACCTGCCACAACGGAAAAGCCGGCCGATAAGGGCGCGCAAACGCCCGAAGACACACCGAAACCGACCCCCAAGCCGCAAACGCCTGAAGAAGGAAAATCCGGCGCGGAAGTGAAGGGTGCCGAGGACAAGAAGAAAGACGACAAGGGGCAAAACGGCGGTGAGACGGTAGCTCCGGCTGTCGAAGCAACGAAACCCGAGGAAAAACCGCCGGAGCCTGTGAAGCCGGAAGACCCGGCAGAGCTTCAGGCCTGCCTTGGCGCGTTGAAGGAAATCGGCGCGGAATTCAAAGAGCTCGAGCCGATCCGCGACGAAGAGCAGGGGTGCGGTATCGAAGCGCCGATCGAGCTTTCCGTGGTGCTGCCGGGCATCAAGCTTGAACCATCTGGCACCATGCGCTGCGAAACCGCCCTTGCGCTATCGCGCTGGACAAAGGAGATGATGCTGCCGGCTGCGGCTCTCGCCCTGCCGGACAAAAAGGTAACGGCGATTGCCAATGCCTCGACCTATATTTGCCGCAACCGCAACAGTGCCGAAACCGGCAAGATTTCCGAACATGCCAAGGGCAATGCTGTCGATATTTCCACCATCGCCTTTGACAAGGGCGATCCGCTGGTGATGAAGCCGCGCGGCGAGGATGGAACGGTGGAAGGTGCCTTCCAGCGGACGATTACAGCCGCCGCCTGCCTGTTCTTCCGAACCGTTCTTTCCCCCGGCAGCGACGCGACCCATCAGGATCACCTGCATCTCGACGTGCTGGAGCGAAAGGGAGGTTATCTCTACTGCCGCTGATAAAAAAGGGGCGACCCGAAGGCCGCCCCGACTGGAGATGATGTTCCGACCGGGTTTAGAATTTCTGGGTCAGAGAGATTTTGAAGGTGCGTCCCGCTTCCGTATAGAAGTCGACAGGCTGGTTGACGGTGCTGACGGCATTGGGGTTGACGTCACGAACGCCGACGGCGTTCCAGTATTGCTTGTCGAACAGGTTGTAGACGCCGGCCTGAATACGCAGGCCCTTGGTCTGTTCCGGTTCCCACCAGCCGGTCAGGTTGAAGATGCCGTAACCGGGTGCGTCGTAGGTTGTGGCCACCTTGTCGTCACGCATATGCGAGGAGAAGATGCCGGTGAATTCCGTGCCCCATGTCTCCTGTGCGTAGCCGACGCCGAGGACGGACTTGAACGGCGCCACCGTGCGGATGAATTCGTTGCTGTCTGTGTCTTTGCCATAAGCATAAGCAAGCGACGCATGGGCGAAGAAGCCGTTTGCGAGTTCCTTGCGGACCTTGGCTTCCACGCCGGAGATTTCAACATTGTTGCGGTTGCGATAGGTAAAGAGCGATCCGTTGCCCCTGCCGCCGAAGCCGGGGAACAGCGTCGTCGAGGTCGTGTATTGCTCGATGAAGTTCTTGTACTTGTTGTGGAACAGCGTCAGGCTCCCCGTCAGATCGCCGGATGCGTAATTGGCGCCGATTTCAAAGCCGTTGCTGGTTTCGGGGTTGAGTGCGGAGTTGCCGACCACGGCATAACCGGAGCTGATATTCGAGAAGTTCAGATAAAGCTCGTTGATGGTCGGAGCGCGATAGGCCATCGACCATTGCGCGAAGAGCTGCAATTCCGGCGTCACGTCGTATGTCGCGAGCAGCTTCGGCGAGAAGCGCGAACCGCTATTGCCGCTTGGCAGGCCGAAGGTGTTGTAACCGCTGTTGCTGGATACCGAGCCATCCGGATCGTAATCGTAGGAATCGAAGCGCAGTCCGGGGGTCAGCCTGAAACCGTTTCCAAACGCGATTTCGTCATCGAGATAGAGGCCAAGGCTCTTGCCGCTCACGTCAGGCATGTCCGACTGTGACGATGAGGTCACTCCGCCTGTGTTGGCATAAAGCGCCTGGCTGAAATCGGTTGTCATGGCGTTGCCGCCGAAGCGCACGGTGTGCTGCACGCCGCCGAGTTCGAAACCGGATTCAAGGCCGCCGACGATGCCGAAAGCGCTGTTGCGCATGCTGTCTTCGCGGATATAGAGCGAGTTGTTGGTCAGCCGGTTGCCAGCGCCGGATTCCTTGGAGAGGCGCGTCCAGTAGAGCGACAGATTGGCTGCATCGATCAGGCTGTCTGTCGACGGCGCTTCATATTCGTAATCAAGCGACACGCGGTCGCGCTCCGTATCCTCGTAGCCGCTGTAGTCGCCAATGCGGTAAGTCGATCCCGATACGCTGACGCCTTGCAGGGTTCGCATGTCGCTGCGATCTCTCAATGAATAACGCTCGGCCGTAAGTCCGATGCGGTGGCCGCCTTCCAGATCCTGGCGGATCTTGAACATCAGGTTGCTTTCGTAGGTATCTGCCGGGTTGGGCTTGGTGCGGCGGGTTCCGTAGATATCGGCGAAGCCCTTATTGTCCGTTTCGTTGCCGCGCTTGTAGGAGCCCTGGAACAGAACCGAGGTGTTTTCGATCTTCTTTGCAACGGCGAGCGATCCGCCGACGCTTCTGTCCTCGCTGTCATAGGTGGTCTTGGCAACACCGCCCCAGTCCTTGCCTTCACCGATCAGGTCTTCCGGCTCAAGCGTGCGCAGAACGAGTGCGCCGCCAAGAGCGCCGGAACCGATGCGGCTGGAATCGGCGCCGCGTACAACGTCAACCGTGGAAAGCGATGAAAAATCAAAGCTCGAACTGGTATCACTCAGGGTCGTCGTGGCCTGTCCCTGACGGGCGAAATTGTTGAAGAAGGGAACGGGAATATTGTCGATCAGGGTCACGACACGGGCGCCGCCCAGACCGCGAATGAACAGGCCGCCGGGCCTGCCGGGCTTGGCATCCACATAATCGACACCCGGCTCGGTGGAGTTTCCGAGGTCCTTGATGCTGCCGATGTCTTTCTTCCTGATGTCTTCCGCCGTCGTCTGGCTTGCAAGCGGTGTGTCGGCGGCTGCATTCGCGCTTTTGACACGCTTGCCCTTGACCACGATCTTCTCCAGCGTGGTGGTGTCGTTCGTCTGCGACGCGGCATCCTGCGATTGCGCAGGTCCGGCAAAGGGCAGAAGAGACATGGCAGTGCACAAAAACAGCGCCGAATGTGTGCGCGAGATGGACATTAAATACCCCCGGATAGGCGCGCGCAGAAGCTATGGCGCGCAAAAACGCGCCGCGCTTGCTGTCGCGGCTGAAACTGTTTTGATTTGTTACGGGCAAGCCGATTGCTGAGGACTAAAAAACATGATCATAACTGTCAACATATTATATATGACTTTTATCATCATGTTTTAAAGCATAACGGTGCGTGGCAAAAATGTGACGCTCCGTGAAACTGCATCCGGACCGGTGGAGAGGCCCGAAAATGCCGGGTTCCGGCCAAAGTCCCGACATTGACGCTTGCTAGGATATTCGCAGCCAGTTTAGATGGCGGAAGAATGCATGCTCCAACAATATACAAAAAAGTAATCGGATACGGAAATGAAGTCACTTGAACTGCTCGTCGAGCGGATCATTCTCTCCAGCCGCTGGCTGCTCGTCGTGTTTTATCTCGGGCTCGTCGCGGCGCTGGCGGTTTATGCATTTTCTTTCGTGCTGAAATTCCTGAAGGTCGCCAAAAACGTTTTCACTTACGACGAATCGGACATGATCCTCGCCATGCTCGGGCTGATCGATGCGGCGCTGGTAGCGAGCCTTATCGTCATGGTGATGATCTCCGGCTATGAGAATTTCGTCAGCCGTTTCGATGAGGCGGATGACGAGGTTTCATTTCTGGGCAAGCTTGATGCCGGCAGCCTGAAAATCAAGGTCGCATCGTCGATTGTGGCGATTTCGTCGATCCACCTGCTACAGATATTCCTCAACGCCAGTCAGTATACGGATAGCCAGTTGATGTGGTTCACCATCATCCATCTGGCATTTGTCGTCTCGGCGGTCATGCTCGGTTTCCTGGAGAAACTGATGGCCAAGCCGAAGGATAAACCCGAAAAACCGGCACTTTAGTCAAGGTGGTCCGCCCGATATGAAGGTTGCAACACTGTTTGCCCATGCCGCCTGGTCGGCGCTTCTGGGTGTCCTGCGCCCACCGCCGGGCGGCGCCTGAATGCCAAAGACGGAACGCCAGGCCAGACTTTGCCGCGACCTTTCGGCTGCCATTGACAGACCCCAATGGCTGGCGGCGCTGCAGCAGGTGATGCAGGCGTTCAGTTATTCCTACGTGACGTTGCTGAAGCTGCCGAGCATTCGCAATGCCTATGCCCTGCCGATAGTGGTGGAAAGCAGCCTGCCGGTGTGGGTGGTGAATGCGATGACCCGGGACGGTGAACTTGCAGATTGTCCCGTCATAAAGCGCGGCGCTTCATCGATGATGCCGCAATACTGGTCTCTTGACGATAAGGACATCAACTGCGGCTCGCTGCTGGAAGTCTCAACCCTGCTGCGCGGCATGGGCATCACCTCCGGTCTTCTGGTGCCGGTGAACGGCATGGACGGAAACCGGCATCTGATGAATTTCGCGGGCGATTGCGATGTCCTGTCGCAGGGTTCGCTGAACGAGCTGTGCATGATCGCCCTTCACGCCCTGGAGGCCTATGACCGGCTTTGTCGTGCAGGCTCAAAACTCCCCTCACCACTGACGAAGCGGGAACTCGACGTGGTTCGCTGGACTGCGCAGGGCAAGACCTCCGTGGAGATTGCCGAGCTTCTGTCCATCTCGGAGCACACCGTCAATACCTATATGAACAACGCCATTCGCAAGCTGGATTGCGTCAACCGCGCGCAGCTGGTGGCCAAGACAATACGCCTTGGCCTGATAAGCTGATTTTCATGCCGGTCCAAGCCGTTGACTTACCTGTCGAGAACGGAGCGGAGCTCGACGAGGTTGGAGCGAACGCGCAGAACGTAAAATCCCATGGTGGCAAGGTGCGAGGGCATGATCCAACCGCTTTCGTCGCCGTTGGAAATGATTGCCGGCTGGATGCGTAGCGCCGCACGGGTCTGTCCCAGGGTGTCATTCCACAGATTGGTCAGATTGCGTTCACGAATAACCTGCGCGAAGTCCGATCCGGCTGCCGACAGCACGCCGTAATAACCATAGAGCTGGCCATAGGCGAACCAGAAACGGTCGTCGGCGCGAGTGTCGAACCAGCCGCCATTATAGTTTTCCGAACGCTCGCGCAGAATGGCCGATGTCGAACCGATATCGCCGGCAATGCGGTCGATGAACTGGATGAGGTTATCGGCGCGGGTATCGAAGACGGCCTTGCAGGCGGTCAGTTCACCGTTAAATGCCTGGAAGCTGCGGATGGCGGCGCGATAGTAGCTCGGTGTCGGTGTTTTGGGGCCAAACGGATCGAGGCCGAAATACCAGGAATATTCGCTGAACTGCATGTTCCCGCGCGCTTCCTGGAGATTGTTGTTGATACCGGATGTTCCACGAACGCGACCGAGCGTATCCACCAGTTCCACCGCGGTGCGGCGCACCGCCTGGTTCACGCCGCGCTGGAAGGACGCCTTGTTGTCCAGAAATGGCGTGCTGTCCCAGTCCATGCCGAAAAGGCCGAGACGATAGAGCAGCATGGAGGAAATCCATGCATTCTGATTGACGTTGAAATCGGTGAGATCGGCGGCGGCATCGACGATAGCCGAGCGCTGGCATACCGGTGCGGAGGTGTTTGCGGCAGCACCGGTGGCGCCGGCGGCGGCCGTGGGTGTCGCAGCCGGCAATTCCTGCCCGGGCGGCACCGTGCGTTCGGCAAGCTTGTAACGGGAAATATAATCCGGGTCGAAATTCGTCCAGACCTGCGTTTGCCAGAAGAAGTATCCGTAAAAGCCGGCCAGAAGGATGAGCACCAGAGCGATCGGACCCTTGATGATCCAGTTGCGGTCGCGGTACCAGCCGTGGGCGGCCATGAAAGGCCACAGAAGCCAGGCGACGACGAGACCGGCGGCCTTGCCGATGGCGTTGAAGGCTGCCTGAATCAAAGCGGTTATCCGGTCGATCATGTCGTCATAGTCTCCTCTGCCCGTGGGGCTGAACGCCGGAAGGAACAACCGCGGTTCGGCCATGCGCCTTTTGGCGCTTCGCAACAACCGCGGTCGTTTACTGTCTTCCAGATATGTCCCTACCCACCGGGATACAACATGATTGCGAAACTTTTCTCAACCTGCGGTCCGCGCGGCTCGTTCCCGAGTTCCTGGACTACGCGCGGAGCATGTATCGCCCGGACAAGGTGACAGGCGGTTACAGACCGAGCTTGGCAATTTCGGCGTCCAGCCGCTCCCGCGCCTTTTTCGGCAGCTTGCCGGTCTTTATGGCATCGAGATTGGCCGGTGCGGCATCGCCGACCACAACGAGGGCGACCATGCCCATGCCGAGATGCGGCGTGCATTTGACGACGTATGCGCCGTCCTTCTCGACGGTCAGTTTCACCGTCTCGTTCATCTTGCCCTTGAAGTCCGCAACGCCCTCGGGAAGCATTTCCTTGACGGCAGCCGCATCATGACCCTTGTCGACGGGCACGAAGGAAATGACGTCGCCGACAGCTGCCTTGACGGTTGCCGGTTCAAAGACCATCGCCTGGCCATCGCTGCCCTTGTTGAGCATCTTCACCTCGATTTGGGCCGACAGGGCGGGAAAGGCAAGGAGGGCAGCAGCGATGGCAAGGCTGGCGACGGTGGCAGTTTTGTTGTGCATATCTTTTGCTCCTGAGAGAAAGCACATCCACGCGAATGTGTCCGCATGGTCTTAGCGCAGGAGCAGGGGAGCCATCCTTGCGAAAAATCAAATGCGGCAACCGGCCGCAGACGGTCAGTCGCCCTTGACCGTTTCGACCCAGTGGCGGCGGCAGAAGGAGACGTATTTTTCGTTGCCGCCGACATCGATCTGCGCGCCTTCCTTGACCACATTTCCTTCATTGTCGAAACGGGCGACCATCGTCGCCTTGCGGCCGCAATGGCAGATGGTGCGGATTTCGCGAAGCTCGTCGGCAATGGCGAGCAGTTCCCTGGAGGCTGGGAAAAGCTTGCCCTGAAAATCCGTGCGCAGGCCGTAGGCCATCACCGGAATGTTCAACCGGTCGGCAATACCGGCAAGCTGCCAGACATGGTGTTCGGACAGGAAGTTGGCTTCATCGATGAAAACGCAGGCAACGGGCGCTTCGGCATGCAGGGCCTCCACTTCGGAGAAGATATCGGTGTTTGCGTCGAAGGTCCGTGCGTCGGACGACAGGCCGATGCGCGACGCGACCCGGCCGAAGCCGGCCCGGTCGTCAAAGGCGGCCGTGAAAATCAACGTGCGCATGCCGCGCTCGTGATAATTATAGGATGCCTGTAACAACATGGTCGACTTGCCGGCGTTCATCGCCGCATAATTGAAATAGAGTTTTGCCATCGTCCACTCCCTGTACACCTTCGCGTCTTTTGACGGCGAAGGGTCGGGTTGAAAAGTGCCGCAACGGGAAAAACACAGATTTCCGCATGCCGCAGCTGTCCGTATCGCGGACTAAAAAGCCGGAGATTTTCATCGTCGTGTCGCAAACGGCGGGCCAAAGCACGCAAATGCACGCGAGTTGATTGTGTCCGGCAGATATTGATAATGGCAAGGGAACGAAAAAAAGGGAGCAAGCGATGTTTGCAAATAGAAGTCGCTGTCTGGCTTTGGCCGCAGCAATCTCCGTCATGACGTTCAATGCAGCCGGCGCTGCGGAGCCGGCAAGTTGTGGCAAGGTTCGTTTTTCCGATGTGGGCTGGACCGACATCACTGCCACCACAGCGACTGCCACGGTGCTGCTGAAGAGCCTCGGTTATGAAACCGACGTCAAGCTTCTCTCGGTGCCCGTTACCTATACATCCCTGAAAAACAAGGACATCGACGTCTTCCTCGGCAACTGGATGCCGACCATGGAAGGCGATATCGCGCCTTACCGCGACGACAAGTCGGTTGAAACGCTGCGTGAAAACCTGACCGGCGCGAAATACACGCTCGCGACCAATGCCAAGGGTGCTGAACTCGGCATAAAGGATTTCAAGGATATCGCGGCCCATAGCGGCGATCTCGGCGGCAAGATCTACGGCATCGAGCCCGGCAATGACGGCAACCGCCTGATCCTCGACATGGTCGCCAAGGACACCTTCGGGCTGAAGAGTTTCGAGGTGGTCGAATCCTCCGAACAGGGCATGCTGTCGCAGGTTGCCCGCGCGGGGAAATCCGGCGAACCGATCGTGTTCCTCGGCTGGGAACCGCATCCCATGAATACGAATTTCAAGCTAACCTATCTGACCGGCGGTGACGAGGTTTTCGGCCCCAATCTCGGCGGCGCGACGATCTACACCAATGTCCGCAAGGGTTACACCGAGGAATGCCCGAATGTTGGCGTCTTTCTCAAGAACCTGGAATTCTCCCTGCCCATGGAAAACGAGATCATGGGCAAGATCCTGAATGATGGCCTCGAGGGCGAAGCGGCGGCGACTGCCTGGCTGAAGGCCAACCCGGCCGCGATCGAACCCTGGCTTGCCAACGTCAAGACCAAGGATGGCAGCGCTGACGCCTTGCCCGCCGTCAAGAAGGCCTTGGGCCTCTAGGTTGCAGACAACGCATGTATCCGGCCTAACCTTGTAAACAGGCCGGATACTGCAGGAAATTACGATGTCCTTTGCATGATCTCGGTCGGCGAATTTTTCTCGCATCCGGGGTCACGCGCCATCCCGGTGTCCGGCAATGCTGTTGCCGGCCGTCGTTTCTGCATTAGCGGCATTTCCGGTGAAACGGGATCACCTTCAATGCCTGTTCTTCTTATTTTTTGCAATTCCGGGCCCAAAACCGTTACGCATTTTTACTGGAATTGCTCTGGTTCACGAAAGGTCTTGTCTTACCGTGGAATGGCTCAGCGCTCCTGAAAACCGCCTGCCCGTCGGCCGATATGCCAAGGAGGCCATTGACTGGCTGACCGGCAATCTCGCTTTTTTCTTCGATTGGCTTTCTTTCATTTTCCAAAGCGTCATTAACGCCCTGCTTTACGTTTTGCAGGCGCCGCATCCGCTGGTCATCGTCGCGATTGTGACGGCTCTTTCAGCCTGGACAAGGCGGTCGGTCGGCATGCCGGTCTTTACGGCGCTTGGTCTGCTGTTCATCATCAATCTGGGGTACTGGAAGGCGACGACGGAAACGCTGGCGCTCGTTCTTGCCTCCAGCGCGGTCTGCATGATCATCGGCATACCGCTTGGAATACTGGCGGCGCGGCGCAAATGGATCTATGCCGGCATGCGCCCGGTGCTGGATCTGATGCAGACCATTCCGACCTTCGTCTATCTCATTCCGGCGCTAGTGCTGTTCGGCCTCGGCATGGTTCCCGGGCTTATCGCCACCGTCATCTTCGCCATTCCCGCGCCCGTGCGACTGACCCGTCTCGGCATCGTTTCGACGCCGCCGGCGCTGGTAGAAGCGGCCATCGCCTTCGGTGCCACGCCATCGCAGGTTCTGCGCAAGGTGGAGCTTCCCTTCGCTGCGCCGCAGATCATGGCGGGTCTTACCCAGACGATCATGCTTTCGCTTTCGATGGTGGTCATCTCCGCCCTCGTCGGCGCCAACGGCCTGGGGGTGCCGGTGGTACGCGCCTTGAACACCGTCAACATCGCCATGGGCTTCGAAGCTGGGTTGTGCATCGTCATATTGGCGATCGTTCTCGACCGACTTTTCCGCCTTCCCGGCACGGAGCATGATCTATGAGTGATGCAATCATCTTCGGAAATGTCGATATCGTCTTCGGCGACCGGCCCGAGGCGGCGCTGGCGCTGATCGACAAGGGCAGCACGCGTGACGAGATCAACGAGCAGACCGGACTGGTCCTCGGCGTTGCGAATGCCTCGCTTTCGGTAAATGAGGGCGAAATACTCGTGCTCATGGGGCTTTCGGGCTCCGGTAAATCGACGCTGCTCAGGGCCGTTAACGGCCTGGCGCCTGTGGTGCGTGGCAATGTCAGCGTGAAGACGGCGGCCGGCTTTGTCGATCCCTATCGGGCGACGGCGAAGGCGCTGCGCGATCTGCGCATGCATACGGTTTCGATGGTCTTCCAGCAATTCGGCCTGCTGCCCTGGCGAAACGTTGCCGACAATGTCGGTTTCGGGCTGGAGCTTTCCGGGACGCCGGAAGCGGAGCGCAAGCGCATGGTGGCCGAGCAGCTTGAGCTGGTGAACCTGTCCGCCTGGGCTGACCGCAAGGTGGGGGAGCTTTCCGGCGGCATGCAGCAGCGCGTGGGGCTGGCGCGCGCCTTCGCGACCGGAGCGCCCATTCTCTTGATGGACGAGCCGTTCTCGGCGCTCGACCCGCTCATCAGAAGCCGCCTTCAGGACGAACTTCTGGAGTTCCAGAGCCGGTTGAAGAAAACCATCCTCTTCGTCAGTCACGATCTGGACGAGGCATTCCGCATCGGCAACCGCATCGCCATGATGGAGGGCGGGCGTATCATCCAGTGCGGCACGCCGCAGCAGATCGTCAAGCAACCGGCTACGCAATATGTCGCGGATTTCGTGCAGAACATGAACCCGATCTCCATGCTGACCGCCGCGGACGTGATGAAGCCAGGCGTGGACGAACAAAACGGCCGGTTGAACGTGGCCGCCACCGCCCGTCCGACATCGCCGCTGATCGATATCCTCGATGCGCTCTCGAAACATTCCGGCGCGATCGGTGTTGTCGATAATGGCGCAATTATAGGCACGATTTCCGCAGACGAAATTGTGACAGGCCTCACTCGCCACCGCAAGAAATGAGAAACACTCGCATTGGTCGAGAAAACGAAAGGCCTTCCTCCCCGGAAGGCCTTTTTGTATTACCTAATGCTGGTATAAAGAAAAAGAATACCCAAGACATTATAAGTTATGCATTAAAATAATTACGAATAAAAAGCATATTGCAAACTTTGAGAAAATTGCGCAAAGTAAAACTAGATTCTGTACCTCCTTGCTAAATTTAAGGTGGTGTAAGGTAGTGGTCACGAAGCCAGACATTGGAAGACAAGATTTGTGTGCTCAATTTTTGATTGTTTTTTGCTCCAAATACTACTGAGAATGTAGCAGTTTGTTGCTAAAATGACGAAAAACAGGCGAAAGTCTGAAAATTTGATCAAGATGTCCAGGTAAATGATCAATGAAGAATAGTCTTGGAGGGGGACACGATATAAGCAAGATTTAGGTATATACAACGTATCGACTGAATTATAAAAAACACCTTTTGGACCACCTATAATAGCCACCATGACGGTCTTCCGACTGTCATCAGGAGACTTGAGCGTATGGATAACCAATCTCTGTCGGAACATAGCATCGCCGCTGCAGACTTGCTCTCAGCGATGGCAAATCCCAAGCGCCTGATGATCTTGTGCACGCTGGTGGATACGGAAGTGCCGGTCGGTGTTCTCGCCTCCCAAGTTGGTCTCAGCCAGTCCGCGCTCTCGCAACATCTTTCGAAATTGCGTGCCCAGCGGCTGGTGAAAACAAGACGGGATGCTCAGACCATCTATTATTCCAGCAATTCCGAATCCGTCAAAAAAATCCTCGCTTCCCTCGAGGAGATTTATTGCCAGGTGCAGAAGAGCAGCAAGACTGCTGCCGCTTGATCTAACGGCCATCCCACGGCCCGGCGGTGCCATTCCGTTGAAACCGGCGCATGACGCCGGTTTTTTCTTTTTTTGGCGTCTGGCTCGCATGTAATGCGGTGAAAAGTCGCCCGCCCCACTCACGGCGAAGACGCAGCCTGTATCTGTTGCTTTAGCCGGCTTGCCGCAGCCGCATATCCACCGTCGGCACCATCGACGAAATGCATATGGTCCTTCGAAAGCGGGGAGGGCACGATACAGGTCATCAATGCGGCGTCCTGCTCGTGCAGGCCGAAATAGCAGGTGCCGGAGAGGCGCCCCAGCTCCAGCCGCGCACGGATCTTTTCGAGCCTCTCGGCGTCGATATCAACCGTCATTTTCAGGCCATCGTCGAATTTCCTGAAATCGGTGTTGCTGGCAACCGAGCGCCGATAGCGATCCGCATTAAACCGTCCGAGCGACAATCCCGTCATGCCTAGGAAATTCACGAGGAAGCTCTCGCCGAGAATGCGCAGCGAACGGCGCACCTTGCCCCAGCTATCGTGATAGGCCGCACCTGCCCTGGCTTCCAGACCGAGGCCTTCCCGCACGAAGCCCAGTTTCGGCCCATCCTCCGGCACGGGGTGGCCTTGTCTTGCGTCCTGCGTGGCCAGATCGACGAGATCGATGACCAGCTGGCGGAATGCCGGCATATCCAGTGAGGGTCCCGGCATGGCGATGATCGACACTACCTTGCCATGGGTCGCCGGAATGGGGTTCCAGCGGCATGAAAGGCCGGTCAGGTCCGGCCGACCGCCTGTCGCAACCGTAGGCAGGGCATATTGCCCCTCCTTCATCCGCGCCTCGGCCCAGCTGTTGCCGCCGCCCGAAAACATGGCGTAGGAAACATCCTCGCTTGCCTGAAAGCGCGCGACGCGCACATCGAAACCGTTGTTGCGTATGTCCTCCACCGGAACAAGCGCCACACGCATCGAAAGGTCGAGATCGTCCTTCACCCAGCGCTGCACGTTCGAAAGGGCGGTGCGCGCAAGGGGTATCCCGTTCGGTGGCACCGCAACGGCGGCTCCATCGCCACCGAACACGAAGGGCAGGTCGTGACGCCCGAGGCTGTTCGATATGCCTGAGATGACCGCAGCGCCCGCCATGTTGACGGACTTATATCTGCCGGTGCCGATCGCCCCTGTCGAATCGATGATATCGGCAATGGCCAGCGCCCATCCCGGCGGCAGGGCGCGATAAAGCGCCGGGTCGGCCACGTCCTCGAAATGTCGGAAGACGGGCAGACCCGTCAGAAATTCGTCATCTGCTGTTATCATGCCGCCATTATCCTCCTGCGGCGACCAAACGCCAAGCGTTTACGCCGTTGCGCTCGCCCGTTTCGATGACACGATCGAGGCTGGCCTGACGATAGATTTACCGCGAATAGACCTTATCCAGCAAAGGTGACTTGCATAAGCCATCAAACCTTCCGTATGAGTTGAAATGAAGGCTCGGAATTCAAAAATGGAACGGGTTTTCGCCGGGAGGCGTCCGCGAAGTTTCATTCGGTCGGCGCCCAAGGCGCTCATCGGGGCTGAGACCCCATTTCCAAGGAGACACCAGGATGAAACTGAAGACATTGACCAGCGTGACGCTTGCAGCGTCCTTCGCATTCGCACCGCTTGCCCATGCCGAAATCGTCATCGGCCTGATTGCGCCGCTTACCGGTCCCGTCGCCGCCTATGGCGACCAGGTCAAGAACGGCGCCCAGACGGCAGTCAATGAAATCAACAAGAAGGGCGGCATTCTCGGAGAGCAGGTCGTTCTGAAGCTTGCAGACGATGGCGGCGAGCCGAAGCAGGGTGTGTCGGCCGCAAACCAGCTGGTTGCCGAAGGCATCCATTTCGTCGTCGGTCCGGTCACGTCAGGCGTTGCCATTCCGGCATCGGACGTGTTTGCTGAAAACGGTGTCCTGATGATCACCCCCACGGCGACCTCGCCGGGCCTGACGAACCGTGGCCTTACCAATGTTTTCCGCACTTGCGGTCGGGACGACCAGCAGGCAGAAGTTGCGGCGAAATACGTTCTTGCCAAGCTTAAGGACAAGAAGGTCGCCATCATTCACGACAAGGGCGCTTACGGTAAGGGTCTGGCGGATGCCTTCAAGACCACGCTGAATGCCGGTGGCGTTACCGAAGTTCTCTATGACGCGCTGACACCAGGCGAAAAGGATCTCGGCGCGCTGACGGCCCGCCTGAAGTCTGAAAATGTCGATATCGTCTATTTCGGCGGTTACCATCCTGAAGCCGGTCTTCTGGTGCGCCAGTTGAACGATATCGGCGCCAAGGCTGCCGTTATCGGCGGTGACGGCCTGTCGAACAGCGAGTTCTGGAACATCGGTGCCAAGGCTGGTGAAGGCACGATCTTCACCAACGCCTCCGACGCCCTGAAGAACGAAGATTCCAAGGCTGCTGCCGAAGCTCTAAAGGCCGCCAACATTCCTGCGGAAGCCTTCACCCTTAACGCTTACGCTGCCGTCGAAGTGCTGAAGGCCGGCATCGAGAAGGCTGGAAGCGCAAAGGATTCCGAAGCGGTCATCACGGCTCTGAAGAGCGGTGACGCTTTTGCCACGGCGATCGGCAAGGTCACCTATGGCGAGAGTGGCGACCTGTCGTCGCAGGCTTTCTCGCTCTACAAGTGGCAGGACGGCAAGATCGTCGCAGCCGAATAAGGATAAGGCGTACCGGCCGCATCCGTTGCGGCCGGTACCATCTCCGTCGCCTGACAAGGGGCAAGCAGAATGGGCAGTGACGTGGACGCCCGGGATGCAAGCGCGGCGGGTGGGGAAAACCTTCCTCACATTGGCTTTGCGCGGATATTCCCGATTCTCAGAATTTTCGATGAGGCCAAGGCGCGGGAATTCTATGTTGATTTTCTCGGTTTCAAGGTCGACTGGGAACACCGCTTCGGCGAAAACTTCCCGCTCTACATGCAGGTTTCGCGGGCCGGAATGGGGCTTCACCTCAGCGGCCATCATGGCGACGCGACGCCGGGCTCCAATATCTTCGCCACCATGCACGGCGTGCATGCCTTCCAAAAAGAGCTGGTCGGCAAAGACTACCGCTTCCTGAAGCCTGGTGTCGAAGAATTGCCCTGGGGCGATGTCATGGAAGTCATCGATCCATTCGGCAACCGTATCCGTTTCTGTGAGCAGAAAAGCGAGGGGTGACGTCTTCGACGTGACCTCATGGGTCTTGACCTCGGCTGCGGTTTGAACGATAGGAAGCGCAAATAGCGAGCCGCGTGCACGGAGACCCCGTGCGCGCGGTTCGTGCGTTTTGGCGGTCAGTTCTGCAATTCGTTCGCATCCGCACGGGGGCAAAAAATGAACACTGAAGGCAATGCACTGGTAAGGAAGCTCGCATTCTGGGGCATTCCACTTTCTTTCGGCGTGCTTGGCCTCAAGCTCGTGGCGTGGTGGGTCACAGGGTCGGTAGCGCTGCTGTCGGACGGTCTGGAATCGACCGTCAACGTTGTTGCGGCCTTCATTGCCTATTTCGTCATCCGTTATGCGCAGAAGCCCGCAGATGACGATCACCAGTTCGGCCATCACAAGGCGGAATATATCTCGGCTGTCGTCGAGGGCGTGCTGATCGTCGTCGCCGCACTTCTGATCGTGCAGGAAGCCTGGGGTGGTCTCTTCAACCCGAAGCTGCCGGAAGCGCCGGTTCTCGGTCTTGCCATCAACGCGTCAGCGGGCGTCATCAACGCCGTCTGGGCGACAATCCTCATCCGCGTCGGCCGGAAATACGCTTCACCAGCCCTCAAGGCGGATGGTCATCATATCATGTCGGATGTCATAACGTCCGCAGGGGTTCTGGTCGGTCTGGTTCTGGCGCTTCTGACGGGTTACGCCATTCTCGATCCGCTGCTCGCCATTCTGGTGGCCATCAACATCCTGTTCCAGGGATCGAAGGTCATTTTGCATTCGCTCGGCGGGTTGATGGACCGGGCGGTGGAACCGGAAGAAGACGAGGCGATCAAGAAGGCGATCGCCGAAAATTCCGTCGGCATCATCGGCGTGCATGATCTTAGAACCCGCCGCGCCGGTTCGGCCGCCTTCATCGATTTCCACGTCGTTGTTCCCGCCCCGATGACGGTGCGGGAGGCGCATGATATTTGCGACCGCCTTGAAGATGCCATAAGGGAAGTCATACCGGGTGCCAGCCTTGCCATTCACGTCGAGCCGGAAGGCGAAAAGGCGCATGGCGTCAAAGTGATTGTTTGAATAAGCAGGAGTTTTCCATGTCCGTGACGGATGTTTCCAGCCTGTCGCAGCTGGGCGCGAAGGTCGATACGCCCGAGAGCCCGGAAAAGGCAATTCTCGAAAAGGTGCCGAACGGCAATGCCGGTACCGATTATGTGGTGCGGTTCACAGCACCCGAATTCACCTCGCTTTGCCCTATGACCGGACAGCCAGATTTCGCCCATATCGTCATCGACTATATTGCCGGTGATTTTCTGGTGGAATCGAAGTCGCTGAAGCTGTTCCTGCAATCCTTCCGCAACCACGGCGCATTTCACGAGGATTGCTCGGTCTATATCGCCAGGCGGCTGGTGGAGCTGTTGCAGCCGAAATGGCTGCGCATCGGCGCTTACTGGTATCCGCGCGGCGGTATTCCGATTGACGTTTTCTGGCAGACCGGACCGGTGCCTGAGGGCGTGTGGTTGCCGGATCAGGGTGTGCCGACCTATCGCGGCCGCGGCTGATCCGGCTTTTCACTGTTGAAAACGTTCAGGCGAACGACCCGTCGTCGCCTTGATCGAAATCGTCATCGGCGCTGTCGTCGTAGTCGGCCTGCTGGACATCGTTACTATTGTCCGGCTGGGAGGAACTGTCGCCGTAGTAGTTGTTGATGACGGTTTCTTCGACCGGTGCATTGTTGCCCAGCGGATTGCCGCCGCCGAATGGCGAGCCAATGCCGAGCGACGATGCGTGGTTGCCGAAAATACCGCTCAGCGAATTGGCGAGCAGCATGCCGCCGGCAACACCTGCAGCAGCGCCGAGCGCGCCTTGCAGGAAACCGCCGCCGGAGCGTCCGGCTGCTGCGGGTTGCTGGCTCCAGAGACCACCGGGCTGCTGATCAGGTGCGCGGCCGGCTGGTGAGCCCCAGGGACCGGCTGTCTGGCCTGCGGTATCGTTGCGCCATGATGTCTGGGGCGGTGGCGAGACGGGCGCCGGAGCAGTTGATTGCTGTTGGCCGGTGCCGAAGATCGAACTCAGAAAACCACCCTGTGCGGCTGCTTGCGGGGCCGCATTACCGCTTTCCAGCGCATGGATGCGGTCTTCGAGCTGTTGGATGTGTGCTGCTGCCGCTTCCAGACCCTTTTCCTGAACGATCACAGCCTGGGCGAGATAATAGGGGGCTGCGGGCTGATCGCGCACGGCATCTGCGATCAATATTTCCGCCTCGCGGTCGCGCGGGGTGGCGGATGCGGCTTTTGTCCTGTCGAACAGGGCCTTGAGAAGTTGGCTTTCTTCCGGTGACATATGATGCCTCCTTACCGTGAAGCGGAAATCAACGATAAGGAGGTAGGTCCAAATTCAGGCTTTTCAAAGCGGCCGAAACTTTAAATTTCGGTAATGATCGTCACCCGCCGAAGGCAAGCGAAAGGCCCGCTATTGCCGTCAGCGCGCCGGCGGTACGGCTTGCGGCCGAGCCGAAACGGGCAATGCGCAGGCCAAGCACGATGCCTGCGAGATGCAGGATCGCGGTTGCTATCATGAAACCGATGCCGAATTGCAGGGCGCCGGCGCTGCCGAGTTCACCGCCATGGGCATGGCCGTGGAAAAGGGCAAAAGCGCCGACCACGGCCGCAGCGGCTGCCGTCGGCAGCTTTGCCGCAATCGTGACCAGCAGGCCGAGGCCGATGACGGAGGCCAGGATGGCCGGTTCGACAAACGGAAGGCCGATGCCATAAACGGCCATCAGGAAACCAATGGCCATGGTGCCGACGAAGGCGGCAGGCACGATCCACAGGGCCTTGCGGTCATTCTGCGCCATGGCGATCTGCGATGCCCAGAGACCGACGGCAACCATTGCCAGAATATGATCCGCACCGAAGAAGGGGTGGGAGACGCCAGCCATGAAGGAGCCGTGTTCTTCCGGGTTCAAATGGGCGAAAGCGGGCAGGGCGGTGGCGCCGAGCGCTGCGGCAGCAAGGCTTAGTCTTTTCAGCATGATTCCCTCTTTTGATTATCGCCGCCAGCAAGGGGATCTTGGGGTTCCCGCAATCGGCGGCACTGCAATGAGGACCTGACGATACCGCGAACCCTGAGAGGCTGTCCATGCGTCATCTGCCGGGGGCGATGTTTATTGTTGGGGCGCAAACCTTGCCTTTTTTGCTCATTGCCTTACGTAACAAGTCGCACTATGTCCGAAGGGCATGCATGAATTACGCTGGAGAGCCGCTGATGAACGAAGACGAAGACGACAAGAGCAAGGAACTGCCGATCGGCAAGGAAACGGAAGCGAATCTTTTCAAGTCGCGTTCGATCTTCATCTATGGTGGCATCACGCAGGAACTGGCGCAGAAGGTCTGCACGCAGCTCGTGGCACTTGCCGCCGCCAGCGACGACGACATTCGCGTTTACGTCAATTCGCCGGGCGGCCATGTCGAATCGGGTGATTCGATCCATGACATGATCAAGTTCATCAAGCCGAAGGTTTATATCATCGGTACGGGCTGGGTCGCTTCCGCTGGCGCGCTGATCTATGTTTCGGTGCCGAAGGAACGTCGTCTTTGCCTGCCGAACACCCGCTTCCTGCTGCACCAGCCCTCCGGCGGCACGCGCGGCATGGCATCCGACATCGAAATCCAGGCCCGCGAAATCATCAAGATGAACCAGCGCCTGATCAAGATCTTCGCCAAGGCCACCGGCCAGAGCGAAGAAAAGATCGCCAAGGACATCGATCGCGATTACTGGCTCGGCGCTGAAGAAGCCAAGGGCTACGGCCTCGTCGGCAAGATCGTCGAGAGCCAGTCGGAAGTCTAAGGTTTTGATTTTTAGTTGAGAGAGCCCGTGCCGGTGGAAACCGGCACGGGCTTTTTTCATTCAGGCAAGATGATACGTGCCGCTCCCGGTCATGTGCATTGAATGTTCGGCCGGCATCACTTCATCGTGTTGCAGGCCTTCATCATGTCGGCTTTTTTCATCTTGTTCATTTCCATGTCAGCCTTGTGCATGCAGTCCTTTTTGGATGCCATGGACATGTCGCCTTTTTTCATCGTCTGCGTCTTCATGGTGTCGTTGTGCATTTTCGTCATATCGGTCTTCATGCCGTCGGCATGGGCGATGCCTGCGAAAGAAAGAACAGACAGCATGGAAGCGGTGGCGATGGTGGTAAAAATGCGGGTCATGAAAGATCTCCTCTGGACGTCATTAAATGTCCGCCGGCGTTGCACCGGGGCTCACGATTGTCCATTCGGTGGGGATCCGTGTGTCGTTACACGCTCACGCGTTTGTGACATCATATTCGGGCGAGATTCTTTTCACGCCATTATGTAACAATATCCCGCCGATTGCGAATAACCCGATAGTGACGATGACAGGCAGCCTTTCGGAAGAGACATTAAAAATGCTGATGCTGCGTTCCCTCGATGGGGACGAGGGCGCTTACAGGCATTTGCTCCATGCCCTACGCAGGCTGCTGACAGCCTATTTCGACCGGCGCATGAGGACCGCTTCACGGGGGGATGTGGAAGATCTCGTTCAGGAAACCCTGTTGTCGCTTCACGCCAAACGCGAGACCTATGATCGAGCAAGGCCGTTTACCGCCTGGTTCTTTTCGATAGCGCGCTACAAACTCATCGATCACTACAGGGGCAGGGGTGCGCGCCAGCTTTCGGAAGTGGAACTTGATGAGACGCTGGAAGCGGGATCGTCCGTCGATCAGGTCACGGCACGTATGGATGTGGAACGGTTGCTCGACGAGTTGCCGAAGCGGCAACGCGACCTCATTCGCAGGGTAAAACTCGAGGGTCAGTCAATCGCCGAAGCGGCCCAAAAATCCGGCCAGACCGAGCTTGCGGCGAGGGTCGGCATTCACAGGACGCTTAAAATGCTGGCGGCAAAGTTGCGAGGCGAAACGTGAGGAAGACGGAAGACATCATTGAACAACTGGCAAGCGGACTCAAGCCCGTGCCTGCCTTGTCACTGGAGCGTCGGCTGGCGCTGGCCGTCCTGCCTGGCCTTGGCGTTTCGCTGTTGCTGATGCTTGCCATTCTCGGGCCGCGGGTCGACATGCACGACGCTTTGACCGAGCTGGGTTTCTGGATCAAGTCCGCCTATAACGCCCTGCTGGCCCTGACTGCGTTTTTCGCGGTCGGCCGCCTTACCCGCCCCGAGGGGAACAGCGGCTGCCTTTTCGTTTGGCTTGCGCTAATTTTCGTTGTGATGGCGGCGATAGCGCTAGTTCAGCTGGGGTTTGCCTTTCCGGACAATTACAGGACGCTTGTTCTGGGGTCGTCCGCGCTGCATTGCCCGTTTTTGATCGTCGCTTTCGCGCTTCCGGTATTCCTGGCGAATTTTTCAGTTCTCAAACGCTCAGCCCCGGCTGATCCAGCCCTGGCAGGTTTTGTGGCGGGCATTGCGGCGGGTGCAGCCGGAGCCTGGGTTTATTCCTGGTTCTGCACCGAAAACGGCATGGCTTTCGTGCTGATCTGGTATTCGCTTGGCATTTTCATCACCGGCCTGATCGGCGCTTTTGCCGGTTCGCGTTTTCTGCGCTGGTAAAAGGCGTACCTGTTCAGCCTGCGGGCATCTTGCCAGCGGTTGGGTTTTTTGATCTTCAAGGGAAACAGAAGATCCGGGAACCGCCATGTTGATGAAAGACCTTTCCGTACAGAGCCTGTTCATGGGGTGCCTGACCGCCTTTGTCGGCTTTGCCAGTTCTTTCGCCGTGGTGTTGCAGGGCCTGAAGGCTGTCGGTGCGACGGATTTCGAGGCGGCGTCTGGGCTGATGGCGCTTTCGGTGGCGATGGGGGTTTGCGCTATAGCGCTTTCAGTCGCGACGCGGATGCCTGTCAGCATCGCATGGTCGACACCTGGTGCAGCCTTGCTGGCGACCACGGGCGTGATCGAGGGCGGTTTTCCGGCCGCCGTGGGCGGGTTCATCATCTGCGCCATATTGATCATCATTGCCGGCCTGTTCCGGCCGCTCGGAAAGGCGGTGGCCTCCATTCCAGCGCCACTTGCCAACGCCATGCTTTCCGGGGTCATCATCGGCCTGTGTTTTGCGCCGATCAAGGCGATCGGCTTTAACCCGGCGCTCGGATTGCCGATCATTCTTGCCTGGATCGTGGTGGGAGCCTTTAAACGACTTTTCGCCGTGCCTGCGGCACTTGCCGCTTTCGTACTGGTGATGATCTTCGGTGTCGATATTCCGGCGGGGGCGCTTGACCGTGTGGCGCAATCGCTGACGCCTCCGATGGAGTGGGTGACGCCCGTCTTCAGCCTGCACGCCGTCATTTCCATCGCGCTGCCGCTCTTCATAGTCACCATGGCGTCGCAGAATATTCCCGGTATCGCAGTGCTGAAGGTCAATCACTACGATCCGCAGCCCGGACCGCTTTTCGCGGCGACCGGCTTCTTCTCACTGCTTTCCGCACCCTTCGGCGGCCATGCGGTCAATCTTGCCGCGATTACGGCGGCGATGTGCGCTGGCGAGGACGCCCATCCCGATCCGAAACGGCGCTATTGGGCGGCGATCATCGGCGGTGTCGGCTACATCGTCTTCGGCCTGCTGGCGGGCGCGGTCACGGCTTTCGTGGCACTGGCGCCGCCTGTCCTCATTCAGGCGGTGGCGGGGCTTGCACTGGTGGGCGCCTTTTCCGGCTCTGCCGTTGCGGCTTTCAAGGATCCGGAAACACGCGAGGCAGCGGCGATCACCTTCCTCATCACCGCCTCCGGCCTTTCCTTCGCCGGTGTCTCCGGTGCCTTCTGGGGGCTGATCGGTGGCGGGTTGATGATGGCTTTGACTGGTTTCGTAAAAGGATTGAAGAGACAATAGCCCTTGCATCCAAATATTTCGCCGATTATAAGCTTGCCCATGAGCAACAGCATCGCAACCATTTCCGGCATGAGCGCGCAGATTTCTGCGATTGCCTCTCCGTGCGGTGCACTCTCGCTTCTTAGCCTCGACCTTACACGCGGTTGCCGGGTCCAGTGAGGAGCGCCCGGCGGCCGAAAGCCCGCTGGCGCAAACGCTCCTCATCTCGAAATCTCATTTTATACTGGATTTAGGCCCTTGAGGGCCGCGCATCCGCCGATGGCTCGAGAAGCCCGCGGAATGCGCAAGGAGGAAGCGAAATGGACGGCAAGATCACCAATATTTCCAAAGGCATGTCGGACGCGAACGTCAAGTATCGCCCTTACCCGACCATCAATATTCCTGACCGCACGTGGCCGGGCAAGACCATCACCAAGGCGCCGATCTGGTGTTCGGTGGACCTGCGTGACGGCAACCAGTCGCTGGTCAACCCCATGGGCCACGACCGCAAGGCCCGCATGTTCAAGCTGCTGCTCGAAATGGGCTTCAAGGAAATCGAGATCGGTTTCCCCTCCGCTTCGCAGACGGACTTCGATTTTGCCCGCTGGTGCGTGGAGCAGGGCAATGTGCCTGAGGATGTTTCCCTGCAGGTGCTGGTGCAGTGCCGTCCAGAACTGATCACCCGTACCTTCGAAGCGCTGGAAGGCGCCAACAAGCCGATCATCCACTTCTACAACTCCACCTCGGAATTGCAGCGCCGCGTGGTATTCGGCAAGGATGTACACGGCATCAAGCAGATTGCCGTCGATGCCGCCAAGATGATCACCGACATGGCGGCCAAGGCCGGCGGCGGTTTCCGCTTCGAATATTCTCCGGAAAGCTTTACCGGCACCGAGCTGGAAGTGGCGCTGGAAATCTGCAATGCCGTGGTCGAGGTGGTGAAGCCGACGGCGGATAACAAGCTGATCCTGAACCTGCCTTCCACAGTCGAAATGGCCACGCCGAACATCTATGCCGACCAGATCGAATGGATGTGCCGCAATATCGACAATCGCGAAAACGTCATCATTTCGCTGCATCCGCACAACGACCGCGGCACTGGCATCGCTGCGACGGAGCTGGCTCTGATGGCCGGTGCGGACCGTGTCGAGGGCACGCTGTTCGGCAATGGCGAGCGCACCGGCAATGTCGACGTCGTGACGCTGGCGCTGAACATGTATACGCAGGGCGTCGATCCTGAGCTGGATTGCCGCGATATTGAGCGCATCAAGGCGGTCTACGAATATTCGAACGAGATGACGATCCCCGAGCGCCACCCTTATGTCGGCGAACTGGTCTATACGGCGTTTTCCGGCTCGCATCAGGATGCGATCAACAAGGGTATGAAGGCGATCAAGGTTGCCAATCACCCGGTATGGGAAGTGCCCTATCTGCCGATCGATCCGAAGGATGTCGGCCGCTCCTACGAAGCGATCATCCGCATCAATTCGCAGTCCGGCAAGGGCGGAATCGCCTATATTCTCCAGCAGGATTACGGCATCAACCTGCCGCGCAACCTGCAGGTGGAGTTCCGCGAAGACATCCAGCGCATCACCGATGAAGAGGGCGTGGAACTGCCGGCCAAGCGCATCTACGAGCGCTTCTTGGAGCGTTACGTGACGCAGCCGAATGCGCGCATCAAGTTCGTCGATCACCACACCTATCCGGCGGGCGATTTCAAGGGCGTGCGCATTGTCGCCGCCGAAATCACCGATAACGGTGAGGTGAAGCGCATCGAGGGCAAGGGCACCGGTCCTATCGACGGGTTCATCAATGCGCTGTCGGTCTATCTCGGCATCGATCTGTCGGTGAATGACTATTCCGAGCATTCGCTGCAACATGGGTCCAATGCTTCCGCCATTGCCTATGTCGAGATGGAGCATCCGGGCGGAAAATTGTTCGGCGCCGGGGTGAATACGAATATTGTTGGCGCTTCGCTGGAAGCGATTGTTTCGGCGGCCAATCGGGTGCTGGAAGAGCGGGTTAAGTAAAATTGGCGTTTGGGGGTGGGGCTACCCCCTCTGTCCTGCCGGACATCTCCCCCACAAGGGGGGAGATCGACCTGAGGTACGGTCTCGCCCATCTCAACGTTCAGAATGAATTGACGAAAGAGCGTCTTGCCGATCTCCCCCTTGTGGGGGAGATGCCCGGCAGGGCAGAGGGGGGTGAGCCACAGACTCTAACCTCAACACTCCGGAGTTTATCGCCCCAGCCGCGAGAACCCCAACGGCCTACCATTCTCATAAAATACCCTGATATCTTCAAGCCCGATACCCGTTCCGGTATCGTTGAGGCTGTGGCGTTCACAGGCGACATTCCAGGTGCCGGGGCCACCGGAAATATGGAAGAGATTATAGGCCGCGCGCGGTTTTTCACCGCCCGGTCCCTGGCTGGCGGAGGCGATGCCGACGACCGGGATGTGCTCTTGCCCGTGGTGAGTATTCAGCCAGTATACGGTGTTCAAATGGGTGTGGCCATGCAGCACGAGCTCGGCGCCGCCAACGCCAAGCGCTGCCGCGAAACGGCGAATGCCGAACATGCGCTTGTGCGCAGCCGCCGCACCGCGGATCGGTGGGTGATGGATCATCACCACGCGGAACAGCCCCTGTTCACCGGCTTTTTTTAAGAGTTCCGCGGTTGCGCGTGCTTGACGGTTGCCGAAATAGCCGGTGGCCGAGAAGGGCGGCGTTGCAATCGAGGTGGAGCAGCCGATCAGTGCGACGGGACCGCGCACGCGCATATAGGGGAAAATCTTGCGGTCATCGTCCCATTCCGCCGGGTCGCCATCGCCCCGCACATAAGGATACCAGGCGCGCATGGCCTTGTCGTGCGCGCCGGAAACATAGGCGTCATGATTGCCGGGAACGACCGAGATCTTTTCAGGGTCGCCGACTTCTTCCAGCCAGTCGGCGGCGGCGCGAATTTCAATGCCTGTCGCAAGATTGACGAGATCGCCGGTAATAGCCAGATGATCCGGCGATTTGGCTTCGAGATCATCGAGCAGCTTTTCCAGCGTGTCGGTGAAAAGGTGCTTGCGGCGGTTGCGGTGCCAGTTGACGAAACCGGTGATACGCTTGGATGCAAGTTCCCGGAAAGTGAGTTTTGGCAATGGCCCGAGATGGACGTCTGAAATATGCGCAAGTTTGAACATGGCGGCAGAGATAACCTATGATATGCGGCACGTCCAATAAAAGCCTGCCGGCAAGGAGAAACCAGGGTGAATGACGAGAGAACCGAGCGGCAGGCCCGTCCGTTCCACACGCGTATCCTTATCCGCCTGCTTCATTTCGTTTTTCTGTTCACACGCGGTGCCACCCTCGGTGTGCGTGCGCTCTGCTTCGATGATGCGGGACGGATTTTTCTGGTGCGGCACACCTATCTGCCCGGCTGGTATCTGCCCGGCGGCGGGGTGGAACGCGGCGAAACGCTGCTGATGGCGCTCAACAAGGAAATCCGCGAGGAAGGCAATCTCGAGGCTACGTCGACCCCCGAGCTTGTCCATGTCTACCTTAATCTGGAAGGCAGCAACCGCGATCATGTGGCGCTCTACCGGCTTCAGGTTACCCAGACCACGCCGAAAAAACCGGATCATGAAATCACCGAAAGCGGTTTTTTCGATCTCTCGGACCTGCCGGAAAATGTGACGCCCGCCACCCGCCGCCGCCTTGCCGAACTTTCCGGCAAAGCGGCGATTGCCGACTACTGGTAGCGGCGGCGTCTCTGCCGTCAGGAAAGCGTCTCACGGCCATGGGCCATGGTAAGGTCCAGTTCCGGGCCAACGGGCACGATACCTGTCGGGTTGATGGTGAGGTGGCTGCGGTAATAATGTTCCTTGATGTGGCGGATATCGACTGTGTCCGGCACGCCTGGTGTCTGGTAGAGGTCGCGGAGGTAACCCGTGAGATGCGGGTAATCGTGAATGCGGCGGATGTTGCACTTGAAGTGGCCGACATAAACAGGGTCGAATCGCACCAGCGTGGTGAAGAGACGCCAGTCTGCTTCCGTCTGTTCTGCACCGAACAGGAAACGGCGGTCCTCCAGCCGGTCTTCCAGCATATCAAGCGTTTCAAACACCTTCACGGCATTTTGCTGATAAGCATCCTGGGTGGTGGCGAAACCGGCCTTGTAGACGCCGTTGTTGACGGTGTCGTAGATAACGTCGTTTAGCGCATCGATGTCGGCGCGCAGTGCTTCGGGATAATAATCCGCCGCCGATCCGGTGAGGTCGTTGAAGGCCACGTTGAACATGCGGGTGATTTCGGCCGATTCATTGGAGACGATGGTGCCGCGTTCTTTGTCCCACAGTACCGGCACGGTCACCCGTCCCGAATAGTTGGCATCCGCTTTGGTATAGACCTGCCACAGCGTGGAGAAGCCGAAGAGGTGGTCCTCGGTTGCACCCGGAGTGCGTTCGCCTTCCGGTCTGAACTCCCAGCCGTTTTCCAGCATCAGCGGATCGACGACAGAGACGGAAATCAGGTCTTCCAGCTTTTTTAGTTTACGGAAAATCAGGGTGCGATGCGCCCAAGGGCAGGCGAGCGACACATAGAGGTGGTAGCGATCCTTCTCGGCCTTGAAGCCACCTTCGCCGGAAGGCCCGGGCGCGCCATCCACCGTTACCCAGTTGCGAAATTGCGAGGCGCTGCGCTTGAAGTGCCCCTTGGTTTCCTTGGTGTCGTACCAGACGTCTTTCCATACGCCTTCCACCAGCATGCCCATGATGATCTCCTTGATTGTTTCCTTGACCGCAATCCTAACCGTTTAGCGCGGTGCCGCGAACCCGTGGCGCATTGAACAATGCGTTTCCGGTCTCGCATGGGCTGAATGGGATAGTGCCGAGATTTGTTCTGGACGGGTGGGAATTTTCCTGATAATTGCGATTTTCACAAATCTGAGGAAATCGTAGATTATGATCGAAACACGGATGCTCCGACGACGCTGACGCTCCTGAACGCCTTTACCGGCGCAGCCGTCATCTATTGTCGCATCCGCATTTTGGAAGTTTCGGTCTCTTCATGTCCAAGCACGATCTTGTCTACCTCACCGAGGACGCGTCGCACGACGCCATCATCGAAATCATCAACGAAGAAGCATTCGGTCCCGGTCGGCACACCCGTGCCGCCGCGCGCATTCGCGAGCAGGGTCCGCATGACCGGTCGCTGTCCTTCGTCTGCGCCGATGATGGCGAGACGATCGCTTCGGTGCGCATGACACCGGTTCTGGCCGGTGGGGTGAAAGGCCATATGCTCGGCCCGCTTGCCGTGCGGCCGTCGCACAAGAACATGGGCATCGGCCGTGAACTCGTCCGGATTGCCATCGCTGCCGCCCGGCGGAAGGGTTCGGAGGCCGTCATTCTGATCGGCGATCCGCCCTATTACATGCCGCTTGGTTTCGAAAAGGTCGCCTACGCCGCGCTTGATTTTCCGGGCCCGGTGGATCCGAACCGGGTGCTGGTCGTGCCTGTTGGTGACGACGTGCACCAGCGGCTGAAGGGCAAGATCGGCTGGCGCAAATGCGAGGCCGCCATGCCTGCAGCCCAGGCGGAAGACGACGGCTTCGAAGAGCCTCTTCGGGTTTACGGCTGACGGATTTTGTTACGTCGGATTTTCCGCCCCTCACCAGTGCGTCCTTTTCCCTCATTCCTGTGACAGGCACAGAAATGAGGGACGGAGCGTTGAGTCGCCCATACACTGGCCGGTTATTTCGCTAAAGATGACGGGATGGTGTTCTGCCTTGAAACCATGCATCGTACTTCGCAAAATTCAATTCCGTTTCTTTCCCCTATGCGATAGCACTCGATAGTCGATTTCGGCACGGGGGCGAGCATATGACGGCAATCACCATGAACGATGCGCTGGAACGCGCAGGTGCGGGCGCCTATCAGCGGCGGTTGATGGGTATTTTCGGCCTCGTCTGGGCAGCGGATGCCATGCAGGTGCTGGCGGTCGGCTTCACTGCCGCCTCGATTGCCCTAACGTTTGGCCTGACTGTTCCGCAGGCCCTTCAAACCGGGACGGCCTTCTTCTTTGGCATGCTTTTAGGCGCTGCCGGTTTCGGGCGTCTGGCGGACCGTTACGGTCGCCGCCGAGTGTTGATCGTCACCGTGGCCTGCGATGCCGTGTTCGGTGTGCTTTCCGTCTTTGCGCCGAACTTTGCCATTCTTCTTGTCCTGCGTTTTCTAACGGGTGCGGCTGTCGGCGGCACCCTGCCGGTGGATTATGCGATGATGGCGGAATTCCTGCCCGCAAAGAACCGGGGCCGCTGGCTGGTCATGCTGGAAGGCTTCTGGGCCATCGGAACCCTGATCGTGGCGCTTGCAGCGTGGGGCGCCAGCCTTGCCGGTGTTGCCGATGCCTGGCGTTATATTTTCGCGGTTACGGCTTTCCCAGCCGTTGTGGGTCTGGGTTTACGGTTCATGGTGCCCGAATCGCCGCTTTACCTCGTGCGGAGAGGCCGATCGGACGAAGCCAAGGTCATCGTCAACCGTATGCTGGTGGTAAACGGCCGCGCGCCACTTGATGCCGGGACAGGGCTTTTTCAGCCGGAGGTTTCAAAAGGGCAGGGGATATTTTCGCCGGCGCTCAGACAGCGCAGCATCATGATCCTTGCCATCTGGTTCCTTGTCTCCGTTTCCTATTATGGCGTCTTCACCTGGATGCCGGCAAAACTGGCGGGAGACGGTTTCGGCTTCGTGCGCGGTTATGGTTTCCTCGTGCTGGTGGCACTGGCGCAGATCCCCGG
Source organism: Agrobacterium sp. 22-3639C2 (assembly GCF_053522105.1). Classification (NCBI taxonomy): domain Bacteria; kingdom Pseudomonadati; phylum Pseudomonadota; class Alphaproteobacteria; order Hyphomicrobiales; family Rhizobiaceae; genus Agrobacterium; species Agrobacterium sp. 22-3639C2. Next base: position 1,256,376 of record NZ_JBNWDB010000001.1, on the reverse strand, counting down.
TTATGCGCTTGCGGCCTATGGCGTTGAAAAATGGGGCCGCAAGCCGACGCTTATCGGTTTCTGCCTGCTGTCCGCCCTCGGTTGCCTGCTCTTCACGCTCGCTACAGGCGGCGCAATGATCGCCACGTCGCTTCTGATCATGAGCTTTGCGCTGCTTGGCACCTGGGGTGCGCTTTATGCCTTCACGCCCGAATTGTACCCGACGGAATCGCGTGCGACCGGCATGGGGGCTGCGGGCGCCATGGCAAGGCTGGGCGGCCTTCTGGCGCCGTCGTTGCTGGGTTATGCCATCGCGCAGGGCTTCGGTTTCGCCATCGGCATTTTCGCCGGGCTGCTGGTGCTGGCTGCGATTGCCGCAACGATGATCAATGCGGAAACGCGGCGGGTGGCGCTCTCATGACACTGCTGCGCCAACCGCTTTCTTTCGAACGGATTAGAACCGCTTTTCAAGCCATGTGATCGCCTGGCCGCTGGAGAGCGGGGCAAGCGAGCCGATCTTGGTGAAACCGCAGCGCTCATAAAGCCTCAGCGCATCCGGGTTCATCGTGTCGATATAAGCGCCCATGCAGCCGCGCTTTTTCGCTTCCTCTTCCGCCATGCCGAGAAGCTTCGCGCCTGTGCCTTGACCGCGTAAGGTCTCGGGGATGAAGAGAAGCTGCACATAAAGCCAGCCGCGGCCGGTATAGCCGACAAGACCGCCGATGACGGTGTCCTCATCGTCGCGGATGGTGATGATGAGTTCGCGTTTGTCGCTTTCGCCAAAACGGGCGAGATTATAGGCCACCAGGGGATCGCGGATGGCCTTTTCAGCTTCTGCATCCGCGATGTCGCTCAAAACGAAATTCATGATTATCTTTCCCAGGTCGCCGAGCGGCGGCCGTTTCTCGTTTCCACTGCGAGACGTGAAAGCGCCTGAGCTTCCACCGGAAAGTTCCTACCGGCCCTCACGCCACCAGAGCGCGGAGAAAGCAAGGAGCAGGGCGGCAAGCCCGGCAAAACCGGCAAACAGCGGTAGGGTGTTGACACCTTTCAGCACAGTCTCGTCGGTCATGCGTATCAGCATGCGATCCTCATCGGCAACCCTGATATTACCCCTGACAGGCAGGATATCGGGCAGTGCCACGCGGCCCGAATTGTCGGCGACACGGTGCACGCTGCCCTTGGTGGCGTCGGCAAGCGGCTTCAGCGTTTCGGTTGTCGAAATCATTGCCTTGAATTCCGGCGCATCCACCGCGCCGACATGGACGAGCGTAGTGAAATCGCCGTTCTTGATTTCGAACAGGCCGGTCTCGTCCATGCGACGCTCGATCTTGTAGAGACCGGGCTCGGTATTGTTGAAGGCCATGTTTTCGGTTTTGCCCGAGGGGAAATGCACGCTTGCCTGACCGGGGTCGTCGCCGATGGTCTGGCGGGTAATTTGCAATGTGCGGCCGTTGGCGCGCGCCGTCAGCGCCTCTTCCTCAAGCTCCGGTTCCTTCATCAGCCAGTGGGCGATGCGCCGGTAAAGTGCCACATGCGGGCCGCCGCCTTCGTAGCCACGCGCCCAAAGCCAGCCCTGATCGGAAAGCAGCATGGCGACACGGCCTTCACCCTGGCGGTTCAGCACCAGCAGCGGGTCCTGCCCGTCACCCAGCATCACGGTCTGGCCCTGCGGCGGCTCGACGCTGACGGTGCGGAACCAGCGGCCCCAGTGCGGCGGCTCATCGCCCGACCCTTCCAGCCCACGGGTAACGGGGTGTTTCTTGCCCGCTTCCGAGAGGCGGGGATAAAAGGCGGACTGATGCACCTGGCCTGTCGGCTGGGCCGGCAGCACGGATGCAAGCGGCGTCATGGCGATCGAATCCTGACCGGCATGTTCCGGGCCGGCTGCGATCAATAGCGCGCCGCCCTTTTCGACATATTGCGCGATGTAATCGTAATAGAGGATCGGCAGCACGCCGCGATGCTGGTAGCGGTCAAAGATAATGAGGTCGAAATCCTCGATCTTTTCCACGAACAATTCGCGTGTGGGGAAGGCGATCAGCGACAGCTCGTTGATCGGCGTGCCGTCCTGTTTTTCCGGCGGGCGCAGAATGGTGAAATGCACCAGATCAACCGAGGCGTCGGATTTCAGGAGGTTGCGCCAGGCGCGCTCGCCCGCATGCGGCTCGCCGGAGACCAGCAGCACGCGAAGGTTCTGGCGGATGCCTTCTATCAGGTGAACCGCACGGTTGTTCGCGGCCGTCACTTCGCCGGGAAGCTCGGCGACGGAAAATTCCATGACATTGTTGCCGCCGCGCGGAACCTTGAAAGTAAAGGGTGTCGGCTGGCCGGGTGTGGCCTGCAAGGTGGCGATTTCTTCGCCGTTCATCTTCACGGTTACTTCCGCCGAACCACCGCCTGCGGCTGCACGGCCATCATCGAAGACGCGCAGCGTCAGTTGCTGTTCCTCGTTGACGATGCCAAAGCGGGGCGCGCGGACAATCTCGATACGGCGGTCGAATTCATCGGCCTTGCCGGTGATCAGCCCGTGGAGGGGAGCGCGGAAACCAAGCGCCTGTTCGGCATTGGGCAGAGCATTCGGAATATCGTGGATCTGGCCATCGCTGAGGAAAATCGCACCGCCGACGCGGGAGGGCGAAACATCGGAGACGGCGGAGGAGAGGGCCGAGAAAAGCTGCGTCGAAGGTGAATCGCTCTCACCATCATCACGCACTTCCACGATGCGCGGTTCGATGCGCGGGAAGCGCGACAGCCGGTCTTTCAGCGCGGCAAGCGCCGTATCCGTCATCTGCGGTCGGTCCTGCACGTCCTGGCTCTGCGATCGATCGACGATAACGGGGACGATTGTGGAGAGAGGCTCGCGTTCCTCCTGGGTCAAAAGCGGATTGGCGATGGCGGCAAGCAGGGCGACAAGCGCCAGCCCGCGCAGCCATGCGCCGCGCACGCCGCGCCACAGGCCGATGAAGGAGAGAAGAAGGGCGGCGACGGCCAGAACGGCAATCACGATCCACGGCAGGAAGGGGGCGAATGTCAATGTCATGTCACTGCCCCAACCGTTCGAGAAGTGCGGGAACGTGTACCTGATCGGCCTTGTAGTTGCCGGTCAGCATATACATCATGATGTTGACGCCAGAGCGAAACGCATGTTCGCGCTGCAACTCGTCCGGCGGCACAGTGGGCAGCACCGGTGCGCCCTGCGCATCGACGGCCCATGCGCCGGCAAAATCATTGCCTGTTATCATGATCGGCGTTACGCCATCGCCGGAGGAAGAGAGGCCGGAGGTAGTCTTTGCCGCCCCCTGGCGCGATTCCACCCAGAGCGGCGAGCCGTTGTAACGGCCGGGGAAATTGGTGAGCAGGTAGAAAGACCGCGTCAGGACGTGGTCTTCCGGCACGGGCTCCAGCGGCGGAATATCGATATTGGCGAGGATCGCCTGCAAACGTTCGCCATTGGGGCTGGTCGCGCCAGTGTCGAGCGACGAAAACTGATCGCGCGTGTCGAACAGAACGGTGCCACCGGCGCGCATATAGGCATCGATACGCGATATGGCAGCGCTCGACGGCATGGGGGCGGAGGCCGACACCGGCCAGTAGATGATCGGGTAAAAGGATAATTCGTCCTTGGATATATCGAGGCCGACCGGCTGGCCGGGCTCCAGCGTCGTGCGCCAGGTCAGGAATTCGCTCAATCCCTGCAAACCCTGTTCGGAAATGCGGTCGACATCGTCCTCGCCGGTGCGGACATAAGCGAGATGCGTCGTGTCCAGCCGCTCGAAAATCTGCTCGTCACCGGGTTTGGGGTCGTCGGCGCGCGCATCGCTCGGGGACATCGCGGCGAAGGCGCCAATGGCCAGCAGCACGGTGGCAGCTGTGGCGCTGCGGGCTTTCGGCAAGCGTGCGAAGGCGCCGTTCATAAAGAGCACGATGAGACTGTCGGCAATCAACATCAGGAAGGCGGCGATGAACAAGGCCGGGCGCAGCGATTTCGCCGTTTCGCCGATCAGTGCTTCGCTAGTGGTGTTGACACCGGCGAGCGAGGTATCGAGCGGGCGAAGCGTGGCGCCAGCCGGTAGAAGATTGAGAGCCACGAAACCATCCTCTGTGCCGTAAAGGCCGGGGGGATTGTCGAAACCGGTGCGGGGAGCCTGACCGGGGCGCATTTCCAACGGCCGGGCGGAGCCGACATCGGCTGACAAAGCACCTTCGGCCGTCAGTAGCCGGAAGGGCGGTAATGCTGCGGCCGGGGCATTCGCGGAGGTGGAAGCACCGCCTGCCTTGGACAATTGCACGATACGGCGCAACATATCGACGAAGTGGCCTGATATCGGCAGGTCGGACCAGCTTGCCTCGGCGCTGACATGGAACAGCACGATGCGGCCCGCCTCGACATTGCGGGTGGTGACGAGTGGCGTGCCGTCGGCAAGGCTCGCCCAGGTGCGCTCGGCGAGGTCCGGTGTCGGTTCGGCCAGAACCTGCCGTTTTACGAGCACGCCATCAGCCTTCGGCATTCCGGCAAAGGCGCCGAAATTCGGGAAATCGGCAAGCGGCTGTGGCTCGGCCCATGAGAGCGCGCCGCCAAGTGCGCGTTCACCCTGCCGCAACGTCACCGGCACCAGCGGATCATTGGTGGGGGCTGCGGCAAGGCGCGGTCCGGCAAAACGGATCAGCGTGCCGCCGGCGGCAAGCCAGCGCTGCATCGGCTCATAGGTCTCCTGCGGCAGACGTCCGATATCGGCCATGACGATGACGGAAGGATTGGATTGCAGGATTTCCGGGATTGCCTGCGCAAGATCTGCCTGTCGTTGCGGGATGAGATCGACAAAAGGCTGAAGGGCGCGGCTGATGTAATAAAGCGGCTGCAGCAGCGGCTGGAAATCATTTCCGGTTTCACCGGCCAGCAGCGCCACGCGGCGGCGGCGGAAACCGTCATCCAGAAGATGCACCGCGCCCGCCGTCGAGACTGCCTCGATGGAGAGGCGGGCGAAGTCGTTGCGCAATTCGAAAGGCGCTTCCACCGTCGCCGTCGTTTCCGCTTCGCCGGGGGCGAAACTGGCGGTGCCAGTGGCAAGGATGCGGCCCTGGCTGTCCTGCGCATTGACGGTCAACCGGCTGGGGGAGGCCGTGTCGAGCCGCGATAGCGTGACGCTCATTGCATCGGCATTGTTGGCGGCGCCGGTAATGGCGGCGATGGATTTCCCATCACCCGTGACGATGCGGAACTCGGCAGCTGAGAGGCTGGCCAGCGTTTTGAGTGCGCTTTCATCCTGCGCGGTGGCAACGCCGTCGGCAATATAGGCGAGCGTGCCGGGGGAGGTGCCGTTCAGCGCTTCGGTAATGGCTTCCGCTGTGCGCACGCGGTCCGGCGCAAGCGGCTTCGGCTTGGCGGCGGCGAGCTTGTCCAGCGCCACCGCCGTTGTGGCTGGCACGGCGTCGTGTTCGGCATCTGCGGTGAAGCTGATGGAAACGGGGCGATCAGCCCTTTCCGCATCGCCGATCAGGGCCTGAGCGGTGTCGACGCGTCTCTGCCAATCAGTTGCGGAGGCCCAGCTATTATCGACCACAAGCACCAGGGGACCAGTGCCGGCAATGCTGTTGTTGCGGGGGTTCACCACCGGATCGGCCAGCGCGAAAATCACGGCGGCGGCGAGCGCGATGCGCAGCAATGTCAGCCACCACGGGCTTTTCGAGGGCGTTTCTTCGCGCTTCAGCACGGTGGCCAGAATTTTCAGCGGCGGAAAAACCTCTGCCTTGGGGCGCGGCGGGGTGAGCCGCAGCAGCCACCAGATGGCTGGAAGCGCCAGAAGGCCGAAGAGAATATAGGGGCTGGTGAAGACGAAGGGCAATGCGCTCATCGGTTGCCACCGCCTTGCGCGGGCGCACCGGACAAATACATGTGAACAGCCACAAGCGCCTCGGAGGCGAGATGATCGGTGCGGTGAAACACGAAATTCCAGCCTAGACGGCGCAGCGACGAAGACAGCGCTTCGCGGCGGGCGAGATAGGCGCGGGTATAATCCTCGCGAATGGTTTCCGCGCGGCCGGAGACGAGTTTTTCACCGGTTTCCGGGTCGGTAAATTCGGTGCGGCCCGAATAGGGGAAGGTTTCTTCGGCCGGATCGGCGATTTCCACCACATGGCCGCGCAAGCCGCGCCGCGCGAGTGGCGAAATCCGCTCCATAACGTTTTTCGCATCGTCGAGAAAATCGCCTATGAGGACGATGTCGCTTGCACCGCGGATCATGCCCGTTTCCGGCATGCCTGTGGTGAGCGGCGCGTGCATGATGGCGGCAGCCAGACGTTCGGCGGCGTTTCTGGCCGAGATGGGCTCCATGATACCGGGACAACCTATGCGCTCGCCCGAGCGCGCAAGGATTTCCGCCAGCGCCAGCATCAGCACCAATGCGCGGCTTTCCTTGGAAACGGAGCCGAGGGTGGATTTGAACATCATCGACGGCGACATGTCGGCCCACAGCCAGATGGTGTGGGCAGCTTCCCATTCCCGATCGCGCACATAGGTGTGGTCGTCGCGGGCCGAGCGTCGCCAGTCGATGCGCGACAGGCTCTCGCCTTCGGCATAGGGGCGGAACTGCCAGAAATTCTCGCCAATGCCGCGCTTGCGGCGGCCGTGCCAGCCGGCGGTGACGGTGTTGGCGATGCGCTTGGCTTCGACCATGCAGTCCGGCACCAGTGCGGCACGCTGGCGCGCGCGCGCCAGGACTTCGCTACCCGGTGTCTTATCTACGATCTGGCCGATGGATGCCACAGGCACTCCTTTCGAGAAAGCTTAGGCAGATGTCAGAGCGGCGGGCCGCTCCGAGTTTTTGTCGAGCATCGGATTTTCCGAAAACAGCGTCACACTTTTCGGTCCGATGCCTTAGTTCTTCGCCTGCTCCACAAGGGCTGCGATGACATCGCGCACCGACATGCCTTCGGCGCGGGCGGCGAATGTCAGCGCCATGCGGTGCTCCAGCACCGGTTCGGCCAGCGCATAGACATCGTCCAGCGACGGCGCGAGCCTGCCTTCGTAAAGCGCACGGGCGCGTGCCGTCAGCATCAGGGACTGGCCGGCGCGGGGACCCGGGCCCCAAACAACGTGTTTGTCGGTCAATTTGTTGCCGTGGCCGGGGCGGGCAGAGCGGACAAGCGAAAGAATCGCGTCCACCACCTTGTCGCTGACCGGCATCTGGCGGATGAGGGCCTGGATTTCCATCATGCGTTCGGCGTCGATAACCTTGCGTGCCTCGCCCGATGCGGTGCCTGTCGTGTCGAGCAATATCTGGCGTTCGGCGGCAAGCTCGGGATAGCCGACATCCACCTGCAGCAGGAAGCGGTCGAGCTGCGCTTCAGGCAGTGGATAGGTGCCCTCCTGTTCCAGCGGGTTCTGGGTTGCGAGAACGTGGAAGGGTTTCGGCAGGTCGTAGCGCTGGCCGGCCATGGTGATGTGATATTCCTGCATGGCCTGCAGCAGCGCGGACTGCGTGCGCGGGCTGGCGCGGTTGATTTCATCCGCCATCAGCAATTGCGCAAACACCGGACCTTTTATGAAGCGGAAGGAGCGCCGCCCGTTTTCATCCTGATCCATGACTTCGGAGCCGAGAATATCCGATGGCATGAGGTCCGGTGTGAACTGGATGCGGTTGGCATCGAGCCCGAGAACCGTTCCGAGCGTGGTGACGAGCTTGGTCTTGGCAAGCCCGGGAACGCCGACGAGCAACGCGTGGCCGCCCGAGAGTATTGCGAGAAGCGTGTTCTGAACCACTTTTTCCTGGCCGAAGATGACCTTGGATACCTCCGCGCGGATCGCGGCAATATCCGAAAGCGCCTTTTCGGCCGAGGCGACGATGGCTTTTTCGTCGAGGGTTTCGCCGGTATTCATCACGCCCATGTCGCTCTCCTCATACCTTTGCCGCCGACCCATTCCTGCTCCGATCTTGATGGCCATTGGCCGGAGCGGATTTCGCGCTGCAACTAGCTTATTGCTCTCTTGGCCGCTGACAAGCGCCATTCGAATGACTATGTCGTGACTTAGTATTTCCTTATCGGCAAAGCGAGACTCGAATATGGCAGCGGAGACGATAAATTCGGCAAGCGATGCAGCAGGGCTGGCGGCGATGATTTCACGCGCCGCCGAGCAGACCGGCGACGCCAAACGTGGACCTGCGCCGGTGGAGCGCTGGAATCCCCCCTTTTGCGGCGATCTCGACATGGAAATCCGCGCAGACGGCACCTGGTTCTATATGGGTACGCCCATTGGCCGGGCGCCGCTGGTGCGGCTGTTTTCCACGGTCCTGCGCAAGGATGACGACGGCAAGACCTATCTTGTAACTCCTGTGGAAAAAGTCGGCATCCGCGTGGTGGATGCTCCTTTCGTGGCCGTCGAGATGAAGGTGACGGCGGGCGAGAAAGATGGCGGGCCGCTGCTGACCTTCCGCACCAATGTCGGCGATGTGGTGGAGGCCGGGCCGGAGCATCCGCTACGCTTTACGATTTTCGGAGAAAACCGCGAATTGAAACCCTATATTCTGGTGCGCGGCAGGCTGGAGGCGCTCGTCTCGCGGGCGGTGATGTATGATCTCGTGGCACTCGGCGAGGTGATCGATGTGGACGATGTCGAGATGTTTGCCGTGCGCTCGGGCGGGGTTGTCTTTCCCGTGATGCCCGCCAAAGAACTGGAACGGCTTTCGCAATGACAATAACGACAACCCGCCTTGAAACTTTTACCGCCGCCGATTTCCGCCGCCGGGTGCTGGAGGAAGGCGAGGGCGTGGCGGAACGCGAGAATGGCGATCATCTGCTCAATCCGGGCGTGGTGCTTTCGGGAAACGGCATAAGGCTGAAGGACGCCGCCGTGCTGGTGCCTGTCATCGACGACGGCAACGAAGCGCGGGTGATCTTCACCCAGCGCACCGCAACCCTGCGCAAACATTCCGGCCAGATTTCCTTTCCGGGCGGTGGCATCGATGCCGGGGACCGCACACCGGAAGAGGCGGCCCTGCGCGAGACGGAAGAGGAGATCGGCCTCTCGCGATCTTTCGTGGAAACGGTCGGGCGTCTGCCGGATTATATTTCCGGTACCGGTTTTCGCATCAAGCCGGTGCTGTCGGTCGTTCGTCCCGGCTTTGACCTGACGCTCAATCCCACGGAAGTGGATGAGGTTTTCGAGGTGCCGCTGTCTTTCCTGATGGACCCAGCCAATCACGGGCGCGGCAGCCGCATCTTTCAGGGGAAGGAGCGGTTTTTCTACGAAATGCCCTATGGCGAGCGCTACATTTGGGGCATTACGGCGGGCATCGTGCGGACGATTTACGAGAGGTTTTATTCATGAGCAGCCTTGCCGGGCGGGACTGGTTTGAAAAGCCGGCGCTGAAGCGCATCTTCGCGCTGTTGAACGCCGATGGCGGCGAGGTGCGGATCGTCGGCGGCGCCGTGCGCAATGCGCTGATGGAACAACCGGTCGTCGATGTCGATATGGCGACGACGCTTACCCCCGATGTGGTGGTTGAGCGCGCCAAGGCGGTGGGCATCAAGGCGGTACCGACCGGCATAGAACACGGTACGGTGACGCTGGTGATCGACGGCGAAGGTTTCGAGGTGACGACGCTGCGCCGCGATGTCGAGACCAATGGCCGCCATGCGCAGGTCGCTTTTGGCACAGACTGGCAAACCGACGCCGAGCGGCGCGATCTCACCATCAACGCACTTTACGCTGACGAGAAGGGCGAGATCATCGACCTCATCGATGGCCTTCTCGACATTGAAACCGGCACGGTGCGTTTCATCGGCGATGCGGCAATGCGGATTTCGGAAGATTATCTGCGGATTCTTAGGTTCTTCCGCTTTTTTGCCCATTATGGTTCCGGTCGTCCTGATGCCGATGGCTTGCGCGCCAGTGCGCGGGCCAAGGACAAGCTTGGGACGCTCTCGGCCGAGCGGGTGTGGAGCGAGCTGAAAAAGCTGCTTTCCGCGCGCGATCCCTCCCGCGCCTTGCTGTGGATGCGGCAATCCGGCGTGTTGGCGGAAATTCTTCCCGAAACGGAAAAATGGGGTATCGACGCCATTCACGGGCTGGTGGCAACCGAACAGGCGCTTGGCTGGACAGTTGACCCGATGCTGCGGCTTGCTGCCATAGTGCCGCCCGACAGGGAGAGGCTAACGGCGCTTGCTGCGCGGCTGCGGCTGTCGAAGGCTGAAGCTGCATATCTCGCCCACTGGGCTTCCGCGCCGGTGATCGATCCGGAGATGAAGGAGACGGCGCTAGACCGGCTGCTTTACCGGCAGGGCGTTGACGGTGTGAAGACGCGCCTGAAACTGGCGCTTGCCTCGGCCCGCGCCGACCTTTCGGGCGGTGAGGCGGCGATGCAGAAAGTCGCGCGACTTTCGACGCTGCTGACGAGAGCGAACAAGTTCCACAAGCCCGGCTTTCCGCTGAGCGGCGCTGATGTGATGGCCGCGGGCGTGGAGTCCGGTCCGAAGGTAGGCGAGGTGCTGAAAAGCCTCGAAGAAAAGTGGATCGACGTCAATTTCTCGCTAGACCGGGCAGCGCTGACCGCCCGGCTGAAGGATATGCTGGAGAATTGAGATCGCAGTGCCGGAGGCGTTGCGGCTCAGGCCGCATTTGCCTCGTCGCGGATGCGGGATTTGATGTTTTCGATCATGTTTTCGCGGATGATGGTTTCGCCGTGGGCCGATCGCATATGTTCCACGGTGCGGCGCACGACTTCCGCGTCGTCATCCGCGCGGGTGTGCCAGGCACAGCCGGGCACGAGCGTTCCACATTCAAACAGTCTCATGGTCTTGCCTCCCTGTTTTAGACAGAGGGACAGCCTGCAAATGCCTGCTGTCCCTCTGACAAGAAACGAACGGTCGCCGCTAATGTTCCAGAGCGGCGTTCCGCTGACCCTGTTCAGGCCCTATTCGGGCATCGCCCAGCACTGGAAAACAGAGGATGTGCCGGCTGCCGGGATTTTTGTACGAGGCATTTCGTCATTGTCGGCCCGCGTCACCGCTTTTCCGGCAAGCGTGCGTTTTACCTGTTCGACATAAAAGGAATGCGGCAGTTCGCGATCGCCGGTGGCACGCATTTCCGCTGCCATGCGGTCGATCAAATCAGGGGTATCGATGGAATGCGAGGCTCCCTCAGCGGAAGCAGATATAGGCATGCTGTTCGAAGTAATCATGACGATAGCTCCTCCAGTACGTCTGCACGCAGGAGATTATCATTGCCTTTATTTTTCCATAAGTCCTAATTTGCGCGATTTGCGCCCAAATTCATGACGGGCGTCAAATTTACGTGAGTATTTCAGGGCCAGCGGACCACGGGCGGCAGGGAAGACAGAATCGATTCGACATTGCCGCCGGTCTTGAGGCCGAAGATCGTGCCGCGGTCGTAAAGCAGGTTGAATTCCACATAGCGGCCACGGCGAATGAGCTGCTCGTCGCGGTCCTCTTCCGTCCAGGGCTGGTTGAAATTGGATCGCACGATTTTTGGGTAGACCAGGTTGAAGGCGCGGCCAACATCCTGCACGAAGGCGAAATTGGCGTCCCAGCCGCCCTTTTCCTCTTCCGGGTGCAGCCAGTCGAAAAAGATGCCGCCGGTGCCGCGCGGCTCGTTGCGGTGCTTGAGGAAGAAGTACTCGTCGCACCACGACTTGTAGCGCGGATAGTCGGCCACGGGATGGCGGTTACAGGTGATCTCGAAGCCGCGGTGGAAAAGCTGGGTGTCCGGATCCTGTTCCGTCCGCCGGCGTCCAAGCACGGGCGTCAGGTCCGCGCCGCCGCCGAACCAGTGGCTGGTGGTGACGACCATGCGGGTATTCATATGAACAGCCGGCACATTGGGATTGACCGGATGGGCGATCAGCGAAATGCCCGAGGCCCAGAAGCTGGGGTCTTCTTCCGCACCCGGTATCTGCTGGCGGAATTCCGGCGAAAACTCACCATAGACGGTGGAGGTGTGGACGCCGACCTTTTCGAAGACGCGGCCCTCCATCATCGACATCTTGCCGCCGCCGCCCGCGCCATTGTCGCGCAGCCAGTCCTTCTGCACGAAGCGTCCCGGTTCCTGATCGGCGAGCGGGCCGCTCAGCTCGTCTTCAAGGGTTTCGAAGGAGGCAACGATGGTGTCGCGCAGATGCTGGAACCAGGCCTGGGCGGCGGCCTTCTTGTCTTCTATGTCCTCGGGCAAGCCCTTCGGCAAAGATGGCCGTTCCATGCATGTTCTCCTTTGGTGAAGTCGATTCCCTGTCGCATCTAGCAGGTGCTGGCCTTGCGCACAAATTCGACTCGCCAAGTTCACATGCGGGCACTATCTTTAGCGATGTAGGTGCCAGAGGTGAATATCATGACGAAATTTGCCGGACCGCCGCCCCTGGACGGGCTGAAGCGCAGGATCGCCAATCACCGCAAGGCGCGTGAAAGTGACGGCGGCGATCCGATGCGCAACGGCATGTTCGTGCGGCAGACCTTTTGTCTCGACCGTGAAGAAGCCCGTGCCAAGGCGCGCGAGTGGTTCGACAGTTTTCCGAAGGCCGCCTATTGGACCGAAGTGGAAAGCTGGCGGCAGCTGGAAGGCGACCGCATCGAATTCACCATGCGGCGGCTTCCTTCGGCAGACTAAGCTTTAAGCACGCGGTTCGGCGTAACGCAGGCGGCTTTCGATCAAAACGCCGCTTTCATCCAGAATGGGATGGGCAACAGAGACGATATGGGCGTTTATGCGCTTCAGATCGCGCAGCATGTCGAGATGCAGTGAACTCGTCTGCATGCTTTCCGTCAGCCCATCGCGCAGCCGCTCCAGATGGCGGTTGGACGACTGTTTTTCGAGGCGGCGTATATCCACCTTGCTTTCCATCAGCCGGCGGGCGAGATCGAAATCGCCGGTCACCAGAATGCTCTGGGCGGCCCGCAGATTTTCGATTGTCATGTCGAACAGCGTCTTCAGCTCCTCATAACCGTCGTCGGAAAATTTGAAGCTGTTCAGCACCTTCTTGCGGATCTGCTCGCAAATGCCTTTTTCGATGATGTCGCCGATATGTTCGAGATTGATCGCGTAATCGATGATGGCGATCGAACGGCGCGCTTCGTCGTCTGCAAGCCCTTTGCGCCCCAGTTGGGAAAGATAGACCTTCACCTCCTGCTGACGGCGATCGACCTTCTTTTCGAGCAGGGACACTTCCTGAAGGGGTGCCAGATCATTATGCTTGAAGGCGTTTTCGGCGCGGATCAGCATGCGCTCGATAGCATCGCCGACGCTCAAGACCTCACGCGTGGCATTGGCGAGCGCCACAACAGGCGTATCCAGCGCCTGCTGATCGAGGAAATTCGGGCCATCTTCGGCTTTCGGATCGCCCGGCACCAGCTTTGCCATCAGGTCGGATATGAGGGCTGAGAACGGCCAGGCAACCGCTGCCAGAATGACATTGAAGATGAGATGCGCATCAACAGGCAATTTGGCGGGCGAAAGCGGCAATTGCTGCAAAAGCGTTGCGCCATAGGATGCGAGTGGCATGGCGATGAGGCAGCCGATGGTGCGCACCACAAGGTTGCCGATAGTGATGCGCCGCGCCGAGGCCGGGCCGGAGAGCGTGGCGATGACCGGCGGAATGGCGCCGCCGAGATTGGCGCCGAGAATGAGAACGATGATGAGACCGGCGGACAGCGTGCCAGTAGCAGCAAGCGACAGGATAAGCACCACGACAGCGAGGCTGGAGGAGGAGACGAAGGCCAGCACGGCGGAGAAGATCAGCGCGACGGGCCATGCGCCATCAAGCAGACCGATGAAGACGCCAAGGGCTGGCGAGGCACGCATCGGTTCGGTCGCGCCGCTCAACAGATGCAATGACAGAAGCATCAGGCCGATGCCGATGACCGCGGTTCCGCCACCTTGTCGGGCGTTTGAGCTACCCTTTTTGAGAACGATACCGGAGAGGATCAGCAGCGGCGACAGCCACTCCACACCGGCCGCGACAATCCAGGCGGTGACGGCGGTGCCGACATTGGCGCCGAGCAGCACGACCTGCGCCATGCGCGGCTTGATGAGATCGCGTTCTGCGAAGGAGGCGACGGTAAGCGCGGTTGCCGTCGAGCTTTGCAGCGCGACAGTGGCGAAAAAGCCGGAAAAGAAGGAACGCGGGCCGCTCTGGGTGCCCGTCGCCAATACACTTCGCAGTTTCATGCCGAAGGCACGGGTAACCCCATCCTTGACCTGGGCAAGACCAAAGAGCAGCAGCGCGACTGCGCCGAGAAGGTTGACGATGACAATGGTGGATTGCATGCGACGTCTCCTCACACCCGCCGGCGGATGGCTGCGGCGAGGGCGATTTTTGTTGTCCGGCTAATAAGTATAGGAGCCTGAACGCCTTCGGTACAGGCCGGGTTGCGACAGTTTTGAAGCAAAAACGGTCAATTTTTGTATTTGCACGAAAAAATGGCGCTAAAAAAGGCGCTTAAGACCATGCAGTCTGGCGCAAAGCCTCGCCGGTGATCATCGCGGCGGACATTGCGACGTTGATGGAGCGCTGCCCCTCGACCATCGGGATGATGATTCGCTCCTGCGCCTTCTCATGCACGTGGTCCGGCACACCAGCACTTTCACGGCCGAAAAGCAGGATATCGTCGTGGCGATAGGCGATTTTCGTATAGGGCAGGGCGGCCTTGGTGGAGGCGAGAACGAGGCGGCGGCCGGTGGTTGCGCGCCACTCCTCAAACCGGTCCCAGCTGACGTGGCGCGTCAGCGCCGCCGCTGCGATATAATCCATGCCTGCCCTTTTCAGGTTGCGGTCGGAAATATCGAAACCGGCCGGCTCGATGATATCGACGCCGAGGCCGAGACAGGCCGCCAGCCGCAGGATCGTGCCGGTATTGCCGGGAATATCCGGCTGGTAGAGGGCAATCCTGATTTCGGGTCTGATATCGCTCATGGTCTTCTCACCGCGTTTGGAATGCCGGAGCGCTTATCACGGGCGGCGGGTTTGTGACAGATGCAGCCCGAGAGGACCGTTTCGAAGAGTGCCGTATTCATTCGCGTGACACACAGTCGGGCTACCCATTAACCATCGTGCCGTCAGGCCGATCCGGCATATCCGGTTGCGTCGGATCGGCGTTGTTTCGATCCGGGTTCCGCGCAGCAAAAACAGGAAGATATCATGTCCGAACGGGCGAATTTCGTCCATTTGACCGACCTGCATGTCGGCAATCTGCAGGTGCAGGACGATGATCTTTATTCCGACACCTCGGCCACGCTTGCCGATACTCTGGCGCAGATCAAGGCGCTCGGGCAGGCGCAGGACGCCGCCGAGTAAGCTGCGTATCCAGGCCTTACAACGGGCGGAGACCTTTGCCGGGTCTTCTCCGCCCGTTCGGCAGAATCGGTCGCAATCGAGAGCTTTTCTGACGCGTTCGGCATCTTTGCGGCTGGTCAACGATTAATTTTTGCGCTACAAGGCGACATCTTCAACACCAGCTAGGGAGGTTCTGATGCAAAATGACATTCGTATTCGCCTCCCGGCCCCAGTAGTGCTGCTGCTGGCCTAGGTGTTACCCCCGCGGTTCGACCGCGTTTCCCATAGTTTGACTCGTCATGTGGCTGTTGCGGCCATATCCAATACTTTTCTGTTCCGTCGTGAGCCATATTTGCGTTTGCTCACGTTTCACGATGGGGCGATTGCTTGCCGGAGCTTGGCCTATGTTTGGCTGGTTTGAAAAACGCCTTGACCCTTTTCCCTCTTCGGCGCCGTCTGTGCCGCCGAAGAAGCTTTTGCCGTTCGTGTGGCATTATGTGCAGCCCGCATGGCCGTGGCTCCTGCTGCTCGGCCTGATGTCCATGGGCATCGCCGTTGCGGAAGCCATGCTCTACAAATTCCTCGGCAGCATCGTTGACTGGCTTTCCACGGCCAATCGCGAGACGTTTTTTGCCGATGAGGGCTGGCATCTGATGGTCATGGCTGGGCTGGTGCTCTTCCTGCTGCCACTGATGGGCGCTATCCACACCATGACGATGCACCAGACGCTTGCCGGCAATTTCGGCATGATCGCGCGCTGGAAGATGCATCGTTTCCTGCTGCGCCACTCCATGAACTTTTTCGCCAACGAATTTGCAGGCCGGGTTTCGACCAAGGTGATGCAGACGGCACTGGCGATCCGCGAAGTGGCGCTGAAGGTGATCGACGTGTTCGTCTACGCTATCAGCTTCGTCGTCTCGATGCTGTTCATGGTTGCGGCCGCAGACTGGCGGCTGGTCATTCCGCTGCTGGTGTGGCTCGGCATCTATATGGGTATCCTCACCTATTTTGTGCCGAAACTCGGCCGGCTCGCGCAGGAGCAGGCAGATGCGCGCTCGATGATGACGGGGCGTATTGTCGACAGCTATACAAACATCTCGACGATCAAGCTGTTTTCGCATGCGGGCCGCGAGGAAAGATATGCGCGTGAGGGGATGAACGTGTTTCTCGGAACCGTTCACCGCCAGATGCGCAAGATTTCCGGCTTCAACATCCTGATCGACCTCAACAATGCGGTCGTGCTGTTTTCCACGGCCTCGCTCGGTCTTTATTTCTGGATGCAGGGTTCGGTCACGGCCGGCTCGGTTGCCATTGCCATAAGCCTTGCCATGCGCGTCAACGGCATGTCGCAATGGATCATGTGGGAAGTCACCTCGCTGTTCGAAAACATCGGCACCGTCTATGACGGCATGTCGATGATGACGAAGCCGCACGATATCGTCGATGCTCCGAAGGCGCCGCAGCTTGCGGCACCGCAGGGCGCGATCCGTTATGATAACGTCCGCTTCCACTACGGCAAGAACAAGGGCGTGATCGACGGGCTGACGCTGGATATCAAGTCGGGCGAGAAGGTCGGTTTGGTCGGGCGTTCCGGTGCGGGCAAGACAACGCTGATGAACCTGCTTCTGCGTTTCTACGATCTGGAAGCGGGCAAGATCACCATCGACGGGCAGGACATCTCCAAGGTGTCGCAGGACAGCCTGCGCGAGTTGATTGGTGTGGTGACGCAGGATACTTCGCTGCTGCACCGTTCGATCCGCGACAACATCGCCTATGGCCATCCCGAGGCCACCGACGAGCAGGTGATCGCGGCGGCAAAGCGGGCGAATGCCTGGGACTTTGTGGAAACGCTTGTCGATATGCATGGCCGCCAGGGCCTTGATGCCCAGGTGGGCGAACGCGGTGTAAAGCTGTCCGGTGGCCAGCGTCAGCGTATCGCCATTGCTCGCGTGTTCCTCAAGAACGCGCCGATCCTGGTGCTTGATGAAGCGACCTCGGCGCTCGACTCGGAAGTCGAGGCGGCGATTCAGGAAAACCTGTTCTCGCTGATGGAAGGCAAGACGGTTATCGCGATCGCCCACCGTCTGTCGACGCTGACCGAAATGGACCGGCTCATCATCCTCGACAAGGGCCAGATCGTGGAATCGGGCAGCCATGCGGAACTGGCGGCGATGGGAGGTATCTATGCCGATCTATGGCGGCGCCAGTCCGGCGGCTTCATCGCCGACCACGAGGCGGAAGCGGCTGCCGAGTAAGGAGAGCTCGAAGGGCGGGAAGCATGGTTTCCCGCCCTTTCGTTTGCGGTTCGCGTTTATCTATGTAGGCGAGTTAAACCTCTCCTCCGTCATGCCGGCCTTGAGCCGGTTTCCAGCCACGGCGCGTCTGCGCCGTGAAAGGGGTATCCCGCGATCAAAGACTTGAATCGCGCTTTACCCTTGATCTAGTCCTTGGTGACGGAGTGAGGATGCTGCGAGTGCGCGAAATCCAGGTGGATCTATCCAGAGCCCGGTGGAACATTCTTCGCCCTTTTTCATTTCCCGAACGTTACCGAAATATAATCTCTTCCCGAACGCTCTGCGGCTGTTCCCGCTCCGGGAATCCGCCTATATCCGGATCATGGTCATTACCCGCATCTTCGAGTTTTTCGAGAACTGGATAAAGCCCTTCGCCCGAAAGGACGATTTGCGGCCGCCGGAAAAGACGTCCGGTTTCATCTGGTTCTATATCTCGCAGGCCAAGGCGCCGTTTCTTGCCATGCTGGTGCTGGGCGGGTTGACGGCTGCCATTGAGGCTGCGCTTTTCTGGTTCGTCGGGCGGCTGGTCGACATTCTCTCGACCGTCAAGCCGGAAGAGGGCTGGGCTGGACTGCTGGCAGCCCATGGCGGCGAACTCGTCGGCATGCTGGTGTTGATCGGCATCGTGCGTTTTATCGTCACCATGGTGACCGCGCTGGTGGACCAACAGATCATCACGCCCGGCTTTTACAATTTGGTGCGCTGGCAATCCTATATGCATGTGGCGCGGCAATCGCTGACTTTTTTCCAGAACGATTTTTCCGGCCGCATCGTTACCAAGGTCTGGTCGGGCGGGCAGGCGGCAGGCGATCTTGTCACCTCGCTGATGGAAAGCGTCTGGTTCGTCGGCATCTACTCCGTCTCGATGCTGCTGCTGATCGGCGGACTGGACTGGCGGCTTGCCGTCGTCGTCCTCGTCTGGGTGCTGATCTTCTCGCTGCTGGCGCGTTATTTCGTGCCGCGCATCCGCTCCCATTCGAAAGAAACGGCGGAGGCAGCCTCCATGCTTTCCGGCCGGATGGTGGATGCATACAGCAATATCCAGACGCTCAGGCTGTTCGGGCGCGACGATGCCAACGACCGCTACATGCGGCAGGGCTTCGATATCTTCCAGAACGCCACGATGACGTTCACGCGGTTCATCACCGGTGTGCGCGCCTCGATGGCGCTGCTGTCGGGTGTGATGATCACGTCGATGGCGGCGCTGTGTATCGACCTTTGGCTGTCCGGCAAGATCAGTTCCGGCGCTGTCGCCTTCACGCTGGCACTGGTTCTGCGCCTCAACTTCCTGCTCGGGCGATTGATGACGCAGTTCAACGGCATCATGCGCAATTTCGGCACGGTGCAGAATGCGGCGGAGCTGATTTCGCAGCCGATCGGCCTTGTGGACGCGCCGGATGCGACAGTGCTGGACGTGAAAAGTCCAAGTATCCGCTTCGAAAACGTCAGCTTCCATTATGGGCGGGCGAACGGGGTCATCGACAATCTCAATCTCGATATCAAGGCGGGGGAGAAGGTCGGCATCGTCGGACGCTCCGGCGCGGGCAAATCCACCCTCGTCAATCTGCTGCTGCGGTTTTACGATGTTGAGAAAGGCCGCATCCTCATTGACGGGCAGGATATCGCCAAGGTCACCCAGGAATCACTGCGCGCCCATATCGGCATGGTCACGCAGGATACGTCGCTGCTGCACCGTTCTATCAGAGACAACATCATGTTCGGGCGCACGGATGCCACCGAAGCGCAATTGCTGGAGGCGACGCGCCGGGCCAAGGCGGATGAGTTCATTGCACGGCTGGAAGACCAGCGCGGCCGCACGGGTTTCGACGCGCATGTCGGCGAACGTGGCGTGAAATTGTCCGGAGGCCAGCGCCAGCGCATCGCCATTGCCCGCGTGATGCTGAAGGATGCGCCGATCCTCGTCCTCGACGAGGCGACGTCTGCGCTTGATTCGGAAGTAGAAGCGGCGATCCAGAGCAATCTCGATGAGTTGATGCAGGGCAAGACAGTGCTGGCCATCGCCCACCGTCTTTCAACAATTGCTGCTCTCGACCGGCTGATCGTGATGGATCAGGGCCGTATCGTCGAGCAGGGCAGCCATTCAGATCTCGTCTCGCAGGGCAGACTTTATTCGGAACTCTGGGCGCGACAGTCGGGCGGTTTCCTTGCTGTGGACGAGGCGGCCCAATAGGGTCTTTTGGCAGCTATTTCCCGATCATGAAATCCGCCATCAGGCCGAAATGATTGGAACCGAGGCTGTCGGGGAGACGGGTGGTTTTCAAGAGCGTGGCCGGTTCGCGGGCGAAGATATGGTCAATCGCGATGCCGAAGCGACCTGCCTTCGTCGGCCATGTGGCGGGTTCCCATGGCGCTTTCTTCAGGTCGTTGGCGGCGAGGAAGTCGCGCATGTCGGGAGCGATGCTGGCCGAATTGAAATCTCCGGCCAGAATGAGCGGCCCGGTGACACGAAAGAGAATTTCGCTGACTTCGTCCAGCTCGTCCCGGTGATAGTCGTCGAAATAGGGTTTGGTGATGTGACCTGCAGCGAGCGTCAGCTTCGTGCCGTCGAAATCGATGCTGGCGATGGCGAAACGGTCGCGGCGCAGATCGCTGAGGCTATGGAAACGGCCCTCCAGCAGCGGCCGCTTCGATAGGATCAAGAGATCACAGGTCGGTGTTCCCGCATAGCAGCCAAGCCTGTGGGGGTAGGTTTGCTGCAGACGCGGCAGAACCGATTCCAGCGCAGCCGCCTCAAACAGATAGACCGCATCCGCGTCTGATTCGAGAATCCTGTCGGCAACCGCATCCGCATTGGCGGCGTTATCCATCAATACGTTGAAGGACAACAGCCGGAAGGGTCTGGCGCCAGGTGCCGCATTGGCGCTTGTCGAGAATTCCATGAGCATGGCGACGGCGTGGATGGCGAGTGCAAGCGACCAGATGATGAGGAAAGCGGAAATCGCGTCACGCGTCAGCCAAAATACCAGGCATGACAGCAGGATACAGACGAAGGCGATGTGAAGCTGGAAACTGGTGACGAAGGCTAAAAGCCAGAAATCCGTCACATAACGCAGGCTGGCGATGAAAAGTACGGCAGCCACGACCGTGGAGACCATGCACGAGAGCTTCGCCGTCATCCGAATCCCTGCTTTCCAAGCTCTCCCTTGATGTCTCGTAACATGCCGCAAGGGTGGGCACAATGTTGCCCGCTTGCCGGGGCTTAGGAAAAAAACAGAAACAAATCCGCCCCTTCTGGCAGAATTACGGCAGCTTTGTGTGCTTTGCTCTTGCCAAGTCAGTCAATATTTTGCGATCAAACAGAATGACGCGGTTTCTCAAACGCCGCGAGGATGACCGAGACGGTGGGACGGAGATTGTCTTGGATCAAATCATAGCGGGAGGACTCATGCGATTTACGGCAAAAACAGCGCAGAGGATGGTGTAGCGGTGAGCGAGCACGTAACCAATCACGACGCCTCGGGTGAACCGACCCGTCGCGATTTTCTTTATCTAGTAACCGGAATGACGGGCGCCGTTGGTGCCGCCGCAGTGGCATGGCCCTTTATCGACCAGATGCGTCCAGACGCATCGACGCTGGCGCTTGCCTCCATCGAGGTGAATGTCGCGGCGGTCGAGCCGGGCATGTCGCTGACCGTGAAGTGGCGCGGCAAGCCGATTTTCATCCGTAACCGCACGGAAAAGGAAATTGGCGAAGCCAATGCTGTCGCTCTTGCCGATCTCAAGGATCCGGTGGCGCGCAACGCCAACATTGCCCCCGACGCGCAGGCGACGGACATTGACCGTTCCGCCGGTCAGGGCAAGGAGAACTGGATCGTCATGATCGGTTCCTGCACCCATCTCGGTTGCGTTCCGCTCGGCCAGGCCGGCGATTTCGGCGGTTGGTTCTGTCCCTGCCATGGCTCGCATTACGATACGGCGGGCCGCATACGTAAGGGTCCGGCGCCGCAGAACCTCGCCATCCCGACATTTGCATTCACATCCGATACCGTGATCAAGATCGGATAAGGGGACAGATATTTATGAGTGGTCATTCCAGTTATCAGCCGTCCACCGGCATCGAGAGGTGGATCGATTCGCGGCTTCCCTTGCCGCGCATGATCTATGACAGCTTCGTTGCCTATCCTGTCCCGCGTAATCTGAACTACGCCTACACATTCGGCGCGATGCTGGCTGTCATGCTGATCGTGCAGATCCTCACTGGCGTCGTGCTTGCCATGCATTACGCCGCTGAAACGACGGTTGCCTTCAATTCCGTCGAAAAGATCATGCGCGACGTCAACCACGGCTGGCTGTTGCGCTACATGCACGCCAACGGTGCATCGTTCTTCTTCATCGCGGTTTACCTGCACATCGCCCGTGGACTTTATTACGGCTCCTATAAGGCGCCACGCGAAATCCTCTGGATTCTCGGCTGCGTGATCTACCTCCTGATGATGGCGACGGGCTTCATGGGCTACGTGCTGCCGTGGGGCCAGATGTCCTTCTGGGGCGCCACGGTCATCACCGGCTTCTTCTCGGCTTTCCCGGGCATAGGTGAGTGGATTCAGCAGTTCCTGCTCGGCGGCTTTGCGGTGGACAATCCGACGCTCAACCGCTTCTTCGCGCTCCACTACCTGCTGCCCTTCATGATCGCGGGTGTCGTCATCCTGCATATCTGGGCGCTGCATGTGACCGGCCAGACCAATCCGACCGGTGTGGAAGTGAAGAGCAAGACCGATACGGTACCCTTCACGCCCTATGCGACGTTGAAGGATGCACTCGGCGTTTCGGTGTTCCTCATCGCTTATGCGTGGTTCGTCTTCTACATGCCGAACTTCCTCGGACACCCTGATAACTACATCATGGCGGATCCGTTGAAGACACCGGCGCATATCGTGCCCGAATGGTATTATCTGCCGTTCTACGCGATGCTGCGCGCCATCACTTTCAATATCGGGCCGATCGATTCCAAGCTCGGTGGCGTTCTCGTCATGTTCGGCGCAATCATCGTGCTGTTCTTCCTGCCCTGGCTCGATACCTCGAAGGTTCGCTCCGCGGTATATCGTCCCTGGTACAAGCTGTTCTTCTGGCTGTTCGTGGTCAACGCCATCCTGCTTGGCTGGCTGGGTTCGCGTCCGGCGGAAGGCCTTTATGTCATCATGTCGCAGATCGGCACGCTTTATTACTTCGGTTTCTTCCTCGTCATCATGCCGATCCTCGGTCTGGTCGAAACGCCGCGGCGTATTCCGAATTCGATTACCGAGGCCGTTCTGGAAAAGAACGCCGCCAAGAAGACTGCCGCGCCAGCGGCCGCCCAAGTCTGAGCGCGAAGGAAGGATGACGACAATGAAGAAGCTTGTAACGAGCATCGCGCTTATCGCTGCCATCGGCTGTTCCGCCGCCGCTTTTGCGGCCGAGGAGAGCCACGATCTCGCCACCAAGACCGAGCATGCGATCGCCGGCGGTCACTTCCCGGTCATCAAGCCCGAGGAGCAGAGCTGGTCTTTTGCCGGACCTTTCGGCAAATACGACAAGGGCCAGCTGCAGCGCGGCCTGAAGGTCTACAAGGAAGTCTGCTCTGCCTGCCATTCGATGAGCCTCGTTTCCTTCCGCACGCTGGGCGATCTCGGTTATTCGGAAGAGCAGGTGAAGGCCTTTGCTGCGGAATATGAAGTGCAGGACGGGCCGAACGCCGACGGCGAAATGTATAATCGCAAGGCTGTGCCTTCCGACCATTTCCCCTCGCCATTCCCGAACCACGAAGCGGCTGCTGCTGCCAATGGCGGAGCTGCACCACCGGACATGTCGCTGCTTGCCAAGGCGCGCGGCGTGGAGCGTGGCTTTCCGCAGTTCGTCATCGACATGATTCCGATCATCGGCGGTTATCAGGAAGGCGGCCCGGACTACATCCATGCGCTGCTGACCGGATACCAGGACGCGCCTGCCGGCGTTGAAGTGTCGGAAGGCACGCATTTCAACCCGTATTTCGCCAGCGCCGTGGCGCTGAAGATGGCGCCGCCGATCAGTGCCGATCAGGTGACCTATGACGATGGTGCGCCGCAGACGGTGGATCAATATTCCAAGGACGTGTCCGCTTTCCTGATGTGGGCCGCAGAACCGCATCTGGAAGCGCGCAAGCGCACCGGCTTCATGGTCATGGTGTTCCTGTTCATCTTCACGGCGCTGATCTATCTCACCAAGAAATCGGTCTACGCCAACAAAGAACATTGAGCGGCTTCAAATGCCTGCAATCATTGGCCCCCATGGTCTTGCCCTGGGGGCCTTTTCATGTGTCGAAGGAGGATGAGAAATGGCGAAAGTCCGGAGCGGTGGCTGCCTGTGCGGTTCCGTCCGTTTCGAGGCCACGGGTGAACCCGGCAATCCGCACAGCTGCTCCTGCGATATCTGCCAGCGGCACTCCGGCGCTTCCAGCCTTGCCTGGGTGGAGTTTGCGAGCGATGCAGTGGTCTGGACGGGAGAGCGCGGTGCGCCCATGGTTTTCCGGTCTTCAGATTATTCCAGCCGTGCGTTTTGCGCGGTCTGCGGCAGCACGCTTGGCGCCATCGACGATGCACCGACTGTCGACCTCGTTTCCGGCTCTTTTGACGACAGAAATGACGAGGCGCTACGGCCTCTGTCGCATTCCTTCGCGGATGTATGCCCAGTCTGGGCGCGGATCGAGGGAATGTCGGGGCAGGAATGAGCGGCGGTCCTTTTTAGTTGGTCCGCAGCCACCAAGTTGATAGGGTGGCCCGAACCTTCTGATCCATTTCCCAATCTAACTGGAAATACCATGACCGTTATCGCTTCGGAGCTTTCCGCTGCCATCCGCTCCATTCCCGACTATCCGAAGCCGGGCATCATCTTCAGGGACATCACGACTCTGCTTGGCAATCCGCGCGCTTTCCGCCGTGCCGTGGACGAGCTTGTGCAGCCCTATGCGGGAACGAAGATCGACAAGATCGCGGGGATGGAAGCGCGTGGCTTCATTCTGGGCGGAGCGGTGGCGCACCAGCTTTCCGCCGGTTTCGTGCCTATCCGCAAGAAAGGCAAGTTGCCGCACACCACCGTGCGCGTGGCCTACAGCCTTGAATACGGCGTTGACGAGATGGAAATGCATGTGGACGCCGTGCAGCCGGGCGAAAAGGTCATTCTGGTCGACGACCTGATCGCGACTGGCGGCACCGCCGAAGGTGCGGTGAAACTCTTGCGGCAGATGGGCGCGGAAATCGTTTCGGCCTGCTTCGTCATCGATCTGCCCGATCTCGGCGGCCGCAGGAAGCTGGAAGACCTCGGTGTGGAAGTGCGGACACTGGTGGAGTTTTCAGGCCATTGAGGCCGGTTTCCGGCTAGGAATGTTGCGACAGGCCGGTGTTTTGTC
The DNA here is from genome assembly GCF_053522105.1 of Agrobacterium sp. 22-3639C2. Lineage (NCBI taxonomy): Bacteria > Pseudomonadati > Pseudomonadota > Alphaproteobacteria > Hyphomicrobiales > Rhizobiaceae > Agrobacterium > Agrobacterium sp. 22-3639C2. Next base: position 1,231,441 of record NZ_JBNWDB010000001.1, on the reverse strand, counting down.
CGTTCTTTCGTAGTGCGATCCATGTCCAGTGGACGCCCATGGCGCGATTACCCGCCTGAATGGAAGCAACTTCTACCTGTCGTATCAACGTGAACCCCAGACGGGCTGCATTGCCCGTCGTTTCCGCTGGTGAAATGGGAAAAGCACGGCGGCCTTTGGGTGCGGGGCCGTGACGCAGGGACATGATCAGCAATCCGCCTTCTGCCGTCATCTCCGAGAGGCTTTCCATGGCGGTCTGCCGTGCCTCGTCATCGATATGGTGCCAGACGCCGCACAGCGTAACCAGATCGAACGGGCCGTGGCGGCGCGCTTTCATCAGATCGGGCAAACAGTCGTCAAGCCAGGTTATCTTGTGCGAGAGGTGCAATCTCTTTCCGGGTTCACGCAGTTCCTTGACCGGCTCTATCGCCAGAACATCATGGCCGCATTCGGCAAACCAGGCGGCATCGCGACCGGTGCCGCTGCCAATATCCGCCACGCGGGCCGGTGAGACCGGCAACAGATCGATGACCGGTGCGTAGATTTCCCGGCAATCCAGTCCATCGAACCTGGCAATTAGGTCCGGCGTTGCCGCTTCAGCATAACCCTGTAGGATATCGTTCATTCTTGCCTTCCCGCCGCGACGCCGATTCCGAGGGTATCGCGCGCGGGCTATCTCGGCCAGCCGCTATTCGAACTCCAGAACCCCGCTCTGGAAGGTCATCACGGTTTCTCCGGACTGGTTCACGCCCTCGTTGAAGGTGGTGTTCAGCCAAACCCCGGCTCTTGATTCCAGTGGTCGGGCATCGAGCAAGGTGACGAAATAGGTCACGTCGTCTCCGGCGAAAACCGGCTTTTTCCATTTGAGTTCACGAAAGCCGGGGGAGGGGCCGAGTTTCGGCGGTTCAAGGCCAAGTTGTTTCAGCCTCTTCACTTCCTTGCCCCAATGGGAAAGGAAACATTTCATCCAGCCAGCGCCGGTGTGCCAACCGGAAGCGCAGAGCGCTCCGAAGACGCTGTTTTTCGCCGCTTCGGCATCGAGATGAAAGGGCTGCGGATCGAAATCGCGGGCGAAACGGACAATGTCTTCGGCGGAAAAATGCAATGTGTCGAGGGTGACGCGTTCGCCGATCGGGGAAAGTTCTGCCAGTCTCATGCCGCAAGGCCTCCGTCCGCACGCATCAGGAACATCACGGTGTTTTCGCCGTGCGATACCAGAACGCCGCGCTGGTTATAAAGCTCATGGCGAAACTTCACGAGGCCGATGCCGGGGCGTGAGCTGGAGGTGCGCTGTTCCAGAACAATGGATTTTCCCGAAAGCGTATCGCCAGCCAGAACCGGCTTTTTCCAGTCGACATAATCGATGCCGGGGCTGCCTTGCGATGTCGAATCGCTGATATAGCTCTCCGCCATCATTCGCATCAGCAGGGCGCAGGTGTGCCAGCCGGATGCCGCCAGCCCGCCGAGAATGCTCTGGCGGCCAGCCTCTTCGGACAGGTGCATGGGCTGGGGGTCGAACTCGCTGGCGAATTCGATGATTTGTGCTGCAGAAATCGATTGCGGTCCCAGGGGAAATTCCCGTCCAACGGAAAAATCCTCATAGGCATATGTCGCGACCGGCGCCATGGCTTCCTCCCTTGCCTAGTCGATGTCACCGGCATCTAAAATGATTTTTCCCTTTACGTAAAGGTCAAATCGAGAGTGCGTTTGCGGTGTACGTAGATGCTATTGAGAGAGCCAGTGCGGCATGCTGCCTTCTCCCAGAGGAGGAGAAGGTCGCGATAGCGGAATGAGGGGCAAGGGTCGTGTAATTCGCCAGCCTTGCCTCCTCATCCGATCCTCCGGGCTATCTTCCCCCGCCGGGGAGAAGAAACAAGCCACGGATGTGTGTCACTTCGGTCAACGAGTCAAAAGACGCGATGTGACCGCCGCCGCGCTCAAGACCAGATCAGGTATTAAAGCGGAAGTGGATGACGTCACCGTCCTGGACGACATATTCCTTGCCTTCGTCGCGTCCCTTGCCGGCTTCCTTGGCACCAACTTCGCCCTTGTAGGCGATGTAGTCGTCATAGGCGATGGTAAAGGCGCGGATGAAGCCGCGTTCGAAATCGGTATGGATGACGCCGGCGGCAGCGGGCGCTTTGGTGCCGCGCACGATCGTCCAGGCGCGCGTTTCCTTGGGGCCGACGGTGAAATAGGTGATGAGGTCGAGCAGGTGATAGCCGGCGCGGATCAACCGGTCGAGACCGGCTTCGGTGAGCCCGAGGGCCGAGAGGAATTCTTCGGCTTCATCGGCCGGAAGCTGCGCGACTTCGGCCTCGATCGCCGCCGAGATGATCACGCATTCGGCGCCCTGTTGCTTTGCCATCTCCGCGACAGCCGCGGTGTGCTCGTTGCCGGTGGATGCGTCGGCTTCAGAGACGTTGCAGACATAAAGCACCGGGTGCGACGTCAGGAGATTGAGGCCCTTGAGGATTTCGATTTCCTCGTCCGCCAGTGTCTTCAAAAGCAGACGTGCCGGTTTTCCGTCGTTTAGCAGAGCAATTACGGCTTCCATCACCGGCAGTTGGGCCAAGGATTCCTTGTCCTTGCTGGTGGCGCGCTTGCGCGTCTGCTCGACACGGCGTTCCAGGCTTTCGAGGTCGGCGAGCATCAATTCCGTCTCGATCGTGTCGGCATCGCCAACCGGATTGATGCGGCCTTCCACATGGGTGATGTCGTCGTCCTCGAAGCAGCGAAGCACATGCACGACGGCATCGACTTCGCGGATATTAGCGAGGAACTTGTTGCCGAGACCTTCACCCTTCGATGCGCCGCGCACCAGGCCGGCAATGTCCACGAAGGAAATGCGGGTCGGAATGATTTCCTTCGATCCGGCAATGGCCGCGAGCTGCTGCATGCGGGGGTCCGGCACGGCAACTTCGCCGGTGTTGGGCTCGATGGTGCAGAAGGGATAGTTGGCGGCCTGCGCGGCCGCCGTTTTCGTCAGCGCGTTGAAGAGGGTGGACTTGCCGACATTCGGCAGCCCGACGATACCGCATTTGAAGCCCATGGCTTGAAACCTGTCCGTTTGAAAGAATTCGTTGAGGAGCCTTTTGCGGAAAGGGCAGGGCAAGGTCAAGCCCGGGGGCCGATTTGGGCGGGCAAAGCCCCGCGAATGGAGCGGAATTTTGCGCGAGTGCGGGGCCGGGGTTGTCGATGCTGCGGTTGCGGCGCAATATGCGCCGGTCGAGCAACCGATCTTTCGTCATCAACGGGGATTTTCCCCATGGGCTACAATTGAGTGACAATCACGGGCGACAATGATGAGTGACAGTCCTGTTGATCTCAAACCGAAACCGAAAGTCAAACCGAAGCTGGAGCGGCCTAAGCTCTACAAGGTCATTCTGCTGAATGACGACTATACGCCGCGCGACTTCGTCACCCTGGTATTGAAGGTCGTCTTCCACATGGGCGAGGACACCGGCCACCGGGTGATGATGACGGCGCATCGCTTCGGGAGCGCGGTCGTCGTTGTCTGCGAGCGCGACATTGCCGAGACCAAGGCCAAGGAGGCGAACGATCTTGGCAAGGAGGCCGGGTTTCCGCTGATGTTCACCACCGAGCCGGAGGAGTGACGGTTTTATGCTCAATCCCGCCGGATCTGAAAACCCGTCTTGTTCTGAATGAAACCGCAGTTTTCGTAGAAGGCATGCACCTCAGGACGCTGCCGGCCGGTCAGCAGCATCACCTTGTAGCAATTTGCGGCAAAGGCGGTCTCGATGGCTTGGCGCACGACTGCGCGGCCATATCCCCGGCCGCGACGGCTTTCCAGCGTCACCACATTTTCGATGAAGGCATAGGGACGGGCAGCGCGCGTCAGGTTCGGGATGACGAGAAGCGTGGCGGTTGCAACGGGTTCCTGGTCTTCCATGGCAAAGAACACGGTGAGGCCGGGTTGGCCGAGCATGGCGGCGAAAACCGTGCTTGCCTCTTGCGTCGTCAGTTGCGGGTCCGAAGGGTTCAGCGCCTGGTAAAGTTCGAGCAGTTTCGGCAGATCGTCCGGGCCAGCTTTGCGAAGGCTCATGGTCTCTGAAGACATCTGCGCTCAATCCTTCTTGCCGAACATCCGCTTCAGCATCTCCGCCATCGGCCCGGTTTCCGGCAGTTTTTTCGGTTGGGCGTTGTTGCGCGCCTGATGGATGTGGGATTGCGCGGCGGGCTTGGCCGCCTTGGCCGGTTTTTCCGTTTCCGGCTTGCTGCCGGTGGCAAGCGCCAGCTTGTTCATCAGCTGCGAATCCTCTGATTTCACCAGCATCGCGGCATTGTCGGCAATGGCGTCCAGCAGCGGATCGAGCCAGACCCGGTCGGTCTTGGCGAAATCACCGAGAACGTGGCCATGCACCCGCTCCTTGTCGCCGGGATGGCCGATGCCGAGACGCAGGCGGCGGTATTCCTTACCGCAATGGGCGTCGATCGATTTCAGACCATTATGGCCGCCATGGCCGCCGCCGGTCTTGATGCGCGCCCGGCCTGCAAGCAAATCGAGTTCATCATGGATGACGATAATGTCTGCCGGTGCAAGCTTGAAGAAACGCATGGCCTCGCCGACGGATTCTCCCGACAGGTTCATGTAGGTAAGGGGCTTCATCAGCAGAACTTTCTCACCGCCTATTTCGCCTTCGGAAATCTCCGCCTTGAATTTCCGCGCCCAGGGCGAGAAGGAAGGCAGGCGCTGCAGCGCATCCACGGCCATGAAGCCGATGTTGTGACGGTTTCCCGCATATTGGGCGCCGGGGTTACCAAGGCCTGCGATGATCTTCATGGGGCATGTCCGCTTTTTTGCCTGACGATGCTGTTGTCACCACCCCGAAATGTTCCGGCTGTCAATCTTTTTATGGATTTTTTGATGTCGCGAGCGGGCGCTCAAGGGCTGACGAGTTTGTAGCGGTCGAATATGCTCTGTTGCGTTCCATCGGCGATCAGTCTGTCCAGGCGCGCTTGCAATTTTGCAATGACCTCGTCTGGAACGCTTTTGTTGCAGGCAAGACCCAGCTGTTGCCGCGCCAGCGTTATCACTTCCCTGAATTTGCCTGGGGGTTGGCTTTTGAAAGTGCTTTCCGACATGGGCATCAGGTCGATGCGGCCTGCGTTCAGCTTGTGAAGCGTGATCTGGAAATCAGCACCGACATCCACATGCTCGAAACCGAGGTTGCCAAGAAGGACCTCGGTGTAGTCGCCACGCTGGGTGCCGACCCGGTATTTCCTCGCGTCTTCCAGACTGGAGACGTTGATATCCGCATTCTGGCGCGCCACGAGGATGTTGCGGTCGCTATGGATCGGTGAGACCCATTTGAAAAGCTTTTCCCGTTCGGGCGTTCTCGCCGTGGCAAAGACGCAATGCATGGCCTTCGTTGTGGCCAATGCGATTGCCCGCGCCCAGGGCATGACGGCAACCTCGTAATCGGTGCCGGTATCCTCAAGTACGATCTTGAGCTGGTCGATATAAACGCCCGCCACGCTGCCGTCGTCGTTTTGCAGATTATAAGGTGGGTAAACCTCGGTGGTCAGGAAAAGCTTGGCTGCGCTGGCCGGGCCGGCAAGAGCAAGAAAGATCAGACAAAAGCGGATCAATCCCATGGCTGCTCCCACCCGTTTACGCCTGTCGCGCCGCGGCGCGGTCTGCGCCGTTATCCGCATTCAATGCAGCGATCAGCCGTTCGATGGGCTGCGGTCGCGCGAAATAATAGCCCTGTCCGTAATCCGCGCCTATCACTGTCAGAAGCTCCTTCTGCTCTTCCGTCTCGACGCCTTCGGCGATGACGGAGCAATTCATCTTGTGTGAGATTGCGGCGATACCCTCGACCAGCATGCGGCTGCGCTGCCTTATCTCCACCGTGTCGTCGCAGATCGAGCGCGTGAAGGACTGATCGATCTTGACGATGTCGACCGGAAAACGGCTGAGATAGCTTAGCGACGAATAACCGGTGCCGAAATCGTCCAGCGCGATGCGGCAGCCCAGCTGGTGAATGGCATTGAGGATCGCCCGGATTTGCGGATCGTCCTTCATGATGACCGCCTCGGTTATCTCGATAATCAGCCGTTTAGGAAGAATGCCGTAGCGGTGAAGGACGCCGGCGATACGGGTCGGCAATCCCGGTTCGAACTGCAGCGGCGAAAAATTCACCGCCACATAGGATTGCTCCATGCCGGGCAGGTGCGACAGTCTGGCCAGATTGGCGATTGACTGGTCGAGGATGACATTGCCGATGCGATGGATGGTGCCGTTTTCTTCCGCAAGGCTGATGATCGTGGCGGGAGAAAGCAATCCCTTGTCCGGATGGTTGAGACGCAACAGTGCCTCGAAACCCGCCGTCTGGCCCGTTGCAAGATCTTGAATCGGCTGGAAATAAGCCTCGAACCAATTGTCGGAAAGCGCCTGCGCGATATCCCTTTCCAGTTCCGCATGTTCGCGCGCCCGGTCCATGATCGAGCTGTCGAAGATCTGCGAGCCGTTCTTGCCCGTTCTCTTGCGGGTATACATGGCCATGTCGGCATTCTGCAAAAGTTCGGATGCGCTTGCGGCATGCAGCGGGTAGATCGCCATGCCGATGCTGGCGCTGAGACGGATGCTGTTGCCTTCGATCTCGAAGGGCGTGTCCAGCATGGTGCAAATCCGCTCGCAGAACAGCTGGGCGCGCTCCTCCACCTTGTCGCCAGCAAGCAGGATGGCGAATTCGTCGCCGCCCAGACGCGACGCGCTGTCCAGCGGTGTCAGCAGTGGTTCGATTTTCAGCGTGAATTCCCGCAGAACCGCATCGCCCGCCGCATGGCCGAGATTGTCGTTGATGGCCTTGAACCGGTCGAGGTCTATGAAAAGGCATGCCAGTTCGCTGCCGTTCCTGTCGGCGTCACGGATCTGCACGTCGAGAATGGCCTCGAAACCCTGGCGATTGAAGAGACCGGTCAAATGGTCGGAAATAGCCTGCTGGCGGTTGCGCTTTTCCGACTGGCGCAACTCCGTCACGTCAGTCATGACGCAGAGATATGTGCCCTGATGTGCGTTGCCGGAATCAAGGGCTTTTTCAAGGATGAGGGCGTCCATAACGCTGCCATCCATGCAATGAAAACGCACCGTGATACCCGCATGTGCGGCGTCGGGCGAATGTTGCGCCGCCTTGCGCTGCAGGAAAAGGGACCGGTCATCCGGGTGGATGAGGTCGGCGAAATTCAGGCCGAGTATTCTGGCCCGATCATAACCGGTCGCCTGCACCCAATAGTCGCTGACCGCGGCAATCCGGTCGTATCTGTCAAGCGAGAACAGCATGGCGGGTGTGCGATTGTAGATTTCCGTCTTCCGCTCATGGGCATGCTTGATTTCCAGCTCTTCCTTTTCAAGCTGGGTCTGCATTTCGTTGAAGCTTTTTGCCAGCCTGCCGATCTCGTCCTTCGAGCGCCAGTCGACATGGTGGCGCGAGCCGACGCGGCGTGTCGCTTCTATCGCTGCCGCCAGCCGCATCAGCGGGCGGATGACCATGAAGCGGTTGCCGGCGATGGCCGCAAGAACGGTGGTGAGAATGGCGAGAATGAAAATTGTGATGAAGGCCAGTTCGGTGCGGCTGAGAGAGGTCAGAAGACCGATATCGTCGTAATAGACTGTCAGTTGCCCGACGGTGACGACACCGTTTGTGGTTTTGTAGGTCACTTCGCGGGTCGTGGAGGCTGCATCCTGAATGATGTCGCTGCCGGCCGTCTGGATGATGTCCAGCTGGCCAGAGGTATCCTTGACCTCGACCATGCGGATCACGGGGTCGGAAACGAGGGTGCCGGTAATCTGATTTATGGTGTCGTCGTCGAGATCCCATAGCGGGCGGGCAAGCGCCTGCGCATTGGTTGACAGCAGGATCTCGAGGTGATTGCGCTGGCTACGGATAGCCTCGTGATAGGAGAGGGTCAGCAAAAGGGTGAAAAGCGGGGCGACCACTGTGAGAAGTGCACCGGAAACAATCGCGATAAAGCGACTTTCGACGGAATGAGCCATGTTCTATTGCAGTACCCTCTACCCCAGATAACTGCGCCCCGTTTCCGCCCCGTCCGGAGAGACATCCTTGAGGTTTTCGGCAACGGCCTTGTATCCTCACTGTATTTCTTCAACCCGTCCGGTGTTTTCACGATAACGCAATGGGCATCGTTTCATGGAATTGTTAATTCACGCTGAAACGGGACCGGCATCCTGGACGCGGCGAGAGGTTTTTGCTTTTAAAGTTCATAAAAACTAAAAGGCCCGTTCCGAAAAACGGAACGGGCCTTTTAGCTCAAATCTATCTGGCCTTATGGCCGCAGATTATTATTCAGAAGCTTCGCCGGCTTCTTCTTCTTCTTCAGCAACGCCGCCAGCCGGAGCAACGATCGTTGCGATCGTGAAGTCACGGTCGGCGATTACAGGCGAGATGTTCTTCGGCAGCTTCACATTCGAAATGTGAACGCTGTCGCCGATCTTCAGACCGGAGAGATCAACCGTGATGAATTCCGGAATGTCGTTGGCCGGGCAGTGGAATTCCACCGTGTGGCGAACGATGTTCAGAACGCCGCCGATCTTGATTTCCGACTTTTCTTCGTTTTCGAAGTGAACCGGAACTTCAACGTTGACGAGCGTGTTGCCCGAAACGCGCAGGAAGTCGACGTGCATGGTGAAGTCGCGGACCGGATCAAGCTGGTAGTCCTTCGGCAGGACCTTGATCTTCTTGCCGTCGACGTCGATTACCGCCACAGTCGTCATGAAGCCGCCAGCGTGGATACGCTTGGTTACTTCGTTGGTCGACAGAGCGATGGAAATGGGGGCCTGCTTGTCACCATAGATGACAGCGGGAATCAAACCGTTGCGGCGAAGTTCACGAGAGGACCCCTTACCAACTCGTTCGCGCGCCTCGGCCTTGAGCTCATACGATTCTTTGCTCATGGCAATTCCTTTCGAGGTTATATGGAGAGTTCATGCCCGCGGGCGCTGAACTGGAGAGGCTAAAAGCCATCTCGCCCGCGTTGCCTCCAAGGGTGTCTACACGGGTGCGGGCGCTATAATACAAACGGAAGACAAAGACAAGAGCGGCCGTTTTCCACGGATGCTATGCTGTGATTTTATTAGACTTGTCTAATTCACTCGTGCATTGCAACTTTTAATATATGCTTATCCATTCATATAAACCGGCTGCAAACTTGGCAAGTGATAAGGCTGCCTGGAATTCCAATTGCGTAGATGACAATGCTTAAAGTTCTCCAGTGCCTTACCGTCGATCATGACTTCCGATACACCACAGCAGCGGTCCTCGTCTGCATGCTGGGAAGCTTCGTCACGATGCGTCTTTTCTCGAGGGCGCGTCAGGCGAGGGGTTGGCAAAAGGTCAACTGGCTGTTTCTGGCTGGTGTCAATGGTGGGTCGGCGATATGGACCACCCATTTCGTGGCGATGCTGGGTTATGTCGCTGCCGGGGAGGTGGGGTACGATCCCTATCTGACCGGGCTTTCGCTTCTTATCGCCATTGCTACAACGACAACCGGCTTTGCCATTTCCGCCTATGGCGGACGCACAGCCCTGGTGGAAGCGGGTGGTGCGACAGTCGGTCTCGGTATTGCGGCCATGCATTATACCGGCATGGCTGCCTATCAGATACAGGGCATGATTTTCTGGAACCAGACCTACGTCATCGCTTCGCTGGTGCTCGGGGCTGTATTCGGTGCGCTCGCGGTCAATCGCATCGCGCGCCCAGTCAACCGGTTTTGCCAATATAGCTCGGTTGCGTTCCTGATCCTGGCCATCGCCTCCATGCATTACACCGGCATGGCCTCGATGTTGTTCGAGTTCGATCCGCGCATCGTCATTTCGGAAAGTCTGCTGCCGCCCGCCATCATGGGTGGGGGCGCCATCGCCGTGACGCTTCTCCTGCTGGCGCTCGGGCTTTCCACCTATGTCATCGACGCCCAGTCCACCCAGCAGGCGGTCGCCCGCTATCGTCATCTTTCGTTGCACGATCCGCTGACGGGCATTCCGAACCGCGCGGCATTTATCGAACATCTCAACCGCCGCACGCGCCATCTCTCCATGGGCGCGCACACGGCGCTTTTGTCCATCGATCTCAACCGCTTCAAGGAAATCAACGACGTTCACGGCCATGCGGCGGGCGATGCCGTGCTGCGCGCCATTGCCGACCGCGCAAGTTCCGTTCTGAAAGCCGGGGAGTTTCTGGCGCGTATGGGCGGGGATGAATTCGTGGCGATGACCCATTCCTATTATACCCGCGCCGATGGTGCGGAATTCGCCCAGCGGCTGATCGAGCAGATCAGCAGGCCGGTCGAATGGAATGGGCAGACATTTTCGGTCGGCGCGAGTGTGGGCATATCGGTGCGCAATACCGGCGCCATTGACGCCGACACGCTGATGGCGCAGGCCGATGTCGCCATGTATCGGGCAAAAGGCGGGAATTCCGACACGATCTGCTTTTACGACAAGTCCATGGATGAAGCCGCACGCGAACGCAACGCGCTTGCCGTGGCCATGCGCAGCGGTCTCGCCAACAGCGAGTTCGAGCTTTATTACCAGCAGCAGAATGATACCAAGAGCGGCAGCATCGTCGGTTTCGAGGCGCTGTTGCGCTGGAAACATCCGGAACGCGGTATGATCTCGCCCGTCGAATTCATTCCGATCGCGGAGCAGACCGGCTTTATCGTCGAATTGGGCGAATGGGTTCTGCGCGAAGCCTGCGCGCAGGCGGCTCTCTGGAAAAAATCGCTTTCCATCGCCGTCAATGTCGCCCCGCAGCAGCTTGCGGACAATGATTTCCCCGAGAAGGTCGAGAAGATTCTTAGGGAGACGGCGCTTGCGCCTGAGAGGCTTGAGCTTGAAATCACCGAAGGCAGCATCATCGCCGACCACCGCCACGCGCTGATCACGATCCGCAAACTCAAGGCGCTCGGCGTCAAGATCGCCATGGACGATTACGGCACGGGCTATTCCTCCCTGTCGACCCTGCAGAGCTTTCCCTTCGACAAGATCAAGATCGACCGGGCATTTATCGATGGCCTGTCGACCAATGTGCAGTCGGAGGCGATCGTTCGCTCCACGCTCATTCTGGCGCATAGCCTCAATATTCCGGTGCTTGCGGAAGGTGTCGAGACGAAGGCCCATATCGAGTTCCTTCGCCGCGAAGGCTGCCTGCAGGTGCAGGGCTTCTTCTTCGGCAGGCCCGGTCCCTTGACCTCCATCGCCAATCTCGTCGACGACACGTTCCTCTCGACGGAGGACGAGCCGGAGGTCACCACCACCGGCCAACGCTATTTCAAGGCGGTATGATATCAGGCGCAGCCCGCGGTTGCGCTGACGGATGCAGGTCGCAAAGTTTTTAGTTGAAACGTGAACGCTTCCAGCGCACCATTGCCGAAAAGCTTTGGGAGGAGCGAATGCCGACAGACATCGCCCATGCGGACCGCGTGTATGAAACAGCGCGCCAACGTTCCGCAGCCGCAAGTTCTCCGATTATCGCCTCATGGCGCCGTTGCATGGTCACGCACCGTCTTGCGCCGGAGGAAAACCGCAAGCCGATCTTTCTCACCGATGTCGAATTCCGCCGCGCACGCGAAAGTGCGGCGGGCCTGATTGCCGAAAGCACGGATGAACTCGACCGTATTTTTCATAGTGTCGGCAAATCCGGCTGCTGCCTGCTTTTGACAGACGCCCAGGGCGTCGCGCTGGAGCGCCGGGGTGCTGCCGGCGACGATCGTGATTTCCGGGCGCTCGGTCTCTGGTCCGGCGCCGTCTGGAGCGAAGCGAGCGTCGGAACCAACGGTATTGGAACGGCACTTGCCGACGAGCGTTCGGTGGTGGTCTATCGCGATCAGCACTTCTTCACATCGAACACGGAACTCTGCTGCACCACGGCCCCGATACGCGACCATACCGGCCGGGTGACGGGCGCTCTCGATATTTCCACGTGCCGCGACGATATCAACGAAATGACGTTTTCTTTCGTCACGCAGGCGGTGCGGGATGCGGCCCAGCGTATCGAGGGCAATCTCTTCCGCCGGGCCTTTCCCGGCGCGCGCATCGTCGTGGTGCCTACGGGTTTCAGTCCGGCACTTTCATTGCTTGCCGTCGATCAGGACGATCTCGTGCTTGGGGCGACGCGCGCGGCGCGGCTTGCGCTGAAGCTCGATGACCATCGCATTGCGCAGGGGCTGCCCGCCGCCGATGTCTTGCAGGAACAGCGTCACGACGGCGGTTCCGATCTTGAGGAGGCGGAACGTTCGGCTTTGCGCCGGGTTCTGTCGCGCACCAATGGCAATGTCACGCAGGCCGCGTCCCTGCTCGGCATCAGCCGCGCCACGCTTCATCGCAAGATGAAGAAATTCGACGTGCATTGAGGCTACCCGAGACCATACCCGCTCAATTCAGCGGGATCGGAGCGGGTTTGTCGCAGATGTGAGACAATGTGCGCTGCGGAACCGCGCGGTGCCACTACCCGCCACGATCATCTAGGCCCACCTTCCTGTCATGCGGTCCGTCGCGGATCGTTTTCATCAGGGAGGATGAAATCATGAATATTCAGGTTCAGCACAAAGCTGGCGAAGCGCCCTTCAAGCTGAAATACGGAAATTTCATCGGCGGCAAATGGGTGGAGCCGAAATCCGGCCGCTACATGGACAATCTGTCGCCGGTAACGGGTCACAAGATTTGTGAGGTTCCGCGCTCCGATGCGGCCGATATCGAACTCGCACTGGATGCCGCCCACCAGGCGCGGGAGAAGTGGGGCAAGACGAGCGTTACCGAACGTTCCAACATCCTGCTCAAGATCGCCCAGCGCATCGAGGACAATCTGGATCTCATCGCACGGGCCGAAACCTGGGATAACGGCAAGCCGCTACGCGAGACCACCAATGCGGATATTCCGCTGACGATCGACCATTTCCGCTATTTCGCGGGCTGCATCCGCGCGCAGGAAGGCACGATCGGCGAAATCGACAATGACACTGTCGCTTATCATTTCCATGAGCCTCTCGGCGTCGTCGGCCAGATTATTCCGTGGAACTTCCCGATCCTTATGGCCGCATGGAAACTTGCACCGGCACTCGCCGCCGGCAACTGCGTGGTACTGAAGCCGGCGGAACAGACGCCTGCTTCTATTCTGGTGGTGATGGAGCTTATCGAAGACCTGCTGCCGCCGGGCGTGCTCAACATCGTCAACGGCACTGGTGTTGAAGCGGGCAAGCCGCTGGCGCAGAGCAAGCGCATCGCCAAGATCGCCTTCACCGGCTCCACCCCGGTCGGCAAGGAAATCATGCGTTATGCGGCCGACAATGTCACAAACATCACGCTGGAACTGGGCGGCAAGTCGCCGAACATCTTCTTTGCCGATGTGATGAATGAAGACGACGCTTTCCTTGACAAAGCGCTTGAAGGTTTCGCCTTCTTCGCGCTCAACCAGGGCGAAGTCTGCACATGCCCGTCGCGTGCGCTGGTGCATGAATCGATCTACGACCGCTTTATGGAAAAGGCGATCAAGCGCGTTCAGGCCATCAGCCAGGACGACCCGCTCAATCCGTCGACCATGCTGGGTGCGCAGGCCTCGCAGGAACAGTTCGACAAGATCATGCGCTATCTGGATATCGGCAAGAAGGAAGGCGCAAAGGTTCTGACCGGCGGTGACCGCAAGACGCTCACGGGCGATCTTAAGGACGGTTATTACATTCAGCCGACGGTCTTCGAAGGCAACAACAAGATGCGGGTTTTCCAGGAGGAAATCTTCGGTCCTGTCGTTTCGGTCACCACCTTCAAGACGGTGGAAGAAGCGCTCGAAATCGCCAATGACACGGTTTACGGTCTTGGCGCTGGCGTCTGGAGCCGCGATACCAATATCGCCTATCGCGCTGGTCGTGGCATCGAAGCGGGCCGCGTGTGGACCAATTGCTACCACGTCTATCCGGCCGGTGCCGCCTTTGGTGGTTACAAGCAGTCGGGCATTGGTCGCGAGACCCACAAGATGATGCTCGATCACTACCAGCAGACCAAGAACCTGCTCGTATCCTACAGCCCGAACAAGGTTGGCTTCTTCTGAGTTCCTCCCCGGAAGCCGGCGACGGATCATCCTGATTTCCGGCCGCCGGCGAGTTCCCAGGGGCTTCGGTCCCTGGGAACCCGGATGAAGTTCAGCAAAATAAAAGGCCGGAGGTTTTGCCTCCGGCCTTTTTTTGCTGCGGACTATGCCGCGTAACGCTGGTCGCGGTTTCGGGTGGCACCTACGGAGAACTGGCCCACCTGTTCGGTCAGGCCATCAGCTTCGCTTGCGAGCGAGAAGGCCGCAGCCGTCGTTTCCTCCACCATCGCCGCGTTCTGCTGCGTCACATGGTCAAGTTCGTTGACGGAGGCGTTGATTTCGCCGAGGCGGCCGGATTGTTCGCGCGAAGCTGTGGCGATTTCACCGATCTGTTCGTTGACCGACTGGATGCGTTTCTGGATCTGCTCGAGGCTTTCCCCGGTTTTCAGCACCAGTGCCACGCCGCTTTCCACATCGCCCGCAGAGGTGGCGATGAGCGTCGTGATATCCCGTGCGGCAGCCGCCGATTTCTGCGCGAGTTCCCGCACTTCCTGTGCCACAACCGCAAAGCCCTTTCCGGCCTCACCGGCGCGGGCAGCCTCAACCCCGGCGTTCAGCGCCAGGAGATTGGTCTGGAAGGCGATCTGGTCGATGACGTCGATGATCTGGCGGATCTTGGACGACGACGTCTCTATACGCTCCATGGCGACGATTGCTTCTTTGACGACAGCGGTGGATTTATGGGCATCCTGCATGGTTTCCGCCGTCGTTCCGACTGCGACGTCGCAGCGGGAGAGGGAAACGTTGACGGCCTGCGTCATGTCTCCAAGTGCGGCGGCTGCTTCCTCTAGGGCGGCCGCCTGGCGTTCCGTGCGCCGCGACAGATCTTCCGATGCGCTTTTCAGCTCGCCGGAGCCGGAGCGGATGGCATTGGCGCTTTCGCCGATGCTTGAGATCGTCGTATCCAGCCCCGCTATGGAGTTGTTGAAATCGACGCGCAGATGGTCGAGCGACGGCACGAAAGGTTTTTCAATGCGAAGATCGAGCCTGCCCGCAGCAAGATTGGCAAGGCCGGTCGCAAGCGCATCGACTGCTTCTTCCAGCTCCTTCGCACTTCTTGCCTTTTCCATCTCACGCTGGGCGCGTTCCTCGTCCAGTTCCTCGCTTTTGCGATGGGACTCGGTTTCCATGCGCTGCTTGTCGAGAATGCCCTGGCGGAAGGATTCCAGTGCGCGCGCCATGGTGCCGATTTCGTCGCCACGGGAAACGGCCTTGATCTCAATATTATGGTCACCACCGTTCAGACGTTCCATCAACCCGGCAAGGCCGGTCAGCGGCTTGGTCAGGCTGGCGGAAACGAAAATGCCGATGAGTGTCATGACGGCAAGCACCGCAAGTGTTGCAAGCGTTGCCCAGAAGGCGAGATCATTGGCCGCTGCCAGCACCTTGCTCTCCTGCTGGCCGATGGCCAGAAGATGCTTCTGTCCGAAAACGGAGACCGGACGATAGGCGTAGAAGATGCTGCCCGCAGGGGTCTTCGCCATGACCGTTCCGGCTTCGCTGGCACCTGTAAGTGCCGCGAGACTTTCGGAAACGGCGACTCCAGCCCCACCGGAGAGCACGCCCGCGCGAAGTTTGCCTTCAGCGCTCAGAAGAACGGCGTCGTCGATGGACTTGCCGGTTTCCTCAGGTGTTACCACCGCACCGATACGGTCTGCGGAAATGCGCATGATGACGGCGCCCTTGCGCTGCAACTGGCCCCAGTTCGAGACCGCAAGCGGCATGCCGATCAGGGCCGAGTCATTGGTGCTGTCATCGTTGAACCCAGTTGTGCTGATGACACCGTCCTTGCCGGCCTCGATGCGGTCGAACAATTCCTTGATCGTGCTGTTTTGCGGTTCCGTCACATTGGTCAGGAAGTTCTTGCCCTTGGTCACGGAATAGATAATGAGGCCTGCCTTGTCGATGACGTAGATGTCGCTGACCCGGGTGTTGCGCCAGACGCTGGCAATGGCCGCGTTGATCGTGGCGTGGCGAATGGCATAGAGCAGCCGCAAACCTTCACCGTTGAAGGAGGCGCGCTCCTCCTCGGATACGCCCTCGCGGCGGAATGCCTGAATGATCGCATCCTTTTCCGTCGGTACGACCGTGGTCATGGTTTCCAGCGCCTGAGCGATCGCAGCGTTCTGCGACAGCTCGGAAATGCTTTGTTCGACGCGCAGCGTATAGGCATCAAGCTGTTTGGACTGGTTTCCCGCAACCGTCTCGAGCCTGATCTTGCTGGCGTCGATCAGGCCGGACTTGCCCATTTCGTATGACAGCAGCCCAACGGCCAGGCACGAAACCAGCGTCGCGCCCGTGACGAGCGCTGCGAATTTGGCCTTGATTGACAATGATTTAGCTTTGACAGCAGTCGGATTTGCACCCGGCATCCTGTTTCCTCCCCCCAAAAGAACGTTGCGGTACCGTCGCAACAATTGTTTACGGTCGCGTTAAGCTTGGCGGTGAATTGTATGATTATTTCCCGCATACCGTGAAAAAATCCAAGGCCCTGGCCGGCCATTCTCCGTAATAAAACTGCAATGGAACGGGCGCATACCGTGCGAAGTTCAACGGCTGTTCATATTCATGCAAGCTTTTCGCGCTCCTGCTCTTGCCACTATCGACGATGTTTGCGGAACACCCGCGGCTGGATATGACGGAGCCCCTTTGAGATCGATCCCGGATTTCGCGGTTATCGTACCCATGCACAATGAGGAAGCGAGCGTTGAAACGCTTGTCGCTGAGATCGTTGCTGCCTGCCAGCCGGTCGGTCCGTTCGAGATTATCGTGGTGGACGACGCATCTTCCGATCGCACGGCGGATGTGGCGCTTTCGCTTGCCGGGCGTTATCCGATGCTGCGGCTGGTGCGGCATGACCGGCAGGGCGGGCAATCGGCTGCGATCCACAGCGGTGTGCAGGCAGCGCGCGCGCCGGTTGTCTGTATGCTTGACGGAGACGGGCAGAACCCGCCGGACAATCTGCCGGCGCTTCTTGCGCCGCTTCTTGCCTCGAACGCGCCGAGCCGGCTTGCGCTTGTGGCCGGGCAGCGCGTCGGCCGGCGCGATACGCTTGCAAAACGTCTTTCCTCCCGCTTCGCCAATGGCTTGCGGGCGCGGATATTGAAGGACGGCACGCGGGATACCGGCTGCGGCCTCAAGGCTTTCCGTCGCGACGCCTATCTCGCCTTGCCCTATTTCGATCACCACCACCGCTATTTTCCGGCGCTCTTCAATCGCGACGGCTGGCAGGTTGCCCATGTCGACGTCACGCACCGGGCGCGCCTGCATGGCAATTCCCATTACACCAATATCGGCCGCGCGCTTGTCGGCATCCACGACCTGATCGGCGTTGCCTGGCTGTTGCGGCGGCGCAAGCGGGCAAGTTGGGCCGAAACCTTCAAAACGGAGACATCGCCGTGAACGCACCGGCCTTATGGTCCATGCTGCATGTGAACAGCTGGAAGGAATTTCTCTGGGTCTGCACCGGCTTTATGGGCCAGATGCTGTTCACCATGCGTTTTCTGGTTCAATGGATTTCGTCGGAACGGGCGAACCGCTCGGTCATTCCGGTAGCCTTCTG
Source organism: Agrobacterium sp. 22-3639C2 (assembly GCF_053522105.1). Classification (NCBI taxonomy): domain Bacteria; kingdom Pseudomonadati; phylum Pseudomonadota; class Alphaproteobacteria; order Hyphomicrobiales; family Rhizobiaceae; genus Agrobacterium; species Agrobacterium sp. 22-3639C2. Next base: position 1,213,780 of record NZ_JBNWDB010000001.1, on the reverse strand, counting down.
GTATTTCTCCATCGTCGGCGGCCTTGTGCTGCTATTATACGCGATCTGGCGTCGCGATCCGGTTTTCATTCTGGGACAGGCCTCCGGCCTGTTCATTTATGCCCGAAATCTCTGGTTGATCCATGCAGAACGCCGCCAGCATGCATGAGGCCGCAGCTCTGCCTTACGCGCAGGCGAATGAACAGCGCCAATGGATGACGTTTGCGCTTGCGGCAATCGTGCTCGTCACCGTGCTGCGCGTCGTCGGGCTTGCTTTCAACCGCACCGATCTTTTCGTTGATGAGGCGCAATATTGGCTGTGGGGCCGGGAGATGGCGTTCGGCGCCTATTCCAAGCCACCGCTGATCGGCTGGATCATTCGCGCCGCCACCACTCTGAGCGGCGGCGAGAGCACCTTCGACGTGCGGCTCGCCGCGCCGGTCATCCATGGCATAGTGGCCGCGGCGATCCTTGCGCTCGGGCGCATGATCTATGATGCGAAGCTCGCCTCGCTGGCTGCAGTCATCTATCTGACGCTGCCCGCCGTGACGCTCGGCAGTCTGCTGATCTCGACCGATACGCCGATGATGCTGTTCATCGTGCTGTCGATGATCTGCGTGCGCAAGCTTGCGGAAGCACGCGCTGCCGGTGTGTCCGCGATGCTCTGGAGCATTGCGCTTGGTCTAAGCTTCGGCCTCGGGCTGATGTCTAAATATGCGATGATCTATTTTCTGCCCTGCTTCATCGCTGCCGGCTGGCTGTGCGTGGGCTGGCGCATCCGTTGGCGTGACGCCGGTATTGCTGTAGTTGTCTGCGCCGCCGTCGTCGCTCCCAATCTGTGGTGGAATGCCGCACATGATTTCATGACCGCGCGCCACACGGCGGACAATGCCAACTGGCATGGCGTTAAGCTGAAAATCGGTCCGGCGCTCGAGTTCTTCTTCTCGCAGGCGGGTGTTGTCGGGCCGTTCGTCTTCATCGGCATGATCGTCGCGACGTTCAGGGCGAAAACCGCTGAAACCCGGGCGCTTGTTGCCCTTTCGATACCGATCGTGCTTCTGATCACGGCACAGGGGCTGATGTCGCGGGCGCTCGCCAACTGGGCGGTGGGGGCTTATGCCGCGGGCGTGCTTCTGGCGGTGCCTGTCCTGGCATCCCGGCGCTGGCTTACCGTCTCCACCCTTGTGCTCGGCGGCATCGTTGCCATCGCACTGCCGTTGATGACGATCGCCGGAACGGAATTGCGCTTGCCGAATGGCGACCTGGCGATGAAGCGCTATCTCGGCAGCTCGGAGCTTGTGTCGACCGGCCTTTCAAGGGCGCGAGAGGCGGGGGCGGATGCAATCGTCGCTGCAGATCGCTCCATTCTGGCCGAGCTTTTTTATCAGCTGCGGGACGAAAAGCTGCTCATGCCGCGCGCTCTGCCTGAAACCGGCGTTCCTTCCAGCCACTACGCGCTTCTTTACCCGCTGAAAGCCGGAGAGGCGACAAATCCCGTCTATCTTGCGAGGGCGGACAGCCTGCCGGGCTGTCTCGATGGCCAGGCGCCGCTGTCGACCTGGGTTGCCGGGCCGGGCTCGTTCGAGGGCAAGGAAATCGGTCTCTGGCGTCTGCCGCCACAATGCATCCCGAGGGTTGCCGATGGACAATGATCTTTCGCATATGCGGATCACGATCTGGGTTACGTTCGCCACATTGGCGCTCGTCATCCTGTTCGCGACCTTCCCGTCCATCGACCTCGAGTTTTCTTCCCTGTTTTTCTCGCCCGAAGCGCGCCTGTGGGCTGGAAGCCTGCCGGTTCCGGAATGGTTTCGCGATACGTTGCGGGAGTTAACGGAACTGGCCGCACTTCTGGCCTCCATCGTTCTGGTCGGCAACATCAGGCTGGGCGCGATGCAGCGCACCGGCTGGCGCGTCTGGGCCTTTCTCTGCGGGCCTGTGGTGCTCTGCGCCGGGCTTCTGGTAAACGGGGTGCTGAAGGCCAATATCGGCCGCGCCCGCCCGTTCAGCGTCAGCGATTTCGGTGGACATCAGCTTTTTACGCCGCCTTTCCAGTTCAGCACGCAATGTTATTCAAACTGTTCGTTTTCCTCCGGGGAAACGGCGCTCATAGCGAGCTTTTTCCTGCCGCTCTGCGCGCTTGTCTGGAACCGCCTGCAATGGGGCGGGCGTCTTTTCATGGGCAGCACTGCCGCCGGCGCCATCATCCTCATGTCCGGTCTGCGTATTGCGGCTGGCGGGCATTTTCTCAGCGATGTGGTGATGTCCGTGCTGTTTTCCGCACTGACGACGCTGTTCCTTTACCGGGCGCTGGCAATTGCCCGTCATCGTCATCTATTTACCGGCGATGCCGTTACGGCCGATGCCATCAGCCTTTGGCGCAATGGCAGCCATGCTGTTCGCACCCGCGCTCGGCGCTGGTGGCCGAAAATCAAGGCCGCCGCCACACGGCTGCAACGACCGCCGGATGCGGGCACGGCATCTTCCTGAGTGGTGCAGATGGAGTGCTGCGATCTGTGCGGATGCTGAGATAGCTGGCAAAATTGATAAGCTCTCTTCTCATCATGCCAATCTTTAACCACATCCAGCAACAGAGCGGACGCGCCGTAAGAAAGGATCTTACGGATCAAAGACTTGATCGCACTGGACCCCGGACTAAATCCGGGGTGACAGTATGCGGATGCAGTGATTTTGCAGATGTACGAGAGAAAAGACTGCTTCAGTCGAACAGGCCGGAAACCGACTGTTCCTGCGCGGTGCGGTTGATCGCTTCGCCCAGAAGGCCCGCAGTGCTGATCACGCGGATATTGTGCGCGGACTGGACGCTGGTGGTCGGCTGGATGCTGTCGGTGATGACGAGTTCGCGCAGCTTCGATGAGGCCACGCGGGCAACGGCGCCGCCGGAAAGCACGCCGTGCGTGATATAGGCGGTGACGCTGGTTGCGCCCTTTTTCAACAGCGCTTCGGCAGCATTGCAGAGCGTGCCGCCGGAATCGATGATATCGTCGATCAGGATGCAGTCCTTGCCGGATACGTCGCCGATGACGTTCATGACTTCGGATTCACCCGGACGGTCACGGCGTTTGTCGACGATGGCCAGCAGACAGTCCAGACGCTTCGACAGGGCACGGGCGCGCACCACACCGCCAACGTCAGGCGAAACGACCATGACGTTGTTGGTGTCGTAGTGGTCCTTGATATCGCGGGCCAGAATGGGCGCTGCGAAGAGGTTGTCGGTCGGAATATCGAAAAAGCCCTGGATCTGGCCGGCGTGAAGATCGAGCGTCAGAACGCGGTCGGCGCCTGCTTCGGTGATCAGGTTGGCGACGAGCTTGGCGGAAATCGGTGTGCGGGGGCCGGCTTTGCGATCCTGGCGGGCGTAACCGAAATAGGGAAGTACTGCCGTGATGCGTTTTGCCGAGGAGCGGCGCATGGCATCGATCATGATGAGCAGTTCCATCAGATGATCGTTTGCCGGAAACGAAGTGGACTGGACGAGAAAAACGTCCTCCCCGCGTACGTTTTCACTGATTTCTACGAAAATTTCCTGGTCAGCAAACCGCTTTACGGTGGCATTTCCCAAGGGAACGTTGAGATACTTGCAGATCGCTTCGGCAAGGTGCCGGTTCGAATTGCCTGCGAAAACCTTCATTGCGCCCGCCTGTTTCCATGCAATCGCCTTGCGCCACGGGAAAGTGTCTGCCGTAACCAAGCGTCGTTCAAGGGGAGGAACATCCGGCTGAAAAGCCTTTGCCGGATACGCCTTGTTGCCATGCGCGCCTTAATAGCGTTGTTGCTTCCGATTGCAAGAGGACTCCGTGCTTTCGCAATGATTTTCATGAAATCTCTGTGACTTCTCCCGCCGTTTCATCTCATCCCCTTTGAGACTGCTTCCATGACGAATACTCGTTGAGCGTTTTTGCGGCGATATCCTGCATGACCCTGTCGGTCGCGGCGGCCCAGGGATCGCTGCCCTTGGCTGCCACCGTTTCCTGCCCCTGCAGGCGATGGAGCCTGACACCATTGGCATCCAGAACGTCCCAGACGTAGATGATGTTGACCTTGCTGCCATCGGCGAAGGCGGAGAAATATCCCTTGAGGATGTTCTCTGCCGAATTGTCGTTGGAGGCGCGGATTGTCAGCCCCTTTGCCCGCGCCTCGGCGCCCAGTTGCCGCGAAAGCGGCGTGACGGCCTGAACGGGCGCGCCGATGATCGGCAGGAAGCGGATGGTATTGCCGGAAGCGGCGGGGGCAAGTGCGGCCGTCTGCTGTGGAGGCGGCGGCTGGGTGCTGGCGGGTGAGTGGCCTGCAGATTGTCCGGTAGACTGGGTCTGACCAAGAGGTTCGCCGTACTCATTGCCGTTGGAAAGCGCCTGTGCCTGCGCCTGCAGGGAGTTCTGCGGTGCATAAGCGGGCACGGAAGAGGCGGTTGCCGGTGCGCCTGCGGGCGCGCGGTCGGCGGCGGCAGCCATCTGGTCGAGATCGCCCTGCGTCACCGGTGTCGATTGCGAGCTATTGTGGCCGACATTCACCTGCGGCGTCAGCGCCTCCGTGGTGTTGCAGGCCGACAGGGTCAACGCCAGCGCCGGAATGACGAGGACCGAAACGACAAACGTCTGGAAAGGGCGGGTAAACCCCGTCCGGCTCATGCGACGTTTCCTCTCATGTTCCGCTCCTTCTTGCCCAAGGTGGCGGCAATGTAGGGCCGGTTTTCCCGCTCTGTCAAACCCGGTGCAGATTTAAGCTGTGAGAAGATCGAGGCTATGGCGCGAGAGCGGTTCCGGCGCGCCTTCCGTGGTGAGGTAGGTCTGGCCGAGGGTCATGGCGGTGCCGGAATCAGAATCCATCACGATCATGTGCACGAACAGGGTCATGTCGCTGGCGATTTCCTGAGAGTTGCCGGCATGGAACATCTGATGCTCCATCCATGACGGTGAGAAACGCGCGCCCAGCGAATAACCGCAGGAGTTCAGGCGATGGCGGGTCAGTCCACGCTCGTCCATGACGCGGGCGTGCACGTCGAAGACATCGCCGAAGGTCTTGCCGGGCCGCAGCACTTCCTCGATGTCGGTGAGGTTTTGCAGGCAGGCGCTGTAAAGCTCCTTCTGGCGGAAGTCCTGTTCGCCGATCACCACCGTGCGCATCATGGCGGCGTGGTAATGGGCGCTGACACCCGCCCATTCCAACGTCAGCTGATCCTTGTCATCGAGCCTGCGGCGCCCGGCCTTGTAACGGCACAGCAGCGCGTCCGCGCCGGAGCCGATGATAAATTCATTGGCGGGATAGTCACCGCCGCCGGCCAGAACCGCTCCCTGCATTGCCGAGAGGATCGCGGCTTCGTCCGCACCGGGCTTGATGAGCTCCATTGCAGCGTCCAGAGCCTCATCCGCAAGTCTGCCTGCCTTCCTCGCATAGGCGATCTCGGCTGGGCTCTTGATGAGCCGCAAGCTGCTGACCAGATAGGAGGCGTCGATCATCTGGCAGAAGCTGGCAAGCTGGTTGTCCAGCAAGCGGGCGACGCGCCCGGTCATGCCGTGGGTGTCGTATTCCACGCCGATCTTGGCGCCAAGGAGATCGAGATCGCTGAGGAGGTTCTTAAGATCGAGCGTCGGGTCGGCATTGGGCCGGTCTACCCAGACGAGAATATTTTCGATCGTCGAAGTATTCCGGGCCTGCCGCATATCCGCCGAACGGGTCAGAAGCATCATGGAGCCGTCCGACTTGACCACCAGCGTCTGGAAGAAGCAGTAGCCGAAGGTGTCATAGCCGGTAAGCCAGTACATGCTTTCCTGGGCGAAAAGCAGAATGGCGTCCAGCTTCTCTTCCGCCATCTTCGCAATCAGCCGTTCGCGGCGGGCATCGAATTCCGAGAGCTCGAAGTGCAGGGCCATTTAGTCCTCCAGAATTGCGATTGCGGAAATCTGCCGCCCGTAGTCGGGCTCGGCACGGTGGGTCGTGCGGCGGTAGGAATAGAAGCGTTCTTCATCGGGATAGGTGCAGAGGCCGAGGTTTTCCGCTCTCACGCCCGCATTGACCAGCCGGTCCACCGTAAATTGCTTGAGGTCGAATAGCGCATGGCCGCCTTTGTCCGAAGCGGTGAAATAGGCCGCATAGGCAGGATCGAAATCGGTGAAGCGCGCCATATACTCAGGCCCGACCTCATAATTGGCCTGGCTGATGGAGGGGCCGAGGGAGGCGGAGATGCGCTCGCGGCTGGCGCCCAGCTTCCTCATGGTCTCGATCGTGTTTTCGAGCACGCCGAACAATGCGCCCTTCCAGCCGGCATGGGCGGCACCCACAACGCCCGCTTCAGCGTCAGCAAAAAGGATTGGGCCGCAATCGGCGCTCAGAACGCCGAGCACGAAACCCGGTGTCGCCGTCACCATCGCATCGGCCTGCGGGCGGCTGCCGTCATAGCTTTCATCGACCACAAGGACATCAGGAGAATGGACCTGATGCACGGTGGCGAGACGTTCCGGAGACAAGCCGAACCATTGCGTGACGCGCCGGCGGTTTTCCTGCACCAGTTCCGGCTCGTCATTCGAACCGAGGCCGACATTGAGGCCCTGATAAAGCCCCTCGGAGACACCGCCTTGCCGGGTGAAGAAACCGTGACGGACACGGTTTTCACTCAAGGCGGCAAGCAGGGGGCTCTGGATGGGGAGCGGCAGCGTTTCGTTCTGCATGGTGCGGGAGTTCCTTGGAGAATGTCGCTGTTGGCCAGTGGGATGCGTTAAGCGAGATGTTTCCTGTTGCCGCGGCGTTGCGCGGCGTTTGTCTGGTGCAGTGTGTCTGCGTTCGCTTGCTTCGTTCTGGGCCGATGTTGGCCCAGAGGTGATTGCACTGTCAATCCACCGCGCGAAACGGCATGAGATGGAGCGCGGGACTTGAAACGGCGATGACCTTGAAAAGTTCCCCCATCCTGCCAGCCCCTTCGCCAGCGAGACGGTTGACCGCTTCGGCGATTTCAAGCGTCTGGTCGGGTGTAGCTTTTGCGGCAAGGGCGGTTGCCCGTTCCTTCAGGCCAAGACCATAAAGAAAGTCGCCCTGCCTGATGCCGCCATTGACATGAACGCCGTTTGCTTCAGCCGTCCTGATAAGGCTTTCGAAATCGACATGGCTGGTCAGATCGGCTTGCCCGGGATGAGAAAGCGGCGGGTCGAAGGCATGGTTGCGCATGGCCTGCAATGTGTCGCCATATCCGGCGACCAGATGGCCGTAGTCGATCGCGAGTGCGGTGCCGCCATATGCGGACAGGCGCTGGCAGATTGCGGTCATTACGGCTTCGCGGGCGGGTGAGATCTCGAATATGCTGCCTATCGGCTGCCGTTCCGGGCCGGGCGGCAGCAGCGTCGGGTCGATGCCGGCAAGCCCAGTCGAGAAGACCAGTTCACCATCGGTACCAAGACTGACCACCCGTTCGCGGAAACCCTGCGGCGTTTTCACGAATTGCCGGATTGGGATGGCGTCGAAAAGCTCGTTGGCGACGAGGAGCAGGAAACCTTCCGGCACCGCATCGAAACTGTCATGCCATGTCAGCCGTTCGGCATGCGCAGCGAGCGTCTCTTTCTGGATGGCGCAAAGGCGAGGGCTGGTCTCCACCAGATGCACCCGCATCGTCTCGTAAAGTGGTGGGGCGATGCGGCGGATGACGCGCAGCATGTCAGACATCATGGTGCCGCGGCCGGGGCCGATTTCCACCAGACGAATATCTGCGGGTGCGCCATGGCGCTGCCACGCGTGAACCACGAAAACGCCGAGCATTTCGCCGAAAAGCTGACTGACTTCCGGAGCGGTGATGAAATCACCCGATCTGCCAAAAGGCTCGCGGCTCCGGTAATAACCGTGTTCAGGATCGGCGAGGCAAAGCGAGAAGAAATCGGTGACGCTGAGCGGGCCGTTCAGGCGGATGAGGGATTTGATGCGTTGCGCAAGCGGTGTCGTCATGGCAGGCCATTCCGCTTAAGCGCGTATTTTCGCGCGCCGCGCACGCAAGACGGCCCAGAGGCCAAGAAGGAACATCGGCGTGGAGAGTACCATGCCCATGGTCAGCCAGTTGCCCGCGAGATAACCGATCTGGGCGTCCGGCTCGCGGAAGAATTCCACGAAGATGCGCGACAGCGCGTAACCGCAAACGAAGATGCCGGTTACGATGCCAGGTGTCTTGAGCGCCCTGAAAACGTAGATGGTGACCGCCAGAATGACGAGGAGAACGAGGCCTTCGAGTCCCGCTTCGTAAAGCTGGCTGGGGTGACGCGCAAACGGCCCGCCGGTGGGGAACACGACCGCCCAGGGAACGTCGGCGATACGTCCCCACAATTCGCCATTGATGAAATTGGCGATGCGTCCGAACAGCAGGCCGACAGGTGCGACGGCTGCGATGATATCGAACATGCTCCAGACAGGGATGCCGTTCTTGCGGGCGAAGAGGATCATGGCGATGGTCGTGCCGATCAGGCCGCCATGGAACGACATGCCGCCGTTCCATATCTCAAGTGCTCTTATAGGGTTTGCGGCGACGGCGCCAAGATCGTAAAACAGGATGTAGCCGATGCGCCCGCCAAGCACGATGCCGCCGGCTGCCCACAGGATGAAGTCGTCAAGATGCTGCGCCGAGATCGGCGATGTATCGTTTGGCCACAGGCGAGGCGTAAGCGCAAGGCGGCGGGCATAAAACCAGCCGAGCATGATGCCGGCGACATAGGCAATGCCGTACCAATGGATCGCCAGAGGCCCGAGAGACAGGGCAACCGGATCGATATTCGGAAATGGCATGATGGCAAGTTGGGTGGGAGCGGCTAACAATCCGTATATTCCGTCATCGTTGCTGGGCGGACAACAGAATGACCCATTGCCTCAAGGAGCCGGGCGATGATGCTCTCCGGTCTCTTTACGCGAGGAAAATGGCGATTGCCGCAGCGCCGGTCAAGATTATTCTTCAAGGGACGCTTTGCGATGCCGAAGGCCATTGCAAGCCATGTGGATTTTTCGATTTTGCTTGCAAGGCGGCTGTCGAGTGCCTACCTGAAAGGCATCAACAGCAGGGAACGGAACGCTCCCTGAACCGACGAAGGAACAGGGCCATGACCACGACAGGCACCAATCGTTTTCTGGATGAATTCGCAAAGCTGATGACCGATGCGGCGGGCGCTGCGCAGGGAATGCGCAAGGAGGCCGAGGCTGCCTTGCACGCACAGGCGGATCGCTGGCTGAACAGCCTCGACGTGGTCAAGCGCGAGGAATTCGACGCGGTGCGCGAGATGGCGATCAAGGCGCGCGATGAAAACGATGCGTTGCGCGCTCGCATCGAGGCTCTGGAAGCAAAGCTTTCTGCTGCCAAGGATTGATTCTTTTCGCGCTTTTTCATCAAGAGGTCCCGGATCGCCTGCGATTCCGGGACTTTTTGTTTGCGGGCCATGCAACCCGAAATTATTCCCTGTCGATCCGGACCTGCCTCCATCGTTAATTTTTTGAGGCCTGTGGACACTTCCAAAAAACGCAATTGCCAGAGTCGCTTATGTATCTCGCCTGAGGTGATGGGGGAGAAGATATCCACTGTTCAAAAAGTAAAAATGCTGCCCGAGGGGTGGCAGCAGGACTCGGCCATTATACACTGATTTTAAATGATGATTCGAAACGAACCTGGTAAGCTCCACACAGGGTGAATGTGTAACTCTGTTGGTGTCGGGCAATCGTCTCAAGTGTTGAATCCGGTTTGTGTGTGCGTTTTGGGCCCGGCGTTCAAAGCAGAACATCCATACCGGATGAGAAGGTGCCGCATGAGCCTGATAGAATTTGAAATTGAGCGCCAGTCCAATCCCGTGGACATGATCGAGATTGTCGCCGCCTCGAACGACTGGTCGTTCGAACGTTCCGGCGAAGACGAGATCGCCATGACGGTGGCGGGCCACTGGGCCGATTATCACGTTTCCTTTTCCTGGATGGAAGATTTTGAGGCACTGCATCTGGCGTGCGCCTTCGACATCAAGGTGCCCGATCAGCGCGTCAACGAAGTCATTCGCCTGTTGTCTCAGGTCAACGGCCAGGTACTGATGGGTCATTTCGATCTGTGGCGGCAGGAAGATGTTGTGATCTTCCGCCAGTCGCTGCTTCTGGCTGGCGGTGCGGAGCCTAACAACCAGCAGGTGGAAGTGCTGCTTTCCAGCGCGCTTGAGGCATGCGAACAATATTATCAGGCATTCCAGTTCGTCGTATGGTCGGGGCTGGATGCGAAAAGTGCAATTGAAGCGGTCATGTTCGAGACCGTCGGAGAAGCTTGAAAATGGTCTACAGGGCTTCCGGTCCTCTCGTCCTCGTTGGGGCGGGCAATATGGGCGGCGCTTTGCTTTCGGGCTGGCTGAAAAAGGGCGTGCCGGGTTCGCAGGTTATCGTCATCGATCCGCGCCCCTCCGACGCCATGCGCACGACAATTGCGGAAGCGGGCGCCACGCATAGCGAAAGCGTGCCTGATGGCGTGAAGGCGGGCATTCTGTTTGTCGCGGTAAAACCGCAGATGATGGAAGCAGTGCTACCCTCCCTCAAGCCCTTGCTCGGACCCGAGACCGTCGTCGTTTCGATTGCGGCCGGCACCACCATCGGCACTTTCGTTTCGCATTTCGGCTCGATCGCCGCCGTGCGGGCCATGCCGAACACGCCGGCCATGGTTGGCCGTGGCGTGACGGGCGCCTACGCCAACGAATTGGTGACGCCGGCGCTAAAGGCAGTGGTTGATGGATTGCTGAAGGTCAGCGGTCCGGTCGAATGGGTGGAAACCGAAAGCGATATCGATGCGGTTACCGCGGTTTCGGGAAGCGGTCCGGCCTATGTCTTCTATCTGGTTGAATGCATGGCGGAAGCCGGTCGCAAGGCAGGTCTGCCGGCGGATATAGCCATGCGGCTGGCGCGTGAAACCGTGGCCGGTGCGGGCGAACTCCTGCATCAGTCTTCTGACGAGGCGGCGCGCCTGCGCCAGAACGTGACCTCGCCGGGCGGTACAACGGCCGCCGCACTTTCGGTGCTGATGGCCGAAGACGGTATGCAGCCCCTGTTTGACAAGGCGATCGCTGCGGCGAAAAATCGCGCCGAAGAACTGGCTGGTTGAAGACGAGCAGGCTGGCGGGAGCAGGGCATGAGCAGTGAAATTTCCTATGCCGATTTCGAGAAGGTCGATATCCGTGTCGGCACGATCGTTGAGGCAGAGCCTTTTCCGGAAGCACGCAAGCCGGCGATCAAGGTGAAGATCGATTTCGGCCCCGAGATCGGCATCAAGAAATCCTCGGCGCAAATCACGGTGCACTATACCCCGGAAAGTCTGATCGGCCGGCAGGTGCTGGGTGTGGTGAATTTTCCACCGCGCCAGATTGGCCCGTTCCGCTCCGAAGTTCTGACATTGGGGTTTGCCGATGGCAACGGCGACATCGTGCTTGCCGCGGTCGAGCGGCCGGTGCCGAACGGCGAGAAAATGTGCTGAGAAAGCGCAACAACACGCAACCCAAAGATTGCGCAGGCTGAACACTCTTTCTCCGTCATTCCGGTTCAAGGCTGGAATGACGGAAGCGGGCGAGCCGCGTCACATTTTTCTCTCCGCTGCTCTACGCCGGAATTTTGACGATTACCCGCAATCCGCCCATCGGGCTGTCGTCCAGCGATACGTCACCGCCATGGCTGCGGGCGATGTCTCGGACGATGGAGAGGCCGAGCCCGGTGCCAGAGGCGTTGAGGTTGCGTGCCTCGTCCAGCCGGAAGAACGGCTTGAAGACATCCTCCCTTGACGCTTCCGGAATACCCGGCCCGTCATCATCAAACGTCATGATGATGGAGCGTGGAGCCTTGCGGATGTCGATATGGAGCTTGCTGGCATAGCGCCGGGCATTCTCCGCGAGATTGGCGACGAGGCGGGAGAGGGCATTCGGGCGCGCGATGATCTGGTCGATATTATAAAGCTCGTAGCTGAATTTCTTGCCGTGCAGCTCGAAATCATAGTCGATTTTTTCCAGAAGTGCCGGAAGCTCAAGCGTGCCGACATCCTCCTCGACATCGGTGCGGGCAAAGGTGAGGTAGGCCTCCAGCATCGACTGCATATCCTCGACATCCTTGTCCAACCCTTCCAGATCAGGATTGTCGCCGGCAAGCGCGAGTTGCAGCTTGAAACGGGTGAGGATGGTGCGCAGGTCGTGGCTGACACCGTTCAGCATGGCAGTGCGCTGTTCCATCTGCCGCTCGATGCGTTCGCGCATCAATATGAAGGCAAGTCCCGCCCGCCGCACCTCGTCTGCGCCGCGTGGGGAATAGGCGCTGATCTTCTGGCCCCTGCCGAAATTTTCGGCCGCCTTGGCAAGCGCTTCGATAGGCTTGATCTGCCCACGCAGAAACAGGATGGAAATGGCGATCAGAACCAGCGATGCACCGACCATCCAGACAAGGAAGATATGCGTGTTGGAGGCATAAGCGGCGCTGCGACTGGTAAAGACGCGGAGCGTCTTGTCTTCGAGCTGGACACGTATTTCCACTAGGGAACCGTTGCCATAAGTATCGATCCAGAATGGCCGGCCGATTTGCTGGGTCAGCTGATTGGCGAGGATCGTATCCAGAATGGAAAACAACGGTTCTGGTCTCGGGGCCGGCAAATCGGCCTTCGGCTCAATGTAGATGCTGAGACCCAGCTTCTCGCGAGCGATGCGGATGACGCGCTGATAGTCGTCTTCTTCCTCATCAGTTTGCAGAAGCTCGATGATCGCTGCGATATCGCGCGTTACGGCGGAGGAAAGGCGCTCGGTAACCAGCTGCCAGTGACGCTCCATGAAAACGGCCGCGACAACGCCCTGAAGCAGGATCATCGGCAGGATGATGATCAGCAGCGAGCGTGTATAAAGCCCGGTGGGCAGCCAGTGGCGAAGCCATCTGGTAAATGCGCGCCAGGTCTTCGCTACGCCGCTATTCCTGACAGTGATTAGAAAATCGAGGCTCGCCATGGCTGTGCGCCCGCCTTTCGTTTGTCCTTCTCAATCCACGCTCAGGCGGTAGCCGATGCCACGCACCGTTTGCAGATAGACCGGGTTGGCAGGGTCGTCCTCGATCTTGCGGCGAAGGCGGTTGATCTGCACGTCGATTGTTCTTTCGCCCACTTCGGATTCCGCCTCGACCAGCTCGTGCCGTGGAATGGTATCGCCTGCGCGAAGCGCAAAAAGCAGCATGATCTCCTGTTCGCGATCCGTCAGGCGGATCGTTTCAGGGCCGCGCCGCAATTCCTTCCTGGGGATAGAGAAGCTGTAGGGGCCGAACATGATCTGTTCGATCTTGGGCGTATCCGGCGAAGTGTTGCGTCGCAGGATGTTGTTGATACGAAGGACAAGTTCGCGCGGATCGAAAGGCTTGGCGAGATAATCATCCGCGCCGGCTTCCAGCCCAGCAATTCGCGAATCCGCCTCCGAGCGGGCGGTCAGGAGAATGACCGGCACGGATTTGTTCTCATTCAGCGAGCGGGTGAGCGAAAGCCCGTTTTCCCCCGGCATCATCACGTCGAGAATGAGAAGGTCGAAACGGATGCCTACCATCTTGCGCCGGGCTTCTGCCGCATCGGCTGCGACGGAGATGCGGTATCCCTTGTCGCCGAGGAAACGTTGCAGAAGATTGCGAATGCGGGCGTCGTCATCGACGATCAGAAGGTGGGCCGCATCGTCATCGGCGGGAGGGAGTTTTGTCGTTGCCGTGGCCATCGTCAGTCGCCTTCCCCCGGTGTCGGGCTGCGCATCTGCGCCAGAAACTTGCGAACGCAAGCGCGGGCGTCGGGTCCAAGCCCTTCCAGCGCACGGTCGATCCGGCGCGACTGCGGCTCGCTCAGCGCCAGCGCCAGTTCGCGCCCTGTCAGCGTCGGATAGAGCCTGCGCTGGCGGCGGTCTTCCGGGCCAGCCATCTGGCGGATATAACCGTCGTCGATCAATTGCTTGAGCACGCGGGCAAGGCTCTGCTTGGTGATCTGCAGTGTGTCGAGCAGATCCGCCACCGTCATGCCGGGCTGCCTGCTGACGAAATAGACCACCCGGTGATGCGCGCGCCCATATTCCAGTTTCGAAAGAATGACATCTGGATCGGAGACGAAATCGCGATACGCGAAGAACAGCGCCTCTATCGTATCGAAGTCGATCTTGCCGTCGTCAACCTTCGGGAGTGCCGGTGTCTGCCTGGCGGCTGCGGTTTTGAGCGATTGCGGTGGCACTGCGGTTCCTTCATATTCTGCGGCTGACATACGTCGATGCGCCAATATTCTGTAAACATAGCCGAAAATGCGTCCGCTCGGGAGGATGCCGCGATCATTTTCTGTTGCGGTGGATAATATGCTGCGGGTGCCGGTGCAACTGGAATCCTGACTGGCCTTTACCGGAAATAGAAAAGAGCGCGGAAAGCCCGCGCTCTTCATTGGTTTCATGCTGCCGGTATCGAGTTCGCGTCTACTGGTAGACGTAGACAATCCGGCGCGTCGATGGCTCCACCAGAACAGGCACGTCGTTCACCTGAACGTAGCGATACTGGTAATCAGGGATTTCCACGAGCCGGGTATCGGAGGGCAGGGTGCTGCCGACCGCTACCTCACCATCAAAGGTGACAGTGTCCGCAGGGTGCTCGTCAATATAGGAGATGACTGTTTCGGGCGGATTGACTTCTCCGACGCGGCCAAGGTTCGGATCGCCGGGGTTGGGTTCTGCCTGTACGCTCGAGGTCTTCTCGTAAGTCACGACCGGCACGCTGATATCGGAGCGGCGCTGTTCCAGAATGACGGGAGAGCCCTCATACATAACATTTAGATAATCCGCATGTGCCCAGCCGCGCAGGCCGTTGACTTCGATTCGGCACCAGCTGCTGCCGTCCATGCAGCCATCGAGAACCGCGTTGCTGCCACGGGTGGCAAGGCCAAGCTCGGGATAATCCTCGCCTGGGCCCGAACGAACGGAAACGTCCGATGCTGTTGTGGCGACCATGGCGGCGTTTGCGTAACCGGCCATCAGGGCGAAAGCGCCGCCAGCCATGAGCATTTTAAGCGTCTTGTCCATGTGTCTCACTCCTTTTAAGACTGGACCTACAACGTCGCAGCCTTCAGGGCGTTCCACATTTTTCACAGATACCTCCCGTCTCGAGCGGGAACATTTCCGATATCTAATTGAATTAACTCATAGTTTTTGGGGGTGGCAAGGTCACCGGAAACCGTTGCTTTTGCCTCCGCCATTGTGCCGGAACCGGCCGCAGGTTATAGGAGGCGGGATTTGTCAGACAGGGAGACACGGGATATGGGAAAGTTGCAGGCGGGCATTATTCCGGTCACGCCGTTCGAGCAGAACTGCACCATTCTCTTCGATGAGGATACGAAGGAAGGCGTTGTCGTCGATCCCGGTGGGGATGTGGATGTCATTCTTCAGGTCGTTTCCGAAAACGGCATCGCGCTCAAGGAAATCTGGCTGACGCACGGCCATCTCGACCATGCCGGCGGCGCCAAGGAACTGCGCGAGAAGCTTTCCCTGCCGGTGATCGGCCCGCATGAGGACGATCGGCCGCTGCTCGAGAGGATCGAGACCCAGGCCGAGAAATATGGCATAACCGGCCTTCAGAACGTTTTGCCGGACAGGTGGCTGAATGAGGGCGACACGGTATCTTTCGGGGATCATGTCTTTGAAGTCTACCATTGCCCGGGCCACGCTCCAGGTCACGTCATCTATTATAATCGCGACCAGCAATTCGCCCATGTCGGCGATGTGCTGTTTGCGGGGTCGGTGGGGCGTACCGACCTGCCGGGCGGAAACCACGAGCAATTGATGGCGTCCATTCGCGACAAGCTGCTGCCGCTGGGTGATGATGTCGGATTTATCTGCGGCCATGGCCCCGGCGGGCGGCTTGGCGAGGAGCGGCGCACCAACCCCTATCTCAAGGGGATCTGAGTTTCCGGGCGCGTATTGACGCCTCCGGATTGGGCATAAAAAAACCCGGCATTCCTGCCGGGCTTCAACTAGAAATGAAAGCCGTTTTAGGGTTAGCCAGCAATCTGCAGATTGACTGCCTTCGGGCCCTTGCCGCGACGATCCGGTTCCGTGTCGAAGCTCACTTTCTGATTTTCTGAAAGTCCGGACAGGCCGGAAGCCTGTACGGCAGAGATGTGAACAAAGATATCAGCGCCACCATTGTCTGGCTTGATGAAGCCGAAGCCTTTGTCTGTGTTGAAGAATTTTACGGTGCCAGTTTCGGCCATGCATCAGGTCCTTTTCGCTCTGCCCGCGTTCAGCTACAGGCAGCATTACAGTTTTGCCCCGCGAGGGCGTTGGCAGGCAGCTCTTGACTATTGAGAAAAAGGACCTTCACAGCGGGAAGTAATGGCGTTCTCATCCAACGTTTTTCGTCCCACCGCCCGAGGTTTATAGCGTCCCCAGTGCGCAAATTTATAGGCCTTCCCATGCTCGCAAATTGCCCGAACCGCAGTAGATTGCTGCGTTTATGGAAAATTGGCAAGCAAAAGTTTTCACGGGCTTTTTGTCGGATAAAAACCTGCGGTAGAATTCCTGCGCGTAGTCGCACATTTTTTCCGCATATTTGATAATTGATGAAATAATTGCCGGTTGCCTTCGGTTTCCGGGCAAAATTTTGAATGCGGTGGTACGATTTTTCCTCGAAACAGAAAAATCAGTTCTTTCTGCGTCAGGCCGTTCCAACGACGGTTTTTTGCCATTTACGCGTCAGTTCCGGCACCAGTTCGACGATCAATATAGCGGCGAAAATAATCACGCAGCCGATATAACCGGCGTTGGAAATGGTTTCCTTCAGGAAAATCGACGCCAGCAAGGCACCGAAAAGCGCCTCTGAAGAGAGAAATATCGCAGCCTGCGGTGCGGTCGTATACCGCTGGGCGACGACCTGCAAAACGAAGGCGAGGCCGGAGGATACGAGGCCGACGTATAGAATTTCCGCCAGCGACCCTTCTATGGACGCCATGCTAATGGGTTCTACCGCAAGGCCGATCATGCAACTCAAGAGAGAGCAAATCGCAAACTGAGTGCATGAGAGCGCAAGCGGCCGTCCGCTTTCGGAAACGAAACGACCTGCGAGCGTAATCTGGATTGCCCAGAAGAAGGCGCAGATTATGCTGAGAATATCGCCCTGCGTCAGCGCCTCGAATGCGCCGCCCGAGAGCAGGAATATTCCGCCCAGCATCATCAGGGCGCCGGGCCAGACGATCCAGTGGGGATGGCGCCGGTAAAGAACGACGGCGATCACGGGTACGAAGATGACGTAAAGTCCCGTCAGGAAGCTGGAATTGGTGACGGTTGTAGTCAAAAGCCCGACCTGCTGCGTCGTCGCGCCGCCGAACAGGGCGAGGCCCACAAGGATGAAGCCGCCGATTTCCCTGCGACGTGGCGGCGATTTTTTCGAGCGGTTTTCCATCAGGGCGAATGGCAGCACGGCGATGGCGGCAATGGCGAAGCGCAGACCGACGAACCAGAATGGCCCGATCGAGGCCATGGCGGACGATTGTGCGACGAAACCGCCTCCCCAGATCGCCGCGGCGAGCAGAAGCAGCATGTTGGCCTGAATACGCGTCATTGATGGCACCAGCACAGCAGGGGCCCGAAGATCATTCCGTCGCGGCCTTGGCATTTCGGGGATTTTTGAAACGTCGTTCTGACGACTCCCCCTGTGCTTTAGCAGCAACACGCCGATGCCGCAAGTCGAGGAGAGGGCGGCTTACTTGTGGCGGCGGGCCTCGTCCTTCAGGCTTCGCCGGGTAAGCGCGAGGCCGCCTATGCCGAGGCTTATGAAGGCTGCGGCGGAGAAGATAACCAGCAACAGGTGGCCGCCCGCCCGCGCGGTTGCCGTCACCTGCGGAATAGAGGATGTCTGCAGGGTGTCGATTGCCTGAGAGGCTGCATTGGCCGAGGTTGCGATCCCGGCGGCCATGGTGACGACGACAAGAAAGGCGGCAATGGCCATCCAGAGGGAAAACAGCGTTCTCTGCGCCCTTAACCGTTCAACTGATGTCCTGTCGTTGGTAAACATGGCGATCGCCTCTTGTCCCTGTTCTCAAAGGATAAAAGAGGCTTCGAAATGGACGGCTTGGAGACCGAATTCAGGCGTTCCGCAGTATTTATTGTGGCAATATCGTGGCAAAGCCGATTTCGAGACAATTTCGCTGTCAACGGCCTCAAAGGCCGCGTTTTCCGAAGGTTCGGGTCTGGCGCAGGGTATGCGGCTCGGCGAGGCGGTCTTCACGCGGGAATGCCGGTGTCGCAGTACTTCTGTCCGACCTTGGCGAGGGTGAAAAATATCCGCTGCCGAGTTCGGGAAAGCGAGCGTCGAAACTCGTCGGCGCTAGTTCGGGTTTTGCCAACACGTATCCCTGCATCAGCAGGACGCCGAGGTCCTCGCAGATATCCACCTGCCTGCCGGTTTCCAGTCCTTCGAACACCGGCTCTATCCCATCGTCGCGAAACTGGCTGACGATGACGCGCAGAAGGGCGGCGCCTGCCGAATTCTGCATGAAATCACGCACCCAGCCTGCCTCGAATTTCACATAGTCCGGCTTGATGAGTTTCACCCGGTCAATGTCGGAATCGCCCGCGCCATAATCGTCCAGCGCCACGCGAAAACCGATGTCATGCATATGATAGGCGAAGTCGGCGACCATCTGCGTATCGGAGACTTTTTTCTCGGAGATTTCGCAGACGATGCGGTCTGCCGTCATGCCGGCCTCGTGGGCGGTAAGGCGCATGCGCTCCACTTCCTGACGCATCTTGGCCGGGGTCTGGAACAGGCCCGGATGGAAGTTGACGAAGACGCGGGCGCGCGAACGATTGAGCCTGCCGGTATTGAGAATGTGGATCGTGCGCAGAATACTGTCGATATTCTCTATATCTTCAGGCGCCACCAGCGAGAAGAATTCACCCGGTGTCACAGGTTCGCCGTTGCGATGGGGGCGCACCAGACCCTCGAAGGAATCGATGTCGAGAGCGCCGTTCATCGTTCGGCGAAAGATGGGCTGCAGGGCGGATTTCAAGTTGAAGGTGCCATAGGCCGTGGACCATGTGCCATCGACCTCGCGGACAAGACTGGAAAAGATGCTTTTGGGCGCCATTTTTCAACCAGCTACAGAGACACGACCTCTAGCCGGAGAATATAGCGCATCAAGCGTTACTTCCGGGTTAAGGAAGGTTTAAATTCTTCCCCGTGTCACATATGCTGCTTTTGACCTTGAAAGAGCGCCTGTCTTTCGACATAGAAAATGCCGCAGAAGACAGGATTTTCCGCCTCTGCCGATGTCAACCACAACAGGACCGATTAAAAATGGCCTTCCTTGCCGACATTCTCTCCCGCGTAAAGCCATCCGCCACCATCGCTGTTACCCAGAAAGCCCGTGAGCTTAAAGCGAAGGGCCGCGATGTGATCAGCCTTGGCGCCGGCGAGCCGGATTTCGATACGCCCGAAAACATCAAGGAAGCCGCCATTGACGCCATCAAGCGCGGCGAAACGAAATACACGCCCGTTTCAGGTATTCCTGAACTGCGCAAGGCGATCGCCGACAAGTTCAAGCGCGAAAACGGTCTGGACTACAAGCCGGAGCAGACCATCGTCGGCACCGGTGGCAAGCAGATCCTTTTCAACGCCTTCATGGCCACCCTCAACCCGGGTGACGAAGTCGTCATTCCTGCACCTTACTGGGTCAGCTATCCGGAAATGGTGGCGATCTGCGGCGGTACGCCTGTCTTCGTCGACACGACGCTCGAAGACAATTTCAAGCTGAAGCCGGAAGCGCTGGAAAAGGCGATCACGCCGAAGACCAAGTGGTTCGTTTTCAACTCGCCGTCCAACCCTTCGGGCGCTGCCTATTCGCATGACGAGCTGAAGGCATTGACGGACGTGCTGGTCAAGCATCCGCACGTCTGGGTGCTGACTGATGACATGTACGAACACCTGACCTATGGCGACTTCAAATTCGTCACGCCGGTTGAGGTGGAGCCTTCGCTCTATGACCGCACGCTTACGATGAACGGCGTCTCCAAGGCCTACGCCATGACCGGCTGGCGTATCGGCTATGCAGCCGGCCCGCTTCCGCTCATCAAGGCCATGGATATGATCCAGGGCCAGCAGACCTCGGGCGCCAGCTCGATTGCTCAGTGGGCGGCTGTCGAAGCGCTGAACGGCACGCAGGATTTCATTCCGGCCAACAAGAAGATTTTTGAAGGCCGCCGTGATCTCGTCGTCTCCATGCTCAACCAGGCGAAAGGCATCAATTGCCCGGCTCCGGAAGGCGCATTCTACGTCTATCCGTCCTGCGCCGGCATGATCGGCAAGACCGCGCCGTCCGGCAAGGTCATCGAATCGGATGTGGATTTCGTCTCCGAGCTTCTGGAAGCCGAAGGTGTTGCCGTCGTGCAGGGATCGGCGTTCG
This sequence comes from Agrobacterium sp. 22-3639C2, assembly GCF_053522105.1. NCBI lineage: Bacteria > Pseudomonadati > Pseudomonadota > Alphaproteobacteria > Hyphomicrobiales > Rhizobiaceae > Agrobacterium > Agrobacterium sp. 22-3639C2. The sequence goes on along the minus strand of NZ_JBNWDB010000001.1, from coordinate 1,193,379 downwards.
GCCTCGGCCCGAACTTCCGCATTTCCTACGCCACGTCGGAAGCACTGCTGGAAGAGGCCTGCAAGCGCATCCAGCGCTTCTGCGCCGATTGCCGCTGATCGGTTTGCGATCTTGAACGAAGAAGCCCGGCAGCGATGCCGGGCTTTTTTTGTTGCGGCTAAAGCCCGAGAAACAGCAGCATGATGAAGGTGGCGAAGAGGATGAAATGCGTCATTCCCTCGATCGCGTTGGTTTCACCGTCATTGAGGTTGATGGCGGCGGCGATGAGGGTGATGAAGACCATGACCGTCTGGACCGGCGTCATCGCCATGATGAACGGCTGACCGGTGTAGAGTGCGATGCCCTCCATCACAGGGACGGTGAGGATGACCGTCGAAAGCGATGCGCCCATGGCGATATTGACCACGGCCTGCATGCGGTTGCGCAATGCGGACCTGAGCGCGGTCAGGATTTCCGGTGATGCGGAGATCGTCGCGACCACGACTGCCATCAGTGCCGGTGGCGCGCTTGCGCCCTCGAGGCTCTGGCTTAGGAAGGCCGCCATGAATTCCGCCAGCACGCCGATCAGCACGACGCCCGCGATGATGAGACCGATGGAGAGGGACACGCTGCCCTCATCCTCGTCCTCCGTGTGATCGCCGGATGGATGACCGCTGGGATGAGCCTTGCGGGGATAGGCGTAGCTGAAGAAATAGCTGTGCGGACCAACCTGCATTTTCAGGAACAGCGCATAAAGCGCGATCATTGCAACGATGGTGAAGGCGGAATAGACGTGCCAGCTTTCCTTTGGGATGAATTCCGGCACGATCATCGAGATGCCCATGGCAGTCAGGATCATGACGCCGTAGGTCTTGCCGGAATCGTCATTGTAAGGCTGCTCGCCGTGGCGAAGGCCTCCCAGCAGGGCGGCCAGTCCCAGAATGCCGTTGATGTCGATCATCACGGCGGAATAGATCGTGTCACGCACGAGCGTCGGCGAGTTGGATTCGCTCATGATGATGGCAAGGATCAACACTTCCACCGCCACGGCAGACAGCGTCAGTATCATCGTGCCATAGGGGTCGCCGACCTTGGCGGCGAGGATTTCGGCGTGGTGGGCAACCCGCATCGACACCAGAACGATCATCCCGATCAGGGCGATCGCGGCAATCAGCGACGCCGTTTTGCCGGCCTCGAATATCGCATGTTCGGCCATACAGGCGACGGCTGCCACCGGTATTGCCAGCAGCAACATGCGCTCCTGCTTTAAAATAGAACCCGCCATCGATTTCCCTTCCCCTGAGAGTGTGAGGCTGTGACGTATCGTCGTTAAGATCAAGCAGGATTTGCGCTTGAGTGCTTTTGGTAGGATAGTAGTACGGTCAAGGACATGCTGCTCATGCCGTGTTGTCCCCCGTTGGGTGCAATGCTTGAAGCGCGGTTGTGGTTGCGATGTCGCCTACTGAAACAGGAGGAACATGCATGACAAAAGTGGTATATGAAGTCGTGGAACATGACGGTGGCTTCGCCTACCGCATGAACGGCGCTTATTCCGAAACATTTCCTACCTATGCCGATGCGGTCGAGGCCGCGCGCATCGTTGCTGCCGAACAGCAGGTGGGCGGCGATGATGAGGAAATCAGCTATCAGGACGAACGCGGCCAGTGGCATGAGGAATATAGCCAGGGCGGCGACCGGCCGGAGGCGGAAGTGGTCGACAAGATTTCACCGCCGGCCAGACCGTTTTGATGGAGTGCGTCAGCATTTCCGGTGAGAACAGCATCACGCTCCATGCTTCGCCGGTATGTCTTGCGGATTTGCGGGCGCAAGGCCGCGCGTCATCGATGCTGTAATGGCGCTAGCGTCGTTGCGGCGGGGCGCCCGGATCGGTTTCCTTCAGGTGGGCCTTCAGGCCGTCGACAAGGGCGCTGAACACGGCACGGCATCGCGGCGAGGTCTTGAGATTTTCATGCATCGCGACCCATGCGTGCAGCGGGATGTCGGTTTTCGGAAGGACCTGGACAAGCCGCGGATCCTTGCGCGCCAGGCCGATCTGACAGACGCCGATGCCTGCGCTGGCGCGGATCATGGCAAGCTGGGCGAGGTTGCTGTCGGCGCGAATTTCGAAGGAAATTTCTTCGATATCGGGTATTTCCGGATCGAGCGAGCGCATGCGCTGGATCGCCGCCCTGATGAAAGGCGTCTTGCGGTCGAAACCGATCATACGGTGGTTGTTCAGTTCTTCCATGTTTTTCGGGGTGCCGGCTCTTGCCAGATAGTCGCGTGTGGCATGAAATCCCAGACGGAAATTGCCGATATAGCGCATGACGATGGCATCCTGCTGCGGTTCGGTCATGCGGATGGCGATATCAGCCTCGCGCCGCAAAAGGTCTTCCAACGTGTCGGAGAGTGAAAGTTCTATTTCAAGCCGGGGATGAATCTCCTGCATGGCAGCGATGATCGGCGGCAGCATTTCAACGCCGATGATATCCGATGCGCTGATACGAACGGTTCCTTCGATCTTGCCGACCTCGCCGGAGGCCGCCCGCATAAGGGCTGCGGCCGTCGCCGCCAGATTTTCCGCATAGGGCCGGAGCGCCAGCGCCGCTTCCGTCGGCATCAGCCCGTGCGGCGAGCGGATGAACAGCGGAAAGCCGATGGCCTCTTCCAGCGCTCCGATATGGCGCCCAGCTGTCGGTTGGGTAATGCCGAGTTCGCGGGCGGCGGCGGAAAGCGAGCCGTCGCGCAGCACGCTGAGGAAGGTGCGGTAAAAATCCCAGCTGACATCGCGGCTTCTGATTATAAGATTTTGTATAGCGGCTCCACTCATTTGGACAATTTCGTATATCGCCTGATAGCCCGATACTCCAGCCCAGAAGAAGGAGTAATGGCAATGATATATGAAATCCACGCAAATACAGCAGAGAATAACCGGCCTCTGGCGCTGATTGTTGGGGCGAATGGTGGCGTCGGCAGCCATGTCTCAAAGATGTTATTGCAGCGCGGCTGGCGGGTGCGGGCGATGACTCGCCGATCGGCACCAGTTGATGCCGTCGATGGCGTCGAGCGCGTGACTGGCGATGCCATGAACCGGGAGGATGTGGTGAAGGCGGCAAAAGGCGCCGGGCTCATCGTCCATGCAGTCAATCCTCCGGGATATCGCAACTGGAACAGCCAAGTGCTGCCGATGCTCGAAAATACCATAGCCGCTGCCGAGGCCTGCGGGGCAAGGATCGTGTTTCCAGGCAGCATCTATAATTTTGGCCCGGATGCCTTTCCGCTTCTGACGGAGGACAGTCCGCAAAAGCCTTTCACCCGCAAGGGCGGCTTGCGCGTTGAAATGGAGCGGCGTTTGAAAATGGCGTCGATGCGCGGCGTGCCGGTCCTGATCGTCCGCACCGGTGATTTCTTTGGTCCTGACGCGAAGAACAACTGGTTTTCGCAGATGCTGGTGCGACCGGGCAAGCCGGTTCGCAGTGTTCAGAATCCAGCAGTACCGAATGCCGGGCATCAATGGGCCTATCTGCCGGATGTTGCGGAGATAATCGGGCGGCTGCTCGATCGCTCGGACGAGCTTCAGACGTTTGCCGTCTACCACATGGAGGGTGTCTGGGATTTCGACGGGCTGCAACTGGTTGGGGCAATCGAGCGGGCCGTCGGCCATCCGGTCAAGATGCGGCGGCTTTCCTGGTTAGCCGTCGGGCTGGCTGCACCGTTCGTTCCCCTGTTCCGCGAAGTCATGGAAATGAAATATCTCTGGCAGATGCCGATCCGGATGAGCAACCGCAAGCTTGTCGAATTCCTCGGGGCGGAACCGCGAACGCCGATCGATGCGGCGGTATCGGCAACATTGGCGAGCCTTGGGTGTCTCGCCGAGGTGCAGCAACCGGCGGGCCTTCATCATGCGACCGATGCCGGGGGTAGGGTGTGATGGTCACAGTGGCTAATGGATTTTCCCGGCGGCGCCGTATGTTCGCCGTGATTTCGGCAGGCGTGCCGGTGTTGATTTTCGCGCAGGTGCTGCTGGCCGGGCTGTCGATCTATTATGACGGATCGCTGCTTGTGGTTCACAAAGGGCTTGGCATGCTGATCGCCGTTCCCATTGTATCTCTAGTCGTGCTCGCCCTTCGTCATGATGACCTCCGGCCAAACCTTGGGCGCGCGCTCGTGCTCCTCGCTCTCTACTGCCTTCAGGTGGCGTTGATGAGCATCGGTCGGGAAACGGGCAGTGGCTTTCTGCAGGCGCTGCATGTGGCCAACGCCTTCGTAATGGGCGCATTTTCAGACTTTGCTGCGCGGCAGGCGCGAGGCCTGTCCTGAAACGGCAAAACGCCGCACCGCTGTGGAGCGGTGCGGCGTTTCAAGTTTAGCACTGATCAGCCAAGAGCCGGGTAGTCGGTATAGCCTTCAGCCCCGCCACCATAGAAGGTCGGCTGGTTCGGCTCGTTCAGCGGCGCGTTGTCCTTGAGACGGCGCACCAGATCCGGGTTGGCGATGAAGGCCTTGCCGAAGGCCACGGCATCAACCCTGCCGCTTTCCACCGCCTCGATGGCGCTCTCACGGTCGTAGCCATTGTTGGCGATCCACAGGCCCTTGCCGCCCGCATTGCGATAGGCGGCCTTGAAGGCTGCGTAATCGAAGGGCTTGTCGCCCTGCTTGAAGTCGCGCGGACCACCGGTCGCACCTTCAACAACATGGATGAAGGCCAGATTGCGTTTGCCGAGTTCTTCCGCAACGTAATTATAGAGTGGCTGCGGGTCGGCCTCGAAAATGTCGTTGGCGGGTGTGACGGGTGACAGGCGAATGCCGGTGCGGCCTGCGCCAATCTCTTCCGCAACCGCATCGACGACTTCGAGAAGGAAGCGGGCGCGGTTTTCGATCGAGCCGCCATATTCGTCGGTGCGCTGGTTGGTGCTGGATTTCAGGAACTGCTCGATCAGATAACCGTTGGCGGCATGGATTTCGACACCGTCGAAACCGGCCTCAAGTGCGGCGCGCGCGCCGGTCCGGTAATCTTCAAGGATAAGACCGATATCGTCGATGGTCAGTGCGCGGGGCTCGGAGGTTTCCGCAAACGCGCCGGTGCCGTCATCATTGATGATATAGGTCTTGGACTTGGCGATAATCGCGGAAGGGGCGACCGGCTGTCCGCCATGCGGCTGGAGCGAGGTGTGGGAAATGCGTCCCACGTGCCAAATCTGCGCGACGATCTTGCCGCCGGCGACATGCACGCCATCCGTGATCTTTTTCCAGCCCTCAACCGCTTCCTTCTTGTAGAGGCCCGGAACATCCGCGTAACCCTGGCCTTGCTGGGAAATCGGCGTGCCTTCGGTCACGATCAGCCCGGCTGTTGCGCGCTGCTCGTAATAGGTGGCGTTGAGATTATTGGGAATTGCCCCCGGCGAGCGGTTGCGGGTGAGGGGAGCCATGACGATACGGTTGGCGAGAGCGATATCGCCGGCCTGTGCCGGTTCGAAAAGACTTGTCATGCGACTTCACTTTCTGGTCGGTTGGCGAAATTGCGCGGCTGGCGCGCTTTCCTAATGTATGGGCATAGGAGAGAAAACCGCCTTGCAGTTTCCGGTCCGACGCCCCGGTCTTATAAGCTTGGGAGGCTCAAAGATTGGCTTGCAGATAATTGCGGAAGGCGTCGATGGTTTCCTCGTTGCGTTCGAAAAACACCCATTGCCCAACTTTCTTTGACCTTATCAGGCCAGCTGCCTGCAAAACCGCCAGATGTGAGGAGACCGTCGATTGCGACAGGCCGCTGATCTGGAACTGATTGGCGCATACGCCCATGCTGAGCGGATGGTCCTGACAGAAGTGACTTTCAGGGCTCTTCAGCCACTCGAGGAACTTCAGCCTTGCGGGGTGTGAAAGGGCTTTGAGGATTTCCTCCGGGTTCATCTGCGTTTCTCTAATATCTGACATGTTCGATATTTATATCGATATTTTCCGATATACAATTCACGTCTCTGTGAGGTAGTCACCCGGGCCGAGAACGGCGCGCAAAAAAATGGCCGCCGGATTTCTCCGCGGCCAATGAGTTTGAAGGTTAAAACCTCCAGAGGGGAACAGCTGTCGCGTGCATAGGCAGGCGTGACAGCTGATTGAAATATGGGAGTGGCAAGAATGCAAAACAAGGTTGCATCATGCGATATTTCGCCAAATTGGAGAAAATTCTTGCGGGTAAAAAAAGAGGGCCGCCGGATAAATCCAGGGCCCTTTAAGTGTGAAGGTCAAAAACCTCCAGAGGGGAACAGCTGATGCGGTGGAACTGGGAGGAAAAGCCACCGTGTGCATCAACTGAGAGCGATATGGTGCTTTTTTGTGCACGAAACAACTCTTTTTTGTGCAGGTCAGGCATGCGTGCGATGCAGGTCTAGATATTTCCGGTATAATTTATGTGCAAAGCTGAAGTGCGGCGCGGCTGGCGCGCCGCCATCTTGGGAAGGCCAACCCCATGAATTAGTATGATATTTTGTGGCGCTGGCCTATTTAAACGTCAGAAGTTCCAGTTCCGTGCCTTAGCAACGACGAAGTCGCGGAAGGCTTTCAGTTTTGCAGCGTTTTTCATCTCGTCCGGGTAACAGAAGTAGGTGTCGAACGAGGGGATATCGGCGGCAAGTGACAACTGAATCAATCCCGGATCGCGCCCGACGATGTAATCCGGCAAACAGGCGATACCTATTCCCAGCAGGCAGGCGCGCTTGATCGAGGTCTGGCTGTTGATCTGAAGATGCGGAATGCGGGTGTTGTCCGACGAGCGTCCCGCATTTTCCAGCCAGTTGACATCAAGCAGATAGTTTGGTGCCGGTTCGCCGAAGGAGATGATGCGGTGGTTGTCCAGATCCTCGATCGACTGCGGCTCGCCGTGGCGGTTGATGTAGGACGGCGCCGCATAGACGTGCATGTGCACCGTGAACAGCTTGCGCTGGATAAGGTCGGACTGTTGCGGCTGGCGCAGGCGGATGGCGCAATCGGCGTGGCGCATGTTCACATCCAGTTCCTCATTGTCGAGGATCAGCTGGATCGACATTTCCGGATAGAGCTGCAGGAATTCCTGCACCTTGTCCGTGAGCCAGCCCTGGCCGAGACCAACCGTCGTCGTCACGCGCAGCTTACCGCTCGGCTTCTCCGTCGTTTCGGTCAGTTGCATCTTGACGGTTTCGAGCTTTAACAACACGTCATGGGCGGTGCGATACAGCAGTTCGCCCTGCTCGGTGAGGATAAGACCTCTGGCGTGGCGGTGAAACAGCTTCACGCCAACATCCTGTTCCAGCGCGCTGACCTGGCGGCTGATGGCCGACTGGGACAAATGCAGCTTGTCGGCAGCGTGGGTGAAAGACCCCGCTTCGGCTGCGGCATGAAAAATGCGCAGTTTATCCCAGTCCAATGGCATTGCCATGCCTATCCTGCCTTTCGGTTATTCGGCTGCTACCGCAAGCGGCTGCTGCGCGGTGAGGTACCGTTCTGCTTCAAGGGCGGCCATACAGCCCATACCGGCGGCGGTGATGGCCTGACGGTATATGTCGTCGGTAACGTCGCCGGCGGCGAAAATACCTTCCACGTCGGTAGCGGTGGAATCGGGCGCGGTCCACATGTAGCCATTGTCCTTGAGCTTCACCTTGCCCTTGAACAGTTCGACGGCCGGCGCGTGGCCGATGGCGACGAAGACGCCGTCGATGGGCGTATCGCTGATCACACCGGTCTTGGTGTCACGCAGTCGCACACCCGAAACAGAGGGTGGCATTGGCGGCTTGGCGGGAGCGCCGGTGATTTCGGCGATTTCCGTGTTCCACAGAATCTTGACGTTTTCCTTGGCGAAGAGCCGTTCCTGAAGGATTTTCTCCGAGCGGAAACTGTCGCGGCGGTGCACGACGGTTACGGACTTGGCGATATGGGCGAGATAGAGCGCTTCCTCCACCGCAGAGTTGCCGCCGCCGACCACGATCACATCCTTGTTGCGATAGAAGAAACCGTCGCAGGTGGCGCAGGCGGAAACGCCGAAGCCCTGAAAGTGCTGCTCACTCTCGATGCCGAGCCACTTGGCCTTTGCGCCTGTTGCGATGATCAGCGTGTCGGCGGTCCAGATCTGACCGGAATCGGTCTTGACCACAAAGGGGCGCGTGTTGGTTTCGACTTCGGTCACGAGGTCACTGACGATTTCCGCACCCACATGCGTCGCCTGCTTCAGCATCTGGTCCATCAGCCAGGGGCCCTGGATCGGATCGGCAAAGCCCGGATAGTTTTCGACGTCGGTGGTGATCATCAGCTGGCCACCCTGTTCCATGCCGGCAATCAGCACGGGTTTCAGCATTGCGCGGGCCGCGTAGATCGCCGCGGTATAACCGGCGGGACCAGAGCCAATGATCAATACCTTGGTATGGCGGGCAGACATGGAAACAATCCTTTTTAAAGTAGCGGGGCCTTTCGGCAGCAGAACATTCCAGCCGCAGCACGGTGGACAGGCCGCAACCCCTTCGTTGCCCGGTATTTAAGGTTGTCTAGTGCCTTTATTCAAGGGCAGCCTTGCGTTACCAACAAGGCAGTTGTGGATGCGCGCGCAATTTTGTGACCGGCCGGCGGCATATTGTTGCGAATCCTGCGCCTGGTAGTACAAGGAAGTTCTCCGGCTTAACGAGGAACCTCTCCGTGACCAGCGTCGAACTCGATGCCATCGATCTGAAAATCCTGCGCGAATTGCAGCGCGACGGGCGCATGACCAACGTGGAGCTGGCCGAAAGGGTCGGTATTTCCGCGCCGCCGTGCCTCAGGCGCGTCCGCAAGCTGGAAGAAGCCGACGTGATCGAGGGTTATCACGCCATGTTGAACGCGCCGAAGCTCGGTTTCGATCTCGTTGCCTTCTGCATGGTCGGCCTCAAGCGCCAGTCGGACAGCAATCTGAAAGCCTTTGCAGCGGCGACGGCCGGATGGTCGCTGGTGCGCCAGGCCTGGATGGTATCCGGCGAAAGCGATTTCCTTCTGCATTGCATCGCCAGAAACCTGACCGAGTTTCAGGATTTCGTCATCGAGGTTCTGACAGCGGACGAAAACGTCGACACCGTGCGCACCATGCTCACCATCCGTCAGGTCAAGCGCGTCGGTCTGGTGGAAATCTGATCGGCGGACCTTTGAGTGATTGCGCCCGCGCTTACCCGCGCCGCAACGCGTCGTAGATATTGCCGAGGCTTGTCGCCTCTTTTTCCAGCGGAAATGCAGTGCGCACATGCGAAAGTCCGGCACGGGCATGGTCCCTGGCGAGAGCAGGATCGGCAAGATAGGTTTTAATGGCATCCCGCAGGGACGCGTAGTCGCCGGCCTCAACGACCATGCCTGTCTCGCCCTTGACGATCATTTCCTCATAAGCGCCGGCATTGCTGGCAACGACAGCCGTCTCGGACGCCATGGCTTCCAGTGGTGTCAGGCCAAAGCCCTCGTTGCGTGACGGTGCGACATAGAGGGTTAGCCGCCGATACCAGGGCTTGATGTCGTCCACCTCGCCCTGAAACGCGATGCGGTCCGCAAGGCCGGCTGCTGCGACATCGGCCACGAGCTTGTCGGCGAAGGCCTTGTGCTCTGCGGTCACGCGGCCGGAGATGACGGCTGTCCATTCGGGATAGTCGGGCAGAAGTTCGATCATGGCGCGCACGAAAAGGTCTGTTCCCTTCTGGTGGCGCACCCGTCCGAAACATCCGATGAGATATTGCCCCGGCAGGCCGGTCGAAGCGATCGTATCCTCCGGGCCGGTTGCGGGATGAAACAGCTCGGTATCGACGCCATGCATGACGACGCTGTGTGGTACTTCCAGAAACGAGCCTGAGCGGCCGCTTGTCGCGACGACCGCATCCATTTTTGAAATCAGAAAGCGGGTATAGGCGGAATGTCGCCTTTGCGCCGCGGAGGTGAACATCAGCTTCACCTTCATGCGCAGCACGTCACGCATGAGAATGCCCGGCAACATTTCGAGATTGCGGCGGGCGTGCCAGATGCGCGGACCGCTGAGCGGGCCGTTTTGCCAGAGCCGCCACAGATCACGAAAGCGCACATGTGGCAGGTGCTGCGGCAGGCCCGGGCCGATGACGGCCACTTTCTGACCCAGCCGGTTTTGTACCGGAATAAGCTGCACGATGGTGGAGGTAACGCCGGAGAGCCTGCGCTTGAAGTTCGGCGCAAGCACCTGCACATCTTTCAGACTGGCGTGGGACAAGATGGGCTTCCGTCTTTGCGGCTAAGGCAGGATGTTCAGTTCAGGATATCAATGCAATGCGCCCGAGGGGCGCATTGCATGAAAGGGCAGATCAGCCCCACTGTACGGCGAGAATCTCGTAACCCTTGGCGCCGCCCGGTGCGTTGACTTCGATGCTGTCACCGACTTCCTTGCCGATGAGGGCGCGGGCGATGGGCGAGGAAATGGAAATGCGTCCAGCCTTCACATCGGCTTCCTGGTCGCCAACGATCTGATAGATTCTCTCCTCGTCGCTATCCTCGTCGATAAGCTTGACGGTGGCGCCGAACTTGATCTTGGAACCGGACATCTTGGAAAGGTCGATGACTTCCGCGCGTGCGGTCAAGTCTTCGAGTTCAGTGATGCGGCCTTCGTTATGGCTCTGGGCTTCCTTGGCAGCGTGGTATTCGGCATTTTCCGAAAGGTCGCCATGGGCGCGCGCCTCCGCAATTGCCTCGATGATACGGGGACGCTCCTCCTGCTGGCGAAAGCGCAGCTCCTCCTGCAGCTTGATGAATCCACCGTGCGTCATCGGTACTTTTTCTACCATTTTTTTATCCTTCGCAGTCCTGTCGCTTTACTTGCAGACACAAAAAGAAACAGGTTCCGGAGGGGAACTCCGGAACCATGCCAAAATCATAACTAAGCCGACTATATCAGAAGACGACAACGAAATGCCAGCAAATTTGAGACGGGCATTTTCTTGCATTCGTTCAGGGCTTTAACAGATGAGATTGACATTTTTCAATAGAACATATAGTGAACATAACCATGAAGAAGTCAATCAGGCAACGGCTAGCCATTCTTTCCGATGCGGCCAAATACGATGCGTCCTGTGCCTCCAGCGGCACGACGAAACGCAGCTCTGCTGCATCCGGCGGACTTGGCTCCACGGAGGGGTCGGGCATATGCCATGCCTATGCGCCGGACGGGCGCTGCATTTCGCTCCTGAAGATTTTGCTCACCAATTTCTGTATCTATGATTGCGCCTATTGCATCAATCGTTCTTCGAGCAATGTCGAGCGGGCGCGGTTTACTGCCGAGGAGGTGGTGTGGCTGACGCTGGAGTTCTATCGGCGCAACTATATCGAGGGGCTGTTTCTCTCTTCCGGCATTATCCGCTCTTCCGATCATACGATGGAAGAGATGGTGCGGGTGGCGCGGGAACTGCGCGTCACGCATGGCTTTCGCGGCTACATCCATCTGAAATCCATTCCCGAAGCATCGCCAAAGCTTATTGAGGAAGCGGGGCTTTACGCCGACCGGCTGTCGATCAACATCGAATTGCCGACTGATAGCGGCGTCAGCCGTTTTGCGCCGGAAAAGCAGCCCGCCAATATTCGCCGCTCGATGGCTGATATCCGCCTGAAGATCGAGGAGGCGGGGGAGCCGACTGTCAGGACGCGAAAGACCAAACGTTTTGCGCCTGCCGGACAGAGCACGCAGATGATCGTTGGGGCGGATGGGGCTGATGACAGCACCATTCTGTCCACCAGCGCCCGGCTTTATGGCAGCTATGGTTTGCGGCGCGTCTATTATTCGGCTTTCAGCCCCATTCCGGATTCGTCGAAGAACCTGCCGCTCATCAAGCCGCCTTTGATGCGGGAACACAGGCTTTATCAGGCCGACTGGCTTTATCGTTTTTATGGGTTCGACATTGGTGAAATAACCGCGATCGGCGGTAACGGAATGCTCGATCTAGATATAGATCCAAAGCTTGCCTGGGCGCTGAAAAATCGCGACCGTTTTCCAGTGGACGTGAACGTGGCGGATCGCGAAATATTGCTGCGCGTGCCCGGCTTCGGTACCAAGACGGTCGCCTCGATCCTGTCTTCACGCCGGTTTCGCCGATTGCGGCTGGAGGATATCGCCCGCTTCGGCGTTTCCCTGAAAAAGGTGAAGGCCTTCATCGTTGCCGACGGCTGGACGCCGGGCAAGCTGACCGAACGGCCGGATTTGCGAGCGATGTTTGCTCCGCAGCCCGAACAATTATCGCTGCTGTGATGTACGGCCCGGTTCTGGAAGGGCGGGGCGATTTCGGCGAGTGGCGTGATGCGGCGCGCGCGGCTCTCGCCGCCAATGTGCCGCCGGAGGCGATTGACTGGCGGTTGCGGGATGAGAAAGGCGGGCTTCTCGATTTTGCCGGAGAGCCTTTGCCGGCGGCCCGTGCGGATGACGTGCAGGTGTCCGTTCCAGCCTCCTTCGTGACTTTGGCGCAAGCGATTATCTGTCATAGCGATCCGGGTCGTTTCGCACTGCTTTACCGGTTGCTGTGGCGGCTGAGGCGGGATCGCGCCCTGTTGCAGTTCAAGTCCGATGCGGATGTTTCCGAAGCCCGGCAGCTTGAAAAATCGGTCCGCCGCGATTGTCACAAGATGACGGCCTTTGTTCGCTTCAAGGAATTATCCTTGCCGCAGGGGCAGGGCGGTCGGCGGCGCTTCGTCGCATGGTTCGAGCCGGATCACTTCATCGTCGAGCGCACGGCCCCGTTTTTCCAGCGGCGGTTCACGGATATGGACTGGCTGATCGCGACACCGAACGGCTCCGCGCGGTGGGACGGAAACGTGCTGGAGACATTGCGGCAGGCCGCTTCCAAGCCTGAGCTGACGGATGAAACGGACGAGCTGTGGCGAACTTATTATGCCAATATATTCAATCCGGCGCGTCTGAAGATAAAAGCGATGACGGCAGAGATGCCAAAGAAATACTGGAAAAATTTGCCGGAAGCCGAGCTTATTCCAGGTCTCGTTCTCGGTGCCGAGGCGCGGGTGCTGGAGATGGCGGCAAAGGCTGCGAGCCAGCCGCAACCATTCCATCACCGCCTGCAGGCCGCGGCCTCGGCGCGTGAAGAGCCGCCACCGGCGCCGGACGGTACGCTCGCTTCATTGGCGCGGGAGGCTGGCCAATGCACGCGCTGCGCCCTGCATTGCAAGGCAACGCAGACAGTATTCGGCATGGGACCTGAAGATGCGAAAGTGATGATCGTCGGGGAACAGCCGGGAGATCACGAGGATCTTGCCGGAAAACCTTTCGTCGGTCCCGCTGGTCAGTTGTTCGACCGGACGTTGGTTGAAGCCGGTATTGACCGCAAAAAGCTTTATGTCACCAACGCCGTCAAACACTTCAAATACGAGGCTCGCGGCAAGCGGCGCATCCACCAGCGACCGGATGCGGGCGAGGTGCAGCAATGCCGCTGGTGGCTTAACAAGGAAATCGAGCTGGTACGGCCGAAGCTTATCGTTGCCATGGGTGCAACTGCGCTTTATGCGCTGACAGGCGGCAAGGAAAAGGTCTCCGAGGTTCGGGGTCGCCCGATACCGATGCAGGAGGAGCGGACGCTTTTTGTCACGGTGCACCCTTCCTATCTTCTTCGCCTTCCCGACTCGCAGCAGAAGGAGGCGGAAATGCAGAATTTCAGGAATGAAATTGATTTTATAAGATTATTCTAATAGACTGTTTTGTGTGTTGCTATGCTATATTGGATGATCATCGATATCTTCATCGATATGATTAAATTTTTGTTTATTGGTTATTTTTATTGAAATTTTATACTTGATACCATAATTCAGATATTTATATTTATTCATTGCGTGGATGTATGATGCTCGGCGAGCTAGATCTTGCAACAGTGATACTGATGCAAAAGTGTTCTTACATTGTTGGAATGCTGAGTTTTATATATCTGAAGCTCACAAATCGTGGTTTGCACGGCCCGACAGCTCTTGCAGCAGGCTTCGCAGCCATGGCTGCCGGCTCCACGCTCGCTGGGTACGGCGAATGGGGAATAATGTCTCCGGCCTTGTGGCAATTCGGCAGCATCGTCTTCGGTATCGTGGGTTATGCGCTGATCTGGCTTGGCCTGAAAATCGTGAGCGATGGACGTGCTGCCAGCAGGGGGACAGTATCAGCTGTCTGTTTGATTGCCTTGCTGGCAATTGTCCTTGCACAGCAGGTGGCTGACAATAACGCTTATCGTGCGGCCCTGTTCAACGGTTGTGCGGCTGTGGCCTATCTTGCGGGAGCGGGCGGGCTTTTTGCGCGGTGGCGCAAGGAGCCACTCCTGTCCCGCTTCGCGTTGGGCGCGATTACGGGTATTTCCGGCCTGATTTCGTTGTCGGTGGCAAAGAGCGTGCTTTTGCCCCAATACGCCGCCATCGATCTGGTCAATGCGTTTTTCTTGATCATCATGTTGAACTTCGCCATTGCGCTGTTCGTGATGATGCTGGTAGCCGAGCGGTCAGAGCGCAAATTGCTGGTTCTCGCCAACACCGATCCTTTGACGGGCGTCAAGAACCGTCGTTTTTTCTTCCAGGCCATGCCGGCGGTGCCGGGTCCCAACGATGCGGCGATGCTGCTCGATATCGACCACTTCAAATCAATCAACGACCGCTTCGGCCACGCCGTCGGCGACAGCGTTCTTCAGGAAGTCGCGAAGCGTATCGGCGGCAGCATACGCGGTGGTGACGTGCTGGCGCGTTACGGTGGCGAGGAGTTCATCATCTTCCTGCCGGGTGCCGGTGTTCAAAAGGCTTGCATGATCGGAGAACGCATTCGCGATGCGATTGCGATAACCGAAGTCGATTGCGGCGGTTTGCGTGTCGGCGTGACGATCAGCATCGGCGTCGCAACCAGCGGCGATATGCGCTGCGATCTTCAGACCCTGGCGGAAATGGCGGACCGCGCCCTTTACCGCGCCAAGACGGATGGGCGCAATTGCGTGCGCGAAGCCCTGGCGGCGTGAGGCTTTTGAACTTTTTGTGAGACAATGCAAAACGCCGCGGGCATGACCCGCGGCGTTTCCATGATCTTCGCTGGCGGCTGATTTTACAGGAAGTAGCTCTGCAAGGGCTTCACTTCCAGATTGCCGGCCTTAAGCGCCTTGATGGCAAGGGCTGCTGCTTCGGCACCGGCCATCGTCGTGTAGTATGGCACCTTCTGCATCAGCGTTGCGCGGCGCAGCGACTTCGAGTCGGAAATCGCCTTGTTGCTGTCGGTGGTGTTGATGACCAGCTGGACCTGCCGGTTGCGGATGGCGTCTTCGATATGCGGACGACCTTCCTGCACCTTGTTGATCTTCTCGGCGTTGATGCCCTGTTCAGCAAGGAAACGCTGGGTGCCGCCGGTTGCCAGTACCCTGAAGCCGCTCTCGACCAGAATACGGATTGCGGGCAACACGCGGTCCTTGTCGTCGTCGCGCACCGAGACGAAGACGGTGCCGGAGCGCGGCAGGTCGACGCCGGCGCCGAGCTGGCTCTTGGCGAAGGCGAGTGCGAAATCGGTGTCGAGGCCGATGACTTCGCCGGTCGAGCGCATTTCCGGTCCGAGCAGAATGTCGACGCCGGGGAAGCGGGCGAAGGGGAAAACGGCTTCCTTGACGGCGATGTGCTTCAGGTTGCGCGGATCGGGTTTCTTGCCGTAAGCGGCAATCGCCGCATCAAGCTTTTCGCCGGCCATGACGCGGGCAGCGATCTTGGCGATCGGCGCACCGATGGTTTTTGCAACGAAGGGCACCGTGCGGGAGGCACGCGGGTTGACTTCGAGAACGTAGATCGTGCCGTCCTTGATCGCGTACTGAACGTTCATCAGGCCACCGACGTTGAGCGCCTTTGCAAGCGCCGTCGTCTGGCGTTCCAGCTCGTCGAGGGTTTCCTTGCTCAGCGAACGGGAAGGCAGCGAGCAGGCCGAGTCGCCCGAGTGGATACCGGCTTCTTCGATGTGCTCCATGATGCCCGACACGAAGACGTTTTCGCCGTCGCACAGTGCATCGACGTCGACTTCGACGGCGTTGGTCAGGTAGCTGTCGAACAGAAGCGGGTTCTTGCCGAGCAGGGTGTTGATCTGGCCGGTCTTGTCGTTCGGGTAACGCTGCTTGATGTCCTCTGGCACGAGGCCCGGAACCGTGTCGAGCAGATAGGTCTGGAGCTGGCCTTCCGAATGGATGATCTGCATGGCTCGGCCACCCAGAACATAGGAAGGACGCACGACCAGCGGGAAGCCGATTTCCGAAGCGACGAGGCGCGCCTGTTCAACCGAATAGGCAATGCCGTTGTTCGGCTGGGCGAGGTCGAGCTTCATCAGCAGCTTCTGGAAGCGGTCGCGGTCTTCGGCAAGGTCGATCATGTCAGGCGCGGTGCCGAGGATCGGGATACCGTTCTTTTCCAGCGCTTCGGCCAGCTTCAGCGGCGTCTGGCCGCCGAACTGCACGATGACGCCGACCAGTTCGCCCTTTTCCTGTTCGGCGCGCATGATCTCGATCACGTCTTCGGCCGTCAGCGGTTCGAAATAGAGGCGGTCGGAGGTGTCGTAGTCGGTCGAAACCGTTTCCGGGTTGCAGTTGATCATGATCGCTTCGAAGCCTGCATCCTTCAGCGCGAAGGCAGCATGGCAGCAGCAATAGTCGAACTCGATGCCCTGGCCGATACGGTTCGGACCGCCGCCGAGGATGACGACCTTCTTGCGGTCGGAAACCTGCGCTTCAGAGCGGGCGGCGCCGACGAAGGGGATTTCATAGGTCGAATACATGTAGGCGGTGGGCGAGGCGAATTCTGCCGCGCAGGTATCGATGCGCTTGAAGACCGGGCGAACATTGAGGCTGTTGCGCAGCTCGGCCACTTCCTTCGGGCGCTTGCCCGTCAGAATTGCTAGGCGGGCGTCGGAAAAGCCCATGGCTTTGAGCATGCGCAGGTTCTCTGCGTCCTGCGGCAGGCCTTGCTCACGGACACGGGCTTCCATGTCCACAATTGCCTTGAACTGGGCGATGAACCAGGGGTCGATCTTCGAGTTTTCGTGGACTTCTTCTTCCGTCATTCCCATACGCAGCGCCTGGGCGACCATGCGCAGGCGATCCGGCGTCGGCGTGCCGATGGCGGCGCGGATGGCGTTCTTGGAGCCTTCGCCCTCTTCAAAGCCGGGGATTTCGATTTCATCGAGACCGGTGAGGCCGGTTTCCATGCCGCGCAGCGCCTTCTGCAGCGATTCTGCGAAGGTGCGGCCGATGGCCATGACTTCACCGACGGACTTCATGGCCGTTGTGAGGATCGGCGAGGCGCCCGGGAACTTCTCGAAGGCGAAACGCGGGATCTTGGTGACGACGTAGTCGATCGACGGTTCGAACGAGGCAGGCGTCGCGCCGCCGGTGATATCGTTTTCCAGCTCGTCGAGCGTATAGCCGATGGCGAGCTTGGCGGCGATCTTGGCGATCGGGAAGCCGGTTGCCTTGGAGGCGAGAGCGGACGAGCGCGAAACGCGCGGGTTCATTTCGATGACGACGAGGCGGCCGTCTTTCGGGTTGACGGCGAACTGCACGTTCGAGCCGCCGGTTTCCACGCCGATCTCACGCAGCACCGCAATCGAGGCGTTGCGCATGATCTGGTATTCCTTGTCGGTCAGCGTCAGCGCTGGCGCAACGGTGATGGAATCGCCGGTGTGGACGCCCATCGGATCGATGTTTTCGATGGAGCAGATGATGATGCAATTGTCCGCGGTGTCGCGGACCACTTCCATCTCATATTCCTTCCAGCCGAGAACCGATTCTTCGACCAGCACCTCGGTGGTCGGCGAAGCGTCGAGGCCGCCCGAGACGATGTCGAAGAATTCGGAGCGGTTATAGGCAATGCCGCCGCCGGTGCCGCCGAGCGTGAAGGACGGGCGGATGATGGCGGGCAGGCCGACATGGTCGATCGCCTGGGCGGCGATTGCAATCGCATGCGCCATGTAACGCTGCTTGCGGTCGGTCTCGCCAAGGTTCCACTGGTTTTCCAGATCGTCCAGCGCCTTGTCCAGTTCCGTACCGGAAAGCTTCGCCTTGAGTTCGGCGCGGGCAGCTTCGTGCTTCTTGCGGTCGGCGTCCTTGATTTCAGTGGCGTTGGCCAGCATGGACTTCGGCGTTTCGAGGCCGATGCGAGCCATGGCCTCGCGGAAGAGGGCGCGGTCTTCGGCCATGTCGATGGCTTCGGGCTTGGCGCCGATCATTTCCACATTGTAGCGGTCGAGAACGCCCATGCGCTTCAGGGACAGCGCGGTGTTGAGCGCGGTCTGGCCACCCATGGTGGGCAGCAGCGCGTCCGGGCGTTCCTTAGCGATGATCTTGGCAACAACTTCCGGGGTGATCGGCTCGACATAGGTTGCGTCGGCAAGGCCCGGATCGGTCATGATGGTGGCCGGGTTGGAGTTGACCAGAATGACCCGGTAACCCTCTTCCTTCAGCGCCTTGCAGGCCTGGGTGCCGGAATAGTCGAATTCACATGCTTGGCCGATGACGATCGGTCCTGCGCCAATGATGAGGATGGACTTGATATCTTGGCGCTTCGGCATGGCTCTCTCGTTCCGCGTTTTGGTTGCGCAAAACACCAGCCAGGGTGAAAGATCACCGGCCGGGGCGCGCAATTCAAAGTTTTCAGGCTAGAAGCGGCTTATAGGCAAATGTTTTTGAGAACGGAACCCCATAAATTCCGGAATCGACAGAAACTCTTAACCCGCCGGTGTATGCGCGGCGAAACGGGCCTGCACGGCCGCGCTATGGGAGCGGCTGACGGGTATTTCCGAACCGTCTCTTGTAATGACGTGCAGACGGCCAGCCTGTTTACGCAACGAGACGACGTCGGAAATGGCAATCCAGTGGGAACGGTGCACCTGCAAGCCTTCCGTGAGGCCTATTTCTTTCAGCGCATCGGCAAAACGCAGCAGAACGAGCTGATGGCCGCGCGTGGTGACGATTTCGGTATAGTGGTCCTGCACCGACAGCCGCAGCAATTCTCCGCGCTTTTGCGGCGGAAGCCGCTCCAGCAGCGGCGCGATGCTTTTCACCTCACCTTTGGCATCTCCATTCGGGTCCGCAACGGCATCCGTTGCCGTTGCGCGTGACTGGCAGGCCGTGAGGTAGCTCAGCAGGCAAAAGATGGCGCAGAGCGGCAGGGCCGACATGCTGCTTTTCAGAAAGGCGGCGAAACCCATTTCCCTGCCGGAAAAGATTTGGTTCATGATGGAAAGCAGCAGCCCGATGGGCAGGGCTGCCGTCAGCGAGCCGATCATCATGCGTGTCAGCATATTTTCAATGCTGCTGGCAAGGATGGTGTTGGCGAGGATGGAAAAGGATATTGCGAACGTCCATGCGCCAGCCTGAACGATTGTCCAGTAAAGCAGCCGGTCGGCGAAACTCATGGTCTCACTTGTCCCGAAAGGGCCGGTCAGAATGAAGATCGCCAATATGGCAAGGAAGGTCAGCCACAGTCTGCGCGATTGCAGGATGGCGTGCATTTCACGAAGCGTGGACTGCAAAGAGAGGTGATCCACGAAGTTTTCCTGCGGTTGACGCCAATGCGTTTTTCTTTCGCGCATGTTTTGCCGAAGTTAGCGATAATTTCAACCGGGTCAAAACGCTTCACCATGTCACTTCAGCCTTTGCTAGACGCACCGCTTGCCGTGCAATTCCATGTCGCCACCGTTGTTCCGGCCGCGATTCTCGGCGCCTTCATTTTCCTTCGCCCCAAAGGAACCGCCATCCACCGGCTACTCGGCAGGATCTGGGTGACGCTGATGGTCATGACGTCCGTTTCGACCTTCTTCATTCATGAATTGAGGGTGTTTTACGGTTTCAGCCCGATTCATCTTTTATCGGTTCTCACCATATATGGCTGTCTGCAATCGGTCCTTTTCGCGCGCAGGGGCGAAATCAGGCGCCATATGAGGATCATGCAGAGTGTTTATCTCGGCGGTATCGTCATCGCAGGCGGTTTCACCTTCGTTCCGGGGCGGATCATTCACGAGGTTGCTTTCGGTGACGGTCAGCCGGGTCTTGTGGTGCTTTTCGCGGGCGTGTTCGCGTTTGCCCTGCTGTCTCTGACCGTCTTCACGCAAAGGCGGCGAGCCTCCTGAACGAATGCACCCACCTCCGCTTTCTTCCGGAACAAGATGTATTATAGTGCCGTTATAAGGTTGCCTGTTGAGGCGACGTTTGCGGAGAGAAAAGCATGGAATGGAGAGGGCGCCGCCAGTCGGACAATATCGAGGATCGGCGCGGCATGTCGGCGGGATCGGGGCCATCCGGCAACGATCCTTTTTCGCGTGGCGGAATGCGCGTGCCGATCGGGCGCCGCGGCGGCGGCATCGGCATTGGCGGTCTTCTGCTGATCCTGCTGATAAGCTGGGTGCTTGGCATCAATCCGCTGACGCTGCTTTCGGGCGGAGACATTTCACTGGATGGGGGCGGTACCACGCAGCAATCCGGCCAGCAGGCGGGCACTCGGCCGCAGGGCCAATCGTCCGACGAGACGACGGCTTTCGTGCGCACCGTGCTGGCTGAGACGGAAGATACGTGGAGCGGCATTTTCCAGTCCGCCGGCGAGACCTATCAGAAACCGACCCTTGTGCTGTTTTCCGGGCAGGTTGCGTCTGCCTGCGGTTCTGCCTCTGCGGCCAGCGGCCCGTTCTATTGCCCTGGTGACCGCAAGGTCTATCTCGACACCAGTTTCTTCAGTGAACTGGACAAGCGTTTCGGCGCGTCTGGCGATTTCGCGCAGGCTTACGTTATTGCGCATGAGGTGGGCCACCACGTCCAGAACCTGACCGGTGTCTTGCCGGAGTTCAACCGCCGCCGCCAGTCCATGAGCCAGGTGGACGCCAACAAGATGTCGGTGCGTGTGGAGCTTCAGGCCGATTGTTATGCCGGTATCTGGGGCAAGTTCACCGAACAGAAGGGCATTCTGGAAACCGGTGACCTTGAGGAAGCGCTCAACGCTGCCCACCAGATCGGCGACGACACCCTGCAGAAGCAGACCCAAGGATATGTGGTGCCTGACAGTTTCAACCACGGCACGTCGGCGCAGCGCATGGAATGGTTCAAGCGCGGCTTCCAGAACGGACGCGTCGAGGACTGCGACACCTTTTCGGCGAATATCTGAGAATCAAATGAACGAGGGGGCTTTTCAGCCCCCTTTTTATTCAGCGCATCAACAGCGCCACGGCATACATGCCAAGCGCGAAGATCGTATGGGCGACGAGGTTGAGAAAGCGAACCTTGTTCGGGTTCGGCGTCTTCGATGCCGCCCAGCCGATGCCGAGGCCAGGTTGCAGCAGGAACCAGCCCGCGCCGACCGTGACGATGCCCACGATCCAAGGCTGAATGAAGGAAGGCTCTGAAAACCACGAGACCGGGACCACCAGAGCAAGAATGACGCCATAGAGAATGCCGACGGCGTAATGCGAAATCCAGCCGAGCGCCAGTTCATGCTCGTAGGGCTCAGCCGTGGCGATGCTGTCGTGGAATATCCTGCCCTTCGGCACATGCCAGAACCAGCGGCCGACCGGCGCCCAGTTCGGGGCGGATTGGCCGAAAAACCGGTGCAGCACAATCGCCCATATATCCATAAACACGGTGCCACCCACCCCCATGGCAATACCGCGCCAAATCAAATCCAGCATAGATCCCTCCGCAAATCATGATCGACCAAGCTCTAGCTGATCGTGTGAGTGGCGGGAACAGGGTTTTTCGCGTGCTGAGGGCGGACAAGAAAAATGGCCGGATCGCTCCGGCCATAATGAATACTGAAACGTCTCCTCCGTCATGCCGGGCTGGATCCGGGGTAACGGTGCGATGGTCTCACCAGTGAGCTATTCTCGCTCTACGCGGCACGCCCATATTCAGCCTGCCGCCGCGTTGCCGTGGCGAGCTGGAACTGCGCAAGCAATTCGTTGAGCGCCGCCGCTTCCGAGGCGAGGCCGTGACTTGCCGCAGTCTGTTCTTCGACCATGGCGGCATTCTGCTGGGTGCCCTGATCGATGGTGTTGATGGCGGTGTTGATTTCCTGAAGTCCGGTGGACTGTTCGCGCGACGACGTTACGATGGCGTCGATGTGGCGGTTGATCTCCTGGACTTCGCGGACGATGGTTTCCAGCGCCTTGCCGGCATTGCCGACGAGATCGACACCGGATTGCACCTGCGATGTTGAGGCGTTGATCAGCGTCTTGATCTCCTTCGCGGCATTTGCCGAGCGCTGGGCAAGCTCGCGCACTTCCTGTGCGACGACGGCAAAACCCTTGCCTGCCTCACCGGCGCGGGCGGCTTCCACGCCGGCATTCAGCGCGAGCAGGTTTGTCTGGAAGGCGATTTCGTCGATCACGCCAATGATGTTGCTGATCTCCGACGACGATTTTTCGATGCCTTCCATGGCGCGAACAGCGTCCTCGACGATGATGCCGGACTGCTCGGCATTGTTGCGCGTGCGGTCTACCAGACGGCCTACCTCTTCGGCACGGCGGGCGGAATCCTTGACCGTCGTGGTTATTTCCTCAAGTGCGGCCGCAGTCTCCTCGACAGAGGCGGCCTGCTGCTCGGTGCGCTTGGCCAGATCGTCGGCAGACTGGCGGATTTCTCCAGCACCGGCATCGATTGCGCGTGCATTCTGGCCGACTGTGCTCAAGGCAACGTTCAGCTTGGCGACGGAGTTGTTGAAGTCGTCGCGCAAGCGGTCGATGCGGGTCACGAAAGGTGTCTCGATCCGGTAGTTGAGGTCGCCGTTCGAAAGGTGCGTCAGTCCCTTTGCCAGCGAATCGACTGCGAACTGGATGTCGGCCGCGTCTTTCGCCGCCAGTCGTTCGCGGTCGTTGCGCTCCTGTTCGGAAAGCGTGCGGTTCTGTTCGGCGTCGCCCTCAAGACGCAGACGTTCCGTGGCGTTCGATTTGAATACGGCAACCGCCGCAGCCATCGAGCCGATCTGGTCACTGCGCTCCTGGCCGGGAATGGCGACATCTAGATTGCCGGCGGCAAGCCTTTCCATGGCAGCAGTCATCTGCGTGACGGGGCGAACAATGAAACGGCTGAGAACGGTTGCCAGCAGGGCGATCATGATCGCGGCGGCAAGGATCGTAGCGATGGTTGCCGCGAGGCGAAATTGGCCGATCGCGCTGTAGGCGACGTCGGAATCGACAACGAAACCGAGATACCAATCGACCGAGGGCAGACCGGCGACGGGAATGAAGCTGGTGATCTTGCCCTTGCCGTCGATCTCGGTTTGCGAAATCGCGGAAGAAATTGCCGGTGTATCAACCTTGAAGAGATCGGTCAGCGGCTTGTCGACGAATTTCGCATCGGGATGCATGAGGATCTTGCCGTCCTTGCTGACGAGGAAGGCGTATCCATCCTTGCCGGCATCCACCGACTTGATCATCGTTACCAGCGAATCCAGCGAGAAGTCGCTACCCGTCACGCCGGCCAGCTTGCCGTCGATGGACACGGGAATGGCGGCAGTGATGATAAGGCCGCCGGTCGACGCATCGCTATAGGGCTCGGTCAGTACTGGCTTGCCGGCCTTGACGGCGTCCAGATACCAGGGGCGCTTGCGCGGGTCGTAGCCTTCCGGCAATGGCAATTTCGGGAAAGTCGTGAAACTGCCGCTTTCGGCATTGCCGAAATAGGTGGACATGAACTGAGCCGTCAGCACGTCGTTCTGGAGGAACTGCAGCTTGGCGTCGTCATCTGGGAGCTTGGCGAGCGTCTTCGCAACCGTTTCGGTCAGCATGATGCGGCCGTTCAGCCAGTTGGCGATGCTTTGCGCTGCCTGCTTGCCGGACGAATCGATATTTTCCGCCACGGCTTGCGTTGTCACCTGGTGTTGAAGACTGTCGATATAGAAGGAAAAGCCGGCAAAAGCGGCGACGACAAGCGATGACGCCGCAAACAGAATGCGCGTCATGAGATTGGTTTTTTTGGGCAAGCTACACGTCCTTGGAACCAGATGTGCCCATTCGGCTCATCTTGGAAAATAATGGGAAAGACATGCCTCAATGGCGGGAATATTCTGCGTCATGCAGCTTATGGTTTGAAAGAACTTCGCGATATTCTAATGCGTAAAGTGAAATGGTAAAATTCGGCTAAATTTGTTTTATGTCAGGCCGTCTCGGCCCAAGTGGACGTAAAATTCCCGTTCTGCGTAAATTTTGATCATTGATCCGCAAAGGTTGCGTGCAGGAAGGGAATATTTTATTCATCACCTGCTGCCATTGCGCAATTCGCGGGCAATGGCCAAAATTCAGGTGAATTACAATGTCTTCGTCGGTTGTTGCAGAAACCGTTCCCTCTGGATCGGGGTCGTGGCTTTCGCATTTCAAGGCTACGCTTGCGCTTGGAATTCCGCTTGTCGGTGCGCAGCTCGCGCAGCTTGGCATCCACACTACAGATATGGTCATCGTCGGTCAGCTCGGAGCTGAGAAGCTGGCGGCCATGGTGCTGGCCGGGCAGTTCTTCTTCGTTGTCTTCATTTTCGGCTCGGGATTTTCCGTGGCCGTGGTGCCAATGGTAGCGCAGGCTTACGGGCAGGGCGATGCGACAGCTGCCCGCCGCTCGCTGCGCATGGGCATGTGGGTTGCAATCGCGTACTGGGTTCTTGCCCTGCCGATATTCTTCAACGCCGAGCGCATTCTGGTCTATCTCGGGCAAAACCCCGAAGTTGCGGCGTTGACCGGCCATTATCTCGCCATCGCCAAGTTCGGCCTTTTGCCGGCGCTGCTTTTTTACGTGCTGCGCGGGCTTGTCAGTGCCATCGGCCGTGCGGGCATCATTCTGTATGTCACCATCATCATGTTGGTGATGAACGGTTTGATGGCCTATGCGCTGGTCTTCGGCCATTTCGGATTGCCGGTGATGGGCATGAACGGCGCGGCTGTCGTTGCCGTCATCGTCAATGCCTTCAGCTTCATCTTCATCGTCGCTTATGTGCAGACGCGTGAGGAAACCAGGAAATACGAGCTGTTCGTGCGCTTCTGGCGGCCGGACTGGCATGCGCTGTTCGAAGTGCTGCGCCTTGGCCTGCCGATCAGCATCACCATCCTTGCCGAAGTGACGCTGTTTGCGGCCGCTTCGATCCTGATGGGACAGATTGGCACCGTGCAGCTTGCGGCGCATGGCATCGCCCTGCAGCTTGCCTCCATCGCTTTCATGATCCCGCTCGGCCTGTCGCAGGCGGCGACCGTGAGGGTCGGTGTCGCGTTCGGTCAGGGTGATTTCAGGAACCTCGTGCGCGCCGCCATCATGGTCTACGCGATTGCCTGCGGCATTGCCGTTTGCGGCGGCATCCTGTTTGCGGCTGTTCCGGAATTTCTGGCGAAGTGGTTTCTTGACGCGAAGTTGCCGGAAGCGGCGGAAGTGCTTGCCTACGCAAGCAGCCTCGTGGTGATCGCCGGCATCTTCCAGTTGGTCGATGGTATCCAGGCTGTGACAGCAGGTTTGCTGCGCGGATTGAAGGATGCGCGCATTCCGGCGATGCTGGCGCTGATTTCCTATTGGCCGATCGGGCTGGCGCTGGCCTGGACCATGGCCTTTCCGCTCGGCTTTGGCGGACGTGGCGTCTGGTTCGGTTTCGTGATCGGCCTTTCGACGGCGGCCGTTCTCTTGACTATACGTTTCGTCATTCTGGTGAAGCGTGAAATGAAAACGGCCCGCTGAAAGCGGGCCGTATATTTTTCCTGATTTTCCGAAGATGTCTCAGCGCTCGGCGAGCGCTGCCTCACCTTGTCTCTCGCGCAGCAGGTTGACGAAGCGGCGGAAGAGATAGTGGCTGTCCTGCGGGCCGGGCGATGCTTCCGGATGGTGCTGGACGGAGAAGACCGGCTTGCCGACGATGCGCAGGCCGCAATTGGTGCCGTCGAACAGCGACGTGTGGGTTTCTTCGACGCCATCAGGCAGCGACTTGGCGTCAACCGCAAAACCATGGTTCATGGAAACGATTTCCACCTTGCCGGTGGTGAAGTCCTTGACCGGATGGTTGGCGCCGTGGTGGCCCTGGTGCATCTTTTCAGTCTTGGCGCCGACGGCCAGGCCAAGCATCTGGTGGCCGAGGCAGATGCCGAAGATCGGCAGGTCGCTGTTGATGAGGTTCTGAATGACCGGTACGGCATATTCGCCTGTCGCTGCCGGATCTCCCGGACCGTTGGAAAGGAAAACGCCATCCGGCTTCAATGCCAGAATGTCTTCGGCGGATGTCTGGGCCGGAACCACCGTGACCTTGCAATCGAGACCGGCGAAGAGACGCAGGATGTTGCGCTTGACGCCGAAATCCACGCAAACGACATGGTACTTCGCATCGGCTTCATTCAGCGTGCCGTAACCCTCGTTCCAAACCCAAGGCGTTTCCGTCCAGGTGGAGGATTGGCCGGATGTGGCTTCGATGGCGAGATCGAGGCCGACGAGACCGCTCCATGCCTTGGCTTCCGCCTTCAGCGCATCGATGTCGAACACGCCGTTGGGATCATGGGCGATCACCGCGTTTGGTGCACCGTTTTCGCGTATCCATGCCGTCAGCGCGCGCGTGTCGATGCCGCAAAGGCCGATGACGCCGCGGGCTTTCAGCCAGGCATCCAGATGCTTGGCGGCGCGGAAGTTCGAAGGGTCGGTGATGTCGGCCTTGAAGATGACGCCGACTGCACCGCGGCGGGCGGCTGGCGTCAGGTCTTCGATGTCTTCCTCATTGGTGCCGACATTGCCGATGTGCGGGAAGGTGAAGGTGACGATCTGGCCGAGATAGGACGGATCGGTCAGGATTTCTTCGTAACCGGTCAGTGCGGTGTTGAAGCAGACTTCCGCCTGTACCTTGCCGGTTGCGCCGATCCCCGTTCCCTCGATCACTGTGCCATCGGCAAGAACAAGCATTGCGGTCGGTTTGCGGGTAGTCCAGGGCGCTGTCTCGGTCATCTCGTTCCGTTTCTGCCGCTTCGCACCCCGCCTCTTGAAAGGCAGGGGGAGAGGGGCCATTTTTTGTCGCAGGCTTCGTGACATAAAGGGGCGCGCGAAAAACTCGCGTTTTGACCCTTCGTTAAAATCTCGTGCAGGTGCCGGAAAATAACGAAAGCTGCTTAAACGGTCAACCGCAGGCTCGAGATTTACGCGGAATTAAACCTTCGCACATTCAAAGGCTTATGCATTTGATTTGCTTGAGCGGGTTTGCTCGGTTATGTCGTTTCGAAAAATAAGGTGGAAAGTTTCCGTGTCGAGAAGCTGCGGAATGCACTTTCCCAAGGAGAAGAAGAAATGATGCGCGACACGTTCGCTAATACTCTGAAAGACGCGCTGAAGGCTCGTGACGCCCGGCGTACATCGACCGTGCGTCTCATCCAGGCGGCCATCAAGGATCGCGATATTGCCAATCGCGGCGTGGGCAAGGACCCCGTCACCGACGACGAGATCATGCAGATCCTGACCAAGATGGTAAAGCAGCGGGAAGAGTCCGCCAGCATCTATGATGGTGCCGGTCGCGCCGAGCTTGCCGCTCAGGAGCGCGAGGAAATCGTCATCATCAAGGAATTCATGCCGGAAGAGATTCCGGCCGAAAAGGTGCGCGAATTGTGCCAGGCCGTCATCAGCGAAACCGGCGCCTCCGGCCTGCGTGACATGGGCAAGTGCATGAATGCGCTCAAGGAGCGCTATCCCGGCCAGATCGACTTCGCGAAAGCATCCGGCGTCGTCAAGGATTTGCTGAAGTAGGTTTCGCCCGTTCGGAAAAAGTAAAGGCAGGGCAGCCATGGCTGCCCTGCCTTTTTGCTGCCGACGAAGGCGCATTTCGGCGGATCAAAATGCGGTCACGCGCAGGCGTTTTTCGGGGGACGTGCCTGCGGGCGTCAGCAGCTTTATGAGAATGTCCGGGCGCTGCCTTTGAATATGTTTTATACCTCGGCGACGGTTGGCTCAAATTACAAAAACATAATTTTTTGTGATGATGCGCTGCCATAAATTTGCCCGAAGCGGGCGACAGCGGCGATGCGGTTTTAGTGCGATGGCCTGTGAATATCGGGTATTCCGGTTCTTTGGGTTTGGTACTGACCCCTTTCTGCGCTTATATGAAAGACTGGCCTCGAACAGGTAAACCATGCGATTTTCCAATTCTTTTCTCGATGAGATACGCGACCGCGTGAACATCTCTGATGTGATCGGCAGACGTGTGTCCTGGGATAAGAAGAAGACCAATACGCCGCGGGGCGATTATTGGGCCTGCTGCCCGTTCCATGGCGAAAAAAGCCCGAGTTTTCACTGCGAGGATCGCAAGGGGCGATACCATTGTTTCGGTTGCGGTGTTTCCGGCGATCATTTCCGGTTTCTCACCGATCTCGAGGGGTTGAGTTTCCCCGAAGCCGTTCAGCAGATCGCCGACATGGCCGGCATCTCCATGCCGCAGCCCGATCCGCAGGCTGAGAAGCGCGAGCGCGAGCGCACCTCGTTGCAGGACGTCATGGAAATGGCGACGCTGTTCTTTCAGGATCAGTTGCAGACCGCGCTTGGTGCGCGGGCGCGGGCTTATCTGCGCGATCGCGGACTGACTGGGCGCACCATCGAGACATTCAGGCTCGGTTTTGCACCAGATAGCCGCAATGCGCTAAAGGAGCATCTGGCGAGCAAGGGTGTGGCGCGCGAACAGATGGAAGCCTGCGGGCTGGTGGTGCATGAAAACGTGCCGGTTTCCTATGACCGCTTCCGCGACCGCATCATGTTCCCGATCCTGTCGTCGCGCGAAAAGGTGATCGCTTTCGGCGGCCGCGCCATGGCGGCGGATGCAGTGGCCAAATATCTGAACTCCAACGAGACCGAGCTTTTTCACAAGGGCAATGTTCTCTACAATTTCGCCCGTGCGCGGCGCGCCTCGCAGGCTTCCGGTGGCACCGTCATTGCCGTCGAAGGTTATATGGATGTCATTGCGCTTTATCAGGCGGGTGTCGAAAATGCTGTCGCCCCGCTCGGCACGGCGCTGACGGAAAGCCAGCTTGATCTCCTGTGGAAAATGTCGCCGCAGCCGATCCTCTGCTTTGATGGCGACGGCGCCGGCATTCGTGCCGCCAACCGCGCAGCCGATCTCGCCTTGCCGCATATCAAGCCCGATCGTTCGGTGAGCTTTGCGCTTTTGCCCGACGGAAAAGACCCTGATGATCTCGTGCGGCTGGAGGGGCGTGCGCCTTTTGACCGTGTGCTTTCCGAGGCAAAACCGCTCGCGGCGATGATCTGGAGCCGCGAGACCTCTTCGGTGACTTTCGATACGCCTGAAAAGCGTGCCCAGCTTGAAAGCCGGCTGCGGCAGATCGTTGCCGTCATCGGCGACGAGGCGGTGCGGCGTTTTTACCAGCAGGATATGCGCGACAGGCTGAATGCCTTCTTCCAGCCGCGTTTTCAGCAGGGCGGTTCGCAGGGTGGAAATTTCCGCCGCGATGGCCAGCAGGGTAATGGGCGCGGGTTCCAGAGGAACGCTTCCGGACGGGGTGGAGCCATGGCTGCGCCGGCCAGCAACATTTCCGACCGGCTTACCCAGTCGGGTCTGGTCAGGGGGCACCAGACCAAGCCTTCACTTCGCGAAAGCGTTCTCGCCATCACCATCGTCAACCATCCCGAACTGCTGCTTGAGGAATATGACGAGATCGCCGCGATCGATTACGAGAACCGCGATCTGCAACGCCTGTGGTCGACTGTGCTGACCTTTGCAGCGGAAAGTGCGGCCGAGATTTCGCGGGCAGGGCTGATCGAGCGCCTGTCGCAGCAGGGTTTCGAGGTGCTTTTGAAAACCATGGACCAGCAGGTGCGCAATGCGCGCCTGTGGACGGCCACGGAACAGGCGGCGCTAGAAGATGCGCGTGAGGGATATGTGCAGGCGCTTTCCCTGCACAAGAGGACGAAATCCCTGCTCTGGCAGAAGCGCGAGCTGGAACGGGAAATAGGCGAGGCGACGGACGACGAACGCGGCACGCTTCTGGTGCGGGCGCTGGCCGAAGTTCAGCTGGAAATCGGCCGAATGGAAAATCAGGAAGCGATCATCGATGGTTTCGGCGTCATGTCCGGCCGGGTAAAGGGTCCGGCTGTCGGCCATGGCTGAGAACTGCGGCCAAGAATAGAAAGACGTGTGGGGTTGCCTTTTGCTGCAAGCGCCCTAAATAGGGGGTAGTCTGGTGATAACTCGCAAAATGCGGCCCTTTTTATGAATTTCCGTGGCTGTCTCGCCCTCAAAGGCTTGACGGGGCGGGAAATAGCGGGAATCACCAATTCAGGAATAGTAAGGTGGAATGAGCCTTGGCGGATAGAAATTGCATGAGCAAGCATTTTCGGGTGCACTGTCTTTGCATTCTGCCTGAGGCTGCCGTGGTTAATCGGCAATTAAAGATCACTCCGTTAGGTGTCTGACAGTGATTCGCTGTTATCAGCCGGATGCTCTCAAGGCGAACGGCTATGCGGCGGAACAGGTGTTAGCGTCAGGGAAAGCGACGAGATAGATGGCAACCAAAGTCAAAGAAAACGAAGAAGCAGAAAACGAACGCGACGGTGCGACGGACGGTCCGCTTCTCGATCTTTCGGATGACGCGGTCAAAAAGATGATCAAGGCCGCCAAGAAGCGCGGCTATGTGACGATGGACGAGCTGAATTCCGTCCTGCCGTCCGAAGAAGTGACGTCCGAGCAGATCGAAGACACGATGGCGATGCTGTCCGATATGGGCATCAACGTTATCGAGGACGAGGATGCCGAGGAAGCACCGGGCGAAGCCGAAAGCGACGATTCCGATAACGAAGAGTCCGAAGGCGGCGAACTGGCACCTTCCGGCGGTACCGCGCTTGCGACCGCGAAGAAAAAAGAACCGACCGACCGTACCGACGATCCTGTGCGCATGTATCTGCGCGAAATGGGTTCCGTAGAGCTTCTGTCGCGCGAAGGCGAAATCGCCATCGCCAAGCGCATCGAGGCCGGCCGCGAAACGATGATCTCCGGCCTTTGCGAAAGCCCGTTGACGTTCCAGGCGCTGATCATCTGGCGCGACGAACTCAACGAAGGCACGACGCTTCTGCGCGAGATCATCGATCTCGAAACCACCTATTCCGGCCCGGAAGCCAAGGCTGCCCCGCAGTTCCAGAGCCCGGAAAAGATCGAGGCGGACCGCAAGGCCGCCGAAGAGAAGGAAAAGACCCGCAGACTGCGTGCGCCCTCCGGTGACGAGGATGTGACTGATGTGGGTGGCGATGGCCTGCCGCCGGAAGAGGAAGAAGAGGACGACGACGAGTCCAACCTTTCGCTTGCCGCGATGGAAGCCGAGCTGCGTCCGCAGGTCATGGAAACGCTCGACACCATTGCCGACACCTACAAGAAGCTGCGCAAGCTTCAGGACCAGCAGGTCGAAGCTCGCCTTGCCTGCACGGGGACCCTGTCCTCCGGTCAAGAGCGCCGCTACAAGGATCTCAAGGACCAGTTGATCACGGCTGTGAAGTCGCTGTCGCTGAACCAGAACCGTGTCGACAGCCTTGTCGAGCAGCTTTACGATATTTCCAAGCGTCTGATGCAGAACGAAGGCCGGCTGCTGCGCCTTGCCGAATCCTATGGCGTCAAGCGCGACAGCTTCCTCGAGCAGTATCACGGTGCGGAACTCGATCCGAACTGGATGAAGTCGATTGCCAATCTGGCCGCCCGCGGCTGGAAGGAATTCGCCCGCGAGGAAAGCAACACGATCCGCGAGATCCGTCAGGAAATCCAGAATCTGTCGACGGAAACCGGTATTTCCATCGCCGAATTCCGCCGTATCGTTTCCATGGTACAGAAGGGTGAGCGCGAAGCGCGTATCGCCAAGAAGGAGATGGTCGAGGCCAACCTGCGTCTCGTGATCTCCATCGCCAAGAAATACACAAACCGCGGCCTGCAGTTCCTCGATCTCATTCAGGAAGGCAATATTGGCCTGATGAAGGCGGTGGACAAGTTCGAATATCGCCGTGGTTACAAGTTCTCGACCTATGCGACGTGGTGGATCAGACAGGCGATCACCCGTTCGATCGCCGACCAGGCGCGCACGATCCGTATTCCGGTTCACATGATCGAGACGATCAACAAGATCGTTCGCACCTCGCGCCAGATGCTGCACGAGATCGGCCGTGAGCCGACCCCGGAAGAGCTGGCGGAAAAGCTGGCCATGCCGCTTGAAAAGGTGCGTAAGGTTCTGAAAATCGCCAAGGAGCCGATTTCGCTCGAAACCCCTGTGGGTGACGAAGAGGATTCGCATCTCGGCGACTTCATCGAAGACAAGAACGCGCTGCTGCCTATCGACGCCGCCATTCAGGCCAACTTGCGCGAGACGACGACCCGCGTTCTCGCCTCGCTGACGCCGCGTGAAGAACGTGTTCTGCGCATGCGTTTCGGCATCGGCATGAACACCGACCATACGCTGGAAGAAGTCGGCCAGCAGTTCTCGGTCACGCGCGAACGTATTCGCCAGATCGAGGCGAAGGCACTGCGCAAGCTGAAGCATCCGAGCCGCTCCAGAAAGCTCAGAAGCTTCCTCGACAGCTAAGCCTTTGCCTGCTTTAAAATTGAACCCGGTCAGTCACCTCTGGCCGGGTTTTTTGTTTCCCGCACTGGCGATCTCTGCGACAAGCCTTATGTGTGAAAACAAAGCGTTCCGCGTTTTCGGAAATGCTCAGGTTCGATTTGGCTCGATAACATGCAACAGGTTTCGGCAAGCAGATGGCGAGGGAAGGGATGGGCGGTGCCCGTCTCCGTGTTGCTGCATCTGGCTGTGGTCGCGATCTTTCTTTTTGAACTGCCCGAACGCATAGCCGAACCGCAGGAGCCGGAAAGCATCAGCGTCGATCTGGTGCCGCCGCCTGAGGAAAAGAAGCCGGAAGAAGCCAAGCCTCCCGCCGCCGAGCAGGCAAAGCAAGAAAAGCCGCAGCCTCCACCGCCGCCGCCCGCTCCGCCGGCAGAGGAGCCGAAACCTTCGCCGCCCTTGCAGGCGACGCTGCCGGCGATCGCCATGCGGCCGGAGGAGACGCAGGCGGACCCAGAGGACAAGCCAGGTAAGGCGGAGGAAGCGGACAAGACCGAGCCTTCCAAGGAGCCTGAAAGCCAGCCTGAAAAGACGGCTGAGGATAAGCCCGCGCCATCTGCCGCCAACGGCGATCTCAAGGCGTCCGCCGAGCAGGGAGAAATTGCGGTTTCACCCGTCAAGCAAGAGGCTGAGCCGGAAAAGGCGCCTGTGCCGCAGGAGAAACCGGCTGACGAAAAACCTGCCGAGGTGGCAAAGGAGAAGCCCGCGAAACTTCCGGCCGCGAAACAATTATTGTCTTCGTCGCTGCTTTCTCCGGCCCAAAGACGCCAGATGTTTGGTGATCTGCCGCCCCGCCGCCGCATTGTTCAGCTTTGCAGCACGGAGGCTCTGGCGCAAATTCAGGGCGCGGGTTTTGCCGCCCGTGGCATGATACCCTATTCGGATACGGGCGGGAGGATATCGGGGAATTCGATTGATGCTTCCGGCGGCGCATTCAACACCGGCAATAGCTGGCACGATGTGTCTTTTCAGTGCGAAGTCGATCTGGATAACTACGCCGTGACGGCCTTCCGGTTTAAAATTGGGAACGCCTTAACACCGGATGAGGCGAAAAAGCGGGGCTTCACCCGATTTCAATGAAGGCTAGTTTTTTTAAACTTTTGGTTTGCTGACGAAGGTTTCCGTCCGCCACTCCGTCTTCCTCGGGCTTGTCCCGAGGATATGCAACCGACTGATTTTGTAGACGTGTTTAAATCCTTGGGACAAGCCCAAGGATAACGTCGAGTCTGGACATGTCGGTCAGCAGGGCTGGGAGCTTACACCCTCTCCGTATCCCCGACCAACAGCCCGATACCCGCCATCAGCGCATCCTCGTCGTACGGCTTCCTGATAACAGGCACGTTGCCGAAGTCGTCAGGCACCATGCTGGCATCGGCATAGCCGGTTGCGAACAGGAAGGGGATGCCGCGGCGGTGAAGCTCGCGTGCGACGGCGATGGAGGTGTCGGAACCGAGATTGATGTCGAGGATAGCCACATCCGGCACGTAGCTCTTCAGTTTCTCGATGGCCATTGCCGAGGAGGTCGCGGTTTCGATTGTCTTGATGCCGTTGTCTTCCAGCATGTTTTCCACATCCATGGCGATCAGCATCTGGTCTTCTACGAGCAATATTTTCAACGTTTCCTCCCGGTTGGACCGTCTGGGTTGTGGTACGGCGTCATCCTCCGTCTTCATCTCGGAAGCTGTCATGACTGCTGAGATATGGCGGGAGGGCAGGAGAATTTCCGCCTCCAGTCCATCAGGCAAATACCGAATGGTGCTGCGTCCGCCCAGATCGTAGGGGATGCTGCGGCTGATGAGCGCCGTGCCGAACCCGGAGCGTGATGGTGTGGGCAGCTTGGTAGGCAGAATTTCGCGCCAATGTATCAGGCAATCGCGGTTTTCGTCGACTTCCCAGCGTAGATCCAGTTTTCCGCCGGTCTGCGCAAGCGCGCCGTATTTGGCAGCATTCGTCGCCAGTTCATGCAGTACGAGGGCCATGACGGAAAATGCGCGCGAATCGAGCGTGACCTGTGGTCCGGCGAGATCAACAACGGCCTCGGCTGAACGGTGCGGCGACAATTCGGCGTCCAGCAGGTCGCGCAATGACCCGCCGCCTTCACCGCGAATGATCTGGTCATGGGCAAAGGACAATGCCTGGATACGACCCTTCAGCGCACCGACATATTCCTGCAGGGTTTTACCCTCCTGCGAGGGATTGCCGACCAGCGATTTGATAATGGCGAGAACGTTCTTGACGCGGTGGTTGAGTTCCTCGTTCAGCATGCGCTGGCGCACTTCCGCGCGCTCCCTTTCGCCCGCCATCAGCTCGCTGTGATGGAATGCGACCTCGACCAACGCTATTCTTGCGGCTTCGGCAATTTCCCGGTCCGCATCTGACCATGGCTGCGCCTGCAGGCGCACGGTCTCCTTCCAGATCGCGAAGCTCTTGCGCGGGGTGAGACGATCGCCGAGCGGACCGGTCTCATAGGATTTTTCCGGGTTGCCGGCCCAGTTCAGATTCTGCACGATCTCCCTGCGGAAAAACAGCAGATAGTCGTTTTTGACCTGCGACAGCGGAATGGCGAGCATTCCGGCTGCGGTATCTGCATAAATCTCCGCTTCCGGTATGGCTTGCGAGATGGCATGGGTTGCCCAGACCCTTCCCTCACTGACAGAGGTTACGAAGCGCGCCAGCCTTGGAATGGCATCCGCGGGCGGCGTTGCGCCGTGGCCGTGCCAGTTGTTGTCCACCCAAAGCCCGACGCCGTCGCATGGCATCAGATCGGCAAAATCCTGGAAACTGTCGATCAGCAGTTCCTCAATGTGCGCGTGATGGGCGGCGAGCCGCAGGAAGCGGTCGAGAGCGGCATGGGCGTGGTTGACGGTATCGAGTTTGCGCTTCTGCTTAAGGACCTGCAAATGCATGGAGAAAAACTCTCCAAACATTTCTGCGGCGATCCTGACCGACATCGTCAGAACGCGTGGCGAATAATGGTGGCAGGCGATAAGACCCCACAGGGCGCCATCGACGATCACCGAAATCGACATGGAGGCAGCAACGCCCATATTGCGAAGATATTCGCAATGGATGGGAGAAACGCTGCGCAAATGCGCGAATGACAGATCAAGCGGTTCACCAGACACATCGATGGCGGGCAATACGGGAACTCGTATTCCGCTGGCGTCGGATATGATACGCAGTGTGTTTTTCAGATAGAGCGTGCGGGCCTGTTGCGGTATGTCGCTTGCCGGAAAATATTGTCCGAGAAAGCTTTCCAGTTCCGGCTGCTTTGCCTCCGACACGACCTTGCCTGCACCGTCATCCTCGAAACGGTAGATCATCACCCGGTCGTAACCCAAGGTCGCCTTTACCAGCCGGGTTGTTCTCGAAATCAGGCTTTCGACCGTGTCCGCCTCGCGAATGCGGTCCACCATCTTGCGTGCGGTACCAAGCGGCTGGGTCTCGCTCCCTGACGGTTCGAATTCGATGATCGTCGTGGATTTATAGCGGTGGAGCGCAATATCGAAGCTGCGACCATCGCGCAGTTCCATATTGGGCAGCATGGCAGGGCGGGTGGTCCTGCCGGTTACCGTGAGTGCGTTGCGAAGGTCATGGACGAGATTTTTACCAAGCACTTCTTCGGCGGTTCTGCCGTTGATATCGCCATCGACGCGCAAGATCTCGCGACAGTTTTCCGAATGTCGCAGGACCATGCGCATGGCGTTATCGCAAGCGATCAGGCAGCCGTGCGATTGAATATAACCTGGAATGTGGATGGGTTCGCGGTCGCAATTTGTCAGGTCGACATTATAATCAGTGGATGCCATGAATCTATCTCTCGCACCCTCTGCCTGTCTTGCACTGAAAATAGTTTAGTCGTCCGCAGACGGGAAAGCCTGAATGGTTCATTCTGATAGTGCCAATCCTTCCCCGTTTTTTGCAACCGTGACGCCGGTATTCCGTTCTATTAAAGGCAGCCGCCATGTCATGGAAGCAAGCCTTTTCGCCATCAGTTACAATTCGACATGGTCCAACGTTTGCAGTGCCTAATTTGTTCCGAATTTTCTAAAGGAAATAACGTGCCGCAGAAGAAAATGACCATTACCACCACCCACGGGCAGGGGCTCTACGAATTTACGTCCGAGGCCGAGCGCTTTGTGAAGGAGGCAGGCGTGGACGAAGGCCTTTTGACCGTCTTCGTCAGGCACACATCCTGCTCCCTGCTTATCCAGGAAAATGCCGATCCGGATGTTCGGCGCGATCTGGCGATATTTTTTTCCCGCCTCGTGCCACCTTCCGACGATGTCTCCATGCGCTGGGTCGTCCACACGCTCGAAGGCCCTGATGACATGCCTGCTCACATCAAATCGGCCCTGACCGCGGTTTCCATCGGAGTACCGATCAGCGATGGCAGGCTTACCCTTGGCACATGGCAGGGCCTTTATCTTTTCGAACATCGCGACCGGCCGCACCGCCGTGAAATCGTTCTGCATATCTCCCCATGATTCCCGTCAAAAGCCCCGACTTTTCCTTTCGTTTTCCCGTTAATGTCTCTGAACGTCTGCTGAACATGCGGTTCTGTCGGCGTTCAGGCGGGCGGGTCTAGGGTCTCGTCAATCGCCGGGGGACGTCCCTGCCGGCGCAGAACCAAACGGAGTGAGTTCATGTTCAGTACCTTCGCAAAAGCCGGCCTGGCTGCCCTCATCGCCCTCGGCGGAATTTCCGTCACCGCTCCAGCTGCTTCGGCTGGCCCGGATGTTCAGCTCAGAGTTCAGGTTCAGGATGGATACGGTCATGACAGAGGCCGCGGCCCGGGCTGGGGTCGTCCCGATCGTCCTGGTCCGGGTTGGGGCCGTCCTGACCGCCCGCGTTACGGTTGCTCGCCGCGGCTTGCGGAGGAAAAGGCTAGCCGCATGGGTCTTCGCCGCGCGCGCGTTGTCGATGTATCGCCGCGCCGTGTCGTGGTTGCAGGCTTCGACCGTCGCGGCCCTGACCGCATCTTCTTCGCCAATGAGCGTGGTTGCCCGGTGATCCGTCGCTAAACGGCTGATATTGATCCGCGGAAATCCCCCGCCCTTCGCGCGGATCAAAAAAAATGCCCCTCGCTTGTTCTGACAGGCGGGGGGCGTTTCTTTTTGTGGCCTCTCGGGTGGCGGTTACGCGCAGCCGTTCGGCAAATGCGGGCGGCGGGCAATGCCGCCGCTCCGACTGTTTTATTCGCCCAGGGCGAAGGTGACGTTGACCACCACGCTGTAGCTGTTCTCACCCGAAGCGATCGGCACGCTGTCGGCCTCCTTCGCCATCGAAGCGCGCATCATGGTCTGCGGCACCGGCATGGGCCGCTGCATGTTCTCGCTGATCTGGATCACGCGTCCAAGCTTCACGCCCGCCGCTTCCGTCAGCGTTTTCGCTTTGGCCAGCGCATCGGCAACGGCTTGCTTGCGGGCCTCGGTCACGGTTGCTTCCGGCTTGTCATTGGTAAAGGTAATATCGCCGCCCTGGTTGATACCGAGCTTGACGGAGGTATCGAGTATCTCGCCCAGCTTCTTCAGGTCGCGTACGCGCACGGTCAGTCCGTTGGAAACTTGATAGCCGGTAATTTCCGGTGCAACGTAAACGCCGTCTTTCGGCTCATAATGCTTGTAAAGCGGCTGCACGGAGAAATTGCTCGTCTGCAGGTCGCGGTCTTCGATGGCGGACGCCTTCAGCGATTTCAGAACCTCGGCGAGCGCCTTGGAATTCTCTGTCAGAGCCGCAGCCGCCGTTTCCGCCTGCTTGACGACACTGAATGACAGGATCGCCATATCGGGCGCGATTGCCGACTGGCCTTCGCCGGAAACACTGATGGTTGCTTCGCGCGGAGTGGCATCCTGCGCAAGGGCATTACCGGCAAGCGGCATCATTGCTGCTGCGGTCAATGCACTGAGTGCGAAAAGGCGGGCCTTTGTCGTCGTCATGGTGTTTCCTCGTTGATTGTGTCCCTTTGCAGGGTATTGCCTTAGATTGTGAAGCTAATACGGCAACGGCAGCTTGCGATAGCATCAATGGCTTGTCGGGCCGTAAAAATTACGTTAGAGCGTGACCCACCGGATTCGAACCATTGCGAAGCCGGTGTTTCGGATAATTTTTCCGAAAGGGCCTGTAGCTCAATGGTTAGAGCCGGCGGCTCATAACCGCTTGGTTGGGAGTTCGAGTCTCTCCGGGCCCACCAAACTCTCGTTTCATCGAGATCATACCGTTTCAAAATCCCCTCGAAACCCTTATAATCCAGCCATCTAAGTGTTCATCCTGTTTCATGTTGTTGCATGGCATCCGTGCGCAATGTTGGTATAGGTGTTGGAAACGCGATGTTGGATTCCAACAGGAGTGAAAATGGCGCTCACAGATGCAGCTTGCCGTGCGGCAAAAGGTCAAGAGAAGCTTTATAAACTGAGTGATGCAGGAGGTCTCCAACTGTGGGTGCATCCTACCGGATCGCGCACTTGGCGACTCGCATACAGGTTCGAGGGGAAGCAGAAAAACCTCACCCTTGGCACCTATCCCGACATGAAGCTGGTCGAAGCTCGCGATCTGCGCGACGACGCGAAACGCCGGCTGCGCAAAGGTGAAGATCCTGCAATCGTAAAAGAGGATGTCAGTTCGGCGCCAGTCCGAACATTCCAAGAGATGTATAACGAGTGGTTCGAGAAAAAGAAGAACCGCTGGTCTGAAGGTCAGTCCATCCGCATCGCCAGCCGCATGAAGCGAAACGTCATGGCCGACCTCGGGCCTCTGGATATCACGAAAATCGACGCCGACACGATACTGAGAGTTCTCCGAAAGATTGAAGACCGCGATGCCGTCGATATGGCGAAGCGCGTCCGTCAGAGTGTCGCGAACGTCTTTCAATATTGCCAGGGGCTCGGTGTGATAGCGGTCGATCCCACAGTCAACATGAGCAAGGTCATGAAGACCCCGCCCAAAAAGAAACGCAGGAGCTTCGTCAGGCCGAGCGGTGTACCGGCTCTGATGGCCGCCATCCGAGATTATGACGGAGAGCCGGTCACGAGACTGGCATTGGAATTCACGTTGCGAAACATGGTCCGCACTAAGGAAACGCGGTTTGCTGCGTGGAGCGAATTTGAGGACCTGGATGGTAAAACACCGCTTTGGCGAATTCCGGCCGAGCGGATGAAAGTTGGCCTTGAACACCTGGTGCCGTTATCTTCGCAGAGCGTGGATTTGCTGCGCGAGGCGAAGAAGTTCAGCTTGGGAACCGATTTTGTTTTTCCAACTGATTCGCGAGAAGGGGTGATGTCGTACAATACGATGCTCTATGCCCTCTACCGTATGGGTTACCATTCGACGGCGACAGTGCACGGCTTCCGGACGACCGCGTCTACCATTCTGAACGAGAACGGGCATTTCAACTCGGACTGGATCGAGCGACAGCTTTCTCATGTTGAGGAAAATCAGGTGCGTGCTGCCTACAATGCTGCGGAGTACATCAACCAACGGCGTGAGATGTTGCAATGGTGGAGCGATTATCTTGATGAGAAATTGGAAGCCGAACAATCCCGTCGCGACTGAGACTGTTCGGCCAAGCTCCTGCATATTGGCCTACGGGACGGATGCCCTCTCTGGTGCGGTGTCCGTCTACTCCAAGTACGATCACCTGTTTCAGTTAGCTGCCGCTTCGGCTACTTGCTATCAATGCTCTTTCCAAAAGCCCGCTTAGCGGGACAACAAACAGTTGGCATATTCCGGCTTGTAAATCAACAAAAAGGTGATTATCGTCTCATCAAGTGACGGGATGAAAATCTATGCAACAACATGCGACATCTGGCCAGAAGCCCACAGAACCCATGCGGTTCCTGCGTGTAAAGCAGGTTCTCGAACGGGTTCCGGTCGCTCGCTCGACGATATGGCGCATGTCGGAGAGTGGAGAATTCCCGCGCAGCATCAAAATCGGAAGCGCAACTTTTTGGGTTGAATCCGAAGTTGATGAGTGGATGCGTGAAAGGGCTCAGTCCAGATAATGGCAGATGTATTCGACGACATTCTTGGATCCGACAACAGCCCGCCCCGGCAACGCGGACGACCGAAGGGGAGTTTCAAAAAAGCGCCGCCGCCGAACATGAAGTACAAGGCTATCGGTGACAACAAACTCCTGCAGCTTGACGACATCTATACCGGTGTGTCGGTCGATTGGCTTTCCAAGGTCTTCCGAATGTCCCGCGCCGCCGTGGTAGCGTCACTCGCAGACTGCCCACCGCTCCGTGACGGTGGCGCCAAGCATTACGACCTAGCGACGGCTGCCGCCTATCTCGTCGATCCTGTGAAGGATCTGCAAGCGGCCATGAAGAAATTGAAGGCCGAAGACCTGCCGGAGAACCTTCGAGAGTCATTCTGGAACGCCCAAATCAAGGAACTCAAGTACCAGACACTGGCCGGCGAACTCTGGCCCACCAAGTCGGTAGAGAAGGTGCAGGGCGATGCCTTCAAGGCGATCCGCAGTCACACCATGTTGTGGGCCGACACGGTGGAAGAAAAAGCGGGGATGAACCCCAAACAGCATTCGGTTCTGACCGGACTGGTGGATCAGCTTCTCAACGAACTCCATTCAACATTAGTCGCCTTCGAGAAGAAGTCCACGACCCGTAGCAAGATCGCAGATTTGTATGACCCTTCTGACGACGCTATTTGAACAAAAGGTGAAGCCGAAATTCCGCAGTCTCGAAGCAATGCTGGTCGAGACATCGGCCGCTGTGCGCCCGCCAGAACGCCTATCGGTTTCGGAGTCGGCGCAGAAGTACCGCTATATCGACGGACTGAAGTGGGACAATTCCACGGCGCCATATCTCAAAGAGCCGATGGACATGCTCGGCAGCCTTGATCACACCGGCATGGTTCTCGTCGGGCCGGCGCGCTGTGGCAAGTCGGAAGTGGGCTTGAACTGGCTCAACCACTCTGCGCTCTGCGATCCTGCGGACATGATGATCGTCCACATGAAGCGTGACAGTGCTCGCGATTGGTCGAACAAGGAACTGCAGAAGTTCATCAACCAGAACGCCAAAATTCGCGAACAACTACTGGATCGCAACACCCACGACCTCCGTTTCCGAAACGGTATGGACTTGCTGATCAAGTGGCCGACCATCACCGAATTTTCCGGTAAGACTGTTCAGCGCATGGTGCTGAATGACTACGACCACATGCCCCCTGACATTGATGGCGAAGGGCCGGCATGGGATTTGGCGAAAATGCGTACCTTCACCTTCCGGCGCTTTGGAATGACCTACGCCGAAGGCTCCCCCGGTCGCGAACTGGATGATCCCAAGTGGATACCGAACTCCAAACATCAGGCTCCACCCGCCAAGGGGATCATGGAAGTCTACAACAAGGGTGATCGGCGCCGACTTTACTGGCGCTGTCTGTCTTGCGGTAATGGGTTCGAGCCCGACTTCTCTTGCATGAACTATCCTGACACCAAAGATTTTCTGGAAGCAGGAGAGATGGCGACAATGCGTTGCCCTCACTGCCAGCACGACCACTTGTTCGAAGACCGGCAGGAACTGAATGAGAACGCGAAGTGGTTGCGTGACGGTCAGTACATGGACGATCAGGGCAACATTCTCGGGAATGGCGTGGTGTCGGATATCGCATCGTTCTGGCTGAAGGGGCCGGTTGCAAAGTACCAGACGTGGGCTGGTCTCGTGGTGGAGTATCTTCGTGCACAGGCCGGTTTTGAGGCGACCGGTGATGAAGGTGCGCTGCGGAAATTCACCAACACGAACCTTGGAATGCCGTATATTCCCCGAGCCCTCGCGAACGCCCGCACGCCTGAAACGCTCATGGAGCGTGCCGACAATTGGGGTTCTACTAAAGAAGAACCCACCGTACCGGCCGGCGTGCGCTTCCTTGAGGCCACTGTGGATATTCAGTCCGGCAGCCGCCGCGGCTTCGTCGTGCAGGTTACGGGCTTTGGTGTAGGCGGGGATGCGTGGATTATTGATATGTTCCGCCTACTGAAGTCGGAGCGCTTGGATGAGTCCGGCGACAGGCTCCCGATGAACCCCGCCGCTTACGCGGAAGATTGGGATCTGCTCATCGATCGCGTGATCAACAAGACATACCCACTGGCAGATGGTTCCGGCCGGCGCATGTCGATCAAGATTACCGGTTGTGACTATGGCGGTGAAGATGGCGTTTCCGTCCAGGCGCGAGAATTCTGGCGGCGGCTGCGCAATGAGCACGGTCTTTCTAACCGCTTCGCGCTGGTCAAAGGTATGCCGAACCGGAACATCCAGACGGCATCGAAGCACTATCCTGACGCTCAGCAGAAGGACAAGTTGAACACCGCTCGCGGCGACGTGCCTGTCTGGTATTTGAATTCCAACGAATTGAAAGACACACTGGCCGGTCAGTTCGATCGCACGGACGCGGCCGGTGGCCGGTGGACATTCCCTCATTGGGCAGAACCATGGCTGTATTCTCAGCTAACTGCTGAAAACCGAACCGACAAAGGTTGGGAGCCACCGAAGAACAATCGCCGGCACAACGAAGCGTGGGACTTGAGCTATTATGCACTCGGCCTGCTTCGCCATGAGGAAGTCCGAGCAACGCGAATCGGTTTTTGGGATAGTCCGCCACCGTGGGCCGCACCGTGGGATGAGAACATCCTGGTGTTCGGTGAAAAGGAAGAACCAGCCTTCCACGCTCCGCAAAAGAAATCATATGATTTCGGCGCACTCGCGAAAACTCTTGCCTGAATAATCAACAAACAGTTGACTTTGTAAACTGGTTTCGGGTATCTTTTTATCAACCACCAAGGAGATAGCGATGATAGTTACCGGTAAGGACCTGATTCACGCTGGCGCGAAACCGGGGAAGTGGTTCTCGGATGCGCTCAAAGACATTAACGAAAACGGACT
Source organism: Agrobacterium sp. 22-3639C2 (assembly GCF_053522105.1). Classification (NCBI taxonomy): domain Bacteria; kingdom Pseudomonadati; phylum Pseudomonadota; class Alphaproteobacteria; order Hyphomicrobiales; family Rhizobiaceae; genus Agrobacterium; species Agrobacterium sp. 22-3639C2. Next base: position 1,149,954 of record NZ_JBNWDB010000001.1, on the reverse strand, counting down.
GTCGATTGGGCAGGCACTTGCTCGCCATGAACCGCCACCTGTTCTGGCCCTGAGCCCGTATCACTCAAAGCCGATCTACAAAAATATTCGCGCCGAGACTGACGCCGAAACCGCCAACATTCTTGCTGTGACGGAGACGATGCAGGAAGTGATGCGCACCCCGGTTACCGTGGCAGCATCTATCATGCCAGACGCATGCCCTGCCGGCCCTCTTGGAACTATCCCGGTCGGCGGGATTGTGTCTTCGACTGAGATACATCCCGGCATGCACTCGGCGGACATCTGCTGCTCAATGGCGATCACGGTCTTTGACGCTGACGTGGATCCGAAGGCGCTGCTCGACTCAGTACACTCTGTGACTCACTTCGGTCCCGGTGGCAGAGCCTTAGGTCATCACGCGCTGAAGGGTGGCGAATTTGAGGGCATAACTGATAGCGACAATCCTTTTCTTCAAGAAGCGAAGAAGTTCGCCTCGTCTCACTTTGCAACGCAAGGAGACGGCAATCATTTCGCATATGTTGGTCGTCTGAAATCCAACGGACGGGTTGCACTAGTGACCCATCATGGATCGCGAGGTCCAGGTGCTGCGCTTTACAAAGTCGGGATGCGGGCTGCTGAAAAACATACCAAGGAAGTTTCTCCTGAAACCTTAAAGCAGAACGCTTGGATAAAGTCTGACAGCCGGGATGGCGAGCTTTATTGGGACGCTCTGCAGCAGATACGCAGGTGGACCAAAGCCAGTCATTTCCAGATACATCACGATGCCGCCAAACTTTACGAGGCGAACATCTACGGTTCTGGATTTCGAAAGGTTTGGGTTGAAGACCGCTTTTGGAACGAACATAACTTCGTATTCAGGAAATCCGATGGGCTGTTTTATCATGCCAAGGGTGCCACGCCAGCCTTCGATGGTTGGGCTGAGGATGCCGGGGATAGAACGATCATCCCACTAAACATGGGTGAACCGGTGCTGATCGTCCGTGGCAAGAACGCAGCGCACGCACTCGGGTTTTCCCCTCACGGCGCTGGCCGCAATTTCTCCCGAACTCAACATAAGCGATTGATGGGCGATCGATCCGACGCGGAAATTTTCGCAGAAGAAACCGCTCACATCGATGTCAGGTTCTTCATGGGGATCACCGATATTTCGGAACTCCCGAGTGCCTACAAAAACGCGGCAGCCGTTCGGTCTCAGATTGACGAATTTGGACTGGCTGAAGTCGTCGACGAGGTCATCCCTTATGGCTGCATCATGGCCGGCGATTGGGAACGTGACGCTCCCTGGAAGAAAAAGCGGAAGTAGCTAAAATCAACTAACAGTTTGCAAATCAACAAAAGGTCGATTATACGGAGATAACAACTCTGTCGATCGGCCTTTTGAATGACGCTACAGCAACGTCTCGATGAAGCAAAAGCCGCTCTCCACGATCTGATGACCGGGAGGGCTGTTCGTGTTGTAGTCGATCAGAACGGCGAGCGAGTAGAGTATTCAGTCTCCAACAGAGCCAACCTTCTTGCGTACATCGCCATGCTCGAAGCCGAGATTGCGAACGCAGGGAAGCCGCGAGCCGTAGGGGCGATGCGCCCATGGTTTTGATGGCGTCTCCCAAAGATTTCACAGATGTGCTCGGTCCCGACTCCTCCCAAGGTGTTTCGAGCACGCCCGCGCCTGACGTTCTCAGGGTGGCGTCAGGCGCGGGTAAAGAAACAGCGATTGCCGGCGAAGCCTATGAAGGCGCCAGCAAGTTCTCACGTGAACTCGCTCTCTGGCAGCCGGGAAATCGCACGGCCGATCAAGACATCATTCCGGCGAAGCGCCTTTCCGACGCCCGCATCCGCAACATTCTGCAGAACGACGCCTATGCGCAGAATGGTCAGCGCCTTCATCAGGACAATATCGTCGGCAGCCAGTTCCTCTTGAACGCCAAGCCGAACAGCCAAGTGCTGATGGGCAAGCTCGACGAGACGTGGGAAGACGAGTTTCAGGAAGAAGTCGAGGAAAAGTTCGGCCTGTGGGCTGAATCCGACGCCAATTACATCGACTCTACCCGCCGCAATTCCTTCACGATGCTGGTTCGCCAAGCCGTTGGCACCTACTTGATGTGCGGTGAAGTCCTTGCTGCGGTCGATTGGGACCGGTCGGCAAAATCCGATCGTCCGTTCAGCACCTCGATCCGAATGATCGACGTGGACCGCCTTTCGACCCCGATGGATAAGATGGCGAACGCCTTCATCATCGGCGGTGTCGAGGTAAACCAAGACCACGTGCCGACACACTACCACATTCGTAAAGCGAACCCTCGCGATGTGTATCTGGCGCAAGCCTACCAGTGGGAGCGCCTGCCTGCGAAACTCTGGTGGGGTCGTCCACAGTTCATACATCTGTTCGAGCAGATGCGTCCGAACCAAACCCGTGGCATGTCTGATATGGCTGCGGGCATTCGTGAAACGCACATGGCTCGCCAGTTCCGCGATGTGGCGCTGCAGAATGCTGTCGTCCAGGCGACCTACGCTGCAGTCGTAGAATCGGACCTTCCGGCACAGGACATTTTCGCTCGCCTGATGGCGTCTGATACGGACGCTGATACGGCAATCAAGCAGGGTCTCGGCCAGCACCTGGAAGTCATGTCGGCTTTCATGGCCGCCGCTGACCAGTTGAAGCTCAACGGTGTTCGCATCCCCGCGTTGCCGCTTGGCTCAAAGCTCAAGATGCAGTCTCCCGGTCAGGGCGCTCCACTCGGCATGGAGTTCGAGCAGTCCATTCTGCGCAACATCGCAGCCTTGCTTGGCGTATCTTACGAGCAGCTTTCCAAGGACTATACGGAAACAAACTACTCGTCGGCCCGCGCCGCGATGACCGAAACTTGGAAATTTATGGTCGGCCGCAAGAAAGTGGTCGCCGACCGGTTCGCCAACATCATCTATCGCCTGTGGCTCGAAGAAGCGATCAACAAAGGCGTCATCAAGTCCTTACCGAAGCGGATGGGCTCCGACAGCGCTTGGCTTTACGCACCTCTTGCGATGGAAGCCATCACGGCTTGCGAATGGATCGGCGCAGCCCGCGGTCAGATCGATCCGCTCAAGGAAACTCAGTCGTCCGTTCTGCTCATCAAGCACAAACTCTCGACCTACGAACGCGAGCTTGCCCGTATCCACGGTAGCGACTGGCGCCGTGAACTGCGTCAGGTGGCACGCGAGAAGAAGGAGTTTGAGCACTACGATCTCGCGTACATCGATGACGTTCAGGACAACACAGTGAACGCAGCGTCGGGTGCAAAGAACGTCAGCGAAGCCGCGAAACACGATTTTTCAGACATCCTTGGTGGCGAGAACGGAACGCTCGCGAACAACTTTATGGATGCCGTTCATCCAGATCCAGACAAGCGAGGCCGCGATGCCGCATAACATGAACCCGCTTCTCGCCCGTTTCGATCAGAAGCCATCCATCGTTGCGCCGGAAATGCAGGGCATCTTCGAAGCTTCGCTGCACCAAGTTGCTGCACAGATGGGCTCGCCTGAATTCAAGGCCGAGATGGCATCCGTCGACGAAAACTGGTGGGGTGAACCTGGTTCTTTCCGATCGATGCTGCGCCCGTATGTCGTCAAGGACGGCGTGCTGATGATCCCGGTCAAAGGCGTGCTCCTGCACGACTTCCCTTACGCTTTCGGATCTTGGGCAACCGGTTACGCCTACATCCAGAAGGCGTTCGAGCGCGGGTTGGAAGACGGCAGTGTCCGTGGCATTGCGCTGATCATTGACTCCCCCGGTGGCGAGGTCGCCGGCAACTTCGATCTCGTGGACAAGATGTTCGCGGCTCGCGGTACGAAGCCGGTGCGCGCTTACGCAATGGAGAGTGCCTATTCGGCCGCCTACTCGATCGCGTCTGTCGCAGATTCCATCACGGTGTCGCGCACTGGCGGCGTGGGTTCGATTGGCGTGGTTACAGCGCACATCGACATCTCGGCTGCCATGGAGCAGCGCGGATACAAGGTCACCTTCATTCACTTCGGCGCCCACAAGGTCGATGGCAATCCCTATGAGGCGCTGAAACCCGAAGTCAAAGAACGCATCCAGGCTCGCATTGATGAGCTTGGCGCAGTTTTCGTGTCCACCGTGGCGCGGAATAGAGGCATGGATGAAAAGGCTGTTCGGGATACCGAAGCTCTCACATTCACGGCTTCGCAAGCAACGTCGAACGGGCTGGCCGATCACATCGGCACGCTTGACGACTCCGTCGCCGCATTTGCGGCAGAACTGTCCTCAGATGAAGGAGACGAAACCATGTCTGGACAGACGAACAAAGACGCGGCAGTCGATCAGGCTGCTGTTGATACCGCTCGCGCCGAAGGTCACGCTGAAGGTGTGAAGGCCGGCAAGATCGAAGGTGCCAAGGAAGGTGCCACAGCCGAACGCGCCCGCATTTCCGCAATCGTCAATTCCGACGAAGGCAAAAAGCGCCCCTCGATGGCACTGAAGATGGCAACCGGCGACAAGTTCGCATCGCTCGATGCTGAAACGGTCACCGAGATGCTGGCCGACATGCCGGAAGAAAAAGCCGCAGCGACCGACACGAAGACGAATGCCACCGGCAAGAACTTCAAGGAGGCGATGGACGACACCAAGAATGCTGACGTTGGCACTCCTGGTGAAGGCGACAGCGGCGCAAACAACCGCGCAACTCGCGCCCTTACGTCCATCGGCGTCAGCTACAACGCATAACGAACACGGCTCAAAGGAGATAGAAAATGCCTATCAACACGCCATATCTCGCTCATGAAGCCGGTGTTCCCGGCCAATGGTCGGATGAGATCAATCCTGTTCGCGAAGGTCTGATTGTCGGCAATCCCGATGTTGTCACCGTGGATATGACCGTGGCAGCAAACCAGACCATCGCTGTGCCCTACGTACCGGTCGGCTTCGACGGTTCCGGAAATCTGGTTCCGGCTGTCTACGATGCAACCTACGCATCCTCCGGTGTCCGCGCAATCGGCATCTTGCTGCGTCCGATCACAACGGGTGCATCGCCGATCCAAGGTCAGCCAGTCCTGATTCAGGCTGGCCTGAACATGGATATGATCGCCTGGCCCGCTTCTTTCGACACTGTTGAGAAGAAGCTTGAAGCGTTCCGCGGTGCGCCTACGCCCACGTCGATCGTGGTCAAAAAGGCGTACTACGGCGCAACCGTAGCTCAACCATAAGCCGTTCGACCGGCAATCACACAGGAGACTTAAAATGCCGATTGAACTTTGGACACCACAGGAACTCTACGATCTGCGTCGTGATGACCGGATGGATGACCTTCCTACCTACTGGCTCGACGAACACTTCGCTGGGAACGAACACTACGCCGAAGATGGTGAAATTCGTTTCGGTGATCTCGAAGAGTCGACCCGCTTCCTTGCGCCGTTCGTGCTTCCCTACGAACAGGGTAAGCCCATTCAGTTCATGGAAGGCGAGAGCGTCGAGGCGTTCCGCGTGCCTTACATTAAGCTGAAAAATGCGGTGCGCCCCGAAGATGCGAAGAACATCAAGCCTTCGGATGTCTACCGCAACAACGGGCAGGTTCCGTCGATCGAGGAACGCTTTGAAGCTCGCGTTGCCGAACTGGATCGTCGCCACCGTCGTATGATCCGCATGCGTGAAGCTTGGATGGCCGCTCGTGCGATCATCGATGCAAAGGTGCAGATTGACTTCGAACGTGACCAGGGCGCCGCCAATCCGTCTGTTCTTCTCGACTTCGGCCGAGACCCTTCGCTGAACGTCGTCAAGACTGCCGATTACTGGAACGATGTGGATACGCCGATCCTCGATGATATCGAAGAATGGTTGAACCGCATGTACCTGATCTACGGCGGCGGTTCGGGCTTCCGCATGACGGTGGGCGCGCAGGTGGCCGGTGTGTTCCGAAAGAACAAGCAAATCCTCGATATGCTTGACACCAAATACTACGGTGCTCCCGAAGAAGTTTCGATCAAACGCGGTATTAACCGCATCGCTCGCCCTCGCACCTACATCGGTCGACTCGATTCCGGTCTCGAAGTCTGGTCCTACAAGGACACGTTCGACATTCCGACCGTAGGCGGTGGCAAGCAGCGCGTGGACCTTTTCAACGAAAAGGACATCTTGATCGAAGCGCCCGGTGCGTCTGGCGTCAAGGTGCGTGGTCCAATCTACGACACCAAGGCAATCCAGTCCGGTCAGGTCGCGGCCGACGTATTCGCGAAGATGTGGGAAACGGAAGATCCCGGCGAGCGCTTCATCATGCACCAGGCATCTTTCCTGCCTGTTCCGCTCAATCCGAACCGGACCCTCAAGGCTCGCGTCTTGGCTTAAAGCGCAAATAATGGCGGCAGTTGCATGTCGCCATTATCAACTGTTTGTGGATATTTAACCCTCACTAAGGAACACTGAAATGGTAAAAGCTTATGCACTGACTACGATCCATCGGCGTATCGATGGCAAAAAAGATGTCGTTGAGGCTTCTACGAAGCAGCGCATCTCCATCTTCGAAACAACCAGTGAAGAACTGGAAAAACTGGTTGCTGTCGGTGCCGCTCGCAAGGCCACGACAGAAGAAGTCGCAATTGCCAAAGCAAAGTCCGGTGAAACTGATGCTCCAACCAACGTCGAAAAGCAGATTGCTGCTCAAGAAGCGAAACCTGCTTCCGGCGCGGAAGGTGACCCCCAGGGAAAACCGAAAGGCGCCGCAAAGGCTGCTTCCAAGGACGAAGAAATCTGATGGTATCTTTCCGCGACATTAAGCGGAGAGCCCGCAGGGACGTGCAACTCCATTTGCGCGTCCCTGCATTGTATCTCGCGTCAATCGACGCCGAGCCGGTGCCGTGCTTCGTGCGCGTGCACACCAAGTTCCAAGCCCTTGGGGATATGAAGGGCACCAATTTCAATTACGCAGAGCGTGAGGATATCACCCCTCGCATTATCATCTGGCGCGAAGAAATCCCGCAGCCGGTCCGTAATGCGATCATCTCAGTGGAAGCGGGTGAAGCTTACTACCTCGATAACATCCAGCCGCCTGACGATCTGACGATAACCGCAATGGTTCTGCAAATGCATGCCGACGATGAAAAGTTGGCTCTCTTGCCGGTCCCGGCAACATACGTTCCACCGGAGTCTCCGTGATGGCGCTCATTTCTCCCAAGCTCCGCAGCCTCGAAGGTGGGCGTCTGATGTTCTGGTGCCCTGGTTGCGACGGCGCGCATCAGGTCAGCGTCGGAGAAGGCTCGGGCCCGCGATGGGGATATAACGGCAATCCGGACGCGCCAACATTCACGCCGTCAGTTTTGGTCACCTACAATGGACCCGATGCCGGCAAAGACGGTGCTCCACCAGCGATTTGTCATTCTTTTGTGACGGACGGCCGTATTCAGTTTCTATCCGATTGCACCCATGCGCTCGCCGGCAAGACGGTCGACCTCCCTGATTGGGAGAGCGCCTGATGGTTCGTGCTGTCGACATCGTCATTCAGGGCATCACTTCGTTCGATGAGATCGAAACGCTCGATCCGAAGATTGCGTCCATCCTGCGCCAGTCGGTTAACGAGACGACCCAAGAAGGTCGACGCCTTGGTGCTCGATCCATGGAGAAGCAGGTCAACTTCCCCCGTGGATACCTGACAGGGCAAGCCGGTAGATTGGGAATCGCCAAGTACGCGACAAAGGGCGACCTCACGGGCATCGTCCGTGGTCGAGATCGCCCAACCTCGCTTGCCCGTTTCGTTCAGGGTAGCCCGAAGGTTGGAGTTAAAGGGGTGAGCGTAAGTGTTGATCCCGGTACATCCGAGTTCATGCCAAGTGCGTTTCTGATCAAGCTCCGCAACAACAATATTGGACTGGCCTATCGAACGAAGAACGGTAAAGCGCCGAGCCGCGGCGCGAAGCAACTCGGTAAGGGGCTCTGGCTTTTATATGGGCCCTCGGTCGATCAGGTGTTCGACGAAACCCGCGAAGAACTTAAACCCAAACTGGAAGAACTGCTGCGCGACAAGTTCGAGCGCCTGTTCGAGGCACAGACATGAATGACCCTTTCCGCCTGAAAACCCAAAAAGCGATTGCTGCCGCCATCAATGAGATCAGTGTTGCGACAGGCTACAATGTCGACTTTACAGGCAATGTTTTCCGTGGTCGGCTGATCTTCGGCGATGGTGATCCGCTACCGATGGCCAGCATTATTGAGCCGCCGCTTCCGAATGAGATGCGCCCATCGCCCTTTGTGTCAACGACTGAAGACGGCTGGTGGGACATTATCGTGCAGGGCTTTGTGCGTGACAACCGCGAAAACCCGACTGATCCTGCTCACGTCGCTATGGCTGACGTGAAGAAGCGACTGGCGCAGGAAAATAACCGCAAAGCCCCAGGGTCGGCATTCCGTCAGATTGACCCTTTCGGCGTCAGCTACAACAACGACGGGACGCCCCGAAAGAACCGCATCGAGCAATTCAAGATCGGCGCCGGGGTTGTACGCCCTCCGGAAGAAGCCGTGTCCACGAAGGCGTATTTCTGGCTCACCTTGCGGCTGAAAATCGTTGAGGACAACAGCGATCCTTTCGGTTAAAAGGAAATCAACCGTTTGTCGATTTGGCAACAAAGGAGTGACAATAATGGGAAGTGAAAACTATACACTTGGTCGCGGGGAACTTCACTTCTCGCGCTTCAAGCCTGGAACGCAGATCGGCGAAGGCTACCGCTATCTCGGCAACTCGCCCGAGTTTTCGTTGACGCTGGAAACGGAAGAACTCGCTCACTTCAACAGTGACCGCGGCATCCGCGAAAAGGACAAGTCGATCACCCTCGAAGTGACGCGCTCCGGTTCGATCGTTCTCGATGAGATCGATGAAGACAACCTCGCATACTACTTCTTCTCGGCGGCCGGCAAAGAAACGATCACTGAAGCTGGCGGCGCGGTTACCGGCTTCGCGATCGCTGACGCCATCCCCGGTCGTTCGTATCAGCTTGGCGAAAGCGCTTCGGACGCGATCGGCGACGTGAAGATCAGCACGACCGGCCTGACCGTGAAGAAGGGCGCGACCACGTTCACGATCATGGATGACTACCTGATCGACTATGAGCGCGGCCTGCTCACCATCGTCGAAGGTGGCGCGATTGTGGATGGCGACGATCTTACGGTCGATTACACCACTCTCGCATCAACATACGACCGCGTGATCTCGGGCTCCGAGAAGGTCGAAGGTGCGCTCAAGTTCGTCACGCGCAACGCGACCGGTCCCGACCGCGTCATCACGATGCCTTACATCACGCTGGCTCCGAATGGCGACTATAACCTGAAGGGCGACGACTGGCAGCAGATCCCGTTCACGGTGGAAGTGCTCCGCAAGGGCGCACTCGAATCCATCTACATCGCCAGCCTGCCGAAGGCGGCTTAACGCGGAGCCCGTGCTTTGAAATACACCCTGAAAACTGAAGCAGTTACATTCGAGGGCGGTGAGATCGTTGTGCGCGGTCTTACCGTTCCGGACCTTTCGCAGCTTGTCGAAGTCCACCAAGACAGCGCGGTTGCCATCTACGAGAAGTTCAGCGGCAAAAACCCCGAAGCCCTGAGCGAGCAGACGGTCGAGTCCGTGGCTCTGGAAATCCTCGGAAAGTTCCCATCAGCGATCGCACATCTCCTTTACCTCTGTGACGCTGAGAGGGAGCCCGACACGACCGTTGAACCCTATGCGAGCCTTCCTATCGACGTGCAGGTGGCAGCGCTCGAAAAGATCGCGACCCTCACATTCGCGATGCAGGGTGGCGTAAAAAACTTCGTCGAGACCGTCGTGCGACTCGTGGCGAACGCGGGCGGTCTCAGCAAAGAACTCAGAAAGCCCCAAGCCTAGACGAGTGGATTTGGGGTTTACGAGGTCAAGTCAGCCAGTTGTTGGCGGAAGGCCATGTGAACGCTGAACTCTACACCGTAGGAAAGGTTTGGGAAGAAAATCAACTAGTTGTGGAGCGCGTCAACCGTCATCATGCAACTACCGCCACGATCCTGAGTGCAGTCATGACATCCGCCGTGGCTGCGTTCGGCAAAAAGAAAGACGCCGAGAAGGCCGGTGAAGCCCTGAAGGAACTGATCGAGAACCTGAACGGATCAAACGACCGAGACGATGAATCGACCAGTGCCAAACCGACCAAAGACATAAGCGAGTTGCTTAAAAGGAAGGGCTGATGGCCAAGGAAAATGTCGTCGATCTGGTCGTAAAAGCCAGAAACGAAGCCTCCAAGAACCTCGATGTCATCACCGAGTCGTGGAAAGAACTAAAGGCTTCGCTCAAAGATGGCGGCGGCGAAGCCTCGAAGGCGACCAACACTCTCGGACAACTCGGAAACGCCCTTGGCACTCTATTGCAGCAGGCCAAGGGTCTTTCTGCACTTGGTGCGATCGCCGACAACCTGGACCGCGTCGATAAGGCTGCCAGCGAAGCTGCGACCGCGCTCAACAAGAGTTCTCAGGAGACGAAGGACTGGTCGGCACTTCAGGCCGAAGCCGCTGCTAATGCCAAGAAGTTTCGCGACGAGGTGCAGGCGCAGAACGATGTTCTGACACGCGCCAAGACAGCCCGAGACGCCTACAAGAAGGATCTCGCCGAGGTTAATCGCCTGGTCAAAGAGACTGAGCGGGCGCAAAACCAATACAACAAGGAACTTGCCCGCACGCCTCGCAAGGCACCGGGACCGGTAGCTCCGTCTGGCGATACATCCGTATTTCGTGACGCGCAGGCCGCCCGTGGCCTTCAGGCGCAGGTTCAGCAACAGCTTGCCGATCAGGCGCGCACTATCGCGACCACGGAAGCGGAACTCGCACGGCTCAATCCCAAGCTCGATGCCGCTGCCAAATACGAAAAAGACCTTGCCCGCGAGACGGCCAAAGCCACGGCCGAGATGAAGCGCAACGAGGCTGCACTGGCAACGGTGACGGCTGAACAGTCCAAGGTCAAGGCTGTTGCCGATCAAGCCAGTGGTGCCATGGGCGGGCTTGCGCTTCGCCAGAATGAAGTTGCTGCGGCTGCCGCGAAAAACGCAGCCGAGATCGACCGTACACGTCGCGCTATCGAAGCGCTGAACAAGTTCAGCAGTGGCGGTGCCGAAGTCGTAGACCCTAAACAGGCGGCGGCACTCCAAAAGCAAATTGCGGCAATCAACATACTGCGTGACGACTGGAAGGCTTTGGAAGGTGAGGCCAAGCGTCTTGCTACTGGTTTACAGTCCGTCAGCGGCAATGCCACGCAGCAGGTGGATGCATTCAAGCGCATTACGGAAGCCGCCCGTCGCGCCAAGACCGAGTATTTCTCTCAGGTTGACGCGCTCGACAAGCTGCGTGCTGCTGCCGGCCTACCGGTGTCGGGACTGGCCCGTGTTGCGCAGGCAGCGACTTCCAGTGCCGCGGCAAATCGGCAGCTTGGTAACAGCGCGAATGCCGCGCTCCCGCCTATCCGCGCTATGGGGCAGGCGGCACAGACGGCCGGATCGGCAATGGAGTCCGGTGCATCCGGCGCCAAGAATTTGGACAGCGCCCTCCGCAGCAGCACTCGCGGTGGCCGTGATGCGCTCTCACTATTCCAGCGCATCCGTGGCGAGGTCCTGTCGCTCACCGCAAGCTACATTGGTCTGAACGCGGCAATCTCGCAGATCGGTGGCGTCCTCAAGGCGTATCAGACGCTCGAAGCGGCCCAAAGCCGACTCGGCGTGGTGTTCAATCAGGACACCGGCAAGGTCAGCAAGGAACTTGATTTCCTTGAGCGCAATGCCGCTCGGCTTGGCATCGAGTTCGGTGTTCTCGCCGACCAGTATTCGAAATTCGCCGTGGCCGCCAATGCCGCAAACTTCTCTGCCGGTGCCACCCGAGACATCTTTCTGTCGGTTGCCGAGGCTGGCCGCGTCAACAAACTGTCAATCGACCAGTTGAACGGCGTGTTCCTCGCCCTCGAACAGATGATCTCGAAGGGTAAGGTCTCATCGGAAGAACTGCGGCGCCAGTTGGGCGACCGGCTGGCAGGTGCCTTCAATATCTTCGCAGAAGCGATCGGCGTCAGTGCTGCCGAACTCGACGAGATGATGAAGAAGGGCGAGGTTCTGGCCGACCAGACTACGCTCTTGAAGTTCGCGGACGAACTGAAACGCCGTTTTGGCCCTCAACTTGGCGCAGCACTCGCTTCGACGACTGCTGAACTCGGACGCTTCCAGAACAACGTTTTCCAGGCGCAACTGCGGATCGGCGAGGGGGGCTTCATTGACGCCTTCACCGACGGTCTTCGGACGCTCAACACGTACTTCCAGAGCACGGAAGGTCGCGAGTTCTTCCTGTCGCTCGGCGCGGCACTCGGCAATGTGACCAGAGGCTTGGTTGCGTTGCTCCCATACATGGACGACTTCGCCCGCATTGCCGGCGTTCTGGTCGCGCTGAAGGTCGCAGGCAGTCTTGGGAACTGGCTCTCTGCCATCAAGGCCAACGCTGTTGCCACCGGAACGTTGAACCGCGAGATGTTCACGTGGGCTGGCACAGTTACCGCAACCCAAGCAAAGTGGAATGCGCTGGCCGGATCGTTGACACGGGGCACCGGCATCATTGCTGCGATGAACGCGCAGTTGCGGGTGGCGACGGTCGTTGGCGGTACGGCCGGTTCTCGTTTCCTCGCATTGCAGGTTGCTGTTGGCGGGCTCACGCGCCTTGCTGGTGTTGCTGCCGGCGCGTTCCGTCTGCTCTGGTCGGCAGTTGGTGGCCTTCCCGGTATTATCCTGACCGGCGTGACGCTGGCAGTTACTTCGTGGGCAACTGAGGTCGACAAGACGGTTGCCGCGGTCAGCGAACACGAGCGGATCCTGCACGCCGTTCAGACGGCATACGATTCTATCGAAGGCACCACCAAGAAGGTTGCCGACAACATCAAGGGTGCCACGCTTGCCCAGGCTCTTGCGAGTGCCGAGAAACTGCGGAGCACGTTTCAGTCGAGCCTCAAAGACGCGGAGAGGCTATCCCGCGTGCTGTATGCGGGCAACGCCGATCTGCCTTCCGATTCTCCGCAGATCAAGCAATTCCGTCAGATCGAGGGAGCGATCAACGGTGTCAGGGACGGCACCAAGACGCTGCGCGATTTGGAAAAAGTGCTCAATGACATTGCACTGAACCCTGCTGATCAGACATTCAAAGATATTGCCCTCGATCTGCTCAATCTCGTCAACACCGGTGACGGCACGACCAAGAGCCTGCTTGAGCTTTACAACGCTTGGCAGCAGGCCGACGCGGTCGTTAAGGCTTTCGAAGGTACTGCCACCGAAGCGGACAAGGCGCTCATCGGCACGAAGGCGGCAACCGACAGCTACGGTGACTCGACCAAGCTGGCCGAGGAAAAGGCGAAAAAGTTCAACGAAGCGATGGACGAAATGGGGAAACTCATTCCGTCCGTGGCCGAAGAACTGAAAAAGCTCGAAACCATCAAAGGGCTCGAAGAACAGTACAATCAGGCGATCAAGTTCGCCCGTTCGTTCGATGATCTCGTGAAGGCACAGGAGCGATACCAGGCTGGCATGACTGCCGTGAATTTCGGCAACCTTGGCAGTGATGGTGGTTCAGCAGCTTTCAACATCATCAAGCAGTTCGAGGGCTACCGTTCAACGCCATATTGGGACGTGAACGCTTATCGTGCCGGCTACGGCTCGGATACAGTCACTCTCTCTGACGGATCGATCCAGAAGGTCGTTCAGGGGATGACCGTTCCGATCTCTGACGCCGTGCGCGATCTGACGCGCCGCGTGGATGAGTTCGGCAAGATCGCCCGTGATCAGGTTGGAGGCACACGCTTCGACGCCTTCTCGCCTCAACAGCAGGGCGTCCTGACATCGATCGCCTACAATTACGGCGATCTGAAAAGCACCGGCATTCTCGAAACCATCCAGCAGGGCACTGTTGAGCAGATCGCCGACGCCATCCGGAGCCTCGCGTCTCATAACGGCGGCATCAACACCAACCGCCGCAATCAGGAAGCCACCCTTTTCCAGAGCGGTGGGGATTTCACCGAAAAGCAGTTCGAGACAGAGCGAAAAAGACTCCAGGCGCAAAAGGAATATAACGATGATCTCGCGCAGCGGATCGCTCTGCAGGAGGCTGAGAACAGCAACGCTGGCCGGCTGACCGAGGAAGCGTTCGTCCAGAAGAAGTTGGCCGAGGAACAGAAAAAGGCCAAGGAAGCCGGTGTCGTTCTCACGGATGAACAGATTGCGAAAATCAAGGCACTGGCTTCCGAAGAATACAAGATAAGCCAGGAAAAGCGTGATCAGAAGGCGTCGATTCAGGAGGCCAATACTGCGCTTCAACAGGCGCAGGCTCTTGAGCAACAGCGCAACGCGCTCATGCAGCAGTATAAGCAGGCTGTGCAGAGCGGTGATGCAGGCACCGCAGAAAACCTTCAGCAGCAGATTCTCGGCTTGAACGGCCAGATCGTTACGGCAGCCGAGAATGCGCGGGCAATGTGGGAGGCCATCGGTGGACCGGAAGCGGCTGCGAAATTGCCTGTCATCGATGCGCTGATTACGAAAACGCAGACCGCGGCGGTCACGATTTCCAATGTCGGGCGAGCGATCAATACCCTTGGCCTCACTTCTCAGCAGACGCAACAGCTTGTCGGCTCGTTTGTGGACGGTCTGGTCGGCGTGTTCGACTCGTTTGCGCAAGCAGTCGCCAACGGCGAGAACGCCTTCCAAGCGCTTGGCAAAGCCTTCCTGCAGTTCGCGGCGAACTTCCTGCGCGAGATCGCCATGATGATCTTGAAGCAGACGATCCTTAATGCACTGGCCGGCTTCGGGGGCCCGATCGGTAAGGCAGCTTCTGCGCTCGGCGGAGCGGTTGCCCATGGTGGCGGTACGATTGGCTCGACCACGCGTTCTCGCAGAGTCGACCCAGGCGTATTCAGTGTCGCATCGTACTACCACAGCGGCGGTGTGGCGGGTTTGAAATCCAACGAGGTGCCGACCATCCTCGAACGGGGTGAGACAATTCGGACAGAAGCGCAGGAAAATGCTCTGACAGAGCGAATGGCTGCTGCGGAACGCGGTTCAACCGGCAGCAACAACATAAGCGCCATCAGGAATATCGTCGTGCTCGACGAAGCCAGCGCTTCAAACTGGATGGATAGTGCGTCTGGTGAAAAGGTGATCATGGGTGTGCTCGGTAGGAACAAGGGTAAGCTCAGAAGTTTGCTGAGTTGACAGTCAACAAATAGTTGACTAATCCACTTATGATTGGCACGGTAATGCGATGGCGATTGAGATTTTACCCACCTGGACTTTCGAGCCTAATTGGGCTGGAACATACACGGAAGCCCTCGAATGGCTGACCGATGTCCTGACCTCGCCAAAAGGTGCGGAACAGCGTCGATCGCTTCGCCTATATCCCCGCAAGACCATCGAGTTCACGTCCGCAGTAGGTAACAACGACAGGCAGGTGTTTCGGCAGTTCCTTGAAGCGCACAGCGGCCGCAATTTCTACCTGCCACAGTGGCACGAGTCATATCGATCTGGTGTCAGTGTTCTTGCCGGCACAACCTCGATCCCGGTGCCGTCTGCAGACAATGGCGGCATTCGTGTCGGTGACGTGATCTTTATCGGCGGTGAGAAGTCCCGCCAGTTCGAGCTTGCGGAAGTCGCAGCGCTATCCTCGACCGCCATCACCTTGGTTGCGCCACTGGAAAACGCATGGGAAGCGTTCTCGAAAATCCATCCGGTACGCAAGGCGCGCCTGGACGATCAGCCGACGCTTCGGAAGGTCACCGACACCGCAATGTCGTTCTCGATCAACTTCCGAATCATGGAAAGAAACGACGACGCACCGAGTGAAGCACTTCTTGTTTCCCACCTCGATGTCTACGGCGGACTCAACGTTCTTCACTTGCCACCTGACGAAGGGGACAACACCGATTTTACGTTCAGCCGGATGATGGATGAACTCGACAACGACACCTCTATCCCGCAATTCTTTGATATCGCGGGACTTCCGTTTCCAACGCAGAAGCACAGTTGGGTTTCCTCCGGTCGACAAGACTACGGGAAACTAAAAGAACTTCTGTTCCGACTGCGCGGGAGATGGGGAAACCTCTGGCTTCCGTCTTTCACCGACGACATGCGCTTGGTCGATCCAACGCCAGCCGATGATCAATACCTGTTGGTGGAGAACTTTGGATTCACGCTGTCTGGCGGCATTCAGGTTGGGCACGACCACCTCGCAATCTTCTTCTGTGATGGCCGACGTGAGTACCGCCGCATTACGAGTAGCACGGTTTTGAATGACGACGTGGAGGTCATCGGTGTTGATCAACCTTTTGTGGATGGTTTGCTGCCCGAAGACGTGATGCGTGTGAGCTTCATGCGACTTTCCCGCCTTGATCAGGACCGGATCGAGATTGTGCACGTGACTGACACTCAGGGTGTCTCTCGATGCGCGGTGAACTTCAAATCGGCGCCACCGCTCCGAACACCATTGGCAGGGTTCTGAAATGAGTCATGACGTAACCGAACGCTCCAACAATCTCGGTGAGCCGATCGCTCTATACGAATTCACGTTCGGGACGGCCAATTGGAAGTACTCGACCGACGACGAAGATACGGAGCTTGGCGACGAGACCTATATTGCTACGCCGATCAGCGATTCAGGTGTCGAGCAGTCTGGCGATGCGTCTTCAGACGAAATGAAGGTCACGCTTCCGAAATCGCTTCCGGTCGCCATCATGCTGAACGGCCAACCGCCTAGTGAGAAGGTGTGGTTGCTGATCCGGCGCCATCACCGTGGCGAGACAGAAGCACCGATCGTTTGGGTGGGATATGCGGTAAGTTGCAAACAGATTGATACCGTCTCGGTCGAAATTTCTCTAAAGATGTTGACCTCAGGCTTCAACAGAAACGGCTTGCGGTTGAGTTGGGGGAGACAGTGCCCCCACGCGCTCTATGACATTAGTTGCAGGGTGCCTAAGGCGTCCTATGGCATCACCTTTGAGATCGATGCCATCAGTGGAAGCACGATAACTTCAGCAGATATCGGCTGGCTGCCAGTGTCTTACTTCTCGAACGGTTTTATTGAATACCCTCGGTTTTCCGGAGCAATCGAACGCCGGGGAATTGAGAACCACTTCGGGCTCAGTTTCAATATCTTTGGGACAGCTTCAGGGCTTCAAGCTGGCGACCTGATTACCGCGTATCCCGGTTGCTCGCGTACTCGCGAAGACTGCAAGAACAAATTCAATAATCTTCCAAATTTCGGTGGCGTTCCGCATATGCCAGGAAAATCACCGTTCAACGGCGATCCGGTGTTCTGATGAGCGACCTAAAGGTGTTAACCGTCGAGATGATGGTGAGCGGCGAGATCAAGCCGGTCTACGCTTTCATCAACTTTCTTTGGGGCTTGGGGATGCTTATCGCCTCCTATGCCATCCAGGTTCTGCTGACGCCGAAAACAGAGGCACAGAAGCCGGCTGCGTTAGAGGACTTCGACTTTCCGCAGTTCGATGAAGGTACGCCCCAGCCGGTTGTCTTCGGTGATGTGTGGACCGAGGACCAGTTCATTCTCTGGTATGGCAACTTGAGAAGCTCAGCAATCAAATCAGGTGGCGGGAAGAAATGACAATAATTGTTTTAATGCGCCATATCAGAGCCGCCAATCTTTGCGCTGGGGGAACACGAGAGTGGTTCTCACGTCACGGTTTCGATTGGGCCGATTTCATCGCCAACGGTATTCCGATTGAGAAGATGGAAGGCACAGGGGATCCGCTCGCTTTGAGAGTTACAGCACAAGCTCGGAAGGAGTTTGAAGATGGGCGGTAAGGGTAAAAGCCAAACTATCGGCTATCGATATTTTCTGACTGTCCAGTACGGGCTCTGCCGCGGCCCTGTCGATGAGATCGTTCAGATCAAGGCCGCAGATAAAAGCGCTTGGCCTTTCGTTGAGGGTGGCGGTTACTATGATTCGTCGATCACAGGAGACCGCTCAACCACTATCAACGCTCCCGAGTTGTTCGGTGGCGAAAAGGCTGAAGGTGGTATTCAGGGTTCGCTCACCGTAATGATGGGAAGCGCCTCTCAGTCATATCCCGGCTGGTTCAAAAGTTTGTTGGGAGGTGACGTTCCGGACTTCCGAGGTGTTGTGACAGCCGTTTTCGACGGCATGGTCTGCGCCTTGAATCCCTATCCTAAAAAGTGGGCATTCCGCTTACGAAGAACGACAGCAGGCTGGGATGGTCCAGTTTGGCAACCGGGGCTCGCTACCATTTGGCTTGCTGACGGTCAGATCCGCTCTATGAATCCTGCGCACATCCTGTACGAATGCGTTACCAACCGCGCTTGGGGTAGGGGATATGATCGCTCCCGCATAGGAGAAGCAAGCTGGTTCAAAAGCGCAACCACGCTGTTCAACGAAGGTTTCGGACTTTGTATTAGGTGGTCGAGGCAGGATTCACTTGAAAGTTTCATCCAAGAAATTCTCGATCACATCGGCGGCACACTGTACGTCAGCAGAGAAACCGGACTGCTTGAGCTTGACCTGATTCGAGACGATTATAACGTCAATGATTTGCCCTTGTTCGATCGCAATAGCGGGCTTCTGTCAGTTGACCAATCGGAAGCCGCAACCCAGGCAGATGCAATCAGCGAGGTCATCGTCAAATACAAAGATGTTTTGCTGAATGGTGCGCAGGAAGTGCGGGCTCAGAACCTGGCACTGATACAGTCGAATGAGGGAACGAGCTCCAAGACGAACACCTATGACGGAATCCCGGTGTTGTCACTGGCTGCCCGTGTCGCTCAGCGCGATCTCCGCACTCTCTCAGCCAGCACCAACAGGTACACTGTCAAGCTCGATCGACGGGCATGGCGCATACATCCCGGTAAAGTGTTTCGAGCCTCGGATCCCGACATGGGTATACAGAACCTAGTGCTGCGCGCCGGCAAGATAAATGACGGCACTTTAAGGGATGGGACCATCACGGTCGAAGCTGCGCTGGATGTGTTCGGGTTGTCGTCAACAGCGTTTATTTCTCCGGAAACACCGGGGTGGGTTCCTCCCGTTTCCACGCCTCAAGTGATAACCACTAGGGTCGTGAGGGAGGCGACATACCAGGAGTTAGTCGGCCAGTTGACTCCTGCCGATCTGGCGATTTTGGACGTAAATTCGACGGCCCTAGTTTCAGCGGCTGTCCGCCCGTCGCAGATGCTGCTGAACTATTCGATCGCATCGCGAACCGGGACCGAGGAATTTGTTGTAAGGGGGAGCGAGGCGTTTGCCCCGAGCGCTCACTGTGACGGTGCCATCGGGTACTACGATACAACAGTTGCTTTCGACAATGCGGTGGATCTCGGTCTCATGGTCTCGGGCAGCCTTGTCCAGATTGGAACGGAAATTCTTCAGGTAATTAGCATCGATGTTGATGAGGCCGGCGACAGTGGGACAATTACCGTAAAGCGCGGTTGTGTTGATACGGTGCCCACGTCTCATGCAGACAACACGACTATCATTTTCTTGGGTGAGTATGTCGGGACCGATTCCCGCGAATACGTCACGAGCGACGTAGCTGAAGCCAAACTGCTCTCCAACAGTTCGTCTGCCACGCTCGATCCTACATTGGCTCCCACGGACACTCTGACGTTCGTGGGACGGCAAGGGCGCCCTTACGTACCAGGGGCGGTCAAGGTGAATTCGACACCTGCTTTTGAGGTGGACGAGATCGAGGGAGACTTCAGAATTGATTGGGCTCACCGTGATCGTAAGCTTCAGTCGGACCAGGTCGTGAGCCATTGGGATGCTGATGTTGGGCCAGAGCCTGGCACGACCTACACTCTCAGGTTCTACAATTCGAGCAATACCTTGATCGAGACATACCCCGACATAACGGACAATTTCCGTGAGTTTGATTGGACCGATATCACGCTGGTCGGTGACATGTTTGTCGAACTCGAAGCCATTCGAGACGGCCTTGCTTCATTTCAAAAGTACCGCTTTGCGCTCACAAGATCACTTTAAAGTGGATTAATCAACAAATTGTGGTATTTGTTGGCAAACCATAGGAGTTTGCCGTGGCCACCGCTGCACAGATCAAGAGACTTTGCCCATCCGCGAAGCCGGCTCTGGTTGATGCGATTGTTAAAAATTGGGACTATGCCGAGCTTGAAGGTGACATTGTTACACCCCTTCGGGTCCAGCATTTTCTTTCGCAGATTGCCACTGAGACCGGGGGGCTCAAGGCTGTCGAAGAAAGCCTCAACTACTCTGTTGATGGACTTCTTAATACCTTCGGTCGCCATCGCATTTCGGAAGCCGATGCCAAGCGGTTAGGTCGGTTCGGCAATCGCAAAGCCAAACAGGAAGAAATCGCGAACATCGTCTACGGCGGCGCTTGGGGGAAAAAGAACCTCGGCAATATACAGGCCGGTGACGGATGGAAGTACCGTGGTGGCGGCATGATGCAGACCACGGGACGCGAAAACTATCAAAAGATGGGCTTCGCAGATAACCCTGAGGGCCTGCGCGATCCGGTGACCGCATTTAAAAGCGCTGTGCGCGAGTGGCGCAACCGCGGTTGCAACGCCCTTGCCGATAAGGACGATGTGGTTGCGGTTCGCAAGAAGATCAACGGCGGCTCTAACGGGCTGTCGGAATCTCGCGATTATCTTGCGCAAGCCAAAAAGATTTTTAAAACGGTCTCAGCAGTCGCTACTCCTGTCAACGTACCTGTTCCTGAACCCAAACCTGTCCAGCAGGACGATAAGCTGGTTGAGCGCGTTCAGGACCTGTTGTGGGATAAGGGTTACCCCGAGGTGGGTGAGTCCGACAATAAGTATGGTCGGCGCACGCGCAATGCCATTCTAGCCTTCCAGGCCGACAACAATCTGCCGCTGACGGGCGAGATCACCGACGAGCTTATTGCGCAATTGGTGAAGGCGCCGAAGCGCGAGATGGCGCCGGCCCGCCAGAACGCAACCGAGAAAGACCTGAAGACCGAACCGGTTGTGAAGGAAGCTTCGTGGCTGAAAAAGATCGGCATGACCATCTTCGGCGGCGCTCTGTTCGGTGGCATCACCGATGGAACTGCCAGCCTTGACGACATCACCAACGGTGTCACGCAGGTCCGCACGATTTTTGAAACTGTTCAACCTGTCCTCCCTTGGCTGCTCATGGCTGCTGCGGGCGCAGGTGTCTTCTACTTCGGCCGGCGCGCCGTCCACAAATATGTCGAGGCTTACCGCGAGGGGCGTGCGCTTTGACAACTACGTCCAACGCAACCCTGATGATCGGTCGAGGCGAACTATACTTCGACCGTTTTGCCGCTGGCACTCTCAAGGGAGAAGGTGAGCTTTATCTAGGCAACACCCCCGGCTTTACCCTCTCAAGGACGGTGGAGGAAGTTGAGCGCTTCACGTCCTACGGTGGTCAGCAGATAAAGATCGGTAGCCTGATCACACGCGAGGTTCAGACTGCTGACATCACTACCGACAACAGTTCGATGGAAAACATCGCTCTGTGGTTTGGCTCCGACCCAAATGATGTCGGTCAGCTTGCCATCGGAACGATCAATGAGTCGATCAAGGTAAAAAGGGGCCGGTGGTATCAGCTTGGCACCAGCGCCGAGCCGTTCGGGGTTCGTCACGTTGAACCGGACATCGAGTTCACCCTTTCCGGCTCGCCGGTCGACAAGCTCACGAACTTCATCCTCGATCGTGTAGAAGGCCGCTTCTACGTCCTCGACGAGGCTCCCGACGTTGATGATGGGGAGACCGTATCGGTTTCATTTCAATGGCGCACCTCGGCGTCTGTTGACGCTACGGAGAGCAGCAGGGAGGTCGTCGGCGCTCTCCGTTACATTTCCAAAAATCCAGTTGGTCCGTCGATCAGCTACTACTTTCCATATGTACGGATAACGCCGGCATCCCAAATCGATTTCAAGACGGACGCTTGGCAGGAATTCTCGTTTGAAGTCGAGATCCGCAAGCTGAACGCGGCGACCAATTTCCTCTACGTCAAGCAAACAGCAGGGCCGCTCCTGACTCAAGACGAGCAGGCGATCGTGGACCTTGGCCCCATCTCGCTCGACGAGTTCCCCTTCTACGAAGACCTGCTCGATCAAATCATCAATGTTTCGATGCCTGAGGCCGACTACGGCCAGGTTATCGGCTACCCATAAAGGTCGCTATCCATGGCTCAACTCGCTCTCAACCTTGGTATCCCACGCTTCAAGCAGAACGAAGAACGGATGGACCGGTTTACGAATGGTTCTGACAACCAGACCTTCACGACCAGTGGGGGGATCGATGTTCCGACTATTCGAAAGTTTCTGAAAGACAAGGATGCCGAGATCGATTCGAACGTCGAACAGATGTTTGAGGACGCCGCAACCGGTCTTATTGCGTCAGTCACGAACGAAGCCAACCGTTCGAGGGATGAGGCCGACAGGTCTGAGGCAGCACGTGACATTGCGGCAGGTTACGCCAGTGACGCGGTATCGCAGGGAAACGTACCGATCTATGCGACGGTTATGGGCATGCCGGCGTTGACAATCCCCACGGGCATTAATGCGATCCGCGTCAATGGGTACTATGCTGTCGGTGACGAAGGCGGCGGTTTTTACGTGAAAACAGATAGCGAGCCCACCCATGCCGGAAAGTTTCAAACCAGTGACGGGGCATGGTGGCAACTGATCGAGAAAGACAGCATTACGCCTCTGCATTTTGGCGCTGTAGCTGCCGCTGGAACTGACTCATCCGCAGCCTTCGCTGCCATGGTAAAATACTCCGAATTGTTTGGCGTAGGAATGAAGCTGCCAGGTGGGGGGCGTGTTTACGAAAAGTCCGGGCGGACACTTGTTCATAACAACTTCCACCTGGAAATCTGTAAGGGCGCCACTTTAAAACGGACCGGCAGTGATGGGTACATCTTCATCAACGGCGACGGCACCCGCCCTGGCGGGTACGCTGGGTGCAAGAACGTCAGCATTGTTTTGGAGGGCGTTGTTGACTGCGGACGCGTAGGAACAACCATAACGACAGCCCTTTGGGTCGGCGCTCATCAAAATGGCCTTTACATCGGCGCAACCGGCGTTGGGGAGATAACAAACTCCTACGGATCACACGTAATGGAGATTAATTCCACGCGTGGAGCGCTTATTGAGAACATCAGGATTACGGACCGTCTCTATCCAGCTAGTGGTAACTTCGAAGCCGTTCAGATCGACTATAGCAATAACGTCGGATATCCGGCACATGGTCCCTATGATGATACCCCGTGTGAAGACATAACTATTCGCAATGTGTACTTCGATGGAGGTCAGAGCGGTGTGGGATCTCACTCTACGCCGCCGACGCCGCACAAGAATATTAGAGTTATTCAGTGCACATTTAATGCGCCGACAGGCTACGCCATTCGTCCTCAGCGCTGGAAGGACAGTTTCGCACTGTTCAACACGATCATTTCTGCCGGCACCCGCGGCATTCTATCATGGGCCTGCGACAACACGGTGTTTGCCTACAATAACGTGCTCGGAGGTTGCTCTGACTTCGGCATCCAGATTTCCTGGGATGGCGCGATCAATCCCACTAATGTGAGAGCGATTCAGAATTCTGTGATTGGGGTTTCTGGCGTTGGGATCTATATTTCCAACGGAAGCGGCCATGTGGCCGAAGACAATGTAATCAACGACGCGGGGCAGGAAGCGATCAACGTTTCTGCTACCACCGTTACAAACGTCTTCGTTGGTCTCAACAAGGTTACTGGCGCTTCTGCTTCGAACAATGGTGCTTATAGTGCTATTCGTATTACTGGCGGCGGATGTTCGGTTAAAACCAATACCGTCAAAAGAAGCGGTGCCGCTAATACTTATTCGTATGGTATCTACTTCCCGACAGGATCTCAGTCCAACACTTGTGACGGGAACGATGTACAGGCGGGAACATCCGCCGATATCGGCGATCAGTCTGCACTGACTTCGCTGAACTCGATCAATGGCCGTGTACTTTTGTTCAACGGTAACGTATCGTCCGGAACGATAACGCTGGCTACTGACATTACGCTGTTCGCTGCGCTCGAAGTGCAAACTGGTGCGGTCGGAACAGGCTTCTTTTCATCTGGAAGGGCTGTCCCGTTCAACACGACCAGAAGGTGGAATGTTGGTAGCGATCACGTGACCGTAAAGACAATTCAAGGTAAAGTTGATTGCACGATACCGACTTCGAACACCCTTACCATAGTGACGGCGAACGATGCTGTTCGGAGTATCTATGGCTTAGCGGCATAACATTTCACCCTGATTTCGTGAAACCCAAGCGCTCAGGACATATTAAAACCCTGAGCGTTTGCGCTGCATTGATGTCTTGCCTATTGATCGGCATCTTCAGCTTATATTGAGGATTGCATCGTAAAGGCGTTCACTGGACTTACCGTCCTTGAAGGGGAACGTCTTGATGCGCCTCTCATGGTATACACGGTCCTCCAAATCGGCCGCCGCTTTATTGATCGCATCGAGCGCGGATTCTTCATCCATGGCAACGGGCCCAAACCCATGGTGCTCATAGTCGAAGTACCCCGGTCTGTAGATGTGGCCGGCGAAGAACGTGTCTTTGTCGAATTGATAATAGACCACAGGTTTGTCGATGACTGCCGCGTCGAATGCAACAGACGAAAAGTCAGTGACCATGACAGCCATTTCCGCAAAATGCGGCTGCAGTGACTTAATTCTATCTACGAACACGGTCTTTACCGAGCTAGGAATCTGAAAAGCTGACAGGTGCCGTGCCAAGTTGGGATGGGGGCAAAAAACAATTTGCAACCCGTTATCGCGAGCAATCTGCGCCAGTTTCGGAGAATTCAATAGCCCAACCCACCGTGTGACGTATTCGGACTTTTCGAAGCCTGGCTTCAGTTCTCGAACGCCGGGGCGCGACACCTTCCCGCTGAGGGACTCGCGCCAGGTTGGCATGACGAATATTGTCTTACGCGACGGAGCGATATCCAAAAGGGTATCGTGCCTGGGGAAGCCTGTAAGATACACCTCCTTCTCCGACAGATGATATTCGGAATCCTTCGACACGATGCTCTGGTACTCATCTGGTGTAGCGGTTGCCAAGAGCGCTGGCATGATATGGTTGAACCATTCCGCCTGATTGTCCTTCGTCACCCCATGCTGGATGAAAAGGAATTTATAGTTGCTGTCTCGCAGGTGCGCGGCCTTGAATGGCTTTCTCACATAAGCGTCGCCGTGTGAGCTAATGAGGTATTTTGCACGCTGTAGGGCAGCCAAGTGGCGGCGAGAACGGAAGGAAATGAGCCGGAACCCTTCAGCCTTCAATCGCGCCCAATCAGGGGAGTTTCGGCTGATCACGAAATAGTAGTTTCCACCAGGCCGATTGTTCATCAGATATCTGTAGAAGTGCTCAGCGTTATCGTCGGCCTTGTCGATCCGGTCCATCAACAACCACGCATCATCAAACCTGCGTGCCAAACGGGCTTTTATGCCTTTCAGCTTCGGCTTACGCCCAAAGTGGGACAAAATTTCTTTTGCCGTGATCCCTTTATTGAACGTTTTTCCGTTGAAACGAAATCTCGCGTTCCCAACCGGGAGATTGACTGTATATCGCCCAGGATCGACCGGCACCCAAAAAGCAATCTCATAAAAGAAGGTATCGCCGACAAACGTGTTGCGGATTTTCTTCATATGGATTTTGTGAACTTCGAACCCGTCATTCATAATCACCGGATCGTTGTCGTCTGATGATACATACATAGAGATACGCATCAGATTTTTCTGATCATCGTAGTGAGTGATGTAGGCGTTGGTGGCCCATCGACGTTGACCAAAGTAGAGATTCAAAATGCCAACTCGCAGGTCTTCGAACAGACCGGGGAGATCGGTGGACGCGATTAATTTCGGGTCGAGATAGGACATGGCCTCGGCCATCGTGGCCTTGTATTCCTGCTTCTCGTCATCGGTAAGCAACCCTAGAGACTGAGGGCGTTTCAGATGATTACGAAAATGTCCAATGGCATCATAAAGAACGGTGCGCTGAATGAATTTGGGTATCTCGCCGCGGCTCTCTTTGGCTTCGCGGAGGACCGAGAGCCAGCCATATTTCGGCTGATTGAGATAGAACGACTTCTTGGTGCGAGCGGTGTCCTGCATTGAAGACTCGTCTGCCCGCTTGCAATAGTAATATTTTGCCCCAGGAAGGAAGGCGACCCAACTTTCTGGCTGCTTGATCAAGTAGCGGTTAACTACCTCTGCGTCTTCGAAGCCTGGAACTATGAGAGGGTTAAATGTGAAGCCACCTTCCACCATGCGCTCGCGAAGGAGGAATGCACTGTTGATCGCCAACTGCATCATGTCGCCCATGTCATGTGCGCGAACAAGCTTGGTTCCGGCGCCGAAACGGAACTTCAGTGCGTGGTCGTCTTTCTTCTTGCCGGATTTTTCGAAGAACCTCACAAAATTGCAGCACACCGTAGAAAGGTTGCGATGCCGCTCTCTGGTCAAAAACCTGTCGATCGTTTCGAAATACCGGTGGTGGAATAGGTCATCAGGATCAGGAAACGAGACCCATTTGTTGGTGGCCAAGCGAAGCCCCGTATTCCTCGCAGCGCACAAGCCCTGGTTTTCCTGGTAATGATAAGTTATCAGCGATGGGTATCTTTCTGCCCACCGCTTGGCGATCACAGCGGACTGATCGGTTGAACCATCATCCACGATTATGACCTCGATGCCATCGGTGCCAGATGTTTGCGAGGTCAGAGACTTCAAGAATTTGTCGAGATACCGTTCCATGTTGAAGCAGGGAACAACAAGGGTGTATCGCTCATTCAATTTAGACGACTTCAACCAAAACGGGCACACACCTGTTTTCAAGATCATTTGTTCAACAGGTGTTGCTATCGCCTTATCCAGCGCGTTCAGAAAAGGTCTCATTGATCAGGGATACCTTCGACTTGTGATTGAATGTGACGGTTGCGTGTCATATTATCGTCACGTTAAGATCGCAATGAATTTTTTACGTAAACCTTAATTTGCATAAGTGATTTCTAGTAGCCAAATCCTTTGGACGTACAAATTTGACCAAGTGCAAGCTACTACTTTTCTAACGTCCTCCGTTTGTGTAGGCAGTGAAAAGCTCTAATCGGAGAATGAGATGCGTCACTGGTATCAAACACTGGAAGAAACCAAAAACCTCGATATCGATGACGGTTTGAAAATGGTCTCGTCGCTTATTGCGATTGATGAGGAAGGCGACCGAAAAGGTTCAATAAAGATCGGTAAAAATTGCACACTGGACCGCGCAACCATCAGCGTAAAATTAGGGGCTTCCGTGACCATTGGTGACAACGCTGTTGTCAAAGGGAAAATAGTGGCAGAGCAAAACTCATCGATCGTCATTGGCGATGATTTCGTTTGCAATGCTGCAGTAGACATACGGTCCGGTTGGGAGGGTTCGGTAACGTTCGGATCGAACTGTCTACTGGCTGACGTTGCCGTATACGCGACAGACCTTCACCACATTTTCGACGAGGGGAGCGGCGACCTACTCAACCCTTCCAAAAGCGTTGTAATCGGTGACAGAGTGTGGCTCGCCATGCGATCGATCGTCTTGAAAGGGTCTCAAATTGGGGCTGACAGTGTCGTCGGAGCCGGAGCCCTGGTTAGTGGGAAATTCCCCCCGAATGTGTTGCTCGCGGGGAATCCGGCTTCGGTAAAGCGCACCGGCATCGTCTGGCAGAGATAGGGCGCAGGACTTTGCCTTTGGTTGTCTAAATCACATGCCGTTCACAATGAGCATGACGATCAGGAGCACAACAGCAGTAGGCCAGAAATCAGTGATCTGATCGGCGTTCCATCTCCACATCAGATAGCCTTTCAGGTGTGGGGGTTTCATGTCGACGGATCGCTCGTAGTCGCGCTTTTCTCGCCCGTGAAAGTGTCCTATCGAGAACGCAAGACCGATAAGAGCGGCGAGTTTGAGCGGGACTGCGAAGACAAATATCGCTGTGACGATAAGCGACATCACCAATCCCTCAACAATGTGTCCAAGCCAATCCCAATATTTCTGTATGTAATTCCAGTCGATCTTCATCTCGTCTTTCCTGTGATAGCGCTTCACGGCTGTCTCCGCCCCATGTTTGGCCATGACCGTCGCCAACGTCAATGCTCAGAGGCCGCTTCCCTACAGTTTCAGCTTGACCAAACTCCACAAAAAGTGGATTTGTTGATTCCATGGAAAGCGCCGACAAGCTCATAGACCTGGCAGACAAGCAGGGCGTGCACGTTGCCACGATCGTCTTGGTGCTCTTTCTCGTCGGCGTGTCGATTGTCCTGTGGCGCAAACTGAATGCGCGTGACGAGTTTATCCAGGCGATGCGCGATGAATTCGATGAGGACATGGTGGCCGAGCGCACGCGCCATGCGATCGAGATCGCTGCAGAACGCAAACTGAATGCTGAATTGCAGGAAGCCCGCCTTCTGGAAACGCGAAGCGCCATGGAGGCGATTCAGAAGGTCACCGTAACCATCCAGAACGCGACCGATGCGGTGAACACCACACTGGCGATCGTGCAGAGGAATCTCAAATGATGGCACTGCGTGATTGGTTCAAGAGCAAGCCTGCCACGAAAACGCGAAGCAAATCCAGAACGCGGGACGTGGTCATAGTGAGCGACGTACCGGCCGCCGAGCCCCCGAACAAGCCGTTGGCGGCGGAAAGCAAGCGCGAGCAGACGAATTTCATACAAGCACTACTGAACATGGAGCGGAAAGCCGCTCACCTAAACACGACCCTGGCCGAACTGACTCTCAAAAATTTCAATGGAGGCCGCTCGTGAAGCGCATCACCAACAATACCGCGGCCATGATCGCTCTGATCGGCGCTCTCAGCTTCTGGATCATCCTGCCGATGTTCGGGCCGGTGATGATGCTCGAAATCGCCTCTAACCTGATGCTCGGGGTGTTCTTTGCAATCATGATCAGATGGACTGTGCCGGCGTATGACGCGATCAAGGACGGCGGTCAGGCGGGCCCGAACTTTCTGTCAGTGGCAATCTTCGGAATCGGCGCATGCACGGCCTTCTGGCGGCTCTGGACTAACATCATCAGGTGGAACTCCACCTATGACGGCGTGCGGGTATTGCGTCCGGAATGGGCTGTAGATTCACCGGTGACGGCGTTCGTTGTCTGGTGCCTCATGATCGCAGGAGCGCTTGTCGTCCTTGCGCCGGGCACCGAGCGCGGCATCGTGCCCAAAGGGAATATTTTCTGGCTGATAACGTCTGTTGGTCTTGGGTCGTTTGCTGCCGGCGTCATGATCACATTGTCACTGTCTGGACTATGACGCCGGCCGACCCCGCTTAGATCAGGTTGTTCCCGATCTCTTGAAAAAACCCTGTTTCGACAGCGCCATATTTTCCGGATCCGACAATGGCTTTTCCAACGCGATTGAGCAGGGAGGGGTCGTTCTGACCTTGCATGAACCCGACAAGGTCGCTAGCGCGCCTGCGGCCCTCCGCACAGCCTTCTCCCCACTCCCCATTGTTCCCATCGCCGTGCCAGTAGTCGATCTCCCCACCACGGACCTTCACGAAATCAAGGGCTTGCGTCATTTTTACTCGATACATGCACTCACTCCTTTTTGCGAAATTGCTGGCTAGGATTATATTCACAGAAAGTAGAACAGATCAAGAACAAAAGTTTCGTTTTCCTTAACCGAGTATGTCTGAAAAGTCATCAACTGAATCGATCGGCTCGTTCACAAAGCGTTCAACCCTGTCGGTTCGAGCGTAATAGACCACCCCTCGCTCATCCTCGCAGATCAGGTGGTCAGCGTTAGGGTGGCGCGTGATTTTGACCGTGATAGGGTTCTGCAGGTAAGCATCGAGCAGAACTATTTTCCGGCCCACCGGCCAATCGGTCGAAGGAGTGACCTCGATCTTCCTCATTGGATCGTCTCGGCCTTAAAAGGAAGCTCCTGTTGCTCGTCATTACCGTCGCCGAAATCTTCCGCATATGGCGCGAGAAGATCGTCAGAAACGTCTTCCACCATGGTCATCAGTTCTTCGTGATCGTCGATCGTGCTGACGACGGCATAAGAGATGGCTTGGTCATCGCTTTCCCGCTCGGTGACGAGGATGGTCACGTGCTTTCCCTGCGCAACCAGAGCGTCCGTCAGCGCCTTCAGTTGGGCAGACAGACTGGTGGCGATGTCGTTCAGCTTATTGCCTTCTTCAAGAACCGAGAATGTCATCGAACAGAACTCCACTATTTGTTGATTTGACGGGCATGGCTTCGCCGAGGATGTCGTCGAAGTCGAACTCCGGTTTTGCGATGTCGAACCTCTTTTCCAGAAACTCGATGTATTCGGGCTCCGCTTCCATGAGGATGCAGTTCATGCCCTCGCGCTTGGCCGCTTCACCTGTTGTGCCACTCCCGGCGAAAGGATCGAGCACAGTTCCACCGGGAGGCGTGATGTGGCGGATCAAATACTGCATGAGGGCGATCGGCTTGACGGTGGGATGATTACCGCCAGCGCGGTCGGCTTTACCCGCCTTGCCGTGGTAGATCAGCGGATCGGCGTCAGGTCCGAATTGGTGGAAAAAGCGCGCTGCTGAGCCTTCGTCGTTGAAGAACGTGCCGGGAGTCCGGCCATTGAACTTCCCGTAGATCTCTTTGGTCACGCCAGATGGTTCGGTGCCCTTCACAGGTGCCGCAGCGCCGGCTTTAGCAGGAAACATGGCAACCACTTCTGGCGATCCGTCGAGGATCAGGTTGGCGGGATGACGGCCTTCCACAGTGACCTGTCCAATCGAGACCTGCTTCGCTCCGACGCCGTATGCACCCAAGCCGCGAGCTTCATCCGCATCACCAGAACCTTCACGAGATAACTTATTGAGGTTTTCGCCACCCTTTAGATCATAGGTTCTAGGCTCCGATGGAACACGGCAGCCGTCAATGTTCACCGCGCCGACGCCGTGCTTCAGGAGGTTCGCTGCACCAGTCTTGCAGTCGAACGGCTTCTGACCAAGGTAGATCGGCTCAAGGGCTGGCTTCTGCGCCTGAGTGCCGTAAGCCCATCCTTCCCACTCGACGGCTTCGTCACTCACGGGGAAATATTGACCATCGATCGTGCCGCCGAAATCACCGAGCGCCTTGTCGATTGCCTTGTCAGCAGCATGTGCTTTCGGGAATCCCGATCCAAAGCACCAACCGTGCATCGGGTGCATGATGAAGCCGGCAAGCTCCATGGCGCACGCCTGCCAATGACCGGTGCGCGAGCCGCTGAATGCGAACACGTAACCGCCTGGTAGAAGGATGTCATAAATCAGCTTCCAGAATTCCGGATCGCGCTCGATGCCGGTGCCGTCCCAAATCTTCCCCATAAAACCCTTGGACAGCCGATTGAATGATCCGTCGTTCTTCTCGGTGCGGGCAGCCTTCGACCCTTGCTTGCCGAAACGCTTCTGGATGCTCACGAGACCGTAGGGTGGATCGGTGACCACCGAATGCACGCGCACACCCTCATCGATCAGGCGGCGAAGCGTCAGGCGGTTATCGCCGGGATGCAGGGTGATCGTTGTCATCGAATATCCTAAATGTCGTCGAGCAGATCACTCATGCGATCGCTCGGTGTTGTCTCAGGTGCGGCGGCAGTCCCACGGCGCAGATTGTCCCTCAGCAACCACAGAAGCTTCTCAGATGGCCGCGCTTCCGCAGAAAGCTGGTCGACAGTGAAAGAACTGTGGTCGCGTCCCATGCTCACCAGGATGCCGGGACTGCTGACAGCGGCGCCATTGAAGATGCGCACCGAGTGCCAGTCGCCGCTTGTCATGGCCTCATCGAGCAAGGCGACCAGTTCCTCAGCCGAGAACGTCATCGAACGACTCCTTGGGCTTGGGCTGCTTGCGGCGGTCTGGTTTTGGACTTTCCGGCAGCAACTCGATTGCGCTGTCGATGCACTCATCAATGTCTTCGCCGCCGAGCGTCCCTTCGAGGAACCCCTGCCGCGCATTGCGAATTACGCGGATGGCGTTTTCCAGTGCTTCCACCTTGGCGCTCATGATCGAGAACGTGATGGACTTTTGAAAGTCAGCGCTCATCCGAGGACATCCGCAAAATCAGGTTCAGGTTTTTTGGGTTCCGCTGCCGGCGCGTTGATCATCGCCAGTAGCTTTGCTTCCGCGTCTTCCAGGCTGGCTGCCTGATACACGCTGTACGTCTTGCGCTCGGTTCGCCGCCAAGCGGTGATGGTCACAGTTTTCGACATGTCAAACGACACGTGGCTGAAGCCCTTCGACTGAAGATAGGCGACGAACGAGTTGGTCATTTCTGCACCCAGCTTATCAGGAGCTTCGCCGCCACAAACGCCGCATTAAGAAGTGTGACCCGCCGCAACACGGACAGGTAATCTTCGTGCGTGGGTAACGAGATGGTGAGAACCACGGCAATCATGGCCGATATCAGCAAAAGCAGCGCCACCAGCGAGCCGATGTCGACGATGACCAACAGTGCCCGTTTCCAGAACGGCTGTGCCATCACAGGCGCCCTTCTTTGAACGCAACACCTTTCGGCGTGATCACGAGACAGCCGGAACGCCCGTTGTCGAACCTTCGCAACCACTTGGCATAGCCCATGGCAACGAGGTGATCTGCCGGCGAGTAGGCGGTGGATTTGAACACACCCTTGCTGCCGGCCGAGCGGAGTTCAGTAAGCAGGACGGCCTGCGGTTGGGAGAGACGGATGGTCATGATCACTCCATCCCGAGCGCAGCCATATAGGTCTGCAGAATGGTTTCTTCCTCGATCCGCTCGTTCGCATCTTTCTTGCGCATCGCGATGATCTTGCGGATAGCCTTGGTGTCGTAGCCGCGGCCCTTGGCCTCGCCGAGTACGTCCTTGATGTCGCCCTGGATGGCGGCCTTTTCTTCTTCCAGACGCTCCACCCGTTCGATAAACTGGCGGAGTTCTTTCGCAGCCACGGTCTCCGTGGAGCCCATGATGTCGTCTTCCTCGCCGCTGTTGTGGCCGATCTTAGCCATTGGCAATAATCCCTTCGATTGCTGTTGCGATCTGCGAGATCGGCGTGTTCACGTCGAACGTGCCGTCGTGGATCTCGATGTTGAATTCTTCTTCGAGCCGGATCATCAGCTCGATGTCGTCCAAGCTGTCGCCGCCGAGAGTGTCGATCGTCGCGTCTGCGGTGATCAGGTCGGCCGGGAACTGCTGACAGTTGACCAGCGTGTTCTTGATGCGCTCGAAAACGGTGCTATCGGGCATAGGGGTGGCCCTCCGCGGACTTGGCAGCAGGCGGGTTCGCCTTGCCGCTGAACCGGTTGACCGACTTCACGGCTTTCGGAAACTCACGCTCCACGAACTGCTGGCAGATCGCATCAAGCTCACTCTCAGTGACGATGCGCTGGTAGGTGGGCTGTTCCATCGCCCGACTCCTTTTTGTGGTGTTAATCAACTGTATGTTGATTTTTAGGTTAAGGCAATAGGGTCGGCTGATATTCCGATATGAGAAGTTCGATCTTTTCGAGAAGGGCGTCCCGGCACTCGCCGATCCCATCGTATTCCACCCATTCTTCGAGATAAACGAGAGCAGTGGCATCGACACCTGAGATATGGTTTGCTGCACAATACTCGCCGATGAAGATACGCTTGCTGTCCCGTCGTGGGCTGATCGCGTTGGTGATTTCCTCCTGTCGCAATTCCACAAAGTGGCGAGCCTTTTTCAGGTCTTCGAGACCATTCTTGGACCGGTGGCGCGACAGGTATTTCAGGATCGAGAACGCGCCAGCATCCCATCCGTTGACCATGGCAAAATGGAAAGGCTGCATACCCATGTTGACATAGTGGGTGCCAGCCTCCTGGCGTTCATAAGGGTTAGACATCTTTCTTCTCCGTTCCGATGATCATCACGCAGTCGTTGCCCTTGAAACCGGCGATGACCTTGGCTGATGCGAGTTTGCTGATTTGAATGTGGAGGCGGCCACCGGCAGCCTGGTTGATCCGGTCTGCGTCACTGACGCGAGAGGGATGCACGTAGAGCGTGGTGGCGCCGTTGAGTGGGTCTGGCGGTGCCGCTGGCAAGGACTCGATCAGGTCGAGCAGCCGGTCTGCCGTCCAGGGTTCATCCGGCTGCGCGTTGGTCGAGGTGGGCTGGCGGTCGTAGGTCATGCTGCCAATTCGATCTGCCGGCGCAATTGGCGGAAACCAACGAAGTTGCCGTGTTCGCGGGGATTGTACCACCCCTTGCCCATGGTGCCGAGCTTCACGACTTCATCGGCCTGTGCCACGTGCTCAAATGGACTGGCGTGAAACGGCTTCGAATGCAGCTTGTCGTAGATCGCCTCGGCGCGTTCGAGCGTCATGTCGAAGCCGTCCGTCGTCTTGTAGCTCGTGCTGGCGCAACGGGCGACGGAGAGTTTTCGAAGGTCTGCTCCTGCCGCACCCTCCTGAATGATCTGTTCGATCATCTCGCCGGATTCGTATCTGCTCACAAACGGCAGGTGCCATTGGCCGGGTTCGAGCGTCTGCACCGTCGACTCGTCTTCGAGGCACTTCCGGATCTCGCGAGCGAGCATCTGGATATGCGGCTCGGCGTCCTTGTGGTCGCGCAATTCGAGGAAGTTGTCCCATTCCGTCGACGACACGAGCACAGTGATGTGCATGAATGGTTCCAGCAGCCGGTTGATGACCTGCTTGTGGTAGCCGGCTTCTTCAAATCCTCTAGCCATGTCAATGACACGGTTGCGGGCTGTCATCCATGCTTCTTCGCGAGTGTAATGAAAACCCTTCTCTGACAATCCGAATTTGCTTGGAATAATAATCGGAGCATCACACTCCCGATCAGCCTGCATGCCTTTCTGCGCGGCACCCCAATGGATCGGCATGGCGGTGTCGGCCAAGATGTCGTCGATCATCTTCTTGACCGGGATCGCACGGCTACTGGCCGCGTTCCGGCTCATACAGCGATGCGTCATGAACTCGGCATGGATGAACCGAGGATAGCGCAATAGGAGTGTCGAGAGCACCTTGTCTGGCGCACTGGCGTTGCGGCTTCGGAGAATTGTCTGTGCAGTGATTGTGGTCATCAGGGTTGATCCTCAACAAAAAGTGGAGTTTACGCGCAGCCGTCTTCGCCTGTGCGGTTGGAACGCCATTCCGCAAGCTTGTCTGGTGCGAACGTGGAGTTGGCGAGGATCGATTCCGGCTTGTCGTCGATCCAGATATGCGGGACGAACCCTTCGCCGTGGTGAGTGAGATACCACTGCTTGGCAACGCCGCGGCAGTAAATGACCGGCAGCCGCTTTTCCAGTTGGATAAGGGCGGGGGTTCGGTCATGACGGTCATCGCGAGCGGTCACGATGCGGATGTCGTGGCCCGAGTTCTCGCAGACGGAGATGAACAGATTCCACAATTGCGGGTCGGCGGTGTAGGTGGCGTCGTAATCGAGGGCGATGTTCATTCCGGCTCCCCCGACAGTTCCGTCAGATTCCATTCACGGATGCTGGTGAGCGGGATATGATGGGTCTTGGGTCCGCACAGCATGGATAGGACACCACAAGCACCGGCTTGCTGCGCCATATGCCGACCAAAGCTCGCGCCCACCTTGATGGTGTAGGTTTGGACAGTGCCGTCGTTGAAGATTACTTCAACTTCGGACCAGCGGTCAGGGTAATCAGTCATCGTCGATCACCACTTCTTGCCGTTAGCCTGCGCACGGGCCTCGTAGGTGTGGTCCTGACGTTTGGCGTTGTAAGCAAGCTTTTCCTCGATCGCGCCGGCCAAATCGAGACAATGGGCGAAGGAGTACAGTCCAATCAGATGAAGCGCGCCGTTCAGCCAGCCCGCAACCTCGGCGGTCCGTCCTTTG
Organism: Agrobacterium sp. 22-3639C2; assembly: GCF_053522105.1. NCBI lineage: Bacteria > Pseudomonadati > Pseudomonadota > Alphaproteobacteria > Hyphomicrobiales > Rhizobiaceae > Agrobacterium > Agrobacterium sp. 22-3639C2. Next base: position 1,114,069 of record NZ_JBNWDB010000001.1, on the reverse strand, counting down.
CGTTCGCATTCCATGGCTTTGCTGAGATGTAGATGGATGACCGCATGTTGGGCGAGTTGAATGACGCGAGGACCATCGTCTTCGAACAGGTTTCGAACGCCTTCCATGACGGTGATGACGGCGGGCTCAAGGTCGTAACCGAACCCTTCAGCATAATCGAGAATACGGATGGCAGTGTCGGCCATCTCGACCTCATGCATCTGCCGATGTGGAAGCTTGTCATCCATTGCGTTGGCCAGTGCGCCTTCGGTGGCTTCAGACACCTCGGAATGGAAAAGGCAGATGAGTTCGCCCTTATTGCGATCGAGGCGGTTGCCGGCCTCGTCGTGCCACCAACGGTGGTTCAGGGCATGGATGCGCTTCTGCATTTCTCGGATGTTGGAGATCATTTTAGGGCTTTCTCTACAAATGGTTGATTTTTACTCGATGCCAAAGTTGCGAAGGACGGCTAGCCGGTCGAGGACATCGTCAGCAGTGAAGCGCTCATAGAGGCCATCAAGGTTTGGCGCCTGGTCCGATTGCATGAAAGTGAGCGTCGGCTGGTCAACCGGCACCACGTCTACATACTGATCGAGGACGATGATCACTTGATCGGAGTGCATCCGGATGGTGTGAAATTCGTCAGCCCACATGCGGTATTTTTGACCTGGCATGTGAGTTACACGAGTGGTTTCTTCGAGCCGTGTTTCCTTGACCCACGTGAAGCCGTCACCACCGTTCAGAGGCGTGCGCCATTCGAACTGTTGATAGAGAACCCCATTGTCACTCTCAACGTAGTGGGAGTTGGACATTGTTCCGGTGACTACCGTTGTATCGAAATGGTAGCGGTGGTCATGCGGGTTGACTACATCCGGCAGCTTGGTCACATCACCGTTCAGAAAGTATGCCTTCCGTGTGTGCTCAGGCGTTCGTTTCAGGCAGATGTAGTCCAATCCCTTCGCGTGGAAGTTCTTGAAACTATTATCGATAATCATCTGAATGCGTTGCTCATCCATGGTCAGGGTTCCTTGGTGGCGGGTTGGGAATCCGGCATCTCTGACCTGCCGGTGACCGAAGCCGTCAGTTAGTTCATGCGCATGAACGGGAGGGTGGCGTCCGGAACCATCGTGGTCGGCAGTGCGCCGTTCCACTTTTCGGCTTTGGTCAGTTCCACCAGGTTGGGGCTTGATGCCAAGGCATCAGACTTTGCCTTGATTGCAGCAGCCTCGGCTTCACCGTTCAGTCGAACAGCTTCAGCATTTGCTTTGGCCGTGGCGACCTGACTGTCAGCCTGAGCCTGTGCTTGTGTCACCGCGATCTCGGCGATAACCTTTTCGCGTGCCAACTTCTGTTTCTCGGTCTGAACCAACATCTCGGCTTTGGCACGATCCTCGGCAGCCTGTTCGACCGCATCCGAGAAGTCGATATTTTCGATGTTAACGCCTTCGATCTTGATCAATGGTTCGCCGAGCGTGGCGATGGTCGCGCTGACTTCCGTATTCAGCCGGCCGCGTTCGCGGATAGCGGTGTCGGCGGTGAATGTGCCAAAGACGTTCTTGATCTGCTCGCGCACCTGGCGTTTCAAAGCACGTGTCTCGATGCCGTCGAGAGTCTGAAATTCACGATATAGCGTGGTGATTTCGGCGTCTGTTGGCGTGGCTGCATAGTTGACAGAAAACGTTACGGTCGCCGTCTGCCGGTCGGCGGTGTAAACGGGCTCATCCTTAAACTCGATGGCCTGAGTGCGAACACTGATAATATGCGCATCGGTGATGAACGGAGCCTTCCAGTGGAATCCGGGTGCCGATACACCTGAAACCTTGCCCTGACTGACCGCGACGGCGCGCTCACCTTCGTCGACAGTGTAGAACGAACCGCCAAGGACGGATGCGGCGACAATGGCAATCAGGCCAAAGAAAACGGTTTTGACAATAGACGCAGGGTTCATTCGGTTTTGCCCCTCCTTGGGCGGCGGTCATTCCGCTTGATGCGGACGTTGTTGAGCAACCAGGTTGCACCGATTGCGATTAGAGTGACGACGACACAAGCGCCGATAAGCCTGAGTGCCATGTTAATATCCACAAAAGGTTGACTTGGAGGTTAGGCGGAAACCTTCTTGGCGCGGGGCTTTTTGACCTTCGCAGGAACCCCGGCATGTTCCGACAGCAGCTTCGCAACGCGGTCAGGCGAGACACAGGCGATGCCGATCAAACCGAGATCGCGAACAGCCTTCAGATTGGCGTGGTAGGTGGCGGTCGCAGCGTTTGCGCGTTCAACCCGTTCTGTCTTGCGCTCGGCCCGCGTCTTGCCGCCAACAGTACGAACCGGCTTGCCGGGATAGAGGCGGAAACCTTTGCCACGCGTGATCTGTGCGATGGTGGTCAGGCGACGATCGATCGCTGCAAGATCGCCGAGCGGTGCGCCGAAACGGAAGGTGCTGACGAAATCACCGCCTGCGAGCTTATCGAAAATGGTCATTGGGTGTTCCTCTTGGTACAGGGTTAATAAATCAACAAATAGTTGATTATTGAGAACCGGTCAAGCGGGTCGGCCGATTATTTCTTGCCTCGGAAAATGAAAGCGAGCGTGTCCATCGCCTTCCCGGCAACTTGCACGCCGAAGAAGCTTAGTAAAATCGCCCCCTCCCATTCGTCCATCGGACTCGGGAACTTCGGCACGCCCCACCCAAAACGAAATACGGTATCGAGCCCAACCGCCCACAGGTGGATGACGAAGGGGAGGGCGATCAGGAACGTGATGGTGCGCATTTCCCAAAACCCTGCGGTCGCCAGTCGGATTTCCTTGGCGTTCTGCCGCACTTCGAGATCCGCTTCGATCTGCTTGACGGCAAACTCGGCGGCCAGTTTCTGCGCGGCGCCGTCCGCCTGCAGTTTCTTTTCGTAGAGGCCGGTCAGGCGGTCGAGGACGGAACCGGTGAGCAGTTTGACGATCCAGGCGATCATCTCAGGTTCTCCAATGCTTCCCACGCAGCCAGTTGCAGCCGAATGTCCCGAGCAGCGTCTTGCGCAATGCGGGTGAGGGCAGGGAACTTCTCGTTGTTGACGCGGGAAAGGGGATCTAAACGAACGTAAGCACGTAGCCTGGTGTCAGGATCATCCGACCTCGCGAACTGCCGGCCGGAACTGGCGCCGCACCAGACGTAATAGGCTTGCATTTCAAGCGGGAGCCGAGCTCGACCATCGGTGATAAGCAGGCTCATATATCGACCTCGTCATCCTGCTCCCACGGCCATTTCCGCATCCCGTCAATGTCAGGTATAGGTTGGAGCATGTTGCCGCCGACGATCGCCAACATTGTTTTGTCAATGATTTGGTCAGGCTCGGCCAGTGCGAAGATCGCAGCGATGACCTGAAGCTCAGAAAGAGTTTTCGCTTCTATGATCAAGCGGGATCGGTGCGATGGATCGAACGTGTATTCTCCGTACTTGCGAACGCAGTAGACGAGTTCGCTTACCGCATCACCCCAATAACTCGGTTTATCGGTCATCGCGCACGCACCTCATGCATCAGCTTCCAGTGCGTGTTGCAGTAGGACCGACCTTCAATACTGCGTTGGCCGCAACACGGCGTCTCGGGACCGCTCACAGCCTCAAAGCGTTCTAGCGGGAAGTGACACTGGCTGCCCGAAAGTTTCCAGTATGCTACCGGCTCGGTGCCCTCAATCTGGTATTGCGTGAAGTCGTATCGCTCGGATGCTTGGGCACTCACGAAGGACACGTTTGCCTCTGGCGCACCAACCGGTTTTGGCGGCTTGCGGGTAACCGCCCTGACCGGGAACATGTCCTTCTGGTTCCGGTAAATCACCGAATTGGCGGTCGTATGTGGAACACCGAGAATTTCGGCGATCTCGCGCACGGATCGACCTTCCTTCCAAAGCGCCGAAGCTCGCTTGGTCTGCTCGTCGCTCCATTTGATCCGTTGAACAGGAGCCCTCGACCGGTTCTCGAACTTGTCGCGGTTACGCAGGATCATTCCGGAAATGGTGCTTCGGCTGACATCGAAGTGCCGCGCCAGTTCGGTGACGGACTTGCCGCTGGCCCACAAGCTGCTGGCCGTGGCAATACTCCTGTCATCCCATTTCATGCGGTTCTGCGTGCTCATCTTTGTTCCTCGTCTTAGCTATCGATAATCAACTATTTGTGGATATTGTCAAGGTGGTTCGGGCCATGTTGACTCTCAACCGGTTCTGCGAACAAAATAGGAACATGAAACACCGCCGCGGCATCAACCTTGTTCCGGATTCCTTTCGCGTGATTTACGAAGGGACGGTCAGCCGCGACCTCTATCCAACGCTCGATTCCTACCCCGAGTGGTACGTGTTCGGCGGCAGGTGCTCCCGGTGCGAGAGGGAAGGGTGGGTGGACCGGAAAGACCTGACGCGGCGTTTCGGATCGGGCATCTATCTCACCCACTTGCGGCCGAAGCTTCGATGCATGAAGTGCGGCAACAAGGGAAACAACAACTGGATCTTCGGCAAGCTGGCTCGGGACTGACTCAGTTGTCGTGCCGGCTCACGACCATGTGCTGAATCTCGTCTTCTGACACTTCCAGTTTGCTGATCTGGTTTGCCAGTGCGCTTGCTGCCACCTTGGCCGTACCATCCCACGCCATATGACAGAGTTGGGCTTCACGTTCTGCGGCTTCCAGCCCGAGCCGGTAACCTTCGTGAAGCCCCTTGCGGTAGATCGCATTCATTCTGCGGATCTGGCGTGCTTTCTCGCTCAATCCGGTTTGTCCTGCTTTGCGGGTGCTGCGGGGAGAGGCTCCCATTTGACCGCGGGCTTTCGCGATATCCTGAAATTGCCGGCGTTATTCTGCTGGGCCGTCCGTAATGCTTCTTGGGCTTCTTCCAAGGCGACTACGCCAAGCTCGCGGTATAGCCCCCACATTGTCTTTTTCTCGACATATGAGCGATAGTCATATTCGATCCTGTAGAAGAAATCCGGTTCCGCCACGTCCTGCACCTGCGCGGAGAGGGCGGAGCGAATGCGGGCCTCGTAGTCGGCTTGGGCGGCGGCTTTGGCAGCCTCAAGGCTTTTTGCCATCGGTAGGTGAACAGCCTTTCCATCAATATGATGGACGCATCCCCAACAACCAGTTTTTACTCTACTTACGCCGTACCAGTGTCCGAACGCGCCGGTCCCGTAATGCATCCGACCGTGACCAAAACCTTCGTTATGAGCCTTCCACTCCAAAGCCTTCACGGCCACGGATGGCGCGGGAGGGGCGGAGTAGAGTTTTGCCCCAATGGGCAGATGATCTACCGAACCAGGAGGGTGAGGAACCAAGACACGCACGCCACTGGCACCCATGACAGCGACAGTTGCGACTGGCTCGGCGTCAACCGCGCTGTGCTTCATCACCAGTTCGATGATGTCGTTGCGATCCACATCATGCCGCTCGCCGTTGAACCAGCCGGCCAACATCTCATCAACGCTTTTCTCGATTTCGTCTTTGTGCATCATAGTCCACCATAAATCCTGATTGATAGTTCTTGCTGCTCTCGATCGACCAAGCCGGCGCCCAAAAGCCGCCTTCGGCCTTCACGAGCCACCGCTTGGGGATCCACACCTCATGGCCGTAGTATTCGAACAGGTAGGCTCGATGTGTGGAGTTGAGGCACCTGCCTAGCCCGCGGTAACCGGCCGGCACTTCGTCGAGTTCTTTGGCTACCACCTGGTCGTTGGGGATCATGAAAATCACCTTTTGGTTGATTTAATGGTCAGCCGTAATCCGACGAACCGTTTTGTCTCGATCCCGAAGCCCAGCTTCTGAAGGGTTTTTCTCAGCTTTGAGACGTGGGATGAGATTGCGGTTTCGCCCTGCGGTACCGGCTCACCGACATCCTCCCACATCCACTGTTCGAGATCGGCCGCGGTGACGAAACGAGGGTAAGACGAGACCAGCGCATCGAGAACGGCCCGCTGCTTCCGCTGCAGTTCAAGTTGGTCAAGCTCGTTGATCACCTCCATCGGAAGGTTCGAATTGATCGGTCTCTGGCAGTGTGGGCACATTCTCGACATGGATGTCACTCGTTTGTTGATTTGTAATCCATGGTTTCGAGTGCGTCGAACGGATTGCTCGGCTCCCCATCGGCGACTGGCGTGAGCATCCGGTGAAACGCTTTTGCGATGCTGAAGGTCGACGGCATCGAGTCGCGGCCATACTTCGCGTGCCAGTCTCTGACCTCGGCGAGAACTTCGTCATGGATCTCGCGAAGGGATGGAATGGCGCTCAGACCCCCTTTGGTTTTTTCGGAATCCGGAATCCTATTTTCAGATTCGTTTTTGGGGACGACCTGGTTTCCCCCAAAGAATGCAACTGCGCACTCGGCCGCTCCGCGAAGTTTCTGCTGCGCAGTATCACCCAATTCGTAAAAACCCTTGTCGCCGAAAACACTGGCCATTTGTTCGAGCAATTCATCGGTCACCGATATTGGCGCCTGCTCAGTCACCGGCACGAACCCAATCCCATACTGCGCCTTGAAGCCTGCCGTCAGGATCGCATTCACGAACTGCTCGTAGGCAGGGTCAGCCTTGATGCCCGCATCCATGGCTGCCTTGGTGACGTGGGGAGGGATGGTGGCGCACATATCCCAGTGCGGTTGCTCGGACGCTTCCATCTCAGTGACTTTGAGAAGTTCTCTCGGTCCTACGCGCACGATGTCACGATCACAAAAACTGCTGATCCACACCGTGCCGGCAGCCGTCCAAGATGTGCCTTCAGGACCATCCCAAATGTAATCTGATGACGTGGCATGATCCTTACTAATCGGACCGACAATCTCCCCGTTCCGAAGCAAGGCGTAACATCCCTCGTAAATTCCCAACTCACTCATCGCCGACTCCTCGGGCTCGCGTTCATTCGTTAATCCGATAATCAACATTTTGTTGATAAAGTCAATGCGAAAATCTACAAACAGTTGTTGCGGCCGATCCGGTTTATGGTATGGTGTTCGTGTCTCGGAAGGTAGGTTCCCGCCTGCAATTACCATGACCCCTCAGAACGCCTCGTGCCGATTTCTCCCGGTACGGGGCGTTTGAGTTTTTCGAGCGGTGGATCAATCTGGAATTTTAGGGTCGCGGATCATTTTGGAGATTTAGGGTCCAAGCGGGAAATCGCGCTGGCCGGCTGGCCGCAGACTCTCTGCCTCGTCGATCGAGAACGTGATCGGTCGCTCCGGAACTGCGATTTTGTGCCAAATCGGCTGGCTCTCTGGCGTCAAAATCCCCTCATATCTGCCGCTGGCAACGCCATGGAAACGATTCAACGGGTTCTGACTCCGGTTATGGCCGAAACACGGGAATCGCGCTGTGCGGGCTTCTATGCCGGATTCGTGCGATACTTGGATTCCGGTTTCGGAATGGCCGAAAATAGGCGGTGACCTGCAGCATGGAAATCGGCCTAGACGCCGTGCTTAACAAGGGTTTTAGGGCGGTGACCTGCAGCATGGAAATCAGCGGCAAATGCTGGACAACAAAAAGCCCGCTCTAAGGCGGGCCATTGTGCTGCAGGCGAATCGGTTACCGTTTCAATTGCCTATGATGGTCTATGGGCTTTCCGGTTTTCTTGTCCCAGGAATAACCGCATGATTCCGGCCTGCCGTCATAGGTTGCCATGAACGTGCTATAAGCCAATGAGCGGCGCCATGCGGCAAACCATGAGTCGTGGTACGTTCCATCTTTGGCGGGGTGTTTCACTTGTCCGTCGATTATCATTTCCATCAACCCCTCAAAACGCCAGCGATTGCCACGGCGAAACCGATTGCCGCAAGCTTGCCCATTGTACCGGCCGCCCATGCCCACACAAGGCCATATGACACAAACCCGCCTGCTACCAGGATCGCAAGCAATAGCGCGATTTCCGGCTTGCCCATGCGCGCCCATTGCGGTTTTACAGCCATTGGTTCAACCGTAACCGGCGCGGGCTTTTCGTCGTCTGTCAACGCGCCTAGCGGACATTCCGGCAAGTCGATTTGCACTAGCCCATGGTTTACCGGACCGCCGCGATCGTTCAAGCCGGTAACGCACGCCTGTCCGATACGATAGGCGCGTTCATGGGTTATCTGGAATGCCAATTGTTCACGGATCGCGTGCGGCACGTCATCGGGTGATTGCGTGACGAAATAGACGCCAACGCCTTTGGAGCGGATAAGGCGAACCGTTTGTTCTATCCGCCGCAACAGGGCGGGGTTGATCTCACTGAAAAGCAAATGCGCCTCATCGAAAAACATGACGAGTCGCGGCTTGTCGATATCGCCTATTTCAGGCAGGCGGTCCCATAGCTCCGTCAAAAGCCATAGCAGAAAGGCCGCATAAACCCGTGGCGAGTTAATGAGGCGTTCCGCCTGCAGGATGGAAACGAGTCCGCCTTCCTTATCGTACCAGAAATGAGGGGTTTCTGTTTCCAGCAATGCCGCCACGTCGAATTGCGGATTGCCGAAAAAGTGGTTGCCGCCTTGTGTTTCCAAGCGCAACAGGGCGCGCATGATCACGCCAACACTTGCTTTAGTGACCTGCCCGTAATGCCTGCTAACATAGCTCGAGTCCTCGTCCATGGCGGAAAGGACCTTGCGCAAATCGGCAATCGTGGCCAGCGGTGCGCCGCTGTCACGGGCATAGGCAAACGCTATTTCGAGCACGCCCGCTTGTGTGTCCGTCAATTCCAGGGCACGCGCCATTAGGTCCGCGCCCATAGACGAGATTGAGACAGTTAGCGGCTTTCCGGTTTGCCCAAAAACGTCAAGAAATTGCGTCGGGCAGGATCTCGAAAGAGCGGCAATGTCGCCTTTCACGTCGCTGATAAAGACTGGCACGCCCGCCTTGCTGAATTGCTCAGAAAGGCGTTGCAATGAGACGGTTTTGCCCGTACCAGTCTGGCCGGTAATGAGGCCGTGCCGGTTTGCGTATCGCAGCGGAAAGCCGGTTTTCGTGTTGAGCATGGCGTGGGTCATACGGCGACTCCGTCGACTTCCACCAATTCGTCGTTTTCCGGTTCATCTTGACTTGCTTCAAAGGTGATAGGATCGCCGTTAGGCCACGCGCCCGCATTGCAGTCCGCGCAATCGAAAGCCGCATTGAGCATTTGGCGGGCTTGCGCTTCATTCTCAGCTTTCACGCGGATTGCGGCAAAAAGCTTTACGTCAAACAGATATTCTTTCATTCCCATGACTCCCGTGTGAAGTTAGGAAGGGCGCGCCGTGGAACGCGCCTAACCAAACGTCACCCCTCAATCGGAATCTTCCCGGTATTCTTCACGGGCCATGTCCAAGGCCATTTCAATCTGAGCCGTTGCGCCTTCAGCGGTCATTCCGCATTCCAGGCGTAAGAAGTGCCAAATGTTGCCGACTAGGTCGCGGGCTTGCGTTTCGCGGGTTTCTGAGATTGCGCCGGTAGAAAGTGAATGATGCTGAATTGCAGTTGCGGCGACATCCGCCCGGGTGGAGTTGTTGAACATTTTGATTAATCCCCTTTTGGTTGACTATTCAGGCGTAAATCTGCCCATCATCGCCTACGTACAAATCGACGTTGCCGAATTCCTTGCTTGCGGTATCGAGCGCGCTTGCTGCAGGTTCCGGCCAATCGCCATCCCAAAAGCCCGCACCATGTCCGCAACGGGTTAGCCAAAAATCGTGGCCTGCCATGGCGGCTTCACGTGCTGCAATGGGGCCTTCAAATTCGCGGGACAATGGCGCGCCGTCGCAATGGATATGCGCTTTGTTTGCGTCATAGAAACGGGCGCAATCGGCAAGCATGGAATCGAGCGTGGCGGGCGCTAGATCGCTGATATCGTGCTCATCTGTGATAACGGGACCTTCCGAGTCGTCGTCGGTGACGCTAGACCATAGCGCCGCGCCGACATAAGAGCGGAAAAAGTGCCATTCCGCGCTGTGACCGGAAACCGGGCTATCGGCGCGCATTGCTTCAAGAGCGGTTGTCATAGTGATAAATCCCCAAATAGTTGATTTGTTAAGCGTGCGCATGGTTAATGTATGGGCGGGCAATCCCCAAATGTGCGGCCAGTGCCTGCAGACTTTCCCGCATAGCGCCGTCGCCACGGCCTTCAATCGGTTCCGCCAAACGAACGCCAGCCGCCTGCAGTGCCTCAGACATGGCCGCGCTTTCCTTGTGGTATCCGCCGCCGCTGGCCTTGCCGTAACCGCGTGCACTTGTGAGAGCGCGATAACCATCGACGAAAAGCCACGTGACGCAATAGACAGTAGAGTTAGGGCCATAGAACCGCACGCTAGCGACCTCTTGTCCCTTATCTAGGTCAATGAGGGATATCGCCTTATAGAACGAACGTTCACGGCGATAGCTTTCGATATTGCGGCGGTCGGTCGCGGGGGTGAATGTCGTTACAGTCTGCATTTCCTTGACTCCTCAGTAGCTGGATTATCGATATCACAGCGTTATGGCATAATCAACTGTTTGTGGATTATTTAAGCGACCAACTTGGCGATTTTCGCCTTAGCATCATCCAGAGCTTCGCCGATATAGTCGTCCGCCACGGCGCTAAGATAGTGGTTAGGATTGCGGCCAAACGGATAATTGCATTCAATGCCCCACAAGGCATGGTCATAATCGCCAGTAAGTTGAACGCCTTCTTTTTCGACAGTCACGGCCACGCCGACATAAAACCATTCATCGGCCTTCCAGGACCGCAACACTTCCCGTGCGCGGGCCATATGGCGGGCAAGCGTGGATTTGGACTTTGGCCCGATATAACCGGCATTGTCGGGGTCGAGCGACGGCCAGAAACCGTCATCCCGCTCATTGGGCGCGCTGCAATCGTCGTCACGGTAGATAGTTGCGGTAAGGGTGAAACCCTCAATTTCGAGCGTGACCGTGTCACCGTCACAAACGAAAGAATCGAAATGGGGAAACGTTGTATTGGTCACGTCGATAATCCCTAAATGGTTGATTGTTGGCGTAAATGAGTTAGCGCGTGCGTTCGCACAGAACGTCATAACCGGAGCGCTGCAGGCGGTCTTTCAGGAAGCCGCAATCCGTCACGCTGAGATTATAATCGATGATATCGGACTCGCCGTCTGGCGACACTTGCACAAGGTCATATGTGCGATCGCGTTCGAGCGGCAGAACGACAGGCAGCATTGCCGCCATGCCGACGCCCGCCAGCAAGCCAAGAGCGGCAAACCCGCGTGCCGTGCCTGTAATGTGTTCCCGTATGGCGGGATCCAAGGTGCGGATAGGTGCCATGGTGGATATATCCCCAAATGGTTGATTAATTGGCAACATAGATATTTCTACAGCGCGTGTAGTGCTCTGCCCAATGCACAGCACCTGGAATTTCGCTCATATTCCAGCGCACGAACGTTTCAAGGCCATCCGCGCCGTACAGCTTGCAAGCTGGATCGAAGAAAGCTTTCAGCTTATCGACAGTGGAAATAGTGTCACGCCCGCTTGCCCGTATGAGTGTTCCGAAGTGCTTTTGCCGGTAACTCCACCACGCGATATTTCCGCGAAAGGTAAAGGAAAACGGGCCAATTTTCTTTCGTGTAGTTTCCATTTGCGTCATCTCCGTTTCAGTGAGTCTGTTATCTCACAGCGTTACACAATAGTCAACTGTTTGTTGATTATTGGCGCACGTTAAATGTCGTCCAAAAGGCCGGTTTTCTTTGCCAGTTGGCGCGCCCTGAAACGTGCCTGCCGTTCCCGGTTTGCGGCTTGTGCTGCAGGCGTGGCCCGGTAGGCTTTGGCAAAGACTCGGGCGCATTCCACGCAATTGCCGCTCACCACATAGCGCTTATCAGTGGCGCATTCCTCACATGCTATTCCCGTGCTGTACGTCTTGCGGCCCGCCTTCTTGGCAGTGGCCTTGTTAGGGCATGTTGTGGCCATGGTCTTTCCTTCCTTTGTAGTGACTGTTTCCAGGCTTTTCAGATACAGAGACAATGCGGGGTTATGTGCCTTCCTTGCACGATAACGGGCGCGTGCAAGGGCATTGATATGAGCGCGTGTCGCATGGTCCCAATTGCGCGCCAACTGCCAATCAAGGTCACCCATATCGTAACAGAGCGCGCACCACTTATCGTGTGTCCGCTTCTTGTGCTGCAGGCATTTAGGGCATTGCTTGCCACGGTAAAAGGGCAAACCCTTCTTTAGGGCAATAGCTCGATTTGTGCCTACAGCGTTCATATGGGCAATCCGTTACACGTATCGTTTTCATACCGTCATACTGTTAGATGGTCAACCGTTTGTGGACTTTGGTAACGCTGTGCCGAAAAGCATTCTTGTCATACCGAGACCGTCACATGTTACGGTTTTCACCAATTCTTGTCATACCGGCAGAACGTAACGCATGTGGTTGTCATTGCGTTAGCTTCACAGTGCGTTAGAGCGGGCTTGTCGTCATACCGTTACGTTAGGAAAAGATGAGCGTTATCAAGGCGCTACGGGTCCCTCTCGATCGGAATAACGCTTTGGGGAGGGCGCCGAGACCCCGGTTCTCGCCAGTTTTCGGAAAAATTTTTGCCCTGAAATTGGCCTGAAGGGCTCAAAGCGTTACGAAAGTGCGGTTTTTCGGCAAAAACAACGGATTTTGGAAATCTCCTTATCTCACTTGGCCTTCCTTATCTCATCCTTGTCTCACTTAAACTATTGATTCTATTATATAATATTAAGGTGAGATAAATGAGATAAATGAGATAAGGACTTTTCCGTGTATGGCTACAAGAAATTTCCCCTCCCACCGTGGTAGCATCCGGCCTAAAGTGTGCAAAAAATCACTTCGTTTTTCTGAGCAAAAAACTCCTTGTCTCACTTGTCTTCCTTATCTCACCCCGGTTTTTTGCAATGAATCCAATATATTATCTGAGACAAGGAGTGAGATAAGGAACCCCAACTGAGATAAGGAGAAATTTTACTGGAAACGCCGATACAGGATGACAAAGATCGCACGACACACCGTTACGAACCCAAATTCCGGTGGAAACGCACGCAGATTGATAACGAAGATCCGCCGACCGATTTCGACTGGATGGGCTATGACGACGGAGAACCGATCGGTCGCATCAGGAAAGAACTACACGGCCCCACCAAGGGTAAATGGCAATGGGCCGGCTGGTATTCCCGCAAATACACTGGCGCACCGCCCACGCCCAATACAGGATGGGTAGACACGGCCAGGATTGCCACGCAGAAGGTTGAGGAATATTGGGAGCGCAGTAAGCAGGTCATGCGACCGCGGGGAGATGGTGTCGGTAATTCCGATAGCACCTGAAAACGAAAAAGCCCGCGCAAGGCGGGCCATTGTCAAAGCGTTATGATGACGTGTCAGTTAGTTCTTTTCGAATTCCTTCACCGTCGCGACGGCAGCGCGAGCCATGGGGAGATAATAATCCCTCCACTTCTCCCAAAAGTATTCACCCATCTCACTCTCGTCCACTTGTCCGCATTGCTGCGGATCGCTTTCCGCAAGCGCCCGAGCAACCTTCTCGATCAGTTCCTCATCCATCGGTTATTCCTTCTCCGTGATGTCAGTTTTGCGTATTTGTTGCTTTGTCAGGGGCATCAGCAAAAATCCTCATCGGTCGGTTTTCCACTCTTTCCGGCCCGCGCTGCTTCGTCGGGATACGCCTCTTCGAAAGCGGACCACACCTGATCGAATGTCACTTCGACCTCAATGCCCTGGTCGACGAATTGCATCGTTTCCTCGGTTGCCCTGATAGGATTGTGGTTCGTGTCGATTTCTTCGATCACCACACGGTTGTCGAGCTTAGGAACAAGGAACTTTCGAACGGATGCGATCAGTGGAAGGTGACCACTAATCCAAATGCCATCGCCCTGAAACAAGAGGGTATCGAACGGATCTTCGTCGAACATGTCGCCGTCACTGAAACCCCATTTTGAACAGAGGGAACCGGCATCAAGCAGGTAGTTCACCACTTTCCCCCTATCCTAATCGCGCCAGGCAGTTTGCCACCACCAGCATGTTTGGTGCAGGCTTCATAATTGTGGTCACGACCACCGCAATAGGTGCAGCGGAGATTAGTGGCGGTGCCGTTAGCGGGGCAGCACGTGTACGGGTGACCTGGCTTGCCACAGTATGAGCATTTCATCACAAACCCTCTACACATTCGAGAAGCGCATCAATACCTCGCGGTGTGACGAGGTAGATCGGTGGAACGGACGGCAGCCGATAAGGGTGACCACCTTCTTTCGACCAGGCGATCAGCCGGCACCGCTTCAGGTATTGCACGATCGACGTGATGCAGGTCTCGCCGAGATACGGGACGAAGATGCGGTGGTTCTCCCACCGATTGCTCCAATCGCGTTCCTCCCGCCACCAGACGCCATCAGTGAAGGCGATATGGAACAGGATCTCTCGGCGCCGCGGTGTGAGCTTCACCTTGCCGCCAAGCACCATTCGATCGCGAGGACGGTAGTTAGGTTTGCGCCGGCCTTCGTAGGAGCACTTGATGGCGATCTGCTGCTTGGTGAGGGGCATCAATCACCTCCAAGCTTCTGCGGTTTGAACGACATGAGGCGATCTCGCTCGCGCTTAACCAAATCCTCGAAGAACTCCTTACGCTCATCCATGAACGGGCCGGTGGCATCACGAGGCATCGGTCCAAACATAACGCTGCCGCCGATCTGGCCGTTGATGACTTCGGTGATGAAAGCGTCAGAGCCGTCGATTGCGACATCCCAACGGATGATGAATCGGGTATTGTTCATCACACACCTCCCACACGGCGCATCAACTCCGGAAGGATGACATGCCACATCGTTGCGTCGTAAATCGGTTCTCCCGGCGCGAAGTTCATCGGGCTCATGTGCGCCATATACAGCTTGGCACTGGCGACCAAGTTCTCGTCTGACAGATTTGCAAAGTGCATCTGCTTGGCTTCCTGATAGTTCCGGCAGGCGTCCACACGGGCTTGGGCTTCAGAGGTGAGTTTGAACATCACAGGCACTCCCACTTTACAGTCACTTCCCGCACGTACCTACCGACGAGTGCAGCTTCCGCCATGCGTTTCTGGCTTGCTGCGAATACAGGGCCGGCAAGCTGGCAGACCTTCTCGCTTTCGAACTGAAGGTATGAGACGGAGAATTGGGCACCGCCTGAATTCGTGTGGCTCGCGCTGTTGTGGGACAGCATGATTATGAGAATGGCTTTTCCGAGCATCACACCAACCCCGCTGCCCTGAGCCACTGGCGCCACCCGCGTTCGATAGCCCTCTTTCCTGATGAGATCGAACTAACATCACCTCGGGATTTCCCTGCGCGACTCATGATTAATCCGGTGATGTCATATGCCGCTGTCCCATCAGGACGATCGACCACGATACCGATGATCAGCTTGCCGGCGAATGCGTACCAGATGCCCATGTTGGATTTTTCCCACGTGAGTTTCATTCGTCCGCTCCTTTCCAGCCGCGAGCCTCACCATAGGCAATGCCGGCCGGCGTGATCCCATAACCCGAGCCACGGATGAAACCCTCGTCGTCATGAAACGGCACCTGCTTGGCGAGACCCTTCCGTTTGAGGGCGCGACAGGCGAGCCGCACTCTGTTCTTTTCGCACTGCAGGTTGATCGCGATACTGTTGAGCGAGGAATAGAGCTCGCGTTTCTCGTCCTCGAACAGGTGTTGCAGGACATCAGTCTGGAAGGAGCTCAGGCGGATGACGTTGACGGGTTGCGGTGCGACACCGCCGATAGGGAGACGGTTTTCAGGGAACCTTGCTTCTAACTGCGCGAGAAGTGTGTCGAGCGTGGCCGGATTTCGGTTGAGCATCACACGAAGCTGCGAAACATCCTTGGCGCCGATCGTTATGGCATTCGCGACATAGCCGATGGCGGCAGAGGTGAGCAACGGAACATCGCGCGTCGTGCCATTGGTGAGGTGAATTGTAGCCATCAGAACAGCCCCTTGTATTTCGGATACTCGTCAGTGATCGCCATGGCTTCTTCGACAATGCGAAGATCGAAACATGCGACAGACGACGGATCAGATCTGAATTCGGCTGCGATGATGGTGAGAAGTTCAATGGCGCGCTGCTCGATCTCCCATTTTCTCTCCATCTCGCGCTGCGCTTTTGGGGTGAGATGAAAACCGACCATCACACGGTTCCCTCCTGCGCCCGCTCGGCGGCCTGCGCGACTTCCTCCAAAGCGACCTGCTGCTTCAGCAGATGCACGCGGTAGGCGTCTTTGTTCAGTACCGGCATCACGACGAAGCCGACATGGGATTTCGCCAGTTCGTGGGCGATCTCCAATTGGGCGCGGATCTGCGCAACGGTGACGAAATCTGCTGACATCGCAATCTCCTTTGTGACTGCGATGATCCTACCCCAAGCAGTTTACAAAATCAACCGTTTGTTGATTTATAGATCGTCGTAATCGTCTTCAAGAACGATTTCAGGAGCGTCAGTGCTCTCCCACTTGATCTCGGAATTCATAAACTTGCTGAACTCCAATCGGCACTGCGGCAAACTTGGAATGACATATGTCCAAATCTGCTTGATACCATCACGGCGCCGCCTGTCTTCGATCTGCGGGCAAAGCTCGCGCAGCCGCTTGCCGATCATGAATTTCACAAGCTCGCTGCCGTCATAGCGCTGGTGGCGCATCCATGCAGAGTAGACATTGCGGAAGTCGTCTCGATCCACGACGATGGCTTCAGTGTTCCAGTCGGCCACGATACCCTTGATGTTCTGAAACTCGAACTCTGGCTCGCCCGATTCGAGCATCGAGAACCACCACTTGTCGAGGTTCTTCAAACCCTGGATTTTCTGATCGGCCAGCGCATTGGTATCCGGCACCTTGCGCACTTCGAACTTGCTGAGATCGTAGTTCTGCAGGTAGTGGAGCAGAGCTTCCAGACCACCGTTCATCATCTCGCGCTTCATCGCGCCGAAATACTTGTGATCGTCCTTCCGCTTGTCGGAAACATCCAGAACAAAATACCGCCCTTCGTCCGCGGTGGCCGGCACCACCCAATCTTCGTTCGAGGAAATGAAAAGGCGCAAGTAGCTGTCGACGGTGAAGGCATTGACGCTCTTAGGCTCGATCAGCACGGACGTGGAGGTGATCAGATATTTGAGGGAGCCTTCAGCCTGCTTGTTGCCGGCCCAAAAACCTTCCTGAACATGGAGGAGCAGGCACCGCTCCTGATGAGCATTGAACTTGCCGACCATTTGATCCTGATTGGCGACCGTGACGTGATAGCGCTTGATCAGTCCGGCGAAATAGTCGGCGATCGTATCCTTGCCGATGCGCTTCCTCCCGCGCAGAACCATGGCGACCCCTGGTTTCTCCCACGGCTTCTGGATCATGTGGGCGAACCAGCCGAGTGCATAGCGATAGTGTGTTTCGTTGCCGTTACAGATGATCTCGCGTAGGTGATCCAGCCACATTTTACAGGAACCCTTGGGATCAGGCTCCACATCGAACCCCTTCCAGTGGTTGAAGTAGCCGTCACGTTCCTTTCCAGGGGAGAAAACAACACCGTTCGGATACTGCCGCCGTCCTTTGTGCTGCATCCAGGCTTTCGACACCGGTTGAGTGGACTTCTCACTGGCCACACGGTCGTTTTCGTACCAGTTATGAAGTTCACCGGGGGTGCCGTAAGATGTTGTCCCGTCAGAATTTTCGGTGATAATTACGCACTTGCCGCTCAAAAACGTGACAGCGTGCTTTGCATTCAGACGCTGGATACGCTTCGGGACTATGCCGAAGGCGTGCTCGACCTCTGCCTTGCGCAATCTGATTTCTCGTTTGGACGGCTTGTCGGGATCGGTGCCGAGCACGTCATCGAATTCACCATCATCGTCTCCATCGGCTTCCTCCGGACCAAGGTCGTCAAACTCCCCAAGGTCTTCCATTTCCTCGTCGAGCTCGATCTGCCGGACTTCGGCTTGGATCGATCGCATCGTGCGCTGCTTGCGATTCGGGTTGTTTCTGAAACTTTTGTATTTGAATCGGGTCGTCTCATCATCGTGCTTTGGGGATTTGGCCGACCACGACCGGAACACCTCGTAAAACTGCTTGCGAATCGAAAGAGGGTGGCCTTGTGCCTCGTGCTGAACAGAGGCCATGACGTTCAGCCATTCCTCATAGTCCAGATCTTCATTGGGGATTTTAGCGAGCATGTCGCTCACTTCGTTGACCGTCAGGCCGAGCGGTTCAATGGCATCCGGATTGACCGGTGCGTTCTCGCGTTCTTCGTCGTAGTCGATAAGGGAAGCGACGCGGTCCGAATCAACGAACGGGCCCAAGCCAAGATCGAGGTCGTCCAGGTCGAACGGTCGTTCCCAAACGTAAGGTTTCCCGGTGATCGGGTGGATCGATGGCGGCATGGCAACCTGTTTACCGGTGCCGAAAAGCTCGATCTCCCAATCCCACTTCTTCACGTCCTTCTGCTGCTTCTCATCCCAAACGAGGGACTGGTGCGCAGAGTGAGCCAACTGCTTTGATGGGAATTCACGAGATGTCAGAATGTAAAAGTGCCGGCTCGCGCCGCCCGATCCCGAGATCACAGAAGGGTACGTCGCGTATTCCGGAAACATACGCTTCAGTTCTGCGAAGGCTTCTTTCGCCAGTTCCGGTTTGCGAATGTCGACATCAATGACGAGCAGGAAATCCGAACCCACTTTCGACCACTTGCCGAGTCGGACGCCAACGTTCTTACCGGCAACACCTGCCTCGTAGCTGCTGCGAAGTTGATCCAGCGTTTTTACCGGCTTCGAAGCCCAATCGTTACCGATCGGTCGCTTGGATTTCGGGTGCAGCCAGTGGATCGCAAAACCTGCTCGCGCAAATGGTTCAATCTCATGGAGCATTGACGGCTCCCGATCCTTCGCGCAGACGGCAGAAGGTGTATCCGTCAGATGGACGGCCAGCGAGTTTCAGTTTTAACATTTCTGACAGTCCGCAGTTAGAGAGAAATCAGGGAGTACTGCGGACGAATCAGGACGGAAGGAATGGTTCCAGGTCGAGCAGCGTCAGGGGCTCGATTGTCTTGTGTTCCTCAGAACATTCGATGAGCTTGCGCGCCAGACGGACAGAGAGGTTCTTTGCCGCCGATGGTTTGTCGCCGCTCGGAAGCACCTGATAAATGTGCTGCGGGCTCACACCAATGGCTTCAGAGAGCTTGTATATGTCAAGACGTGTGTGCCCACCGTAAGTCATATGGTAATCGGGCAGCTTCTTGACGAGAAGGTCGTAGAGTGGGCCACAGGGACCAGAATTCCGTCGTTTCTGTTTCGTCTCGGTTGTCATTCCCGTTTCCTGTTCGAACATGTGATTTCAATAGAAACTACTTTTTGTTGATTTTGAAGTCAATCACTTGTTGACATAATCAACTGTTTGTGGAAATTGATAATGCATCGTAAGCGGCGAACGCACGATCTTACAAATCCAACCAACACCCTGAAAGGAATGACATGTCCCTCGAAGCGAAGATCGAAGCTCTGACCAGCGCCGTTGTGGCGCTCACGGAAGCGCAGACCGATCATACCGAAAAGCTCAATGCTGTGCTGGCAGCAGGCGGCAAGTCGGCGTCGGCAGGCGACGGTGATGAAAAGCCGAAACGCACCCGCGTCAAGAAGGAAGATACGAAGGCTGAAACCGGCGCCGACACGGGTGAGGGCGATGGTGACGGCGAAGAAGACACTGCGCCGAAACTGACTAACGACAACGTCAAGATGAAGATCGTCGCACCGTGGCTCGGCGAATTTGCCAAGGTCGAGGGCGATCCGGAGACCGACGCACGCAAGACCAAGATTAAGGGCGCCCTGGCGAAGCTCGTCGGAAAGGAAGGTGCAACGGTCGCCGACGTTCCCGCGAAAGACCTTCAGCGTCTCGTCGATTGGGTCAACAAGCAGAAGGAATCGGACACAGGATTCGGCAAGGGTCGCCTCACGGCTGCTCCCGGCACTGACGACACCGGCTCCGACGACGAAGAAATCTGACCATCGCCTCCCAAGGCAAAGAGTGGTCTCGGCCTTCGGGCCGGGATCATTTCAAAGGACGCTCCACCGCTTTCCCCCCGGTGTTCAGTCTCCCCTGAAACGGTTCAACCTCTGCCGTTGAGCGTCCTTTGAAATGATCCGAGGAAGAACTGTGCAGGAAATCTGGAAAGATATCTCTGGTTACGAAGGGCTGTATCAAGTCAGTGATTTCGGCCGTGTGAAGAGCCTTGGTCGCATCATTCATGTCGAGAGTTTGATTAAGGGTTCTCATAAAAGAGTAAAACCTGTTCGAATAATGAAGGGTATTCCTGACAAGGACGGATATCTCCAGGTCAATTTATTCGACGAAAATAGCGTCCGAACCACCCGCAAAGTCCACCAGTTGGTGATCAAGCAATTTTTGGGTGAGCCGCCAGTTGAAGGCATGGTTCCTGATCACAAGAACGGAGTGCGTTCTGACAACAGGTTGACGAATTTGCGATGGTTAACAGAGTCGCAAAACCATATTTTAAAGCACACAGCACGAGGTTTGTCCGGAGAGGTTGGCGTGTGCTTTAGGGATGGGAAACTGAACCCTTGGCAAGCTTATTTCACGCTTAATGGTAGATTCAAAAGCCTCGGGCATTTTCCAACGAAATCTGCTGCCGTAGTGGCTAGGAAAAATTACGAGAGGACGGTCATTTGACAGGTCACGCTCGCAATTCCCCATCTGATTCGAAAAGGTGGCTAGGGTGTAGCGGCGCTATAATGCGTTGCAAGAAGCTTGGTCTGACCGGTGATGACGGCAAGGTCAACACCGCCGCGGACGAAGGTACTGCCGCTCATCTGATCCGTGAACTTTCGCTCTCCGTTGGTCTTGATGCCTATGATTTTGTCGGCACTGAAGTCGATGTCAACGGCGTTATCTACGTCTGCGATGAGGACATGGCTGACGCCCTGCAACCAGGCATTGACAGAGTGCGTGAGTTCCAAGGCGAGATGGTCATCGAATATCGCGTTGACACGACGCCCTGGGTTGGCCTTGACGAAGAAGGTAATCGACAGGGCGGTACGCTGGATTGCGGTATTATCGGTGACGAGGAAATTGTTATCAACGACCTCAAGTTCGGCCGAGGTATCCCCGTAGAGGCAGTGGGCAACACACAGATCCGTCTTTACGCACTCGGATTTTACGAACAGATCGCCAAGCACAAAACCGAAGCCAAAAAATTCCGGTTTGTGATCGACCAACCGCGCAATGCAAAGGGCGGCGGCGAGTGGACGCAGACGCTCAATGAGCTACTGGCGTTCGGTGAGTATGTGAAAGAGCGTGCAGCAATGACGTTCGATCCGAATGCACCTTGCACGCCGAACGTGGACTCGTGTCTATGGTGCCCGGCTGCCAAGGTTGACGGTGCGTGCCCTGAATATGAAGCGTGGAATTTAGAGTTCTGCGACATCGAGTTCGAGAACCTGGACCATTACGTGGAATTTGGCGTCGAGGTGGAGACACCGGAGGTCGAAGGTCTCACTACCGCCCGCAAGAAGGCCATTTATGATCACCTTCCAGCAATCCGGAAATTCCTCACTCGCGTGGAAGCTTCCGTCGCTGCAGACGTGCGGACCGGCGACGGTGAGAAATACGGACTGAAGATTGTCGCCGGCCGGCGTTCGAACCGCAAGCACGCGGACGAGGAACAGTCGGAAGCCTGGTTGAAGAAGCACGGCTTTAAAGATGACCAGATAATCATCAAAAAGTTGAGAACTCCCGCAATGCTGGACAAAATCGTTGGTAAGGGGAAGTTCCCCAGGGATTTTGTTGTCGGCGGCGAACCAACTCCTTCGATCGTATCGATCGAGGATGCGCGACCAGCGCTTCTGGTCAGTTCAGAGTTCGAAAATCTGGAAGACGACTTCGAAGATTTCGACGATTAAAACGTGAAGTGGAAAATGTGAAATGGGTTTTAAACCTACGTTCAATCCCGAAACAGGCCGCGTAAAAGTTCTGGTTCGTCTCAGCTATTGTGCTGTTACCAAGAAGACCAAGTCAGTCAACCAGGAAGGTGCGAAATTGAAGCACCGAACGAATGGCCTAATCTACAAGAACACCAAGGATGGTAAAGCCGCCAAGGCTGTTCTTGACCAGGCTGTCGAGCACGTCATGGATTCCGTTCCCAAGTGGAAGGGGAAACATGAAAAGATCCTGAAGGCCATGGATGACAAGCGTCTGCCGGTTTTTGATGGCGACGAATATACCACGGCCGAAGGTGATATTCGTGACCATTATGAAGACACCTGGTATCTGAAACTCACCAACGACAAGCTGCCGAAGTTCAAAGATCGTCGCGGTGACGACCTTTCGGTTGAAGAAGCCGAGGAACTGTTTGTTTCCGGCCATTGGGCGGTCGCTTACCTGCATTTCTACCCGATCACTGACACGGACAAGGGTGGAAACGGTGTGTTTGCAACTCTTGACGCTCTGCAGTTCTTTAAACGTGATGAGCAGTTCAGCGGCGGCGGCATCGATGACGATGAAATCGATGATCTCGGCGACGATGATGATGACGGTGACGATCTGAACGACAAGACGACCAGGAAGAAAGCACCCTCTATCGACGATGACGAAGAAATCTGATGCCACTTTACAGGGCGCTTAATCGCGCCCTGTAAATCCACTATTTGTTGATATTTGGGGAGTTCTGCCGTGGGAATGAATTTGATGATTGACTTGGAGACGTTCGGAAACCGAATGGACTCCGCGATTGTAAGTATTGGAGCAGTTTTCTTCGATCCTGATACCGGTGAACTCGGTATGGAATTTTACAAGGCGATCGATGCAGACAGCGCATGCCGATACGGACGTGTCACCGGTTCGACGGTCACGTGGTGGCTTCAGCAGTCACAAGCAGCTCGTGATGCGGTAGTTGCGGGAAAAACCCCACTGCCGGAAGCCCTGGCGAAGCTAGCTGATTTCTACGCATTGCAACCCAAGGCACCTGTTTGGGGTAACGGACCGACGTTCGACATATCAATTCTTGAGCATGCCTACTGGCGGGCTCACGACAAGCCGGCGCCATGGGCGTTTTGGAATGTACGCGATTGCCGCACGATTAAGGATCTCGGGGAAGCCATCGGCTATCGCATTCCGAAGCTTGAGGGCACCGCCCACAATGCGCTCGACGATGCGCGTCACCAAGCGAGTTGGGTGATCGAAATCCGCCGTCGTCTACTCAACAAGAGCGCTTCGCAGATGGCGACAGTTGCGTACAAGGCGCCAGCGCAAGCCGACGACTTCGACGATATCTGATGGCCAGAGAAGTCAGGACCAAGACCGAACGTCCAGTCGCCTTCTTCGACTTGGAATGCTACCGGAATTACTTCTACGTAGCATTCCTGACCGAGGACGGCCGGTCCATTGGTTACGAGCGTAGCGAGCGCGCTGATTTCGATCCGCTGCGCGTGAGGCGCATTCTCAAGAAGTACACCGTAGTCGGCTTCAATTCGAGAGACTACGACATGATGGTTCTGTTGTACGCGCTCAATGGCGCGAGCAATGCGGACCTGAAGGCACTCTCTGACTGGATTATCAAAAAGCGGAAGAAACCCTGGGACTGCGAGCGCGAGTTTGGGATCGTCGTTCCGTCCTACGTGGATCACATCGATCTTTTCGACACCAACCCCTCCGTGGGAACAGGTGCCGATGATGACGACGAGCAGGAAAACGTTTTCGCCTCTGGTAGCGCGAGCCTCAAGACGCTTGCCGGTCGCTTGCACGCGAAGCGGCTCCAAGACCTGCCCGTAGACCCTGACGCCGATCTCACCCACGACGAGATGGACGTACTGAACGACTATTGCCGAAATTCGGACTGCCCTGCGACCGCAACCCTCTATTCGCATTGCAAGCAGGCGCTCGAACTTCGCGAGTCGATCGGCGAAATCTACGGGATCGATGCCCGTTCTCTGTCTGATGCGCAGACCGGCGAGCGCATGATCAAGATCGGCGTTGAGCGTCTGATCAAAAAGCAGGTGCAGAAAGCCGAGTTCAAAGGCGGCTATCGGTTCCGATACCAGGTTCCCGACTTCATAGAGTTCAAAACGCCGCTGCTACAGAACGTTTTGAAGGTCATCCGAGAGACTGATATCGAGGTCACCGATACAGGCTCTGTACCGTTCCCCGACGAGTTCAAGAAATTCAAGATTGAGATCGGCCAATCCACCTATAAGCTCGGCATCGGCGGTTTGCATTCGCAGGAGAAGTGTCGTGTCGAAGAGTCGGATGACGACTGGCAGCTTGTCGACTTCGACGTGGGTTCTCAGTACCCGTCAATCATTCTGAAACTCGGTCTCTACCCGAAAGCGGTCGGTCCAAAATTCCAGCCAGTCTACGGCGGCATCAAAGCCGAACGCATGGCCGACAAGAAACGCTCGAACGATGCCCGAGATGCTGGCGACCGTGAAATGGAGTTGTTCTTCAAGGTTCGTTCCGATGGCCGCAAGGTTGGTCTCAATGGTCCATACGGCAAGCTCGGGAGCCGATACAGTGTTCTGTTCGCTCCGCATCTGATGATCGCGACGACGCTGACCGGTCAGCTTACACTGCTGATGCTGATCGAGCGCGCCGAATTGGCGGGTATCCGGATCGTTTCGGCAAACACTGACGGTGTCGTGATGAAGATCCCGCGCCATCTGTATGAAGGCATGAAGGGTGACCGGCCGGCAGGCGGGTTCCTCAAGGAACTGATCGAGTGGTGGGAGAACACGACAAGCTTCGTGCTCGAAGGCGCTGAGTACAAGGCAATCTATAACCGCGACGTGAATTTCTATCTGGCGATCAAGCCGGACGGTAAGGCCAAGCGAAAGGGTTACATCGCCAACCACTGGCGGAACAAACTCAAAGACGACGACCCTCTCTTGGCGAGGATCGAGCACGAGGGTTTGCGTAAATTCCTGATGAAGGACTCGCCGGAATATAGCCCGTCGTTCGAGCAGATGAAAAAGAATCCCAACATGACGGTGTGCGGTGACGCGATCCTGGCGTTCCTTGTCGACGGGATTCCGATTGAAGACTTCATCAGGAATTATCCTGACGTGCGCGGTTTCGTTCGTGTCATCAAAGCCAAGGGCGGTGGCGACTGGAATGGTCAGTATCTCGGTAAAACGGTTCGGTTCTATTGGGCGAAGGACGGTGCTCCGATCATGCGCGGCAAGCCGCACGCCAAGACAGGTAACCGAGCCAAGGTTTCGAGGTCAGACGGCTGCCGGCCAATCATGACACTGCCGGATGATCTGCTTGTGCCTGCGGACGTGGATCATGACCGCTACATCGAAGAAGCCTACGAAATTCTCAGGAACATGGGGTGGGGGAAGCGGGAAACAGCGCTCGATCTCTATCTTTCGTCGTTTACAAAATCAACTATTTAGGGATTTATGGGATGGATTGGGATACCTACCTCTACGGTTTCGCAGAGCACGCAGCGAAGAAGTCTAAGGACAGCACTCAGGTCGGCGCTGTGCTTGTCGGGCCCAACCGTGAAGTGCGCCTCACGGGTTTCAACGGCCCGCCGATCGGAGTCCACGAAACTGACGAACGCCGCGACCGACCGACAAAATATCTGTTTGCCTCTCATGGAGAAGCCAACCTTATCGCCTTCGCTGCCCGAGCAGGCATCCCCACGGAAGGTTGCACCGTCTACACGACCCATCACCCTTGCGCTGCCTGCACTCGAACATTGATCCAAGCCGGCATCAAACATGTCGTGTTCGGCGGTGGAACCTTTCAGGCGCTCGGCGACGAGATCGAAGCGTCTACTGCGATGTTCAAGGAAGCCGGTGTCGAGGTACGTGCCCTTGGCTGAGTTCTCCGACGTTCAGAACCCCCTGGTTGATTACGGCAAGTCCACAGGCTGGTTGGTCCGCAAGGTGGTCTATCAGGCACGCCGCGGTTCACCGGACCTGTGGTTCCTCAAGGGCGGCGTGTGGGTGCTCATCGAGGCGAAGAAGTTCGGTGATGACGCCCGTATTCAGCAGCAGCGCGAGCACAGGCGTCTGAGGGCGAAAGGGGCAAACGTCTACGTCGTCGATAATTTGTCAGAAGGGATGCGCGTTCTCGATGCTCACGACCCTGACGCCATTTGAAATCTACAGGCAATCGTTCGTCGCGATACCAGTTGTCCGGAAATTCGAGACAACTGCCGCCCTCGATCTCTATCTTCGCTCGTTTGGCCTGATCGAAACCCCTTCGATTTTGGAAGTAGTTGCCGATATTGGCTCACCGATATCGGGGTTGCGCCCTGAGTCCATGCTCCGATCGTACCAGCGGTATCTGGCCGACGAGATCGAGCAGCGGGAATACCTTCTCGGCGCGGCCGAGATGAGTTTGGGCAAGACCGGTGCAACGCTGACCGGTGTGCGCCGTCTTCTCCGCAAAAATACCAACTGGCGGTGCCTGGTTGTCGCGCCGCTCAAAGTCGCAGAAGAAACCTGGCCCACCGAGGTCGGCGAGTGGGAACACCTGCAGGATATGACGTTCACCGTCGTCGTTGGCGATGCCGCACAGCGGAAGGCAGCTTTGGCCGTTGACGCGGACCTGACCATCATTAATCGCGAAAACCTGCAATGGCTTTGGGAGACGATCGGCGGCGATTCCGGCTGGCGCTGGCAGATCCTTGTCTATGACGAGTCGAGCCGCCTAAAAGGTTTCACCTTCCGCACGCCCGCGAAGAAGAAAGACCCTAAGACCGGCCAGACGGTAAAAAAGAAACCGAATTTGACCGAGTTCGGCGTCCTTGCGCAAGCCCGCAAGAACATGAAGCGGGTGATCGAATTGAGCGGCACGCCGTCGCCGAATGGTGTCTACGACCTCGGCGGTCAAGCTTACCTGATGGATCAGGGCGAGAGACTCGGCATCAATAAAACTCGCTTCGAGAAGACATTCTTCGACAAGAACCCTTTCACGCATGAGGTAAAGCCGAAAGAGGGTGCCAAGGACAAGATCATGGGTCTGATGAAGGATTGCATGATCAGCCTTCGATCACAGGACTACATTGATCTGCCGCCGCAGATATTCAATCCGCGCTTCGTTACCCTCGCACCAAAGCACATGAAACAATACCGGGATTTTGAAAAGACCCTGGTTGCCGAGAGCTACGACGTGGAAGCGGTCTCCCGCGGGGTGCTTACAAACAAGTTGCTCCAATTCGCCAACGGCTCGCTCTATCGGACTGACGAAGATGTCTATCCGCCTGTCCGTGAAACAATCCACGTTCATGATGCGAAGATTAAGGAGCTTGAGAGCATCGTCGAAGAGTCTGCCGGTCAGAACATGCTGGTGGCATACAGCTTCAAGTTCGACAAAGAGCGAATCCGCAAAAAGTTTCCCAAGGCGGTTTTCTTCGATGAGGAACCGAATTTCGTCAAGAAGTGGAACGCCGGCAAGATCCAGATGGGTGTTTCACATCCGGCTTCAATGGCACACGGTCTAAACCTGCAGTACGGTGGTTTCATCCAGGTCTGGTACGGGCTCACCTGGTCGCTGGAATTGTGG
The DNA here is from genome assembly GCF_053522105.1 of Agrobacterium sp. 22-3639C2. Lineage (NCBI taxonomy): Bacteria > Pseudomonadati > Pseudomonadota > Alphaproteobacteria > Hyphomicrobiales > Rhizobiaceae > Agrobacterium > Agrobacterium sp. 22-3639C2. The sequence continues at coordinate 1,086,611 of NZ_JBNWDB010000001.1, read as the reverse complement.
GATCAGTTCAATCGTCGACTAGCCCGTCCAGGTCAGCTGCACCCATCGGTCTTCATCCACGTCATCATGGCGAAGGGAACCATGGATGAGGTGCAGTACGAAACGCTGCGCTCCAAGGGAGTCACGCAGGACGAAATCATGGACGCAGTGCGAGTTCGCTTGAACTACAAGCTTTAGGATGATAATCAACAAATAGTTGATTTGAGGGCGCTGTTTTGGATAAGCCTGTCATTGCCGTTTGGTTTTCATGTGGGGCGGCAAGTGCTGTTGCAGCAAAGCTTACGCTTGAGCAGTATTCTGACACTCACGAAATTCGTATCCTGAACAATTTCATTTTGGAGGAAGATGAGGATAACCGTCGATTTCTCAAGGATGTCGAGCAGTGGTTGGGTCATACGATTGAACCTGTTTCGAGCCGTAAGTTTCCGAGCGGTAGTGCTGTCGAGGTGTGGGACGCTGAAAACTTCATGGCCGGTCCTAAAGGTGCAACCTGCACCCGCATATTGAAGAAGGGTGCCCGCCAGGAGTGGGAAGAAGCCAACAAGGCTGCTTGGCATGTGTTCGGATTCACGTCTGAGGAAGAAGACCGCCACAATATGTTCGTACTGACTGAACGGGATAACGTTCTGCCAGTCCTGATCGAAGCCGACCTCACAAAGCAAGATTGCTTCGAAATCATCACTGCTGCCGGTCTGATGCTGCCGCGGTCCTACTTTGATGGATGGCCGAATGCGAATTGCTTGGGTTGCGTCAAAGCGACATCCCCCACCTACTGGAACCATCTGCGCAAACTACACCCTGAGATTTTCCGTGCTCGCGCAGAGCAGTCTCGGCGCATCGGCGCACGGTTGGTGCGCTGGCAGGGGAGGCGTATATTCCTTGATGAGCTTCCCGAAGATGCGATTGGCAGGCCGCTCAAGAGTATGGTCATGCCTGAGTGTGGCATTTTCTGTGAAGAGAAAATTCGCGTGCAAGTCAGACGCAAAATCAATTATTCACCGCTGCGCTTATATCTATCCAGTTTTGATCTCATTACGAGAGTTAGTTAAAATTTTAGCTATTAACCAGCAATTACAACCGTTTAGTTGATTTAGGGACTGTTTGTTGACTTTATCGCGCTAAGCGCTCATTTATCAACCAGTTCTTGATTAATGAGGTCGCAGCGAATGATAGTCATCACTGGTAAGACAAATTCCACCCAATCTCATGCGGTGATCCGGCACAAAGACTTTGCCAAACGGCTCGGAATTGCCTGCGAAAACTCACCGCAGGCGCCGGCCGCCCACGGTCGCCAAATTTGGCTGAAGAACCAGCTCGAAGCGCAATTCAATGAACCCGTTAGCAGAGAAGCGGTGCGTAAGTGGTTTGCCGGTGAGGCCAAACCAAAACCGAAAATGATGTCTCTCGTGGCCCGTGCTCTCGGTGTTGATGAGGCGTGGCTCGCGATCGGTTCGACGCCGAACATCACAGTCAGCGAAAAGAAGTCGCGCAATATTCTCGCAAGCGGCGCCGCAAATATGGTAGCCGCACAAATCCAATTGGCCGGTGGGTCCGTTGCTTTTCCCGATGAGGGAGGGGTCGGAATCGATCTGGACACGATTGTTAAGGGGAGAAGGAAGACAGTTGCTGCGCGTCCAGGATCTTCATCAGGTGTTTTCAAAGTTTCCCTGCCGTTACAGGTCGGTGCGGCGATCATCGTTATACCCACGGACACACCCACTGTTTACCGCTTCTTTAACGTGCCAGACACGATCATGAACGATGAGGGTAAGGTTCGCGGCGAGTACACCGAAATCGATTGCGAATTTGTGGCGGATCGGCTTATCGTCGGTAACAAGGAGATGCCGGAGATCGTGGACTTCACCAATATTGAAGGCGTAATCCAGTCCAGCAAAGCAAAACGATGATGTTGGAATCCTGTTGGAACTGTCGGCAGTAATTCGAAATCGCGCAATAATTTCAATGCTCCATGGTTTCCTCCGGGCCCACCATTTTCCTTATATTTTGAACGAGTTGGTGCGATTCCGCATAGCAAGTCGATACATCATCGATCATTGCGCATTCTTTGGATTTTGCTCATCCAACAAAAAATCCGACCAGCCATTCAGACTGGTCGGATTGTTCATCACGGATTTTCAGCTATGGGGTCAGTCGCAGACCCGCATGCTTTCGGTGTGCCAGCCGCCATCATAGGAATTGGGAACGCGGCGGTCTTCGAACCAGCAGCGTGGGCGGGGCGGCGGCGGTGGCTCGTAGTATCGGGGACCGCTGTTACCGCCGTTGGCGATTGCGCCGCCGATCAGGCCGCCGATAACGCCTGCAGCCAGTCCGCCGGCAATCGCAGCACCATCATTGTGGCGGCGGTGTTCGCGATAGGGCGGTGGGGGCGGGCCGCCACGGTCGTAGCGCGGACGATAGGGATAGTCCTGCGCGGCAGCGGTGCCGTAGGACGCGAAGACGCTGCCGGTGGCAACCAGCGCGGCAAGGGTTGTAAGAATGATCTTTTTCATCGAGGGCTACTCCATAAGCCTGCTTCGGGAGATAGAGGCTCATTATGCCCGCATGATGGCACGGGCCGGCTGAACGGTCCGTGAATATCTCATTTTTGCGATGTTCACATTTTCCACGTTTTTAGAGTCTCAGGGCGAAGCTGGTGCGGCGTTCCGACAAAGAAAAAGCCCGGCACTTGGCCGGGCTCTTTTGCTGACGTTTGTCGACGTTATCAGAACTTCACACCAAGGCCGACCTTGACGGTGCTCTGGTCGAAATCGGTGTTGACGCCGAAGATGTCCTTGTCGCCATAGTCATTGTAGCGATATTCAATCCTGCCGAACACATTGTCGGTGAAGGCATAGTCCAGGCCAGCGCCGACTGTGTAACCGTTGAACGTGGTGCTATCCTTGCCGGCGCCAGGCGTTTCGATGAAACCGCGCGTCGCTGTCCAGCCGGCGGTACCATAGATCAAGGCACGGTCGAAAGCGTAACCGACACGGCCACGAACGGAGCCCTGCCAGTCGGTGCCGATGTTCACGCCGGCATAGTCATTGTCGTTCCAGTTATAATCTACATCGCCTTCGATACCGAGGACGAAATTATTATCGAACTGGTAATTGTAACCGGCAAAAGCGCCCAGAATGCCGCCATCGAAACTATCCGACGCGACGGGGCCGCCAGCCGAAAAATCGCCGTTCGCCCAGCCTGCGCCGCCTTGAATACCAAGATACGGACCAGACCAAGTAAATACCGGCAGGGTTTCCTGCGCGACCGGAGGCGCCGGGGTTTCGTAGACGGCATCCGCAGCCATCGCGGTGCTGGCGGACAGGGCCAAGAGTGACGTTACGATCAGCGTTTTCATCGTTTTTCTCCCTGAGCTGATTGACTTCTATAACATATATTAGGTGCATTTAATATGGGTCGGAGATCGGCGGTTCCAAGGGGCAGATTGTTCCCTCGAGTTGCCGGCCTTCCTTGCCCAAATCGCGACGTTTTTTACCGCCCCGTCATGCTGTTCTGATGCGGCGAACGCCTTCAACGGCGTTTGGTTCCTTTCGTCGCCTTGTCAAAGCGACGGGAGAGGGGTCACGCTTGGTTGTCTTGACAGCGGGGGGCACGACCATAGAGTTGTGCCTGTCTGCGGCAACGCCGGTGCTTCGGCACCTGGATACGGCTGATGTTGCGGGCAGGAATGGGCAAGGGAGGACAGGATCGCATGCGGGTTAGTTTTCATGGGGGAGGGGCGACGTGATTGTCGGAGCCGTTCTCAGTGCCATTCTTCTTCTCACCCTCATCGCGTTTCCGCGGCACCTCAAACCGGTCGTCATCTGCCTGCTGTTGATCTGGGGAACCACTGCCGCCTTTGTCATTTACGACTGGCAGCGCGGTAGCCAGCGGCTCGACCATGTGATTGCGACGGCTAGCTTCGATGCGGCGTGCACGGATGCGGCATTGCCGATCCGCGTCAGCTTCCGCAACGACAATAATGTTGCCGTGCAGCGCCTGACCTATACGCTTGAAGGGTTCGAGCCTGCCTTCCGCGCCTCCGTCGCCTTTGATCCCTATCAGGTGAGTGAAAGGCGGATCGAGGCTGGAGAGACCTTTGCCGCGTGCCGCTCTTTCCGACTGCGCAACAATGAAACGGTAGATCCGCAACGGCTGGAATGGCGCGTCACCATCGTTTCTGCGGAATTCGATTGAACGGCTGTCGCTGCTTCCGACCCTCACGGTTTCTTGAACATTTTCGTGCTGTCGCCTGAACCCCTTGTTTCGCAAGGGGTTCGTAAAGGTGCCCGCGTCGTTGCCGGCCACGCCGAGGCCGCTTTCGCCGTTGCGGGACTTGTTTTCGCCGATTTGCAATGCCACCTGCCCACCCGTCCGATGAATGTTGCGGGTTTAGGTTTTGCGTATAGTTCTGAAGTTTCTGAAAATTGCCGCCATTGGCCTGGTGGCTCTGCCGGTTCTGGCCGGCGCGCATATGGGCATCGGCCAGCTGACCGGAAATTTTCACGAGGTCATCCCCGGCGAACTTTATCGTTCGGCCCAGCCGAGCGGCAAGGACATCACGGCCTATGCCAAGGCCTACGGCATCAAGACGATCATCAATCTGCGCGATGAAAAGCGTGAAGGCTGGTATGACGCCGAAAGCCAGGCAGCGAAAAACAACGGTGTCCGGCTGGTCGATTATCCGCTGAGTTCAAGCGAGAAGGTCTCGGTGGAGGAAGCGGAAACGCTCGTCGCCGTGCTGCGCAACGCTGAAAAACCGATCCTCATCCATTGCGAACACGGCGCCAACCGAACCGGGCTCGCCTCCGCGATCTATGTGAGCGCCGTTGCCGGCAAAAGCGAGGCTGCCGCCGAGTTCCAGCTTTCACCCTATTACGGACATGTGCCGATCCCGGGTATCGGCCGTTATGAAATGTACCAGTCCTGGGATGATTTCGAGGAAACTATCGGATTTTGAGGCGCCTCGATATGCTGACACCCCGGATTTGATCCGGGGTCCAGCATGATCACGTCCGATATGACGGAGCGTGTCAGATGCTTCATTCTTGCAGCGGCCTCAATAGGAGCCGCCGCCTTCCTTGATCACTTTCGTCAAACTTCCCGTTGCCGGAAATAGCGGGATCAGGCAGGCCTGAAGCGCGTGGTAGATGTCGCCCTTGCCGGGGAAAAGCGTGTTGGCTGGAATCAGATTTTCCGTCAGCTCCTCGTGCCAGCCGCCATTGTCTTGGTCGATGAAATTGTTGGCGATCGTGCTCCAGATGCGGCGGTAGCTGTCTTCGTAGAATTCGTCCGCCGGCAGATTTTCGTTGAGGAAGTGGGCTGCACCCGCCGCCTCGCACATGGGCCACCAGAGCTTTGCCGTCTTGTCGGGATTGTCGTGCCAGTCGAGCGTATAAAAGAAGCCGCCTTTTTCGCGGTCCCAGCCAAGCGCCATGGATTGCACAAAGAGCGATTTTGCCGCCACCGGCATCCAGTCGTGGCGGCGTTCGCCCAGCACCCACAATTGCAGGATGAGGCGCGCCCATTCCAGCCAGTGGCCGGGAGTGGAGCCCGAGGGGCGGAACATTTCGTTGCCACGATACTCCCTGTCGAGCGTCCAGTTCTCGTCAAAATGCTCCGGCACGCGGAAATCCAGCTCACCGGCGCGGCGACGGATGACGAGATCGGCGATGCGTTCGGCCTTTGTCAGGTAATTGCTGTCGCCGGTCGCCTCGTAGGCGGCCATCAGCGCTTCGGTCAGATGCATGTTGGAATTCTGGCCGCGATAATTGTCGATGGGTGACCAGTCGCGGTTGAATTCCTCGGCGATAGCGCCGTGTTTTTCTTCCCAGAAACGGGTTTCCAGAACCTCGGTGATGTCGGCCAGCATCTTGTCAGCAAGCGGGTGGCCGACAGTTTTGGCGGAGGAGGCGGCCAGAAGCACGAAGGCGTGGCCATAACCCTGTTTGGTGGCGTCCACCGGGCCGCCATCGTTGACCTGCCAGAAATAACCGCCGTGCTCGCTGTCACGATGATTGTTCCAGAGGTAGGTCATACCGTGGTCGACGATATCGCCGCAGCCCGGCCGTCCGAGCAGGTGGCCGATGGAGAAGCAATGCACCATGCGTGCCGAGGCATGGATGCCGCGCACGGGGTCGTTTTTCTGCAGCGGCGCACCCTTGGCGTCGAGATCGAAGAAGCCACCGGCCGGATTGACGGCACGGTACTGGAAGAAGTCGAAAAGCCCATCGGCCTGTTTGACCAGCCACTGGCGATGCCATGGCAAGGTGTTCCAGTTCCGGTTGTTGTGGTCGTCCTCGGGCATTTCGTCCTCCATACGGTTTGCTGCTTCGGCTTATATCCTTGCTGCATAAACCTGTCATCTGTCAGTGAAATTTCGTAGTCTGCCGCAACGACGCAAAGCCATACCTATACCTTGAAGATATATTGACATAAACATATCTTTATGTGACTTGACGGCTTGCGATCTTGCAAATCGAAATGAGGAGTGCGCCCGTGTTTGACGATCTGTTCGGCCCTGAAGGGGCGAAGCGCGACGGCGCGGAAATTTTGCGCGCGCTGCGCCAGGCCGCCAGCGAACGTATCCTCATTCTCGATGGCGCAATGGGCACGCAGATTCAAGGGCTGGGGTTTGATGAAGATCATTTTCGCGGTGATCGTTTTATCGGCTGCGCCTGTCACCAGCAGGGCAATAACGACCTTCTGATCCTGACCCAGCCGGATGCCATCGAAGAAATCCATTATCGCTATGCGATGGCGGGCGCGGATATTCTCGAAACCAACACGTTTTCGTCGACGCGCATCGCGCAGGCGGACTACGAGATGGAAAACGCCGTCTACGATCTCAACCGCGAAGGGGCGCAGATCGTCCGCCGTGCTGCCCAGCGAGCTGAACGCGAAGATGGCCGCCGCCGCTTCGTTGCGGGCGCTATCGGTCCGACCAACCGCACCGCCTCGATTTCGCCTGATGTCAACAATCCTGGTTACCGTGCCGTCAGTTTCGACGATCTGCGCATCGCTTATGGCGAGCAGATCGACGGGCTGATCGATGGCGGCGCGGATATCATCCTCATCGAGACGATCTTCGATACGCTGAACGCCAAGGCCGCAATCTTCGCCTGTGAGGAGCGCTTCGAGGCCAAGGGCATCCGTCTGCCGGTGATGATATCAGGCACGATCACCGACCTTTCCGGCCGCACGCTGTCCGGCCAGACGCCGTCTGCTTTCTGGAACTCGGTGCGACACGCCAACCCCTTCACCATCGGCCTCAACTGCGCTCTTGGTGCAGATGCCATGCGTCCGCATCTGCAGGAGCTTTCGGATGTGGCCGACACCTTCGTCTGCGCCTATCCGAATGCCGGCCTGCCGAACGAATTCGGGCAATATGACGAAACACCCGAAATGATGGCGCGCCAGGTGCAGGGTTTTGCCCGCGACGGTCTTGTCAACATCGTCGGCGGTTGCTGCGGCTCGACGCCCGAGCATATCCGGGCGATTGCCGAAGCCGTCAAGGATTACAAGCCGCGCCCCATTCCCGAGCACAAGCCCTTTATGTCGCTTTCGGGTCTCGAACCCTTCGTGCTGACCAAAGACATTCCCTTCGTCAACGTGGGCGAACGTACCAACGTCACCGGCTCGGCCCGCTTCCGCAAGCTGATCACCGCCGGCGATTACACGGCGGCGCTGGCTGTCGCCCGCGATCAGGTGGAAAACGGTGCGCAGATCATCGACATCAACATGGATGAGGGCCTGATCGACTCGCAAAAGGCGATGGTGGAGTTCCTGAACCTCATTGCCGCCGAGCCTGATATTGCCCGCGTGCCTGTGATGATCGACTCATCCAAGTTCGAAATCATCGAAGCCGGTCTGAAATGCGTGCAGGGCAAATCGATCGTCAATTCTATTTCGCTGAAGGAAGGCGAGGAGAAGTTTCTCCAGCAGGCGCGGCTCGTCCACAATTACGGTGCTGCGGTCGTGGTCATGGCATTTGACGAGGTCGGGCAGGCGGATACCTATCAGCGCAAGGTGGAGATCTGCACGCGCGCCTACAAGCTTTTGACCGAAAAGGCGGGCCTGTCGCCGGAAGACATCATCTTCGATCCAAACGTGTTTGCGGTGGCCACGGGTATCGAGGAGCACAATAATTACGGCGTGGACTTCATTGAAGCCACAAAGACCATCCGTGAAACCATGCCGCTCACGCATATTTCCGGTGGCGTTTCCAACCTGTCCTTCTCCTTCCGCGGCAATGAGCCGGTGCGTGAGGCGATGCATGCCGTGTTCCTCTACCACGCCATCCAGGTCGGCATGGATATGGGCATCGTCAATGCCGGGCAGCTTGCGGTTTACGACAACATCGATGCGGAACTGCGCGAGGCGTGTGAAGATGTGGTGCTGAACCGCCGCGACGACGCGACGGAGCGGCTGCTTGACGTGGCGGAGCGTTTTCGCGGCACGGGTGAAAAACAGGCGAAGGTGCAGGATCTTTCCTGGCGCGAGCTTTCCGTCGAAAAGCGGCTGCAACACGCGCTGGTCAACGGCATTACCGAATTCATCGAAGCCGATACGGAAGAGGCGCGCCAGCAGGCCGCCCGCCCGCTGCATGTCATCGAAGGGCCGCTGATGGCGGGCATGAACGTGGTCGGTGACCTGTTCGGCTCTGGCAAGATGTTTCTGCCGCAGGTGGTTAAATCCGCCCGCGTAATGAAGCAGGCCGTCGCCGTGCTGCTTCCTTACATGGAAGAGGAAAAGCGCCTGAATGGCGGCGAGCAGAACAAGGCCGCCGGCAAGGTGCTGATGGCGACCGTGAAGGGTGATGTGCACGATATCGGCAAGAACATCGTCGGCGTCGTTCTTGCCTGCAACAATTACGAGATCATCGATCTCGGCGTGATGGTGCCGACGACGAAGATCCTTGAGACGGCGATTGCCGAAAAGGTCGATGTGATCGGTCTTTCCGGTCTCATCACGCCATCGCTTGATGAAATGGTGCATGTGGCGGCGGAAATGGAGCGGCAGGGTTTCAACATCCCGCTGCTGATCGGCGGCGCAACGACGAGCCGCGTGCATACGGCGGTGAAAATCCATCCGCGTTACGAACAGGGCCAGGCGATCTATGTCACCGATGCCTCGCGTGCGGTGGGCGTCGTCTCCGCACTTCTCTCCGCCGAGCAGAAGCCAGCCTATATCGACGGCATCCGGGCTGAATATGCCAAGGTGGCGGAGGCGCACGCCCGCAATGAGCGCGAAAAGCAGCGTCTGCCGCTTTCCCGCGCCCGCGAGAATGCGCACAAGATCGACTGGTCGACCTATAGTGTCGTGAAGCCGCAATTCTTCGGCACCAAGGTGTTCGAGACCTATGACCTTGAGGAGCTGTCCCGTTACATCGACTGGACGCCGTTCTTCCAGACCTGGGAGCTAAAGGGCCGATATCCCGCTATCCTTGAAGACGAGAAACAGGGCGAGGCCGCGCGGCAGCTTTATGCCGATGCGCAGGCGATGCTGAAGAAGATCATCGAGGAAAAATGGTTCCGGCCGCGGGCTGTTATCGGCTTCTGGCCCGCCAATGCGGTGGGAGACGACATCAGGCTGTTCACGGATGAAAACCGTTCCGAAGAACTGGCGACCTTCTTCACGCTGCGCCAGCAGCTTTCCAAGCGTGACGGACGCCCCAATGTGGCGCTTTCCGATTTCGTCGCGCCCGTCGATAGCGGCGTTGCCGATTATGTCGGCGGCTTCGTCGTCACGGCGGGTATCGAGGAGGTGGCGATTGCTGAACGCTTCGAGCGAGCTAACGACGATTATTCGTCGATTCTCGTCAAGGCGCTGGCCGACCGTTTTGCGGAAGCCTTTGCCGAACGTATGCATGAGCGGGTGCGCAAGGAATTCTGGGGTTATGCGCCCGAAGAAGCTCTTGCCGGCGATGAGCTGATCGGCGAGGCCTATGCCGGTATCCGCCCTGCGCCGGGTTATCCGGCCCAGCCTGATCACACCGAAAAGAAAACCCTGTTCTCCCTGCTCGACGCCACCAACGCGGCGGGCGTGGAGCTGACGGAGAGTTATGCCATGTGGCCCGGCTCCTCCGTCTCCGGCCTCTATATCGGCCATCCCGAGAGCTATTATTTCGGTGTTGCCAAGGTGGAACGCGATCAGGTGCTGGACTATGCGCGTCGTAAGGACATGCCGTTGGTAGAGGTAGAGCGCTGGCTCGGACCGGTGCTCAACTACGTACCGGTAAACGGTGCCGAGGAAATCGACAGCGCGGCCTGACGTTTCGGCCACCGTTGTTGCAATAAAAAGCGCGGGTCCTGCCCGCGCTTTTTTGTGTCGTCGTTGGGCTTACGACCTCAAGGCCGCCAGTTCCTCTATGCCGACATGGCTTTCGATCTCGCTGCCGCGCAGATAGAGGTAAACGCCGATGCAGAAGGCGAGGACGGCGATGAACACCAGATACCACGCATGCGCCATTGGATTGACGGCCAGCGCCATCGTTACGCCAATCGGTGTCAGCCCGCCGAAGATGGCATAGGAGACGTTGTAGGCGAAGGAGAGGCCCGAGAAGCGGACCGAGGCCGGGAAGGCGCGCACCATGACATAAGGCACTGCCCCCGCCATGCCGACCGACAGGCCCATGACGCCGTAAAGCACGAACATGGTTTCTAGCGATGTGCCGGCATAGCTGTAGAATGTGAAGGTGGCGATGCCGAAGAAGATGCTGGCGGCCATGAAGAAAATGCCGGAGCCGACACGATCGATCAATGCGCCTGCGATGATGACGCCGAAGATGAGGAACAGCGTGCCGAAGCTGGTGCCTGCCAGCGCCTGCGTCGGTGTGTAGCCATAGAGCTTCTGCAGGAAGGTTGCCGTCATCAGCGTGGTAACGACGATGGCTGCGGACAGAACCCAGGTCAGTAGCGCGGAAATGATCACGCCGCGCATATGGTGCTTCAGCACGAGGCCAAGCGGAAGCTTGTCCGTCAGCGACTTCGACTTTTTCATCTCCATGAAGATCGGAGTCTCTTCCAGCCAGCGGCGCAGATAGACGGCAATCAGGCCGAATATGCCGCCGAGCAGGAAGGGAATGCGCCATGCATAGGCCGCCACATCTTCTGCCGAGAAGAGGGAATTGATGGCAAAGGCAATCAGCGAACCGAGCATGATGCCGAAAGAGAGGCCGGACGTCAGAAAACCGCAGGCGAGCCCGACGCGGCGAAAGGGCACGTGCTCCGCAACGAAGGTCCAGGCACCCGGCACTTCGCCGCCAATGGCCGCACCCTGCAGCATGCGCAGGACGATGAGAAGGATGGGGGCCGCAACGCCGATGGTGGCATAGGTCGGCATCAGCGCCATGCCGAGCGTCGAAAGCGCCATAAGCAGGATGGAGAAGGCGAAGACGCGTTTGCGGCCATAACGATCGCCATAATGCGCGAGAACGATGCCGCCCAGCGGCCGCACCAGATAACCGGCGGCGAAGATGCCGAAGGTCTGGATCATCACCAGCCAATCGGGCATTTCCGGCGGGAAGAACAGATGGCCGATGACGGTGGCGAAAAACACGAAAATGATGAAATCGTAGAACTCCAGCGCGCCGCCGAGGGCCGAGAGGCCGAGAGTTCTGTAGTCCTGCCTGTTCAGGGGCCGGGCAGCTGCCGGTGTGGTGGTGGGAGACATAAGCCTGCTTCTTTTTCTAATTCACATGTTGCTAATGGGCATGCGGCAAGCGATGCGCGATTTCAAGCCTTATCAGCTCCTAATCGCTCAGGAATTTTGATGGACGATCAAGAAAGCGCCGCAGGAAACTGATGTTTTCCAGCTCGTCATAAAGACGCTCGGTGATGCCGCTCTCGTCGAAGTAATAAATCGTCGCTTCGGGAATGGCCAAGAGCACCGGCGAATGGGTTGCGATGATCAACTGCCCACCACTATCTGCCGTGTGACGGACGATAGCCGCAAGCTCCAGCTGCTTTTGCGGTGAAAGAGGACTTTCCGGTTCATCGAGAAAATAAAGGCCGGCGCCGTGCAGGCGCTGCTGCATGATATCGAGAAATCCCTCGCCATGCGAACGCCGGTCTATGACGTTGCTTCTGACGATATGCCTGAAAGTGTCCGGTGTTTCCTCGGGAAAATCTTCGCCTCTTTTCAGGGCTTTTTCCCGCTCCCAGCGAAAGTCATCCAGGGTCTCTTCATTCTGCTTGCGGATGTAGCCAAGCACGTCTTCGGCGCGCATGAACATGCGGATTTTCGGGTATTTCTTGCGGGCGAAATAGAATGCCTTCGCCACGGTTTCCGCATGCTGAAGATAGAGGTCGCCGGCAACCTGTCCATGATTGCCGATGGCATAGGCCGTCATTCCGGCCGCCAGCCCTTCCAGCAGCGTGGATTTGCCGGAGCCGTTATTGCCGGCGAAAAAGGTGATCGGCGTCTTGAATTCGAGGCGTTCCAGCTGGCGCAGCGCCGGAACGGTAAAGGGGTATTCGTCCCTTCGGTCCGGAGTTTCCTTCATGGTCACGCTGTCGAGAAACAGCATTTTCAATCCTCTTTATCGATGCTTCTTTTTCTGTGCGTCCGTTTGCGGCGGAAGAGGAGTATATTATATTGGTGTATATTATAAGTATCAAAATTATATCTGTGTATTTTCAAAGTAATTAAATGAATAGTCATCGATTAAATTTTATATTAAGGCGATTGTAGAAATATATCCCGATATTTTTGTATTGCGGGGAAGATATGAATCAGATTGCGCTGGTTTACGTCGCCATGATATTTTTGTTCGCGTCTGCTGTGGATGCCGATGCCAAGCGTTTTCGGTTTTTTGCGGTGCCTGGCTTCAGTCGCGGTGAGACGATCGACAGGGTCTACGACTTGCCAAATCAAACGACTTTCGTGGTGGAAGGGAAGTTCTTTGACCTCGGTTATCTGAACAGCAGTAGTGGCGACGCTTATGTTCTTTATAATGGCGACCAATACGTGAAGTTGGACGAGGTGGGCCTTAAGGGCATTTCCAGTATGCTTGGATTTGACCCTACCGTCGAGGACCGCAAAAAACGTGCGGCGGCTTCGGAGGCGGCTGAGCCTGTAGGGAGACTGATAGGTGGGTTTGTGCTGCTCGTGGGCCTGTTCGTGCTCCTGCGCAGGGGTATTCGCTGGTACTATCGGTCGGGTAGCAGAAACGCTCGTCTCGAGCGGGAAGATATCGAGGAGGTCGTCGAATTACCGGAACCCCGTCCGCCGACCATACGTCAGCAACGTGCGCCAGTTACCCAGGATTATACGCCCGCTCTCAATGAGGTTGCACCGCCGACCAGAAGACCGGAGGCCGCGCCAAATCGCGCGGGGATGGCAGTCCGGCCGTTCGGACGCAGGAATGCCTGATGCCGTCTAGACAAACGGCATTTTCCAGGACGTTCCGGCTGTGACTGTTATTCGAACCTGTCGATGATGCTGATGCCACTTTCCTGGAAACGGTCCATGGCGGGAAGGGCGGTGATGGCATCGGAAAGGGTGATGTGGCGGCCGATCAGTTTTTCGGGCGCGAGCTTACCGCTCTCGATCATCGCCAGCATGTCTTCGTAGCGCCATGCCTGCATGCCGTGGCTGCCGTAAATCTCCAGCTCGTGGGCAATCACCCGGGCCATGGGGATGGCTGGCATGGCGTGATCGGCCAGCATCAGCCCTACCTGAACGTGGCGCCCGCGCCGGCGCAGGTTGCTGATGGAATTGCAGCAGGTCTGCGGGTGGCCAAGCGCGTCGATAGAGACATGCGCGCCGCCGCCGGTCACTTCGCGCACCGCCTCCGTAACATCGGCAACCGAGCGGCTGTTGATGGTGGCGGTTGCGCCGAGTTGGCGGGCAAGTTCGAGCTTGTCTTCCGCAATGTCGATGGCGACGACCTGAGCGCCGAGGCCTGCGCCGATCATGATGGCGGAGAGGCCGACGCCGCCGCAGCCATGTACCGCCAGCCACTCGCCGCCTTTCAGGCGACCCTGGTCCGTCACAGCCCGGAAGGACGTGGCGAAACGGCAGCCGAGACCGGCGGCAGTTGCGTAGCTCATCGTATCAGGCAGATGAACAAGGTTCTGGTCCGCGTAATCGATGGCGACATATTCGGCGAAAGAACCCCAATGGGTGAAGCCGGGCTGGAACTGCGTCTCACACACCTGTTGATTGCCGGAGCGGCATTCATGGCAACGGCCGCAGCCGGAAACGAAGGGAACGGTGACACGGTCGCCTGTCTTGAACCTGGTAACGTTCTTTCCGACCGCGGCGATAACGCCGGCGAATTCGTGGCCGGGGACATGCGGCAGGCGAATATCCGTATCGTGGCCCATCCAGCCATGCCAGTCGCTGCGGCAGAGGCCCGTCGCCTTCACCTCGATGACCACGCCGTCGTCGGTCGGCTCCGGATCAGGCAGGGATGCCATAATCGGGGTCTCGCCGAACAGTTCGTAAAAAAGCGCGCGCATCCTGGCCTCACATTGTCGGTAAGCAGATTTGAATTATACCTGCTCTATCTGCTTCCGACGCTGGAGAAAAGCCATTTAATCTTTGATCACCATAAGATCACCAGCCGCGAATTTAAGCGTTACTTGTTCGCCCAGGGCGGGCGGTGCGGTGCCGGGATCGTTGAACATGTCGAAAGACAAGGTCGAACCGCCGAGATCAAGACGGGTTCGGATGACCGAACCCAGGAACTGGCTTGAGGTGACGATACCGGAAATAGCGACGTCTCCCTTTGCGTCAGCCCCGAGAGCTCCTGCTTCCGGGCGCAAGGCGAGGGTGATTTTTTCACCGTTTGCAACATCGACCGGCTTGTGGAGCGTCACGTTCTGCTCTCCGACACGGATTGTGCTGGTAGAGGAATCGACGACGGTTGCGTCGATCAGGTTCAGCGTGCCGACGAAGGAGGCGACAAACCGGGTCGCGGGCTTGTTGTAGATATCGAAGGGCGAACCGATCTGGTCGGCGCGGCCGGAATTCATGACAACGATACGGTCGGAGATCGACAGGGCCTCTTCCTGATCGTGGGTCACGAAAATCGTGGTGATGCCGAGCTTTCGCTGGATCTGGCGGATTTCTTCGCGCAGCGATACGCGGATCTTGGCATCGAGCGCGGAAAGCGGCTCGTCCAGCAGAAGCACTTCCGGCTTCGGGGCCAATGCGCGGGCAAGCGCCACGCGCTGCTGCTGGCCGCCTGACATCTGGTAGGGGTAACGATCCGCCAGATGCTCCAGATGGATGAGCTGAAGCATTTCCTTCACGCGTGCATCGATCTCGGCTTTCGGCTTGCCGGCGACTTTGAGCCCGAAGGCGACATTTTCGTAGACGTTCATGTTGGGGAACAGCGCATAGGCCTGAAACACCATGCCGATATTGCGCTGGTTGGGCCTGAGCGTCGTCTGGTCCTTGCCATTGATGACGATCGATCCGCCGGTAGGGATTTCGAAACCGGCGATCATGCGCAGCACGGTGGTCTTGCCGCAGCCCGACGGGCCTAGAAAGGAGACGAACTCGCCCTTTTCGATGGCCATGTTGAAATCATGGACGACCTGTACGGAGCCGAAGGATTTCTTGATATTGCTAAGTGTCAAAAAGCTCATGAAAATCTTGTCCTCAGGCCTTGGGAGGCGCGCCCTTCTGGTAGCGTGAAACGAGTTGGATCAACCCAAGGCAACCCCAGGTGATGCCGAAGGAGATCACGGCAAGTGCAGCCGGTTCATAGGCGCGGTTGGCGCCAAGCAGCTGCATATAGGGGCCAAAGGCCGGGCGGTTCAAAAGGGCGGCCATGGTGAATTCACCGATGACGATGGCGAAGGTCAAAAACGCACCTGACAGCACGGCGACCAGAACATTGGGCAGGATGATGCGCGACAGAATGGTCGTCCACCCCGCGCCAAGGCTCTGCGCCGCTTCCGTCAGCGTCGAGACGTCGATGGTCCTCAGACCAGTATCGACGGCGCGGTACATGTAGGGCAAGGCTAGCGTGGCATAACCGAACATCAAAAGCAGGTTGGTGCCGAAGGTCGTGCCGGTCAGCGGAAGCCAGCTGGAGGTGTTGTAAAGCCTGATATAACCGAACACGATGACGATGGCCGGGATGACCAGCGGCAGGAGCGTGATGAATTCGATATAGGGGCGCAGGCCCGGCAGTTTGAGGCGGACCCAATAGGCCGTGGGCACCACCAGCAGCACACCGAAAACGATGGTGAAGAGAGCCATCACCACAGAATAGCTGAAGGTTTCCTGAAAACGCGGGTCGGTGAGCACCTTGCCATAGGCGTCGAAGGAATATTCACCGCGGCGCATTTTCAGCGAGAAGTTGGTCATGCCGATCAGCGGCAGGGCGAAATAGAGCAGGCCGAAGATCAGCGCGCCCCAGGCGAAAAATTTCTTCATTTGAGCCACCTTTCGCTACGGGCGCGCAGCCAGATGTAAAGCGCATTGGCAATGCCGGTGACGACGATCATGCCGAAGGCGAGAGCGTAACCGAGATGCGGATTGCCGAGAACGTCGCCGCGGATCTGCGCGAAAAGCAGGATGGGCACGATGTTGAGCGACGAGCCGGTAAGCGCGATCGCGGTGGCCACCGCACCGAAGGCATTGGCAAACAGCAGCGACATGGTGCCAAGCAACGATGGCAGGAGGATGGGGAAGGCCACCATGCGCCAATATTGCACGCCGGTCGCGCCAAGGATTTCCGCAGCTTCGCGCCACTCGCGCTTCAATCCGTCAAGCGCCGGCGTGATGATGAGGATCATCAGCGGAATCTGGAAGAACAGATAGGTGACGGTCAGGCCCCAGAAGGACAGGATGTTGAAGCCGAGGAGTCTCAGATCAATGCCGATCTGCGTCTTTAAAAACACGGTGAGTAGGCCGACCGGGCCGAGTGTGGCGATGAAGGCGAAGGCGAGCGGCACGCCGGCAAATTGCGATGCGACGCCCGAAAATGTCAGGAGTGGTCCGCGAATGCGCTGCGGCAGACCGCCCAGAACCACGGCGGCGGCGACGGCAAAACCAATCAGGCAGCCAAGAGCCGCCGAGGCGAGGCTGATCTTGATCGAAATCCAGTAGGCCGCGAGGATGGACGAGGTGAAAAGCCCGGCGACGTTTTCCAGCGTCAGGCTGCCATCGGGACGCTGGAATGCACCGACCACGATTTTCATCGTCGGAAAAATCAGAAACAGCAGAACAAAAACAGCAAAAGGTACGACGCCTAACCAATGAAGCGGCAACTTTCTGCCCGCATCGGATGGTCCGCCGGTGTTGGTTGATGGCATGCCTGGTCCCCAAACGCCGTCTTCAAACGGTCTGTCTATAAAGTTCTTTATTATCGCACGTCCGGTTAAAACGGAATCGTCAGACGCACTTTCGATCTTTGTTTTGTGCAATTTCCGGGGGTAAAACCTAGGGAGTTTTACCTGAAATGCTCTCAAAGAAGCACCCCGGCTTTTTGAAAAGCCGGGGTGTATTTTTCAAAGGTTACTTCACGTTCGCGCCGACGACGCTGTCCCAGCCGCCGGTAACGGCGGCCTTGTTGGCGTCGACATCTTCGAGCGTCGGGAAGATTGCCTTTTCATAGGCTGCTGCCGGCGGCAGGCTGTCGATCAGTTCCTGCGGAACCTTGCCGGCCTTGACCATCGCGTTGAAGCGGATCGGGTGGCAATAACCCTTCAGCCAACCGAGCTGACCGTCGTCGGAATAGAGGTGTTCCATCCAGAGCTTGGCAGCGTTCGGATGCGGGGCGTAAGCGGAAATGCCCTGAACGTAAACGCCAGCCAGAACGCCTTTTTCCGGAACCACGACTTCCGTGGGCGGGTTGTCGTTCAGTGTCTTCTTCCAGGAGAGCGCGTTATAGTCCCAGGCGACGATGATCGGGGTAGCACCCTGTGCCAGCGTGCCAGCCTTGCCGATGACTGGCAGGAAGTTGCCAGCCTTGTTGAGCTCGGCGAAATATTTCAGGCCAGCCTCACCGGCTTCCTTGCCGGACTTCGCACCGCTGGCAAGACCGGCGGCGAGAACGCCGAGGATAGCCTGGTTGGAAGCGCGCGGATCGCCGGCAAGCGCTACCTGACCGGAATATTCCGGCTTCTGCAGGTCGGCCCAATCCTTCGGCACGTTCTTGACGAGGTCCTTGTTCACGAAGAAGGACATCACGCCGTAATAGTCGCCGTACCAGTAACCTTCCGGATCCTTGACGTTGTCAGGGATTTCGTCCCAGGTGGAGACCTTGTAAGGCTGCAGCAGGCCTTCGGCCTTCATCTGCGGGCCGAAAGCGAGACCGACGTCGACAACGTCAGGAGCCTGCGGGCCCTTGTTGTCCTTGTTCGCCTTTACCGCTTCGACTTCATCGGCAGAGCCGGCGTCGGGGTTGAGTTCGTTGACGGTGATTTCCG
Source organism: Agrobacterium sp. 22-3639C2 (assembly GCF_053522105.1). Classification (NCBI taxonomy): domain Bacteria; kingdom Pseudomonadati; phylum Pseudomonadota; class Alphaproteobacteria; order Hyphomicrobiales; family Rhizobiaceae; genus Agrobacterium; species Agrobacterium sp. 22-3639C2. The sequence continues at coordinate 1,068,222 of NZ_JBNWDB010000001.1, read as the reverse complement.
GATATTTCGCCTTGAAAGCGGCGATGACGTCGCCGTAACCACACCAGTCGTGCGGCAGCGCGACGGTGGTCAGCATGCCTTCCTTCTTGGCGGCAGCGATCAGTTCGGCGCTTGGCGCAGCGGCAGCGATCGCGGTGGAGGCCATTACCAGAGCGGTGGTGGCAGCAAGCAGTCGACGGCAATGAGAGATCACTTTTTTCTCCTCTTCGTGTTCTCGTATTACGGACGCTGATACGGATTCTGGATGAAGCTAATGTGACGGCTGGATTGCAATTTATTTATCCGGATTCCGTCACTTTACGCCCATTTTCCGCCATTACCCGGCTTTGTGCCTGCAATCGCGGGGTAATCCCATCATCATTCGTGTTGGACAGATATGTTCCCCAGCTTGTTTTTATCCCGCTTTATCGCGCTGGTAGCGATTTCAGGTATCCAATCAGCCGGCGGTTTCCGCGTCAAGCACTGTGCCGGCTACTAATGTTCATGTCCGGTCCGGCCTGCGGAACAGACGCGTCTGCTCGAACAGGCCTTCCAGCGCGTTCATGCGCTCCTTGGTTTCATCCCAGGTGCTGCTCTGCACCGCTTCGATCAGCGCTTCGACGACAAACAATGTAACGACCGATGAATCCCATGCCGAGGGGGCTTCGATCTTCACACGGAAGGTGTGCAGCGCGTGGCGCGCCACCGGCGATGTCCACTGATCCGTGAAAAGAATGATCTGTACGCCGTTTGCCTTCGCCACCTCGGCAAGCGTCGTCATGTCGTGCTCATAACGGCGGATGTCGAAGATCACCAGCACATCGCCGGCGCTCATATTCAACATATATTGAGGCCAGGCGCTGGAGTTGGACGACATCAGCGTCGTCTTTGGCCGGATCACCTGCATATGCGTGAAAAAATATTCGGCAATCGCGCCGGTGATGCGCCCGCCGACGAAATAGATGCTGCGTTTGCGGTCCGAGAGCAGCCTTGCGGCATTGTCGAAGACCGCGGTGTCGAGATCGCTCAAAGTGTCGCGCAGATTGCCCGTTATGGCGTCGGCGAAACGGTTGAGAATATGCAGACCCGGCGCATTGGTTGCCCAGCGGTCATGTTTGGCAACCGGGCCGGAGATCGTCGCTTCCAGTTCCTGGTGCAGATGGGCCTGAAACTCCGGGTAACCTTTGTATCCGAGCTTCTGCACCATGCGCGCCACCGTCGGCGTCGAAACACCCGCATTTTCGGCAATCGTGGTGATGCTGCCGAGACCCGAGACGGGGTAGTTGCCGAGAAGGCTCTCCGCCAGCCGTTTTTCCGAACGGGTCAGCGCGTCATAGTGGGCATGGATGACATCCGACACGGTGGCCGTCGTACTGCGCAAATCTTTCCCCTTCCGGTCTTTTTGCCGGTGTATGGGCGAATATAAGCATCTGTGCCAGCTATCGAGTCAATGGGGAAAATGAAGAGAAAATTTCAAAATTCCATTTGACACTCGCGATAATGTGAAGAATTCTTTTCGTCATCGGCGGGATGGCAGGTTTCGGGGCGGGATGCGTGCATGACGGTGCGTTCACGGTTTTTCACGGAAGCGGAAGGACAGGCTGTCGGCGTCGAGAACGCCGCAGCAAAGGGCGACGTCGTTCTGGTCTGCGAACATGCTTCAGCCACCATCCCGGAAAAACTCGGTACGCTCGGTCTTTCGCCGGACGTGCTTTCGAGCCATGCGGCCTGGGATCCGGGTGCCTTGGCGGTTGCAAGGCTGCTTTCGCAGAAGCTTGATGCCACGCTCATTCATCAGCGGTTTTCGCGCCTGGTCTATGATTGCAACCGGCCGCCGGAATCGCCTTCTGCCATGCCGGTCAAAAGCGAGATTTACAATATTCCCGGCAATCTCGATCTGAGCGATGCGGAACGGTTTGCCCGAACCTCGGCGCTTTACGTGCCGTTTCACGACCGTGTCAGTGAGATTATTGCCGAGCGGCAGGACCGCGGCCGCAAGGTGGTGGTGGTGACCATTCACAGTTTCACGCCGGTCTATCACGGTCAGTTCCGTGAAGTGCAGATCGGCATCCTGCACGATACTGACAGCCGGCTGGCCGATGCGATGCTGGTGGGCGCCGAGGGTTCTGCGCTCACGGTAAAGCGCAACGATCCCTACGGTCCGGAAGACGGTGTAACGCATACATTGCGGCTGCATGCGCTGCCGGACGGACTTTTGAACGTCATGATCGAGATCCGCAACGATCTGATCGCCAATGAAGGAGACCAATCGGTAATTGCCGATTTTCTCCACGAGCTTATGGGGAAGGCGCTCTCATCAATCGATGAGTGAGGGAGCAATGGGGCGGCTTATGGTGAAAACACCGCGGCCGACCGTCAATTAGACTGCCGCAATCGACAAAAGCCGGAACGGCATGAAGCGGCAAGGGAACAGCAGATGCGTGCGGCGCAGTGCGGGAAACCTCCCGGGCGATGCCGGAAACTGGGGGCACAATCGGCCAATAACGGCTGGCTGGCTTTTTTTTCTATTAAGGAGAGAAGGGCATGGACGGTTCATCATCAGGCGTCAGCTACAAGAAGGCTGATGCATCCTATTTCGAAAAACGCGGACTATCCCGATACGCGGGCGTGTGGTCGCTGTGGTCGCTTGGCGTCGGCGCGGTTATATCAGGGCATTTTTCCGGATGGAATTTCGGTTTTTCCACCGGCGGCTGGGGTGGCATGCTGGTGGCGGGCATCATCATCGCCATTATGTATCTCGGGCTGACATTCTCGATTGCGGAAATGAGCCCGGCGCTGCCGCACACGGGTGCTGCCTATTCCTTTGCCCGCACGGCCATGGGCCCGTGGGGCGGTTTCGTCACCGGACTTTGCGAGAATGTCGAATATGTGCTGACGCCGGCGGTCGTCGTTACCTTCATCACCGCCTATGTGAACTCCATTCTCGGCCTCGATCCGGCCTATTCACCCTTCGTGTGGATAGCCTTCTACGCGATCTTCCTTGCTCTCAACGTCTTCGGACTTGAGCTTTCCTTCAAGGTCACCCTGGTCATCACGCTGATTTCACTCGGCGTTCTGGTGTTCTTCTGGGTTAGCGCCATTCCGAACATGGATTTTTCGCGTTACGCGCTTAATATCGGTGTCGGACCCGATGGCAAGGCTGTGGAGCTGCCGGAAGGCAACGGTTCCTTTTTCCCATTTGGTTTTTCGGGCGTTCTTGCCACGCTGCCTTTTGCGGTCTGGCTGTTTCTCGCCATCGAGCAGCTGCCGCTGGCGGCTGAAGAATCCGTTGATCCGAAACGCGATATGCCCAAGGGTATCATTCTCGGCGTCATCACGCTGATGGTTTCGGCCTTCATGATCGTGTTGCTGAACCCGTCACTACCGGGCGTCGGCGCCTTTCATCTCAGCTCGTCCCTTGAACCGCTGCTGGATGGCTTCAAGGCGATCTACGGCGATGGCGGCGTGGTGCTGCTTGGTCTCGTGGCATTGACCGGCCTGATTGCCAGCTTCCATACGATCCTCTATGCGCAGGGCCGCCAGATCTATTCGCTGTCGCGTGCGGGTTACTTCCCGACAGTGCTGTCAATCACTCATTCGAAATACCGGACGCCATACGTTGCCAATATTGCCGGCGCGCTCGTCGGCCTTGCGGTCATGCTCGTCATCTGGTTCTCGCTGGGTGCGGAACAGGGCGGCAGCATCATCGGCAGCGTGCTTTTGAACATGGCCGTGTTCGGTGCGATGTTCTCCTACATCCTGCAGGCGATTTCCTTCATTCTGCTCAGGAAAAATCTGCCGCATATCGAGCGGCCGTTTCGCTCGCCCTTCGGCATTCCGGGCGCGGTGTTGACAATCATCATCGCCATCGTGACGCTGCTCTATCAGATCCAGGATCCGAACTTCACCAAGGGTGTGCTGTGGGTAGCCGTATGGTTTGCGGTTGCCATTGCCTACTTCGCCTTTGTCGGACGCCATCGCCTCATCCTGTCGCCGGAAGAGGAGTTCGCGCTGGAGCACAAGCAGGCTGCCATGGCAGCGGCGGCTGCAAAGGCCTGATGCTCGAACTGACGGGCGGCCGCATACCGGCCGCCTGCTCGCCACATGAAAAGGGATGGACAAAATGACGAGCTATACATTCGACGCGCTGAAGATGGATGTGGCCGAAGGGCGCATCGACACGGTTCTGGCCTGCCTTGTCGACATGCAGGGGCGTCTGATGGGCAAACGGTTCCAGGCGGAGTTTTTCGTTGAAAGCGCCTTTGAGGAAACCCATAGCTGCAACTATGTGCTTGCCACCGACATGGAGATGGAAACCGTTCCCGGTTACAAATCCTCAAGCTGGGAAAAGGGCTATGGCGACTATACGCTGAAGCCCGACCTTTCGACGCTGCGGAAGGTGCCGTGGCTGGAAGGCACGGCGCTGGTTCTGTGCGATGTGCTCGATCACCACACCCATGAAGAAGTGCCGCATTCGCCGCGCGCGCTGCTGAAAAAGCAGGTGGCGCGGCTGGAGGCGATGGGGCTTAAGGCCTATATGGCCACCGAGCTCGAATTTTTCCTGTTCGACCAGACCTTCGATGCGGCACGCGCCAGCGGCTACAGGGACCTGAACCTCGCCAGCGGCTACAACGAAGACTATCATATCTTCCAGACGACCAAGGAAGAGGACGTCATGCGGGCGCTGCGCAAGGGCCTGCAGGGTGCGGGAATTCCGGTCGAGAATTCCAAGGGCGAGGCGTCTCCCGGTCAGGCGGAAATCAATGTGCGTTATGCCGAGGCGCTGACCATGGCCGACCGGCACGCCATCATCAAAAACGCCACCAAGGAGATCGCCTGGTCGAAGGGTAAGGCGGTGACGTTCCTTGCCAAGTGGAACTACAATGCCGCTGGCAGTTCCTCGCATATCCACCAGTCGCTGTGGAGCCTGGATGGCAAGCCGGCTTTCCTCGACAAGGATTGCGAACACGGCATGTCGGATGTGATGCGGCATTATGTTGCCGGGCTTCTGGCGCATGCCAGCGACATCACCTATTTCCTGGCGCCCTACATCAATTCCTACAAGCGGTTCATGGCTGGCACCTTCGCGCCGACCAAGGCGATATGGAGCCTCGACAACCGCACGGCAGGATACCGCCTTTGCGGCGCGGAAACCAAGGGCATCCGTATCGAGTGTCGTGTCGGCGGGTCGGATCTCAATCCCTATCTCGCCATGGCCGCCCTTCTTGCGGCGGGCATTGACGGCATTGAAAATAAACTCGAACTTGAGCCCGCTTTTGTCGGTGACGCCTATGGCGGGAAGGACGTGCGCGAGATACCCAAGACATTGCGCGACGCGACCGCCTTCCTGGACGGATCGAAAATGCTGCGTGAGGCCTTTGGCGACGACGTGGTCGATCACTATGTGCACGCCGCAAGGTGGGAGCAGGAAGAATACGACCGCCGCGTGACCGACTGGGAAGTGGCGCGCGGTTTCGAGAGAGCCTAATCATTACGGGAAAACATCATGACCATGATCCAGAATATCTCGCCCATCGACGGCTCGGTTTATGCCGAGCGGGAGGCGATGTCGCTGGAAGCGGCGCGCGCCGCCGTTTCTAAAGCGCGCAAGGCGCAGAAGGACTGGGCGCGACGTCCGCTTGAGGACCGTGTTCAGCTGGTTCTCAAGGGTGTGGCGCGCCTTAATGAAATGGTGGCCGAGGTGGTGCCGGAACTGGCGCATATGATGGGCCGCCCGGTTCGTTATGGCGGCGAGTTCAAGGGCTTCAACGAGCGCTCCAATTATGTCGCCTCCATTGCGGCGGATGCGTTGGCGCCGCTCGTCATCGAGGAAAGCGGCAATTTCGAACGCCGCATCGAGCGCGAAGCACATGGCGTGGTCTTCGTCATCGCGCCGTGGAACTATCCCTACATGACGGCGATCAATACCGTTGCCCCGGCTCTGATGGCCGGCAACACAGTCGTCATCAAACATGCGGCGCAAACGCTTCTCGTCGGCGAGCGGATGGTGCGGGCTTTCGTCGAGGCGGGCGTGCCTGACGATGTCTTCATCAATGTCTTCCTCGATCACGGCACGACCTCGGCGCTGATCTCCGAAGGCCTGTTCAATTTCGTCAACTTCACCGGTTCGGTGGAAGGCGGCCGAGCCATTGAGCGTGCTGCTGCCGGCACCTTCACCGGTCTCGGGCTTGAACTCGGCGGCAAGGACCCCGGCTATGTGATGGAGGATGCTGATCTCGACGCTGCCGTCGATACGCTGATGGATGGCGCGACCTATAACTCCGGGCAATGCTGCTGCGGCATCGAGCGTATCTACGTCAACGAAAACCTCTATGACGCATTCGTCGAGAAGTCCGTGGCGTGGGTGTCCAACTACAAGCTCGGCAATCCGCTGGAACAGGAAACGACACTCGGGCCGATGGCCAACAAGCGTTTCGCCAAGGTGGTGCGCGCACAGATCGCTGATGCCGTCTCAAAGGGCGCCAAGGCTTTGGTCGATCCCAAGCTTTTCCCTGCGGATGACGGCGAGAGCGCTTACGTCGCTCCGCAAGTGCTCGTCAATGTCGATCATTCCATGGAGTTCATGACCGAAGAAACCTTCGGCCCCGCTCTTGGCATCATGAAGGTGAAGAACGACGACGAGGCCATCGCCCTGATGAATGACAGCAAATATGGCCTCACCGCATCGCTCTGGACGCAGGATGCAGCGCGTGCCGGGCGTATCGGCCGTGAGATCGAAACCGGCACCGTGTTCATGAACCGTGCGGATTATCTCGATCCCGCGCTCTGCTGGACAGGTGTGAAGGAAACGGGCCGTGGCGGCTCGCTTTCCGTTCTCGGTTTCCAGAACCTGACCCGACCGAAATCCTACCATCTGAAGAAAGTCACGAAATGAATATCGTCGCCAACTGGAGCTATCCCACCGCCGTCAAGCTTGGCCGTGGCCGGATCAAGGAACTGGCGGAAGCCTGCAAGACGCTCGGCATCAAGAAGCCGCTTCTCGTCACGGATCGCGGCCTTGCCAATATGGCGATTACCGCGCATGCGCTCGATGTACTGGAAGAGGCTGGGCTCGGCCGGGCGATCTTCGCCGATGTCGATCCGAACCCCAACGAAATCAATATGGAAGCCGGCGTAAAAGCCTATCGCGATGGCGGCCATGACGGCGTCGTCGCCTTCGGCGGTGGTTCCGGCCTCGATCTTGGCAAGACCATCGCATTCATGGCCGGGCAGACGCGCCCGGTCTGGGATTTCGAGGATATCGGTGACTGGTGGACGCGGGCGGACGCCTCGAAGATTGCGCCCATCGTCGCGGTTCCGACGACGGCGGGCACCGGTTCGGAAGTTGGCCGCGCCAGCGTCATCACCAATTCGCAGACCCATGTGAAGAAGATCATCTTCCATCCGAAGCTTTTGCCCGGCGTCGTCATCTGCGATCCGGAACTGACTGTCGGCATGCCGAAGGTCATCACGGCAGGCACGGGCATGGACGCCTTTGCCCATTGCCTCGAAGCCTATTCGTCGCCGTTCTTCCATCCGATGAGCGCCGGCGTTGCGCTTGAAGGCCTGCGTCTGGTCAAGGAATTCCTGCCACGCGCCTATAAGGACGGCACGGATATCGAAGCGCGCACCAATATGATGGCGGCGGCTGCGATGGGGGCGGTTGCCTTCCAGAAGGGTCTCGGCGCCATTCACTCGCTCTCGCATCCGATCGGCGCTGTCTATAACACCCATCACGGCATGACCAATGCCGTGGTCATGCCTGCCGTCCTGCGTTTCAACCGCCCGGCCATCGAAGACAAGATTGCCCGCGCTGCCGCATATCTCGGCATTTCGGGCGGTTTCGATGGTTTCTATGATTATGTGCTGGAGCTTCGCAAGGAACTCGGCGTGCCTGATAACCTGACCGCCATGGGCATTAAGCCTGACCGCATCGACGAACTGGCGGCAGAAGCGATCAAGGATCCGAGCTGCGGCGGCAATCCGGTGCCGATGACGCTGGAGAATACCAGGAAATTGTTTGAGGACTGCTTTTAAAGGGTAGTTATGGCAGCCATGAGATTTTCAGTTTTTTCGCCATTGCTCGCAGTGGCGTTTCTAAGCCTGCCCCTTGTGGCGCAGGCCGCTTCTTTCAGGGAACTTTCCGGTCAAGGTTACAAAGTCGGAGCTCTGTCGAGCAATAAGGCGGGAATCCGGGGATGGAATTTGTCCAGGGGTTCAGACCGCTATTTCTGTGAAATGCGCGCGACTATGGCGTATTCTGGAAAGAACGGCATGGTGTCCTTCACCAGCGCCGGACGCATGATTACGCTTGATCGTGCAACCGTTGAGAAAAGGCTGGGCAGTTCCCTGAACTTGCCGAAGTACGAGGATCTAAAAGCCGGCCGCCTGCGCGCGGACGATGTGGGTTCCTGCCGAAAGCTGGCGTGATCAATCAGATGGCAAAAGCCCGCGATTTATCGCGGGCTTTTTGTTGTCCACACAAACGATCTTAGTCTTTTCTTAACCATGTTCGTTAAGGTTATGGAAAGCACCATGATTGGTTCGGTGCATGAATGAGCATGAAACGGCTCTGATCATCAGGGGATATCATGCCTGTCATTACTTTTGCCAACACCAAGGGCGGCGCGGGAAAAACAACTGCCGTATTGCTTCTGGCAACCGAACTTGCCCGCAGCGGCCACCGCGTAACGGTTCTGGATGCCGATCCGCAATTGTGGATTTCCCGCTGGCACGAATTATCAGGCGAGATCGAAAATCTCTCGGTAATTTCGCATGTCACGATGGCGTCCCTCGAGGGGCATATCCGCGAAAACAATGCCAATACCGACTGTTTCATCATCGATCTGCCGGGAGCGAAAAACCCGCTTCTGACCATGGCGCTTGGTATTTCCGACCATGTGCTGATACCGGTGCAGGGCTGCGCCATGGATGCGCGTGGGGCTGCCGAGGTTCTTGACCATATCGAGTTCCTGAACCGCAAGATGGGCAAGGCGATCGCCCACTCCATCGTGCTGACGCGGGTCAATGCCATGGTGGCGACCCGCTCGCTGCTGCTCGTCAAAATGCTGCTGGCCGAGAAGAACGTTTCGGTTCTGAATACGCCGATTGTCGAAAGAGCGGCTTATCGCGATATCTTCGATTATGGCGGAACGCTTCTCTGTCTCGACAAGGACAAGGTCAGCAATATCGACAAGGCGGTGGAGAATGCGAAAGCATTCGCGAGCGAGGTGCTAGGCCTTTTGCCGAAACGCCTATCGCGGTTCGGTACGCAACCCGCGCGCTTTTTCACCCGCAAGGCGGCTTGAAAACACTGCCAATGCCCGGACTGCTGGAGGTGCGGGCATTATTTTTGCTTGATTTGGAAATGATCATTTCCTATATTGCGATCATGACCGATACCAGCCACACCAATTCCCCGGAACAACGCCATCGCGGCAGGCCGCGCGAGTTCGATATCGACCGCGCGCTTGATGGAGCAATCCGTGTTTTTTCTAGGCGCGGGTATCACGCCACCTCTGTCGGTGATCTTACAGATGCGATGGAACTGGCGCAGGGCAGTCTCTACAAGGCTTTCAAGGACAAGAAATCCATCTTCATCGCGACGATGGAGCGCTACAGGACCTTGCAGACGGAGCGGTTTGAAGCCGCCGTTGCCGGTTATGATACCGGTTACGAGCGTTTGCGAGCCGGCCTGATGTTTTATGCGGAACGGTCGCACGGTGCCACCGGTTCGGATGGATGCCTCGTGGTTGGCGCCGCCGCCGATCTCGCCGCACTGGACGACGATATCGCTGTCGTGGTCGAGCGGGCGGTGAAGGCGAGGGAGCGGATCGTTGCCCGACTGGTGGCTGAGGGGCAGAGGGACGGTTCAGTGCAGTCGAAGACCGATCCCGATGATCTCGCCAGAGCGATGTTGTGCATGATGTACGGCATGCGGGTGGTGGGAAAGACCGGGCGCAGTCTGGAAGAGATGACGGCCGTGGTGGATATCGCCCTGAAACTTGCCGAATGATTTTGTGGCTATTTAGGAAACATTCGTTTCCATATTGGAGAAAATGATGACGACGCGTGTAGTTGAAGGGGAGGATGTTTACGAAACATCCATTTCCCCGGCCCTGACTTTTCTGCTGGCTACCGCCTGCGGACTGATTGCGGCTAATCTTTATTATGGCCAGCCCCTTGCCGGCATCATCGGAGCGGAGCTTGGCCTGTCTGCCGGCGCAACCGGTCTGATCGTGACCCTGACGCAGATCGGCTACGGCGTCGGCCTGCTGTTCGTCGTGCCGCTTGGCGATCTGGTCGAGAATCGCAGGCTGGTCGTCAGCACCGTTTCGATGGCGGTGCTTGCGCTCCTCGCGGCGGCTTTTGCCCCGCATGCGGCACCTTTTCTGATTGCGGCCTTTCTGGTCGGTATTAGTTCGGTCGCGGTGCAGGTTATCGTTCCCTATGCGGCGCACATGGCGCCGCACGCTGTTCGAGGGCGGGTGGTCGGCAATGTCATGAGCGGATTGATGGCTGGTATTATGCTGGCGCGCCCGGTTTCCAGCATCCTGTCGGAAGTGGTCTCCTGGCGCGGTGTGTTCCTGACTTCGGCTGGCGTCATGGCAATTCTCGCCATTGTGCTCTATCGCCTTTTGCCCGTTCGTGTGCCTGAGGCAAGGCTGGGTTATGGGGCGTTGATGGCCTCCATGGGCAGGCTTGCCGCCCATACGCCTATCCTGCGGCGGCGGGCGATCTATCACGCCTTCCTGTTTGCTGCCTTCAGCCTGTTCTGGACGACGACGCCGCTTTATCTGAGCGGGCCGCATTTCAATCTCAGCCAGGGCCAGATTGCGCTGTTTGCCCTTGCCGGTGCAGCAGGCACCGTCGCCGCACCGATTGCGGGGCGCATGGCTGACCGGGGCTGGACCTATGCCGCTACTTTTGCCGCGATGGTGGCAGCGGCGCTGTCATTCGCCGTCACGCATCTTGCGCCGGAAGGATCGCATCTGGCACTCGGCATTCTCGTGGTCGCCGCCATCGTTCTCGATTTCGGCGTCACCACCAATCTGGTGCTGGGTCAGCGCGCCATCTTCACGCTCGGGGCGGAATTCCGCAGCCGTCTGAACGGCGTCTACATGGCGACATTTTTCATGGGCGGTGCGATTGGCTCTGCCGTCGGCGGCTGGGCCTATTCCGTCGGGGAATGGGGTGCTGCGTCCTGGGTCGGCTTTGCTTTACCAGCGGCGGCGCTGCTTTACTTCCTGACTGAAAAGCGCGGATAACATTCATCAACGAAAAAGCCCGGCGGAATGGCATCCGCCGGGCTTTTGCAATTCGTCTTCGCGGTCAATCCTATTCCGCGAACTCAACCACGACGCCGGGTCGGACCATTTTTGCCAGCTCCGTCGCATCCCAGTTGGTGAGGCGGATACAGCCGTGGCTGTTGGTCTTGCCGATCTTCGAGGGTTCCGGCGTGCCGTGGATACCGTAGGTCGGTTTGGAAAGGGCAATCCAGACTGTGCCGACAGGGCCGTTTGGACCGGGCGGAATTTGCAGGATCTTGTCGTTCTGGCCCTGCCTGAAGTTGATCTTCGGATTGTAAGTGTAACCCGGATTAAGCGCGACGCGCTCGACGGTGTGTGTGCCGCTTGGCGAAGGCGTGTCCGTAGAACCGATGGTGGCGGGATAGGCGGCGATCAGAGCACCATCCTCTCCATAAGCGAAGACCTGCTTGATGCCCTTATGCGCGACGATGCGGGCCACCTGTCCCTTTTTCGGTTCCCCCGGATTGACGACCTTGATGATGGTGCCGGGCACGGAAAAATCGATGCCGGGGTTCAGTTCTTTCAGATAGGTCTCGTCCATGTGGAAGCGTTCGGCCAACGCCTCCGACGTGGAGGTGAAGGAGAGGGCGGGTAGCTGCGACTTCTCCGCATAGTCATCCGGAATGGAAGCGACATAGGGGCCGGCTGCATCGGCTGCGGTGATCGTATAATCGACGATCGGCATGCCGCCGGAGGCGCGCAGACGCTCGAGAATGTCCTCGGAATTGTTCGGGTCGAGCTTTTCGCCGGTCATGTCCTGCCAGGCGGCAATCGCCTTGTTGACGTTGTCGCCCATCTTGCCATCGATCACGCCGGGCGAGATGCCTTCGCGGTCGAGGAAGGTCTGAAGTGCCACGATCTCCTGGCGGGACCGGTTGACCGGTGTGGTGACAGGCGTGTGGCGTTCGATCAGGTGCTGCGGCTGCGGAACGGCAGCCGTGGTGCTTTCTTCGGGCATCGGCTGGTTGAGCGGCGCGCTTTCGACGGCGCCCGGGCCGGGAACCGATCCGGTATAGACATCATCGCCGGAACCATTGCCGCGATATTCGCGGTAATCGCGCACGCTTCCATTATCCTGATAACCGTAATCGCGCTGCGGCTCACGATATTCACCGCCGGGGGCCGGGGGATAGTAGGTGGTGTCGCGTTGCTGTACCTGTTGCCGCTGCTGATAGCCTGACGGCATTTCAGTGGCCAGCAGATTGCCGTACCGGTCATAAAATACCGTGCGGCCCATATTGTCGCGACTGATGACGATGTCGCCACGTTGGGGCACGAAGTCGAGAACACGGCCATCCGGCGTCACCAGAACCGGCTGTTCCTGATAGCCATAACGCTGCTGCGCGCCAGCCTGTAGAGGCGCGCAAACCGCCGCCAAGGCAATCGCCAGACCCAGAGCTGCGTTAACAAACTGTTTCACGATTCTGCTATCCCTTACTTCGTTCACCGATAAACACACCGTAATCTTGACCCTATTGTGAAAAAGGTGAATTCACGGTTAAAGCAATCTTAATTTACGTCACGGTTAGTAGCGTTTCCGTGATTATTGCGCTTTTACTGCCACAGGGAGGTTGTCTTGCGTTCGTTTCAGGCCGGCAAATCGCCACGCATTTTCCTCGATGAAACCTCCGTTTTCGATATTGGCGCCTGTGTTGTCGATGGTATCGACATCGCGCCCGGCCGTTCCATTCCAGATGATGGCGATCCGCGCATCGACCATTCGCTGGAAGGCTTTCTGTTCACCTGCGGTCCCGATCATATCCGCCATCCCGAACCGATCGGCGGTGAGGGCGAGGGGCGTCGATATCCTTTGCATGGGTCCTTCTCCGCGCATCCCGCCAAGATAGTTGCCTTCGACGTTCATGAGTCCAATGCATTGGCGCGTGCCGAGGTTCCCGTGAACCTTGCCGATGGCGGCACGGCCCTTCTCGAGCGGACATGGCGCATCGATGGCGAAAGCGGCGAAGTCAGCCTCGATGACCGGATCGTCAATACGAGTTCGCGGCCGATCCCGGTCTTTCTGATGTACCACATGAATCTTGGCGCGCGGTTGTTTGACGAGGCCGTTCGGCTGGAAGGTGCCATGCTTGATGGCGGTGGTCATGGCTGGCGCTTTGGCGAGGAGCCGGGCACGGTGTTCTGTGTACCCGCCGGTCAGGACGAATGGGCGGAACTAGCTCTCGGTCCGATTGCCGCAATTGGCGGCAAGACGCTGAAAGTACGTTTCTGCACGGAGACGTTGCCCTATCTGCAGATGTGGCGGAACCAGAAGGATCCGGCCAATGTGCTTGGCATCGAACCGGTTTCGCACCGCTGGGTGGGGCGCGGCGAGCTTGAGGCCGCCGGCGAGTTCAATATGCTGCAGCCGGGCGAAAGCCGCTCCTATGGTCTTCGCTTTTCCATCCTCTGAATAGGCGACTGAATGGTGTACCGAATGAAGGCGCCGCATCATTGACGCAAGGGTTTTGAGCCCTTACATCGGATGCGGATTTCAGACAGTGGCGACAGCGTGCCAGCGGCGCCAAGGCGCCGGTTTAAGCGGAGGCATTATTATGGATATCAGGCGCATAGACGACGAATATTCGGTCACGGGACAGATCAGCGTTGCCGATCTCGACGAGGTCAAGGCACTCGGCTTCAAGTCGATCGTCTGCCACCGCCCTGACGGCGAAGAAGAAGGCCAGCCGCTTTTCGCCGATATTGCCGAGCGTGCCGAACAGCTTGGCCTGACCATCGTGCATGTACCGGTTGGCCGCTACGGCGTCGATGCGGATGCGGTTACCGGCATGGTGGATGCGCTTGACGAATTGCAGCGCCCGATGCTCGGCTATTGCCGTTCCGGCGCGCGCTCGACTGCGATCTACGAAAAGACCCACCACCTGCGCGGCTGATTTTCCGCGGATAATTCGATTTTCTAAAGCCAATCAACAGGAGTTTTCCATGACCATCAAGCGTATCGAACCGGGCAAGCGCATGAGCGGCGCCGTCATCCACGGCAACACCGTTTATCTGGCCGGCCAGGTCGGTGAGGGCGTGTCCGTGACCGATCAGAGCAAGTCGGCGCTGGCTGAAGTCGATCGTCTGCTGGCCGCTGCCGGTTCCGACAAGTCGAAGATCCTGCAGACCATCATCTACCTCTCCGACATGTCCACCTTCGGCGAAATGAACGCCGTCTGGGAAGGCTGGATCGACCCGGCAAACCCGCCGGCCCGCGCCACCAGCGAAGCGGCGCTTGCTACTCCGGACTACAAGGTCGAGTTCATCGTTACCGCTGCTCTCTGAGTAACGGTTTGATTTTGAGGAAGGCCGGGTTGCGGAATGCAGCCCGGCCTTTTTTGTTGGGAAAATTCGAAACGCTCGTTTTGTCATCCTCGGGCTTGTCCCGAGGATCCAATCACGTATCGCAAATTGATAGGTAGCAGATGCTCGGAACAGGCCCGAGCATGACGGAGGAGAGGCGATTGTCCCAGGTTTGTGAATCGCTTGCGCCCATCACTTCACTGGCTGGGCGAGCGCCTTCTCAAGCTGCTTCAACGTCTTCACCCGTTCAGCAAACCACAGCCGTGCCAGGTCGTTGGCTGAGGCGAGGTCGATACCATCAGGGTCTACGGAAGTGATTTTCCAGCGTGCGGTTTTCGCACCCGCAAGAGCGGCCAGCCGTGATGCCTCACCCTTGATGGCGTTGAGGCGCGCGGCCTCGTCCGCTGCCGCAGCCATCAGCTGTTCCGCGCCGGAAAGGTCACTGCGCAGATCGGCAGGTGTGATGTTGCTGGCATTGCGGGCAGGGCCACCATTGATCTGCACGCCCTCTGTCCGCAGCCGGTAGAGCCTTGTATCGGGAAGAGAGAGGTAGAGTTTTGCCTTGGGATAGCGGTCGATGTAGCGCTGTCTGGCAAGTGGCACTTCTTCCGGATCGATCAGTTCCGCCTTGCCTACCAGTGTCAGCCGAGGCAGCGTCAGCGCGTCACCCTTGCCGAAGGGGGCAAGTGTCAACGAGATACGCTGGTCGGCCTCCATGTTTCGGGCATGCAGCGTCAGGCCAGCCGCGAAGAAGAACGGTGTACCATCCGGCTCTATGCCGATATTGGTGGCGGTCGTATAGGGATAACCGCTGACCGGATCGAGGGTCGCGAGCGCCGCTGTGCGGGATGTGTGCAGGACATCGCGTGCCACGCGCACGGCCTCGAATGGCGCACCAGCCGAAGGTTCGATCTTTGCGCCGCGTGGGGTGATGACGGGAGGGGCTGCATCCGGCATGTCGTTTCCTAACCTGTATGTTCTAGTCAGGATTTACACCATGCCGGAGCCATGTCCATGCGCAATATCAGGTCCGGCTTCTGATCTGGGTCAGCGTGCGGGTTGGCGTGATCGCTTCGGCATCCAGCTTCACCTCGATGATGGCGGGCTTGCCGCTTGCCCGGGCGCGTTCGAAGGCGGCGGCGAAGTCTTGCGTCTTTTCGACCGTTTCGCCGTGGCCACCATAGGCCTTGGCGAAGGCCGCGAAATCCGGGTTGACGAGATCGGTGCCGCTGACGCGGCCGGGATATTCCCGCTCCTGATGCATGCGGATCGTGCCATAGGTGCCGTTATTGACCAGCACGGTGATGATAGGCAGTCCGTACCGCACGGCGGTGATGAATTCCTGCCCATGCATCATGAAGCAGCCATCACCGGCAAAGCAGATCACCTCGCGCTCGGGAAACAGGTGCTTGGCGGCCACAGCCGCGGGCAGGCCGTAACCCATCGAGCCGGAGGTCGGCGCCGATTGAGTGTTGAAGCGGCGGAAGCGGTGGAAGCGGTGTACCCAGGTGGCATAGTTGCCCGCGCCATTGGTGAAGATGGCATCATCCGGCACGTTGGCCTCGATCCAGTCCATGATCGGACCCATCTGCACCGCGCCCGGACCGGTCTGCGGCGGTGTCGACCAGGTGAGGTAAGCCGAATGCATGGTGGCCGTGCGGTCCGCCCAGGCGGCGTTATCGGGGAGCGTTACGGAAGAAAGGGCGGCGACGAAACCATCCGGGGAGGCGCAGATTGCGAGATCGGGGCGATAGACGCGGCCAAGCTCTTCGGCTTCCGGGTAGATGTGGACAAGTTTCTGCGACGGGTAGGGAATGTCGATCAGCGTGTAGCCGGAGGAAGGCATTTCCGAGAGGCGACCGCCGAGCAGCACCACGAGGTCGGCTTCCTTGATTTCCTTCGCCAAGGCCGGGTTGATGCCGATGCCGACATCGCCCGCGTAAGACGGGCTCAAGTGATCGAACAGCATCTGGCGACGGAAGGAACAGCCGACGGGCAGTTTGTTCTTTTCGGAAAAAGCCGTGAAGCTTGCGACGCTTTCTTCGGACCAGCGTGTGCCGCCGATGATCAAGATTGGTCGCTTGGCCTCGCCCAGCATTTTTGAGAAAGCGGCGATCTGCGACGGGCCGGGATGCGCTTCGACCGGGGTATAGGGCTTTGCCTCGGGGGCTTCAACCTCTTCAACCAGCATGTCTTCGGGTAATGTCAGCACCACGGGGCCGGGGCGGCCGGAGGTGGCGACGGCAAAGGCGCGGGTGACGAATTCCGGAATGCGGCGCGCATCGTCGATCTCGCCCACCCATTTGGCGAATTCGGTAAAGGCGCGGCGATATTCCACTTCCTGAAACGCCTCACGCTCGCGGGCTTCGCGCTGTACCTGGCCGATGAACAGGATCATCGGAATGGAATCCTGCCTTGCGATATGCAGGCCGGCAGAGGCGTTGGTGGCGCCGGGACCGCGCGTTACCATGCAGATGCCGGGTTCGCCGGTCAACCTGCCCCAGGTGTCGGCCATCATGGCAGCGCCGCCTTCCTGGCGGCAGACCACGGTTTCAATGCCGCTTTCATAAAGCGCGTCCAGCACCGCCAGATAGCTTTCACCGGGAACGCAGGAAACGCGGGAGACGCCATTGGCTTTCAGCGCTTCGACGATCAGTTGTCCGCCTGTTCTTTTCATTCCGGTTGCTTTCATGGCGTCGTGGTCCTTTCGATGTTTTCCAGTTCGGCCAGCACTTGCGCCTGATGCTCGCCAAGCTTCGGGCTCGGGCGTTCGTAACGCAGCGGCGTCTGTGACATGATAATCGGTGTCCGCACACCGGGGATGACGGTGCCATCCTGCGCCTCGAGATCAACACGCAGGCCACGTGCCTGAACCTGTGGATCGGCGAACATTTCCTCGATGGAGTTGATTGGCCCGGCCGGTACGGCGTTCTGCTCGCAAGCGGTCAGAAGATCGCGCTTCTGCCATTTCAGCGTTTCGGTGGAAATGATCTGCCGGACCTCGACCTTGTGCGCCACGCGGGCCTTGTTTGTCGCGTAACGCTCGTCATCGGCAATCGCGCCAATGCCGAGAATATTACAGAGGCGGCGGAACTGGCCGTCATTGCCGACCGCGAGGATCAGGAAACCATCAGCCGTCGGCACCACCTCATAGGGGGAAATATTCGGATGGGCGTTGCCGAGCCTGACGGGGGCATTGCCGGAAATCAGGTAATTCATATTCTGGTTGGCGAGCACGGCCGACTGCACGTCCAGAAGCGCCATGTCGATATGCTGGCCTTCACCTGACCGCATGGCGTGGATCAGCGCGGCCTGAATGGCTGACACGGAATAGATGCCGGTGAAGATATCGGCAACGGCAACGCCCGCCTTCATAGGCTGACCGTCGGGTTCGCCGGTGATCGACATGAAACCGGACATGCCCTGCACGATATAATCATAACCGGCGAAATCGGCATAGGGTCCGGTCTGGCCGAAGCCGGTGATGGAGCAATAGATCAGCTTCGGATTGAGAACCCTGAGACTCTCATAGTCGAGGCCATATTTGGCAAGCCCGCCGCGTTTGAAATTCTCGATGACAACATCGGCGGTTCGCACGAGCCGCCGCACCAGCGCACAGCCTTCCGCCGTCTTGAGATCGGCGACGATGGAGCGTTTGCCGCGATTGGTGGCATGGTAATAGGCGGCGGAGAGGTTTTCGCCATCGGCGCTTTCGACAAAGGGCGGACCCCATGCGCGGGTATCGTCTCCACCTTCAGGATTCTCGACCTTGATGACATCCGCACCCATATCGGCCAGCATCTGCCCCGCCCAGGGACCGGCCAGAACACGCGCCAGTTCGATGACGCGAATGCCTGATAGTGGCGGTTTCCTGTTCGGCGTTTCGGTCATTTGTCCCCCGGTGTTTTCTGCTTGCCGGTTTATAGACGTCTCCCCGCATTGCCGCATGTGATTTTATCTCATGGACTTATTCCGTTTCGGCAAAGGCTCGTCATTTGCCAACGACGCGGCCGCACCAGGCGGCGAAATCCGCAGCCACGGCATGCCAGCCGATCTCGTTCAGGGTTTCGTGGCGCATGCCCCGATAGATCGTGTGTTCTACATGGCCGAAACCTGCTTCGCGGAAGCGTTCGGCAAGCCAGACGATCTCTTTGCCGTCATTGGTCGCGGCATCCTGATCGCCGCTGACAAGCAAAATCGGCAGCGTCTTCGGCAGGCGTTCGATGAGCCTCGGCGCACGATAGGACAATTCAAAGACATCCTGCCAAAGGGAGACGCTGGCCTCGAACTGGCAAAGCGGATCCTCCACATAAGCGTCCACCGCTACCCTGTCACGGCTCAGCCAGTCCGCATGAGTGCGTTTTTCCGGCATTCTGGCATTCCAGGCACGGAAGGTTGCTTTGGGCAGGATGGCGCTCGGCACATCAGAGCCTTTCAGCATCTTTTCAAGGCGCAGCACGATCTGTGCAAGACGGCCCATGACACCGGGATTGAGGTTGGAATTCCAGATGGACAGAGCATCAAAGGCATCCGGATGGCTGACGGCGGTGTTGAGCGCCACAAGGCCGCCCATGGAATGGCCGAACAGGATGACCGGCAGGCCGGGATGTCTTTCGCCGACCATCCGGCGCATCGCCATGACATCGGCAACGACCTTCTCGGCTCCGTCCTTCCAGGCGAAGCGGCCAATCGGCGCATCGGCAGCCTTTGTGCGGCCATGGCCACGATGATCGTGGGCATAGACCTCGAAACCCTGCTTTGCCATGACATCGGCAAAACGGCGGTAACGGCCGGCGTGCTCCACCAAGCCGTGGCAGATCATCAGCACGCCGCGCGCCGGAGAAAGGGCAGAGGGCTGGTGGCGAAAGGCGATGGATGCGCCTGATGGAGCGTCGAGCCTCTCAATCCGGCTGAACGTCAAGTCATCCGTCGTCTCATTCATGCTTTCACCCGTGCCTGCCATGGTATCCCTTGTCATAATCATGGGGTCATAATCGTGCCAGAGGTTGCCCCAAGGTCCTATTTACCCTACATAGCGGCAAATTTCCCGATACGTACTCTTTAAAATCCGATGTGGAGCATTCGCTACAATGGCACGTCAATTCATCTATCACATGGCCGGGCTGAACAAGTCCTATGGCGCGAAGAAGGTTCTTGAGAACGTCCATCTCTCCTTCTACCCCGATGCCAAGATCGGTATCCTCGGTCCGAACGGTGCCGGTAAGTCGACCGTTTTGAAGATCATGGCCGGTCTCGACAAGGAATATACCGGTGAGGCCTGGCTCGCTGAGGGTGCGACGCTCGGTTATCTCGAGCAGGAGCCGAAGCTCGACGAAAACAAGACCGTGATGGAGAACGTCATGGAAGGTGTGGCGAGCAAGACGGCAATCGTCGACCGCTACAACGAGCTGATGATGAACTATTCCGACGAAACGGCGGATGAGGGCGCAAAGCTTCAGGACATCATTGACAGCCAGAACCTGTGGGATCTGGAAAATCAGGTCGAAATGGCCATGGATGCGCTGCGTTGCCCGCCTGGCGACTCGGCAGTAACCGGCCTTTCGGGTGGTGAGCGTCGCCGCGTGGCGCTCTGCAAGCTGCTGCTTTCGCAGCCTGACCTGCTGCTGCTCGACGAACCGACCAACCATCTTGACGCCGAAACCATCGCCTGGCTCGAAAAGCACCTGCGCGACTATCCCGGCGCCGTGATGATGATCACCCACGATCGCTACTTCCTCGACAACGTCACCGGCTGGATTCTAGAACTCGACCGTGGCCGTGGTATTCCCTACGAAGGCAACTATTCCGCCTATCTGCAGGCAAAAGCCAAGCGCATGCAGCAGGAATCCCGCGAAGACGCCTCGCGCCAGAAGGCCATCAGCCGCGAACAGGAGTGGATCGCTTCCAGCCCCAAGGCTCGCCAGACGAAGTCCAAGGCGCGTATCCGCGCTTATGACGAACTGGTGGAAGCCGCTGAAAATCGCCGTCCCGGCGACGCGCAGATCGTCATTCCGGTCGCCGAGCGTCTGGGCCGCGTCGTTATCGAGGCGGAAAACCTCACAAAGTCCTATGGTGACCGGGTTCTGATCGAAAACCTCACCTTCAAGCTGCCTCCGGGCGGCATCGTCGGCGTCATCGGCCCGAACGGTGCGGGTAAAACCACGCTGTTTCGCATGATCACGGGTCAGGAAAAGCCCGATAGCGGTTCGGTGACCATTGGTGAGACCGTGCACCTTGGTTACGTCGACCAGAGCCGCGATACGCTGGCGGGTGACAAAACCGTCTGGGAGGAAATCTCCGGCGGCAACGACATCATCAAGCTCGGGAAGTTCGAAACGAACTCCCGCGCTTATTGCGGCGCCTTCAACTTCAAGGGCGGCGATCAGCAGCAGAAGGTCGGCAACCTCTCCGGTGGTCAGCGTAACCGCGTTCACCTTGCCAAGATGCTGAAGGCAGGCGGCAACGTGCTGCTGCTCGACGAACCGACCAACGACCTTGATACGGAAACGCTGGCAGCGCTCGAAGAAGCGCTGGAAGCCTTCGCCGGTTGCGCCGTTATCATCAGCCACGATCGCATGTTCCTCGACCGTCTGGCCACTCACATCCTCGCCTTCGAGGGTGACAGCCACGTGGAATGGTTCGAAGGCAACTTCGAAGACTATGAAAAGGACAAGGTCCGTCGTCTCGGCCCGGAAAGCATCAAGCCCGGCCGCGTCAGCTACAAGCGCCTGACGCGCTAATCCTGTTCTCGGATCACTTCAGAAAGGCCCGCCCAAAAGCGGGCCTTTTTTCATGCAATAAATGGGGCTTGAGGGGAGAGCGTGGCAAATTGCGCTTGCATCTCGCGTGACGCCGACATAAAGATATCTTTATATGTTGATTAGATTGCAAGGTGCGGCAGACGTGGCGTTCGGTTTGGATAAATTGGTGGATCTCTTGAAGGCGGCCGGTGAGCCGACGCGCTTTCGCTTGCTGGCGCTTCTGGCGGCCGGCGATCTGACCGTCACCGATCTCACCGAAATTCTCGGCCAGTCGCAGCCCCGTATTTCCCGTCATCTCAAGCTTTTGACTGAAGAAGGGTTGATCGAGCGGTATCAGGAGGGCGCCTGGGCCTATTTCCGCCTGCGGCAGGATGGCGAGCCCGCCGTTGTTATCAGGCAACTGCTGGGCGCCGCATCGCCCTCTGACGCCGTTCTCCAGCGCGACAGCGAACGCCTTGCCACCGTCAAGCGGGTAAGGGCGGAGCGGGCGCAGGATTATTTCAGCCGCAATGCCTCCGCCTGGGACGAGTTGCGCCGCCTGCATGTGAGCGACGAGGCCGTGGAAGGCGCATTGCTGAAGCTGGTCGGAACCACCCCGATCGACTCGCTGCTCGATCTCGGTACCGGCACGGGCCGCATCCTGCAGCTTCTGAGCGGCATCTATCGCCGGGCAATCGGCGTCGATGCCAGCCGCGACATGTTGTCGGTGGCGCGCTCCAATCTGGACAAGGCGGGCGTGGTCAATGCATCCGTTCGCCATGGCGATATTCTCAACCTGCCGCTGGAAGGCCAGGATTTCGATCTGATCGTCATCCATCAGGTTCTGCATTTTCTCGACCAGCCGGAGATCGCGCTTTCCGAAGCCGCCCGCATGTTGCGTCCCGGTGGCCGGCTGATCGTCATCGATCTTGCACCCCATTCCTTCGAGCATCTTCGCGACGAGCATGCGCATGTGCGGCTCGGCTTTTCGCATCCGCTTATGGATGAATGGCTGAAAAAGGCCGGGCTCGTGCTCGACCGTGCCGTCGATCTTCATTCTGAACGGGCGTCCGATGAATCCTTGGACGTCACGATATGGGTTGCCCGCGACCAGCGGCTGCTGATGGCAGACGATGTGGTGCAAGAGGCCGTTTTACTTGCTGCCGGGAGGGCATGATATGTTGAGGTCGGAAACCGCGCGCCACAATGGCGAAATCCGGGGGGATATCCGGTTATCTTTCGAGTTTTTCCCGCCCAAGAACCCCGAGATGGAGAACCAGCTCTGGGAAACGGTTGCCGAGCTGAAGAAATGGGATCCGGATTTCGTCTCCGTCACCTATGGCGCGGGCGGTTCCACCAAGGCGCCGACGCTGGATGC
This sequence comes from Agrobacterium sp. 22-3639C2, assembly GCF_053522105.1. NCBI lineage: Bacteria > Pseudomonadati > Pseudomonadota > Alphaproteobacteria > Hyphomicrobiales > Rhizobiaceae > Agrobacterium > Agrobacterium sp. 22-3639C2. The sequence continues at coordinate 1,045,516 of NZ_JBNWDB010000001.1, read as the reverse complement.
GGTGCGCCGGATGATCGGTGACAGTCATCTGCCGACCGCCGCGCACCTGACCTGCGTGGATGCCAGCCGTGACGACGTACATCAGGTCGTTGAAGAGTTTCGCAATGCTGGCGTTCGCCATTTCGTGGCGCTGCGCGGCGATCCGTCGACCGGTATCGGCACGGACTACAGGCCGCATCCGCAAGGTTACGAGAATGCCGCCGCTCTGGTGAAGGGGCTACGCGATATCAGCGATTTCGAGGTTTCCGTTTCTGCCTATCCCGAAAAGCACCCGGAGAGCGCCAGCGATGCGGTCGATATCGATATGCTGAAGCGCAAGGCGGACAACGGCGCAACGCGGGCGCTGACGCAGTTCTTCTTCGATAATGACGTGTTCGAGCGCTACATGGAGCGGGTTACGGCTGCCGGTATCACCATTCCGGTGGTTCCGGGTATCATGCCGATCCAGAACCTGACCCAGCTCAAGCGTTTCGCCGGCCGCTGCGGTACCAGTGTGCCCAGTTTTCTGGATGAGCGTTTTGCAGGTTATGATGACGATCTCGAGGGACGCGCCCGCGTTGCGGCGGAAGTTGCTGCCGAGCAAATCGCTGATCTTCAACGGCGCGGTGTCAACGAGTTCCATATCTACACGATGAACCGTGCGCCGCTGGTCGATGCGGTGCTTGAGAACCTCGGTCTTGAGCGTTTGCGCCGCAGCGCCGCCTGATTTCAGATATTCCATTTACGACTGGAAAAAAGCGCAGGCCCGACAGGACCTGCGCTTTTCAAACTCGTGTCATCTACGGTTCTTTTCTGCGTTTGGTCTTCACGTCTCGTCAGATGAAAAGCATCATCGCTACGAACAAAAACGCCAAACCGACTGCCAAGGCATTGAGAGATTTTGTAAGTCCCATGGGTGCCTCCTGTTGTTGACAGGTTCGATAATATGACCGTTTTGTGGCACTTGAAAAGCGGTTTCTGTGATGCGGTGCAGCATGCTTTGTGGCCGCTTAAAAAAGTAACTTCTGTAATTAGTTGAAAATAAAAGATTATTTTCTCATCACGCAGTGCTTCATATCTTTAAAAAAAGTAAATGACCGGGGTGTTATCCCCAGTCATCCGGTCGAGATTAACAGTTTGCGCCTTGATTCCGGCCGATAGATTAAAGGCCTGAAGGTGCGCTTAACACAGGTTAAAGCGCCTGGAGAAGTGCCTGGGTCGGCCATCCATCCGCGGGGATTCCGAGACGCTGCTGTTCCTTCTGGATGGCGACGCGGGTGCCGGAACCGAGAATTCCGTCCACCTTGCCAACATCGTGGCCGCGCGCTTCAAGCTTGGTCTGCAACTCTTTCATCGTCGCGTCATCGAAGCCCGGATCAGGATTGCCCTTGTTATAGACAGGGGCGCCCATCAGACGGTTGGCGAAATAGGCAGCCGAGGTCGTGTAGATGAACGACTGGTTCCATTCCAGATAGATGTTGAAGTTGGGATAGGTGAGGAAGGTCGGTCCCTTGCGGCCCTGCGGCATGATGAGGGCTGCGGGCAGGGAGGCGAAATTTTTGTTACCGTCGCGCGGGGTTACGCCGAGGGTAAACCAGTCACCGGCGGTAAGCGAACCGCCGAGGCCGGATTTCTCCCACGGCAGGTTTTCCGGTACGGAAACTTCCTGCATCCAGGGTTCGCCCTTCTTGAAGCCGAGGTGCTGGATGAATTTCGCCGCCGTGAGGATCGCATCCGGTGCGCTGCTCTTGACGTTGACATGGCCATCGCCATCACCATCGATGCCGAAAGCGATGATGTCCTTGGGCAGCATCTGTACCTGGCCGATTTCACCGGCCCACGCACCCGTGTTGGACGTGGGGTCGAGATCGCCATGCTGGACCATTTCGATGAGGGCCAGCAATTGCGGACGGAAGAGTTCCGGGCGGCGGCAATCATGCGAGAGGGTCACCAGCGCGTTACGGGTGTTGAAATCGCCCTGGACGGCACCGAAATCGGTCTCCATGGCCCAGAAAGCGGCAATGACGCCAGCCGGTATACCGAATTCGTTCTCGGCACGGGCAAAGGTTGATGAGAGCTCCTGCAGCTTCTTGCGGCCGATATCGAGACGGGCCTGGCTGACGGTGCGCTGGGAAAATTCGAGGAAGGTCTGGCGGAAGACGCCCTGTGCGCGGTCACGTGAAAGCACTTTGGGGTCTATCTGCGCGCCGGCCAGCGCCTTTTCGATGGCAGCCGCCGGAACACCCTTGGCAGCGGCCTCAGCCTTCACGCCCTCAAGAAATGCGCCGAGATCACCGCCGCAGGCAACCTGCTTTGGATCGTCAGGCGAGGCCACAGGCGGTGTGGCAAGGACGGAGCCGGTGGAGAGAAGCGACAGAGCGGCGGCAAAAATGATGCTGCGCGACCGAAAAGTGGGCATGGGAATTTCCTCGATAGGTTGTTAGCCCGCTTTACCCACATGTTTGCGACAAAAAAACGGGTCCAGCGATCTGCCGGTGCAGAAGAACGCCGATTTTTCGAATGTGTTGCTTCTTGGCCGTATTATTTGGCCGAAGCGATCCATTTCCGCCAGTTTTTCTCACTTCCGGCGAAGACATTGATGTCGGTCGGGCCGTTGACGCCGGGCACGACGCCGGTGGCCGTATATTGCCAGAAGGCCCACTGCCGGTCTTCGTAAATCTTGGCGGGATGCGCGGCGACGGAGCGCACCCAGAAATGGTAATTCTTGAACTGGCCAACGAGGTTGTCGCGGTGGAAGTCGACCGAGGTGTAGATGATCGGGCGCTTGCCGTAATGGGCCTCGAGGCGGTCGAGGAAACGCTGCATCTCGGCACGGACGATGCCAGGAGCCGGGCGCGTCTTGCAGGTGGGGGAGGAGGGGTTCCATTCCACATCGAGAACCGGTGGCAGGGTGACGGCTTCCTTTGGCACGTTGCTGATGAACCAGTCGGCCTGAGCGTCCGCCGTCGAGCAGAAATAATAGAAATGGTATGGCGCGTGCAGGATATCTGCCGCCGCCGCACTGCGCCAATGGTCGCCGAATTTCGGATCGATGCGGTCTGAGCCTTCGGTGGCCTTGATGAAGACGAAGGAAACGCCGGATTTGCGAACGGTCCGCCAGTCGACGTCGCCATTCCATTTGGACACGTCGATGCCATGCACCTCGTGGCGATGCGGGTTGTTCGTGCCAAAATCCTGTGGGTCGGTATCGGAGAATTTCGGCTTGGAAACAGAAGCCGTTTCAAGCAGGTCATAGCTCGTGGACGTACAGCCGCCGATCAACAACATAGCCGACAAAAGTGCCGATAGACGCAGCCGCATTGGAACCCTGATGAATTATTGTTGCCCATCCACGGCCGCAAAGTGGCGCGCCGCATCTCCCGATTTACCCATAACATGGTAAACAAGCCGTTATAGCAAGGGGCCGTGGCGTTTTTTCGGCTCGCAAGTCGCTGGATTCCAAGAGATTTGCGGTCTTTCAGTCCCAGTGGCGTATACTTGTAGGACCGCTGGCTGGCAGCGTCTCGCCCGCATTTGCAGAGGCGAGGCGCCTTAACCCTTGAGGATCAGGCGTCTGCCAGAATACGGCTGACTTTTGGCTGCACTTCGGCGACCGGAAGCGTGATGATGGCCCGCCAGGCGTAACCCCGGGCAATCTCCTCGAATTCGAGATTACCGTCAAAACGGCCTGCCATGTTGGCCAGAACGTAACGGAGATTGGCGCGGGGCGTGACGTGGAAGCGGGTGAGCCATGCCTGCAAAAGTGCGCGGAACCACTTGGGCAACTGTTCCTGCTGGCCGAAATCGACGATGTGCAGCGAGCCGCCGGGCTTGAGAGCTGTCAGCGCCTGTTCGATGGCCTTTTCCCAGTCCGGTATCATCGAAAGCGCATAGGGGATCATGACTCGGTCGAAACCGTCCGGCTGACCGAATTCTGCGGCGCGGAAAGCGGTGGCGTCGGCCACGCGCAGAACGGGGCGTTCCGTCTTTCCGGTAAAATTCTCGGATGCGGTCAGCAGCATTTCGGCGGAGATATCGAGACCGAACAGTCTTGCTTCCGGAAACTTGCGGCTGGCCAGCAGCAGGTTGCGGCCGGTACCGCAGCCGACTTCAAGCAGCGTGCCACCCTTGGGCACATCGAGGCCGGAAATGGTCCTGTCGCGGCCCAGAAGGTAATATTTGCGGGTAATATCGTAGATATGCCGCTGGTGGCGATACATGCGGTCCATCAGGCTCGCATGCGCCTCATCCGCAAGGCCGACGTTCTCGCCGATGGCTTTCATGCCAGAGCCCTCTGATAGATATGGAAGCCGCCATAGATGGCCGAACGGTCCATGGCGTTGAGCTCATTGGAGCGTTCCTCTAGATAGATCCACTGGTTGCGTATATCGGCCGAGAGACGGCCTTCAATCACGCTCTTTTCGGCGGCGGTGCGGAAGATGACGCGGGCGCCGGGAGCGGCGGTGCGGCTGATCTGCGACCACAATTCGTTGAGCTGCACATCCGTCATCCAGTCCTGCGCATCGAGCAGAATGTAGCGATCGACGCCGTTTGCCGGCTTTTTGGAAAGCAGCTCGGTATAGGTGGCGTGGTGCACGGCAACGCGGGCGGTGTTGTCGCGGATCGTCTCGTAATATTCCCGCTTGAGATAAGCGGGTAGGGCACCCTCATGCGGCTCGGGATAACGGCGCGCGAAGGCCTGCCAGGCGAAATAATTGTCGCTGAGCGGAAAGTTGCAGGCAAGCTTTTCCAGCCGCTCCTTGAGGACGGAGGCGACCGTGCCGTCGTTGGAAAGGCTTGCCAGCTCGTCATATTGGCGGGGTGGAATGCCAAGGCCGAACAGCGAACTTTTTCGCTTCGTCAGCCAGCGCACCACCGGCTTGTCGAACAGCGGTGCGACCTTGCTGTCGAAGAATCGACGCTGTTCATCCAGCGTGCGGCTATTGGCCATTTCGGTCAGCTTGACGCCGTGCAGGCGCGCCATAAGGTGGCCGGCGCCGATGAAACGGCCGAGCAGACCGGTGCGGTATATGTTCCTGTCGAATACCGAGATGCGGCGACGGCCGGACAGGGTGCGCTTCGACCAGTAGGCCTTGGTCGTGTCGTCGAGATGGTCGGCGATGAATCGGTCGTAGCCGTGACTATTGCTGCGCGTATTGGCGCGGCCGAACTGGCGAACCACATCCTGATGGGCCGGGAGATGGCGGAAGGCGGCAAGCTTCAGCTTGTTGAGAGCGATGTGATGCGGGTTGAGATCCACCACATCGATGCTGGCAGGGTTGCGGGAGAGGTAGGCCAGCATGTTGCAGCCACCCGAGCCGATGGTGACGATGCGGTGGCCTTCAGCAAGCTCCATCGCTTCCATATCGATTTCCGGGTCTTCCCAGATTTGCGGATAAACCAGACCGGAAAAGAGAACCCCGAAGAACCGTTCGGAAAAACCGCTTTTCGAGAGCGCCTTGTGCTGGAGCAATGCGGACTTCAGTTTCGTATTCTTGCTGAAGCCGGTCTTGGGTGCCGCACTCGTCATATGTTCACCTCTCAATAGATTGAGAGGCGTCTACAGTCACGACGCTACAGTTTGATGACAGGGGTTGTGGGCCGACGTAACGAATCGAAAAGGCGGTGTGAAACCAACTCAGGTCTCAAGCTTAGATTTGGATGCGACGTCATCCTCGGGCTTGTACAGAGGATCCAACCACATATCGTAAAATCAAAAGCTTGCAGATCCCAGGGACAAGCCAGAGGAGACGAAAGTGACGTGCTCGACGTTTTTAAGAAAAGCTGCTTTCCTGCATTGCAGTCCCGGTGCTGCTCAAAGGCTTACTTGCGCAGAACGTGCAGCATGCCCTTGCGCTTGGCGTCGTAATAATAACCGCGTGCATAAAGCCTGACAGCATTGTCCCGGTTGTTGTCAGCAACAAGCCAGGCGCCGCTCAGATATTTGACGGCATATTTGAGGTTGGTTTCGGCATCGAACAGGCCAGAGGCGGGACCATCAAAGCCCATGGAGCGGGCCGTGGCGTGCTTGATCTGCATCAGGCCGAAGTGGCCGCCATTATAGGCGCCGGGATTGTATCTGCTTTCACGCTGCACCACGCGATGCACCAGATCTTCCGGCACATTATACATGACAGCGTATTTCGAAATAAGCCCGCTCAGCTTTTCACGTCCGGCCGGTGCGGATTTGTACGGCGCCGTCATCGTTTCGTTCTGCCGGATAGCGGCAAGGGCGGCGTTGGTCGGACCGGCCGCATAGGCCAGAACCGTGCTGTCCGGCTTCGGCAGTGGAATGACTTTGCGTTCCGCGGTCAGTTCGGTACCGATCGACGGCGTTCCGGGCGGCGGCGGTGCGGGCGGGAAGCTGCCCTTGACGGCAACCACCTGCGGCAGGTCGGCGGCAGCCGGTTTCCCGGCGGCACTTGCGGTTTCGATCGCTGCGGCTGCCGGCGTTGCGGCGTGCGGTGCAAGAGCCGCAGCCGTCGTCGGCGCGGCTGTCGTTACCGTTGCCTGCGCGACCTCTGTCTGTTGTTGCTGCGGCTGCATCTGGATTGGGCTCGCCACTGCCGCTGCAATTTCCGCTGCCGGCGGCAGCGCCACGCGGCCACCCTTGACGGCGGCGACGGTTGGAAGCGATTCGGGCTGGGAAGAGGCTGCCACGTCAGTGGCATGTGCTGCCGGTGCGGCGGTATCAGCCGGGGTACCAGCCGTTTCCGACTGTGCGGAGGCTTGTGCCGGTGCGGTTTGGTTGACGGCAGCTATTTTCGGGCCGTTCGGCCCTTCCTTTGCGGCATATTCGACGCTGGTGCATCCGGCCAAAGCCAGGGCAAGGCCCACCGTGGAAGACAGAAGAAGTGCGCTTCTTCCGCGGAATTTTGCCGAATTTCGCATGTTGCCGCCTTCGTTATGCCTGTCTGTCGATACCCCCGCGTCGAGCGAAGCAGGCAGTGTCCCATCGAGCCTTCATTAACCTATTGTAAGGATAGCGGCAAGCCGGGACGTGGCGTCGCGGTTTTTCAGGCGGCGATGCGGCGGTATCCGGCGCTGACGGCACGGCCAGAAATGAAGTGAGTGCGGTATTTCGGCCGGATTTTTTTGTTGCCGGACATGCGGCGCACCAGTGCCAGCGTGGAGCCGGCAAAGAGTGCCTGCGCTGCCAGAATGCCAAGTGCCAGCAACAGGATTGCGGCCTGCGCTACGGCCAGCGTTTCGACCGCATTGCCGGAGGTGGAAACGAATTGCGGCAACAGTGCCAGGAAGAACATGAAATAGCGCGGACGTAACGCTGCAATGGCGTAGCAATCACGGAAAATGCCGCTGGATGATTTGCCGGGCAGATTGTCATTGTCTGCATTGGCTGCCTGGGCGGCGGGGGTGGCAAAGGTCCATAACAGGAAAAGAATCAGCCAGCCGATACCCGTCCACTGAACGATTTCCACAAAGGCATGCGGCAGATAGGCAAGGCCAGCCGCTGGAATCGCAGATATCGTCATGGCTGTGACGATGCCAAGCGCGCCGCCAGTGACGGAGGCAAACACCGTTTTTCTGCCGCGGATAGCGGCATAGGAGGCGACAGAGAATACAAGGGGAGAGGGAAGTGCGAACACAACGGCACATGCTGCACAAAAAACCAGCCACGCCTGTCCAGACATTCTCTTCCTCCTTGCCCTCCCTGTCGCCGCTTTATCCAGCCTATCGTAAAATTAGGCCGCTGTGAACGGTTGACCGACGTGTTCCATCACTTCGGTAAACCATTTTGCAGACAGGTCGAAATGCTTTCCGCCCTTGATACGCGGAAACTCGATGGTCCGCAATTTACCCTTTTGGTCTTCGTCGTGGCCGGTGACGCCCGAGACCTTGTTCAGCGCGCTTTCGACGGCAAGATCGACCATGCCCTGGATGAGGCGCAGATCATCGCCATTGGCGGGAGCGGAGCGGGCGAAGTAACCGGATTTCTGGACCATGGAGCGTTCGGCGCCGATGAGGCCGGCGAATTGCTTCTGGAACCAGCCGCCGACATTGATGGTGTCGATCTTCACATGGCCGAAGGCATCGCGCTTGACAGCCTCACCGGCGGCTTCGCGTTCGGCAACGATGGAATCGAGCCCCGCACCTTCGGAAACGAACAACGTGACGTAGCCGTGTTTGTCCATGATCGCCTTCAGCCGTTCGGCTTCCGCTTCGATGTCAAACGCCATTTCCGGCAGGTAGATGCCGTCTATGTTCTTCATCTGCGTGTTCATCATCAGGCCTTCGACATATTCATTGCCGTTGGTCTTCTGGATGTAGGCGCGGGCGGTTGCAGCCGTCAGCCAGCCGCAATGGCGGCCCATGACTTCGTGGATGACAAAGGTCTTCGGCGCAGCACTCTGCTCGTTGCTGACATTGTCGAAGAAGGAAGCGCCCACTTCGGCCGCGGTCCATGCGCCGAGCGACTGCCTGATCGGAACCACGTCGTTATCCACGGTCTTCGGCAGCCCGACGACGGTCAGATCGTAACCGTTGGCGCCGAGATAGGCGGCAAGGTCGGCGGCCGTCGTGTTGGTGTCGTCGCCGCCGATGGTGTGGAGAATGGTGATGCCGTCGGCAGCCAGCCGTTCGGCGGCAACGCGCAGCGGATTTTCACCCTCTTTCACCAGCCCGCGCTTGGCGCAATCGGCAGCGTTGGTGAGCTTTACGCGGCTGTTGCCGATCGGCGATCCGCCATAACGGTGCAGCAGATGCGCCTTTTCGCGCATGTCCTTGTTGATCTCGATCCGGTCGCCCAGAAGCACGCCCTGATAGCCGGAACGATAGGCCACAATGTCAATATCAGGCGCGACGTCGCTATAACGCTCGATCAGGCCGCCAACGGCTGAAGAGAGACAGGGAGCAAGGCCACCCGCGGTCAGCATTGCGACTTTCTGTTTGGCCATCGTGGCTCTCCTTTGCTTGGATAGAAAGATATGTCTGGCAAATGGATGCGACAGCCACGTGTAGGTGTAAAGTGAATTTATCACGAAAAATGCCGATTTCTCGCGGTTTTTCAGCAGCTTGGGCAAAGAAGCCGAATATAATCGTTTCAATCGCCTCCAACCTTGCACCAGGCTTCGCCGTCTGTGGAAAACCGTTGCTCTCCCGTTTGCCGCCCCCTTGCTCCTGAAGAAAAACTGTCGCAAAAATGAATAAAAGTTAATGCCGCAGCGGCGCCGCGCATATTGCATTCACGGCGATATGCCGTCATGCTTGGCGTCATGATGTTCGATTTCGCCTGTTTGCATATTTCATCCCTGTGGGAACGGCTGCTCGGCGCGATCGGTGACGCGGCAGGCAGCACGCTCGGTCGCGTGGTAGAGGCGATCCGTACCCTTTTCGAGGGAGATCCGGAGACCCGCCGCAAGGTTTCTTTTTCCGTGGCCATTATCGCGCTGTCGGCAAAGATGGCCAAGGCAGACGGTGTCGTGAACGATGCCGAAGTGCGCGCCTTCCGGCAGATTTTCGATTTTCCTGAAGAAGAAGCCAGAAACGTTGCCCGCCTTTATAATCTCGCACGCCAGGACGTTGCGGGATACGAGGCCTATGCCGAGCGTCTTGCCGGTCTTTGCGGCTCAGGCCATGACAATTGCGAGATGCTGGAAAGCGTCATCGATGGCCTGTTCCACATCGCCAAGGCAGACGGCTTGATCCACGAGCGGGAACTGGCGTTTCTCGGCCGTATCGCGGAAATCTTCCATATTACCGAAGATCATTTCGAAACGATCATGGCACGGCACGTCCATATGGATGGGCGCGATCCCTATCGTGTGCTTGGCGTTTCGCCCTCGGACGACTTTCTGGATATTCGCAAGCGTTACCGTTCGCTGGTTGCCGAGCACCACCCGGACAAGCTCATCGCGCGCGGTGTGCCGATGGAATTGCACGCTGCCGCGAATGAGCGTATGGCGGCTCTCAATGCCGCCTATGAGGCCATCGAGAAAGAACGCCGCGTCGCATGAGTGAATTTCTGCCGGATTTCAACCCGGATTTCGGGGGCGCAACCATTGCGCCTTCTCCCAACCATGGCGAAAGACAGGGCGTGGCAGGCCCGGATATCATTCTCCTGCACTATACCGGCATGACGACAGCCGATGGCGCCCTTTCGTGGCTCTGCAATCCCGAAAGCCAGGTCTCCAGCCACTATTTCGTTTTTGAAGACGGGCGTATCATGCAGCTTGTTGCGGAAACTCGCCGCGCCTGGCATGCGGGCAAAAGCAGCTGGGCGGGGGAGGCGGACATCAATTCCCGCTCCATCGGGATTGAAATCGCCAATCAGGGCCATCCGGGCGGCCTGCCGGAATTTCCGGAAAAACAGGTGGCTGCGGTCATCGAATTGTGTCGCGATTGCGGCCAGCGGTGGTCTATCGCCCCTGAAAGGGTGCTTGCGCATTCCGATGTGGCGCCGATTCGCAAGGTTGATCCGGGTGAAAAATTCCCATGGGACATCCTGTCGCGGCACGGTGTCGGTCATTGGGTGGAGCCTGCGCCGATCCGCGGCGGACGTTTTTTTCAGCGCGGCGATCACGGCCAGCCGGTGGAAGCGCTCCAGTCCATGCTATCCATTTACGGATATGGCGTTGAAATAACAGGCGCATATTGCGAAAAAACAGAAGGTGCCGTGGCCGCCTTTCAGCGGCATTTCCGCCCGGCGCTGGTGGATGGTATCGCGGATTTTTCCACGATCGACACGCTGCATCGGCTGATTGCCAGCCTTCCGAAATTTTCGGCCGTTTGAACGGCGTTTCTGGAAAAGCCTTCCCCGTTTCCCGGTCGCGCAAGTCGATTTTTTTGTTGTGCCACAGTTAATCCGCATTGAGGAAGTCTAAGAGCCGCAGTGGACGCGGTGCTGTTCTTCAGGGGAGCTTGCCGTCAATATCAATCAAGGAGACTGGACGGTAGAAGGTCGTAATCGACTTTCCGCGCGCTGGACGTTTTTATCGTTTCATTGTTCCGGTTATCCGATCTGGAGACTATTTCAACAGATGAACAGAGTTTTTGTTGCTGTCGCAGCGGGCGTTGCTATGCTCGTTTCGCAGGCGGGGATTGCTTTTGCCAAAGACGAGGACGTCAAGACCAAAACCGTGACGCTGGGGACCTTCTTCCGTACGCCCGGTTATCCCGTTCCCGAAAAGAGCCTGCCTTCGTCGCTCAAGAACGACTATTCCGATCTGATCGTCAAATATGCCAAGCGTTACGGCGTCCCCACCAATCTGGCCCATGCCGTCGTTTCTGTAGAAAGCAAGTTCAACCCTAGGGCTCGCGGCAGCGCAGGCGAGGTCGGGCTGATGCAGATCAAGCCGGCAACGGCGCGCATGATGGGCTTTCGCGGCACGACCAAAGCCCTCTTCGACCCCGAGACCAATATTCGCTGGGGCATGCAATATCTGGCAACCGCACACCAGCTTGGCGGCGGTGAGGTTTGCAGCACGATCCTGCGTTACAATGCCGGCCACGGCGCCACCCGCATGAACCCGGTGTCCAAGCGTTATTGCGGCAAGGTCCAGGCGCTTCTGGCCAGCTGAGGTCTTTTGCTCAAGCGTGTCGTGATGTTTCAGATTGGCCATAAGCTTTAGGTCCTTGTTTTAACGCATCTCGTTATTGCAAAACCGCTGCACGCTCTTGCGCGGCATGTTTCGGACGTCACGAAAATCGATTCCGGTTTATGCGTTCATGCTGTAGTCAGGAGCAAACCTGATGCGGAGCATGACATGCCGGATTTCAAATATATCGTGGTCGGTGCCGGAATGATGGGTGCGGCGGCAGCGAGACACCTTTCGGCGCAAACGGATGGCGTGGCGCTGATCGGGCCGGATGAACCCGCCGATCGCAAGACCCATAACGGTGTGTTTTCAAGTCACTATGACGAGGCGCGCATCACCCGTGGTTTCGATGGCGATCCCGTATGGGCGGAGCTGGCGCAACGCTCCATCCGGCGCTATGCCGAGATCGAAGCAAAAAGCGGCATCCGTTTCTTCACCGAAGCGGGCTGCCTGTTTACGGGAAACGGTAAGGGGCTTGCCGGAGACTACGTTTCGCGAGCCTTGGTCTCGACCGACCGTCTCGGTCTAGGCGTGGAAACGATTGGCAGCGATGCGCTGGCTGGCCGGTTCCCGATTTTTTCCCTGCCGTCGGATCACGACGGTTACTTCGAGGCGCACAATGCCGGCCACGTCAATCCGCGTGCGCTTGTGAGGGCGCAATGCAAGATTGCTGCTGCGCAGGGCGCGCGACTGATCCGCGAGACGGCGGCGCATGTTCGCGATACCTCCCAAGGTGTGGAAGTTTCCACCAGGGAAGGGGCCGTACACACGGCCGAAAAGGTCATAGTGGCCGCTGGCGGTTTCACCAACATGGCTGATCTTCTGCCTTCCCCGGTCGATATGGCGGCAACGGGCCGCACCATCGTGTTTTTCGAACTGGACGAAGCAAGGCAGGCCCTCTTCGGCTCCATGCCCTCGACCATCGTGCTGGCGGAGACCGAGGACGATATCGTCTATATTCTGCCCCCTGTGCGTTACCCCGACGGCAAGGTCTATCTGAAGATCGGCGGTGAGAGCGAAAAGGGCAGGCTGGAAACGCTGGCCGAAGCAGTCGGCTGGTTTCATTCCGACGGCACGCCGGGCGAAGTGGAATTCCTGACGAAACGGGCGCTATCGCTCATGCCGGAACTTGCGGGCTGCCCCGTGACCTCTGGTTCCTGCGTCGCATCCATTACTCGTAGCGGTTATCCATATATCGGCTATACGCAATCTTCCAATATCGCGGTTCTGACCGGTGGCAATTTCGTTTCCGCCAAGTCTTCCGACGAAATCGGGCGGCTAGGCGCGGTGCTGCTTCTGCATGGCCAGCTGACCGAGAGTGATTTTGCCGCCGAAATGTCGCCGGTTTTTATCTGACATTCAGCAGCGAAGCGGCTACAAAATCGCAGCTGTACTAGAGCGGGTTGAGGCGAAGACGGCGGCATGTCGGGACATTTCAAATATATCGTTGTCGGTCGTGGCATGATGGGTGCTGCCGCCGCCCGCCATCTGGCGGAAACCACCGAAGGTGTGGCCCTGATCGGCCCCGGTGAACCTGCCGACATCAAGTCACATCCGGGTGTTTTCGCCAGCCATTATGATGAGGCGCGCATTACCCGCACCATTGATGGCGATGCGGACTGGGCGCTACTCGCCAACCGCTCGATCGCGCGCTACACCGACATCGCGGCAAGGAGCGGCGTGGAATTTTACGCTCCCGTCGGCTGTCTGATGGTTGGGCCTGAACGCGGTGGCGACAATCCCTTTGTCGACAACGTCTGTGAGGCAGCGGCGCGTCTGCGGGTTTCCACGGAAATGCTTGACGACGCAGGTCTGAAAAGCGCCTTTCCCTATTTCTCCTTCGAGCCGGGCTGCGAGGGCGTGTTCGAAAAGGACAATGCCGGTTACGTCAATCCGCGCGCGCTGGTGAAGGCGCAGAGCGTTCTGGCAGACAAAGCCGGCGTTACGCTCATCGACGATATAGTTGTCTCGACGCGGGAAGAGGCTGGCCGTGCACGCGTCGAGACGGCCTCGGGCGCGGTTTATACGGCAGACCGGGTGCTGGTCGCTGCGGGTGGCTTCTCGATCACGAAGGATTTGTTGCCGCAGCCCGTCGCTCTCAATGTCTATGCGCGCACCGTCGCCTTCTTCGAGGTAGACGAGGCGGAGCTGGGACAATATGCGGGCATGCCGTCGCTGATTTACGAGCCGCGCGACACGACGAAACATATCTATCTCCTGCCGCCCGTCCGTTATCCCGATGGCAGGTTCTATCTGAAAATCGGCGGCGATCCCGATGATAAGAAGCTCGATAGCGATCCCGAAATCCGCGCATGGTTCCGTTCCGGCGGGCGCGAAAGCGTTCGCGACCATCTCTCTGCCATCGTCGGGACCTTGGTGCCATCCATCGACCGGTCGCGCATTTCCATGGCCGCCTGCGTGGTGTCCAAAACGCCGGGCGGTTATCCGGCCATCGGCTTTACGACGTCACCGCGCATTGCGGTTCTGACTGGCGGCAACGGTACGGCGGCCAAGAGTTCCGACGAGATCGGGCGGTTAGGCGCCCTGTTGCTGCGGGATGGAAAAATTGGCAACGACGCCTATGCAACGGATTTCAAGCCTGCATTTCTTTGATCTTCCGTTACGCTTTTCGGTGGCTTTCGCCAAAGAACATGGGTATTGACGCCATGCCAGTTGGCTGGGCAGCCGCGCTTTACCAATGTCGAAAGACGGTAAGGTGAGGAAAGTCCGGGCTCCACGGAAATACGGTGCCGGATAACGTCCGGCGGGGGCGACCCCAGGGAAAGTGCCACAGAGAGCAAACCGCCATGCCTGGCATGGTAAGGGTGAAAGGGTGGGGTAAGAGCCCACCGCGCCGCTGGTGACAGTGGTGGCAAGGTAAACCCCACCGGGAGCAAGACCGAATAGGGATGACACGGGGCGCGGGCGAAAGCCTTCGTCTACAGCCGGTTTCCGGGCCCGTCATCCGGGTGGGTTGCGAGAGGCGGCATGCAAATGCCGTCCCAGATGAATGGCTGCCACGTTCCGGGTCAAACCGGGGCCATACAGAACCCGGCTTACAGGCCAACTGGCGATTTTCCTGCCGCTTTTTTCGGTGGCGTTCAGCCCTCGATGATATGGGGAACGTAGCGGGAGAGATTTGCGGTGATAGGTGACGCGTCCTCGCGAATCCCGAGCCCGCAGGGCCGATCGGCGACGATCCAGCTTCCTAACACGGCGTATCCGAAATCGCTCTTGAACAATGGTGCGTAGGCCTGAAAAACATACCCCTCTTGGCCATAATTGCCGGGGGCCGATAAAATTTCGCGCCGGTTTCGGTAAAGGCTGACATTTTCGCCTTCACGCGAAAGAAGCGGCTTCACCACGTAATCCTGCAATTCATATATTTCAGGATCGTCCGGGAAGAAACTCGGGAGCAGATTCGGGTGATTGGGATGCCGCTGCCAGAGCAAAGGCAGCAGGCCTTTGTTCGACAGCACGGCTTTCCAGGCCGGCTCGATGAAAATATCGCCTTGTGCAGGCAGATGCGTGGCAAAGGATTCTCGTAACATGTATTCCCAGGGATAAAGCTTGAAGCAGCGTTCGATGACGCGACTTTGAAGGTCAGCATAACGCCCGCACGCATCGATGCCGATGTCTCTGATATCGAGGAATTGGGCACGGTGGCCCGCCTGAATGGCGCAGTCCATGAGATAAATCGTCGTGCCGCGATCCTCGGCGTTGTCGCTCACCGCCGCGAAATGGAAAATCCTGTCTCGCGAGAATTGCCCGAAGGCCTCAATCAAGGCTTCCTGAACCGAGTTGAACTGGTCGGTTTGCGGCGGGAGCGTTCCAAGGGCGACCTGATCGGTCAGCCAGTTATATTGGAAATATCCCGTTTCGAATACGGAAGTGGGCGTGTCGGCGTTGTATTCCAGCAGCTTTGCAGGGCCATGCCCGTCATAGGCAAGATCGAAGCGGCCATACAGGTGGCGGTCGCACCGCCGCCAAGAATTTCGAATGACATCATGGTGATCGCGGGGGATGGCAAGACGGGTTAAAGCCTCCTCACTGTGTACGATGTCGGCGACGAGATCCATGCACATGTCGTGCAGGATCTGGCTCGGTTCTTCGATGTCGCGCTCGATTTCAGCCAGTCCAAAGCGATAGGCTGCATCGTCCACCCAGTAAGGCTCGCCATGCATTTCATGGAAGGAGAAACCGACAGCATTGGCTTTCTCGCGCCAATCCGGGCGCGGCGGGACTGTGATGCGGCGCATGTCAGCTTCCTGAAAAGGAGTGGCCGCCGAATCCACCACGGCCCTTGACGTTCGTTTTGGCGTTGGACGTCTTCACGTCATTCGCTAGCGCGCCTCCTCCTGACGTGATTCCCCTGCCGCCTTGGTCCTGTTTACTGGCCGTCACATCCGGTATGACGAGGTCGCCGTTGCGTTTTCGATAGGCCGACATCGCACCGTTGGAACCCGACTCGCTGTTTTTCTGCCTGCGGCGATAGTTGCTGTAGTCTGCAAAGTTTTCGATGGACCGAGGCATAACAAAACCGGCGGGTGAGGGTGTGAAGACGCCTATGCCGGTGGGGTTAGTGGAATTGAGATTTTGTTTCAGCTCAAAGCAGTTTCCCGCGCCGTATTCCATTTCACATGCGACCATATTGAGAAATTTAGGTGCAGTGGCGAGATGATGTTGGCCGGCGTCTTCGGATGCCGCTTGGCAAGCCTTGGGATAGACACCGGAGGCAACGCATTTTTCAACTGAGGTATAAAGAACCTCTTCGTCCGATGAAAAAGCCATAAAAAGGCCTATTGCGGCAATCGTACCGAGGGCGAGACGCGGGTGTTCTGTCACGTCCAAATACATGTCTGTTCCTCAATAGGCCATGCAGGCTGCGTTTAAAATCCCGATGACCACAGCGATGCCGCCGCTCCAGAGCCCGGCCGCAACGTTATCCTCGGTGATTTTCAGGTGCAGGTCGGTCATGGAGAGTTTGGCGATGTAGAATGCGAGAACCTGTACCAGCAGGCCGATCACTGCCCAGACGATATAGTCGGGGAGGCTGACGGAATTAGCCGCCGCCGAGGCGAGCGGCAGGCTGAAGCCGATCAGTGCCCCCAAAAAAGCGACGACGGCGGCAAAGTTGCCGGCCTTGATCAACTCCCCCTCGCGGTGGGGAGTAAGGCGGGTGTAAATAGCGGAAAAGGTTGCCAGGCAGAGCAGGCCGATCAGAAAATAACTTAAGAAGGCAGGTAAGCCTGCCACGTAATTCGGCATTATTGTCTCACAATGAAAAACACAACTTCAGAAATCAAAATCAATTGAAAGTTTAAAAAGTCAAGCGTCGCGGCGTTGTTGTTTGTAGAGAATGACGGTTCTGGCTGAGCGCAACATGCGCATTGCTTCGGCGTCAAATCGAACCTCTGCAACTGGTCTATCGCTAAATCACACAGATAGCCGTAACGCCAACCAAGTTGGCATTCCCACGGCACCATCAGAGCGTCTTTTGCGATTTAAGTGGCGCGTGTTCGGCGAGGGCCGCCAAGTGTCTGTTTCGCAAACAAAAAATTGGCATATCGACCCAAGTTTTATTTGTTTCCGCTGGCACATGAGTTCGCGAAGTAAACCATTCGTTAAACTTAACGGCTTATGAATTTCCGATGCGGAGTCGGTATCGTGCCGGCTTCTCCCATTGACGCCCATAGTGTCCCATGGTATCCCAAATGCACACCACACTGGGTCGTGTTTTTGACCCGCAATCGCTGAAACGAGTGAGGAGCCTGCAACGGGCTGCTGCAGGGCATGTCGCCCTGACGCTTGGCGATGTGTCGTGCGTACCGGTGTTGTCTGTGGGGCGGATGATTCGCTTTGCGGAATGCGGTTTTGGCGAGTTGAGTAATGGACCGCTTTTTATCGAACGTAACGAACAGGATCGACGCCAAGGGGCGCGTTTCGGTTCCGTCTCCGTTTCGTTCGGTGCTGGCACAGCGTGGGATTCAGGAGCTTTATTGTCTTCAGGATTTCGCGTTTCCGGCAATCAGTGTCGGCGGTCCGGATTTGCTGGAGCGCTACGAGCGGCAGATCGCGTCCATGGATGCCTTCTCGCCGGAGGCGAACGCAATGTCGCTGCTGGTACACGGCGGCGGCGTTTTCATGAAGCTCGATCAGGAAGGTCGGTTGATGGTGACGGATTTCGTCCGGGAATTTACCGGCATATCCACGGATGTCACCTTCGTTGGACGAGCGGATCATTTTCAGCTTTGGCAACCGCAGGCGTTTTTGGCGGCGCAGGCGGCAGCAAGAGCGGGGCGCGGTTTTTCGGCTGCACGCCCCGCATAGGACGGGGACACGGAATGGCGGCGAATTCTGGCGGGCGATCTTCTGATGCCGGTGAGGGACCTCAGCGTCACATCCCGGTCCTGCTTCGCGAAGTGATCGCTGCGCTCGAACCCGCATCTGGCAAGGTCATCCTCGACGGCACTTTCGGCGCCGGCGGCTACACCCAGGCAATTCTCGATCAAGGTGCCAATGTCATCGCGCTTGACCGCGATCCGAACGCGATCGCCGGCGGCCAGGCCATGGTTGCTGCAAATGGCGGCAGGCTTACCCTCATTCAATCGCAATTTTCCGATCTGGCAAGGCACGCGCCGGAAGGCGGTCTTGACGGCGTGGTTCTCGATATCGGCGTTTCCTCCATGCAGATAGACGAGGCCGAGCGCGGTTTTTCCTTCCAGAAGAACGGTCCTCTCGACATGCGCATGTCCAGCTCCGGCGTTTCGGCGGCGGATGTCGTCAATCGCGCCAAGGTCGGCGATCTCATCCGCATCTTCGGTTTTCTCGGCGAGGAAAAGCAGCCGGGCCGCATCGCCCGCGCGATTGAAAAGAGGAGGGCGGAAGAGCCCTTCCGCACCACGCGTGATCTGGCGGGCCTCATTGAAATCGTTACGCCGCGCAAGGCTAAAGACAAGATCCATCCCGCAACACGGGTGTTTCAGGCGCTGCGTGTTTTCGTCAATGACGAACTCGGCGAATTGGCGCAGGCCCTGTTTGCTGCCGAGCGGGCCTTGAAGCCCGGCGGCCGGCTGGTTGTCGTCACGTTCCATTCGCTCGAAGACCGCATCGTCAAGAAATTTTTCTCCGAACGTTCCGGAAAGGCGGCGGGTTCCCGCCATCTGCCGATGGTGGAGGACAAGCCCGCCATTTTCGAAAATATCGGCAAGCCGATGGTCGCTGCAAGCGACGAGGAGGCGGAGATCAATCCGCGGGCCCGTTCGGCCAAGCTGCGCGCCGGCCTGCGCACGGCGGCACCTGCCCGGGCGGCAGATTTTTCGATTTTCGAACTTCCCGATCTCGCCAGCCTTGAAAAGATGGGAGGCTGATATGCTGCGCACATTCGATGTCGTGTTGATGGGGGTCATGGTCGCTGCGGCGGTGGTGACCTATTCGATCAAGCACAAAACCGATCTCAAGCTGGAACAGGTCCGCAAGCTCGAGACCGAAATCAAGCTCGAAAAAGACACGATCGATCTTTTGCGGGCCGACTGGGCATTGCTGACGCAGCCGAACCGCCTTCATCGTCTCGTGAATGCCTATCAGGACGAGCTTGGCCTTTCGCCGACGCTGCCGACACAATTGGCGCAGCCGCGCGAATTGCCGATGCTGCGCTCGCAATTGCCGCAGCCGCCCGAGCCGGAAGGCATGAGCGTTGCGGATGTCATCGCCGCTGCCGTCAACGGCTCCAAGCCGGGCGCTACGCTGGGGGGAGCTGCCAAGAAGAAATCACCGCCCGCCGGCCAGATTGCCGCCAATGGCGCTCCTGTTCCAACACCGCGGGCGCGTGTTTCCCGTCCCACGGCGGCTCCGGCTCCTGCCGTCGCCGCTGTCGCAGGCGATGAAGATGGCGAAATGGATGAAACCATAACTGGATCGGTGGACCGCTGATGTCTTTTCTCTCCCGCGTCATGGTTCTGAAGAGCAAGGCTCACTTTTCCGCCAGCACCACCGGCATTCATACTGACCATGCAGCTTTCGAGGGCGCTCGCAAGAAGAGGGCGGCCCAGGCGAAAAGCCGCGTCGGTCTCATCATTTTCGGCTTCGTCGCCTTTTACGGCGTCGTGGGCGGCCGTCTGGTGCAATATGGCCTTGCCGAGCAGGAAACGGTTTCGAGCATTGCCCCTGCTGACCGGCTGATGGCGTCGCGTCCCGATCTTCTTGATCGTAACGGCGAGGTTCTGGCGACTGATATCCGCACCGTGTCGCTGTTTGCGGAGCCGCATCGCATCGTCGATATCGACGAAGCCATCGAGAAGCTGCGCACTGTATTGCCAGATCTCGACCAGCGCGGCACCTATCAGAAGCTTTCCTCCAATTCGCGCTTTCAGTGGCTGCGCCGTCAGTTGACGCCGAAGCAGCAGAGCCAGATCCTGGCGCTCGGCATTCCCGGTGTCGGTTTCCGCCCGGAAAAACGCCGCTTCTACCCTGGCGGGCCAACAGCTGCCCATGTTGTCGGTCACGTCAATATCGACAATCGCGGTGTTGCCGGAATGGAACGTTACGTCGACAGCCAGGGACTGGCCGATCTGACGGCGCTCGGCATGACCAGCGATCAGCCACTGGAGCCGGTGAAGCTTTCCATCGATCTACGCGTCCAGTCCATCGTGCGTGAAGTCGTGACCTCGGCCATTACCAAGTTCCAGGCGATCGGCGCGGGGGCTGTGGTTCTGGATGTGCATACCGGCGAAGTGCTCGCTATGGCCTCTGTGCCGGATTATGATCCGAACAACCCGGCAGAAGGTGCCAAGGAAGGATGGCTCAACCGCATGTCGAACGGCACGTTCGAAATGGGCTCCACCTTTAAATCCTTCACCATTGCCATGGGTCTCGATTCGGGTCGCGTCCGCCTGGGCGATATGTTCGACGCGCGTTATCCGATCCGCATCGGTGGCTTCACCATCAAGGACTTCCACGGCAAGGGCCGCATGCTCTCGGTGCCGGAAATCTTCCAGTATTCGTCGAACATCGGTACGGCAAAAATCGCCGACACCGTGGGGACCGAAGGACACAAGGAATTCCTGACGCGGCTTGGCCTTCTGACGCGCATGCAGACCGAACTGCCTGAAGTGGCGCTGCCTTCGCAGCCCCGCGAATGGAAGAAGATCAACTCGATCACCATTTCATTCGGCCACGGCGTTTCAACAACGCCGTTGCAGACAGCAGTTGCCGGTGCCGCGCTCGTCAATGGTGGGAAGTTGATCGAGCCGACATTCCTGCCGCGCACGCGCGAACAGGCGGATCAGGTCGCAAAACAGGTGCTGAAGCCCGGCGCCAGCAAGGATATGC
Organism: Agrobacterium sp. 22-3639C2; assembly: GCF_053522105.1. Lineage (NCBI taxonomy): Bacteria > Pseudomonadati > Pseudomonadota > Alphaproteobacteria > Hyphomicrobiales > Rhizobiaceae > Agrobacterium > Agrobacterium sp. 22-3639C2. The sequence continues at coordinate 1,024,652 of NZ_JBNWDB010000001.1, read as the reverse complement.
GCTTCCTGTTCGAATGGAACGGTGTCAACGGTTCTGGCCGTAATGCGCGCGTCGACGGTTTCAATGTCGGCGGCAAGACCGGTACGGCTGACAAGGTCGTCAATGGCCGTTATGTGCATGACAAGAACTTCAATGCCTTCCTTTCGGCATTCCCGATGGACGACCCGCAATATGTGGTGCTCTCTTTCATCGACGAACCGAAGACGGACAAGGGCAATGGCGCGGCACTTGCAGGCACCTCGGCTGCGCCGATGGTGCACGATATCATCAGCCGCACGGCGGCAGTGCTGGGCGTGAAGCCGAAGTTCGGCAAGGATGGCTCGGCCTTGCTCGTGTCTTATTGATTGTTAGAGCTTATGGTGTTCCGGCGAATCGCGCCGGGGGGACAAGACGGACACAGTCGATGAATTTGCGAGATATATCCGGGACGGCGTTTCCGGAATTGAATGAATTGCTCCTGTCTGAGATAGGGGCAATCGAAATCGGGGGAATTACCGCGGACAGCCGCAAGGCTGCGCCCGGCAGCCTGTTCGTGGCGGTTGCGGGAACCAAGGCGGATGGCGCGGCCTATGTGAAGGACGCGGTCGCCAAGGGTGCGGTTGCCGTCGTTTCCGGGCATGCGGTGGATGCCGATGTGCCGGTACTCGCTGTCACTGACCCGCGCCTCTACCTTTCGCTCGCCGCTTCCCGTTTTTACGGAAAACAGCCGGAAACCATGGTCGCCGTTACCGGCACCGCGGGAAAGACCTCCGTTGCCTCCTTCGTGCGGCAAATCTGGGCTTTCGCTGGCCATGCCGCCGCCCAGATCGGCACGACGGGTGTCATCGCTCCCGGCCGCGAAGATTATGGCGCGCTTACCACACCGGATCCGGTGACGCTGCATGCGCTTCTCGCCGAGCTTGCTGCCGAAGGCGTGACCCATGCGGCCATGGAAGCTTCGAGCCACGGCCTCGACCAGCGTCGCCTTGATGGCGTGAAGCTCGCTGCGGCCGGTTTCACCAATCTCGGCCGTGATCACATGGACTATCACCCGACCATCGAGGACTATATGGCCGCGAAGATGCGGCTGTTTGACACGCTGATGGAAAAAGGCGCGCCGGCCGTCATTTTTGCCGACGACCCTTGGTCGGATAAGGCCATTCGCGCCGCCGCGGATGCAGGCCTCAATGTGCGCACCGTTGGCCGGAAGGGCGATTATCTGACGCTGAAGCGTGTAGAGCATTTCCGTCACAAGCAGCTGATCGAAGTGCACCATGACGGCGTGATCCACGAAGTCGACATTCCGCTGGCCGGCGATTTTCAGGTAGCCAATGCTCTCGTCGCCGCCGGTCTTGCCATGTCCACCGGCGTTTCCGCCGCAACGGCCATGAAGGCGCTTGAAAAGCTGATCGGTGCTGCCGGTCGCCTGGAACTTGTGGGCCAGACGAAGAACGGCGCGCTTGCCTATGTGGATTATGCCCACAAGCCGGATGCGCTTGAAAATGTTCTGACCTCGGTCAGGCCCTTCACCTCCGGCCGCATCATCACCGTCTTCGGCTGCGGCGGCGACCGTGACAAGGGCAAGCGCCCGATCATGGGCGAAGTGGCGACACGGCTTTCCGACATCGTCATCGTTACCGACGACAATCCGCGCTCGGAAGACGCTGCAACGATCCGTTCCGAAGTCATGGCGGCTGCTCCGGGTGCGTTGGAAATTGGCGATAGGGCAGAGGCGATCCGTCATGCGGTGTCGCTGCTTTCGAGTGGCGATACGCTGATCGTCGCGGGCAAGGGGCATGAAGAGGGGCAGATCGTCGGTTCCGTGACGCTGCCGTTTTCCGATCATGAACAGGTGCGTACCGCGCTGGAAGGATTGAAGATTTGAATTGGTTATGGACAGTCGCCGACATGATCGCCATCACGGCAGGGCGTCCCGTCGGGAACCTGCCGACCGGTATCACCGGCATTTCCATCGACAGCCGGACTGTGAAGGCTGGTGAAGCATTTTTCGCCATCAAGGGCGATAGGGTCGACGGCCATGACTATACGAGTTTTGCTGTCGCCAATGGTGCGGGCCTGCTGGTAGTCGCCGAAGGCAAGCTGCCGGCCCTCGGCCGCCTGACCGTGCCCATGATCGTCGTGGAGGATGTCCTCGCGGCGCTTGGCAAGCTCGCCATTGCGGCGCGTGAAAGGACCACGGCGCGGATCATCGCGGTGACCGGTTCTGTCGGCAAGACGACGACGAAGGAAATGTTGCGGCAGGCTTTGGCGCCTTCGGGCCGGGTTCATGCGGCGGTGGCCTCCTTCAACAATCACTGGGGTGTGCCGCTGACGTTGGCGCGCATGCCCGCCGATACTGAATTCGGCGTTTTCGAAATCGGTATGAACCACTCCGGCGAAATCCGTCCGCTGGTCAAGATGGTACGTCCGCATGTCGCGATCATTACCACCATCGCGCCAGCTCATTTGGGCAATTTCAAGAACATAGAAGAGATCGCGAGCGCCAAGGCGGAGATATTCGAAGGGTTGGAGGAGGGCGGCTTCGTCATCCTCAACCGTGACAACGCCCAGTTCGAGCAACTTGAAGAAGCGGCGCAGGACCAGGGTATCGAGCATATCCTGACCTTCGGGCAGCATGCCAAGGCCGATTTCCGGCTGGCCGATTTCGAAAGCACGTCCACGGGCTCGACCATCTGGGCGATCCTGAACGGCGAAACGAGCGAATTGCACCTGAACATTCCCGGCAGGCATATTGCCGACAACGCCATGGCGGTGCTTGGCGCTGTTGCCGTTACCGGCGCCAATCTCGACCGCGCCTTCGAGGTGCTCGGAACGCTCGAGGCAGTCAAGGGGCGCGGACAGCGCCATCGCCTGACGATTGAAAGCGGTTCCTTCCTGCTGATCGATGAGAGCTACAACGCCAACCCCGCCTCCATGCGGGCGGCGATTGCCGTGCTTGCGGAAACAGAAACGCAGGGTTATGGCCGTCGCGTTGCCGTTCTCGGCGACATGCTGGAGATGGGCGAATTCTCAGCCCAGCTACACGAGGAACTGGCCGGACCGCTGCTAGCCGGTGGTATCGAACATGTCTGGCTGGCTGGGGAGGCGATGGCCGCCCTTCGCGATGCGCTTCCGGACAGTGTAACTGTCATCTGGTTCCCGACGACAGCTGAACTTGCCGATTTTGCCCTGCAATGGGTGCAACCGGGCGATGCGCTGATGGTAAAATCGTCACTTGGGCTGGGTTTCGGCAAGATTGTCGCGGCGCTGCTTGACAAGTATCCGGCATTCCCCGAGACGGAACGCCAAGTCTGAAATAGCCTTTTGAAAGGGCAATTATGCTGATCTGGCTCGTCGAACTGTCGGATAAAATTCAAGTCTTCAACCTCTTCCGGTACATCACCTTCCGGGCGGGTGCGGCGATGTTCACCTCTGCGTTGATCGTCTTCCTTTTCGGACCGGCGATCATCAATTCGCTGCGCGTGCGCCAGGGCAAGGGCCAGCCGATCCGTGCCGACGGGCCGCAGACGCATTTCAAGAAGGCTGGCACGCCGACCATGGGCGGGCTGATGATCCTTGCCGGTATTCTCGGCGGTTCGCTGCTCTGGGGTGACCTGTCGAACGTCTACGTCGTCGCCGTTCTGATGGTGACGCTCGGCTTCGGGGCTATCGGCTTTTATGACGACTATCTCAAGGTGACGAAGCAGAGCGACAAGGGCTTTTCCGGCAAAGCCCGTCTCGGCATCGAATTCCTGATTGCCGCGATTGCCGTGTTCTTCATGATGAAGGTGGCGCTTGCTTCCGCACCGCATGGCGGCACGCTCGGAAGCTCCATCGCCTTTCCGTTCTTCAAGGAACTCGTGATCAATCTCGGCTATTTCTTCGTGCTGTTCGGTGCTTTCGTGATTGTCGGCGCCGGCAATGCGGTTAACCTGACCGACGGTCTCGATGGTCTCGCCATCGTGCCTGTCATGATTGCAGCCGCCACCTTCGGCGTGATTGCTTATCTCGCCGGTAACGCGGTTTTCGCCAATTACCTGCAGATCAACTTCGTGCCCGGAACGGGTGAGCTCGCTGTCATCGTCGGCGCGGTGGTCGGGGCTGGCCTCGGCTTCCTGTGGTTCAACGCGCCGCCCGCCGCCATCTTCATGGGTGATACGGGTTCGCTGGCGCTCGGCGGCCTCATCGGCTCCATCGCTGTCGCCACCAAGCACGAGATCGTCATGGTCATCGTCGGCGGCCTGTTCGTGATGGAAACGCTCTCGGTCATCATCCAGGTTTTCTGGTTCAAGCGCACCGGCAGGCGCGTTTTTCTGATGGCGCCCATCCACCATCATTTCGAGAAAAAAGGCTGGACGGAAAGCCAGGTGGTCATCCGTTTCTGGATCATTTCCGTAGGGCTGGCGCTGCTCGGCCTTGCTACGCTGAAGCTGAGGTGAGCGATGATCCCGGTCTCGTCGTTCAGAGGTAAGAAGGTCGCGCTTTTCGGGCTTGGCGGTTCGGGCCTTGTCACGGCCCGGGCGCTGGTTGCCGGCGTGGCGGATGTTGTTGCTTTCGACGATAATCCCGACAGCGTCGCCAAGGCTGAGGCCGAAGGGATAACGACGGCTGATCTTCGAACGATAGACTGGCATTCCTTTTCGTCTTTCGTGCTCGCACCCGGCGTGCCGCTAACGCATCCGAAGCCGCACTGGTCGGTCGATCTTGCCCGGGCGGCGGGTGTCGAGATTATCGGCGATATCGAGCTTTTCATTCGCGAGCGCCGGGCGCATGCGCCGGATTGCCCCTTCATCGCCATCACCGGCACGAACGGCAAATCCACGACGACCGCACTGATTGCCCATATCCTCAAGGCTTCGGGCCGCGATACACAACTCGGCGGCAATATCGGCACTGCGGTGCTGAGCCTCGATCCGCCGAAAGCGCAACGTTTCTATGTCGTTGAATGCTCGTCCTACCAGATCGATCTGGCGCCGACGATCAATCCGACGGCCGGTATTCTGCTCAATCTGACGCCCGACCATCTCGACCGGCACGGCACCATGCAGCATTATGCCGATGTCAAGGAACGGCTTGTGGCCGGCAGTGGCACGGCAATTGTCGGCGTTGATGACAGCTATTCCACGCTGATCGCCGACCGCATCGAGCGTGCCGGCGTGAAGGTGGAGCGCATTTCCAAGCGCAATGTCGTTTCCGAAGGTCTTTATGCCGAAGGCAGCCGCATCCTGCGGGCGCATGGGGGCAAGTCCTCGCTGCTGGTCGATCTCGACGGCATCCAGACGCTTCGCGGCAGCCACAATGCCCAGAATGCAGCGGCTGCAATTGCCGCATGCCTTGCCGTCGGCGTTTCCGAAGAGGACGTTCGCGCAGGTCTCAAGTCCTTCCCCGGCCTAAAACATCGCATGCAGCCGGTCGGTCGGCGCGGCAATGTCACTTTCGTCAATGACAGCAAGGCAACCAATGCCGATGCCGCAGCACCGGCCTTGTCTAGCTATGAGCGCATCTATTGGATCGCGGGCGGTTTGCCGAAGGCCGGCGGCATTGCCAGCCTTGCGCCCCTGTTTCCGCGCATCGCCAAGGCCTATCTGATCGGCGAGGCGGCGGCGGAATTTGCAGCGACGCTCGGCGAAGCCGTGCCTTACGAAATATCCGGCACGCTGGACAAGGCGGTGCAGCATGCGGCGGCGGATGCGGAAAAAGATGCGACGGCCGGCAATATCGTGATGTTATCCCCGGCTTGCGCAAGCTTTGACCAATATAAGAACTTTGAAATCAGAGGTGATTCGTTCGTCGCGCAGGTTGCGGCGCTCGATGGCATGACGATGCTCGTTCACTCTGGAAAAGGGGGCTGAGGCCATGGTAAGCCGAGTTGATCGCGGTCCGGTCGCGGAATGGTTCTGGACCATCGACCGTTTCTTTCTGGCGGCGTTCATCGCGCTGATGGGCATCGGCCTGATGCTGTCATTTGCGGCATCGCCGGCGGTCGCCGAACGCATCGGTCTCAACAGCTTCTTCTTCGTGGAACGTCAAGCGATGTTCATGGTGCCTTCGCTGGCGATCATGATCGGTCTTTCCTTCCTGTCGCCGCGTCAGGTCCGACGCGTGGCGGTGATGATGCTGATCGCGTCGCTGCTGATGATGATTTTCGCGCTGTTCTTCGGTATCGAGGTCAAGGGCGCACGGCGCTGGATTTCCATCGGCAGCTTCTCGATCCAGCCATCGGAATTCATGAAGCCCGCCTTCGTCATTGTCTGCGCCTGGCTGTTTGCCGAACGCGCGCGTCACCCCGAAATTCCCGGCAACCTCTTCGCTATCATCACCTTCGGTATCGTGGCGGCACTTCTGATCGCCCAGCCCGACTTTGGCCAGACCATCCTGACATCGGTGGTGTGGGGCGGCATGTTCTTCATGGCCGGTGTTCCGTGGTTCTGGATCATCGTGCTCGGCGGCCTCGGCGTTCTTGGCATCGTCTCCGCCTATCTGCTCCTGCCGCACGTCGCCGGCCGTATCGACCGTTTCTGGACCGGTGAGGGTGATACCTTCCAGGTGGATACGGCGCGCGAGGCGATCATTCGTGGCGACTGGTTCGGTCGCGGCCCCGGTGAGGGTATCGTCAAGCGTATCATTCCCGACAGCCATACCGACTTCATCTTCTCGGTGGCGGCGGAAGAATTCGGCATTGTTTTCTGCATGTTCCTTGTGGCGATCTTCGCCTTCATCGTGTTGCGCGGCCTCTCGCACGCCTTCAGGGAAAAAGACGATTTCTGCCGCTTTGCCGTGGCCGGTCTGGTCCTGCAGATCGGCATGCAGTCGATGATCAATATCGGCGTTAATCTGGAGCTTATGCCCGCCAAGGGCATGACGCTGCCGCTGATTTCCTATGGTGGTTCGTCGATGATGGCGATCTGCGTCACGGCAGGCTTCCTTCTGGCGCTGACACGCCACAGGCCGGAAAAGAGGGCGCAGGAGCGCAGCTTCTTCCGCGTCGGTTCCGGCGTTCCTGCGGAGTAAATGATCATGAGCAAGGGTATTGTTCTGCTCGCCGCCGGGGGTACCGGCGGCCATGTCTTTCCAGCCGAGGCCTTGGCGCACACGCTGAAAGCGCGCGGTTATCAGGTGCATCTGGTCACCGACAGCCGTGCCGAGCGTTATGCGGGAAAGTTTCCGGCGGAAGAAATTCACGTCGTTCCATCCGCCACCATTGGTTCGAAAAACCCGATTTCCGTGGCGCGTTCGCTGTGGAAGCTGTGGACAGGGCTGCGTTCAGCGCGCCGGCTGATCACGAAGCTGAAGCCGGTTGCGGTCGTCGGCTTTGGCGGTTATCCCACCGTGCCGCCGCTGCTTGCCTCGACCGGGCTTGGCGTGCCATCGATCATTCACGAGCAGAATGCGGTGATGGGTCGTGCCAACAAGGCGCTGGCGGCCCGTGTGAAGGCGATTGCCGGCGGTTTTCTGCCGCCCGCCAACGGCCAATATTCCGACAAGACGGTTGCGACCGGCAATCCCGTGCGCCCGGCGGTGCTGGCGGCGTCAGAGATACCCTATACGCCTTCGCAGACCGGCGAGACGTTCCAGCTCGTGGTTTTTGGCGGCAGCCAGGGAGCGCAGTTCTTTTCAAGCGCCGTTCCGGCGGCGATCTGCCTGTTGAAGGACGAGCAGCGCAAGCGCATCGTCGTGACCCAGCAGGCGCGCCCAGAAGACAAGGACAGTGTGATCTCCTCGTATCAGAAGCTGGGCGTGAAGGCGGATGTCTCGCCTTTCTTCGGCGACATGGCCTCGCGCATCGGTGAGGCCGATCTGGTCATCAGCCGTTCGGGTGCATCGACGGTATCGGAGCTTTCGGTCATCGGCCGACCCTCGATCCTCGTGCCTTATCCGCATGCGCTGGATCACGATCAGGCGGCCAATGCGGCAGCGCTTTCGGCAGCCGGCGGTGCAAGCGTTATCAAGCAGGCGGAACTGTCGCCGCAGAAGCTCTCCGGCCTTCTCTCCTCGGCGCTGTCCGAGCCGGATCGGTTGTCCGCAACGGCGGCGGCGGCCAAGGCGACAGGAAAACCGCATGCGGCGGATGTACTGGCCGATCTGGTCGAGGCGATTGCGAGCGGAAAGTCCGTACAGGAATTCAAGAAGAACATTGAAGGAGTTGAGGCATGAAGATGCCGAAAGCCATAGGCCTTGTCCATTTCATCGGCATAGGCGGGATCGGCATGAGCGGCATTGCCGAAGTGCTTCACAATCTCGGTCATCGCGTACAGGGCTCCGACCAGGCCGACAGCGCCAATGTGCAGCGCCTGCGCGACAAGGGCATCGAGGTCTTCGTCGGCCACACGGCGGATAATCTCGGTGATGCCGAGGTCGTGGTCGTTTCCACCGCGATCAAGAAGAACAATCCGGAGCTGATCGCCGCGCGGGAAAAACACCTGCCGATCGTTCGCCGTGCCGAAATGCTGGCTGAACTCATGCGTTTCCGCAACGCCATTGCCATCGGTGGCACGCACGGCAAGACCACGACGACCTCGATGGTCGCGACCCTGCTGGAAGCCGGCAATCTCGACCCGACCGTGATCAACGGCGGCATCATCAATGCCTATGGCACCAACGCCCGCATGGGCGAGGGCGAGTGGATGGTGGTGGAGGCCGATGAATCCGATGGCACATTCCTGAAGCTTCCGGCCGATGTGGCCGTGATCACCAATATCGACCCGGAACATCTTGACCACTACGGCAATTTCGACGCCGTGCGCGCTGCTTTCCGGCAATTCGTGGAGAATGTTCCGTTCTACGGCTTCGGCGTCATGTGTCTCGACCATCCCGAGGTGCAGGCTCTGGTTGGGCGTATCGAAGACCGTAAGGTCATCACCTATGGTGAGAACCCACAGGCCGACGTGCGGTTTTCGAATGTGCGCATCGATGGCACGCGGTCTATCTTCGATGTGGAAATTCGCCGGCGCCGCACCGGCAAGATATTCTCCTTCACGGACCTCGTCCTGCCGATGCCCGGTCGCCACAATGTTTCGAACGCAACGGCTGCGATTGCCGTCGCCAATCGTCTCGGTATTTCGGAAGCGGACATCAAGAAGGGCCTCGCCTCCTTTGCCGGCGTCAAGCGTCGTTTCACGCTGACGGGCGAAGCCAATGGCGTGCAGGTCTTCGACGATTACGGTCACCATCCGGTTGAGATCAAGGCTGTGCTCGCGGCTGCGCGCGAAGCCTGCAAGGGCCGCATCATCGCCGTGCACCAGCCGCACCGCTACAGCCGCCTTTCCAGCCTGTTCGATGATTTCGCGCATTGTTTTAACGATGCCGATACGATTATTCTTGCTCCGGTCTATGCAGCGGGCGAAGATCCGATCGAGGGCGCAAGCTCGGAAGCGCTGGTCTCCGCAATCAAGGCTGCCGGCCATCGCGATGCCCGTTTTCTCGAAAAACGGGAAGATCTCGCGTCAATGGTTGCAGGCATTGCGAATCCGGGCGATTTCGTGGTTCTCTTGGGGGCCGGAAATATCACGCAATGGGCGGCAGCGCTGCCTTCGGAATTGAAGAGCATATCAGGAAAGTCTGAATGAGACAGGTCGATGGGGTTAAATTGCTGGGGAGGCTCGGCGACGGGGTAAAGGAATTGCGGGGACGTCTGACACCGGATGCGCCCATGGACCGCGTGACGTGGTTCAGAGCCGGCGGTCTTGCGGAAGTCATGTTCCAGCCGCACGATACCGACGATCTGGTTACATTCCTGAAAATCCTTCCGGAGGACGTGCCGTTGACCGTGGTCGGTGTCGGCTCGAACCTTCTGGTGCGCGATGGCGGCATTCCAGGTGTCGTCGTCCGTCTTTCCGCCAAAGGTTTCGGCTCGGTGGAGCTTTCGGGTGAAAACCGCATCAAGGCAGGCGCGATCTGCCCGGACAAGCATATTGCCGCGATGGCCATGGATAATGGCATTGGCGGTTTCCATTTCTATTACGGTATTCCCGGCTCCATCGGCGGCGCTCTGCGCATGAATGCGGGCGCCAACGGCGGTGAAACGCGTGAGCGTGTCGTGGAGGTTTATGCGGTGGACCGTCAGGGCAACCAGCATGTGCTCTCCAATGCGGATATGGATTACAGCTATCGCCACTCCGGCGCCGATGCTGGTCTGATCTTCACCGGCGCCCTGTTTGAGGGTTATCCGGAAGACCGCGCGAAGATCCGCGCCGATATGGACGCCGTGCGTCACCACCGCGAAACCGTGCAGCCGATCCGTGAACAGACCGGTGGATCAACCTTCAAGAACCCCGAAGGTCATTCCGCCTGGGAGCTGATCGACGAAGCGGGCGGTCGCGGTCTGGTCATCGGCGGTGCGCAGATGTCATCGCTGCATTGCAATTTCATGATCAATACCGGCCATGCGACCGGTTACGATCTGGAATATCTGGGCGAGACCATTCGCAAGCGCGTGTTCGAGAAGTCGGGCATTCGGCTGGAGTGGGAAATCAAACGGCTTGGCCTATTCATGCCGGGTCGTGAAGTGGAGCCCTTCCTCGGCGCCTGAAAATTGCGATGCCTCGCGATTGCCATGAGCAACTGCGTTAGCCGTTTCATATCTCTCCTGGCAGCACCAAGCGGCCAGGAGTTTTTGTTTCATATCATCCTTGGCGAAGGGTAACGGTCGATCAATAGTTTTTATCTATAAGCAGTATTTAGATTACGGGAGAGGCAGCGTTGCGCCGCTCTACTGCTTGGGTGATATTTATGAGCATTTTCATTGCCGATCGCGTAAGCGGACAGCTGTCACGTTTTTTAAGCGAACTCGTCGCGATAACGACATTCACCGTGGCGACACCGGATGGATGGCGTCGGCTTGACCCGGTACAGTCATCATTTCGATTGGCTTGCCTGATCGCTTCCATAGCCGCCGTTATCTGTGTCGTTGCGATCCTGACGATGGCGCAGTTGGACCTAGTCTCGGACTTGAGCAATGGGCTCACAATCGGCCTGGTCCTTAGTACGACAATCTCTTTCACCGTCGGTTTTTTAATTTGCTGGCTCAATGCGAGGCAGATGCAGTTACTGATCCAGTCACACGAGCGTTTTGCGCAGCTCAGCCAGACTGATGCTCTGACAGGTCTTCACAACCGGCTAGGTCTTTATTCGAATTGCGTTCATCTGAGCACGCCGTATTGCGTCGCATTTATCGACATTGATCATTTTAAGTCCGTGAATGACAGGTACGGCCATTTGGCTGGTGACATGGTTATCTCCAGTGTTGCCAAGACAATTCGGGAAGGTTTCGATGAAGCCGCTCATGTGGCGCGGATGGGCGGTGAAGAGTTTGTCGTCGTCCACACCCTTGCCCCGGACCGGTTCCTGGAACAGTGCGAAGGCGTCCGTGAGAAGATCGCGACGACAACGGTTCATTTTCAGGATTTGCAGATCAGTACCACCATCTCGATAGGTGTGGCCTTGCGCGGGAACAGGGAGATTTTCGAGAAGGTCATGCACAGTGCGGATATGGCGCTCTACGAGGCGAAACGTGGCGGGCGTAATCGCATCTGTTCGTCGGGCGCGAAAGGTGGCCGTCAAATTATCGCTTGAGGATCATCACAGACGAAAAAAGGCCGCGAAAGGTGATTTCGCGGCCTCGATCTTTTAGTGGCCTGACGCTCAGACTTCATCCTTGCGGGACAGAAGAATGCAGGCGAGCGTGATGAGGGCGGATACGCAGAGGTAATATCCGACATATCCCATGCCGTAATTCACCTGCAGCCATGTGGCGATGTAGGGTGCCAGCGATGCGCCGAAGATGCCGGCCATGTTGAAGGTGATGGACGAGCCGGTGTAGCGCACCCTTGTCGGGAAGGGGGCGGCAAGCGCCGTTCCAATCAGGCCGTAGGTCATGCCCATCAGCGTCATCGCAAGGGCCGCGAAGATGAAGATCGAGCCTTCGCCGCCTGTCATCAGGGTAGGAAGCAGGAACGAGAACAGGCCGATCAGCACCGTCGTCAGGATCAGTATTTCGCGACGGCCGAAGCGCTCAGCGAGCTTGCCGGCAATCGGGATGAAGATGCCGAAAACGATGGAGCCCATGATTTGCACTTCGAGTGCGTCCAGGAACGGGATTTTCAGAACCTTGACGTTGTAGGACAGCAGATAGGCGGTACCGATATAGAACAGCACGAAGGTAGCCAGCGCCACGAAAGTGCCGAGCGCGAGGCTGCGCTTGTGGTTGCGGAACAGTTCCACGACCGGCACGGCAACACGTTCTTCCTTTTCGATTGCCTTCTGGAAGGCAGGCGTTTCGGTGATCGACAGACGAACCCACATGCCAACCGCGATCAGGATGATCGAAGCGACGAAGGGAATGCGCCAGCCCCAGCTCAGAAGCGCTTCCTGCGACATGAAGTGCAGCAAGATCCAGAAGACGCCGGAGGAGAGGAACAGACCGACGGGCGCGCCGAGCTGCGGAAACATCCCGTACCAGCTGCGCTTGCCGGGAGGAGCGTTTTCCGTGGCCAGCAGGACCGCGCCACCCCATTCTCCGCCAAGACCGAAGCCCTGACCGAAGCGGCAAAGCGCCAGCAACAGAGGTGCCAGAACACCGGCTGTCTCATAGGACGGCAGAAGGCCGATCACGACCGTCGATACGCCCATGGTCAGCAGAGCGGCGACAAGCGTAGCTTTACGGCCGACGCGGTCACCATAATGGCCGAAAACGACGGCGCCGAGCGGGCGGGCGAAAAAGGCGATGGAGAAGGTGGCGAAGGATGCCAGAAGTGCCGTCATCGGATCATTGTTCGGGAAGAACAATGTCGGAAACACGAGCACTGCGGCCGTGGCGTAAACGTAAAAATCGAAAAACTCGATGGTCGTGCCGACCAGGCTGGCAGTGAGAACTCGTGCAGGCGAATTTGTCTTTACAACGTTCGAATTGCCAGCTGTCGGCGATACCGGAGATATCGCGTCAGTCATGGTTTTGGTCCCATTTTTGGATGATTGCATGTCATGCCTTGGGAGGCATTGACTGCGTTAACGCAATTTTTGTTCTTTTGGAATGCTAAAAAAGAAATAATGCGGACAATGTGATCGGCTGGTGCGACAGGGACCGCAGCGTGTGCGAGGACGTAGTCTCAAGATTGAGAGACTGATTCAGGCGACGGATTTAAAACGCTGAAACGTCAGATAATTTTCGCTGGGGAAAAGCGTCATCTGTTAACGTTTTCGCCTTGTCTTTATCAGGGATAGAAGTGTGCGGCACCCTCGTTCTATTTCCGATCATTGAAAACCTGCATGTTGCAATCCGTCCAACTCTCTGATTCCAAGGAGGTAATTCGGATCGATGCTGATTCTTTAATGGAACTGGCATGTTGGGCGCGGCGGTTAACGAAAGTAAACGATTCATTAACCTTAATGGCGTTTAACTGATCTCAAGGATCATGTGCCAGAATCACCGTTCGTCAAATTCGGTTGGTTCCGGTGCGGATCGTAGCGGAGATTTGGTGTCAGAGGTATCGATGGGCGGCAAGCACGTAGCTGTTCTTTTGGGTGGGTTTTCGTCGGAGCGGCCGGTCAGCCTCTCGTCCGGGAACGCTTGCGCGCTCGCCCTTGAGGGCGAGGGGTACAAGGTCACCCGGGTCGATGTGGGGCGCGATATCGCCGCCGTACTCGGCGAGCTGCGCCCGGATGTCGCCTTCAATGCGCTGCATGGCCCCTTCGGTGAAGACGGCACCATTCAAGGCATTCTCGAATATCTCGCCATTCCCTATACCCATTCCGGCGTGCTCGCTTCTGCACTTGCCATGGACAAGGCGCAGGCCAAGAAAGTGGCTGCGGCTGCTGGCATTCCGGTGGCTGACGAACGCGTCATGAACCGGTTTGAATTCACCAGCGAACATCCGCTTGCGCCGCCCTACGTCGTGAAGCCGGTGCGCGAAGGCTCGAGCTTCGGTGTGGTGATCGTCAAGGAAGACCAGTCGCATCCGCCGCAAATCCTTACCTCGTCCGAATGGCGTTACGGCGATCACGTCATGGTCGAGCGTTACATCCATGGTCGCGAACTGACCTGCGGCGTGCTCGACGGCGAGGCGCTAGGAGTGACGGAAGTGGTGCCGCTGGGTCACAATTTCTATGATTATGACGCTAAATACGCAGCCGGTGGCTCAAAGCATGTCATTCCGGCAGAAATTTCACCAAAAATTTACCAAAAAATTCAAACACTGGCGGTTATGGCGCATCGGGCGATCGGGTGCCGTGGCGTAAGCCGTTCAGACTTTCGTTACGACGACCGCTTCTCAGAAGATGGCGAAGTTATCTGGCTTGAAGTGAATACGCAGCCGGGCATGACGCCGACCTCCCTGGTGCCGGAAATGGCGGCCCATGCTGGCCGCTCCTTTGGTAACCTTGTCAGCTGGATGGTGGAGGACGCTTCGTGTTTGCGGTGACCGGCAAAAAGTCGACGGCAAAAAAGCGCGAGCAATTCGTGGCGACGGCAAATGCCGACGATCGCAGGGTGCTGCCGCGTCCGCTGCGTCGTTTCGTGCGTTTCGGTGTCAGCCTTGCGACCGGACGCATCCACATTCCCGCCCATACCGGCACGATTTCGGCTGTTGCCTTTTACGCGGTGATCGGGCTTTACGGCATGTCGCTTGGCGGACATACGAATATCGTCACCCAGACCACGACCTCGGCCGCCGGTTTTGCGGTTGAGGACGTCAAGGTATCCGGCAATTTGCAGACATCGGAAATCGAAGTCTTCCAGCTTCTCGGCCTTGACGGCAGCACCTCCCTGATTGCGCTTGATATCGATGCGGCACGCCGCAAGCTCGTCCAGCTTCCCTGGGTCGAAGATGTTGATATCCGCAAGGTCTACCCGAAGACGGTTGAGGTTCGCCTGAAGGAGCGTGAAGCTTTCGGCATCTGGCAGCATGGCACGGAACTGTCGCTGATCGAAAAAAGCGGCAGCGTGATCGCGCCGCTGCGTGACAATAAATTTGCCGCCCTGCCGCTGTTCGTCGGACGCGACGCGGAAACGGGTGCTGCCGGTTTCGTAGCGCAACTGGCCGATTGGCCGGAAATTCGCAATCGCGTTCGCGCCTATGTTCGCATTGCCGGCCGCCGCTGGGATCTGCATCTCGACAACGGCATCGTCGTCAAGCTGCCGGAAGAGAACCTGCCGCAGGCACTGCAATTGCTGGCACGGCTCGATCTCGAGGAAAAGGTTCTGTCGCGTGATGTCGCTGCCGTCGATCTGCGTCTGACGGACCGCACCACGATCCAGTTGACCGAAGGTGCAGCAGAGCGCCGCCAGACGGCGGTAGATGCACGCACGAAGGCACTCAAGAAAGCGGAGAAGAACACATGAGCTTTTTTGGTTCTTCCCATTTCGGTCTGCCTCGCCTGAAGCCGCTGTCTTCCAAGCGCAGCCACATCGTCTCGGTGCTCGACATCGGCTCGACTAAGGTCGTTTGCATGATCGGACGGCTGACGCCGCGCCAGGAAAGCGAAATCCTGCCGGGTCGCACCCACAAAGTGGAAATCATCGGCATTGGTCACCAGCGCTCGCGCGGTGTGAAATCCGGCGTGATCGCCGATCTTGACGCGCTCGAAGGCGTGATCCGTCTTTCGGTGGATGCGGCCGAGCGCATGGCAGGCCTGACCGTCGACAGCCTGATCGTCAATGTCTCCGCCGGCCGGCTGGCAAGCGACATCTATACCGCGAGCATCGATCTCGGCGGACAGGAAGTGGAAGCAAGCGACCTGCGCAAGGTTCTGGTGGCGGCGAGCCAGCAGTCCATGCGTCAGGACCGGGCGATCCTGCATTCGCTGCCAACAGGCTATTCGCTGGATGGCGAGCGCGGCATTCGTGATCCGCTGTCGATGTATGGCGATCTTCTCGGTGTCGACATGCATGTGGTGACTGTCGAACGCACGGCGCTGAAGAACCTCGAGCTTTGCGTCAATCGTGCGCATCTTTCGGTCGAGGGCATGGTGGCGACGCCCTATGCCAGCGGTCTTGCGGCACTGGTCGATGACGAGGTCGAGCTTGGCTGTGCCGCCATCGACATGGGCGGCGGCACCACGACGATCTCGGTTTTCGCCGAAGGCCGTCTCATTCATACCGACGCGATCGGCCTTGGCGGTCATCACGTTACGACAGATCTTGCACGAGGCCTCTCGACACGAATCGAAGATGCGGAGAGACTGAAGGTGGTGCATGGTTCGGCTTTGCTGAATGGCGCGGATGAGCGCGACATGATTTCGATCCCGCCGATTGGCGAAGATGATCGCGATCAACCATCGCAAGTTTCAAGGGCACTTGTTACCCGCATCGTGCGGGCGCGTATCGAAGAGACGCTGGAATTGATCCGTGATCGTATCCAGAAGTCCGGCTTCAGCCCCATCGTCGGCAAACGTGTTGTCCTGACGGGCGGCGCGAGCCAGCTGACGGGGCTGCCGGAAACGGCACGGCGCATTCTTGCCCGCAACGTTCGTATCGGCCGCCCCATGGGGGTTGCGGGTCTTCCGGTTGCGGCAAAGGGACCGGCATTTTCAACCGCATGCGGACTGATGATCTATCCGCAGGTGGCGGACATCGAAATTCATGCGGCGCAAGGCGGAATGTTCTCGCCGTTTGGTACGGGTAGCGGCCGGATAGCCCGGGTAGGGCAATGGCTGAAAGAGAGTTTCTGAGTAGCCTCGTGGCGTGAGCCTGAGGTTTCCAAGTTGAGTTTTCAAGAATCGGCCAGCGGGGCGATGCGGCCAGAGAAAGAAGGAATGGTAAAATGACGATACAGCTGCAAAAGCCTGATATCACCGAGCTGAAGCCACGCATCACTGTTTTCGGTGTGGGCGGCGGTGGCGGTAACGCTGTCAACAACATGATCACGGCTGGCCTCCAGGGTGTCGATTTCGTCGTCGCCAACACGGATGCACAGGCTCTGACCATGACGAAGGCAGACCGGGTCATCCAGCTCGGCGTCAACGTCACCGAGGGTCTCGGTGCCGGTTCCCAGCCGGAAGTCGGACGCGCCGCCGCTGAAGAATGCATCGATGAGATCATCGATCACCTGAACGGCACCCACATGTGCTTCGTCACTGCCGGCATGGGTGGTGGTACCGGCACCGGTGCTGCACCTGTCGTCGCACAGGCTGCCCGCAACAAGGGCATCCTGACGGTCGGCGTCGTTACCAAGCCTTTCCACTTCGAAGGCGGTCGCCGCATGCGTCTTGCCGAACAGGGCATCGAGGAACTGCAGAAGTCCGTCGATACGCTGATCGTCATTCCGAACCAGAACCTCTTCCGCATTGCCAACGACAAGACGACCTTTGCCGATGCCTTCGCCATGGCTGACCAGGTTCTCTATTCCGGCGTTGCCTGCATTACCGATCTGATGGTGAAGGAAGGTCTCATCAACCTCGACTTCGCTGACGTTCGCTCGGTCATGCGTGAAATGGGCCGCGCAATGATGGGTACTGGCGAAGCTTCCGGTCCGGGCCGTGCGATGCAGGCTGCGGAAGCGGCAATCGCCAACCCGCTGCTCGACGAAACCTCGATGAAGGGCGCACAGGGCCTCCTGATCTCCATCACCGGCGGTCGCGATCTTACCCTGTTCGAAGTAGACGAAGCGGCTACCCGTATTCGCGAAGAAGTCGATCCGGATGCGAACATCATCCTCGGCGCAACCTTCGACGAGGCACTTGAAGGTCTCATCCGCGTCTCCGTCGTCGCGACCGGCATCGACCGCGTTGCGGGCGTTGGCGAACAGAACGTTGCCGATATGCGCGCCGCAGCCGCCAAGCCGCTTATCCGTCCTTCCGCGGCCGTTGCTCCCGCTCCGGCCGCAGTTCAGCCTGCACAAGCAGTATCGCAGGCACCAAAGACCGTAGACCAGATCGCCCAGACCATCCGTTCGGCGGAAGCCGAAATGGAACGTGAACTTGGTTTCGCAGCACACCAGCAGCCCTCTCAGGATTTCCGTCCGCAGAGCAAGCTGTTTGCATCCGCTCCGGCTGAAGCACCGGCAGCTCTCCGTCCGGCCCAGCCGGTTCAGCAGGCTGCTCCGGCACCGGTTGCCCCGGCACCGGTCTATCACGCGCCGGAACAGGTTGCCGCTCCGCGTCTGCAGCAGCCGCAGGCTCCGGTCTATCAGGAGCAGGCTCCTGTTGCCCGCCAGCCCGAGCCTGTCCGCATGCCGAAGGTTGAAGACTTTCCGCCGGTCGTGAAGGCCGAGATGGATCACCGTGCCCACGCAGCTCCTGCAGCCCAGGAAGAGCGTGGTCCGATGGGTCTTCTGAAGCGCATCACCAACTCGCTTGGCCGACGCGAAGAGGAAGAAGTTCCTTCCGAAATGATGGATGCGCCGAGCATGGCGCCGCAGCAGCGCCGCGCACTTTCGCCGGAAGCCAGCCTCTACGCTCCGCGTCGTGGCCAGCTTGACGATCACGGTCGTGCGACGCCTTCTTCGGCAAGCCACCATGACGACGACCAGCTGGAAATTCCGGCCTTCCTGCGTCGCCAGTCCAACTAACAGCGATTCCGTTCGCCTCTCCAAACGCCCGGGTCACACGACCCGGGCGTTTTGTTTTATTGTGCGTTATTAACAGTAAATTAATTCATCTTTTCAATGGCTTGTGCGTGTAACAATCCGAAACGAACAGTGATTTGTCCTGGCACTTTCATGTGCGTATGTATGAGGCTGGGTAAGGGAAAACATTGACCTCGCCGGTTGTTGAAACCGGCTTGAAAAACTTGAACGGCGCTGAATATACGGCGCGGTTTTCAAAACAAGGCATATACGCATGACTATCGGACTGCTCGGATTTCAGACGACTATCGCAAATGCTGTTCAGCTCAAGGGCATTGGCGTGCATTCCGGCAATCCGGCTTCGATGACGTTCCAGCCCGCAGAAGCAGGAACGGGCATCGTGTTTCAGCGCCTTCATGAAAATGGCAGCGTAACCGAGTTGAAGGCGGTGTCTTCCAATGTCGGCAATACCGATCTGTGCACCGTGCTCGGCCGCTCGCTATCCCAGTCAGTGGCAACGGTCGAGCACGTCATGGCTGCCATCTACGCCATGGGCCTCGATAACCTCGTCGTTGAGGTCGACGGTCCGGAAGTGCCGATCATGGACGGCAGCTCTGCGCCATTTATCGATGCGATCGAATCGGCTGGCATCAAGAACCTTGGTGTGAAGCGCCGCTATATCCGCGTCATCAAGCCGGTGCGCATCGATTCGGGTGCGTCCTGGGCGGAGTTCCGCCCTTACGACGGCACGCGGTTCGAGGTCGATATCGACTTCGACACGCCGCTAATCGGCAAGCAGTCCTGGAAGGGCGACCTGACGGCGGATACGTTCAAGAACGAGCTTTCGCGCGCCCGCACCTTCGGCTTCATGCGTGACGTGGAGCGCCTGTGGGCTGCTGGTTACGCACTCGGCTCCTCGCTTGAAAACTCTGTTGTCATCTCCGATGACAACAGCGTCATCAACATGGAAGGCCTGCGTTATGCCAAGGACGAATTCGTTCGCCATAAGACGCTGGACGCCGTGGGCGACCTGGCACTTGCCGGTGCGCAGTTCATCGGTTGCTATCGCTCCTATCGCGGCGGCCACAAGGTCAATGCCAACGCGCTGAAGGCTTTGCTGAGCGACCGCTCGGCCTATGAGATCGTGGAGGCTCCGGCCGCCCGCAACCAGGTACGTGCCCGCGAATTCGTTCCGGTCAACATGCCGGAATTTGCACCCTGGTCCGCTTGAGTTTGTTTGCAGGCTATTGATTGACAGGAAAAGCCGCTCCGTTTCGGGGCGGCTTTTTCACGATGAGGGGCGGGATGTTTTGTCATACCGCCTGATATTCATGCGATTGCATGGGCCGATGCCATAAAAATGCGTTAATGCATCATCATTGCGTTGCCCTGCAGATGCTTTTATGGCTAGAAACGCCAGTGCAAAGCCGATGCTTATGTATTTGCGCGGGAAGTGGGAACTGTCGAATGAAGCATGTAGGGTCTGGTGCAATGAAGGGTACGATGCGGGGGATCGCCGTTTCGTTGATGTTGGTCGGTGCGAGTGTTGCCGTCACGGCCTGCCAGTCCGATCCGGATATCGACATTACCAAGCTCGGCGTCGAGACCGATCCGCCAGACGTTCTGTACAAGCAGGGGCTTGCCAACATGAACGCCGGCAACATGACGGAGGCCTCGCGCAAGTTCGAGGCGATCGACAAGCAATATCCCTTCACCGAATGGGGCCAGAAGGCGCTTGTGATGCAGACCTTCATCGCCACGCGCACCAACAAGAACGACGTGGCCATCGCGTCGGGCAGCCGCTTCCTGCGCCAATATCCGCGCTCCAAGGATGCCGCCTACGTTCAGTACATGATCGGTCTTGCCTATTCGAAGCAGATTTCCGACGTGACGCAGGACCAGCGCGCCGCGCAGCGCACGGTCGAGGCGATGAGCAAGGTGGTCAACGACTACCCTGATTCGGAATATGTCGCTGACGCGCAGGCCAAAATCCGTTTCGCCCGCGACCAGCTCGCTGGCCGCGAAATGCAGGTCGGCCGTTATTACCTTGAGCGCAAGGAATATCTCGCCGCCGTTTCGCGTTTCCGTATCGTCGTCGAGCAATACCAGAACACCAACCAGATCGAGGAAGCGCTGGCCCGTTTGACGGAATCCTATTATGCGATGGGTCTTTCCGACGAGGCGCAGACTGCTGCCGCCGTTCTCGGCAACAACTATCCCGACAGCCAATGGTATGCGGATTCCTACAAGCTGCTGAAGGGCGGTGGGTTGGAGCCGCGTGAAAACAAGGGGTCCTGGATTTCGCGCGCCGGCAAGAAGCTTATCGGCGCCTGAGACAGGGCATAGGCCATGCTGGTCCAGCTCTCGATTCGTGACATCGTTCTGATTGAAAGGCTCGACCTCGGCTTTGAGGCGGGCCTTTCCGTGTTGACGGGTGAGACGGGCGCGGGCAAATCCATTCTGCTTGACAGCCTGTCGCTGGCCCTCGGCGGCCGCGGCGATGGCGGTCTGGTGCGCCACGGGGAAGAGAAGGGGCAGGTCACTGCCACTTTCGAAGTTCCGAACAGCCACCCCACACGGCATCTCCTGCGCGAAAACGGTCTG
Source organism: Agrobacterium sp. 22-3639C2 (assembly GCF_053522105.1). Classification (NCBI taxonomy): domain Bacteria; kingdom Pseudomonadati; phylum Pseudomonadota; class Alphaproteobacteria; order Hyphomicrobiales; family Rhizobiaceae; genus Agrobacterium; species Agrobacterium sp. 22-3639C2. The sequence goes on along the minus strand of NZ_JBNWDB010000001.1, from coordinate 1,003,572 downwards.
GATGACGATGGCGACCTGATTTTCCGCCGCGTGCAATCCGCAGACGGACGCACCAAGGCCTATATCAACGATCAGGCCATCAGCGTGCAGATGATGCGTCAGCTGGGGCAGCTACTGGTCGAAATTCACGGCCAGCACGACGACCGCGCCCTTGTCGATACCGATGCCCACCGTACGCTGCTGGATGCTTTTGCCGGGCTGAGCGAAGATGCCCGTGCCGTTCAGGGTTTCTACCGCACATGGAAGGACGCCGAGCGGGCATTGAAAACCCATCGTGCCAAGGTTGAGGCTGCTGCCCGAGAGGCGGACTATCTGCGTTCCTCCGTCGAGGAGCTTGAGGTGCTCTCGCCGCGCGACGGCGAGGAGGAGGAGCTTGCCGAACGTCGGGCGGTGATGCAGAAATCCGAACGTATTGCCGGTGATATCGCCGAAGCGAGCGAGTTCCTGAACGGCAACGCCTCGCCAGTGCCCATGATCGCATCCATGATGCGGCGCCTGGAACGCAAGAGCCACGAGGCGCCGGGATTGCTGGAAGACACTGTGCAATTGCTGGATGCCGCGCTCGACAGCCTTTCCAACGCGCAGATGGAAGTGGAAGCCGCACTTCGCCGCACCGAGTTCGATCCACGCGAGCTGGAGCGGGTGGAGGAACGGCTGTTTGCGCTACGCGCCGCCGGACGCAAATATAATGTCGCGGTGCCTGATCTACCGGCGCTTGCGGAAAAAATGGTCGCGGATCTCGCCGACCTCGATGCGGGCGAAGAAAAGCTCGGCAAACTTGAAGCCAATCTCGGCGTTGTGAAAGCCGATTTCGACCACGCGGCCAAATCGCTTTCCGAAAAACGCCGCAATGCGGCAAATGCGCTTTCCGAAGCTGTCATGGCTGAGCTTCCGGCGCTCAAGCTGGAGCGGGCACGTTTTACCGTCGAAGTCAGCTCCGACCCGGAGCAAGCGACGGCTGACGGTATCGACATCGTGGAATTCCACGTTCAGACCAATCCTGGAACGCGGCCCGGCCCGATCATGAAAGTCGCTTCTGGCGGCGAATTGTCCCGTTTCCTGCTGGCGCTTAAAGTCGCGCTGGCTGATCGTGGATCGGCACCGACACTGGTGTTCGACGAAATCGACACGGGCGTTGGCGGCGCTGTGGCAGATGCCATTGGCCAGAGGCTGCGTCGTCTGTCGAAAACCGTGCAGGTTCTGTCCGTCACCCACGCGCCCCAGGTGGCCGCGCGGGCGGCCACACATCTTCTCATTTCCAAAGGCCCCTCCGGCGACGGCACCGAGCGCATCGCCACGCGTGTCGCTACCATGGAGCCGAAACATCGCACCGAAGAAATCGCCCGCATGCTTGCCGGTGCCTCGGTGACAGATGAGGCGAGGGCTGCCGCCGCCCGCCTGCTTGCCGCCAAGGATTAACGGCTGACGGCCACCGCCACGCCGGAGCCGATCATGACGCCGCCCGCCGCCCGGTTCACCCTGCGGACGATTCTTGGCTCACGAAGCAGCTTTCTTGCCCGCACAGCCAGAACCACATGAGCGCCGATCACAACCGCCTCCACCACGACGATGACGGATGCCAGCGCCAGAAGGTGATCGACCGTCAGCGAGGCGCCGACAACGTTCGGTAACAATGCCACGTAAAAGAGCGGCATTTTCGGATTTCCGAGATTGAGCGCGGTTCCCGTGGCGAATATCGAAAGAAGGCTATGGCGGCCATTCATGGGTTGCAGACCGGGAACCACAGGTTCCGCTGTCCAGAGTTTGAATCCCATCCAGACGAGATAGGCCGCGCCACCATAGCGCAGCACCGCCATCACCGTTCCCATTTCGGCGGCGAGGATCGACAGGCCGAAGGCCGCAAGCGTGAGGAATATCAATATTCCTGCAACGGTTCCGGCCCCATAGGCGAGGCCGGAGGCGGCACCATGGGTGATGGTGCGGGCGACGATCGTCATATTGTCAGGGCCGGGGCTGGCCGCGAACACGAAGAAGGCTGCTGCAAAGGCAATGAGGGTGGTGAGTTCCATGGGGGCTCCGGCTTCTGTTTCATCCGGATGCTCAGAATAGCGGATTCCCGCCTGTTGAAAAGCGAGGATGGTTTTGCGTTTGCCAATAATTCGCTAAAAGCATTGCAGATTCATCCGTGAGGCTTCTTCCATGTCGAAAGACCAGATTCCCGTCGAAAACCTGACCGAGCTTGAGGCCTCTTCCGAGCTGGCATTTCTGGCAGCCGAGCTTGCCCGCCACGATGCGCTTTATCATGGCAAGGACGCGCCGGAAATTTCGGACGCGGACTACGATGCGCTGAAGCGGCGCAACGATGCCATAGAGGCGGCTTTCCCGGCGCTGGTGCGGGCCGACAGCCCGTCGAAGAAAGTCGGCTTCACGCCGCTTCCCACCTTCGCGCCCATCGTGCATGCGCGGCCGATGCTTTCACTCGACAATACGTTTTCTGAAGGTGATCTGCGCGATTTCGTCAGTTCGGTTTACCGCTTCCTCGGGCACCTGCCGGATGGTTCGATTGCCTTTACCGCCGAGCCGAAGATCGACGGACTTTCCATGTCCATCCGCTACGAGAACGGCAAGCTGAAGACGGCAGCAACACGTGGCGACGGCACGACGGGCGAGAACGTCACCGCCAATATCAAGACCATCAAGGAAATTCCGAACGAGCTGCCTGCCGATGTACCCGATGTGGTGGAGGTGCGCGGCGAAGTCTATATGGCCAAGAGCGACTTCATGGCGCTCAATGCCCAGATGGAGGCCGATGGCAAGCAGACCTACGTGAACCCGCGCAACACGGCCTCCGGTTCGCTGCGCCAGCTTGACGCCAATGTGACGGCGAAACGCAAGCTGCGGTTCTTTGCCTATGCTCTTGGCGAGGTCTCCAATGGCGGCCAGCCGACGCGGATTGCCGACACGCAATATGGTATCGTCGAGAAATTCCGGGAATGGGGTTTCCCGGTCAATCCGCTGATGAAGCGATTCACCTCTGCCGAACAATTGCTTGAACATTATAATGAAATCGGCGTCGCGCGACCCGATCTCGATTACGATATCGACGGCGTGGTCTACAAGGTCGACCGGCTGGACCTTCAGGAACGGCTGGGTTTCCGTTCGCGCAGCCCGCGCTGGGCCACCGCACACAAGTTCCCGGCCGAACAGGCCTTCACCACGGTCGAGAACATTGAAATCCAGGTAGGGCGCACCGGCGCGCTGACACCGGTTGCGCGTCTCACCCCGATTACCGTCGGCGGCGTCGTCGTCACCAATGCGACGCTACACAATGCCGATTACATCGAGGGTATCGGCAATAGCGGCGAGCGCATTCGGCCCGAGGATCATGATATCCGCATTGGCGATACTGTCATCGTGCAGCGTGCAGGCGATGTCATTCCGCAGGTGCTGGATGTTCTTCTGGAGAAGCGACCGGCTGAGGCGGTGAAATATGCGTTTCCGGAGAAATGTCCTGTGTGCGGCAGCCATGCGGTGCGGGAGCGCAATGAAAAGACCGGCAAGCTCGATTCGGTCACGCGCTGCACCGGCGGTTTCGTCTGCCGGGCGCAGGCGGTCGAGCATCTGAAACATTTCGTTTCGCGCAATGCCTTCGATATCGAGGGGTTGGGTACCAAGCAGATCGATTTCTTCTTCGAAAGCGAGGATCCGGCCCTCTCCATCAAGACCGCGCCTGATATTTTCACGCTGAAGGCGCGGCAGGAGGCATCGCATCTTACCAAGCTCGAAAACATAGATGGCTTCGGCAAGGTCAGTGTCAAGAAACTGTTCGATGCCATCGATGCCCGCCGCGAGATCGATCTGCATCGGCTTATCTTCGCTCTCGGCATTCGTCATGTCGGTGAAACCACGGCGAAGCTTCTAGCGCGTTCCTATGGCACCTATGAGCATTTCGAGGAAGCCATGAAGGCGGCAGCCGACCCGGCGAGCGATGCCTGGGCCGAACTCAACAGTATCGATGGCATCGGCGAGGTCGTGGCGCGCGCCATCATCGAATTCTACAAGGAACCGCGCAATCTCGATGTCATCGACCGGCTGATACGGGAGCTGCGGCCGAAGGAGGCCGAGAAGCCCTCGACCGAAGGCAGCCCGGTAGCGGGCAAGACGGTGGTCTTTACGGGGTCTCTGGAAAAATTCACGCGCGACGAGGCCAAGGCCCGTGCGGAAAGTCTGGGCGCCAAGGTGGCCGGCTCCGTATCGAAGAAGACGGATATTCTGGTGGCCGGGCCGGGGGCAGGTTCCAAGCTTGCCAAGGCGGCGGAGCTGGGCGTTCAGACCATGGACGAGGACGAGTGGCTGGCGCTGATCGGTGGCTGAAGCACCGTCATCGCCTCGTTGTTTCGCGCCGCTATGGGTCTCATCCTGAAACGGGGGACGGGACATGGATGACCGCATCGTCATCTCTAGGCAGCAGGTGCGAGCGCTGATCGCAAGCCAGTTTCCGCAATGGGCGGAGCTTGATGTCAGGCCAGTGGAACTGAGCGGCTGGGATAATCGCAGCTTCCGCCTTGGTGATAATATGCTCGTTCGCCTGCCGAGCGCTGGCCGCTATGTGGCACAGGTGGAGAAGGAGCATCGCTGGCTGCCGAAGCTTGCGCCTCTTTTGCCTCTTCCGATCCCAAAGCCATTTGCGATTGGGGAGCCGGGACAAGATTATCCGTTTCCATGGTCCGTTTATGGCTGGCTTGATGGCGAGCCTCTCGCCCGGCATCTTGGGCATATAAATCTCGCAACAATAGCCGTCGACGTAGCAGCGTTTTTGAAATCCCTGCAGGGCATCGATGCGACGGATGGTCCGCTTGCGGGCGAGCAAAATTTCCACCGCGGTGGGTCGCTTGCGGTCTATGACGGCGAGGCGAGGGCGGCGACGTTGCGCCTCGCCGATGAGGTCGATCAGAGGCTGGCCATGGAAATATGGCAGCTTGCTCTTTCGAGCAGCTGGCAGGGCCAGGGCGTTTGGGTGCATGGCGATATTGCCGAAGGCAATCTGCTGGTGAGAGATGGCCGCCTCTCAGCCGTCATAGACTTCGGCAGTTCCGGCGTCGGAGACCCATCTTCCGATCTCATTCTGGCATGGAACGTGCTCGACGCCGAAAGCCGGAACGTCTTTCGCCAGGCGATGGATCTCGACAATGCCACATGGCAGCGCGGGCGCGGCTGGGCGCTGTGGAAGGCGTTGATCACGCTTGAGGCTCAACGTGGACGTGATGAGAAACTGGCCGAATGGTCACGTCGGACCATTCGGGAAGTGATTGCCGATCATTTGTCCGCCTGAAACATCAGCGCAGACGCGCCATGACGTAGGCATCCACATATTTGCCGTCGCGATAGGCATCGTTGCGCAAGGTGCCCTCGCGTTCGAAACCGAGTTTCTCATAGAGCCGGAGGGCGGCGAGATTGTCGGTGAAGACATTCAGTTCGATGCGGCGGATATCATGCCAGTTGTCGGCCGCGTCGATGAGCGCCGTCAGAAGCCTTGAACCGACGCCCTTTCCGGCAAAATCGTCGTGAACGGACATCGCAAGATCGGCGACATGGTATTGTCTGCCCGCTCTGCGGTATAATCCGGCGTTACCAACGAGTTTTCCGTGCCACTCCGCGACGATGACGATGTCGGTAGGGGCTCGGTTTTCTATCGATTTCCTCGTCTTTTCAATCGTCTGGAAAGGCTGCCGAAGGGTGCCGTGCCGGACGCCGGGAAGGTTGAGCATTTCCGTCAAGGCTTCGACGTCTTCAAGCCGGGTGGCGCGCAGGACAACGTCCTTTAGATCAAATGGCTTGTTTGTAATATCCGCTGGTTTCATGTTCATGCCTGTCTCCTTGTGGCGCGTTCGGAGCAGGCGTGACACCCCTGCTCTTATCGGCAGGGGTGGATGTTGATCGCTCAGTGCGCGGACATGCCTTTCCCTGCCGGTTGACCGGTCATCGTCATATGGCGGGTGGTCGTCGTTTTGATAGCGATCATGATGGCGAGAATGCTTTTACGAACTGTCACTGTCAAGCGGGGGCCTTGCGCAGGAAATCTCTTAGTTTCGCCGGCAGCCTGCCGTCAATCGCGGCAAGGCCGGCGGCAATCATCGCCATTCCAGCGAAGTGCTTGATTTCCAGCTGTTCTCCGAGAATGAGCGAACCGAGAAGGATGGCGCTGACGGGAATGAGGAAGGTGACGAGCGCGAGATTGGTGGCGCCGGCAGTTGCAAGGATGCGAAAGAAGATGAGGTAGGCCAGGGCCGTGGACAAGAGCGCGATACCGATGAGTGCGCCCCAGGTGCCGAGGCTCGGCATGGCAAGCGTCCAAGGCTTGTCAATGAGGAGCGCGGCGGGGATCAGCATCAGTGTCGAAGACGATATCTGGCCGGTGGCGGTCATCAGTGGCGGCACGCCCATGGCCTTGAAGCGGCGGCCGAATATGCCCGCGAAAGAATAGGAGATCGCTGCGCCGAGAATGGCAATCTGACCCCAGAGGCCGGAGATCGCACCGCCAAAGGCTGCCGGGCCGATCATCGTCGCCACGCCGGCAAAACCGATGAGAACACCCGCCAGCTTGTTGCCCGTCATCTTCTCGTCGGCTGTGAGGAAATGGGCGACGATGACGGTAAAGAGCGGCGTCGTCGCATTGAGGATCGAGGCCAACCCGCTGGCAATATGGGTCTGGCCCCAGACGATCAGGCAGAAGGGAATGATGTTGTTGAGCAGGCCCATGCCGAAAAAGGCGCGCCATACGGCCCATTGCCGTGGCAGATGAAGGCCCATGATGCGGCAGACGATCAGCAGTGCCGTGGCAGCGAGGCTGACACGCAGCGTGACGATGGTGACGGGCGGCAGTTCCTTGACGGCAATGCCGATGAAAAAGAACGATCCGCCCCACAGCAGCGAGAGCGCCACAAGCATCCCCCATTCGCTGGCATCCATCTGTTTTTGTATTGCCACCTTCGTCTCTCCCACCGCTGGAAAATTGAAATAGTCACAGAGAACGCCACGTTCAGCCACCCGATATCGGTTGAGTTTAGCTCAATCAGTCGTCTGGCAATCTTGGTTCCGTCCGTGCCCGTTGCATCTATTTACTCCTCATATTATGCTGTTTTCAAACGATAGTTTCTCGTCGGATAATTGAGCTCAGCTAAACCATGGTTGCAGAACTCCCTTCCTTGAAAGGATTGCAGGCCTTTGAGGCTGCGGCGCGCTACCGCAGTGTCACGCTTGCCTCCAACGAGTTGAACGTCACCCCCGGCGCGGTCAGCCTGCAAATCCGGGAGCTGGAAGCCCGCCTTGGCGTGCAGCTGTTTGTCCGCAAGCCGCGCAGCATCCAGCTGACGAGGGAAGGGGAGCGGTATTACGGTTCCCTTCGCACCGCATTCCGGATGATGCGCGAGGCGACGGCGGAACTGACGGCGCGATCAGAGATTACGGTCTTGACGTTAAGCTGCACGCCAACTTTTGCGGTGCAATGGCTGATGCCGAGATTGCCCGGCTTTCAGCAACAACATCCGCAAGTCGATGTTCGTATCAGCGTGACGAACCGGCTGGTGGATTTCTCAAGGGACGATGTCGATCTGGCCGTGCGTCACGGTTTTGGTCGCTATGAAGGGCTGGAAAGCATCCGATTCATAGACGACAGCACCTTGCCGGTCTGCTCACCACAACTTTTTGAAAAATATGGCCCGCTTCGGGTGGCCGGTGATCTGAAATGCGTGCCGCTTCTGCACGATGAAAACCGCAACGAGTGGCGGCGCTGGCTGGAAACGGCGGGGGCTACAGAGGTCGATGCTTCCGGGGGCACCGTGTTCATCGACAGCAACGGCGCGCTGGACGCGGCCAAGGCCGGGCATGGTGTTGCGCTGACGCGACGCTCGCTTGTTTCCCGCGAACTTGCCGAGGGAGCGCTGATAGCTCCCTTCGGCACGGACATTGCCAGCACGCTTGCCTATTTCCTGGTTTATCCGCGGCGCATGCTTGATAATCCCGATCTTGTGAGGTTGCTTGACTGGATGCTTGCGGAAGCGGGGTCTACCGAAGCCGGTTCTCTTTGACGCCAATCCGGTCTATGCCGGAATGAAACAACGGGAATCACTCTTGAAAACCATCGCCATCGATTTCGAGACCGCCAATGAGGAACGGGGTAGCGCCTGCTCCATCGGGCTTGCGTGGATAGAAGACGGTGAGATCGTTCGCGTCGAGGAACGGCTCATCCGGCCGAAGGACATGCGGTTCTCGCCCTTCAATATTGCCGTGCACGGTATTCGCCCTGCCGATGTAGAGGATGCGCCGGAATTCCCTGATGTGATGGAAGAATTCATCGACGATTTCCACGGCGCCACGATGATTGCCCACAATGCCGCCTTCGATTTCAGCGTCATGCGGGCATCCTTCGACAAATACCGGCAGTCCTATCCTGATCTTTCCTATCTGTGCAGCGTCAAGATTGCCCGCCATGTCTGGCCGCAGCTGGCGTCGCACAAGCTGAATGTGATTGCCCATCACCTCCAGCTGCGTTTCGTGCACCATAACGCCGCCGAAGATGCTGTCGTCTGCGCTGCGGCATCGATTGCGGCGGCCAGGGCGTTGCGCGTTGACCATATCCGCGACCTGCCGGAAAAGATCGGCATGGTTGCCGGCCGTCTCACTTCCACGGGCTATCAGCCGTGCAGCATGAAAAAACGTGTTGTCTCGCGGGTTGCGTAACCGTTCCCGGCACTTATGTTTGAAGTAGCATAACGGAGAACATGCGATGACGATGAAAACGCTCTCGGGTTTATTTGCAGGCTTTCTGGTGTTGTTTCCGGTGACGGTTGCGCATTCGGAGGTCGTCGGTAAGGTCGGTGTCGATTGGATCGGCAACGATATCGTCATCGAGGCTATTGCCGATCCCAAGATCAAGGGCGTGACCTGCCATGTCACTTATTTCGATCGTGGCGTTATCGACCGGCTGAAGAATGGCAATTGGTTTGAGGACCCTTCCAACAACGCCATTTCGTGCAGCCAGACGGGTCCGGTCGAAATCGGTGATATCGATCTGTCGAAGGGCGGCGAAGAGGTGTTCCGGCAGGGCATGTCGCTGGTGTGGAAGAAGCTGGTCGTCAGTCGCGTTTACGACAAGGCGAATGACACGCTGATCTATCTGGTCCATGCGCGCGAGCTGAAGGATGGCTCGGCCAAGATGGCGATTTCGACGGTGCCTCTCTATAACCAACAGGTGACGTGGGAAAAGGGCAAGCCTTGAGGCTTTGCCCTTGGTACTGCTGACACCATAATTCACCCGCGACGTCATCCTCGGGCCGTCCCGAGGATTCAATCACGTATCGTAAAATCGACAGGTTGTAGATGCTCGGGACAGGCCCGAGCATGACGGAGGAGAGGTTTCCGACCCTGCCGTGCCCCTCAGGGCAAGCTGTGGAACCTGCGCGTTATATTATCAAAACCCCACCGGCTCTATTAAGCCGCTTCGCGCGCCAGCTCGTCGGCAATCACGGTGTCGAGGTTGAGGAAGCACACCATGCTCTTTTCCAGCGCCACGATGCCGCGGCAGAAGTTGCGCTGTTCTTCGGGAATGATGTCGGGCGCGGGCTGCAGGTCTTCGGAGCGGATGGTCATCATGTCGGAGACCTGTTCCACCAGAAGTCCGACCAGCTTGCCGCCGATATCGGTGACGATGATGGCGGAGCGCTCGGAGGGTTCGGTCATTTTCATGCCGAGGCGGCCTGCCATGTCGATGACGGGGATGACGGCGCCGCGCAGGTTGATGAGGCCGAGAACATAAGGTGGCGTGTGCGGCATCGGGGTAACCGGCGCCCAGCCGCGGATTTCGCGGATCGCCATGATGTCAATGCAGAATTCCTGACCGCCGAGATGGAAGGAAACGATTTCGAGATATGCGCCGGATTGCTTGATGGCGTTGGACATGACGGCAGGTTTCCTCTGGCGGCTCTTAGGCAGGCCCATGCATGATTGAGCTTTATGCGGTGGCCGGAGTGGACCGGGAGACATCATGTCGGAACTTAAAAACCGCTATGGCCATATTGCACAGCAAGATTTTAAACTTTCCCTAACAATTGGCGGTGCCGCGCTCGCAAAACCCAGTATTTTGGCGGTTTTCCTGCTGGTGCAAACAGGTTATAACAGACGCATGAATACACTCGTTGCCAATCCGCTGAAGTTTATTCTTGCAAGCCTTGCGGTAGCGGCCTCGCTTGCCGTCGTGCTTCTTGCCTTCGATGGCTGGGTGCGACACGGCACGGATATTTTCCTCTCCGCCGTGCAAAGCGGCATCGCCTGGTGTCTGTAATCTGCCGTCCCGTCCCGGCTTTGTGACAAATCAGCGCGGTTTAGGCAAATACGCCCAGTTGATTTGCCGTCGCCACCGCTGTTCGTTATCAGACGATGGAGGCCCACGTCATGCGGCCGGCCTTCGGGGGTAGGATTAGGACAATGAGAAATATTCGCATCGTATTGTGGGCCGTGGTGGTCGTTCTTGTCGGTGTCGTCAGCTGGTTGACGCTCGAAATGACGAAGACCCGTGAGGAAATGGTGGAAACGGCCTATGGCGTGCCGTTCGAACTCACGGCGCAGAACGGTCAGCCGATCACCGAAAAGGCGTTTCAGGGCAAGCCCACGGCGCTCTTTTTCGGTTTCACCCATTGCCCGGAAGTCTGCCCAACGACGTTGTTCGAGCTGAACGGCTGGATGGAGAAGGTTGACCCAGCCGGCGACAAGCTGCAGGCCTATTTCGTATCCGTAGACCCCGAGCGCGATACGCCTGAACTCATGCAGCAATATGTCTCCAACGTCTCGAAGCGGATCACCGGCATCACCGGTCCGGCCGACAAGATTGCCGAAACGCTGAAAGGCTATCGCATCTATGCCAAGAAGGTGCCGGTCGATGACAAGGATCCGAATGGTGACTACACCATGGATCACACGGCTTCCGTCATCCTGCTTGACGCCAATGGTCGTTTTTCCGGCACCATCGCCTATGGCGAGAACCCGGATGTTGCCGAGCAGAAGCTCCAGAATCTGCTGAAGGGCTGAACGAGACGGCATAATTGTGCCTGGCTTATTGGACTGGCGGAGGTTTTGTGGCAAAGGCAAGCCTTAAGAACCTTAGCTAGAGAAAGCAGCCTGCCGTGAGCGAAATCCGACTTTACGTCACCACAACCGAAATCAAGGCCGGTGAAATCCTCGATCTCATGTCGGACTATTTCGGCGAGGAGGATGTCGCGATCGCCACCACCGAGGTGGATGAGAAACGCGACATCTGGGAAGCTTCGGTTTACCTGATGGCCGAGCAGGAAGACGAATTCCGCGAGCGCATCGACACCTTGCTGGCTCCCGCCTTTCCCGGCCTCGCCATCGAAAAGGAGATCGTTCCCGACATCGACTGGATCGCCAAATCGCTCGAGGGGCTAAAACCGGTACGGGCAGGGCGCTTCATCGTTCACGGCGCGCATGATCGCGATAAGATCAAGCCCAACGATCTGGCCATCGAGATCGAGGCCGGTCAGGCTTTCGGCACCGGCCATCATGGCACGACAGCGGGCTGCCTTGAGATGATCGAGGATGTTCTGCGGGCGCGGACCGTGCGCAATGCGCTCGATCTCGGCACCGGCAGCGGTGTATTGGCAATCGCCGTGCGCAAGATGCGCCATATTCCGGTACTCGCAACGGACATTGATCCTATCGCGGTGCGCGTGGCCAGAGAGAATGTGCGGCTGAACGGCATCGTCTCCGGGCTGGCGCTTGAAACCGCTCCGGGTTTCCACTCCGACGCTTTCCGCAAATACGGCCCGTTCGATCTCATCATCGCCAATATTCTGGCGCGGCCGCTCATCAAGATGGCGCCGCAGCTTGTCACGCATCTGGCGCCCGGCGGCACCGTCATCCTGTCGGGAATTCTCGCATCGCAGCGCTGGAAGGTGCTTGCGGCCTATAATGGCGCGCGGCTCTCCCAAGTCCGCACCATCTGGCGCAATGGCTGGGTCACGCTGCATCTGCGCAAGGACTGACGCTGTAGCAGCATCCGTTACCGGACAAAGAAAAGGCGGCGCTTTCGCGCCGCCTGAAAACCCGCGAGCATATTGGAGGAGAATCGCTCAAGCGGGTCGACGTATTCCTGTTCCTGCGCGGTGGAGGGAGGATCGCCGCGCCCGAAGTGATCAGAATACGTAGCTGGACTTTGCGGTGCGGCGAAGTTCGGCGCGGTTCATGCCGAGCGCTTCGAGCGACTTGTCGTCGAGGTTGAGCAGGGCTGCGTTGACATGACGGCTGACCTGACGCTCGCGTGCTTCAATGACGCGATCGAAAGCGGTGCGGAGGAAAGATTTTGCCATTGCTTCAAATCCTTGTTTGCCAGGAGAGTGTGTCTCTCGCTGTGTTGGCTTGAAGATAAGCGATGTGTTTTTGTTTGGTTAGGGGTCTTGCTTCAAGGTAGATATGCGTTTTTCGCATGTCTGCGGCTTTTCAATATTACTTATTTAAGGGAAATTGCTCAATTTAGCGGCGTCTTTTCTCGGCCTTTGGGGTAAATGGCAGCGCGCGCGCCTGTCGTAATGGTTGATGGCACATATGGCTTGAAACCGGGTTTGTCGGCATGGCATTGTCGTTGCGCGCCAATGATTTGACGGCGTTACCGACCGCTTTCCTCATGACAGTTCCCGAAAGATGCCCATGTTCCAGACCTTCGAAAACAAATCCGCGCCGCAATTCGGCAAGGCCCGCGTCGAGGCGCTGCGTGCCAGTTTCGACGCCCTTGGTATCGATGGTTTCCTGGTGCCGCGTGCCGATGAATATCAGGGCGAATATGTACCTGAATCATCTGAGCGTCTCTCATGGCTGACCGGATTTACCGGCTCTGCCGGCATTGCGCTGGTAACGCGCGCAGAGGCGGTGGTGTTTGTCGATGGTCGCTATACCACGCAGTTGAAGTCGCAGGTCGATCAATCGGTGTTCAGCGGTGGTGATTTGGTCGGTGCCCCGCCTTCCGTCTGGTTGTCGGAGCACGGGGCTACGGGCTTTCGGCTCGGGATCGATCCGTGGCTGCATACCGGCGCTGAATTGAAGCGGTTGGAAAAGGCGCTTGCGGGGAAGGGCGGTTCCGTCGTCCTGCTCGAAAACAACCCACTCGATGCGCTGTGGCACGACCGCCCGTCAGAACCGCTGGAGCCTGTCGTCATTCAGCCGGAAGCCTTCACCGGCAAGCTGGCGAAGGAAAAGATCGCCTCGCTGGCAGAGACGGTGTCGGCAAAGGGAGCCGATGCACTGCTGGTGACAGATCCGTCTTCCATTGCCTGGATTTTCAATATTCGCGGCAACGATGTGCCGCACACGCCGCATCCGCTTGCCCGCGCCATCATCTATGCGGATGGCAAGGCTGATATTTTTCTCGACAAACGCAAGACCGGTATCGAGGCCGAGGCCTATCTGGCACAGCTGGCGACGCAATTGCCGCCATCGAATATCGCCGATCGTCTGCACGCCATTGCCAGCGCCAAGGGCCGCGTCATGGTGGACGCCGATCTGACGCCTGTGGCGCTGACAGGGGCGATTACGGCGGCGGGTGGCACCTTGATCGAGGAGGCCGATCCCGTCCGCTTGCCGCGCGCGTGCAAGAACGCGGCGGAGCTTGCCGGCTCGGCAGCGGCACATGTGCAGGACGGCGCGGCTATGGTTGAATATCTGTGCTGGTTGGATCGTCAGCAACCGGGCAGCGTTACCGAAATTGCGGCCGTGAAGGCGCTGGAGGCTGCGCGCGCCAAGGTGGGGCAGTCTCTCCAGAATCCTCTGAAGGACGTGTCTTTCGATACGATTTCGGGCGCGGGCGAACATGCCGCCATCATCCATTATCGCGTCACCACCGATACGGACCGGACACTTGGCGATGGTGAGATGTTCCTCGTCGATTCCGGCGCGCAATATGTCAACGGCACCACTGACATCACCCGCACCGTGGCAATCGGCAATGTCCCGGAAGATCAGCGGCGTTTCTTCACGCTGGTGCTGAAGGGCGTGATCGCCATCAGCGACGCACGGTTTCCCAAGGGAACGCGCGGTTGCGATCTCGATCCCCTGGCACGTATCGCGCTGTGGAAGGCCGGTGCGGATTATGCTCATGGCACCGGCCACGGCGTCGGCTCCTATCTTTCGGTGCATGAGGGGCCGCAGCGTATCTCTCGGCTTTCGACGCAGGAACTTCTGCCGGGCATGATTCTGTCGAATGAGCCCGGTTATTACCGCCCCGGCGCTTTTGGCATCCGCATCGAAAACCTGATCTATGTGCGCGAGGCGGCGGAAGTCGCGGGCGGCGATCAGCCGATGTTGTCCTTTGAGACCCTGACCTGGTGCCCTATCGATCGCAGGCTGGTCATCACGGCACTTTTGACCGACGACGAACTGGACTGGCTGAATGCCTATCACGTCGGCGTTCTGGAAAAGCTCTCGCCTTTGATCGCGGATGAAGAGGTGAAGGTGTGGCTTGTTGCGGCCACGCAGCCTCTGGCGCGGAACGCTTAAAGGATAGAAAAGTGCCTGATGGCGACGACGATGGCCCAGCCAATGGCCAGCATCGTCAGGCCGGGGAAACGCAGGCAGACCAGAAGAGCGGCCACCATGGCGATCTTCACCTCGTATCCGCCTTCAAAAAAGGCGGGTGCGACAAGGGTCGTCAAAACCGCCACGGGAACGGCGTTCAATCCCGCCTCCATGCGCGGCGGGATGGATTTCATCCGCGTCATCAGAACATAACCGCCGATGCGGGTAAGATAGGTGGCGACGGTGGCGAGCGCGATCAGGATCAGCGTGTCGGCGTGCAGCAGATCGCTCATGGCGTTTCCACCTTGCTTTCAGAATTGGCCTCGCCGGTTGGTTTCGGCGGATAGACGACTGCGACGAAAATGCCGGCAAGCGCGCCGAGGCTGACATGCCAGGGCGAGCCGACGATGTGATAGGCAACGGTTGCGCCAAGAGCGCTTGCCAGCATCACCGGGTAAAAATTCTCCCGCTGGCGGAAGCTCAAAACCATGCCCATGAAATAGATCGGCAACAGCACATCAAGGCCGATGGCTTTCGGGTCGCCGACGAGATTGCCGAGCGATGCGCCGACAATGGTCATCACCAGCCACAGAATATAGATCGGCGTGGCGAAGCCCATGTACCAGGCGAAACCGACCACGCCGGTGTTTTCGTATTTCCTGACCGACTCGGCGAATTGTGGATCCACCAGCACGAAGAACCCGATGGCCTTTTGCAGGAAAGTCCAGTTGGTTATCATTCTGGCAATGGCGGCCGAATAGAGAATATGGCGAAAATTGACGGCAAAGACCGATAGAACGATCAGCCAGGGGGCAACCTTCTGGCCGAATAATTCGATGCCGACCAGCTGGCTGGCACCGGCATAGACGGTGCCGCTCATGATCGTCGCTTCGGCGACGCTCAGCCCGTTATCGACCGCGACCGCGCCGAACAGCGCGCCAAAGGGAGCGGCGGAAAGGGCGATCGGAAAGCCGCTTTTGAGGCCTTCGCGGAAATCTGCATTGGACATTGTTCAGGAACTCCTTGCCCGCCGCTCTATCGCCGTCCCGGCCGGCTGGCAAACAAATTGCATGAATGGATCGATTGATTCCCTTGAAGCTTCCGTTACGGTAACGCCGATACGCGACGTCGGACGGAAGGCCTCACCCGGTTTTTGCTCCCCGCCCAAACGATTGAATAATGGAGGATCAATGCTGGAGAAGCAGGATAGGGCAGTGCTGGCCGCGCGTGTTCGGGAGTATCTGGCCCGGGAGACCGAAACCGAGATCGGCTTGCTGCAGGCGGAAATCTTCGTCGACTTTCTGGCCGAAGAAGTCGGATATGTCTTCTACAATCAGGGGCTCAAGGATGCGCATGCCGCGATCCTGCGGCGTCTGGAGGATGCGGCAGGCGATATCGACGTGCTGGAGAAGCCGAGGCTGCGATGACCGGCCCTCAGTCGCGCAAAATGTCGCGGCTTTTGAGGATGGTCGCGCCTTTTTCCCGCATGGCCGCAATCGACGCCTGTATACCTTGGGGATCGATGCCGCGGCTGGCGTCCTCGATGAAACGAACCTTGACGCCAGGCAGCATGTCGAGGGCATCGAGCACCGAGAAACTGACGCAATAATCGGTGGCGAGCCCGCATATGTCGATCTGGGTTACGCCTTGGCGCGTCAGATAATCGGCAAGACCTGTCGTTGCCCCCTGATCGTTGTCGCGAAAGGCGGAATAGCTGTCGACGGCGGGATTTTCGCCTTTCTGCTGGATATAGTCGAAAGCCTCCGTCTTGAGGTCGGGATGGAATTCCGCATCCGGCGTGCCCTGCACGCAATGGTCCGGCCACATCATCTGCGGTTTGCCGGAGAGTTCACCCATATCGAACGGCTTCTTGCCGACATGCTGCGAGGCAAAGCTGCCGTGATTTTCCGGGTGCCAATCCTGCGAGGCGACGATCAGATCGTAACCGCCATTGTCGATCAGGGCATTGGCGACGGGCACGATCCGGTCGCCATCGGCGACAGCCAGATTACCGCCCGGACAAAAGCCGTTCTGGATATCGATGAGCAGCAGCGCCTTCATGATTTGCCTCCCTTATTTCCGGCAGGATGCCAAGCCGGCAGCAACGGATCAAGTGCCCTTACCAGCTTTGTATGTGCTTGACGGCTGATGGCATAGATTTGCTCCGTCGCAGTCCTGCCGCATTTACAGCAAATTTCCGGCAAAGTCGGAATTTACCTGACGATGCGGCGACGTAAACTTTAAAGGCCGATGACGCCCTGCGGGGCATTTTCCGGGAAAAGGCGATGCAGATGCATGCCCAGCCCGCGCAAGTCATTGTTTTGCCTTCGCCCGATAATGCGCAGACCTTAACGAATTATTTTTGCAGGGACTCGTAAACACTTTGGTTACCATAATTCGTCATGCTTCGAACCAGTCAGTTCCGAAATCGGCCGGGTGTCCACCCGCTGTTCGGATGCCCCAAAATCCCTCCGGCTTTGCCCGGGTGTGCGTGAACGGTTCGAGTAACGAGTATCATGGCGTATTCTGCTGCGGCTTATAATGGCGCCGGTCTTGCCGGTTCGTCTTGCCTCAAGAGAGGCAAATCCTTTTCTCTTGGCCGAATGTCCGCTCTGCTTGGCGGTGGTGCCTTTGCCGGTCTGTTCGCCTTCGCTGCCTTCGCCTCGCTTCACACGATGGCGGCCGCATCGCATGGTGTCGGGCAATTTGAGAAGACGCTGGTAGCGAGGCTGGAGTCTGGCGAGGCTGCGATTTCCGGCGCAGCCGCACGCGATATCCACGTCCGCAAATTTTCCCGTCTGAGCGACCACAGCCATGGCCCGCAGAAGGCGGTTCGCCTTGCCGGCATCATGCCCGAAATCGGCGAGAAAGAGTTCCGCGAGCGTTTTGGCGCGGCTGCGAACGCGAAGGGGCAGGCGACAGTCAAGGAACTTGCAGCGCTGCGGCCCTCCGCCATCGTCGATTCGGCGCTTGGACGCACCACAGAAGTCGCCTATCAGAGCGCCGCATCGCAACATCCGGCATTTGAAGTGGCATTAGGGCGCCCGCAGATCGAGGAAGAGGCGAGCAGCCTTCTTCCGGACGACGTCCCTTTGCCAAGCTTCCGGCCCGAGGTTGCGGCTGCCGAAACGGTGGAGCCATCACCCCGCCCCGCCGTTCTAGCGAAGACCGATGAACACCCGGCAGCCGTTGCTTCCGCACCTGCTTTCGATGCGCCGGTGCCTGCGCGTGCACCCCAGCAGCCGCGGCAGGGCACGGCCGGCATGCTCGCCTTTGCAAAACCTGATAATCCGGTGCGCGAGCCGAGCAAGATGGATGCGGTTCCGTGGCCGGATCGCGGCAACGGCACGGCGATCTACGATATTTCCTCCGGCCTGGTTCATATGCCGAACGGCGAGAAGCTCGAGGCACATTCTGGCATCGGCAAGATGCGCGACAACCCGGACTATGTTCATGTGAGAATGCGCGGCTCGACGCCGCCCTCCAGCTATCGTCTGACGATGCGCGAGGCGCGGTTCCATGGCGTCGAAGCAATCCGTCTGACGCCGGAAAATGGCGTCAATCCGCATGGCCGCGACGGTCTTCTCGCCCACACCTACATGCTGGCGAAACGTGGTGAATCGAATGGCTGCGTTGTGTTCCGCGATTACTCCCGGTTCCTTGCGGCCTTCAAACGTGGCGAAGTCAAACGCATGGTCGTGGTGCCGAAGCTGAATGGTGGTCGCCCGACGCTCGCAAGCAGCGGTGGCAAGAGTGGCGGCAAGACCCTGCTCAGCATGTTCTCACGCGACAGCGATACCTGATTTACGCTTTCCCGGACGTAAAACCGCTGCACATTTTTACCGGAGAAATGCCCTAGCGGCCGCGTCGCTGGGTCAGCACCATGCCGGCGAGAATCAGCAGAATGCCGAGTGCGCTCGCCCAGAGTTTCGGCGGCTGATCGCTGAAAAAGTCGAGCACGACGCTTGAGACCATCTGGCCGCTGATGACGAGAAGTGCGGTATTGACCGCGCCGATGCGGGGGATGAGCCAGCTTCCCGAAGCGATGAAGACAACACCGATGGGGCCACCGATAAAGGCAAGCCACGGCGCGTCGGCCGCGCCCGGCGGAATGAGGCCGCCGACGATGAGGCCGATGACGGTCAATACCCCGAAACCGACGATATGGTTCCAGAACGAGGCGATCAGCGGTGAGTTCGACAGGCTGAGGCGACCGTTGACCTGACGGCTTAGTGCCACAAAGACGCCGCCGGTAAACGCCATGGCTATCCAGACGATCATGCCGTTCTCCCGACAAGGATAATAAGTGCGCTGCCACAGAGAATCAGTGCCACCGCCGCCATGTCACGCAAATCCGGCCGCCGTTTGGGCAGGCCAAACAGGCCGAAGAAATCGGCCAGAAGGCTGAAGATCACCTGTCCGCCCAACCCGAGCGCGATGGTGCCGGAGAGGGCAAGCGGCGAATTGACGGCGGTGGAGGTGAGGATGACGATGGCCGCACCAATCACCCCACCGCAATAGGCCCAGAGCGGCGCCTTCGGTTTGTTCAGCGAACCCGCCTCCGTCTTCGGGCGCATGATCGCGAGATAGATCAGCGCCGCCACCGTGCCGGTGCCGTGTGCAGTCCAGGAGGAGAAAAGTGCGTTACCGTAGTGCGCAAGCTGGCCGTTGAAATGCACCATCAATGTCAGAAGACAGCCGCTTGCGAAGGCGGCGGCAAGGTGCAAAGGGTTCAGGCGGGGATGGGTCGTTTCTGTCATGGCCAGCCAAAATATGATTATTCAGCGAAGCGTTACAACATCGGCACCTGAATCGAAATCGATTTGTCAGTTGTTTCCAGAAACATGTGCAACCAGCGCACTCCACTCCCTTACCTAGCGCAGTCGGTCATCACATCCGCGAAAAAATCGGCGATCAGCGTGGATACGCCCTTCGGGTTTTCCCAATGCGGATTGTGGCCATGCCCATCGAGCGTAACGGTTTGAGCCTCGGGAAAGGCGGCGGCCAATTTTCGACGATGCGACGCGCCGAAAAGGGGGTCTTCGAAACCGGCGAGGCACAGTACCGGTTTTTTTATTCTGGACGCGCTGTGATGCAGGTTTGTATCCGCAAAGCGCTCAACGACGCCATGCCAGATGGCAGCCGGCATGTTGGCGGCATCCTGTTTCATTTTCGACAAAAAATCATCGTCGACTGGCTGACTGCACGAATACCAGCCGCGCAGAAAGCCGCTATTGGGTCCGATCGGGTCCCGAAGTGCGAGAATATCTCTGGTCAACTGGCTTTCCGCGCCAAAATCCGGCTCAAGCGTTGCCGAGATGAGGGCAAGAGCCCGGATCGTGTCGCCTCGCCGGGCGGCAAGTTCGATAGTGGTCATCGCACCCATGGAGTGGCCGAGCAGAAACAGCCGTGAAATACCCAGGAGCGTTAGAAACCGATCGACCGTTTCGGCGAAATCAGCGACATGCAGGCTCTGTCCCGCCGAGGAAACACCGTGTCCGGGCAGGTCAGGGACGATGAGCCTGTATTCGCTGAAAAAAGGCTCAAGCATGGAGAAGCTGCGGCTGGTGTCCGAAAAACCATGCAGCATCAGCAGGACTGGGCCCGGACCGCCGGTGTCGATGAAAGCCAGCTGGCGACCGCGGGGCAATTCTACATATTGCTTCCGCTTCTCCCAATCATCCTGCAATATTGCCGTCACAGGCCGATCCCCGCCTTCACGGCAGTGAGACCATCCTGCCCGTCGAACGTCGATACGCCCTTCAGCCAGGCGTCCAGTCTTTGCGGCTCATCCTTGATCGCCTGCCTTGCCGCGTCTTCCGGGGACATTCCACCGTTCATGATATAGTCCATGCCCTTGTTTTCGTACTCCACGTCGAATGCTAGATTGTCGAGCAGCTTCGCCACATTCGGGCATTCCTGTAGGTAGCCTTTGCGTACCTGCGTATCGACTGTTGCAGCGCCGAAGTCGGGCCCGTAAAATTTATCGCCGCCCGTCAGGTACTTGATGTCGAATTTGCTGTTCATCGGGTGCGGCGCCCACCCCTGGAAAACAATGAAGGACTTGTTGCGGGCGAAACGGGTTACCTGCGAAAGCATGCCCTGTTCGCTGGACTCGACCACTTCCCAATTGTGCAGTCCCAGTGCCGGATCGTTGACGGCATCCAGCATCAACTGGTTGGAGCCCGGTTCGATGCCGTAGAGCTTGCTGTCGAACTTGTCCGCGAATTTTTGCAGGTCGGAGAAATCCCTGACGCCGGCATCCCAGACGTAAGTCGGAACCGCGAAAGTGTATTTGGCGCCCACCAGATTGGTTCGGACTTTTTCGACCGATCCGTCTTCCTTGTAGGGCTTGTAGTAGTTCACCATTGCCGGGTTCCAATAGCCCAGAAAGACGTCGAGATCCTTGCTCTTCAGGCTCGTGTAGATGACGTCGATCCCAAGAAGCTGGCTTTGCGGCTCATATCCCAGTGATTTCAACAGCGACATGGCGATGCCGGTGGTGAAAGCAAGATCGTTCCAGCCGGGCTCGGCCAGTCGCACAACCTTGCAAGTTTCAGCATCCGATGCGAGCGCGGAAGTGCCGACGGTCGTCAAAACCATCGCGGCCGAAAAAACACCTGCCCATTTTTTCATTGTTCCACCTTTTTTTGTCTATTGGGTCATTAAATTGACCGGTGGGACAATAATTGATCTTCACGGAAAATTTGTCAATATTGCTCATGCAAGGAGACAAAGATGCGACTGACCAAGATAAGCGATATTCGCCGGGCGGAGCTGAGGCGGGCTGCATTCGAAGTCCTTCAACGTGAGGGAATGGCGGGTGCCACGCTTGAAAGGGTGGCGGCGCAGGCAGGCGCCTCAAAAGGCATCGTGCTGCATTATTTCGCCAACAAGCAGGAACTGTTCGAGCACGCGATGCGCGAAGCCAATGTGAAGCTGAAGGAGGCCGTGGTGGCGCGCCTCAATCGGGCGGTCAGTCCGCGTGAACGACTCGATGCGATTATCGAGGCGAATTTCGACGAGAGCTTCTTTCAGCCCTCGATCTGCCACGCCTGGCTGTCGCTTTGCGCCGAGGTTCCGCGCGAGCCGCAGCTCGCCAGGATTCAGAAGGTGATCCATGCGCGGATGCGCTCCAATCTTTTGTCGGCTTTGGTGCATCTCGTGCCGAGGCAAGACTGCGCAACTGTCGCGCTCGGGATCACTTCGCTTATCGACGGCCTCTGGTTGCGCTCAGGATTGCAGTCCGGCGGTTTGACGCGCGAGGAGGCAATGGAGCAGATGCGGGATTACCTGTCTCACAGGTTACCGCGGGCAAAAGCTGACAATCCGTAGGGAACCAGTACGCGCGCTTCGCATTATTCCACCATGAAGAAAACGACGCGCAAACCCTTGAACCGGATGACGATTTTCGTCATTTCGATTTTCACTCTCGCAGCTGTGATCGCGGCGGTCTATCTGGTTGGGTTCACGCCCGGCGAAGTGTAGGCCAGCGCAGTCAATTGCCGGTGGGAACGGTCTTGCCCTTGCCGCGCTCCAGCGCAACGGTCAGCTTGGCAACGGCAAACCGGAGGCTGCGCATGAGGAAACGGCTGGTTTCCAGAAAAGTGCGGTAGGGCAGCACGCTGAAGTAGCGCCAACCGGGCAGACGGTATATCCGCAGATTGTTCTGGATCTGGCTTTCCCCGTCCGCATCCTGCGTGGCGCAGAGTGGGTAAATGAAGGCTGCCCTCAGGCCAGCGAGATATTCCAGGTCGAAGGCAATATCGTAGGCAAGCCGCATGGGGATCAGCTTCGAGATCCATTTCCCGGCGCGGCGGTTGACGAGATATGCGCCCGAACCCTTTTCCCGCGTCAACGCAATTGCGAGTGAGCGCCCGCCAACGAGCTTGCGGAACGGAAACTTGCGACCGTTGCTGACCGTGGTCAGCCGAAGCAGATCCCAGTCGCTTCCATTAACTATCGCCTCGTCGATTGCTTCCAGGAAATCCTTTTCGAAGATGACATCGTCTTCAAGAATGAGCGCGATATCGGCATCGCTGCCCATGAACCTGTTGGCACAGGCGACATGGCTGAGATAGCAGCCGATTTCCGGTGGCGAGGTGCGGCGGCCATGCATGAGCATGTAGGAAAGCTCGCTGAATTCCGGGATAGGATAATTCAGTTCACGGCCATTGACGCCTGGGACCCGCTCTGCCTTCAGCCCGATGGCGTCGAGGCGTGCGTTCATGTCCTCGAGGCGCTTGGTGGCGCTGTCCATATTGATCAGGAAAACGGCAAGCTTGCGCCCGCTTTTCGGTAAAATATGCAAAGCAGTCCTCGCCCGGTTTCTGCACCCTGTTGCAACTCCTTTATTGCAACGGCGTGACGGGGGCTATGGAAAAAACTGCATTCGCACACTCATAGTTGTCGAATCAAACCTTTTCCACAAATCCATCCAGCACACGCTTTTGTCCGGCGCGGTCAAAATCGATGGTCAGTTTGTTACCCTCGATGGCGGAGATGTTGCCATTGCCGAATTTGATATGGAAAACGCGGTCTCCGACCACGAATTTCGACGGTGTGTCGGCAACCGATTTGGCCACCAGTTCGCCGTCGATCGTGCGGGCGCGGGG
Organism: Agrobacterium sp. 22-3639C2; assembly: GCF_053522105.1. Lineage (NCBI taxonomy): Bacteria > Pseudomonadati > Pseudomonadota > Alphaproteobacteria > Hyphomicrobiales > Rhizobiaceae > Agrobacterium > Agrobacterium sp. 22-3639C2. Next base: position 980,419 of record NZ_JBNWDB010000001.1, on the reverse strand, counting down.
CCCGCTTTCGCCATAACCAATCCGCTCGACCGCATGGCCGGAGCGTGTGCCCCAGTTATCGCGGGTCGCGTCGGACTTGTTGGCCTGGGCACGTTTCCAGCCGGGGGTGGAGTAGTTGTTAGCGAAGGGCTCCGCCTTGTCGAAACGGGACTGGCCATAACCGCCGCGTCCGCCGTAACCACCGTAATTGCTGTCGGATGCCGCGACATCCACGTGCGCTGGCGGCAGTTCATCGAGAAAACGCGAGGGCAGGGTGGATTGCCACAGACCATGGATACGCCGGTTCGATACGAACCAGATATGGCATAGCTTCTTGGCGCGGGTGATGCCGACGTAGGCTAGACGACGTTCTTCCTCCAGACCGGAGCGGCCGCCTTCGTCCAGCGCCCGCTGGTGCGGGAACAGACCTTCTTCCCAACCGGGAAGGAAGACGGTGTCGAATTCCAGCCCCTTGGCGGAATGCAGCGTCATGATGGAGACGGCATCGAGATTTTCGTTCTGCTCGGCATCCATGACGAGCGCGACATGCTCGAGGAAACCGCGCAGGCTTTCGAAGGCCTCCATCGAGCGAATGAGTTCCTTCAGGTTTTCCAGTCGGCCGGGCGCTTCCGCCGTCTTGTCGGCCTGCCACATGGCCGTATAGCCGCTTTCGTCAAGGATCTGCTCGGCAAGCGTGGTGTGTTCGGTGTTTTCCAGAAGCCCCTGCCAGCGGCGGAAATCCTGCACCACGTCGAACAGCGCCTTGCGCGCCTTCGGTTTCAGCTCGTCGGTCTCGATGATGTCGGTCGCTGCCGCCAGCATCGGAATGTCGCGGGCGCGGGCGTAATCATGCAGATTGCGGATGGTCGTGTCGCCCAGGCCGCGCTTGGGGGTGTTGACGATTCGCTCGAAGGCCAGATCGTCGGCCGGCTGGCAGACAAGGCGGAAATAGGCCATGGCATCGCGGATTTCGAGACGCTCGTAGAAGCGCGGACCGCCGATCACGCGGTAATTGAGGCCAAGCGTGACGAAACGGTCTTCGAACTCGCGCATCTGGAAGGAGGCGCGAACGAGAATGGCCATGTCGTTCAGCTTATGGTTCTTGCGCTGAAGCTGCTCGATTTCTTCACCGACGGCGCGGGCTTCCTCTTCGGAATCCCAGGCCGCATGCACCACGACCTTCTCATCGTCGGGGCTGCTGCGCTCGGTGAACAGGGTCTTGCCGAGACGCCCTTCATTATGGGCGATCAGATGGCCGGCGGCGCCCAGAATATGCTCGGTGGAGCGGTAGTTGCGCTCCAGCTTGATGACCTTGGCACCGGGAAAATCCTTGTCGAAGCGCAGGATGTTGTCCACTTCGGCGCCGCGCCAGCCATAGATCGACTGGTCATCGTCGCCGACGCAGCAGACGTTTTGCGGCTCGCCTTTGGGGCGCTGGGCAAGAAGCCTGAGCCACATATATTGCGCCGTATTGGTGTCCTGATACTCGTCCACCAGAATGTAGCGGAATTTCTGGTGGTACTCCTTCAGAATATCGGGATTGCGGCGGAAGATGCTGATGGGGTGCAGCAGAAGATCGCCGAAATCGCAGGCGTTCAGCGTTTTCAGCCGGTTCTGATAGGCCGTGTAAAGTTCGCGGCCCTTGCCATTGGCAAAGGCGCGGGAATCGCCTTCGGGAATATCCGGCGGCGTCAGCCCCTTGTTCTTCCAGCCGTCAATCATGCCGGCGAATTGTTTGGCCGGCCAGCGCTTGTCATCAAGACCTTCGGCCTGGATAAGCTGTTTGATCAGCCGCACCACATCGTCGGTGTCGAGAATGGTGAAATCAGACTTCAGGCCGATGAGTTCGGCATGGCGACGCAAGAGCTTTACACCGATGGAGTGGAAAGTGCCGAGCCAGGGCATGCCCTCAACCGCGCCGCCAACCAGAACGCCAATACGTTCCTTCATCTCGCGGGCGGCCTTGTTGGTGAAGGTCACGGCCAGAATCTGGCTGGGATAGGCGCGTCCGGTCGCCAGAATATGGGCGATGCGGGTGGTGAGAACGCGGGTCTTGCCGGTGCCGGCGCCCGCAAGCACCAGAACCGCGCCGTCCAGTGTCTCCACGGCTTCGCGCTGCTCCGGGTTGAGGCCGGAAAGATAGTCGGGCGTGGGCCGGGCCTGATCGCGTGCCGCCATGGCGCGCGCGGCAATGCCAAGCCCGCCGGCGTTGCCTGCATCGGCATTGTTCGTCGCCTTGCGCGGCACCTCAGGTTCTTCGTCGAAGAACGGCATATCGTCAAAACTGTTGCTCATGCGGCCCAATGTAGTGATTCGGGATATAAAGGCTAGAACCGTGTTCTGCTTTTATTCCGGTATCATCCGTCAAAACGCCTATTCCAAGACGTTTTTTCGTCTCAGGCCCGCCTGTCGGCATCAAAAGCCGTGTCCACCGGCAATTGCAGCGCCACGGCCAGTTGGTTGGTCTTGGCGGCAAGGGCGATGACGCGCATGAGATCGGCATGCTGTTCGCCCGTCATGCCCTTGGCTTTTGCAGCCGCGGTATGAGAGTGGGCGCAGTAGGAGCAGCCATTGGTGACGGAAACGGCGATATAAAGCATTTCCTTCACCAGCGGATCGAGCGCTGAAGGTGTGGCCATCACCGCCTTGACCTCGGCCCAGGTCTTTTCCAGAAGATCGGGGTCGAAGGCGAGGTAGATCCACATATTGTTGATGAAATCCGATTTCCGCGTTGTGCGGATATCGTCGAACACAGCCTTGACGCGCGGGTTGGCTTCAGGATTTTCGGCTTTCGTTACGGTGCTCATGCATTCCTCCGGTCATGGCTATTTCAGCTGCAGATTACCGGATTGGCGAATGTTTGCGACAGAAATGGCCGTCAGTGCGCTTTCGACGATAATTCATCACAAATTACAATTATGTAAGGAACGGATTTGTGCGTTGCCTTCGTTAAGGCATGCGGGAATACTTCTACCGTTCCGAAAAGCTCTTTTCGGGGCGGGTTTATGCTGTGCGGATAATCGGAGAATTGTATGCGGGTGTGGAAACAGGTGGGTGTCTGTCTTGCTGTGGCGGGAGCAGGACTCTGTCTTTGGGGGTTTTATTCACCCGAAGCGCGGAATCTGCTCGCGGGTATCGGCATCGGCAAAACACCTGTTGGCGCGGTCGAGGTTGCCGCATCCGGTGCCAGAACACCTGGTTCGTCATCCGGCCAAAATGCCGGCGCCGCACGCCGCGATGGCAATGCGACCCTGGTGGCGATGGCCCCGGTCAAGCAGGGCACGGTCAATGACAGGCTGAACGCCATCGGCAGTGGCGAGGCCATCCAGTCGGTCGTCGTCATGCCGCAGACATCAGGCACGCTTTCGGAAATCCGCATTTCATCCGGCGCCCGCGTCGTAAAGGGGCAGGTGCTCGCGCGGCTCGATGACGAGGAGCAGGTGATCGAGCGGGACAAGGCGCAGGTTGCGCTACGCAGCGCCGTCGAAAAATCGAGTTCCTACAGTAACCTGAAATCCGTATCCCGCCTTGATGTGCTGGATGCGCAGATTGCCGAGGAAGCCGCCAAGCTTGCACTGAGCACCGCCGAGCTGAACCTCAGGCGCCGCGACATCGTCGCACCGATTGAGGGTGTTGTCGGGATCGTGGCCGCCAATATCGGCGACAATGTCACCACGCAATCTACGATCGTCGGCATTGATGACCGTTCTCAAATTCTGGTCAATTTCTGGGCGCCGGAACGGTTCGTAACTGCAATTACCGTCGGAATGCCTGTAGAGGCCACCTCGATTTCACGCCCCGGCGAGACGTTCAAGGGTGAGGTCGAGGCCGTCGACAACCGTGTCGACGCCGCAAGCCGTACCATCCGCATCCGGGCACGGTTTGCTAACGACAAGGATGAGCTTCGGGCCGGTATGTCCTTCGGTGTTACCATGCGTTTTGCCGGAGAGACCTATGCATCCGTCGATCCGCTGGCCGTGCAGTGGGATGCCGAAGGTTCCTATGTCTGGCGCGTGACCGACAATAAATCGGCCAAGGTGCGGGTGCAGATCGTGCAGCGTAACCCCGATGCCGTTCTCGTGAAAGCGGAACTGGCGGAAGGCGATCAGGTCGTGACCGAAGGATTGCAGCGGGTGCGGGAGGGTGGTGCCGTCCGTGTCGCAAGCCAGCCGAAGCCCGAGGAGGTTGCCAGCCAATGACGACTCAGTCGCCTTCGGGTCAGGATTCCAAGCTCGCCTTCACCGCACTGTTCGTTCGCCGGCCCATTCTGGCAGCGGTTCTCAATACGTTGCTTGTGGTTGCCGGCCTTGCCGCGCTGGTTGGCGTTGAGGTGCGCGAGTTGCCGGATGTGGACCGGCCGTCCATCAGCGTCAGGACGACCTATGAAGGTGCGGCGCCCGAAACCATCGATCAGGAAGTGACGCAGACCATCGAGGGAGCTGTTGCGCGCGTCAGCGGCGTCAAAACCATCTCCTCCAATTCGCAATTCGGCACCAGCCGCGTAACGATGGAATTCGGCGACAATGTCGATATGGCCGTTGCCGCAAACGATGTGCGCGATGCCATTGGCCGCGTAACCAACCAGTTGCCTGATGATGCTGACGAGCCGCAGATCATCAAGGCGGATTCCGACAGCCAGCCGATCATGCGTCTTGCCGTCACTTCGTCCACGCTCAGCATGGAAGATCTGACCAAGCTGGTGGATGACGAGGTCATCGACCGCCTTGCCGCCGTCGACGGCGTGGCGGATGTGGAGCTTTACGGCGATCAGGAAAAAGTCTTCCGCGTCGATCTCAATCAGGCCGCACTTGCCAGCCGTGGTCTGACGGTGACGGATATTTCGACCGCGCTGGCCAGTGCCGCGCTTGATGTGCCGGCGGGATCGCTGAAAAGTTCGACGCAGGACATCGTCGTGCGCGCGACCGCGAGCCTCACGAAGCCTGAGGATTTTTCCAACCTTCTGATCAAGGACAATATCCGCCTGCGCGATGTGGCAACCGTGATGCTGGGTGCGGATGACGAATCCACCTCGCTGCGGTCCAATGGTGTGCAGGGCGTGGGTCTCGGCGTCATCCGGCAGGCGCAGTCCAATACGCTGAATATCTCCACCGGCGTGAAGGCTGCCGTCGAGGCCATGTCGGTCAACCTGCCGCAGGGTACGCGCATCGTGGTGACCAGTGACGACGCCGTCTTCATCGAAGGCGCGTTGCACGAGGTGGAACTGGCGCTTGGTCTTTCCGCGCTGATCGTGGTTGTGGTGCTCTACCTGTTCCTGCGTGACTGGCGGGCAACCCTCATTCCGGCGATCACCATGCCGGTGGCTTTGATCGGCACGATCATCGCCATCTACATGGTCGGATTCTCGATTAACATCCTTACGCTGCTCGCCATCGTTCTGGCGACGGGTCTGGTGGTCGATGATGCGATCGTGGTGCTGGAAAATATCGTGCGCCGCCGTGCGGAGGGCATGGGGCCGCGCGCTGCCGCTGTTCTCGGCACGCAGGAAGTGTTCTTCGCGGTGATTGCGACGACGGCGACACTTGCCGCAGTGTTCATTCCGCTCTCCTTCCTGCCGGGCCAGCTGGGTGGCCTTTTCCGTGAATTCGGTTTCGTTCTCGCCTTCGCTGTCGGTCTTTCCTCCATCGTGGCCCTGACGCTTTGTCCGATGCTCGCTTCGCGGATGCTGAAAGACGGATTGAAGGAACCCACGGGACCGCTGGCGTGGTTCGGCAATGTCTTTGCCTCCACCTACGAGAAGACGCTTTCCGCCTGCCTCAACAACCCGCTCATCGTCATCATCGTTGCGCTCGTCTTTTCGGGCCTGTCTTGGATTGCCTTCGGCATGATCCAGAACGAACTGACGCCGCGCGAGGACCGCGCCTCGGTGATGATGCGTGTGACAGCGCCGCAGGGTGTCAGCCTCGACTATACGCGCGACCAGTTGCAGCGGATCGAGGAAAATCTCCAGCCGCTGCGCGACAGTGGCGAAATCCGCAATATTTACTCCATCACCGGTATGAACGGTTCCTCCAACACCGGTTTTCTGGTGCTGACGCTGGCGCCGTGGGCTGATCGCGACCGCACGCAGAACCAGATTGCCGCCGATGTTACCGCTGCCGCCAACAAGGTGCCGGCGCTGCGCGGCAACGCCATGCAGCCGAACAGCCTGCGCATTCGCGGTGCGGGCAACGGCCTGCAGATGGCAATGGTCGGCAGCAATTATCAGGCACTGACGGCTGCGACGCAGAAACTACTGCTTTCCATGGAGGAAAGCGGCCTGTTCGAAACGCCGCGTTTGGACAACGAGCCCAACCAGGCGCAGCTATCCGTCTCCATCGACCGTGAGCGCGCCTCCGATCTCGGCATTGATATCACCGGCCTGTCACGCGCCATGCAATCGCTGCTGGAAGGACGTTCGGTTGTCGACGTCTTCGTGGATGGGGATGCAATCCCGGTCCGGCTGCTGTCCTCCACCCGGCCGATCAACGACCCGACCGATCTCGAAAACGTCTTCCTGAAAACAGGTGACGGCAAGATCGTGCCGATGTCGGTCATTGCCACCCTGAAGGAAAATGCGGTGGCGCCGCAGCTGAACCGCGAGCAGCAGCTTCCCTCCGTCGGCTTTACCGCCAATCTCAAGGACGGCGTTTCGCTCGGTCAGGCTCTGGAAAAGGTGAACGAACTCTCACAATCCCTCCTGCCGCCCGGCGCCCGCCTTCTGCCGCTCGGCGAGGCGGCGACGCTTGAGGAGAATTCGAGCGGCATGCTGCTGACCTTCGGTTTCGCCATCGCCATCATCTTCCTGGTCCTGGCCGCGCAGTTCGAAAGTGTCCTGAGTTCGATCATCATCATGTCGACGGTGCCGCTCGGTCTTGCCTGCGCGGTTATCGCGTTGCTAGTCACCGGATCCAGCCTCAACGTTTATAGCCAGATCGGGCTTGTGCTTCTGGTGGGCGTGATGGCGAAGAACGGCATTCTCATCGTGGAATTCGCCAACCATCTGCGTGACCAGGGCGCCACCGTGCGCGAAGCCATCGAAAAAGCCACCAGCATCCGCCTGCGCCCGGTGATGATGACAATGATCGCGACCATTTTGGGCGGCGTGCCGCTGGTGCTGGCGCAGGGAGCAGGGGCTGAAGCACGCATCGCGCTCGGCTGGGTCATCGTCGGCGGTCTGGGTTTTGCGACGCTGGTGACGCTTTACATCACCCCGGTTTCCTACCTGCTGATTGCCCGTTTCGCCAAACCGCAAGCCGATGAGGAAATCCGCCTCCACCGCGAACTGGAACTTGCCGCGCGTCGGAAGGCGCTTGAGGAGGACAAGCAGCTGCTTGCGGCGGAATAAACGGTCCTCGCCAAATGTGTCCCGCGCAATCGCGATGCTGGACAAAGCCTTAACCTTATCCCATACCACCCAACGGAATTTCGTAACGGATCGAGTCCGTTACGGCGGTATCTTGCGGTGGAGATGGACGATGGCGCTGAAAGATGTGGTCGCGGGAAAACGCAATGAGGAAGGCATCGCGTCGGTGCTTGCAGCGCTGAAGCAGCAGCTGGGTGACAAGCTCCAGACTGGGCAGGCGTTTCGCGAGCAGCATGGCCATACCACCACCTATCTGACCTTGCAGGCGCCCGACGGTGTCGTTTTTGCCGAGAGCGCCGATGACGTGAAGGCCGTGGTGAAAGCCTGCGCGCTCTATAAGGTGCCGGTCATTCCCTTCGGAACTGGCTCTTCACTGGAAGGACAGGTCAATGCGCCTGATGGCGGAATATGCATCGATTTCAGCCGGATGAATCGCATCATTGAGGTAAACGCCGAAGATCTTGACGTGACGGTGGAGCCGGGTGTGACGCGCGAGGACCTTAACGTCTATCTGCGTGATACCGGCCTGTTCTTTCCGATCGATCCGGGTGCCAATGCCTCTATCGGCGGCATGGCCTCCACGCGAGCTTCCGGCACCAATGCCGTGCGTTACGGCACGATGAAGGACAATGTTCTGGCCGTTACCGCCGTCGTCGCCAATGGTGAAGAAATCCGCACTGCTCGCCGCGCCCGCAAGTCGTCGGCCGGTTACGATCTGACGCGGCTTTTCGTCGGCGCCGAGGGCACGCTTGGGGTTCTGACCTCGGTTACGCTGCGGTTGCAGGGCATCCCGGAAAAGATCGCCGGTGGCGTCTGCACCTTCGACAGTATTCAGGCGGCCTGTGACGCCGTTATCATGACGATCCAGATGGGTGTTCCGGTTGCGCGCATCGAACTGCTTGATGAAGTGCAGGTGCGGGCCTGCAATGCCTATTCCGGCCTGAACTACGCGGAAAAACCGACGCTGTTCGTGGAGTTCCACGGCACCGAAGAGACGGCGGCCCTGCAATCGCAGCAATTTGCAGAGATCGCGGCGGAATGCGGCAGCGTCGATTTCCGCTGGACCAGCGATGCGGCCGAGCGCAACAAGCTGTGGAAGGCCCGGCATGACGCTTATTGGGCCTCGCGGGCGCTTGCGCCGCATCTCGACGGTTTGTCCACCGATGTCTGCGTGCCGATTTCGCGGCTGGCGGACTGCGTGGTGGAAACGCAGCGGGATATCAAGGAAAACGGCTTTCTGGCGCCGATCGTCGGTCATGCCGGCGACGGCAATTTCCATGTACTCATCCTGTTCGATGGCAAGGATGCCGAAAGTGTCGCCAAAACCGAAGCTTTCGTTGCGCGTCTCAATCGCCGGGCCATCGCCATGGACGGCACCTGCACCGGAGAACACGGCATCGGCCAGGGCAAGATGAGTTTTCTGGCCGAAGAAGCGGGAAATGCGCTGGATGTGATGCGCGCCATCAAAACGTCGCTCGACCCCGATAACATCTTCAATCCAGGCAAACTGTTCCGTCTTGTCTGATCATTCTCACAATTGATTGGTACAAAAGGCTGCTTGCCGTTAAGGCAAATAAGAATAGGTTTGCAGCGTTCGCGAAGGGAGAAGCAGTTCAGTGCTCGGGCGTATTCTGGTTTTTCTGGGCGGACTGCTGGCCGTGGTGCTGTTTTCAGCGCTGCTCATTCCCTATTTCGTTGACTGGACGGATTTCCGCCGCGATTTCGAAGATCAGGCAAGCCGCATTCTGGGCAAGAAGGTGGTGGTGCACGGTCGCGTCGAAGCCCGGCTTCTCCCTTTCCCTTCGGTGACGCTGCATGACGTGCGCGCAGGAACGGATGCGGACGGATCGCCGCTCATTCAGGTGGCGCGTTTTTCCATGGATGCCGAGTTGGCGCCTTTCCTTTCCGGTGAAGCGCGTATCTTCGACATGCGCATCGAGGAACCCAAGGCCAAGATCCGGCTTTTGAAGGACGGCACTCTGGACTGGATGCGCGGCAGCCGGGCGGAAATTCCAGCCCGCACCGTGGTTCTGGAAAGTGTGCAGATCGAAGGCGGGCAGATCGAATTCATCGATGAGCAATCCGGCCGCAACCGTGTTGTGACGGGTCTTAACGCCGACATGTCCGCCAATTCGCTGGCCGGACCATGGAAGGCGGAAGGGCGCGCCGCCGTTGACGGGCATCCAGGCTCATTCTCGCTGTCCAGCAGTGAGCCGGATTATACCAATGGGCGCATGGGCCTGCGGATTCGCGTGGTGCCGGATGAACATCCGGTTGAGGTCGATCTGGACGGTGCGATTGCCGCGACTGCGGGAAAACCCGCCTATAGCGGTTCCTTCGCCTTCAGTTTCCGTGAAGGCCAAAAACAGAAGCAGCAGGGCGGGCAATCGCTGTTCTCGTCGCCGCGCACCCGCGGCAGCTTCGAACTGACGAATGAAAGCGTGCGCATACCGAGCTACCGCATGGAGCTCGGCGGCAACGAAAATCCTTACGTCGTGACCGGCGAGGCAACGCTGGATACCGGGGCCAAGCCGGAATTCCTGCTGACGGCGGATGGCCAGCAGATTGACGTCAATCGTTTCGCACCGCCCGTCGTGCAGACCGGCAAGACCTCGCGCCAGCCCACCGCCTCCGTGCGCCAGCGCATCGAGGCATTTGCCGCCATGGTCGCCCGCATTCCGGTTCCGCCGGTCCCGGGCAAGGCCAGCATCAGCCTACCGGCGCTGGTTTCCGACGACACGACCATTCGTGACATCCGGCTGGACGTGCGCCCTGATGGCAGCGGCTGGCAGGTGGTTAACGCCGTGGCAACGCTGCCCGGCAGGACGCAGCTGGAAGCCAAAGGTTCCCTGACGCTGCTGGATGGTCCCGCTTTCAACGGCAATCTGCTCGTTGCCTCCAACCAGCCATCCGGGCTGGCAAACTGGCTTTCCGGTTCTGTCGATCCGGCGATCCGCCAGCTCAATGCAGCCGGTTTTTCCGCCGACGTCTCGCTGACGACGCTGAACCAGCGTTTCGACAATCTCGAGCTTGCCATTGGCGACGCCTCTCTGAAGGGTAAGCTGGAACGGCGCTCTGACGGCAAGGCTTCCAATCTTTCGATCGATCTTGCCGGTAACGAGATTGATCTCGACGCCCTGAAGGCGCTTGGCAGCCTGGCGCTCGGCGATCAGGTCGGAAGTTCTGTTCTCGACCATCGCATTGACGCCAAGTTCAAGGCCGACCGGTTCAACATGGCCGGTGTAACTGCAAATCATGTGGAAACTGCCTTCACCATGGCGGGCGGCGTTCTCTCGCTTGAAAAGATGACGGCTGGCGATATCGCCGGTGCCGAAGTCAAGGCGAAAGGGCAGTTGCAGGGGTCGTTGCTGAAATATGCGGGCAAGGGCACGGTGAACCTGCATGCGACAGACATGCAGCCGTTCTTCGCCATGCTGCAGCAGAAATTGCCTGGTCATCCGTTCCTCAGCCGTCTGGCGGCGAGTTCGCCGTGGTACGCCAATTCCGACCTTGCCATGGATGTTTCGGTCAACAGCGAAAATGGCGGCGCCAATGTCGCCGTTTCCGGCACAGTCAACGGCAGCCGTCTGTCGGCCGTGGCCAAGATGCCGGATTTCCTGTCCATCACCGATGATACGGCGATGTCGCTGGAAGGGGTTTTGAAAAACCAGTCGACGGCGATCCTGTTCGGGCAGGCAGGGCTTGATCCCCTGCCGTTCGATGCCGACGGCGAAGGGCTGCTTTCCGTCAAGCTCAACGGCACGCTCGGTTCTCCCGTCCAGACCGATATCCGTTTCTCGACGGAGCGCACGCATTTCTCGATGATCGGGTCCTTTGCCGTTGCCGCCGCCAATTTCGGCGAGGGTAGTGCGGATCTGGCGCTCGAAAGCGCTGATATAGAGCCCTATCTCATCATGAACGCCGTTGGCCTGCCGCAGCTTGGTGGTGGCATGGCGCTGAAGGCGAACGGAAAAATGGCGGTGGATGCGCAGAAGATTGCGTTTTCCGCCCTCGGCGGGCAGGCGGGCGGCAACCCCTTCTCGGGCAGTCTGGCGTTCCAGCGCGCGGCCCCGCATTCCGTCACCGGTGATCTTGCCCTTCGGACCGTCGATCTTGCGTGGCTCGGAGATGCGATCTACGGACCGGTGATCGACCCGGAGACGGGCACGCTCAACGCCAAGCCGCTGGCCATGCCGGCTTTCCCGCAACTCAAGGCCACGCTGTCGCTGAAAGCGGAAAGTTTCGAGGCCGGTCCCTTCGGAACGGTCACGGGTCTGTCGACCAAGGTCACGCATGATGATGGCAATCTCGCGCTTGACGATATCGCCGGCACCTTCATGGGCGGAAAGCTGACCGGGCGGCTTGCCATGTCCACAGGCGAGGGAGCGGGCATTTTCCGCACCAAGATTGCGGTGAACGACGCCAATCCCGAGTCGATATTGTGGGCGAATGCCAACGGCCCGGTCGCGACGGGCCGGGTGGCGATCGATCTGACCGCCGAATCGACGGGCAAAAGCGTTGGTGAAATTTTGAAATCGGCAGGTGGCTCGGGGGAAGTGCGCGCCAGCGGGCTTGTGCTCAAAGGGCTTAATCCCGGCGCCTTTCCGCCGATCCTGCAGGCGGCGGAAGGCTTGCAGCAGCCGATCGACGCGCCAAAGGTTCGGCCGCTGGTGGATCAGAGCCTGTGGCAGGGCGAAATACCGCTCGGCAACGTAGCCCTGCCATTCACCCTGAATGGCGGCGCGCTGCACTTCCAGAATTTGCGCGCCGGGATCGATCCGGTGACGCTTACCGGAGATGCGACGGTCGATATTGCAGCATCGACCGTGAATGGCGATCTCGATCTTATCTTCAATCCCGGCACCGAAGTGGTTGCTGGCGCCGAACCGTCGCTGCGTCTCAACTATAACGGTCCGCTCGCCGCACCGGCTTTGACGACCGATGTTTCGGCGCTCGGCAATTATCTGTCACTCCGGGCTTTTGAAAAGGAACGCCGTCGCGTCGAGGCCATGCAGGCCAGCGTTCTCGAAAAGCAGCGCCTGCGTCGTGAAACGGCGCTTTATCGTTCTCAGGCGGCTGAACGTCAGGCTGAAAAGGAACGGGTGGAGGCGGAAGCCAAGGCCAAGGCCGAAGAGGAGGCGCGCCTCAAGGCGGCGGCAGAGGAGCGTCTGCGGCAGGAAAAGGAACAGCAGGAGCGGTTGCAACAGCAACAGCAACAGCAACAGCAGCAACCTGTTCCCGAGCGGCAATCAACGCCGGCCCTGACGGTGCCTCCAACTGAAGATGCGATCAGGCAACTGGCGCCCGAAAACGCGCCGGCCAATCCGTAAGTTTGCCGCGACGACGGCGCGTTTTGGGGAGAGGTTAGAGCCCGTGTCTCAGGGCGAATTTTGACGCGGTCCGGACAGCTGCCGCTTCGACCACTTTGCCAAAATTATCCGTTAGCCTGTTAAATCCAGGCTTCACGCTCGCCGAAGGGCGTGTCGGCATCAAAATTCTTGGTGCCGATCCTGCTGCTTTCCCCCGACAGGCTGGGCTTGTCCGCGCTGTTGCTTGAGGAAGCCGATTTGTCGGAGCTGTTTTCGAGTGCCTCGAGCTGCGCTTGCAGTGATGCAATAGTACTCTTCAGTTCTTCCTGTGCTTTCGCTTCGGAGGTCTGGGCGAGTTCTGACTGCTTTTCGGCAATCTGCGATTTCAGTTCGGCAACGCTTGAAGACGAGGTGGATGAAGAGGAGAGGACGGAAACAGCGATGCTCGTTCCCGAAGCGGCGGAAACCATGGGTCGCCTCGTGGCGTGCGGTCGGAAAGGAAAAGCTTGAAATACAAATCTGAAAGCAAGGCTACGCAGTACTGAAGCGCCTTGCAGTACAAATTAGCGCGCTAATGTTTAATGAATGCTTTCACGGCATTATGAGTTTTCGGCAAGAATGTTTGTAGTCGGAGAATGGCTGGATATGAGCCGGCGCATATGCGCGCCGCTGCAGTGTCATCTTTCGATGCCACCTTGCAGCAAGCTCACTTGCTCTTCAGCCAATTCAGTACATGGACCCGAAGGGATGAGGACAGATTGCTGTCGGCTGGCCGGTTGTCGTCTATTTCCGCAAGCAGGGCGGCGAAACTGATCTTGCGCTTTTCGGCGATGATTTTCAGCTCGTCCCAGAAGGCATCCTCGAGTGAAATGCTGGTGCGGTGGCCGTGCAATGTCGTGGAGTGCTTGCGGATCATCAGATCAATCTCTCCGGCTGGTCCGGTTGGGAATCTGAATCATGTCGTGCCTGCAAGCCTCTGTTTAGCGGTGTTTTTTCCGGTCTTCCGAAAGCTTGCCCTGGCAGGCCGGCTCTTCAATCCCTGTCGGTCCTGTCATCGTCCTTTTCAAGCCGCCCCTGATCGAGCGCCTTTGCGGCTTTTTCGTTAAGGGCCGATGTGAGGTTTTTTTCCGCTTTGGTGCGACCGAAGGACAGGCGGTTCTGATCCGCCTGTTTTTCTTTTTCGCTACGGGCTTTCTGCTTCCGGAACTGACGCAGATTGACGATATCGGCGGCCATGCGGATATGTCTCCTTGAGCTTCGCGCGGTCGGGCAAAAAGCCGTTATTGCTTCTTGCGGAAGGCGTCCAGAGAAACGACAGAGCCTTCCTTCTTTTCCTCACCGGACTTGGGCGTCTCGGACGTTGTAGCCGGCTTTGCCTCATGGGAAACGGGATAGGCGGTGATTTCGGCCTCTTCCAGCTCTTCCTCGTCTGCCAGGGGTACATCGAACTCAAGCTCGAAATTGACGGAAGGATCGTAGAAACCTCTGATGGCGTTATAGGGAACAACCAGCTTTTCCGGCGTATCCGAGAAGGACAGGCCGATTTCAAAGCCGATCTCCGTCACTTTCAGGTCCCAGAACTGATGCTGGATGACGATGGTCATCTGCTCGGCATATTTGGACTTGAGGTGCTGCGAAATCCGCACACCGGGCGCGCCGGTCAGAAATGTTATGAAGAAATGGTGGTCGCCGGGCAGGCGGCCGGTTGCGGCCACTTCACCCAAAACTTTGCGAATAACGCCGCGAAGGGCATCCTGTGCGAGAATGTCGTAACGGATATGATCCTGCCCCATGCGGTCCTGTCTTTCCCTTATTCGAACGTCTTTTAAAGCGCTGCGCACCAAGTGCGCCAAGGACGCTGTAACACTTTGAATCTTTGCGTAATCCGCAAGCCGGGATCAATTTCGATCCTGGCGGCTACGCATTACCCAAGTATACGCAATGTCCTGAACGGCAGCAACGGAAAAGCCGATGCTGTGTGCAAGTCAGCTATCATATAACCAATTCAGGCAAAATGGAGAAGGTGGAGGTTTCTGTTGCCAGGTACCTCCGAACCCCGCCTCACGGGGCTAACCGTGAGGACTTTAGAGCGGAATTCCCGCACCGCCATTAGGCAGCGAGAGCGTATTCCTTAGCGTTGTTGTCATTTGCAACTACACTTGTGACCCGATAACGGCGGTATCATGCCGAGCAAAAGTTCGATCTTTACGCCCTTGTCGATCCTATTTCGCCCCCATCAAAAGCCGGCCTTCATCTTGAAAAGCCGCCGGTTTTTGGTGGAGGCGCCGGGTACCGCCCCCGGGTCCAATAGGTTTATTACACCGACCGTTTATCGCCATAGCCGGGTTGCCCCGGCAAGGTTCATATAGGCGTTTCCCTTGGCCGAGAAAAGGGGCCGATGACAATTCCATGAAAAGATTTCGTGTTTGCCGCCCACAATTTAGACAATTCTTGACGACGAGGGATTGCTGACACATTCTCCCTACAACCGGTCACCACAAGCAACACCGGGCCGGGGACACACGAAGGAGTGGACATGACTGACTATCTCGCAGATGTGAAGAAATACGACGCAGCAGCCGACGAAGCGATTGTCGGCAAGATCGTCAAACATCTCGGCATTGCCCTGCGCAACCGGGATTCATCGCTGGTGTCCGCTTCCGATCCGGAAGAGCTTGCACGTGTGAAGGCGAACTGGTGCGGCAAGAAGCTTGGCGTGACCGATGACAGCGCCGACAAGGCGATCGATGCAACCGCCAAGGCCATGGCCGCAGACCGCTCCAAGTCGCGTGTGACCTTTTATTATCTGGTGGCCAAGGAACTGGGCAAACTCCAGTCGCTCTGATTTTTTCGCGGGGATAAGCGACCCGCTGGTGATTGGTTCTGTCGCCCTGTGTTATTATATTCCCTTGATATCAGGGAATCGGCGGCAGAACACATGAAACAATATCTCGATCTTCTCCGGCATGTGATGGATACCGGCTCCGACCGCGGAGATCGCACCGGCACGGGTACGCGTTCGGTCTTCGGTTACCAGATGCGTTTCGATCTTGCGGAAGGTTTTCCGGTTCTCACCACCAAGAAGCTGCATCTGCGCTCGATCATCCATGAACTCCTGTGGTTCCTGAAGGGCGATACCAATATCGCCTATCTTAAGGAAAACGGCGTTTCCATATGGGATGAATGGGCCGATGAAAATGGTGATCTGGGTCCGGTTTACGGAGCACAGTGGCGTTCCTGGCCGGCGCCCGACGGCCGCCACATCGACCAGATCGCGCTTTTGATCGAGGCCCTCAAAACCAATCCCAATTCCCGCCGCCACATCGTTTCGGCCTGGAACCCGGCGCTGGTGGACGAGATGGCGCTGCCGCCCTGCCATTGCCTGTTCCAGTTCTATGTTTCGGATGGAAAGCTGTCCTGCCAGCTTTACCAGCGCTCGGCCGATATTTTCCTCGGCGTGCCTTTCAATATTGCTTCCTACGCACTTCTGACGCTGATGGTGGCGCAGGTCACGGGGCTGAAGCCCGGCGATTTCGTCCATACGCTTGGTGACGCGCATATCTACGCCAACCATTTCGAGCAGGCGAAATTGCAGATGACGCGGACCCCCAAGGCCCTGCCGACGATGCGCCTCAACCCGGATGTGCGAGATCTCTTCTCCTTTAAGTTCGAAGACTTTACGCTGGAAAACTACGAGGCGGATTCAACCATCAAGGCACCGATCGCGGTATAAAATGGGGTGACTGGCCTTGTTTTGTATGGTGGTAAGGTGAGAGTTGTCATGTGACGCCAATTCTGACAAACAGACGCCGTTGGTATGAATGAAGTACCAGACGTGAGAAGTCAGAAGGTAAATTCGTGTCGAATAAAAAAAGAGCGAAGATGCCATCCGCGGTTTCCGTGGTGGCTAGAAGCTATCCTGATCGAATTATCGGTATAGAAAATAGACTGCCTTGGCGGCTTGGTACTGACTTGAAGAACTTCAAGGCTTTGACCTTGGATCATGCTATTATAATGGGAAGAAAAACCTTTGAATCCCTAGGCCGTCCGTTGCCGCGCCGAATAAATATTGTTCTTTCTCGCGACCATGTTCCTGATACTGAGAATGTAAAATGGGCTCAAAATCCTGAAACTGCGCTTTTGCTTGCTGATTTTTACTCAATATGCATGGGTAAAAAGCAGTTTTTTGTGATTGGCGGCGAAAATATATATGGTATTTTTGATAAATACATCAATAAAATATTTTTGACTGACGTCAATACTGGATCAATAAATGGGGATGCCAAGTTTGACTATGATTTTGATCCAGCGGAGTGGATATTCAAATACGAAAAGGAATTCCCTGAATCTGAGGTCGATGACTACTCTTTTCGCATATCCTATTTGGTAAGGCGTAGGCATGAGCATCGCCAACGCTTCATTGAGGAATTCAAAAAAAGTAACTCGATGTTTAACCGCCATTGGGACGACTATGCATCTGACGATTTGGTAAAAGAGGAGCGCAATATCGAACAAGCGCAACTCGATCTTATTGATCGATTGAAGGCGTAGTTCTGGAATTTCGTGGCCGGTGGCGGGGAAATCTACCGTCAGGCCATGCCGTTTGCCGATCAACTTTCCGTCACCCATGTGGCCGTAAAGCTTGATGGCGACACTTTTTTTCCGGAAATCGATCCCGCCGTGTTTGAAAAAATCGAGGAAAATGCCGTTCCCGCCGGGGAAAAGGACAATTATCCGGTTCTGTTCACCACTTATTTGCGCAGAGCCGCGTCAAAGTGAACTATTTACCCTGATTGGGTATTTAGTTACCACCTCTGCGTTGAAACACACGCTTCTCCTTCTTATAACGGGTCCATATTCCCGCCGCACGCGAGCAATCGCTTTCGAACGGGATCGGGAGAGGCTTTTATAAAGAGGTATTGATGCCCTGGAGCAATCAGAATGGCGGCGGCGGCCCTTGGGGCGGCGGCGGTGGTGGCGGAAACAACCAGGGTGGCGGTGGCGGCCCATGGGGGCAGGGACCTAACCGGCCTCGCGGCGGTGGCGGCGGCAATGGCGGCCCGCCCGATCTGGAAGAGATCATCCGGCGCAGCCAGGACCGCTTCAAGAATGTCCTGCCGGGCGGGTTCAATGGCGGCGCGATTGCGATCGTCGCTCTCGTCGTTCTGGTTTTCCTCGGCATTCAGTCCATCTACACCGTCCAGCCGGACGAGCGCGGCGTGGAGCTGCGTTTTGGTCGTCCGAAGGATGAGATTTCGATGCCCGGCCTGCATTTCCATCTGTGGCCGATCGAGACGGTTGAAATCGTCAAGGTGACCGAACAGCAGCAGAATATCGGTTCGCGCGCTTCGTCTTCTTCCGCGAACGGCGTGATGCTGACCGGTGACCAGAACATCGTCAACGTGCAGTTCTCGGTGCTCTATACGGTTTCCGATCCGAAATCCTACTTGTTCAATGTCGACAGCCCGGCTGAGACCTTGCAGCAGGTTTCCGAAAGCGCGATGCGCGAAATCGTCGGCCGTCGTCCCGCACAGGACATTTTCCGTGATAACCGTCAGGCGATCGCGGCGGATGTGCGCACCATCATCCAGTCCACCATGGACGGATACGGGGCCGGCATCTCCATCAATGCTGTCGCCATCGAAGACGCGGCGCCGCCGCGCGAAGTGGCCGACGCCTTCGACGAAGTGCAGCGTGCCGAGCAGGACGAGGACCGCTTCGTGCAGGAAGCCAACCAGTACGCCAACCAGAAGCTGGGTGCCGCACGTGGTCAGGCAGCACAGATCATCGAAGAGGCGAACGCTTACAAATCTCGTGTCGTCAACGAGGCAGAGGGTGAGGCACAGCGCTTCATTTCCATCTACGATCAATATCGCACGGCACCTGACGTGACCCGCCAGCGCATGTTCCTGGAAACGATGGAACAGGTCCTGAAGGGTTCCAACAAGGTCATCATCGACGAAAAACAGGGTGTGGTGCCTTATCTGCCTCTGAACGAGATCATGCGCGGCAATCCGGGCGCGGCACAGCAGGGAGGCAACTGATATGAGCAACCGTCTTACGGCCGTTCTCGTCGGTCTCGCCGCCGTGCTTTTCCTGGCCTATTCGTCGATCTTCGTCGTCACCGAGCGCCAGCAGGCCATCGTTGTACGCTTCGGTCAGATCCAGGACGTAAAAACGGCGCCGGGCCTCTATTTCAAGCTGCCCTTCGCCTTCATGGATGCCGATCGGGTGCAATATATCGAGAACCGGGCGCTGCGCTTCGATCACGACAACATCCGTGTTCAGGTTTCCGGCGGCAAGTTCTACGAGGTTGATGCCTTTGTGGTCTATCGCATCACGGATGCCCGCCGCTTCCGGCAGACGGTCTCCGGTGACCAGATGTCGGCGGAATCGCGTCTACGCACTCGTCTCGACGCATCGTTGCGCCGGGTCTACGGTCTTCGCGGCTTCGAATCGGCGCTTTCGGATGCGCGTGCATCGATGATGCAGGAAGTACGTGACGATCTGCGTCCCGATGCGGAATCGCTTGGCGTCAGCATCGTTGATGTCCGTATCCGCCGCACCGATCTCACGCAGGAAGTCTCGCAGCAGACCTTCGAGCGTATGAAGTCGGAACGACTGGCCGAAGCCGAACTGATCCGCGCCCGCGGTAACGAGGCGGCACAGCGTCGTCGCGCTATTGCCGACCGTCAGGTCGTGGAATTCGAATCCGACGCCCAGCGTCAGTCCGAAGTCCTGCGCGGTGAAGGCGATGCGGAGCGTAACCGGGTCTTCGGTGAAGCTTTCCAGCGCGACCCGAGCTTCTTCGAGTTCTATCGTTCCATGGCGGCCTATTCCAGCGCGCTGTCTGGAACCGGCACGACGCTGGTCCTGTCTCCCGACTCGACCTTCTTCCGTTATTTCAACGACATCAACGGTGCTCCATCCACGGCTCCGGCCGCACCTGCCGCACCGCCGGCAAATTGATAACGGATCGAATGATTTTGGAGGGGCCGGTTTTAACCGGCCCTTTCTTTTTGAGTGAATGGCTGGGTGGCAGCAAAGCGGAAAGGGGCAAAATCCTGTTGTCTCGCGCCCGGAAAGGGATATCCGTTTTCGCGCCGATGCTGTAGGCAGTGAGCAAGGCAGCCGGTGCTGTTCACGAAAAGGTATTTTTACACTTCATCATTCCGCCTTATGCTTTGACGATATATGCAGGGAATGACGATTTGAAACGCGAGGACGCTTATGGCCGTGACCCTTCTTTCGCCTTTTCGCAGCAGCATTGCCGCAGTCGCGGGCTTCGCACTTGTGGCGGGTAGCCTTTCGGCACCGGTTGCGGCATGGGCGCAGAGCCATGGGCCGGCATCGGTCGCCGATCTTGCCGCACCGCTTCTTGATGCGGTGGTGAATATTTCGACGTCGCAGAACGTCAAGACCGAGGGCAAAGGGCCTGTGCCGCCGAAACTGCCGGAAGGTTCGCCTTTCCAGGAGTTCTTCAAGGATTATTTCGACAACCAGAAACCGGAAGGCGGCGACAAGGTCAGTTCGCTGGGATCCGGCTTCGTTATCGATCCGGCTGGCTACATCGTCACCAACAATCACGTCATTGAAGGCGCAGACGCCATCGAGGTGATTTTCCCGAATGGTTCGAAGCTGAAGGCAACGCTGGTCGGCACTGATACCAAGACCGATCTTTCCGTTTTGAAGGTAGAGCCGAAGGCTCCGCTGAAGGCAGTCAAGTTCGGCGATTCGCGCAGCATGCGCATCGGTGACTGGGTCATGGCCGTTGGCAATCCCTTCGGCCTCGGTGGATCGCTGACTGTCGGCGTCGTTTCCGCGCGCGGGCGCAATATCAATGCCGGCCCCTATGACAACTTCATCCAGACGGATGCGGCAATCAACAAGGGTAATTCCGGCGGTCCGCTCTTCAACATGAAGGGTGAGGTGATCGGCATCAATACGGCGATCATTTCGCCGAGCGGCGGTTCGATCGGTATCGGTTTCGCGGTTCCGACGGAACTCGCCCAGAATATCGTTGAGCAGCTCATCCAATTCGGCGAAACCCGCCGTGGCTGGCTCGGCGTGCGCGTCCAGCCGGTTACCGACGACGTGGCCGCAAGCCTTGGCATGGAAGCGGCAAAGGGTGCCTTGATTTCCGGCGTGGCCAAGGGTGGCCCGGTAGAAAACGGCCCGATCCAGGCCGGCGATATCGTGCTGAAATTCGACGGCAAGGATATTCACGAGATGCGTGACCTCTTGAGGATCGTGGCGGAAAGCCCGGTCGGCAAGGAAGTCGATGTCGTGGTCTTCCGTGACGGCAAGGAAGAGACCGTCAAGGTAAAGCTTGGCCAGTTGCAGGATGCGCCCGATGAAAAGGCCGCAACCGACGATCCGCAGGCCGAGGACGGTGACGGCGGCATGGTCGTGCCTGATGACAAGGGCGGTTCCGACGATCAGGCGCAGGACCAGACGCCGGAGGTGCGCGAAGCGCCGCAGCGCGTGCTCGGCATGAACCTCGTAGTGCTGAGCAACGAGTTGCGGACGGAGAAGGGCATTGCCGAAAGCGTCGAAGGCGTGCTTGTCGCCAGCGTCGATCAGGGTTCGCCGGCCGAACAGAAGGGCATGAAGGCGGGTGATGTCATCGTCGAGGTTGGACAGGACTTCATGGAGGTTCCGGGCGACGTGCTTGTGCGTGTCAACGGCCTGAAATCCGAGGGTCGCAAGAATGCGCATATGATGGTTGCCGATGCACAGGGCAATCTGCGCGTCGTGGCGCTGCCGCTGGAGTAAAGCTTCTTTCGCCCGGTTCGGCAGGAATCGGGTGGCCGTGGTTCGGCTTGCTCTCTATTCCTCGGTCTCCGCCAAAGGAGGCCAAGGATATGAAATTATTAGACAACAAGGTTGCGATCATCACTGGCGCGTCATCCGGCATCGGCCGGGCGACGGCAAGGCTGTTTGCCGAACAGGGCGCGGCCGTCATTATCAACGCGCGTGGTGCCGAGGCACTCGAGGACGTGGCTTCCGCCATTCGCCAGGCCGGCGGTCGTGTTCACCCCGTGGCGGGTGACGTCACAGTTGCGGAAACCCATGCCCGTCTGACGGATGCGGCCATGACCGTCTTTGGCGGTCTCGATATCGCCGTCAACAATGCCGGTGCCGTTGGGGCAACAAAACCGCTTGCGGAGATTTCGGTAGAGGAATGGGATCACGTGATCACCGCCAACCTCACTTCCGCATTTCTCGGCGTGCGCAGCCAGATCCCTGCGATGTTGAAGCGGGGAGGAGGTTCGGTCGTCTTCATCTCCAGCTTCGTCGGCACCAGCGCCGGCATACCCGGCATGGCAGCCTATGGCACCTCCAAGGCGGCGCTGATGGGGCTGGTGAAGGGCATTACTGCCGACTACGCCTTCAAGGGAATTCGCGCCAATGCGCTGCTTCCCGGCGGAGTCGATACGCCGATGGCGGGAGATGCGGCCCAGAAGGAGTGGGCTGCAGGGCTGCATGCGATGAAGCGCATTGCGGAACCGGAGGAACTGGCGCAGGCCGCCCTTTTCCTCTCCAGCCCGATGTCGAGCTTTGTTGCCGGATCGGCCCTGTTTGCCGACGGCGGAAATGCGGCTGTGAAATAATTGCCGAACTGGCGGGCGAGGGCGCTACTGCGCCCGTCGTTCCCGCCACTCCGCGAGCGTCAGCGCATAGGTCACATGCGGGCGCAGATCCGGATGGGTGTCTTCCGGGACGCGCGGGTGGTCGAAGTCTCGTGACGGGTCACGCTTGAGGCCGATACGTTCCATCACCCGCGTCGAACGCTGGTTGTCATGGACGGCAAAGGAGACGATTTCCGGCGTTTCCTTTTCGTCAAAAGCCATGACGAGCAGCGATTGCGCGGCCTCGGTGACATAGCCGTGACCCCAGAAACGGGTGGCGAGCCGCCAGCCGATTTCCATGGTTCCGAGCGGGAAGGGCGGATCGAGGTTCATGACCGGCGATATGCCGCAAAATCCCATAACCTCGCCGGTTTCGCGCAGTTCCATGGCGTAGAAGCCGTAACCGCTGCCGCGGATCATGCCATTGATGGTTTCGAGAACCGCATCCGCTTCCGCATGGCTGCGGCGGAAGGGAAAAAATTCCATGACCTTTTCGTCGGCGTTGATTTCGCGGAACAGATTGCGGTCGCTCTCCTTCCACTCGCGCAGAATGAGCCTTGATGTTTCACGGATGATCATGGAACGACAAAATCCGTCTTGCGGTAACCCTGAATGTAAAGGAGTGCGGTCAGGTCGCCATGGTCGATGCGCATCTGCGCCTCGGCGGCGACGGCGGGCTTGGCGTGCAGGGCAACGCCCGCGCCGGCCAGATGCAGCATGCCGAGATCGTTGGCGCCATCGCCGACCGCCATTGCCTCGTCCGGCGAGATGCCGAGCTTTGCGGCGATATCGTTCAGCGCATCCACCTTGGCCTGTTTGCCGAGGATCGGTTCGGCAACGGTGCCATCCAACTGGCCATCGGCCTCGCCGAGAAGATTGGCGCGGTTCTCGTCAAACCCCAGCATCGCCGCCACCCGGCCGGTGAAGACCGTGAAACCGCCAGAAACGAGGGCGGTATAGTAGCCTTTCGCCTTCATGGTGGCGATCAGCTCCTTGCCGCCTGATGTCAGCGTGATGCGCTTTTCGATAACGTCATCGATGACGGAGACTGGCAGGCCCTTCAGCAGCGCCACGCGCTCGCGGAGCGCCGGCTCAAAAGCGATTTCGCCATTCATGGCGCGAGCGGTAATCGTGGAAACCTTGTCCTTCAATCCCACTTCGGCGGCCAGCTCGTCGATGCATTCCTGACCGATCATGGTCGAATCCATATCGGCGATCAGAAGCTTCTTGCGGCGCTTGTCCTGTTCCTGAACGACGATATCGATCGGCTGGCCCGAAAGCACGTCGGCAATCGCGTCACGTGCCTGTTCGGCATCGGTGCCAGAGGGCAGGGCAATATCGCAGGCGATGCCATCGGCCAGCCAGTAGAGACCGGATGCGTTTACGGCATTGGCGGCCGCTTCGCCGAGGGCCGGTGTCAGAACAGGATTTGACGGATTGGCGATAAGCGTGGCAACGAAAGCCATGATGAAAAACCTTGATGAGAATTTTGATGCGATCCTGATAACCGGCCCGACGGCAAGCGGCAAGTCCGCGCTTGCGCTTCGAATGGCGCGGGAGCGGAACGGTGTCGTGATCAATGCCGACAGCATGCAGGTTTATGACACGCTGCGGGTGCTGACCGCTCGGCCATCCGAGGAAGAAATGGCAGGCGTGCCACATCTGCTATACGGCCATGTGCCGGCAAGCAGTTCCTATTCAACGGGTGAATGGCTGCGGGACATTTCCGCCCTGCTTGGGGATTTGCGCAGGCAGCAGCGTTTTCCGGTCATCGTTGGCGGTACGGGGCTTTATTTCAAGGCACTGACGGGCGGCTTGTCCGATATGCCAGCCATTCCTGACGACATACGCGAGAGGCTGCGCGCCCGGCTGATCGAAGAGGGGTCAACGGTCCTGCACGCGGAACTGTCGCGGTGCGATCCCTTGATGGCACAGGGGCTTCAGCCGGGAGACGGCCAGCGGATCGTTCGGGCGCTGGAAGTCATGGAGGCGACCGGAAAGTCGATCATGGAGTTCCAAAAAGCCAGTGGTCCGATGATAGTTGATCCGGACCGAGCGGAGAAATTCGTGGTCCTGCCGGAACGGCCCGTGCTGCACGACCGCATCAATCGGCGGTTCGAAACCATGATGGAGAGTGGTGCTGTGGAAGAGGTGAGGGCTCTTCTCGCCCTGAACCTTGCGCCTGATGCCACAGCGATGAAGGCGATCGGCGTTTCCCAGATCGCCGATATGCTGGCTGGCGGTATGAGTGAGGCAGAGGTCATCGAAAAATCGGCGGCCGCGACCCGCCAATATGCCAAGCGGCAGATGACCTGGTTCCGCAACCAGATGGGGCCGGACTGGGCACGTATCCAGCCGTAGGGGCCGCGCTCAGTCCTTGCGGTAAAGGCTGCCTAGCGGCTTTTTCATCAGGCTCTCCCGCAGCGAAGGACGTGTCTCTGATGGAGGCGGGCCACTTTGTGCCTGCATCTGGAAGCCGACTTTGCGCAATTCGTTGACAGCGCTGGTATCCGTTGCCGTTGCGGGCGACAGTTGCGTTAGGGTTGTGCGTCCGGGCAGCATGTCGGGGCGGTAAGGTTCGTATCCCTCTATCGCCGCCGTCCCCAGTTCGCGTTTCCAGCGATCGACGTCGTCCGCTTCTCTAGGGGCTGACATCGGTTCCTGCATATCGGAGAAGGCCGCTTCGACGCTTTGCTGGAAGCCGGTGATGACCGGTTTGGCTACCGCGCGCATGCGGCTGACGATGGTGTTCAGATCGACTGTATCGGGCGTTTCGTGGGGCGTATGGCTGACTGCGCCGTTCGCCTTCGGCAATTTTGCCGTGGAGACGCGGTCGAAGCGCATGCGCATCGGTACGCCCACCGCCTCGCCAAAGGCGATTGCCTCGCCATTGCCGATGGACGAGAGGAAACTGGTGGTCGAGGTTGAGGCGTTCGGTACGGCGGACAGAATGATCTTCTGGTCGATCTCGTTCGTCAGCCGCATGGCAAAAACGGTCGAGCATTGTGACAGGATGGTCTGGTCCAGCTCACTCGGACGCTGGCTGATGACGCCAAGCGAAATACCGTATTTGCGGCCTTCCTTGGCGATCTGCGCGATCGCCTGCCGGGTCGGGAAAAATCCGCGCTCAGGGTCTGCCGGAACATAACGGTGCGCTTCTTCGCAGACGACAAGCATATGCAGCGAGCCGCGCGCCAGCACCGCGAGTTCGAAGGACATGCGGCAAAGGACGGAGACGACCGAGTTCACTACTTCCGAGGGGATACCGGACAGCTGGAAAACCGAAATCGGCTTGCCTTCTCCTGGAATACGGAAGATATGCGCCACCGTTTCCAGAATGGTGTCGCTGATCGTATTGCTGGAGAACATGAAGTTATAGCGCGTATCGTTGATGGCCGAGAGGATGCGGCCCTTGAGGGATCGCAGGGTCGGCTTTTCGCCGCGCCCTTCCAGCCGCCCGATGCGCTCGTCGATGAGGGCGAGAATATCGGCCATGCGGTAAGGCACCGGCGTATCGGGCGTGATCGCGCTCTTGTCGGACGTGCGGCGAACGGCGGAGCCATCTGTGCCGCGAAATGCCTTTTTCGCCTCCGGAATGATGTCGCGAAGGACATCCATCTCTTCCGGTACGGGCTTGCGTCCGCGGAAAATCACTTCCGCGAATTCTTCAAGGCGCATCAGCCAGAAGGGAAGGTCGAGCGTGTCGGTGTCGATGACGACAGAATGATCGGGAAAGGCGGCCGCAAATTCATTGTGCGGATCGAGAATGAGGACACGCAGCTTCGGGTCCGTCTCGATCGCCTTGTTCAGAAGAAGGGAGACGGCGGTGGTTTTGCCCACGCCCGTCGAGCCGACGACGGCGAAATGTTTCGCCAGCATCTGCTGGATGTTGATGGCCGCGCCAATCGTGTCGTCCTGCGTCAGCTTACCAATGACGCATGTGTCTCGCTTGCCGCTGTCATAGATCTTGGAAAGGTCTCCCGTGCGGATGCGATGCGCGACCGCGCCCAGGTAGGGGTAACGGGAAATGCCGGTGGAAAAACGTTCGCTGCCATCTTCGGTGCGGTAGACTTCGCCAACGAGTTCCACGTCGATCAGCAGCCGGTTCGGCTTGTCCGACGACCAGTGTTCTTCGCCCGTGCGCATGGCATATACCAGTGCGGCGACACGGCTCGTTCCCATTTCGATCGAGATCAGGCGTCCGACGGACCAGAGCTGCGCGACATCGGTTGAGCCGATTTCCGTTTCTGCGGCGATTGTCGCATGGGCGCCATCACAGGCGATGACGCGGCCGAGCATGCGGTTAGCCGGCTGCTGGCCGGATCGCCGTTCGTTTTCGTCCATGCGGGACGCTCTATGAAACTCGTCACTATTCACGTCTTATCCCGGTACATGCGGATGATCGCGGTGGTTCGGGCATTATCTGCATCTTTGATTGTAAAAGATTATATTTAACAACCTGTGTATCTGTTGCGTTCGAAAATTTCGTCCATGGTGCCTTACGGGTAATAAAAGAAGCCGACGCCGATTTTTTCCGCAATATGCGTTGACGACTGGCGCTTTTCTGGCTAACACTCCGGCCCATGAAAAATCTTAACGTACTTATCGTGGTGGGACGGCGCATGGGCAGGATGGTGTAACCATCCGGCGAAAGCACCCATGCGCTGAACGAGGCTCCTCTAGGGGCCTTTTTTTATGTCTTCAAACAGGCCCTCGGGCTCCTCGATATCCAAAGCCAAAGCGGGATGGAAACAGGCAATGACGGATAAGGATAATACGGAAAACAGCAATAGCATGACAGGTGCGGAGATTGTTCTGAAGGCGCTGAAGGACAACGGCGTCGAGCACATCTTCGGTTATCCTGGTGGTGCCGTGCTTCCGATCTACGACGAGATTTTCCAGCAGGAAGACATTCAGCATATTCTCGTACGTCACGAGCAGGGTGCCGGCCATGCTGCCGAAGGTTATGCCCGCTCCACCGGCAAGGTCGGTGTCATGCTCGTTACCTCCGGTCCCGGCGCCACCAATGCGGTCACCCCGCTGCAGGATGCGCTGATGGATTCCATTCCGCTCGTCTGCCTCTCCGGCCAGGTTCCGACATCGCTGATCGGCTCCGACGCATTTCAGGAATGCGATACCGTCGGCATTACGCGCCCCTGCACCAAGCACAACTGGCTGGTAAAGGACGTCAACGAACTGGCGGGCATCATCCATGAGGCCTTCCGCATCGCACAGACTGGTCGTCCCGGCCCCGTCGTTGTCGATATTCCGAAGGACATCCAGTTCGCCACCGGCACCTATACGCCGCCTTCCGCCGCCATTCAGCAGAAGAGCTACAAGCCGAAGGTTCAGGGCGATCTCAACGCCATTCACGCGGCCATCGAATTGATGTCTAAGGCAAAGAAGCCGGTTTTCTACACCGGTGGTGGCGTCATCAACTCCGGCCCGGAAGCGACACGGCTGCTGCGCGAACTGGTAGAGCTGACCGGTTTCCCGATCACCTCGACGCTGATGGGTCTCGGCGCCTATCCGGCTTCCGGCAAGAACTGGCTCGGCATGCTGGGCATGCACGGTTCGTACGAAGCCAATATGACAATGCATGATTGCGACGTGCTGGTCTGCATCGGCGCACGTTTCGACGACCGTATTACCGGGCGCCTGAATGCGTTTTCGCCGAATTCCAAGAAGATTCACGTCGATATCGATCCGTCTTCGATCAACAAGACCGTGCGCGTCGACGTTCCGATCATTGGCGACGTCAGCCATGTTCTGGAAGATATGGTTCGCCTGTGGCGCGCTTTGCCGAAGAAGCCGGAAAAAGCGCAGACCGCGGACTGGTGGCTGCAGATCGAGCGCTGGCGCGCCCGCAACTCCTTCGCCTACAAGAATTCCAACGATGTCATCATGCCGCAATATGCATTGCAGCGTCTTTACGAGGCATCGAAGGGGCGCGAGACTTTCATCACCACCGAAGTTGGCCAGCACCAGATGTGGGCGGCGCAGTTCTTCGGCTTCGAGGAGCCGAACCACTGGATGACCTCGGGCGGTCTCGGTACCATGGGATACGGCCTGCCGGCAGCTATCGGCGTGCAGGTCGCGCATCCGGAAGCGCTGGTTATCGACATTGCCGGTGATGCCTCGATCCAGATGTGCATTCAGGAAATGTCCTGCGCCATCCAGTACGGTCTGCCGGTGAAGATTTTCATCCTCAACAACCAGTATATGGGCATGGTGCGGCAGTGGCAGCAGTTGCTGCACGGCAACCGCCTGTCCAACTCCTATACCGAAGCCATGCCTGACTTCGTCAAACTGGCGGAAGCCTATGGCGCGGTTGGCATGTATTGCGACGATCCGAAGGAACTGGACGACAAGATCGCCGAGATGATTGCGGTCAACAGGCCGGTCATCTTCGATTGCCGCGTTGCCAATCTCGCCAATTGCTTCCCGATGATCCCATCTGGTAAAGCCCATAACGAGATGCTGTTGCCGGATGAGGCGACGGATGAAGCTGTTGCCAACGCCATCGATGCCAAGGGCCGTCAGCTAGTCTGAGCCGGGAGAGGAAAAGGATATGAACGCACACCTACAACCCACCGGCTCCGCCTATTTCATCCAGAAGGAAACGGCTGCCGTCGAAAATCACACGCTGTCGGTTCTCGTCAGCAACGAGCCGGGCGTTCTCGCCCGGGTCATCGGCCTGTTTTCCGGCCGGGGTTACAACATCGAAAGCCTGACGGTTTCGGAAACCGAGCATGAGGCGCATCTGTCGCGCATCACGATCGTAACGCGCGGCACGCCGATCGTGCTGGAGCAGATCAAGGCGCAGCTGGAACGCATCGTTCCTGTGCACCGGGTGCTCGATCTCACCGTTCGCGCCCGCGAACTCGGGCAGGAACGGCCGATCGAGCGTGAAGTAGCGCTGATCAAGGTCGCCGGTTCGGGTGAAGCCCGCGCCGAGACGCTTCGTCTTGCGGATGCGTTTCAGGCCAAGGTGGTGGACGCGACAGTCGAGCATTTCATCTTCGAAATCACCGGCAAGTCGTCCAAGATCGACCAGTTCGTGGCCATCATCAAACCGCTCGGCCTGATCGAGATCTGCCGCACGGGTATCGCAGCCATGAACCGCGGTTCGCAGGGGATGTGATCCTCCGCCTTTCGAATATCCTTGTAATACCAAGCCCGCGGTTCGCCGCGGGTTTTTTTATGGGCTGCGCTCCGGCGAATTGATATTCAACCATATGGTTGACTTTTTAATCTGGTGGCCTATATTCAACAACATGGTTGAATTATCTGTTCCACATCTCGACACTGTCTTTCATGCCCTTGGCGATGCGACGCGGCGCACGATGCTGCGCGATCTATCCCGTGGCGAGCGAACGGTGAGCCAGCTGGCCGAGCCGTTCGACATATCGCTGGCTGCGGCATCCAAGCACATCAAGGCGCTGGAAAACGCCGGGCTTATCCGCCGTGAGGTAAGGGGGCGTACCCATGTCTGCCGCCTTGCGCCGGAACGGTTGGCAGAGGCGCATGAATGGCTGGATTTCTACCGGCAGTTCTGGAACAGCCGCCTCGATATTCTTGAGCAGATGCTCAGGGAGGATGATCAGGGAAAATCCCCTGCAGATGGAGGAAATGACAATGGCTGATATTGCAATGCCTGACGCCTATGGCCGGCTCGTCGAGCCGACAACACTGAAGATAGAACGGCTCCTGCCGGGACCAATCGAGCGGGTCTGGGCCTATCTGACACAGAGCGAACTTCGCCGCCGGTGGCTGGCGTCCGGCGAGATGCGGCTCGCGCCCGACGCACCATTTGAACTCGTCTGGCGCAACGACGAGCTTTCCGACCCGCCGGGCAGCCGCCCGGAAGGTTTTTCCGAAGAGAACAGGATGACCTCACGCATCATCACCGTCGTTGCGCCGCACCGCCTTGTCTTCACCTGGGGTGAGAGCGCAGAGGTGTCGATCGAGCTTCAGGCTCTGGGGAAGGATGTGCTTCTGACACTCGTTCACCGCCGGCTTGCGGATCGCACGACCAAGCTCAATGTCAGCGCCGGCTGGCATGCGCATCTCGACATTCTCGCCGCCCGTCTTCAGGAAAAGGAACCGGGGCCTTTCTGGGATAGCTGGCTGGGGCTGAAAGAGGAATATGAGCGCCGCATACCGTAACTGGGTGCAGCATGTCTGGGAGACTGACGGCGCGGTTCGCTGCGCCGTTATTGAATTGAAATGGTGCAGCCCAAAGCATCAGTTCGCAGGGCTCACACTTCGATTCAATTGCTTGAGTGCCTGATTCCGAAAAACATTTTAATGCTTTGTTAAATCACAGCATTTCCAGCGCCGTCTTGCGTGTCGGTGGTGGGA
Source organism: Agrobacterium sp. 22-3639C2 (assembly GCF_053522105.1). Classification (NCBI taxonomy): domain Bacteria; kingdom Pseudomonadati; phylum Pseudomonadota; class Alphaproteobacteria; order Hyphomicrobiales; family Rhizobiaceae; genus Agrobacterium; species Agrobacterium sp. 22-3639C2. Next base: position 949,772 of record NZ_JBNWDB010000001.1, on the reverse strand, counting down.
AGGCGGCATCCAGTGCGGCCCAGTCCTCATCGGTGATTTCGAGATCGGTGGCACCTCGGTTCTCCTCCACCCGTGCGGCGCTGGCGGATTTTGGAATGGCGATGACGCCTTCTCTTTCCAGAAGAAAGGCCAGTGCCAGTTGCGCAGGCGTAGCCTGATAGGCCTTGGCGATGCGGATGAGTTCGTGGTTGTTGAGGATGCGCCCCTGTTCGATTGGCGAATAGGCCATCAGCGGCACGCTGTGCCACTGACACCAGGGCAGAAGCGAAAATTCCGGTCCACGCCGGGAGAGATTGTAGAGCACCTGATTGACGGCGCAATTCTTACCGTCGGGAACAGCGAAAAGCTCCTCCATGTCGTCGGTGTCGAAATTCGAGACGCCCCAGTCGCCGATCTTGCCGGCTTTTTTCAGCTTTTCGAAAGCGGCCACCGTTTCTTCCAGCGGGTGATCACCACGCCAATGCAGCAGATAGAGATCGAGCCGGTCGGTGCCGAGCCTTGCGAGGCTGCGCTCGCAGGCCTCAATCGTGCCTCGGGCGCTGGCGTTCCAGGGATAGACCTTGCTGACCAGAAACACCTCGTCGCGCCGGCCGGCAATCGCCGTGCCCACCACCTCTTCGGATCGGCCGTCTGCATACATTTCGGCCGTGTCGATCAGCGTCATGCCGAGATCGATCGCCTTGCGAATGCTCTCGACTTCCTGCGGAGCCGATGATCTCATCTCGCCCATGTTCCAGGTGCCGAGGCCAAGGGCTGGTATCTCTTTTCCGGATGGCAGGGTGACGGAAGGAATGTCGTCATACATCGGTTCGCTCCAGCGGTTGTTGACGGAGAATAGCCCTTTGTTCCGACTTCTCAAACCCGGCATGGAAAGGATCGATCCATCAAAAAATTTGACTACGCCTATCGGTTGATCGGACTGGTTTGATGGTGGTTCGGCGGATAGTGTCTTTTCACAGGAGAGATCATGACTGTCGAAACCCTCGTTGCGCTGGTGCTGTTTGCCTTCACAACCTCCATTACGCCCGGCCCGAACAATATGATGCTTTTTGCCTCCGGCGTGAATTTCGGTTTCCGCCGCACGATCCCGCATATGCTGGGCATCGGGGCGGGGTTCCTGTCATTGCTGATCGGCGTCGGATTTGGGCTTGGCGCGCTGCTACACTCCGTGCCCTTGCTCTATACCGCGCTGAAATTCGCGGGCGGACTTTATCTCGTCTGGATCGCGTGGAAGATCGGCACGTCCCGCAGCCTGAACGAGGGTGCTGCCGCATCGGTGCCGATGAGCTTTCTTGCCGCCGCAGCCTTTCAGTGGGTCAATCCCAAGGCTTGGGTAATGGCCGTGACCGCGATGGCGACCTATACGGATGAGGGGCAATATCTCGTCACCGTTTTGATCGTCGGCGTGGTTTTCGCCGCCGTCAATCTTCCCAGCGTTTCGACCTGGGCGGGCTTCGGTTCGGCCCTGCGTGACTGGCTTTCCGTTCCTGTGCGGCTCAAATGGTTCAACATCACCATGGCCGTCCTTCTCGTCGTCAGCCTCTGGCCGATGTTGAAATAGGTGTTCTCCCTTCGTCATCCCTGTGCCTGTCGCATGGATGTGGGGTGGGGGTATGGGTTATTCTACGCAGGGAACTGGCGGTAACATTCCTCCGCGATCTTCTGCACCTCGGCGCGCGTCAGCTCGGCAGAAACCGCATAGCCCAGTTCGTTGTCGATCCAGTAAAAGGTCTCGACGCCATCGGCGCTCGCCATGCGGAAGCTGGTGGTGCGGTTTTCCTCGTTGTGGCCGACCAGCACCGTTACCCGGCGGCCGGTCTTGTCCTGATACATCAGCATCGCCCCTGGCTTGCCGCTGACGGGGATCAGGCGCCCGCCGACGAGATCATATCCGATCTTGGAAAGATCGGGGATGGCGAAGGGATAACCGAGCCTTTTGCCGAGCCATGTTGCAAGGTGCTGCTGCTGTTCGGCTCCAACTTCAACGGGGTGGCGCACCTCGCTTGCATAGATGAGATAGGCCGATTTCGCCTGCGCGGGAATGTCAGTCGTCAACGACGCCAGAACCACGTCCTGCGGCGTGGCGAGCGGCGGCGGCACAAGCCTTCCGGCTGCCGCACCCGCCGCGAAGATCAGCAACACAGCTGCCGTTCGCAGAAGAACCGGTTTCAGCCGCCACGCGGGCGCGTGTTTTCTTTCGGCAAGCATCGCGGTGTCGTGCGGATGTTCGGCGGCATAGGCGGCGAATGCGGCTCGCAGGGTTTCAGCCTGTTTTTTCCAGTCTTCCACACGCTCCCGCTCCTGCGGCCTTTCGGTCAGCCAGGCCTCGACAGCCGCGCGGTCGTCGTCGGACAAAAGCCCGTCGACATAAGCGTGCAGATCGTCTTCGGTAATGGCATCGGGCCTTTTCATCGTGGTCTCCGCAGGGGAATGATATTGTCCGCCGCCAGGTGCTGGCGCAGGGTTTCGCGGGCGCGGGAAAGTCTGGACATGACGGTACCCACCGGGATCGACAATGTCTCGGCTGCCTCCTGATAGCTATAGCCTTCCACCGTCACCAGCATCAGCACCGCCCGCATCTCTGGCGAAAGCAGCCCGAGCGCGACGTGCAGCCTATCGTTTTCCAGCGTGTCGCCGAGTGTGTCGGCAACGGCCAGGCTCTCATGGCCGTCGAGACTTTCGGACGGGTGACGTTTCGCGGCGCGGTGGCGGTTGCGATAAAGATTCGTCATTATCGCATAAGCCCATGATTTCAAAGCCGTTCCGTGCCATTGCCTCTTGTTGGTCAGCGCCTTTTCCACGCAGTCCTGCAAAAGGTCCTCGCCATCGGCGTCGGAGCGGGAAAGGCTGCGGGAATAACGCCGCAGCATGGGTATCAGCGCCAGCATCTCCGCCTCGAAGGAGCCGGCTGCGGGGGAGAGGCTCCCCCGCGTCTTGCCATTCATGCCATCATGGTTTTGCGGCATCCCATACACCGTTCATACCGTCGCCGGTTGCATCGCCTTTTTTCATGTCCTTGGCCCAGTAGTAGAGCGGCATGCCGTCCTTTGCCCACTGCATCTTGCCGTCCTTGCGCGTCACAAGAGAATAGGCGCCTTCGGCCTTGTCGCCAGTGGCCGCGAAGAACGGCGGCCAGTTGGTGGCGCACTTGTCATAACAATTGGATACGCCCTTCTTGTCGTTCTTGAAAGTGTAGAGCGTCATGCCTTTTTCGCCCGCGAGCACATTGCCTTTGGCGGTCTTGACCGTCTCGACCGCGGGTGCCGCATAGGCCGTTCCGGCAAAAGCCAGAACGAGGGCGGGAACGATAAAGCGGATTTTCATGGACATATCCTCCTTGGTTCGGGCGGCTTCTGCCGCCAGCACATCAAAAGACACCGCAGGTCACTGCTTTATTCCCTCCGCCGGTGCGATTTTTAAACTTATCCGTTGAGCTAAGTTTTTCGCTGTGATAGTTAGTCTTATGGATAACTATTCAGTGCCACTTGACGATATCTTCCAGTCCCTTGCCGATCCGACACGACGGGCCGTGCTTTTGCGGTTGGGCAGCGGGGATGCGAGCGTCGGCACGCTTGCCGAACCTTTCGCCATGGCCCTGCCGTCGTTCATGAAACATATCCGCCAGCTGGAAGGAGCGGGGTTGATCGTGACGCGCAAGCAGGGCCGGGTGCGGTTCTGCTCGCTGGAGAAACAACGGTTTTCAATGATCGAGGGCTGGCTTTCGCAACAGCATGCCATCTGGGAAGGCCGGACGGACCGGCTTGAACAGTTCGTCATGGCGCAACAGGACAGAACCTCCGATAAAGGGGAGAATGACAAATGACCGACACTTTCAATCCCGATCTCGATCTGAAGATTTCAAGGATCATCAGGGCGCCGCGCCATCTGGTCTGGAACGCCTGGGTCGACAAAAACAGCCTCGAACAGTGGTGGGTGCCGCATCCCGGCAAATGCCGTGTCGAGAAAATGGAGCTTTTCCCCGGCGGCGCTTTCGAGACCCGCTACAGCGAAGACGGGAAGGCATTTGGCGATCACATAAGCGGTTGTTTCCTGGCGGTGGATCATGAGGAGCGTCTGGTCTTCACCGACGCGTTGACGGCAGGCTTTCGCCCGTCCGCGCGCCCATTCCTCACCGCGGTGATGAGTTTTCGCGATCATCCTGAAGGCATGGAGTATGTGGCCTATGCCATGCATAGAAACCCTGGGGATCGCGACAAGCACGCGGAGATGGGATTTTTCGACGGCTGGAACACGGTTGCCGAGCAACTGGCGCAGCTTGTCGAAAGACAGGCGGTCAATTGAGGCGCATCAACCGAACAGGGCAATATCCGGCTTGGTCAACATCAGCCAGATGATGCCGAGCACTGCGAAGAAAGCCGGAAAACCGCAGGCAAACCAGATGCGGTAGAGACGGAACCATTGCTGCGGCAGGGCCTCTCCGGTTGCGGCGCAATCGCGGGCGATATCGCGTAGCTTGATCTGGATCCACACCACCGGCAGCCAGAAAATGCCGGTGAAGACATAAAGGCAGAGCGAAAGGGCGATCCAGCCTTCGCTCAGCGGCCAGCCGATGATGCGCGCCAGAAAATAACCGGTGACCGGCTGGATGATCGCCGCCGTGGCGGTAAAGATGGTGTCGGCGATGACGACCGTGCCCGAAACATGGGCGATCAGCGCCGGGTTTGCCGTCCGCCGCGCCATCACCATAAAAAACGCTATGCCAGCCCCGGTGCCGAACAACACGGTTGCGCCGATGACATGGGCGAGCCGCAGAAGGTCTTCAGGTGTCATCAGCGTTCATCCAGTGTGGCAAGGGTGACAAGTGTCAGGGCGATGGAGGGCAGGACCTTGACGAGGGGGCCGAGCGGATCGAGCCACAGACCCGGCTCCAGCAGACTGCCACCAGTCAGATAGGCGGCGGTGACCAGGAGCATGGCGATGAGCGCTTTTCTGGCAAGTGGTCTTATCACGACGGTGATGCCCAGGGCGATATCGATGAGGCAGGATGCGAGTGTGAGGGTGACGGCCGGCACTTGCGGCATGAAGGGCAGGAAATGCGCCGCCGAGCTGTTGATATCAAGCAGCGGGACGAGGCCGGACAATAGCCAGAACAGCGACAGGCAGAGAATGAGGACGGGTTTGAGCAGATATGATCTGGCAAACCACAGGTCCTGCACGCCGGAAGGGTAAGCTGCCAGCGTGTCCCTCAAGCTCTTGAGCGATGTCGTCGCTTTTGGCGCGCTGTTCTCCGTCACGATACCTTCCGACATCACTGTCATGGCGGTTGAGCGCAACGGCGACCGCCAGCCGAGCTTTCCCGCAATATCCGCCGTGAGGGCGACGGGGCGCATGAAGGCAGCCGGAAGATTTAGCGCGGGAGCAGGGGCGAGGCCGAGCCATTGCCGGTGCGCAGCGACCACGCCTTGCAATGTCAGCGTTTCGTTTGCTGCCAGCTCGATATCGCTACCTGACGGGATTTCGCCATCTATTGCTGCGCTGACTGCCAACGCGACATCTTCGACTGCGACGGTCTGTACTGGCATATTGCCGTTTACGAGCGGTACAGCGAAGGGGAAGCTTGCAAGCGCGCGCACGAGTGCTGTGCCGCCATGGGCGTTGCGCCCGACAACCAGTGCGGGGCGGAGAATGACAAAGCGCAGACCGCTTGCGGCAAGTGCTATATCGGCTCGGCGTTTGGTGGCGAGGAAGGGCAGTTGGGAAGCGGCTCCGGAAGTGCGGGCCGATATCTGGATCACAAGCTTGCCGCCCGCATTTACCGCTGCCCGGTAGAGCGCCAGCATCGCTTTTTCCTGCGTCGCGGCAAGATCATCCGACAGGCCGTCCTGAAGCGCACCTGCGCAATTGACGATGGCGTCATGGTCGCTAACGAGTGCCGCCCAGTCGGCAGCGCTGGTCATACGCGAGAGATCGGCGGGAACCCAGCTGGCGAAAGGCCATTTATCTTTAGCTCGCGCAATGATGCGAGCCAGCCCAGTAACGGTATGACCTTTGCCGTGAAGGCTGCGGATCACTTCGGAACCGATGAAACCCGTTGCGCCCAGAATCAATATCTTCATGCGCCGCATGATACCCGCCATGGTTTAAAAACCAGCCGTGTTTTATTGCCGCATTCTGATGGTGTGATTCATCTTTCGTTCTTTTTCTGTTGCGCACGGTGCTCGAATCCTGCGATGAGGGCGCATGTTATTTTCACCGCAACAGGACGAAGCGCTCAAGGCTGTTTCCCGCTGGCTGAAGGAAGGCCGGACGCCGGTTTTTCGGTTGTTCGGTTATGCCGGAACCGGAAAGACAACGCTTGCCAAACATTTCGCGGAAAATGTCGATGGCGAAGTGCTGTTTGCGGCCTTCACCGGCAAGGCGGCGCAGGTGCTGCGCTCGCGCGGGGCGACCAATGCCCGCACCATCCATTCGCTGATCTACCGCCCGCGCGGCGAAGAGACCGTGGAAGACGAGGAGACCGGCAAGACCTCGGTCGCGCCAATGTTTTCCATCAACCGCCAGAGCCCGCTCGCCAAGGCGGCACTCATCATCATCGATGAATGTTCGATGGTGGATGAGCAGCTCGGCAAGGATCTGATGAGCTTCGGCACGCCTATCCTGGTGCTCGGCGATCCCGGGCAGTTGCCGCCGGTTTCAGGCGGTGGCTTCTTCACGGAGCAGGAGCCGGATTACCTGCTCTCCGAAATTCATCGGCAGGCCAAGGACAATCCCATCATCCATCTTGCCATGGATGTGCGGGAAGGCCGCGAGATCATGCGTGGCGATTACGGTGCCGCGCAGGTGATTTCCAAGTCCGAGGTGACACAGTCGCTCGTGCTCGATGCCGATCAGGTGCTCGTCGGCACAAATCGCACGCGCCGCCGCTATAACCAGCGGCTTCGCGAGCTGAAGGGATTTACGGCCGATTATCCGCAATCCGGCGACAAGCTGGTTTGCTTGAGGAACGATCCCGCCAAGGGCCTGCTGAACGGCTCTCTCTGGCAGGTCATGAGTTCGTCGCGCGAGACGGTGAAACCCGGCATCAACCTGATGATCCGGCCTGAAGACGACGATATGGATCGCGGCGCGGCCAAGATCAAATTGCTGAAGGCGGCTTTCGAGGATGTGGAAACGGAAATTCCGTGGACCACTCGCAAGCGTTATGACGAGTTCGATTTCGGCTATGCGCTGACCGTGCACAAGGCGCAGGGTTCGCAGTGGAACAATGTGGTTCTCTTTGACGAGAGCTATGCCTTCCGCGATTCGCGCGAGCGGTGGCTTTACACCGCCATCACCCGCGCCGCAGAAACACTCACAATCGTTCGCTGAGATAGAGCATTTCCGGTGAATAGCGGGACACCTTCAATGCTCCAATTCTTTTGTCTGTGCATTGTCCGGACGGAAAACCGCTGTGCAGTTTTCGTGGAAATGCTTTGTCAGGCGCGGATGACGCCCAGCAGAACCGCTTTGGCAACCGCCTGAAAGCGGTTGCTGGCACTGAACTTGCCGATGATCTTCGCCTCCAGTTCGTTGAGGTCGTTACCTGAAAGGCCGAGAGCGCGCGCGAGCCTTACCGGTGAGTACCCCTCCGCCATCAGTTCCAGGCATTTTCGCTCGTTGTCTGTCAGCGCGATATCCTTGCCCGGTCCCCGCTCAGCGGCGTCGAGGCCATCAGTATCGTTATCGGTGGCGAGCAGTTCCTCGATCTGCTGGGCCTGGCGCTGAAGCGTGGAGCGTTCTGCGGTCAGTTCTCTTTTTCGCTGCCGCAGCGCGGAGTGGAATATCTCGTCCGCTTCTTCCTGCGAGAGAGAGCGGGCAAGTTTTTCCATGATGTCTGTAATGGCTGCGACGGAAATGCCGACTTCGCGACAGACATTTATCACCGCCATGCGTTGCACGTTGCGGTGGGAATAAACCCGCATCTGGCCGATGCGTTTTGAGGTCAGCAGCGCCTTTTCTTCGTAAAAATGCAGGGTCCGGTGCGTTACGCCGAAAATGTTGGCCATGTCGGCGATGGGAACCGGTTCGGCGGGCAGGGAGGAGGGCAGGCTTATATCCGGTAAAAAGCTGCTGATCCTTAGATTGGGTTTGTCCTCGTCGCCGTGTTCAAACGGCATCCTGCCATTCTGCATCGTTTCCCCCTTCGCGCGTTTTGACAGTGTGCCTGCTTTTTATGGCATTCGTTACTTGTTCCCCACCGCAGACCTGTCTTCTGATCAAGACATTTTGCCGATGCTGCATGAGAACCGTAACCTGTATTGCCTGCTTTCGTTCCCGTATCCTTAAAAAATTTTATCGGCCTCCTTGCGGTCGGCGTCAACCTGCGTGAAACAGGATGTCAATTCCGAACCGGAGCCTCGATGTCATGCCCGCAAAACTTTCCGTCAATCTGAACGCAATTGCCATGCTGCGCAACCGTCGCGATCTCCCATGGCCGGATGTCGCGCATTTCGGGCATATTGCACTCGCTGCGGGTGCTAGCGGGCTGACTGTACACCCTCGACCGGACCAGCGCCATATCCGCTTTTCGGACCTGCCGGTGCTGCGTGCGCTCATCGATGACAGTTTCCCAAGTGCGGAATTCAACATCGAAGGTTATCCGACGGAGGATTTTCTAGTTCTGTGCGAACAGACCCAGCCTGAGCAGGTGACGCTGGTGCCCGACGATCCGTCGCAGGCGACATCAGACCATGGCTGGGATTTCCGCAAGCACGCGGTTTTCCTGAGAGAAGCCGTTGGGCGCCTGAAGGCTGGCGGTATGCGGGTTTCGCTTTTTGCCGATGGTGACGGCGAGCGCGAAGCGGTGGAGCTGGCGGCTGAGACGGGTGCTACCCGCATCGAGCTCTATACCGGTCCCTATGGCGGCTGTTTTGACGATCCGCAAAAGGGTGACGCGCTTCTGGAAAAACTCGGACAGACGGCGGACTACGCCGCAGCGCTCGGGCTTGCCGTCAATGCCGGGCACGACCTGACTGTAGCAAACCTGCCCAAGCTTATGAAACGTATACCTTATCTTGCAGAGGTCTCCATCGGTCACGGGTTGACGGCGGATGCGCTGGAATATGGCATGGCTGAAACAGTCCGGCGTTTTTGTCGCGCCTGCGGTCAGGCTATTTCATAACCAAAGTCAATTTTTTTGCCTATAATCTGCTTGCGCATGCTCCGTGCGCGAGCTTTTAAAGGCAGAGACACATGCAAGAACATCACGTTGTCGTCGTGGGTGGAGGCTTCGGCGGCTTACAAATGGTACACGGGCTGGAGGGGGCCCCTGTCCGCATCACATTGATTGACCGCCGCAACCATCATCTATTTCAGCCATTGCTTTATCAGGTTGCGACGACGGCTCTTGCGACATCCGAAATCGCCTGGCCGATCCGCCATCTTTACCGCGACCGCAAGGAAGTGACGACGCTGCTTGCGGAAGTGAACGGCGTAGACCGTGACGCCCGCACCGTGCATCTGAGTTCCGGTCAGGTCATCGGCTTCGATACGCTGGTGCTGGCCACCGGCGCCCGTCATGCCTATTTCGGCCGTGACGAATGGGAGCGTGCCGCTCCCGGCCTCAAGACGCTCGAGGATGCAACGACGATCCGCCGCCGCCTGCTTCTGGCTTTCGAGCGTGCGGAACTTGCCAGCAGCGAAGACGAACGGCAGGCGCAACTGACCTTCGTCATCATCGGGGCAGGCCCGACGGGCGTGGAAATGGCGGGCATGATCGCCGAGCTTGCCCACAAGGCGCTGCCGCCGGAATTCCGCAATGTGGATACCAGAAAGAGCCGCGTGCTGCTTGTCGAGGCAGGTCCGCGCGTTCTGCCGGTTTTCACGGACGATCTTTCGGCCTATGCCAAGCAGGCGCTTGAAAAGCTCGGCGTCGAGGTTCTGCTCGGCACACCGGTGACGGCCTGCACCGATGAGGGCGTGACGGTGGGTGAGACCTTTTATCCGTGCCGCACGGTGGTCTGGGCTGCTGGCGTGCAGGCGTCTCCCGCTGCAAAGTGGCTGAATGCTGCTGCCGACAGGGCGGGACGCGCTATCGTCGGGCCGCATCTGAATCTGGAAGACGACCCCAATATCTTCGTCATCGGCGATACGGCCGCCGTCAATCAGGAAAACGGCAAACCGGTGCCGGGCATTGCGCCTGCAGCCAAGCAGCAGGGCGCCCATGTGGCAAAGGTCATCAATGCGCGGCTATCCGGAGAGCCGGAGCCCGCGCCGTTCCGCTACAGCCATCAGGGTAATCTGGCGACAATCGGCAAACGCGCGGCGGTGATCGATTTCGGCAGGTTCAAGCTCAAGGGCGTGCTTGCATGGTGGATCTGGGGGCTTGCCCATATCTATTTCCTGATCGGAACGCGCTCGCGGCTGGCCGTGGCGTGGAGCTGGCTGTGGATTTACCTCAGCGGCCAGCACAGCGCGCGGCTGATCACCCAGAAAGAGACGTTGAAGGACGAGGCCTGAGGGCAGGGCGGGTAAAGGAAAGCGCGGGAAGCATTGGCTTCCCGCGCTTGCTTATGGTCAGTGCGCCAAACCATTCCTCCGTCACGCCGTATTAAGTGCGGGGTTACGGAGTGCGGATGTGGCGAGCTTGTGCCAATCCAAGGCTCAAGCGTCGAGCGATGCCATGTCGATGACGAAGCGGTAGCGAACGTCGCTCTTCAGCACCCGCTCATAGGCTTCGTTGACATCCTGGATGTTGATCGTTTCGATCTCCGAGACGATGTCATGCTCACCGCAGAAATCCAGCATTTCCTGGGTTTCCTTGATCGAGCCGATCATCGAGCCGGAGAGGCTCTTCGCACCGATGATGAGCGAGAAGGCGTGGACCGGGATCGCATGTTCCGGTGCACCGACCACGACCATGCTGCCCTTGGGCTTCAGGAGGCCGAGATAGGCGTTCCAGTCGATTGCGACACCTGCCGTGCAGATGATCAGGTCGAAGGTGCCGGCCAGCTTTTCGAAGGTCGAGGCGTCGCTGGTGGCGTAATATTCCTTCGCGCCGAGCTTCAGTCCGTCTTCCTTCTTCGACAGGGTCTGGGAAAGAACTGTGACATCCGCGCCCATGGCAGCGCCGAGCTTGACGCCCATGTGGCCAAGACCACCCATGCCGACGATTGCGACCTTCTGACCGGGACCGGCGTTCCAGCGGCGCAGCGGCGAGTAGAGCGTGATGCCTGCGCATAGAAGCGGCGCGGAAGCGTCGAGCGGCAGGTTGTCCGGGATCGACAGGACATAACCTTCCTTGACGACGATCGAGTCGGAATAACCGCCATGGGTGGCTGTCTTCGTATTTGGATCGACATCGTTGTAGGTCTGGACGAGGCCGGGCATGTAGTGTTCGTTGTCGAGGTCGCGGGTGGCGCAGCCGACGCAGGAATCGACGAAACAGCCAACGCCGACATGATCGCCGACCTTGAATTTCGTGACCTTGGAGCCGACGGCCTTCACGACACCGGCAATCTCATGGCCGGGAACGATCGGGAAGACGGCATTCTTCCATTCGTTGCGGACGGTGTGGATGTCCGAGTGGCAGATGCCGGCATATTTGATATCGATGACAACGTCGTCATCGTTAGGCTCGCGGCGTTCGAAGGTGAACGGGGTAAGCGGCTTCGACGCATCGGTCGCAGCATAACCTCTTGCAATGGCCATCTGAATATCCTTTCGGGAGTTGGGGACGGCGGAATATGCAATGGAAGGGTGCCGGGGCGTTAGAGCGATCCTCCGAGCTTCTTGCACGATCCTGCAAAAAATTGCGGTGGGCTATTTGCGGAAACTGGCCCGGCTTTCTAGATAATGCAAACAGACACGCTGCTTCCTTCCCTAAAGGGTTTCCCAGATGACCATGCCGTTCAATCTCTATCAGGAGATCGCCTCCATCGCCGCACGGCATGCCACCCGGGATGGCGAGGTCCAGACGGCAATCGAAACCCTCGGCATCAGCCGCCGGTCCACACCCAGCGCGCCGTGCCACGGCAGCTATCGTCCCTGCTTGGCAATGGTGATCCAGGGGTCGAAAAGCGTTCAGCTGGGAACGGACACCATCAATTACGGGGCCGGCGACTATCTTCTGACCTCGCTCGACCTGCCGGTTGCCTGGCGTGTGGTGGAAGCGAGCGAGGAAGTACCGCATTTTTGCATCGGGCTTGCGATCGATAGCGAAAAGCTGCTCGACCTTATGAGCCGCATGCCGATCGAGCGGCCTCAGGAGCCGGTGAGCGGCCAGCGCGGCATCGTGGTGAACGCCGCCACACCGGAGCTGCTTGATGCGGCCATCCGGCTGATGCGCCTGCTTGACCGCCCGGCGGACATTGCGGCCATGGCGCCGCTGATCGAGCAGGAAATCCTCTATCGAATCCTGACCGGACCAGCGGGTGGGCAGCTGATGAACATCGTCGCTGCCGGAAGCCACGGCAATCGGATTGCCCGCGCCATCGCCTGGCTGCGCGAGAATTTCGCGCGCCAGCTGCGTATCGAGGAACTTGCGGAGCATATCGGCATGAGCGTGTCGTCTTTCCATCACCATTTCAAGACGATCACGGCCATGACCCCCATTCAGTACCAGAAGCAGTTGCGGCTGCATGAGGCGCGCCGGCTGATGCTGCTGGAGCGCCTGGATGCAGGCACGGCCGGCCATCGTGTCGGTTACCAGAGCCCTTCGCAGTTCAGCCGGGAATACAGCCGCTTTTACGGGATGTCGCCCTCACGCGACGTCGACGCCTCGCGTGAGATAAGCGCGGCCGGATAAAGCGGCATTATGGTGCGGCGCATTCTGCTTCCGCATCGCGTCAATTCGTACATCACTGCGAAGAAAGCGCTTGACGGGCAAGCTGCCTCCGCTTAAATGGCGCTCGAACCGTACCGTACGGTACATTAATCGAGCCTCTGGAGTGGAAATAAGTGGCCTCCGACCCGATCACAGCGCAGGAATTTTCGCCGCGCCAGAACGCCGTTCTGGATCAGGCATTGCGTCTTCTGGTCGAGGGTGGCGAGAAAGCGCTGACGACCTCTGGTCTTGCGCGTGCGGCCAACTGTTCCAAGGAAAGCCTCTACAAATGGTTTGGCGACCGGGACGGCCTGCTGGCTGCGATGATCACCTTCCAGCAAAGCAAGGTTCGCACCTTCGAGAAGGCGGGCGACCGCGTGTCTGCGCCGCAGCTTGCCGATCATCTCGAGGTTTTCGCACATGATCTGCTTGATGTGCTGGCGGGCGATGTGTCGCTGGCGCTCAACCGTCTGGCGATAGGGCAGGCGAGCCGTGATGGTTCCAAGCTTGGCGATCTTCTTCTGGAACGTGGCCGTCGCCAGATCGACCGCCGCGCCCGCGGGTTGATCGAGGCGGGTCGCCGTTCGGGTTACCTGCGTTTCGATGACGCCGAAGAGGCGTATCGCAGTTTTTACGGCCTCATCGTTTCGGATCTGCATGTGCGCATGCTGCTGGGCGAGGCGCCTGACAAGGATTTTTCCGCTCGGGCAAAGAAGGCGGTGGTCGCCTTTCTAACACTCTACGGCACGGAAAAGGTACATTCGGAACTGGGCGGCAAGGTCGCCTGAGGTTCCGGTTCACACAGAGACAAGCATTAGGGAAGGACCATAAAATGCGCGTTTATTATGATCGTGATGCGGATCTCAATCTCATCAAGTCCAAGAATGTCGTCATCGTCGGCTACGGTTCCCAGGGCCGCGCCCATGCGCTGAACCTCAAGGATTCCGGCGCCAAGAACGTCGTCATTGCTCTGAAGGCCGGTTCGCCGACCGTCAAGAAGGCGGAAGCCGACGGCTTCAAGGTCATGACCGTTGCCGAAGCCGCCAAGTGGGGCGACCTTTTGATGATGGCGACGCCTGACGAATTGCAGGCCGACATCTACAAGGCTGACATTGCCGGCAACATCCGTGACGGTGCGGCGATTGCTTTCGCACACGGCCTCAACGTTCACTTCGGCCTCATCGAGCCGAAGGCTTCGCTCGACGTCGTCATGATCGCACCGAAGGGCCCCGGCCACACGGTTCGCGGCGAATACCAGAAGGGCGGCGGCGTTCCCTGCCTCGTTGCCGTTCACCAGAACGCTTCCGGCAACGCACTTGAACTCGCTCTCTCCTACGCCTGCGGCGTTGGCGGCGGCCGTTCTGGCATCATCGAAACCAACTTCAAGGAAGAGTGCGAAACCGACCTCTTCGGCGAACAGGTCGTTCTGTGCGGCGGTCTCGTAGAACTCATCCGCGCCGGTTTCGAAACCCTGGTCGAAGCCGGTTACGCACCGGAAATGGCCTATTTCGAATGCCTGCACGAAGTGAAGCTGATCGTTGACCTGATCTATGAAGGCGGCATCGCCAACATGAACTACTCGATCTCCAACACGGCCGAGTGGGGCGAATACGTCACCGGTCCTCGCATCATCACCGCTGACACCAAGGCTGAAATGAAGCGCGTTCTTCACGACATCCAGACCGGCAAGTTCACGACCGAGTGGATGCAGGAATGGAAGGCTGGCGGCGCACGCTTCAAGGGCATCCGTCGCAACAACGACGCCCACCAGATCGAAGAAGTCGGCGCAAAGCTGCGCGGCATGATGCCCTGGATCGGCAAGAACAAGCTGGTCGACAAGGCTGTCAACTAAGCTTCATTGCTTTACAGAATATTGGAAGGCCGGGGCGAGAGCTCCGGCCTTTCTGCATTGGGCTTGGCTAGGATCACACGATGGCGTCGGCTTCCTCGATAATGACCGATACGGGAAAGTGATCGGAGAAACCACCGAGATTGACGTTTTTGACTGCATCGCCTTTCGACAGGCCGAAGCGGATCGGCCCCTCATTCTTGCTGTGGCTGACCATGGCGGCAATGGCTTCAATTTTCGCGGTTTCCTCGCGCACCGCGAAGCCGCTGCTCCCGGTCAGAAGCGATCTTGAGACGAGGATCTGGTCGAAGATATTGGCGTCGCCGTTGAAATAGAGCGTGCCATAGATCGTTCTTGCCGTACCGACTGAATCCACTACCTGCTGGCGCAGGTAGTTCCAGGTGAGATTGTAGAACATTGCCGATTGCGAGCTTTCGACATCGTCGCGCTCGCGGGTGGAATTGGCGTGATAGCGCAGCGATGCATCGGAAGGGTCGTCGTTGAAATCGCCGAAGGCGACGACGGCGATGTCGTTACCTTTCTCTTCCCTGATCCGCTGGTGCCAGTAGCCAAGCGTCTCACCGGCGGTCATGCGAAAACCGGCGCTTTCCACCGCGCCGCCGGAGCGCGACGGCCAGTGATTGGAAAGGGCGATAAGCTGGCGTCCGCCCTTGGTGATGAAGGTGCATTGGGTAATGTCGCGCGTACCGGTGCGGCGCATCACGAAATGGCTGAAAATCTCGGTTTCGTTGATCAGTAGCTTCTTGCTGTCATAGATGAAGGCCGTATCGATGCCGCGCTGGTCCTTGCTGGAATCTGCATGCACCACACGGTAGGCGCGCTCGGGCATGAGGTCGTTCAGATGTTCCGCAAGCGTCTCCAGAACGAAACGGTTCTCGACTTCGCACACGCCGAGCAGATCCGGCCCGGCGCCGCCGATCTGTCTTATGATCAAACCGAGTTGCCTGAGCTTGGTCTTGAACAGATCTTCGGTCCAGCCTTTGAGATCGTTCTTCAGCCGCTCGGCAATCCAAGGTTCGCGCGCTGGATAACCCTCCGGCGCAAACAGGTTTTCGACATTCCAGAACGCCAGGACATATTGGGTCATGATACCTCA
The DNA here is from genome assembly GCF_053522105.1 of Agrobacterium sp. 22-3639C2. Taxonomy (NCBI): domain Bacteria; kingdom Pseudomonadati; phylum Pseudomonadota; class Alphaproteobacteria; order Hyphomicrobiales; family Rhizobiaceae; genus Agrobacterium; species Agrobacterium sp. 22-3639C2. The sequence goes on along the minus strand of NZ_JBNWDB010000001.1, from coordinate 934,043 downwards.
CACCTCCGGTTGGTTTTACAAAACCTAGTGGAAGTTTTTGCCACAACAACTTGAAATTGTTATGACGGGTTTAGCACACGACCCAGTCTGCCGTTGGATCTTATTTGCCCGGAGGGATGACGCCCTTCGTCAGCAGGAAGCAGCCGTAAAAACGGGTCTCGCCTGTTGTGATGACGCAATATGCGTTTTTAGCCTGTTCATAGAAGGCGAAGCGTTCGATACCGTACATGGGGGCGGATTTTCCCTCCGCCGCGTCTATTTCCTTCTGCACTTCGACCTGTACGGGTTCCAGCTGGTCCGGCGCGCCCATCACTTCCATGCGTCCGACCGAAGGCTGCAGCGGCGTGTCGAGTGGCAGCACCGAGAGGATCGCCTGCATGGCGCGGGCGGCGGAAATGTTGTCCATGCGCAGCACCTTGCCGACCGTTGTCTGGCGAGCCACCGAATCGGAAGGGAAGTTGGTGTCGGAAATCACCAGCGTATCGCCGTGACCCATGGCGCGTAGGGCGTGAAGAACATCGGCATTCAGCGCCGGGTCGATATTTTTCAGCATGTCGTCAAACTCCCATGATGCTTTCGCCGTGTCGCGGCGCGTGGCCGCAATCCAGCCGGAAAACCTTGCCGCGTCAATCGCAAACGGAAGATTGTGAAGCTTTGCGCAAGGGTGTATTTGGCTTTGTCCGCCAAAGGCGGGCCCAAATGCGGGTAACGTGCAGGGAGGCAGAAATAATTCGAAAAACTGATAAGTCAGTATTGCTGACGTATCGACATTTCTGTAAAGATGCACGCATAAAAACGACACAAGAGGAAACGTACCCATGCTTGATTGGGAACAAATTTTCGCCACGCGCTCGTCGCGCATGAAAGCGTCTGAAATCCGCGAGCTGCTGAAGCTGCTCGAGCAGCCCGATATCATTTCCTTTGCCGGCGGTATTCCGGACCCGGCTCTTTTCCCCGCAGAGGAGTTCCAGCAGGCTTATGCGGAAATTTTTTCGGGTTCGCAGGTCAACTCGGCGCTGCAATATTCGGTGAGCGAAGGTTACAAGCCGCTGCGCGAATGGCTGGCGGGCGAAATGGCCGAGATCGGCATTGAATGCACTGCCGACAACGTCTTCATCGTTTCGGGTTCGCAGCAGGGTCTCGACTACCTCGGCAAGCTGTTCCTGTCGCCGAAGGATACCGCGCTGGTAACCTGGCCGACCTATCTCGGCGCACTTTCCGCCTTCAACGCCTATGAGCCGAATTACGACCAGCTCAATCCCGGCGGCAACCGCACGCCCGAAGCTTACCGCGAAACCGCGGCCAAGCTCGGCGGCGCGGTGAAGTTCGCTTATCTCTCTGCCGATTTCTCCAATCCGACCGGGGAAACCGTTGATCTTGCCGGCCGCGAAAAGGTTCTGGCGCTGGCTGACGAGCTGGATATCGCCGTCATCGAAGACGCCGCCTATCAGTCGCTGCGTTATGATGGTGAAGCGGTTCCGCCGATCATGGCGCTGGACATTGCCCGCTCGGGCGGCATCGAGAACACCCGCACCATCTATTGCGGCAGCTTTTCCAAGACGCTCGCACCCGGCCTTCGCGTCGGTTACATCGTCGCGTCTGCGCCAGTTATCCGCAAGCTGGTGCTGATGAAGCAGGCCGCAGACCTGCATTCCTCGACGATCAACCAGATCGCCATCGAACGTGTCGCTTCGCGCGGCTTCGACAAGCAGGTCGCCAAGATCAAGGCTGCCTACAGCGCCCGCCGCGATGCGATGCTGGCTGCGCTCGACAGATACATGCCGAAGGGCACGCGCTGGACCAAGCCGGAAGGCGGCATGTTCATCTGGGTCACCCTGCCGGAAGGCATGGATGGCGCCGCATTGCTGGCAAAATCCATCGCAACGGAAAAGGTCGCCTTCGTTCCGGGTCGCGCCTTCTTTGCGGATGGCTCGGGTACGAACACGCTGCGCATCAGCTTCTCCTGCGCCAATGAGGCGATGATCGAGGAAGGCATGAAGCGGCTTGGCCGGTTGATCGCGACGGCGCAGGCGGAGACGACCGAAGTGGTTCCGGCGATTTGAGGGTTGCCAGGTTTTCGGCAGCGACGGGGAGGCGGCTTACCCCCCCTCTGTCCTGCCGGACATCTCCCCCACAGGTGGGGAGATCGACCCGTGGTGAGGTTTCGCCCATCTCAACGTTCGAAAATTAAGTGACGAAAGAGCGTCTTGCCGATCTCCCTCCTTGTGGGGGAGATGCCCGGCAGGGCAGAGGGGGGTAGGCCCCGGTCTCCACCTTGGCTACCGAGATCACACCCCTAAAATCCTGCCTGTCACATACATGTTATGCAATCATGTTTTAGCGGTCCCACGAAACAACAGGGACTGGACCTATGAAAACGCTGCTTTCCGCTTTTACCGCCATCGTATCGCTCGGCTTCATCGCCACCGCTGCCAATGCTGCCGATCTGGTGCTTTATACCAGCCAGCCGAACGAGGACGCGCAGGCGACCGTTGATGGTTTCAAGGCCGCCAATCCCGGTATCGAAGTCGAATGGGTGCGTGACGGAACGCCGAAGATCATGGCCAAGCTGATGGCTGAGATCAGCGCCGGCAATCCGGTTGCCGATGTGCTCTTGATCGCCGACACCGTCACACTCGAACGCATGAAGCAGGCTGGCCAGCTTATGGCCCACAAGTCGCCGGAAGCGAAGAACATCGACGCCTCGCTCTACGATGCGGACGGCTATTATTATTCCACCAAGCTCATCACCACCGGCATCATGTATAACACTGCCGCTGCGATGAAGCCGACGAGCTGGAAGGATCTTGCCAAGGCGGAAGCCAAGGGTCTGGTGACCATGCCGAGCCCGCTGACCTCTGGTGCAGCGTTGATCCACGCGCAGACGCTGGCCGCTGCCAACGGCCTCGGCTGGGACTATTACAAGCAGCTGAAGGCCAATGAAGCCATTTCCGGCGGCGGTAACGGCGCGGTGCTGAAGTCGGTTGCATCAGGTGAGAAGGCTTACGGCGTTGTCGTCGACTACATGCCGATCCGCGAAAAGGCCAAGGGCGCACCGGTGGAGTTCGTCTTCCCGGAAGAGGGCGTTTCGGCCGTGACCGAACCGGTCGCGATCCTCAAGGGTACCAAGCATGAGGAAGCCGCTAAGAAGTTCGTCGACTACGTGCTTTCGGAAAAGGGCCAGCAGGGCTTCGTCAAGCTCGGCTACATCCCCGCGCGCGCTGACGCTGGCATGCCGGAAGGTTTCCCCGCCCGCGACAAGCTCAAGGTCCTGCCGCTCAACGCCGCGGACGCGCTGAAGAATTCCGAGCAGGATCTGAAGATCTTCTCCGATATTTTCGGCTCCAAGGGCTGATATAGCGGCATGTCCCGATCAAGTGCCTATGGAAACAGCCAGCCGCGCTGGCTGTTTCCTTTTGTGGTGAGCGTCGTTTTTGCGCTCAGCGCCCTACCGCTCGGGCGGCTCGCCTATACCGGCATTGTTTCGTCACTCAACGGTGACATATGGCGATTGCTGGCTGATCCCGCCCTTTGGGATGCGGCGCTGAACACGCTCTCGACCTCGTTTTTCGGCATGCTGATTTCACTCATGATCGGCGGGGGCTTCGCGCTAGCGCTGACGCTCTGCGACATACGCGGCAAGTCGATCTTAAGCTTCCTCTTCATGCTGCCTATGATGATCCCGCCGCAGGTGACGGCGCTGTCGTGGATCGGCATGACCGGCCCGTCGAGCACGCTTTTAAAGGCCATCGGCCTTGCGCCGCCCATGGGGTCGCCACAGCCGCTCTATTCCATTGCCGGTATCGCGCTTTTGCTCGGCGTGCAGCATGCGCCGCTCGTCTATCTGTCGCTGCGCGCTGGTTTGCTGGCCTTGCCGCAAGATGGCATCGAGGCGGCCAAGCTTTCCGGTGCTTCGCCTCGCCGCGTGCTGTTCGATATCATCCTGCCGCTTTCGACGCCGGGATTGATCGCCGGGGCGGCGATCTCGTTTGTGTCCAATGTCGGCAATTTCGGTATTCCGGCGATCCTCGGTATTCCGGCCTCGATCTTCACCCTGCCGACGCTGATCTACAGCCGCTTCGCCAGTTTTGGCGCGAGCACCTTCGGCGATATCGCCATTCTCTCGACCATGATCGCCATCATCTCCGTGGCCGGTCTTGCGCTGCAAGAGCGGGCAATGAAGGGCAGGGACTATCGCATCATCGGTCTTTCCGGCAAGGCCGCGACTTTCAAGCTGTCGCGCTGGCGTGTAGTTGCTGAGCTTGTCCTTTGGCTCGTGCTGTTCTTCATGCTGGTTGCACCACTTGCTGCGCTGGTGGCAAGCTCGCTTGCCCCCGCCTATGGCGTGCCGCTCAGTCTCAAGACCGTGACGATGCACGCCTATGAGGAGCTGCTCTACCGGCAGAGCGTGACCCGCACAGCCTTCCGCAACTCGCTGTTTCTGGCGACGGTCACATCCCTTTGCCTGCTTGCGGTGACGGTGTTGACCGCCTATTTCCTGGTGCGCGGCAAAAGCCGCTTCATGTTCCTGCTGTCGGCGCTGGTGGATATTCCCTATGCGCTGCCGGGTGTGGTGATTTCCGTATCCTTCGTCCTGTTGTTCGCGGCCCCCATTCCGCTGCTCGGTATCACGCTTTACGGCACGATCTGGATCATTCTGCTCGCCTATTTTTCCTCCTTTTTCGCCGTCAGCCTCAAACCGATGGTCAGCGCCTTCCTGCAATTCGATCCGTCGCTGGAAGAGGCGGCAAGGCTTTCGGGCGCCGGTTTCTGGCGGCGATTGAAGGACATCATCCTGCCGCTGGTCGGGCCTGCGGCTGGCGCTTCCGTCATCCTCGTTTTCCTGATCGCCTGCAATGAACTGACGGTTTCGGCGCTCCTTTGGTCCGCCGGCACGCAGACGCTCGGTGTGCTCATCTATAACCTCGATGACAGCGGCAGCTTCGATCTTGCCTCCGCACTTTCGGTGCTTGTCGTCATCATGGTGATTTTCCTCATGCTGCTGCTCGAAATTCTGGGGCGCTATCTGCCGAAAGGAGTCGTCCCTTGGCGAAACTGATCCTCAATCGTCTGACGAAAAGCTTTGGAGCCGGGTCGAAACCCGCCGTTGACGACGTCTCGCTCACGGTGCGTGAGGGAGGTTTCCTCGCGTTGCTCGGGCCGTCCGGCTGCGGCAAGACGACGGTGCTGCGCATGATCGCCGGTTTCGAGCAACCGACTGATGGCTCCATCCTGCTCGGCGAGCGGGTGCTGGCCGATGCAGGCAGCATGGTGCCGCCGGAACGGCGCAACATGGCGATGGTGTTCCAGTCCTATGCGCTCTGGCCGCACATGTCGGTTGCCGACAATGCCGGCTATCCCCTGAAAGTTCGCGGCATTTCCGGAGAGAAATATCGCGAGAAGGTGGCCCAAGCGCTGGCAGCCGTACGCCTTGAAGGCTTTGCGGACCGCCGTCCCGCCGAGCTTTCCGGTGGCCAGCGGCAGCGCGTGGCGCTGGCTCGCTGCCTCGTCACCGAACCTGATGTGGTGCTGCTCGACGAGCCGCTCGCCAATCTCGACCGGCATTTGCGGCAGGAGATGGAGGAGACCTTTCGCGAGTTCCACATCCGCTCCGGCGCGACGATGATCTATGTTACCCACGATCAGGCGGAAGCCATGGCGCTGGCAACCGATGTCGCCGTGATGTCTCAGGGCAAGCTGCTTCAGGTCGCGCCGCCCGCCGAGCTTTATGCACGACCCGAGGGGCGTCTTGTCGGCTCGCTGGTGGGGCAGGGCGCCATTCTCTCCGTGCCGGTGCCGGAAGGTTCTTCGCGGGATATTGACTGGGACGCGCTCCGCACAGCGATGGATAACGGTGGGCAATTACCACGGGCGGATATTCTCGTGCGGCCGCAGGACGTGGTGCGGGATGCGGATGGAATCACCTGCACCGTGACCTCGGTTCTCTACGAGGGCGAGCGTTATGCCTTGCGTCTCGACCTGCCGGACGGGCAGGCGCTTCGGGCTTATTCTCGAGAATCGGTTGCGGTCGGTGACCGGTTGCCGGTTGCGATTCGTGCGGCGTGGCGTCTTTAGCATTTGCTTGCTCCCTCATCCCTGGGCTCGTCACAGGAATGAGGGTGGGGAATATCCCGGCACATAAAATCCGACATCGTGAATAGGGAATCTGATCGACGCGACTGGCCACTGGCGAGACCGAACGGGAGCGGCTAAGCTTCCATTCCAGCAACAGGAATGAAACATGTCGCTTCGGCTCGCCACCTTCAATATCGAAAATCTTCTCACTCGTTTCGACTTTACCGGTTTTCGCAACCAGACGCGGCGCGACAGGGCGATCCAGCTTTTCGATATCAGGGACGAGGCGACCTATCAGGCGCTGGAAAGTGCGCGGGCAGTCTCTTCCACAGACGATACGCGGCAACTTTCAGCGCTGGCCATTGCGGATGCGGATGCCGATATTCTCTGCCTGCAGGAAGTCGACAACATGGCGGCCCTGCAGGCTTTCGAATATGGCTATCTCTACCGCATGGTCGGCAACGGCTATCTGCAGAAATATCTGGTCGAGGGCAATGACAGCCGCGGCATCGATGTCGCGGTCGTCATGCGCGAGCAGACCCGAGACGGCGACAAGATCGAGGTCATCGACATCAAGAGCCACGCTGCGCTAACCTACCGCAATCTCGATCTCTTCAATCCCGCACTTGCCGCGACCAACCAGATAGACGACAAGATTTTCAAACGCGATTGTCTGGAAATCGATCTGAGGATCGGCGGCAAACCGCTGACGCTTTACGTCACGCATTTCAAATCCATGACCAATGCCCGTGACGCCATAGATGCCCGGCTCGCCACCATGCCGATTCGCGAGGCGGAAGCCATGGCCGTTCGCCGCATCATCGAAAACCGCTGGGGCGCAAACAATACCCGCAACAAGAATTTTGCCATCTGCGGCGACATGAATGATTATCAGGAACGCATTTCGATTTCCGGCGACCGGCGCAGCGGCTACAGCTTTACGCCGGTGGAAGAGGAGCGGAGCGCGCTCGATATCTTCACGGCGGATGATTTTGTGACCAATCCGATGTCGCGCCGTGACGTCATGGATCGCTGGACGCTCTATCATTCGCGCGGGCCACAGGAACAGCATCTCTGCCAGCTCGATTATATCTGGCTTTCCCCACATCTTGCGCAGATCAATGCGACAAGGGTTCCCGAAATCATCCGCGCTGGCCAGCCTTACAGGACGGTCTTTCCGCCGGGGCAGGAGGTGGATCGTTATCCGCGCACCGGCTGGGACCGCCCCAAGGCTTCCGACCATTGCCCTGTCGTTATGACGCTCGATCTGATCTGACCTGCCGCTCCGGGCCGCCTAGCCGTTGGCTACCTTGGGGAAATAGGTCGCCCACACCCGGTTGCGGCCCGCACGCTTGGCCTCATAAAGCCGGTCGTCGGCAATTGCGATCAGTTCGTCCCAGCTGTTGATCGCCCGTGCCTCCTGCCAGACCACGCCGAAACTTGCCGTCAGTGACAGCCCGCTTTGTTCATCAATGACCTGGGCTTCAATCAGCCGGCGCAGGCGGTCGGCGGTGGCGGTCGCCGTCGCGTGGCTGACATCCTGCAACACGACCACGAATTCCTCGCCGCCATAGCGCGCCAGAATATCGTTTTTACGGAGGGCGCCTCTTAAAAGAGTCGCTGTCTTCTGTAGCGCGAGGTCGCCCATGGCATGGCCATAGCGGTCGTTGATGGATTTGAAGTGGTCGATGTCGACAATCATCACGCCAAGCGTCTGCAACTGCTCCTCGCCACTCAATATGGCACGAACGGTCTTTTCCAGCGCACGGCGATTGGACACACCGGTCAAGGCATCTGTTTCTGAAAGCGTGCGTAATTGTTCGGCCAGCGCAGACTGCTGCTTTTCCATTTCTTCCTTCTGGCGAAGCTGCTCGCGCAGGAAATCCAGTTCCTTGAACATTTTCTTCACTTCCGGAGCAGCCTTGTCCTGATACAGGGCTCCTGAAAGATCACCAGCAGCGATTGCGGCGATCTGCGTCTGGACGGATTGCATGGGGCGGAACAGTGCCGTTCTGTAAACCGATGCAAGCCGCAGCAATACCAGAACCGCGATGAGAGCGAGGAGGAGAGACGTTCCACCATAGATCAACGCCTGTTCCTTGTTTCTTTCTATCCTTGCCCGTGTTTCGGCGAGAATAAGGTCGCGCAACGTGCTCGAGGACCGCATGCCCTTGATGTAGTTTTCGGAGAATTCGCGAATGCTTGGCTGCGCGGACGGCACCACCATCGCAATCGTATTCTGCGCATAGGGAAGCGCCTGGCCGAAATAGAAGATTTCAATATCGCGAAACGCTGCATCGACGCGTGGTGTGGACAGGTAAGCGGCGGTGTAGTTCGTCAGCGACGATTTCAGCAGTGTGAGGCTCTGTATTTCCGTGTCGAATTTGGCGCGGAGGCTCAGCCTGTCCTGCCTGTTCGCCCGCAGGCTCATGACCACGTAGGAACCGAGGCGACCGATCCGGTCCCGCATCACTCCGGCCGTGCCGGTCATGGCGATGTCGATCGCTACATTGGGCGTTACCTTGATAATCGCGCGAGCGGTCTTGCCACGCAGCATGTTGACGCTGTCCGCCGCCTTGAACATCGCAAAAATTGCGTTGGACATCGCCGTGTAGCTGCGCGCGGATTCCGGAAGTGCAGCAACCTGATCGACCGCTTCTCGGGATTGCGCCAGTTTTCGGCGTGTATCGACCAGCGATTTTGCCAATTCTGGCTGCGCCCTGATTTCCGCGGCAAAAGAGTTTTCGAGTTCCACCAGCTTGTCGTCCGTCGCCTTGCGCGCTGCGGCCAGCTCCTGGACCAGTTTTGCATCGGGGGAAGACGCGCCCATCAAATTATTGGCAGGACCACGCTCGGCCGATACCAGCCATGCGGACTGGAGGGCTGTTTCGAAGCGGCTGAGTTGCTGCGCATTGGTCCGGTAGCGTAAGTAACTGGAAACGCTCGGCAGGGCGGCAAGGGTTGCCAACAAGATGGAACTTACCGCTATGACGATCGTACCGGTTAGTTGGATTTTCTGTATGCTTGCGCGCATGCGATGCGTTATTCCCGGTGGGATGGTTATGAATTATCGCCATTTTAGCTACATCGCGTAAATACTTCGCTTATTTTGCAGGCCTTTTGCCGCGACCTGGTGATTGAAACCCACAGGTACGGTGTGGAAAAGAGGTCTCCCAACGGCGCGCAATCAATTTTTGCTTTACACGAAGTGAGAATCTGATAGTTGGCAAGGCACTGGATTGCCCTTGTAGCTCAGTTGGTAGAGCACCTGATTTGTAATCAGGGGGTCACGAGTTCGAACCTTGTCGGGGGCACCAGTATTTTCAATGGCTTGGCCATTTCCCCGCTATTATTCCTGCATTCGCACAACGCCTATGGCTTGATGTGATATAGCTTGTGCACGATTGCCCAGTTGCCGTCGCGCTCCAGCAAGGACAAGTATTCGCTAAAATCCATGCCGTCGAAACTCGTCGTCAGCTTCACGGACGCGCTGTCGCCTTCCTTGTCGATGCCGAGGATTTCGAAGACGGGGTCGTGATCGGGCAGGCCGCGTTCGCTTTTCCGTATCTGCTCGGCGAAGTCCTCCAGTGAAAGCCATTCCGTTTCACCCTGGAACGTCCCGACGATGCTGGCGCGCGGATCGAAAACATCACGCATCAGGCCCTCATCCGCATAGGCCATGGCGTGCACATAATCCGTCACTGTCTGGGTAATGGTTTGCGGCATCGGATCGTCCCTCCCTTCAGATCCAAAAGCCAAGCTTACACCCGTTGGAGCCGTTCCACCATAAGCACCGTAAAACCTGCGGGTTGCACGGTTTTCCGCATGGGTAGGCAGCTTGGCCCGGCGTGTTTTGCCATGACTTTCCACAATTTTGTCCCGCCCGTGATTATAGTCGCCATGGGTCCGACAAATTTGAGGATCAAGGGCTTTTGCGCCGGCGCGGGGGTGCCGCGCGGGCGGAATTCGCTTATGATCTGTGCGCGAGCCGCACGGGGGTGGCGTATGGCATGCGGTAACAGTTTGCGTTTGAAGGTGTTTTAGTGATCGATCCCTATGTTTTGCTTGGCGTGGAGCGTGATGCCGACGAGGCGGCGATCAAGTCCGCTTACCGGAAGGTGGCGAAAGCCGCCCATCCCGACAGCGGGGGCGATACCGACCAATTCGCACGCCTGCAAACCGCTTACGAGCTTTTGAAGGATCCGGTGCGCCGCAAGGTGTTCGACGATACCGGTTACGATCCGCAGCTTGCCGATGCCAAGGACCTCAAAGGCCTGCTGATGCTGGAAACTCTGGTCAACGAATTCATTCTGGACGAGCGCGAGCCCGGCAGCTTCGACCCAGTGGCCGCCATGCGCCGCAAGCTGACCGACGATATCCTGAAAAGCCGCTTTCACATTCTGGAACTGGAGCGTCACCGCACGCGGGTGCGCAAACATATGGACCGGCTGGGCAGAAAGCCGGAGACCGATGTTTTGAGTTCCATGTTGCGTGCGCGCAGCCAGTCCATCGCCGAAGCCATCCGCAATGCGGAAGCGCAGATAGAGGCGATCGAGCAGGCCTATACGATGCTGGAAGGCTATTCCTACGAGCTGGAGAGCATACCGCTCTCCGAACCGCTGCTGAAAGGCGAGGCGGCGGAATAGCCGTTTCTCCCTGGAGTTCTCAGGGACCGTTGACGAGCGCCAGAATGAGCTGATGCACGCGGCCACCGGGCGAAAGCTCGTCCCGGTCGAAATCGCGTCCGCGTTGGCGCTGCTCGTTGGATAGCTCACCAAGCCGTTGTTGAAGGACAACGCGCACTTTCTGGCATTTCGGATCGTTTTCCGCTCTCAGACCGGTGCTGAATGCCTCGATCTTCTGCACCATGTCGAGAATGTGCTCGCCGTGAACGCGCTCATGGGTTTCCACACCGGAAATGAAGGTTTTCCAGCTGGCGGCGACCGCGGGAGGCAATCTGGCCGGCGCTTTCGGCCAGGTATAGATGATTGTGAGATTGGGCTTGGCGGTGGCCAGTACGCAGGCACCGTCCGGTTGCGGACGATAATCGCGCCGCCATGTCAGCTTGAAGGTGGTGTGGGCGATGGCCTGCACACCGGCGGTCGGGCCGCGCTCGCCTATGGACTGGTAAAGCGCTCCGCCCGTATCACCGCTGATCGCATAGGTTTTTATCTGCTCGGCTGGTTTCCAGCCGGCTGACTGTGCTGACAGCGGAAGGGTGCTCAGCAATATCGTCACAGCGCTTATGGTGAGGGAAGAGAGAGTTTTGGTGGGCACGCATCGATCCTTGGTGTCTTGCGCGCCGAAGATAGGCGAGAGCCGGGCTGCTAGGCAAGCGCCGTGAGAGAGGGATTGTCGGATACTGCGCCGAAATTCCACACACGAAAAACCCCCGCGACAGATCGCGGGGGTCAAGCTTGCGACTGCAGGGGAATCAGTCGTCCAGCTTGTCGTAGTCGAGCTTCGGTGCGTTCTGCAGCGCTTCCTTGGTGGTATCGACATAGGCCTTCCAGGTGCCGTTGTCGTTGTGGACTGCAACCGAGGCCGGGTCGAGCACCACATAGCTCTTGTCGATGCCGAGGAAACCGCCGACGCTGGCAACGAGGCCGATCACCGATTTGCCATCGCCGATGACGACATCCTCGATTTCGCCGATGTTTTCGTTCTGGGCGTTATAGATATCCAGACCGTCGAGCTGGGAGGCGGTGAGGTCGGTTTTCTGGACATTGACGAACTTCAGCGGGCCGTTAGCCTTGGTGCCCATGGTGATGCCGGGACCGGACAAAGTCGCATCGGCGCCAACAGCAGGCGCAGTCGCAGCCGTCTGGGCAAAAGCCACGGAAGAGGAGAGGGCTGCTGCGGCAGCGAGAGCGATGACGTTGATTTTCATGATGTTTCTTCCCTTTGTATGCTGAACGTTTCGTTCGGGGAAGAAACGGTGAAGGCCGGATTTGGTTCCGCGTGGGAGCGCAGGAAATTTTGGTTTATGCTGGTAGCGGGAGCACTGGCACGCAAAATCGGGAGGACATTATGGCAAGAAACACTGACAGCAAGGAAGCGGAGGAGAATGCACCGTCGGCTCTCATCGATCAAAAGATCGCGGAGCTTGGCGACTGGCGTGGCGAGACGCTTGCGCGCATCCGGGCGCTGATAAGGAAGGCCGATCCGGATGTGAAGGAGGAGGTTAAATGGCGCGGCGTGCCCGTCTGGGAACATGCCGGTATCATCTGCACGGGCGAAACCTACAAGACAGCCGTGAAGATGACGTTTGCGAAGGGCGCATCGCTTGAAGGCCCGGCCGGCCTGTTCAATTCGAGCCTTGAGGGCAATACGCGGCGCGCCATCGACTTTCACGAGGGAGATGAGATCGACGAGGAGGCACTGGTAGCGCTGATCCGCGCGGCGGTGGCGTTAAATGTGGCGGGGAAGGCTGGAAAGAAACGCACGGGGAATAAGGCTGGGTAATCGAGTAGGCAGTCAATCTTTCCCAACGTCCGTTGCCTTGTCCCATTCCCCATCGATGAACTTCAGCGCGTCGATAATTGACACTTTCCACACTGACCAGACGTGATCGCCATCGGTGATCCGCAATTCGGATTTACGATTGTCGGCCTGAAGCGTTTCGTGCAGGGCGATCGCGCCGCGCCAAAGGAAGAAGCCGTCGTCGTCGCCAACTGTCAGATAGGTGGCGGGCAATTCTTGGCTTTCGGCGACGTGCTGTGCAACAAGGGTGAAGACGTTCTTCTCATTGAAAAGTCTGGCATCGAAGGGCGTGCCGAAGGCGCCGGAGAAGTGATCGCCGGTGGAGGGCAGCACGATGCCGCTGGTGACGGTAGTGCGGTCGACGCGGTGGAAGAAGGCGCTGTCCTGAATGAGCTTGAGTTCCGCGGGCGTTTTGTCGAGATCGGAGGCGGGCACGTTCTGCCAGATCGCGCCGGACAGGCTGGCGACTGCGCCATAGAGGTCTTCGTGGCCATAAGCCAGATGCAATGCGCCGAAACCGCCCATGGACAGCCCGGCGATGGCACGCCCTTCGCGATCTTTTCGCACCGGCAGCGTTTTTTCCACTTGATGGCGCAGATCGCCCGTCAGGGCCGTCTCGTAATCGCCGGGACCACCGACAGCGGCCGAATCCACATACCAACTGTTTTTAACGCCTGGCATGACGACAACCAGCGGGCGGATGGCGCCAGCCGCAATCAGCGTGTCCAGCGTCTTTTCGATATTGCCGAGATCCCGCCAGCTGTTCTGGTCACCATCATGGCCGTGCAGGAGATAAAGCACCGGCCAGCCGTTTTCCGGCGGCGTGCCATCCGGTCGGTAGATGTTGACGGGCAGCGGTGCGTTCAGTGCGGCGCTGTGGAAGGTGGCGTCCTCAATCTGCCCGGCAAGGACTGGGCTTGAGAAAAAGACGAGGCATAAGGCCGCCAGATTTTTTCGATGCATGCGGTGTCTATCCAGATTGCGCCGTTGCGCGTCAGCGACCGGGACGGCCGGTCTTCCCCTTCGTCCGGCTTTTGCGCTTCTGTTCGCCGGCATCCTCATAGGAACCCGCTCCGATCTTGCCGCGCACGAGGGGGCGGGGATCGTCCTTGGTTCGCTCAGGCTGGCCTTCCATGAGCGGTGAGAAACGTTTGCCGGTTTCCGTCTCGGGTTTGCCGGGAACTTCGCCACGCACCGGCTTCTCGGTGCGGCCAACGGTCATCTCGTCCAGCGTGTTCCTGCGGAACAGCGGCTTGCCCGTGTCCGAGCCGGGACCCATTTCGTCCAGCGAAGGTTTGGCGAAGAGAGATTTTCCACTTTCGTTTGCGGAAGCGGCACCGTCCTCTGTCCCGCCGGATATATCTTCCGCAAGAGGGGAGATCGACCCGTTGCGGGCGCTCGTTTCTTTTTTCTTGCTTCTGCCGCCACCCTCAAGCGATTTCGCCTCTTCCTTCGCCATAGGGTCGTCCATGACGGCGAGTTCGGTGGCCTTGAGGCGCTTGATTTCGTCTCGCAGGCGGGCGGCTTTTTCGAAGTCCAGATCGGCTGCGGCATCGCGCATGGATTTTTCCAGCGCGTTGAGATGGGACTGCAGATTGTTGCCGACCAGATGGCCGCCATCGGCGAAGCCTTTGCCGGAAACGCCTGAAATATCGGCCCTTACGTGATCACGCTCATAAACTGAATCAAGAATATCGGAGATCTTCGCCTTGACCGATTCCGGCGTGATGCCGTGTTCGGCGTTATAGGCCATCTGCTTTTCGCGGCGGCGGGAGGTTTCCTCCATCGCCCGCTTCATCGAGCCGGTGATGTTGTCGGCATATAGGATGACCTTGCCGTCGACGTTACGGGCGGCGCGGCCGATGGTCTGGATCAGCGAAGTTTCCGAACGCAGGAAGCCTTCCTTGTCGGCATCGAGGATCGCGACGAACCCGCATTCTGGAATATCGAGGCCTTCGCGCAGAAGGTTGATACCGACAAGCACGTCGAAGGCACCAAGGCGCAGGTCGCGGATGATCTCGATGCGTTCCAGCGTGTCGATATCCGAGTGCATGTAACGCACGCGAACGCCCTGTTCGTGCAAATATTCGGTCAGGTCTTCAGCCATGCGCTTGGTCAGCACGGTGCAGAGCGTGCGGTAACCCTTAGCGGCGGTCTCGCGAATTTCGCCGAGGACATCGTCCACCTGGCTGCGGGCGGAGCGCACCTCGACCGGTGGATCGATGAGTCCTGTCGGGCGGATGACCTGTTCGGCGAAGACGCCGCCGGCCTGTTCCATTTCCCACGAGCCGGGGGTGGCCGAAACCGCGACCGTCAGCGGCCGCATCGCATCCCATTCCTCAAAGCGCAACGGGCGGTTATCCATGCAGGAGGGAAGGCGGAAGCCATATTCGGCCAGCGTCGCCTTGCGCCTGAAGTCGCCGCGATACATGCCACCGATCTGGCTAACCGAGACGTGGCTTTCGTCAATAAAAAGCAGCGCATTATCAGGGATATATTCAAACAGCGTCGGCGGCGGCTCACCGGGATTGCGGCCGGTTAGATAACGCGAATAGTTTTCGATACCGGCGCAGGAGCCGGTCGCCTCCAGCATTTCGATGTCGTAACGCGTGCGCTGTTCCAGCCGCTGGGCTTCCAGCAGACGTCCCGCCTTTTCCAGCTCGGCGAGGCGGACCCTCAGCTCTTCCTTGATCGACTTGATCGCGCCGTTCAGCGTCGGGCGCGGGGTGACATAGTGCGAATTGGCGTAGATCTTGACGGATTGCAGATCGCCGGTTTTCTGGCCGGTCAGCGGGTCGAATTCGGTAATGGAATCGATTTCGTCGCCGAACATCGAGATGCGCCAGGCGGCATCCTCAAGGTGGGCAGGGAAGATTTCGATGGTATCGCCGCGCACGCGGAAGGAGCCGCGCTGGAAATCCATGTCGCGGCGCTTGTATTGCTGGGCCACAAGGTCGGCCAGAAGCTGGCGCTGGTCCAGCCGGTCGCCCACCTGCATCTGGAAGGTCATGGCGGTATAGGTTTCCACCGAGCCGATACCATAGATGCAGGAAACCGAAGCGACGATGATGCAGTCGTCGCGTTCCAGCAGCGAGCGGGTGGCGGAGTGGCGCATCCGGTCGATCTGTTCGTTGATCGAGGATTCCTTCTCGATGAAGGTGTCGGAGCGCGGCACATAGGCTTCCGGCTGATAATAATCGTAATAAGAGACGAAGTACTCTACCGCATTGTCGGGGAAGAAGTTCTTGAACTCGGAATAGAGCTGCGCGGCCAGCGTCTTGTTGGGCGCAAGGATGACGGCCGGGCGCTGGGTTGCCTCGATCACCTTGGCCATGGTGAAGGTTTTGCCGGAGCCGGTGACGCCGAGCAGGACTTGGCTGCGCTCGCCGGAATTGATGCCTTCCACGAGATCGGCAATCGCCGTCGGCTGGTCGCCTGCCGGTTGATACTCCGAGTCCATGCGGATTGTAACGCCGCCTTCGGATTTCGGCGGACGCGCCGGCCGGTGCGGCGTCCACATCTTGCCGTCCTTGAACAGCGGATTGCCGCTCTCGATAAGCGCCGATAGTGCCTCAACGGTGGCGGTGACGGCACCCGGTGCAAGATTGGCCGCCTCCTCCAGGGAAACGTCCATGCCAGCCACGGGATTGAGACCGGCGGCGGCGCGGGTTTTTGGATCGCTCGACGCGCCGATGGAAACGCCGCGCGCTGTCTTGGAAGCCGTGGTGTTTTTAGCCGTTTTGTTGGCCGCTTTTTCCGCTTCCTTGCGCGCTTCGATCTCGATCTTCTTGCGGTGCTTGCCAGCTTTCGAGGCGACTTCGCGCTGGGTCTCCACCGAGCCGGCTTCGGCTTCCGCCTCGAGCTGCTTTACCCAATCGGCAACGCTGCCGCTGAGCGGCGCGCCTTCGAACGACGATTGCGGAGCTTCCTCGAAGCCGGAATTCGAGGGTTTGGAATTTTTGGGTGATCTGGCCATGCGCGAAATATGGAGGGAGTCACGCGCAAAGGGAAGGGGAGGCCAAGAAAAAATGAGTACAAAAAGGAAACGAAGCGCGGGGAACAAAATTTGGCCGGATACGTTGCATAGCGGCCGAATACGCTTTGATAGAAACCGGTTCCGTTTCATACGGCGGTAAGTTAAAGCAAAGACAAAAATTACGGTTGCGTTTTCAAACTGCCTTTCGTGACATCCCTCCCTTCTTCATTCAGGAACAATCATGCCGTTCTCGATCAGCCCTGCCCACATCTGGCCTGTCCTGATGCTCATCGTCTCCAATGTTTTCATGACTTTCGCCTGGTATGGGCATCTCAAGCATAAGGGCAGCGCACTATTCCTTGCGATTGTCGCAAGCTGGGGCATCGCTTTCTTCGAATACATGCTCGCAGTCCCCGCGAACCGCATGGGATCGGAGGTCTATTCGACCGCGCAGCTCAAGACCATTCAGGAAGTTATCACGCTTGCGGTCTTTGCGCTGTTCTCGGTCTTCTGGCTGAAGGAAAGCATCACGATCAACCACGTGATCGGTTTTGCGCTCATCGCTTTCGGCGCTTCCTTCATCTTCCGCTCCTGATCGCCACAGGGCCTTTCTATTGCCGTGGCGGACAGGTTTCGCCACGGCACGAGGAACGGTGTTACGATCCCGTTCCACCATTGGCATAGTCCAACCGCGCCGTACAAATGCGGACGTGGTTCTCGTCCGCCCACTGCACCAGCAATTGCATCGGCACCAGAAACGAACGGCCGAGATTGGTCAGTTCGTATTCCACGCGCGGCGGCACCTGCGCATAGAGCGTGCGGCGAATGAAACCGTCTTCCTCAAGCCGTTTCAGCGTGCGTGACAACATCTGCTTGGAAATATCGTCGATCTTGCGGTTCAGTTCGTTGAAACGCAGCACCCCGCCCTGAAGCGCTTCCAGAACCAGCAGGCTCCATTGATCACCGATGCGATCCAGCACGTCGCGGATGGGGCAGGGCTGGTCGAAGGCGAAGATTTCCTTGGTTTGCGTATCCGGCATTTTCCCTGCTCTTTCCATTTTCGTACCCTTTCAGGTCATCGCCGCGTGACCTGATCAGCGTCGGCTGACTTCTTGCAGCCGGGGCTGCGATACCATAGCTTCCCCTGGCGGTCTATTATCTAGACCTATAACGATGCCTATAAAGGAAAAAGCCATGGCTAAAATCGCGCTCATCGGAGCCTCCGGCAATGCCGGATCCCGTATTCTGAAGGAACTTTCCGACCGGGGGCACCAGGTGACGGCGATCGCCCGCAACCCTGAAAAGATCGCCAGCCTGCCGAACGTAGTGGCAAAAAAGGGCGATGTCTTCGATCAGGCAGGGCTTTCGGAACTGCTTAAGGGTCACGATGCCGTGATCAGCGCCGTGCACTTCACTGCGAGCGATCCGGTGACGCTGATCGAGGCCGTCCGTGCCTCGGGCGTTTCCCGTTATCTCGTCGTGGGTGGCGCCGGCAGCCTTGAAATTGCGCCGGGCCAGCGCGTGGTTGACCTGCCGGACTTCCCGGCCGCCTACAAGGCCGAGGCGACCAAGGGAGCGGAGTTTCTGGACCGTCTGAAAGGGGAAAGGCAGCTCGACTGGACCTTCCTGTCGCCATCGGCCGAATTCGTGCCGGGGGAAAGAACGGGCAAATTCCGTATCGGCAAGGACAGCCTTTTGAGCAACGAAGCTGGCAGCCGCATTTCCTTTGAAGACTACGCCATCGCGCTTGTCGATGAAATCGAAAAGCCGCAGCATTCCCGCCAGCGTTTCACCGTCGGTTACTGAGAGGTCTCATCCATGAATTTCATGACACGTCGTCTTGCCATCGCTGCTCTTGCCCTCGCGCCCGCGCTGATGGCCGCGCCCGTTCTGGCGGAAACCGCCAAGCGCGATCTGGTTCAGGAAGAAGCCAACCGCAAGCTGGTGATCGATTTTTACGACACCGTCTTCAACAAGCACGAGGTGGCGAAGGGCGCTGCCGTCATCGTTGACAGCTACAAGCAGCACAATCCGATGGTGCCTGATGGCAAGAAGCCATTCGTCGACTATTTCACCGGCTTCTTCAAGGAAAACCCGCAGGCGAAATCCCGGATCGTGCGCAGCGCCACGGATGGAGATCTGGTTTATCTGCACATCCATTCCACGGATAAAGAGGGTGCTCGCGGAGCCGCCATCGTCGATATTTTCAGGGTCACCGACGGCAAGATTACCGAACATTGGGACGTGATCCAGCCGGTTCCGGAAAAGGCTGCAAACAATAATACGATGTTCTAGAGCATTTCCAGTAAAAGTGCGTAGCGGTTTTACGTCCGGAAAATTCGTAGAAACAAACAGTTAGAGCACGTCAAACGATTCTGTTTAAACAGGACGTGCTCTAAGGCCAAGCTTCTGCCAACCGCCCGGAATTCAGAAGGGCACGGCCGGGGGATATCTCCCGGCCGTGTTTTTTGTCAGGCAGCGCGTTGCTTTTCGCGGGACTGCACGATCAGATCCAGAACAAGCATCACCAGCAGGCTTGCGCCGACCAGCGGGAACAGGATGCCACCGATGGCGAGCAGCGCCAGCAGGCCGCGCAAGACGCGTTTATCCTGCGGCAATGGTGGCACGCCGAGTGAACCTCTGGGGCGTCGTTTCCACCACATGATGCCGGCGGAGACGGCAAGCAGGACGATGCCGACACAGGCTGCCAGCAACACGATCTGGTTGGCGAGGCCGAATTGTTGGCCCATATGCACGTTGATCCCCCATTCCAGCGCCTTTCCAAGCGGACCGTAGTCGGAATAGCTCATGTCGATCAGCGGTTTGCCGCTATATTGATCGAGATGGACGACGCGCTGCTTTGAAAGGTCGTCGGGATAGACGGAGCCGCTATAGACGCCTGTCGATTTGGTCGGCAGCACGACGGTATAACCAGGGGCAAGACCGAGCCCGTCGAAACGCGCGATGGCCGCATCTATTCCGATTGGTTGCCCGGTGGCGGATGCGGAGGATTCCGGGATTTTCGCCTGCTCCAGTGACCAGCTGGTCTTGGCCATGTGATCGAGATGTTCGCCGGACATTGGAACATCGGTCCGCACGCCTGCCGGATATCCGAAATTGCTGCCATTTGCCCATTCGTTGACCTTGGCGCCCCACACGCCCGACCAGGGCATTCCGGTGACTGCTAGAAATACGATGAAAAAGCCGACGAAAATGCCGGTGACGGCATGGGTATCGCGCCAGAAAACGCGTTTTTTCGGCGTGCCGCGCACGGTCAAGACACCGCCGCTCTGCTTCCTAGGCCACCACAGATAGATGCCGGTGGCGACGAGCAGGATGGACCAGCCGGCGGCGATCTCGATCAGATAGCGGGTATAGGCGCCGAAATATTTCAGGCTGTGGATGTAGCGGATCGTCCACATGATGGTGCCACGATCCGGCAGCGAACCGGCAACCTGCCCGGTATAGGTGTTGACGTAGACGGCGCGTTTCCCTTCGGCCGTACTGACGGTAATTTCCGTCGAGGCACCCGGATCGCCTGGCGTGGTGTATTTCACAGCAGTGCCGGGAACGGCCGCAACGGCTGCGGCGAGAATATCGGAGGGGGGTGCTTTCGGCACGTTCTGCGCCACTTCGATGCGCTTCAGGTCCGAATGAATGAAATTGTCGAATTCGTCCCGGAACAGATAGAGCGCACCGGTGACGGCCAGCGATATCAGAAAGGGCAGTACAAAAAGGCCAGCGTAGAAGTGCCAGCGCCATACGGCGCGGTACAGGTTGACGGACGAGGATTGCGCAGGCGCGCGCTCGCCCTCGAAAGAGGTCGTAACGGACATGGATGTCTCCGCAGAAAAGTTGATTTTCCGGCAGGGCCGGATCGCTCTTCACATTTGCAGAGAGGGAGGCGGTGCGCGTGGGCGCGATTCCAGATTGGGTGGTGGCGGCGGCAATGCCGTGTCGCGGTCGAGAAAGTCGACTTCGACGGCCCGGACGATCCCGTCCGCACGCTCCACGGGAGTAACGGGAAGAGCGGCGATGGTAACGGAGGCCAGACGGCAGAGCGTGCCGCAGCAATTGTCGGCGAGCTTGCCCGCAGGGTTGGAGGCCGGGTTCGGTTTGCCCGAACCGCCTTCGGGCATGTGGCTGGAACAGATGATCTCACCGGTCGCCAGCGCGGCTGAGGCCATATTGCCGCTGGTCAGGCCATTCACGAGCCCTTGCAGGAGAAAAAGCAGGACCGCCAGCGTGGCGATGGCGCCAGCCGAACTTCTGTCCTGCATTATCCTGCGAATGGATCCCATTGCAGCGAAATGCCATATTTATCGGGCCGTGTCACCGCGACACGATGGCGAAAGACGAGGCCTGTTTTCAATTATCACCCGACCTCGGGATGGGAATGTTCAGGCCAGCAGGTCGTAGGTCCGGAATATCCAGACTGCCTGATAAATCAGGGCGAAAATGACGAGAAACCTGTGAAAGCGTCGGTTGCCGATGAAAGCCGCCAGTGTGAACAGAACGACGTAAATAGCGGTGCGGATGAGATATTCAGCGCCCAGCGAGGAGAGGTAGTCCTGTCCCTTCAGCAGCGTATCGCCGATATCCGTGACGAAAAGTGCGGCTAGAAACGCAAAGAACCAGCTTTTACGGGAAAAGAAATAGTCCTCGTATCCCTTGTATTCCTTCATGTCTGAGGGGAACAGCAACACGCACAGGAAATAGAACAGCGAGCAGAACAGGATGAGGAACAGGAACGCGCCGAAGCCGAGGACGTGGCTGGTGGCGGAAAGCCGGTGTTCCCACCACCAGAAATGCACGAGCATCAGAAACAGGAACGCCACCCAGCCGATATGCAGGGGATAGATGCGCTCCTTCTTGGGATGCTGCACGAAACCGGCAAGGCCGGTCAGCAAGCGGGCGAGGCTGAGGCCGACCACCATGCCCATGACGGCGCGGATATGCGCATAGGCTTCCGCGACGTTGACGGCGGCCTCCATCGCACCCTACTCCGTCGGAGGGATGGGCGTCGGCTGCCCGTTTTCGTCCATCGCCACCATGATGAAGGTTCCGGCAGTGACTTTTTCCAGCTTGTCGTAACGGGAGCGCTGCGCCCAGGCCTCGACCGTCAGCGTGATGGAGGTGCGGCCGAGCCGGGCGATATCGGTGTAGATGGACAGCGTGTCGCCGATCTTCACCGGCAACTCGAAAGCCATTTCCTTGACCGCCGCAGTGACCACGCGACAGCGAGACCGCTCCGCGGCGCGGATGCCGCTGGCCAAGTCCATCTGGGACATGACCCAGCCGCCGAAAATATCACCGGCCGGATTGGCGTCGGCCGGCATTGCGAGCGTCCGCAGTGTCAGCTCGCCGGTCGGTTTGATGGGCAGGTCGGTCATGTCGAGATTTGCTCCTTGCGAATGTCAAAGGCGCAGCATGCGTTGCGCTTTGTGATTTCGCAAGGAAGGGTAAGCGTCAGGACGACGCTTTGCCCAGAAATTGCTGCGTTGCATAAAGGGCGATGGCTGCCGCATTCGATACGTTGAGCGATTTGATCTCGCCCGGCATATCGAGACGGGCGAGCGCCGAAACGGTTTCGCGGGTCTTCTGGCGTAGCCCCTTGCCTTCGGCTCCCAGCACCAGGGCGATCTTTGCGCCGGTGAAGGTTTGCTCGATGGGGGCGGGGCCTTCCGAATCCAGACCGACCGAGAAGAAGCCAAGCTTGTGCAGCTCGCCCAATGTATCGGCAAGGTTGGTGATCTGGATATAGGGAATGAGTTCCAGTGCGCCGGACGCAGACTTCGCAAGCACGCCTGACTCCGTCGGGCTATGGCGAATGGTGGTGATGACGGCGCCGGCGTTGAAGGCGACCGCCGAGCGCATGATGGCGCCGACATTGTGCGGGTCGGTAACCTGATCGAGCACGAGGATCAACGGGCTTTTCTTCAGCGCGTCGAGTTTCTTGACCGGAAGCGGCCTAGTTTCCAGCATCACGCCTTGATGGATCGCCTCGGGGCCAAGCACCTTGTCGATATCCTGCGGCGAGACAATCTCTACCGGGAAGGGCTGCGCATCCGCTTCGCCGATATCCAGACGCGCAAAGGCATTCAGGGTAACCGACAGCTTGATGAGTTGCCGTTCGGGATTGGAAAGCGCCGCACGCACGGTATGCAGGCCGTAAAGATGGACCTGATCCGGCGCAAGCTGCGGCGGCTTCCAGTCTTCCGCGCCACGATTCCGGCGCTTCGGCTGCTGCGGGGTCGGAATTTCGCCCCTCTCGCGTTTGGCATCGCGCACGGCACGGCGCAGGGTGGCGTAGTGCGTGTCGCGGGTGGATTTGTCGTTTGGATCGTCTTTGCTCATGGCGCCTTATATCTCCGGGACGCGACGCACACCAGCCCCCGCGATAATCCACAGGCCTGCAAAGAGGTTTGAATTTTTTCCCGAAAATTCGTGAAACGGCGTGTTGACAGAAGCGAACGAGGCCGTCATATACGCGCCACAGACGACGCAACGGCGCTTCGCCGGAGAGAAATCTGAAGAGCTTGGTTGCTCGATCCTAGCAGATAGCTGGAGGGATGCCCGAGTGGTTAAAGGGGACGGACTGTAAATCCGTTGGCTACGCCTACGTTGGTTCAAATCCAACTCCCTCCACCATTCTGCGCAGGATCAAAATCACCACCGCGGGTATAGCTCAATGGTAGAGCAGCAGCCTTCCAAGCTGAATACGCGGGTTCGATTCCCGCTACCCGCTCCAAAATTTCTCAAAAAGATCGATAATTTTGCCTCGCGCCGATGTGCAGCCTCCAATCAGCGTTGGCTGTTTTCAGCTCGCCTCCAAGGCCGACTGAATCCGCATTTTCTCTGCGTCGAGCTCGCTTAACCTCACCATATGCGCCGTAATTTTCTCAAAGATCGAGGTGCGATCCGCCGTCGACAGGCGTTCAGTGTGGCGCAGGGCAGTAATGACCTCGATCAGATCAAGTCGCTCTTGCTCAAGTTTTTCAAGATTCCACATCATCGCGTTTCCTCGCTGGCACGCGCTTCAAACGGCCAACCCGGATAAAGGTTCAGGTCAATAGAATTTAAAGTAAATTTTATCTTATTGGCTGGGACGCGGTGCGCTGCGGCACGGCTGAATCATTCCGGAGAACGACACTGCGTCCGGATGCCGGCGGCTGCCATATAGCTGTTGTCGGTTGGATGGTATGATGCGTAACGCGCTGCACACCATTTTACGTGGTTTATTTCCGACTGTGAGAGGGCGTAACCGTTGGATGACGCCTCTTCACCCTTGCCCGCGGCAAAGGCGGATGCGGGATAGCCGCGACCGTCGGAACTCTGCGCCTGTTCCTGTTGTTCGTAGGCCGGCTGTATGAGGCTCAGCGCACTGGCGGGCAAGGTAGAAGCGGTAGATATTGCGACGCCAAGAGCGAGCGCGGAGATAGTCTTCGGCATCCTCAACATCGATAAATCCTCGTTATTCGTTCGAGATGCTAACGAAAATTAAGGAATTTCGTTCCGATGCAGGGTTGACGTCACACGAATACGTGATTCGTTGTGCGGTGCTTGCCTCGTTCGCGTGGCAAGGCGGAGATGCCCCCGGCGGCGGGCTGATTGTGGATATCCATGGTCACTGTGTGATGCCGTCCTCACCGCGAAAACGCCACGCCCGATGAGCACATTTTGCTCCCCGCCAATTCGACTTTCAGTGCTTGTTGCACTGCTCGTTGACAAGCGGAAAGTCCGGTCGGATAGTCTGCCGGCAATCATGCACACGGGAGTCTTCGATGATCAACAGGGTTGTAATTCTCTCATCCTTAGCGCTGCTCGCATCGGCGGCGTTCGTCTCCCCCGCAGCGGCGCTCACCATGAAAGAGTGCAGCGTGAAATACCAGGCGGCGAAAGCCGACGGGTCCGCGAAGGACGTCAAGTGGAACGACTATCGCGCCAAGTTCTGCGGTAGCGACGCTGCTGCCGAAAGCGCGGCCGACGACAAGCAAGTTGCGGCTACCACCGACAAAGAACCCGAAAAGGCGACGATAAAGGCTCCGAAGAGCGTCGTATTTCCGAGTGCTGTCGATAAGAAATATTCAAGCGAGACTCCTGGCAAGGCCCGCCTGAAGACCTGCGTCGATTCTTATCGTAAGAACAAGGATGACGGCACGCTCGGCGATCTCAAGTGGATTCAGAAGGGTGGCGGTTACTGGAGCCTGTGCAATACGGCTTTGAAGAGCTGACTCGCTTTTTTGGGGCGGCGGCTGATCGCCGTTGCCCCAGCAATGACGCGTCATCAGACATCATACCGAAGGACTTAATTTGTCGATTCGGTTGACCGGAGCGTGTCTGAGCCACGTCCAGAACGACATGCGGTTTTTCCTGTGCCCTGCAAATCCTGCGGCAAGCGTGGCCCAGCGTTTTCAAGCTTACCGGCGGGTTGATATTCACATGGTCAGGCAACCCCGGTTTCGGGCGGGTAAAATCTGCGAATGGTTTGCGATTCAGCATCTTGATAGAAAGAGTTGATCTTGCGGCTTGATCCGCATCCAGCAATCAAACGGTTACGGCTGTCCCTTGGCGGCTGGCCGGCAATGTGGGCGGATGACCAGACGATTTCGAAACTACCTCGCCGTACTCGCCATATCACTACTGATGTGGACGTTGGTGCTTGGCGTCATTTATTGGCTGTTTCAATAGGTCTTGCCGCAGCTTCAGAGCCGAAATGAACCCGCTTGAATGCATATGTTTGACGGCGTATCCACGACATGTCTTCGCGGCTGATATTCGGCAAATATTGCCAAAAAAGAATGGACATTGCCCCCGAAGGAGCGGCGGCAGGGCGGTTTTGGGAAACCTTGCCATGCCGCCGGTCAGCGTTGAATTGCGCGCAGCGCGTTCAGCCTAGAACGAGCGCTGTTAAGAGCGCCAGCAGGATTAGTGAGCTTGCAACAGCGCCCAGCTTCATCCTGCGAAGGCGGCGGGTGCGACCGCCGGTCCAGTCATAAGCCATTGGCAGCTTTACCTTTCTTTTTATTTTTATGACTTATTAACTAGCTCACTAGGCTTGCCCGTGGCTGACCTCAATTGCCAAAATCCATAGGCAAAAAATTACGATTTCCCTGTCTTATCCGAATGTTGCAGCGGACGCGGAGACCGATTCCCCTGTGCGCCGATTTCACCTGCGCGTGCGCTTGCAATGCTGTGCAGGCAAGGGTGCATTTGTGTGGGTATGAAAAGAAAAGGCCCGGAAACTCTCGTTTTCAGGCCTTTCGGGACGAATATGTGACTGCCAGTCTCAGCCGAAATAAGGCTTGATGTAGGGCAGGACTTCGATCACGCCGTGATACAGCATGTTGAGCGCCACATAGATGATGACCATCAGGCCAAGATACGAAATCCAGCGGTAGCGGTGCAGCAACTTGGCGACGAAATTGGCGGCCAGTCCCATGAGGGCGATCGAGACGACGAGACCGATAATCAGCACCGTGACATGGTCCTGCGCGGCACCGGCGACGGCAAGCACGTTGTCCAGCGACATGGACACATCGGCGATGACGATCTGGGTTGCGGCCTGAAAGAAGGTCTTGTGACCTTTGGTCAGGTCAGCCTCTTCGTCCGTCACCTCGTCTTCGATGGAGCCTGCGGCTTCGCGCAGTTCGGACCACATCTTCCAGCACACCCAGACAAGCAGGAGCCCGCCGAAGAGTTGTAGCCCGACAATGGAGAGAAGCTGCACGGTGACGGCGGCAAAGCCGATGCGCAATACGGTGGCGGCGATGATGCCGACCAGGATCGCCTTGCGGCGAAGGTGGGCGGGAAGACCGGCGGCGGCAAGGCCGATGACGATTGCATTGTCGCCTGCGAGAACGAGATCGATCGCAATGACTTGCATGAATGCCGTGAAGCCGGCGGCTGTGAAGATTTCCATTGAGCGGTCCTGAAACGGATATAATTTCGCGCCGGAGAGCGCGGCTGATCAATATGTGGCATAGAGGTTTTGCGCCTGGGCGCATCGTCCCGCTCGCCCGTCTCCCCCCGGAGATGAAATTTCCTTAAGCCATGATGAGGGTCCAGGTAAAGAAGTTGTGATAAAGAAAAAGCTTATTTAACGATCCGA
Organism: Agrobacterium sp. 22-3639C2; assembly: GCF_053522105.1. NCBI lineage: Bacteria > Pseudomonadati > Pseudomonadota > Alphaproteobacteria > Hyphomicrobiales > Rhizobiaceae > Agrobacterium > Agrobacterium sp. 22-3639C2. The sequence goes on along the minus strand of NZ_JBNWDB010000001.1, from coordinate 907,398 downwards.
TTGTGCGAAGAGGGGTACAGGCAGGGTCCCGTCCGTGCGTCCCGTCTGCCCGTCGCGTGGGAAGGCTGAGCCAGCTTTGAATATCGCGCGGAACGCACCATATATGCACCTTGAGGCGCGCCTTAGGCGTGCGCGACCGTGCTTTGACAATTAAGTCTTGCGCATTCGCTTACAAAGCCTTAAACGGCGACACCAAACCGGTTCGCCGGGAAAACTACTTCACGTTCACAGGAAGCAATTCACATGGCAAAGAGCAAGTTTGAGCGCAATAAGCCGCACGTCAACATTGGCACGATCGGTCACGTCGACCACGGCAAGACGTCGTTGACTGCTGCGATCACGAAGTATTTCGGCGAGTTCAAGGCGTACGACCAGATCGACGCTGCTCCTGAAGAAAAGGCTCGCGGCATCACGATCTCGACGGCGCACGTCGAATACGAAACGCCGAACCGTCACTACGCACACGTCGACTGCCCCGGCCACGCCGACTACGTGAAGAACATGATCACCGGTGCTGCCCAGATGGACGGCGCGATCCTGGTTTGCTCTGCAGCTGACGGCCCGATGCCGCAGACGCGCGAGCACATCCTGCTTGCTCGCCAGGTTGGCGTTCCGGCGATCGTCGTGTTCCTCAACAAGGTTGACCAGGTTGACGACGCCGAGCTTCTCGAGCTCGTCGAACTGGAAGTTCGCGAACTTCTGTCGTCCTACGACTTCCCGGGCGACGATATCCCGATCGTCAAGGGTTCGGCACTTGCTGCTCTTGAAGATTCCGACAAGAAGATCGGTGAAGACGCAATCCGCGAGCTGATGGCTGCTGTTGACGCCTACATCCCGACGCCTGAGCGTCCGATCGACCAGCCGTTCCTGATGCCGATCGAAGACGTGTTCTCGATCTCTGGCCGTGGTACGGTTGTGACGGGTCGCGTTGAGCGCGGTATCGTCAAGGTTGGTGAAGAAGTCGAAATCGTCGGCATTCGTCCGACGTCGAAGACGACGGTTACCGGCGTTGAAATGTTCCGCAAGCTGCTCGACCAGGGCCAGGCTGGCGACAACATCGGTGCTCTCGTTCGCGGCGTTACCCGTGACGGCGTTGAGCGTGGTCAGATCCTGTGCAAGCCGGGTTCGGTCAAGCCGCACAAGAAGTTCATGGCAGAAGCCTACATCCTGACGAAGGAAGAAGGCGGCCGTCATACGCCGTTCTTCACGAACTACCGTCCGCAGTTCTACTTCCGTACGACTGACGTTACCGGTATCGTTTCGCTTCCAGAAGGCACGGAAATGGTTATGCCTGGCGACAACGTCACTGTTGAAGTCGAGCTGATCGTTCCGATCGCGATGGAAGAAAAGCTGCGCTTCGCTATCCGCGAAGGCGGCCGTACCGTCGGCGCCGGCATCGTCGCTTCTATCGTCGAGTAATTTTCGACAGACGGCGGTTTCGCCGGATTTAAAAATCTAGTTCTAAAACGGCGGTGTCTCCGGCACCGCCGTTTTTTTTATGTAAAAATCGAATTCTGTAAATTTATATAGTTGAAAGATTCATATATTTTTATTATGTGAGTATAAATTCTGATATTTTACTTATTTTATGCGTATATTATGCGTATATTATGCGTTATATTTAAGATAATTGTAATTTATGATTTATTATTATGTAATTTTATTTGTATTTAGCGACGTAATTCGCCTGTAACTCGTTTGACGTAGATGAAACTATATTAATTAGCGCTTGGCTGGCTTGTTTTCATCGGCCAGTTTTCTTCCGAGACGACTTCATGTCCGATTTAACTGTTGTGCTCACCAGCTGCCGCCGTCCTGATCTTCTCATCGGAACTCTCGATAGCTTCTTCTCTACTAATGATTACCCGCTACGGGAATTTATCATTATCGAGGACTCTGACGACGAATCGGTGTGGGCGATTCCGGCGCGGTATCCAGAGCAACCGATCCGCGTCATTTTGAACGGCGTCAACATTGGGCAGCACCGCTCTATCGACCGGGCATATTCGGAAGTGCAAACCCCTTACATCCTGCATCTCGAAGACGACTGGGCATTTCCTGTTTCTAAGGTTGTGGGCAGGGGCATCGAAATACTGAAGCGGGACCCGCAGGTGGCGCTCGTTCAACTCAGAACCGATGACGACATGCCCCGTGACATTCGACGCAAGGCGCAGTCAGTTGAAGATTTAGGGTATTGGCGAATACCGCCGACCGCGCATCGTGTCTGGCATAGCTTCACCTTCAATCCGACCGTCAAGCGGTTGTCCTGCTATAAAAAACTACCGCAAGGTTATGCCGGCTTCCGGACAGAGGCGGAAATTAGTATCTTTTATAAGGATCAGGGCGCGATCATGGCGTGGTTGGCCGAAACCGGCGTTAGCCATTCGGGATTTGGCCGCAGCAATTATGGTCTTAAGAAACGCCGTGGTTGGCGCGGTGTGGCGCAAGAGCTCGACAGATTCTTTTCGCTGGCGACAGTCCGTAAATGGCGGCGTTCGGTGACGCGCAACGTCGCACACTTCAAGCGCAAGTATCGGGAGCGTCAGTTGATCAGGTCCGATCGCAGTGCGCTTGAGCCGTAAAAGATTAAAGGTCGGTTGCGAAAGTATCAAACCAGCGCATTTGGATGCCGCAAAGGGGTTCGTTGAGGTGACGGGCTTGGGGGTAACCGGTTAAGCGGCCGAGGAAAAAACGTGGCGGGGAGGGCGTCAACAGTTTCTTCCGAAAGCGAATAAAAAGCGCTTGCCATTCTTTTCCGTGCGCCTTAAAGGGAACGCATACCGAAGCGGCCAAGTGATTTTCGTGGTCGGCTAAGGTGTTAAAGGGGTATAGCTCAGTTGGTAGAGCGGCGGTCTCCAAAACCGCAGGTCGTAAGTTCGAGCCTTACTGCCCCTGCCACTTTCCATCCGCAAGCGCGGTCTTCGCTGCATGGCAGATGGGTGCCGGTTTTCCGGCGAATTTCGCCGAATGTCGATTTCCTCTTGTTAAAACTGGAATCGGTGTTTATGTAAGGTCAAAACAGACACGCGGTGCGTGGGGCTGATTAGTTCGGCTTTACGCGCCGTAATTGCGTGGGCAGTCAATGGCATCCAAAACCAATCCGTTTACGTTTCTGCAGCAGGTTCGCGCCGAAGCGTCTAAAATCACTTGGCCGTCGCGCCGCGAGACCATGATTTCGACGGCTATGGTGCTTGTGATGGTCATTTTTGCGGCTCTGTTCTTTTTTGCTGCTGACCAGCTCATCGGCTGGGTGCTTAGCCTCGTGCTGAACGTCGGCCGGTAACGGATTGAACGGAGAATAAAAATGGCAGCGCGCTGGTATATCGTTCACGCATATTCGAATTTCGAAAAGAAGGTCGCTGAGTCGATCGAAGAGAAGGCTCGTCAGAAGGGTCTTGATCATCTTTTTGAGAAAATCCTCGTTCCGACCGAAAAGGTTGTCGAGGTGCGTCGTGGCCGCAAGGTCGACAGCGAGCGCAAGTTCTTTCCAGGTTACGTGCTTGTGCGCGCCAACCTGACGGATGAGGCCTATCACCTCATCAAGAACACGCCGAAGGTGACCGGTTTCCTCGGTTCGGACAATAAGCCTGTTCCGATTCCGGATTATGAAGCCGATCGTATCCTCGGTCAGGTTCAGGAAGGTGTTGAGCGTCCGAAGTCTTCGGTTTCGTTCGAGGTCGGCGAGCAGGTTCGCGTTTCCGATGGTCCGTTCGCGTCGTTCAACGGCGTTGTTCAGGATGTCGACGAAGAGCGTTCGCGCCTGAAGGTGGAAGTTTCGATTTTCGGCCGCGCTACGCCGGTCGAGCTGGAATACAGTCAGGTCGAGAAGGTCTGACTGGAGGGGTGAAACCCCAATCGCGTGGAAGGCAAACGGGCTCCCATAGCCGGGGCAGGGCGCCGCACCACGCAACCGCAGCCGCCGGAGCGATCCGGCTAGAGAGAAGCCGGGAGACCGGTTTGAATTGAAAGGCAGAGAGATATGGCTAAGAAAGTTATGGGCCAGCTCAAGCTGCAGGTGAAGGCAGGGTCGGCCAATCCGTCCCCGCCGATCGGTCCTGCACTTGGTCAGCGCGGCATCAACATCATGGAATTCTGCAAGGCGTTCAATGCCGCCACGCAGGAAATGGAAAAGGGTATGCCGATTCCGGTCGTCATCACCTATTACCAGGACAAGTCCTTCACCTTCGTCATGAAGCAGCCGCCGATGACCTATTGGCTGAAGAAGGAAGCGAAGATCACCTCCGGCTCCAAGACGCCTGGTAAGGGCGCCAAGGTTGGCTCCATCACCAAGGCTCAGGTCAAGACGATCGCTGAAGCCAAGATGAAGGATCTGAATGCTGCCGATATCGAAGGCGCAATGGCAATGGTTGAGGGCTCTGCCCGCGCCATGGGCCTGGAAGTAGTAGGTTGATCATGGCCAAGGTAGCAAAGCGTATTCAGAAGATCCGCGAAGGTGTGGATCCTAACAAGCTCTACGTTCTCACCGACGCCATTTCGATGGTCAAGGAACGTGCGATCGCCAAGTTCGACGAAACCGTTGAAGTTTCGATGAACCTCGGCGTTGACCCGCGCCATGCGGACCAGATGGTTCGCGGCGTTGTCAACCTGCCGAACGGCACGGGCCGTGACGTTCGCGTTGCCGTTTTTGCACGTGGCGCCAAGGCTGATGAAGCCACGGCTGCTGGTGCTGACGTTGTTGGCGCAGAAGAGCTGGTTGAAATCGTTCAGAGCGGCAAGATCGACTTCGATCGTTGCATCGCGACCCCGGACATGATGCCGCTCGTCGGCCGTCTCGGCAAGGTACTCGGCCCGCGTGGCATGATGCCGAACCCGAAGGTCGGTACGGTGACGATGGATGTTGCCGGCGCCGTCAAGGCGTCCAAGGGTGGCGCTGTCGAGTTCCGCGTCGAAAAGGCCGGTATCGTACACGCTGGTATTGGCAAGGCTTCGTTCGACGCCAAGGCTCTTGAAGAAAACATCAAGGCTTTTGCCGATGCGGTCATCAAGGCAAAGCCGACGGGTGCCAAGGGCAACTACGTCAAGCGCGTTGCCATCTCCTCGACCATGGGTCCGGGCGTCAAGATCGAACCTTCGTCGGTTACGGCTTAATCAATTCTCGTGCTTCCCTGTCGGGGAGCGTGATTAAAAGAATTTCCGGCTCTCAGGGAGCCGGAGATTTCCGGGGAAACCCGGAACTCCTGTCCGAGATTGCGGGTGGCCATGTCCTTCGGGGTTTGGCCTTAATCATTCAACCTGCATGAGACGGGTGAGGCTGGATTTGAGGCATCGCAGATGCCTGACTGTCCGGTTCGAACCTGGTGTGCCTGTGCCTGAAGCCGTTTGCGGCGACAGAGCGGGGGACAGGATCCTCGAGCGTCGCTCGGGATCTTTGTAAAAAGGTCCCTTGGGGCAAAGGCAAACCCGACGGGTTCACACTTATGTGGCCCCGTCTACTGGAGACAGACAGTGGAAAGAGCGGAAAAACGCGAATTCGTCACGGAGCTGAACGAAGTCTTCAAGGCTTCCGGTTCGGTTGTCGTGGCCCACTATGCTGGTGTCACCGTTGCGCAAATGAACGACTTCCGTTCGAAAATGCGCGCTGCCGGAGGCACCGTCAAGGTCGCGAAGAACCGCCTGGCCAAGATCGCTCTTCAGGGCACGGAGTCGGAAGGGATGACAGATCTCTTCAAGGGCCAGACGCTGATTGCATACAGCGTCGACCCTATGATTGCTCCGAAAGTCGTCATGGATTTCGCAAAGACCAACGATAAAGTCGTTGTTCTCGGCGGTTCCATGGGCGCAACCACGCTCAACGCCGAAGCAGTCAAGTCGCTTGCGACCCTGCCTTCGCTGGACGAGCTGCGCGCAAAGCTGCTGGGCCTACTCAACGCCCCGGCAACTCGCGTCGCCACGGTTGTCGCAGCACCTGCAAGCCAGCTTGCACGGGTGTTCTCGGCTTACGCCAAGAAGGACGAAGCCGCTTAAGGCGGTTTTTCGCTGTAATTATTCAAACTGGTTCGAACTGAACAAAAGGAACTATCAAAATGGCTGATCTCGCAAAGATCGTTGAAGACCTCTCCACCCTGACCGTTCTGGAAGCTGCAGAACTGTCGAAGCTTCTCGAAGAAAAGTGGGGCGTTTCCGCCGCTGCTCCGGTAGCTGTTGCTGCTGCTGGCGGTGCTGGCGCTGCTGCTGTCGTTGAAGAAGAAAAGACCGAATTCGACGTGATCCTGGTTGACGCTGGCGCCAACAAGATCAACGTCATCAAGGAAGTCCGCGCTATCACGGGTCTCGGCCTGAAGGAAGCTAAGGACCTCGTTGAAGGCGCTCCGAAGGCTGTCAAGGAAGCTGTTTCCAAGGCTGAAGCTGCTGACCTCAAGAAGAAGCTTGAAGACGCTGGCGCCAAGGTCGACGTTAAGTAATCTTGCGATTGCTGGCGGGAAGGGGCTTCATGCCCCTTTCCGTCGTCATCGTTTTAAAACTTATTACCCAAAAGCCGCGTGAAAATGGCTTTTGGGTAATGGGTTCTTCAAGAGAATGGTTCCGAACCGGCTCATCTAGGCAATCCGGCCTGATCGATCCGGGATGTGGAACGAGATTGATGACACCCATTGCTTGACGGGATCGACTGGCCATCGGTTCCCGTCCGTTGCAGGCCCGGATGCAATTTTAAAGGAGCGACGATGGCTCAGACCCTTTCGTTTAACGGTCGCAGGCGCGTACGCAAGTTTTTCGGCAAAATTCCAGAAGTAGCGGAAATGCCGAACCTCATCGAGGTTCAGAAGGCTTCGTATGACCAGTTTCTCATGGTTGACGAGCCCAAGGGTGGCCGTCCCGACGAGGGATTGAATGCCGTATTCAAATCCGTATTCCCGATCACCGATTTTTCCGGCGCATCCATGCTCGAATTCGTATCTTACGAATTCGAAGCGCCGAAGTTTGACGTCGAGGAATGCCGTCAGCGCGATCTGACCTACGCAGCGCCGCTGAAAGTGACGCTGCGCCTCATCGTGTTCGATATCGACGAGGATACAGGCGCGAAGTCCATCAAGGACATCAAGGAACAGTCCGTATACATGGGCGACATGCCGCTCATGACCAATAACGGCACTTTCATCGTCAACGGTACAGAGCGCGTCATCGTTTCGCAGATGCACCGTTCGCCGGGCGTATTCTTCGACCACGACAAGGGCAAGAGCCATTCTTCCGGCAAGCTTTTGTTCGCTGCCCGCGTCATCCCGTATCGTGGTTCCTGGCTCGACATCGAGTTCGACGCCAAGGACATCGTCTATGCGCGCATCGACCGTCGCCGCAAGCTGCCCGTGACCTCGCTCCTGATGGCGCTTGGCATGGATGGTGAAGAAATCCTGTCGACCTTCTACAGCAAGGCTTCCTACGAGCGCTCCGGCGATGGCTGGCGCATTCCGTTCCAGCCTGAAACGTTGAAGAATGCCAAGGTCATCACCGACATGATCGACGCCGACACCGGCGAAGTCGTTGTCGAAGGTGGCAAGAAGCTGACTCCGCGTCTTATCCGCCAGCTCGTCGACAAGGGCCTGAAGGCACTTAAGGCGACTGACGAAGACCTCTACGGCAACTTCCTTGCCGAAGACATCGTCAACTACTCGACGGGTGAGATCTATCTCGAAGCCGGCGACGAAATCGACGAAAAGACGCTTGGCCTCATTCTTCAGTCCGGCTTTGACGAGATTCCGGTCCTCAACATCGACCACGTCAATGTTGGCGCCTATATCCGCAACACGCTGCATGCGGACAAGAACCAGAACCGCCAGGAAGCGCTGTTCGACATCTACCGCGTCATGCGTCCGGGTGAGCCGCCGACCATGGATTCGGCAGAAGCGATGTTCAACTCGCTGTTCTTCGATGCAGAACGTTATGATCTCTCGGCTGTTGGCCGCGTGAAGATGAACATGCGTCTCGACCTCGACGCGGAAGACACCGTGCGCACGCTGCGCAAGGAAGACATCCTCGCTGTCGTCAAGATGCTGGTCGAACTGCGCGACGGCAAGGGCGAAATCGACGACATCGACAACCTCGGCAACCGCCGTGTGCGTTCGGTCGGCGAGCTGATGGAAAACCAGTACCGCCTCGGCCTTCTGCGCATGGAACGTGCGATCAAGGAACGTATGTCCTCGATCGAAATCGACACCGTGATGCCGCAGGACCTGATCAATGCGAAGCCGGCAGCTGCCGCCGTTCGCGAATTCTTCGGTTCCTCGCAGCTGTCGCAGTTCATGGACCAGGTGAACCCGCTTTCGGAAATCACCCACAAGCGCCGTCTTTCGGCTCTTGGACCGGGTGGTCTGACCCGTGAGCGCGCCGGCTTCGAAGTCCGCGACGTTCATCCGACCCACTACGGCCGTATTTGCCCGATCGAAACGCCGGAAGGCCCGAACATCGGTCTGATCAACTCGCTTGCCACCTTTGCCCGCGTCAACAAGTACGGCTTCATCGAAAGCCCGTACCGCAAGATCATCGACGGCAAGGTGACGACCGACGTTATCTACCTCTCCGCCATGGAAGAGGCCAAGTACTACGTCGCACAGGCCAATGCCGAGCTCGATGGCGAAGGCGCCTTCACTGAAGAGTTCGTTGTTTGCCGTCACTCGGGCGAAGTTATGCTCGCACCGCGCGACAACATTAACCTGATGGACGTTTCGCCGAAGCAGCTCGTTTCGGTCGCAGCGGCTCTTATTCCGTTCCTGGAAAACGACGACGCCAACCGCGCTCTCATGGGCTCGAACATGCAGCGTCAGGCCGTTCCGCTTCTGCGGGCGGAAGCGCCGTTCGTCGGCACAGGCATGGAACCGATCGTCGCCCGTGACTCCGGCGCTGCCATCGCGGCTCGCCGCGGCGGTGTCGTCGACCAGGTGGATGCGACCCGTATCGTTATCCGCGCTACGGAAGAACTCGATGCCGGCAAGTCGGGCGTCGATATCTACCGTCTGCAGAAGTTCCAGCGTTCGAACCAGAACACCTGCGTCAACCAGCGTCCGCTGGTCGCTGTCGGTGACATCATCTCCAAGGGTGATATCATCGCTGATGGTCCGTCGACCGACCTCGGCGATCTGGCGCTCGGCCGTAACGCGCTCGTCGCGTTCATGCCCTGGAACGGCTACAACTACGAAGACTCGATCCTGATGTCGGAACGTATCGTTTCCGATGACGTGTTCACCTCCATCCACATCGAAGAATTCGAAGTGATGGCGCGTGACACGAAGCTTGGTCCGGAAGAAATCACGCGCGACATTCCGAACGTTTCGGAAGAAGCGCTGAAGAACCTCGACGAAGCCGGTATCGTTTACATCGGTGCGGAAGTTCAGCCGGGCGATATCCTCGTCGGCAAGATCACGCCGAAGGGCGAAAGCCCGATGACGCCGGAAGAAAAGCTTCTGCGCGCCATCTTCGGTGAAAAGGCTTCCGACGTTCGCGACACCTCCATGCGCATGCCTCCGGGCACGTTTGGTACCGTTGTGGAAGTCCGCGTCTTCAACCGTCACGGTGTGGAGAAGGATGAGCGCGCGATGGCAATCGAGCGCGAAGAGATCGAACGTCTGGCAAAGGACCGCGACGACGAACAGGCAATTCTCGACCGTAACGTCTACGGCCGCCTGATCGACATGCTGCGTGGTCACGTTTCCATCGCCGGTCCGAAGGGCTTCAAGAAGGGCGTCGAGCTTTCCAACGCCGTCGTCTCCGAATATCCCCGCTCGCAGTGGTGGATGTTTGCAGTCGAAGACGAGAAGGCCCAGTCCGAACTGGAAGCACTTCGCGGCCAGTACGACGAATCCAAGTCGCGCCTTGAACAGCGCTTCATGGACAAGGTCGAGAAGGTCCAGCGCGGCGATGAAATGCCTCCTGGCGTCATGAAGATGGTCAAGGTCTTTGTCGCTGTGAAGCGCAAGATCCAGCCGGGCGACAAGATGGCCGGCCGTCACGGTAACAAGGGCGTCGTCTCGCGTATCGTTCCTGTCGAGGACATGCCGTTCCTCGAAGACGGCACGCATGTCGACATCTGCTTGAACCCGCTCGGCGTGCCTTCGCGCATGAACGTCGGCCAGATCCTCGAAACCCACCTCGCATGGGCATGCGCTGGTATGGGCAAGAAGATCGGCGAGATGCTCGAAGAGTATCGCAAGACGATGGACATCAGCGAGCTTCGCACGGAGCTTACCGAAATCTATGCGAGTGAATCGCATGACGAGGTAAAGCGCTTCGATGACGAATCGCTGGTCAAGCTTGCCGAAGAAGCCAAGCGCGGTGTTTCCATCGCGACCCCGGTCTTCGACGGTGCGCATGAACCCGACGTTGCCGCGATGCTGAAGAAGGCAGGTCTGCATGAATCCGGTCAGTCCGTTCTTTATGACGGTCGTACCGGCGAGCCGTTCGACCGCAAGGTCACCGTCGGCTACATGTACATGATCAAGCTGAACCACCTTGTTGACGACAAGATCCACGCTCGCTCGATCGGTCCTTACTCGCTCGTTACCCAGCAGCCGCTGGGCGGCAAGGCGCAGTTCGGCGGACAGCGCTTCGGGGAAATGGAAGTCTGGGCTCTGGAAGCATACGGCGCGGCTTACACGCTGCAGGAAATGCTCACCGTCAAGTCGGACGACGTGGCGGGCCGCACCAAGGTCTACGAGGCGATCGTCCGTGGCGACGATACCTTCGAGGCCGGTATCCCCGAGAGCTTCAACGTTCTCGTCAAGGAAATGCGGTCGCTCGGTCTTTCGGTCGAACTGGAGAACTCGAAGGTCGAGACCCAGCCCGAGGATCAGCTGCCCGACGCAGCGGAATAAAGATGAGAGAGGCGGGCGCCGTGTTGGCGCCTGCCGTTTCCCCGGCGACCAATGGTTGCCGCGGGACACTTTCGCCGCATTGTGCGGTTAATCCGTATTTAAAGCTCTGGACGGTGACCCGGGAAGAAGCCGGTCCAGATGCAAACAGGGGCAGCAGCTAGCCTCTCAAGGAGACAAGGCATGAACCAAGAGGTCATGAATCTTTTCAATCCTCAGGTGCCTGCGCAGCATTTCGATTCCATCCGGATTTCGATCGCTTCGCCGGAAAAAATCCTGTCGTGGTCCTACGGCGAGATCAAGAAGCCGGAAACCATCAACTATCGTACGTTCAAGCCGGAACGCGATGGTCTCTTCTGCGCGCGCATTTTCGGACCTATCAAGGACTACGAATGCCTGTGCGGCAAGTACAAGCGCATGAAGTACAAGGGCATCATCTGCGAAAAGTGCGGCGTTGAAGTTACGCTGTCGCGCGTTCGCCGTGAGCGCATGGGCCATATCGAGCTCGCAGCGCCCGTTGCCCATATCTGGTTCCTGAAGTCGCTTCCCTCGCGTATCTCGACCTTGCTCGACATGACGCTGAAGGATGTCGAACGCGTTCTCTATTTCGAGAACTACATCGTCACCGAACCCGGCCTCACCTCGATGAAGCAGAACCAGCTTCTGTCCGAGGAAGAGTACATGATCGCCGTTGACGAGTTCGGCGAAGACCAGTTCACCGCCATGATCGGCGCTGAAGCCATCTACGAGATGCTGGCTTCGATGAACCTCGAAAAGATCGCCGGCGACCTGCGTGCCGAGCTTGCCGAGACCACCTCGGATCTCAAGCAGAAGAAGTTCATGAAGCGTCTCAAGATCGTTGAGAACTTCATGGAATCCGGCAATCGTCCGGAATGGATGATCATGAAGGTCGTTCCGGTTATTCCGCCGGACCTTCGTCCGCTGGTTCCGCTGGATGGTGGCCGTTTCGCGACGTCCGACCTTAATGATCTCTATCGCCGCGTCATCAACCGTAACAACCGTCTGAAGCGCCTGATCGAGCTTCGCGCGCCTGGTATCATCATCCGCAACGAAAAGCGTATGTTGCAGGAATCCGTCGATGCGCTGTTCGATAACGGCCGTCGCGGTCGCGTCATCACGGGTGCGAACAAGCGTCCGCTGAAGTCGCTTTCCGACATGCTCAAGGGCAAGCAGGGCCGCTTCCGCCAGAACCTTCTCGGCAAGCGCGTCGACTATTCAGGCCGTTCGGTCATCGTGACCGGTCCGGAACTGAAGCTGCACCAGTGCGGCCTGCCGAAGAAGATGGCGCTCGAGCTGTTCAAGCCGTTCATCTATGCCCGCCTCGACGCCAAGGGTTACTCCTCGACCGTCAAGCAGGCCAAGAAGCTGGTTGAAAAGGAAAAGCCTGAAGTTTGGGATATCCTCGACGAGGTCATCCGCGAGCATCCGGTCCTTCTGAACCGCGCACCGACGCTGCACCGTCTGGGTATCCAGGCCTTCGAACCCATGCTGGTTGAAGGCAAGGCCATTCAGCTGCATCCGCTCGTCTGCACTGCTTTCAACGCCGACTTCGACGGCGACCAGATGGCCGTTCACGTGCCGCTGTCGCTTGAAGCCCAGCTTGAAGCCCGCGTGCTGATGATGTCGACCAACAACATCCTGCATCCGGCAAACGGCCATCCGATCATCGTTCCTTCGCAGGACATGGTTCTCGGCCTGTATTACCTGTCGATTATGAACCAGAATGAGCCCGGCGAAGGCATGGCCTTCTCGGACATCGGCGAATTGCATCACGCGCTTGAAAACAAGGTCGTGACGCTGCATGCCAAGATCCGTGGTCGTTTCAAGACCGTGGATGCTGACGGCAAGCCGGTTTCCAAGATCCATGAAACGACGCCTGGCCGTATGCTGATCGGCGAACTTCTGCCGAAGAACGTCAACGTGCCGTTCGACGTCTGCAACCAGGAAATGACCAAGAAGAACATCTCCAAGATGATCGACACGGTCTACCGTCATTGCGGCCAGAAAGACACGGTCATCTTCTGCGACCGGATCATGCAGCTCGGCTTTGCTCACGCTTGCCGCGCCGGTATCTCGTTCGGCAAGGACGACATGGTCATTCCGGACAGCAAGGTTAAGATCGTCGGTGACACCGAAGCCTTGGTGAAGGAATACGAACAGCAGTATAACGACGGTCTCATTACCCAGGGCGAAAAGTACAACAAGGTTGTCGACGCCTGGGGTAAGGCAACCGAAAAGGTCGCCGAAGAAATGATGGCGCGCATCAAGGCTGTGGAATTCGACCCGGAAACGGGCCGCCAGAAGCCGATGAACTCCATCTACATGATGAGCCACTCGGGCGCCCGCGGTTCACCGAACCAGATGCGTCAGCTGGGCGGCATGCGCGGCCTGATGGCTAAGCCCTCGGGCGAAATCATCGAGACGCCGATCATCTCGAACTTCAAGGAAGGCCTGACCGTTAACGAGTACTTCAACTCGACCCACGGTGCCCGTAAGGGTCTTGCAGACACCGCCTTGAAGACGGCGAACTCGGGTTACCTTACCCGCCGTCTCGTCGACGTGGCACAGGATTGCATCGTCAACTCCGTGGATTGCGGCACCGACAAGGGCCTCACCATGACCGCCATCGTTGATGCCGGTCAGGTCGTTGCCTCGCTCGGCGCACGTATCCTCGGCCGTACGGCTCTTGATGACATCGACAATCCGGTAACTGGCGAAAACATCGTCAAGGCCAGAACGTTGATCGACGAAGCCGACGTTGCAATCATCGAGAAGGCTGGCATCCAGTCCGTCCGTATCCGCTCGGCACTGACCTGCGAAGTGCAGGTCGGCGTTTGCGGCGTCTGCTACGGTCGTGACCTTGCTCGCGGTACTCCGGTCAACATGGGCGAAGCCGTTGGCGTCATCGCCGCACAGTCGATCGGTGAACCGGGCACGCAGCTCACCATGCGTACCTTCCACCTTGGCGGTACGGCAAACGTGGTCGACCAGTCGTTCCTGGAAGCTTCGTACGAAGGCACGATCCAGATCAAGAACCGCAACATCCTGCGGAACTCCGATGGCGTTCTCATCGCAATGGGCCGTAACATGTCGGTCACCATTCTCGATGAGCGCGGCGTGGAACGTTCCTCGCAGCGTGTCGCTTATGGTTCGAAGATCTTCGTTGATGACGGCGACAAGGTAAAACGCGGCCAGCGTCTTGCAGAGTGGGACCCCTACACCCGTCCGATGATGACGGAAGTGGAAGGTACCGTTCACTTCGAGGACCTCGTCGACGGTCTTTCCGTTCTGGAAGCCACCGACGAATCCACCGGCATCACCAAGCGTCAGGTCATTGACTGGCGTTCGACGCCGCGCGGTTCGGACCTCAAGCCCGCGATCATCATCAAGGATGCTTCCGGCGCTGTCGCAAAGCTTAGCCGCGGTGGCGAAGCCCGCTTCCACCTCTCCGTGGACGCGATCCTGTCGGTTGAGCCTGGTTCGAAGGTCTTCCAGGGTGACGTGCTTGCACGTTCGCCGCTGGAAAGCGCCAAGACCAAGGACATCACCGGTGGTCTGCCGCGCGTTGCCGAACTGTTCGAAGCACGTCGTCCGAAGGATCATGCTGTCATCGCTGAGATCGATGGTACGATCCGCCTCGGTCGCGACTACAAGAACAAGCGTCGCGTGATGATCGAGCCTGCGGAAGATGGCGTCGAGCCGGTCGAATACCTGATCCCGAAGGGCAAGCCCTTCCATCTTCAGGAAGGCGACTACATCGAGAAGGGCGAATACATTCTCGACGGCAATCCGGCACCGCACGACATTCTGGCAATCAAGGGCGTAGAGGCTTTGGCTTCCTACCTCGTGAACGAAATCCAGGAAGTCTACCGACTGCAGGGCGTTGTGATCAACGACAAGCACATCGAGGTGATCGTTCGCCAGATGCTGCAGAAGGTCGAGATCACCGATGCGGGCGACAGCCACTACATCGTTGGCGACAATGTCGATCGTATCGAGCTTGACGACAACAACGACCGCCTGATCGAAGAAGGCAAGAAGCCCGCTTATGGCGATCCGGTTCTTCTCGGTATCACCAAGGCATCGCTGCAGACGCCGTCCTTCATCTCGGCCGCATCGTTCCAGGAAACCACCAAGGTTCTCACGGAAGCTGCGATCGCCGGCAAGACGGACACGCTGCAGGGCCTCAAGGAAAACGTCATCGTCGGCCGCCTCATCCCGGCCGGTACCGGCGGCACCATGACGCAGATCCGCCGCATCGCCACCTCGCGCGACGACCTCATTCTCGAGGAACGCCGCAAGGGTACGGGTGCAGGCTCTGCAACACAGATGCTGCAGGACATGACGGATCCGGCTCCGGCCGAATAAGGTCTGCTCAAGGGCAGGGGCTTTACGAAGCCCCGCCAAAGTTCAGTAAAAAAACGCCCGGAGCAATCCGGGCGTTTTTTTGTTTTGGTCGGGTTAGAAGGTCAGATCTGGTCCTTCATATGGCCAGTCCCGTCTCGGGGTCTTTCTTGCTCACCGATGGTGTAGCGCGTCAAAACGGAAAGCCGGCGAACGAGATCGGTCTGGCCCGTACTGCCGGTCTTTGCATAGATAGACTTGGCGTTGCTGCGAACCGTTTCGTGCGAGATCTGAAGTTGCTTTGCCACGGAGGGAAGTGAAAGGCCCTTCAGGATTTCCAGCGCGACACGGGCCTCGCCCTTGGTGAGATCGTATAACCCTTTCAGAAGCGGCGTGACGTCGGCAACGGTGTCCGATGGTTGCGATATCAGCACGATGGCGCTGCCGTTAGGGGATAAATCCAGCGCGTCCTTGCGCAGCGGTATGACGTGAAGGATGCACACCCCGTCTCCGCCTGTCGGCAGGGGTAGGGAACTGACACTGCCGCCGGCTAGCGCCTTGTAGAGCAGCCGGTTTATTCTCTCGTCCAAGATCAAGATCCTGTCGCGGGCGCGGGTGGAAATACACTTTTTGGTCGCCTCGAACAGGGTGTTTGTGGAAAGAACGCGTCCGCTTGCCTGGAGCACCGCCGCCGGCGCACCGATGGCGTTGAGGCCGAGCGTGATGGCATCTGCTTTCTGGCGTTGCAGCCCTGTTGCGAGGGTGAGGCTGCGGGCGATATGCGGCCTCAGCCGGCCAAGTGCCGCCATGGTTTCCGGACCAATGACTCCTCTGTCGAGCTTGCGTTCGAACAGGAGAGTCATTTCGGGATGATCCGGCGGCGCAACCTGCGTTGCCACCCCATATCCCAGTCCACGCGGCATCAGGAAATCGCGGACGATTGGCAGCCCCGCCCATTCGTCAGGGGTAAAGATATCGAAATCATGCACGAAGGAAAATTGGCCCTCGCGAACAGCGCGTGTGAGGCGATCGTTGCGGTGGTTCCAGCCGCCCTTCATGAAGGCTTGCATGAGTTCCTGGAAATTGGGCGGATAGAGCCATGCTTCATCCTCGCCTTTGCCCCAGGTGAGCGCGCCGCCCCAGAAATCGAGCCGGTGGCAGATTGCGGCTATCACGTTCGCCCAGCGATCGGGAAAAAGTGCTGCCTCGTAAATGTCATCTATAATGTCTGCCGAAGATATATTATCCAACCCGCCACCGAAATCATGCGTCGGGATCAATTTAATCTTATATCTTCGTATATTTCAACGGAAATACAAATAATACTATTATATTTAAAGTATATAATCTATCAGTGACTTAATATATTGGAATTTACCAAGGTCTTTTGCAGCAAAGGGTGGCTGCACGCAAGATTTCGGCCTTGGCATCAAGTCCTGGAAGACAACCGCCCTGGTGTGGGCGGGTGCCGTTTTTATCGGTGGCGGCGCATTTGTCGCGGTGAGGGCGGTCCCTCAGGCGAAACGGATGATGGCGACTTCGCCCTCCAGGGCGCCCTGATAGGCGGAAGCGTGCGGCTCTTCGTCCGGAACTTCAGTCAGCATGCCGATCTGGTCGAGGTCGGCTTCGATGAAACCTTCCTCCGAAAGCGCGTTCAGCGTTTCGCGTACGGCGGTGTCGTCGTCCGGCGCCCGCAGAATGACGTGGATGTCGATGCCTTCGGAATTGTCGTGTTCGTAAGCCTTGCCGATGACGATGAAGACCATCGGCTCGTCGCGTCCGTTGTCGTTGTCGGGGAGGTTGGTCATGACGCGGTTCCTTGATATGTCGTTGTGGAGTATGCGGGCCGGACGGAATCGGTCTTGCGCGCGGCGGTGCCAGCTCCGGCCCGCTTGAGGGAATCAATAGACGGATTTTGTGAAAAGCCAAAGGCCGGAGGTCAAAATCGCTGTTGCCGGCTGTGACTTATGTTAGAAGGAGAGGGCAAAGGGTCTGTCCGCAGGCTTTGTGGCCTCGGGTGCCAGCGCAAAATGCGGATTCGCCCTTGACGAAAGCTGGCTAAAACAGTAGTACGCCCGCCATCGGAGCCTCTATCTGTGCTGGCCGTTCGGAAACGTTTTTCCCGGACATCATCTCAAATGAAGCTTCATTGCACGTAGAAGACACGAATGTTGCACGCAAGACGCCTCATCCGGCGTCCTCTGCTCTTGGTGGTCCATCCGTGAAAACGGATCGGGCCACGTTTTGCGCATGAGGATATATGCGTGCTTCGTCGCCGGAAACGGCATAGCCGCCACCCGTGAGGGTGGCTAAAGTAGTTTTTGCAAGGGATGGTTATATGCCTACCGTAAACCAGCTGATCCGTAAGCCCCGCCAGGCACAGGTAAAGCGCAACAAGGTTCCTGCACTTCAGGAAAACCCGCAGAAGCGTGGTGTTTGCACCCGCGTTTACACGACGACCCCGAAGAAGCCGAACTCGGCTCTGCGTAAGGTTGCCAAGATCCGTCTCACCAACGGCTTCGAAGTCATTGGCTACATTCCCGGCGAAGGTCACAACCTTCAGGAACACTCCGTGGTCATGATCCGCGGCGGCCGCGTAAAGGACTTGCCGGGTGTGCGTTACCACATCATCCGCGGTGTTCTCGATACCCAGGGCGTCAAGAACCGCAAGCAGCGCCGTTCGAAGTACGGTGCGAAGCGTCCGAAGTAATTTTCGGCAACAACAATCAGGCGCTGCGCGAGGTTCTCCGCGTGGTTTAGCGTCAATAACATTGAGAGACAAAGAATATGTCCCGTCGCCATAGTGCAGAAAAGCGTGAGATCAACCCGGACCCGAAGTTCGGCGATCTGGTCGTCACCAAGTTCATGAATGCCATCATGCTTCACGGCAAGAAGTCCGTCGCGGAAAGCATCGTTTACGGCGCGTTCGACGTCGTTCAGGGCAAGACGAAGCAGGAGCCGCTCGGCGTGTTCCACTCCGCCCTCGACAACGTTGCTCCGCACGTTGAAGTGCGTTCGCGTCGCGTTGGCGGTGCTACGTATCAGGTCCCGGTCGACGTTCGTCCGGAGCGCCGTCAGGCTCTCGCCATCCGCTGGCTGATCACTGCTGCTCGCAAGCGTAACGAAACGACCATGGTCGATCGCCTCTCCGGCGAACTCATGGACGCTGCGAACAACCGCGGTTCCGCCGTCAAGAAGCGTGAAGACACGCACAAGATGGCCGACGCAAACCGCGCATTCTCGCATTACCGCTGGTAATCTTAAACGGTCGCATATCGAAAGGCAGTCCATTATGGCTCGCGAATATAAAATCGAAGACTACCGCAATTTCGGTATCATGGCGCATATCGACGCCGGTAAGACGACGACCACCGAGCGTATTCTTTATTACACCGGTAAGTCGCACAAGATCGGCGAAGTTCATGATGGCGCTGCCACGATGGACTGGATGGAACAGGAGCAGGAACGTGGTATCACCATCACGTCCGCTGCGACCACGACCTTCTGGAAGGGTCGCGACGGCAAGATGCGCCGTTTCAACATCATCGACACCCCCGGCCACGTTGACTTCACCATTGAAGTCGAGCGTTCGCTGCGCGTTCTCGACGGTGCCATCGCTCTTCTCGACGCCAACGCCGGTGTAGAGCCGCAGACGGAAACCGTCTGGCGTCAGGCTGAGAAGTACAACGTTCCGCGTATGATCTTCTGCAACAAGATGGACAAGACCGGTGCTGACTTCTACCGCTCGGTAGAAATGATCAAGACCCGTCTCGGCGCTACCGCCGTTGTCATGCAGCTTCCGATCGGCGCTGAGACCGAGTTCAAGGGCGTTATCGACCTGATCGAGATGAACGCACTCATCTGGCGCGACGAATCGCTCGGCGCTCAGTGGGACGTCGTCGAAATTCCTGAAGACATGAAGGCCAAGGCTGAAGAATATCGCGAAAAGCTGATCGAGACCGTTGTCGAGATCGACGAAGAAGCGATGGAAGACTACCTGAACGGCATCATGCCCGACAACGAGAAGATCCGTTCGCTCGTTCGCCGCGGCACCATCGACGTGAAGTTCCACCCGATGTTCTGCGGTACCGCGTTCAAAAACAAGGGCGTTCAGCCGCTTCTCGACGCCGTCGTCGACTACCTGCCTTCGCCGCTGGACATTCCTGCGATCAAGGGCATCGACTTCAAGACGGAAGCCGAAATCGAGCGTCATGCCGATGACAGCGAGCCGCTTTCCATGCTCGCGTTCAAGATCATGAACGACCCCTTCGTCGGTTCTCTGACCTTCGCCCGCATCTACTCCGGCAAGCTCGAAAAGGGCACGTCGGTCATCAACACGGTCAAGGACAAGCGTGAGCGCGTCGGCCGTATGCTGCAGATGCATTCCAACAGCCGTGAAGACATCGAAGAAGCCTTTGCCGGCGACATCGTTGCTCTGGCTGGCCTCAAGGAAACCACCACTGGCGATACGCTCTGCGATCCGCTGAAGCCGGTTATCCTCGAGCGCATGGAATTCCCCGAGCCGGTCATCCAGATCGCCATCGAGCCGAAGACCAAGGGCGACCAGGAAAAGATGGGCCTCGCGCTCAACCGCCTGGCTGCTGAAGATCCTTCGTTCCGCGTCAAGACGGATGAAGAATCCGGTCAGACGATCATTGCAGGCATGGGCGAACTTCACCTCGACATCCTCGTTGACCGTATGCGTCGCGAGTTCAAGGTTGAAGCAACCGTCGGTGCTCCGCAGGTTGCCTACCGCGAAACCATCACGCGTCAGCACGAAGAAGACTACACGCACAAGAAGCAGTCCGGTGGTACCGGTCAGTTTGCTCGCGTGAAGATCATCTTCGAACCGAACCCTGAAGGCGAAGAATTCAAGTTCGAATCCAAGATCGTCGGCGGTGCTGTTCCGAAGGAATACATCCCGGGCGTTCAGAAGGGTATCGAAAGCGTTCTGTCTTCCGGTCCGCTTGCTGGCTTCCCGATGCTAGGCGTCAAGGCGACCCTGATCGACGGCGCATACCACGATGTCGACTCCTCGGTTCTGGCGTTCGAAATCGCATCGCGTGCCTGCTTCCGTGAAGCAGCAAAGAAGGCTGGTGCACAGCTTCTCGAGCCGATGATGAAGGTCGAAGTCGTCACCCCTGAAGATTACGTCGGTGACGTGATCGGCGATCTGAACTCGCGTCGCGGTCAGATCCAGGGTCAGGAATCGCGTGGCATCACCATCGTGATCAGCGCACACGTTCCGCTCGCGAACATGTTCAAGTACGTCGACAACCTGCGCTCCATGTCGCAGGGCCGCGCGCAGTACTCGATGACGTTCGATCACTATTCGCCGGTTCCGTCGAACGTGGCGCAGGAAATCCAGGCAAAGTACTCCGGTCAGAAGTGATCGGGGTACGCCCCATCAGAGATTTGAAGATTATTCCCCTCAAGGGACAAGAATGGAGAGCCACTAATGGCAAAGAGCAAGTTTGAGCGCAATAAGCCGCACGTCAACATTGGCACGATCGGTCACGTCGACCACGGCAAGACGTCGTTGACTGCTGCGATCACGAAGTATTTCGGCGAGTTCAAGGCGTACGACCAGATCGACGCTGCTCCTGAAGAAAAGGCTCGCGGCATCACGATCTCGACGGCGCACGTCGAATACGAAACGCCGAACCGTCACTACGCACACGTCGACTGCCCCGGCCACGCCGACTACGTGAAGAACATGATCACCGGTGCTGCCCAGATGGACGGCGCGATCCTGGTTTGCTCTGCAGCTGACGGCCCGATGCCGCAGACGCGCGAGCACATCCTGCTTGCTCGCCAGGTTGGCGTTCCGGCGATCGTCGTGTTCCTCAACAAGGTTGACCAGGTTGACGACGCCGAGCTTCTCGAGCTCGTCGAACTGGAAGTTCGCGAACTTCTGTCGTCCTACGACTTCCCGGGCGACGATATCCCGATCGTCAAGGGTTCGGCACTTGCTGCTCTTGAAGATTCCGACAAGAAGATCGGTGAAGACGCAATCCGCGAGCTGATGGCTGCTGTTGACGCCTACATCCCGACGCCTGAGCGTCCGATCGACCAGCCGTTCCTGATGCCGATCGAAGACGTGTTCTCGATCTCTGGCCGTGGTACGGTTGTGACGGGTCGCGTTGAGCGCGGTATCGTCAAGGTTGGTGAAGAAGTCGAAATCGTCGGCATTCGTCCGACGTCGAAGACGACGGTTACCGGCGTTGAAATGTTCCGCAAGCTGCTCGACCAGGGCCAGGCTGGCGACAACATCGGTGCTCTCGTTCGCGGCGTTACCCGTGACGGCGTTGAGCGTGGTCAGATCCTGTGCAAGCCGGGTTCGGTCAAGCCGCACAAGAAGTTCATGGCAGAAGCCTACATCCTGACGAAGGAAGAAGGCGGCCGTCATACGCCGTTCTTCACGAACTACCGTCCGCAGTTCTACTTCCGTACGACTGACGTTACCGGTATCGTTTCGCTTCCAGAAGGCACGGAAATGGTTATGCCTGGCGACAACGTCACTGTTGAAGTCGAGCTGATCGTTCCGATCGCGATGGAAGAAAAGCTGCGCTTCGCTATCCGCGAAGGCGGCCGTACCGTCGGCGCCGGCATCGTCGCTTCTATCGTCGAGTAATTTCACGACGTTGAAATTCAGACCGGCGGCGGTGTTACCCACACCGCCGCCGGGCTTTTAGTAAAAAAGCCTGGCGGCGTTGCATTTTTAGTGCTTGAAAAATTCGGTGAAAGCGCGTAAACGCGCATTCACACTCACCCGCTGGATTCGCAAGCAATTGCGGAGCGCGGTGTTTTAGCAATACAGACTACTGAAATGATTGGGGTGCGACGCGCATCCCTCTCGATTTTTGAAAATCTGCGGCGCCACGATCAATAGAAGTTCATGTGTTTCCGCGTGCGGAAACGAATAACAAAGAACAAGGACAAGACGAATGAACGGCCAGAATATCCGTATCCGCCTCAAGGCGTTCGATCACCGGATCCTCGATGCCTCTACCCGTGAAATCGTGTCGACCGCAAAGCGCACCGGCGCCAGCGTTCGCGGCCCGGTTCCGCTCCCCACCCGCATCGAAAAGTTTACCGTCAACCGCTCTCCTCACGTTGATAAGAAGAGCCGTGAACAGTTCGAAATGCGGACGCACAAGCGTCTTCTCGATATCGTTGACCCCACCCCGCAGACCGTCGATGCTCTGATGAAGCTCGACCTGGCTGCCGGCGTTGACGTTGAAATCAAGCTCTAAGACTGGCCTGACCTCATCCAAGTGAGGGCCATATAACAAGGAAGGTACGTGGAGAAATCCAACGGCTTCCAATCCGGAGACCGGAAACATCGTGAGATGTCGAAGGGCACTCCTTAACAAAGGCCAAAAAGGGTTTTCCCTTCAAGGCTCGCAAGAGGATGAACCAATGCGTTCAGGTGTGATTGCACAGAAAGTGGGTATGACCCGCGTCTACAACGACGCTGGTGAACATATTCCAGTAACAGTATTGCGGATGGATAACGTACAAGTCGTTTCCCAGCGCACGGAAGACAAGAATGGCTACACCGCAGTTCAGCTCGGTGCCGGCCAGTCCAAGGTCAAAAACACGACGAAGGCGCTTCGCGGTCATTTTGCCGCTGCCAATGTCGAACCGAAAGCAAAGCTCGTCGAGTTCCGGGTTTCCCCCGAGAACCTGATCGATATCGGTGCAACACTGACCGCAACTCATTTTCAGGCCGGCCAGCTGGTCGACGTAACGGGAACCACGATCGGTAAGGGTTTTGCCGGTGCTATGAAGCGTCACAACTTCGGTGGTGGTCGCGCTTCGCACGGTAACTCCGTATCGCACCGTGCGCACGGTTCGACTGGTAACAACCAGGATCCGGGCCGCGTGTGGAAGGGCAAGCGAATGGCTGGTCATATGGGCCAGACGCGCGTTACGACCCAGAACCTCGAAGTCGTTTCGACCGATGAAGACCGTGGCCTGATCCTCGTTAAGGGTGCAGTTCCCGGTTCCAAGGGCGCCTGGATCATCGTCCGCGACGCCGTCAAGTCGGCCGCGAAGTAAGGGAGCCTTATCATGGAATTGAACGTCAAGACCCTCGAGGGAAAAGACGCCGGCAAGGTTTCTCTGTCGGACGAGATTTTCGGCCTCGATCCCCGTCAGGATATCCTGGCCCGTATGGTTCGCTGGCAGCTTGCAAAGAAGCAGCAGGGAACGCACAAGACCAAGACCCGTGCGGAAGTTTCCCGTACTGGTGCGAAGATGTACAAGCAGAAGGGTACGGGCCGCGCTCGTCACCATTCGGCTCGCGCACCGCAGTTCCGCGGCGGCGGCAAGGCCCACGGCCCGGTCGTTCGCAGCCACGCACACGACCTTCCCAAGAAGGTTCGCGCGCTTGCTCTGCGTCACGCCCTGTCTGCAAAGCTGAAGGCTGAAGATTTGATCATCGTCGATCAGCTCGTCGCGTCCGAAGCAAAGACCAAGGCTCTGCTGGGCAGCTTCGCTTCGCTTGGCCTGACCAACGCTCTCGTTATCGGTGGCGCAGAACTTGATGGCAACTTCAAGCTCGCAGCTCAGAACATCCCGAATGTGGACGTTCTGCCGGTTCAGGGCATCAATGTTTACGACATCCTGCGTCGTGGTAAGCTCGTGCTTTCCAAGGCTGCTGTAGAGGCTCTGGAGGAGCGGTTCAAATGACGGATCTTCGCCACTACGATGTGATCGTATCTCCTTCGATCACGGAAAAGTCGACGCTGGTATCCGAACAGAACCAGGTCGTATTCAACGTCGCCAAAAGCGCTTCCAAGCCTGAAATCAAGGCTGCCGTGGAAGCTCTCTTCGGCGTCAAAGTCACGGCTGTGAACACGCTTATCCGCAAGGGTAAGACCCGTCGTTTCCGTGGGTTCGCCGGTAAGCTGAAAGACGTCAAGAAAGCCGTCGTTACGCTCGCCGAAGGTCAATCCATCGACGTGTCCACCGGACTCTAAAGGTTAGGCCCAAGCGGGCAAAGACCCAAAAGGGAACAAGAATATGGCATTGAAAAGTTTCAATCCGACCACGCCAAGCCAGCGTCAGCTGGTTATCGTGGACCGCGCTTCGCTCTACAAGGGCAAGCCGGTAAAGGCTCTCACCCAGGGCCTCAGCTCCAAGGGTGGCCGCAACAACCAGGGCCGGATCACCGTCCGGTTCCAGGGTGGTGGTCACAAGCGGACCTACCGTCTGGTGGACTTCAAGCGTCGCAAGTTCGACGTTGAAGGCACCGTTGAACGTTTGGAATACGACCCCAACCGCACCGCGTTCATCGCGCTGGTTACGTATACCGACGGCGAACAGGCTTACATTCTCGCGCCACAGCGTCTCGCTGCCGGTGACAAGGTGATCGCCTCCGACAAGGCAGTGGACGTGAAGCCCGGCAACACCATGCCGCTTCAGTACATTCCGGTCGGTTCGATCATCCACAACGTCGAGATGAAGCCAGGTAAAGGCGGTCAGATTGCCCGCTCCGCCGGTACGTACGTCCAGCTCGTCGGCCGCGATGCCGGTATGGCTATCCTGCGTCTCAACTCGGGCGAACAGCGTCTGGTGCACGGCTCCTGCCTCGCATCGATCGGCGCAGTTTCGAACTCCGATCACGGCAACACCAACGACGGCAAGGCCGGTCGTTCGCGTTGGCGTGGCAAGCGTCCGCACGTTCGCGGCGTCGTCATGAACCCGGTCGACCACCCGCACGGTGGTGGTGAAGGTCGCACGTCGGGTGGTCGTCACCCGGTTACTCCGTGGGGTAAACCCACGAAGGGCAAGCGCACCCGTTCGAACAAGTCGACCGACAAGTTCATCATGCGTTCGCGCCATCAGCGCAAGAAGTAAGAGGAGAAGTCTCAAGTGGCTCGTTCAGTTTGGAAAGGTCCGTTTGTTGACGGCTATCTTCTCACTAAGGCTGAGAAGGTGCGCGAAAGCGGACGCAATGAAGTAATCAAGATCTGGAGCCGTCGCTCCACGATCCTGCCGCAGTTCGTCGGATTGACGTTTGGCGTCTACAACGGCAGCAAGCATGTGCCCGTCTCTGTCAATGAAGACATGGTCGGACACAAGTTCGGTGAATTCTCTCCGACCCGTACCTATTACGGTCACGGCGCGGACAAGAAGGCAAAGAGGAAGTAATCATGGCGAAGGCTAAGACCGAACGCCGGCTGAAGGACAATGAGGCTCAGGCCATTGCCCGTACGCTCCGCGTCAGCCCCCAGAAACTGAACCTGGTTGCCGCTCTTATCCGTGGCAAGAAGGTTGATCGCGCTCTCGCCGAGCTCGAATTCTCCCGCAAGCGCATCGCAGGGACCGTCAAGAAGACGCTCGAATCTGCGATTGCCAATGCGGAAAACAACCATGACCTCGACGTCGACGCTCTCGTCGTCGCCGAGGCCTATGTTGGCAAGTCCATCACCATGAAGCGTTTCCACGCTCGTGGCCGTGGTCGTGCATCCCGCATTGAAAAGCCGTTCTCTCACCTCACGATCGTTGTTCGTGAAGTTGAGGAAAAAGGGGAGGCCGCATAATGGGTCAGAAAATCAATCCGATCGGCTTCCGCCTCGGCATCAACCGTACCTGGGATAGCCGCTGGTACGCTGACACCGCTGAATACGGCAAGCTGCTGCATGAAGACCTGAAGATCCGGGCTTACCTGATCAAGGAACTCAAGCAGGCCGGTATCGCCAAGGTGGTCATCGAGCGTCCGCACAAGAAGTGCCGCGTTACGATCCATTCGGCTCGTCCGGGTCTCATCATCGGCAAGAAGGGCGCGGACATCGAGAAGCTTCGCAAGAAGCTTTCCGAGATGACCAACTCCGAAACGCACCTCAACATCGTTGAAGTGCGCAAGCCGGAAATCGACGCGACTCTCGTCGCTCAGTCGATCGCCCAGCAGCTCGAGCGCCGCGTGGCTTTCCGCCGTGCGATGAAGCGTTCGGTTCAGTCCGCAATGCGTCTTGGCGCCGAAGGCATCAAGATCACCTGCGGTGGCCGTCTCGGTGGCGCCGAAATCGCTCGTACCGAATGGTACCGCGAAGGACGCGTTCCGCTGCACACGCTGCGTGCGGACATCGACTACGGCACAGCTGAAGCGGAAACCGCGTTCGGCATCTGCGGCATCAAGGTCTGGATCTTCAAGGGCGAAATCCTTGAGCACGATCCGATGGCTTCTGAGCGTCGTGGTCTCGAAGGCGATGCTCAGGGCCCTGCAAGCCGTGAGCGTGGCGATCGTCCCGATCGTCGTCGCGAAAACGCTTGATTGACGCTGGCGAAAGATAAGCTCGGAGAAGTAAGAAAATGTTGCAGCCAAAGCGTACTAAGTACCGCAAGCAGTTCAAGGGACGCATCAAGGGCGTCGCCAAGGGCGGCTTTGACCTGGCATTCGGTGAATTCGGCTTGAAGTCGCAGGAACCGAACCGCGTGAACGCACGCGAGATCGAAGCGGCCCGCCGCGCGATCACGCGTTACATGAAGCGCGCAGGTCGTGTGTGGATCCGCGTATTCCCAGACGTTCCGGTAACGGCAAAGCCGACCGAAGTTCGTATGGGTAAGGGCAAGGGTTCGGTCGAATACTGGGCATGCAAGGTCAAGCCCGGTCGTATGATGTTCGAGATCGACGGTGTGTCCGAGGAGATCGCCCGCGAGGCGCTTCGTCTCGGCGCTGCCAAGCTCTCGGTCAAGACGCGCTTCGTACAGCGCATCGCAGAGTAAGGAGCAAGGCACATGAAAGCCGATGAAGTTCGCGGCCTCAGCGCCGACCAGCTCAAGGACAAGCTCGCCGATCTGAAGAAGGAGCAGTTCAACCTGCGCTTCCAGAAGGCGACTGGCCAGCTGGAGAAGTCCTCGCGCATCAACGAAGTCCGCAAGGACATCGCCCGCGTTAAAACCATTGCCCGCCAGAAGGCGGCAGAAGCCAAGGCCTAAGGAAAAATAATATGCCGAAACGCATTCTGCAGGGCGTCGTAGTGTCCGACAAGAACGAGAAGACTGTTGTAGTCCGGGTTGAGCGCCGATTCGCTCACCCGCTGCTCCAGAAGACCGTTCGCCGTTCGAAGAAGTACAAGGCACACGACGAAAACAATCAGTATAAGGTCGGCGATGTCGTTTCCATCGAGGAATGCGCACCGATCTCCAAGGACAAGCGCTGGACGGTCGTTTCCGCCCAGGCTTAATTTCATCAGAATCGCGCCAGGTCTCTTGTACTTGGCGCGAAATACTGTATGAAGCACCGCAAGGACGCTCGTGAATCGAGCGTCTTTTGCTTTGATGCGCACGGAAGGTCCTTCGGGAAACCACCCTGTCACGACATTTCCGCGCAAAAAAAGAGACATTCATAAGCTGGGGCAGGGGGCTCACTCGGGAGAGTTTGCCCAACCGTTCCGGTAACAACAAGAAGGCGACCTGACATGATTCAGATGCAAACAAACCTCGACGTGGCGGATAATTCCGGCGCACGTCGTGTCATGTGCATCAAGGTGCTGGGCGGCTCGAAGCGCAAATATGCTTCTGTTGGCGACATTATTGTCGTTTCCATCAAGGAAGCTATTCCGCGCGGCCGCGTCAAGAAGGGCGATGTGATGAAGGCGGTTGTCGTTCGCACCGCCAAGGACATCCGTCGCGCTGACGGCAGCGTCATCCGTTTCGATAACAACGCAGCCGTTCTTATCGACAACAAGAAAGAGCCCATCGGCACCCGTATCTTCGGACCGGTTCCGCGCGAACTTCGCGCCAAGAACCACATGAAGATCATCTCGCTGGCTCCGGAAGTACTGTAAGGAGCGTATGCGATGCAGAAAATTCGTAAAGGCGACAACGTTGTCGTATTGACCGGTAAGGACAAGGGCCGTACCGGCGAAGTAATCCAGGTTTTGCCGAAGGAAGATCGGGCCGTTGTGCGTGGCGTTAACATGGTGAAGCGTCACCAGCGCCAGACCCAGGCTCAGGAAGCTGGCATCATCAACAAGGAAGCGTCCTTGCACATCTCCAACATTGCCATCGTCGATAAGGATGGCAAGCCGACCCGCGTTGGCTTTACTGTTGTAGACGGCAAGAAGGTCCGCGTGGCCAAGCGTTCGGGAGAAGTGATCGATGGCTGATAAGTACGAGCCGCGTCTCAAGACGGAGTACGTTTCCCGTATCCGTGGCGCCATGCAGGAGAAGTTCTCCTACGCCAACGTGATGATGATCCCGAAGCTTGAAAAGATCGTGATCAACATGGGTGTTGGCGAGGCAACTGCCGACTCCAAGAAGCCAACCATTGCTGCCGGTGACCTGGCTGCGATTGCCGGCCAGAAGCCGGTTGTTACCCGCGCTCGCAACTCGATCGCTGGTTTCAAGGTTCGCGAAGGCATGCCGATCGGTGCGAAGGTTACCCTTCGTGGCGCCCGCATGTATGAATTCCTTGATCGCCTGGTCAACATCGCGCTGCCGCGCGTTCGCGACTTCCGGGGTCTGAACCCGAAGAGCTTTGACGGCCGTGGCAACTTCGCCATGGGCATCAAGGAACACATTGTGTTCCCTGAGATCAACTACGATAAGGTTGATCAGATGTGGGGCATGGACATCATCGTTTGCACGACGGCGACGTCGGACGACGAAGCACGGGCTCTGCTTACAGAGTTCAACTTCCCGTTCCGTCACTAACCGTAACGACGAGCGTAGAAAAGGAACTCCGATATGGCGAAAACAAGCGCAGTTGAAAAGAACAAGCGCCGCCGCAAGTCGGTCGCCCAGCAGGCCACCAAGCGGGCTGCACTGAAGGCGATCGTGATGAACCAGTCCCTTCCGATCGAAGACCGGTTCAAGGCCACTCTGAAGCTCGCTTCGCTGCCGCGTGACGGCTCGAAGACGCGTATCCGCAACCGCTGCGAAGTAACGGGCCGTCCGCGCGCGTTCTATCGCAAACTCAAGATGTCGCGTATCGCGCTTCGTGAGCTGGGCAATTCCGGCAAGGTGCCGGGCATTGTCAAGTCGAGCTGGTAAGGAGACGGGCACATGACCATGACTGATCCTTTGGGTGATATGCTCACCCGCATCCGCAATGGTGCTGCTCGCCGTAAGTCTTCGGTAAGCACGCCTGCTTCCAGCCTACGCGCACGCGTTCTCGACGTGCTGCAGGCTGAAGGCTACATTCGCGGTTATTCCAAGGTCGATTTCGAAAACGGCAAGGCCGAATTCACGATCGAACTGAAGTACTACGAAGGCGCGTCCGTGATCCGTGAGATCGGCCGCGTTTCCAAGCCGGGCCGCCGAGTTTATGTCTCGGTTAAGTCCATTCCGCAGGTCGCGAACGGCCTCGGCATCACCATCCTTTCGACCCCGAAGGGCGTGATGGCCGATCACCAAGCTCGCGAACAGAACGTTGGTGGCGAGGTTCTTTGCTCGGTCTTCTAAGACCCGAGCACGGATCTCCATAACGAACAGACAGGATTGAACAATGTCTCGTATCGGTAAAAAGCCCGTTCAGGTTCCAGCAGGTGTTACGGCCAATGTCGACGGCCAGAAGGTCACTGCTAAGGGCCCGAAGGGTGAACTGTTTTTCGTCGCTAATGACGACATCCAGCTGAAACTCGAAGATAATGGCGTTTCCGTAACGCCGGCCAACAACACCAAGGAAGCTCGTTCGAAGTGGGGCATGTCCCGCACGATGATCGAGAACATCTTCAAGGGTGTTAAGGACGGCTACGAACGCAAGCTCGAAATCAACGGCGTCGGTTACCGTGCCGCCCTGCAGGGCAAGAACCTGCAGCTGGCTCTCGGTTTCAGCCACGATGTAGTTTACGAGCCTCCGGTCGGCATCACCATTGCCGTTCCGAAGCCGACGGAAATCATCGTTTCCGGCATCAACAAGCAGCAGGTTGGCCAGGTTGCCGCGGAAATCCGTGAATACCGTGGTCCCGAGCCCTACAAGGGTAAGGGCGTGAAGTACGCTGAAGAGCGTATCGTCCGCAAAGAAGGCAAGAAGAAGTAAGGATCACGCGAAATGGCTAGCAGGAAAGAAGCACTTGCACGTCGCGCGAGCCGTGTGCGCCGCCAGATCAAGGCGGTTGCCAATGGCCGCCCGCGCCTGTCGGTTCATCGCTCGTCGAAGAACATCTACGCTCAGATCATCGATGACGTTGCTGGCAAGACGCTTGCGTCTGCCTCCACGCTCGAAGCCGATCTGCGCGGCTCGCTCAAGACCGGCGCCGACGTTGCAGCAGCAGCTGTCGTAGGCAAGCTGGTGGCAGAGCGTGGCGTCAAGGCTGGCGTCAAGGATGTCGTATTCGACCGTGGCGCATTCATCTATCACGGCCGTATCAAGGCTGTGGCAGAAGCTGCCCGCGAAGGCGGTCTGAACTTCTGAGTGCTTGACCCTTTCGATTGTTCGCAATCGAGAGAAAGGGTCATGCACCACTCAAGATCCTGCAGCGTCCTTTGCGTGTCGGTTTCGACACGCGGCGCTGCAGTTTCCGCCCTGACAACGATCCGGGCGGAATTTCACCGGGCCATGCGGGTCTCTTCATCGAGGCCGGTGGTCTTTTCGTTTGCCGTTCCACCCGTAAAAGAAAAAGGACAAGGACAATGGCACAGGAAAAAAGAGGTTCTCGCGACGACCGCCAGAACCGTGAAGAACGCGATAGCGAATTCGTCGACAAGCTGGTCGCGATCAACCGCGTTGCAAAGGTTGTTAAGGGTGGCCGTCGCTTTGGCTTCGCCGCTCTCGTCGTCGTCGGCGACCAGAAGGGCCGCGTTGGCTTCGGTCACGGCAAGGCTCGCGAAGTTCCGGAAGCCATCCGTAAGGCAACCGAGAGCGCAAAGCGCGATCTGATCTTCGTTCCGCTGCGCGATGGCCGCACGCTGCATCACGACGTCAATGGCCGTCACGGCGCAGGCAAGGTTCTGCTGCGTTCGGCCAAGGCCGGTACCGGTATCATCGCCGGTGGTCCGATGCGCGCTGTTTTCGAAACGCTGGGCGTTCATGACGTTGTTGCCAAGTCGACCGGTTCTTCGAACCCGTACAACATGGTTCGCGCAACGTTCGACGCTCTGAAGCATCAGGTTCATCCTAAGGACATCGCTGCACAGCGTGGTCTCAAGTATGCGACCCTTCAGTCTCGTCGTGCCGCTTCCGGCAACGCTTCTGAAGAATAAGGAGCTGGATCATGGCCAAGAAGACTACTGAAGCCAAAAAGACTGTTACGGTCGAACAGATCGGCAGCCCTATCCGCCGCCCGGCAATCCAGCGTCAGACGCTGGTCGGTCTGGGTCTCAACAAGATGCACCGTCAGCGCACCCTGGAAGATACTCCTGCGGTTCGCGGCATGATCCGTGCGGTCCAGCATCTCGTTCGCGTCGTTGACGAGAAGTGAGACGGAGTAACCTATCATGAAACTCAATGAAATCAGAGACAACGAAGGCTCCACCAAGGACCGTATCCGCGTAGGTCGCGGTATCGGTTCCGGCAAGGGCAAGACCGGTGGTCGCGGTGTGAAGGGTCAGAAGGCTCGTTCGGGCGTCGCCATCAACGGTTTTGAAGGCGGTCAGATGCCAATCTACCGTCGTCTTCCGAAGCGCGGTTTCAACAACATTTTCGCTTCCGAATTTGCTGTTGTATCGCTCGGCCGCATTCAGACCGCCATCGACGCCAAGAAGCTCGACGCTTCCGCAACGATCGATGCTGCTGCTCTCAAGGCTGCTGGCGTTATCCGTCGCACCAAGGACGGCGTTCGCATTCTCGCTGACGGCGAACTGACGAGCAAGGTTGCTTTTGAAGTTGCCGGCGCTTCCAAGCCTGCACTCGAAAAGATTGAGAAGGCCGGCAGCTCTATCAAGCTTCTCGCAGTTGCAGCTGAAGCTTCCGAGTAATATATAGACTTCAGACGCCCGGGGCATAGTCGCTCCGGGCGTTTGCGCTCCCTGGCTTATGGTGCTCTCGATTTAAATCGATTTATTGTGGCATCATGGCAAACTCTTCGCGGTGCAGCTGTTATGCGCGCCACATGCGGCATAAAGTGCCGCAGGGAGAGCCTCACAGTTCTTGAACTTCCTTGAGGGAGGGGATAGGACATAAAAAAACAGGGTGAGGCATGATGGCGGCGCAACGCCGTGTTCGTCCGAAGCCCGTTTTTGAACCGGTATTTTTAGACCTTTCCGCATTGGCCGGTTTCGCTGGCCGGCAAGGGTCATTCGGAGAAATTTATGGCTTCAGCAGCGGAACAACTGGCTTCGAACCTGAATTTTTCGACCTTCGCTAAGGCGGAGGATCTGAAAAAGCGTCTCTGGTTTACTCTTGCCGCACTTCTCGTCTACCGTCTTGGTACCCACATTCCGCTTCCGGGTCTGAACCCAGAAGCCTATGCGCAGGCCTTCCGTGGCCAGGCCAACGGTATTCTCGGTCTTTTCAACATGTTTGCGGGTGGCGCAGTCGAGCGTATGGCGATCTTCGCCCTCGGCATCATGCCTTACATCTCCGCTTCGATCATCGTGCAGCTCATGACCTCGGTCGTGCCTTCGCTCGAAGCGTTGAAGAAGGAAGGCGAAGCCGGACGCAAGATCATCAACCAGTACACGCGCTACGGCACGGTACTGCTTGGCACCCTGCAGGCCTACGGCATCGCTGTCGGCCTTGAGAGTGGCAACGGCCTCGTGGTCGATCCTGGCCTGTTCTTCCGTATTTCCACCGTCATCACGCTGCTCGGCGGCACGATGTTCCTGATGTGGCTTGGCGAACAGATTACCTCGCGCGGCATCGGCAACGGTATTTCGCTCATCATCTTTGCCGGTATTGCCGCAGGTCTGCCCAAGGCGCTTGCCGGCACGCTGGAACTCGGCCGCACCGGTGCGCTGTCGACGACGCTCATCCTCATGGTCGTTATCGTGGCAATCGGCGTCATCGCGCTGATCGTTTTCGTGGAGCGCGCCCAGCGCCGTCTGCTGATACAATATCCGAAACGCCAGGTCGGCAACCGGATGTTCCAGGGCGATACCTCGCATCTGCCGCTGAAGCTCAACACGGCTGGCGTTATTCCCGCGATCTTCGCATCCTCGCTGCTGCTTCTGCCTGCGACGGCTGCCGGTTTTGCCGGAAACACCAACCTGCCGGGCTGGGCAACCTCGATCATCGCGTCGTTGCAGCATGGACAGCCGCTGTTCATGGCGCTCTACGGCCTGCTCATCGCGTTCTTTGCATTTTTCTACACGGCTATCGTCTTCAATCCGAAGGACACGGCCGATAACCTCAAGAAGCATGGCGGCTTTATTCCGGGCATTCGTCCGGGCGAGCGCACCGCGGAGTACATCGATTACGTTCTGACCCGTATCACGGTTGTCGGCGCTGTTTATCTTGTCTTCGTGTGTATCCTTCCTGAGACACTTATCGCACGTACGGGCATTCCATTAGCCCTTGGTGGTACTTCGCTTTTGATCGTTGTCAGTGTAACTCTGGACACGGTTGCGCAAATTCAGGGACACCTGATCGCGCAGCAGTATGAAGGACTGATCAAGAAGTCGAAGTTGCGTGGAGGAAAGAGGGGACGATGAGACTGATATTTTTAGGTCCGCCGGGTGCGGGCAAGGGAACCCAGGCCAAACGCCTGACTGACAAGTACGGGATCCCGCAGCTTTCCACCGGTGACATGCTTCGCGCTGCGGTTAGCGCGGGCACGGAAATAGGCAAGCGCGCCAAGGCCGTCATGGACGCCGGCGGGCTCGTTTCCGACGATATCGTCAATCAGATTGTTTCCGAACGCATCGAAGCTCCGGACTGTGCCAAGGGTTTCATTCTCGATGGCTATCCGCGCACCGTTCCGCAGGCCAAGGCGCTTGCCGAGAACATGCACAAGAAGAATGTCGCCCTCGATGCCGTCATCGAACTGAAGGTGGACGAGGAGGCGCTGATTCGCCGAATCGAAAATCGCGTTGCGGAGACCATCGCTGCCGGTGGCACGGTTCGTTCCGACGACAATCCGGAAGCCTTCCGCAAGCGGTTGACGGAGTATCGCGAGAAGACTGCGCCGCTGTCGCAATATTACAGCGAGCAGGGCGAACTTGTGACACTGGATGGCATGGCTGATGTCGATGCCGTCACTGCGGCCATCGAACGGGTTCTGGAAAAGGCCTCGGCCTGATGGTTGGAGCGGGATGGTGAAAACCGCAGGCGGTTTTCCCGGCAAATCCTGGGCTCCTGATACGGCGTATCCTTTGGATCGCAAAAGAATCTTGGCGGAGCCGGTTGCTTTTTAGCGCTGATTCCGTTAAACACCGCGCCAACTCGCGACATCCCAAGCGACTGGCGCGGATTTCCCTTAAGGGAGGGAAATCCGGGTTCGGTCGTTTTGACTTGTCACGGACATCAATTTTGAACTGGCGGTCGTGTCGGCCGCTCGAATGGAATCACCACTTGCCGGATGGCAACTGGAACCAAGGAGAAAAGACGTGGCACGTATCGCTGGCGTCAACATCCCGACTGCAAAGCGCGTTGTTATTGCGCTGACGTATATTCACGGGATTGGTCCGAAATTCGCGCAGGAAATCATGGACAAGGTCGGTCTTCCGGCTGACAAGCGCGTTCATCAGCTTACGGATGCTGAAGTTCTTCAGATCCGCGAAGCCATCGACCGCGACTATCAGGTCGAAGGCGATCTTCGTCGCGAGACCTCGATGAACATCAAGCGTCTGATGGACCTCGGCTGCTACCGCGGCCTGCGTCACCGTCGTGGCCTTCCGGTCCGCGGTCAGCGCACGCACACCAACGCCCGCACCCGTAAGGGTCCGGCGAAGGCTATCGCTGGTAAGAAGAAGTAATTTTCCGGTTCTCCGGAAAGGAGAGGCTGGTGCGGTCTGCGCCAGCCTTTCTGAGTTTGGCGTGAAGCTCGGAGACGGGTCGATCGCCGGTGTAGCCGCTGGTGTTACGGCGGTGAAGAGATCAATGAAAGGTATAAAATGGCCAAGGAAGCCGCACGCGTTCGCCGTCGCGAACGTAAAAATATCACGTCGGGCGTCGCGCATGTCAACTCGACCTTCAACAACACGATGATCACCATCACCGACGCACAGGGCAATGCTATTGCCTGGTCGTCTGCTGGTGCCAAGGGCTTCAAGGGTTCGCGCAAGTCGACCCCGTTTGCTGCCCAGATCGCTGCTGAAGATTGCGCGAAGAAGGCTCAGGAACACGGCATGAAGTCGCTTGAAGTTGAAGTTTGCGGTCCGGGTTCCGGCCGTGAATCGGCACTTCGCGCTCTGCAGGCTGCCGGTTTCATGATCACTTCCATTCGCGACGTGACGCCGATCCCGCACAACGGTTGCCGTCCGCGCAAGAAGCGCCGCGTCTGACGCGACCGTGGTTCGGAAATTCCGCCTTTCCTTCGGTCTGGCGGAATTTTCGTGTATCTGGCGTGTGCGCGTCGATTTCGATCGACGGACTTGCGCTCAAGAACCCACTGATGAACCGCGGAATTAGGTTCCTCTCAGTGTTTTCATGCTCGGTCCGTCACGATTGGATGGTGGCGGCGAACGGAAGGTTTAAAGATGATTCAGAAGAACTGGCAGGAACTTATCAAGCCGAACAAGGTCGAGTTCACCTCGTCCAGCCGCACCAAGGCAACGCTCGTTGCCGAGCCGCTGGAGCGTGGTTTCGGTCTTACCCTCGGCAACGCGCTGCGTCGCGTTCTGTTGTCTTCTCTGCGTGGTGCCGCTGTTACGGCCGTGCAGATCGACGGTGTCCTGCACGAATTCTCCTCCATCCCCGGCGTTCGGGAAGATGTGACGGATATCGTGCTCAACATCAAGGAAATCGCCATCAAGATGGATGGTGACGATTCCAAGCGCATGGTCGTGCGCAAGCAGGGTCCGGGTTCGGTAACCGCTGGTGACATCCAGACGGTTGGCGACATCGAGATCCTGAACCCCGACCACGTGATCTGCACGCTGGACGAGGGCGCTGAAATCCGGATGGAATTCACCGTCAACAACGGCAAGGGTTACGTACCGGCTGAGCGCAACCGCGCGGAAGATGCCCCGATTGGCCTCATTCCGGTGGACAGCCTGTATTCTCCGGTCAAGAAAGTGTCCTACAAGGTGGAAAACACCCGTGAAGGTCAGGTTCTCGACTATGACAAGCTGATCATGACGATCGAGACCAACGGTTCGGTTTCCGGCGAAGACGCCGTTGCCTTCGCCGCTCGCATTCTTCAGGACCAGCTCGGCGTCTTCGTCAACTTCGACGAGCCGCAGAAGGAAGCAGAAGAAGAATCGGTTACCGAACTCGCGTTCAACCCGGCGCTTCTCAAGAAGGTCGACGAGCTGGAACTGTCCGTTCGTTCGGCAAACTGCCTGAAGAACGACAACATCGTCTATATCGGCGACCTGATCCAGAAGACCGAAGCCGAAATGCTTCGCACGCCGAACTTTGGTCGCAAGTCGCTGAACGAAATCAAGGAAGTTCTCGCTTCCATGGGTCTGCACCTCGGTATGGAAGTACCGGCATGGCCGCCTGAGAACATCGAAGATCTCGCAAAGCGTTACGAAGACCAATACTAACAAACAAGAAGGCAGACCTTAAAGACTGCCTTTCCCCGTCAAACAGCAGATAAGTCATCTGCATGTGCCAGGAAACGGCAGGCCTTAGAGAAGGCACCTGCGTAGAAGGAGAATAGCAATGCGCCACGGTAATTCAGGCCGCAAGCTCAATAGAACCGCCAGCCACCGCAAGGCAATGTTTGCCAACATGGCTGCTTCGCTCATCACCCATGAGCAGATCGTCACCACCCTTCCTAAGGCGAAGGAAATCCGTCCGATCGTCGAGCGTCTCGTGACGCTTGGCAAGCGCGGCGACCTGCACGCTCGTCGTCAGGCGATCTCGCAGATCAAGGATCAGGACGCTGTTCGCAAGCTGTTCGACGCAATCGCTTCGCGTTACGCAACCCGCAACGGCGGCTACCTGCGCATCATGAAGGCTGGCTTCCGCCAGGGCGACAACGCGGCTCTGGCCGTTGTTGAATTCGTCGAGCGTGACGTTGACGCCAAGGGCGCAGCCGACAAGGCTCGCGTTGCTGCGGAAGCTGCTGCTGCCGAAGCCGCGTAAGGTCTGACGCCTTCAGGCGTTGTGAATTAAAAAGCCGGGTGAGAGATCACCCGGCTTTTTTATTTTCCAAAAGAATAGTCATGAACGACGCAGATAGTAACCGTCAGTGCCGTCGTCACCTTCGATCAACTCGACTGTCCGATTGAGAAGCCATCTAATTCCCTTACCTTCGGCACCAAATTCAGCATTGGATGTGTTCCAAAGATCTCCAATCAAGCTATCTGAAACATCAGAGCGCAACAGGGATGCAAGGAATGTATTGAGCTCGTTTCGCTCCTTTTTGGTTAAGTGATACAAACCTAAAAGTAAGACGCCATCCAAGCTTTCGAACATTTCGAAGTCTTGGATCATATAGCCTGTAAATTTCAGGAATACGGGTGCGGGTGTAATGGTCTTTTTCACAATATCGGCGTTCCGAGGGTAAGCTGTATCAACATAGAAGCCATTAGGGCGGCTGGCGTCGTGAACAATAAATACGCCAACTTCGTAATTTTCGCCTGTCTTGTATATCGCCCGATAGATTTTTTGGCAGGATTTACTTAATGATATCTAAGTTATTGCTCTCTATCGGCTCGATGTCCTGCAATCGTCGTTTTTAACGATGCTTGGAAAGCGCTCGCTTCACTCCGGAACGTGGATGCGGGCCTTGATGTGCTTGAGTTGCGCGACAATCGTAAACGTCATGATGACCAGCAGCGACCACGAACTCCACTTGCCGATATGGACGACGGACCATGCGCCGATCTGATCGGGATATTTCCAGATACCGAAGAATGTGGAGATGTTTTCCGCCAGCCAGACGAAAAACCCTATCAGGACGAAGGAGAGAAGCAGCGGCATCTTTCGATCCCGATCATAGGGACGGTAGACCACTGTTGCGCGGGAATAGAGGCCGATCGCGCAGGCGGCGATGTACCAGCGGTAGTCACCGATAAAGTGGTGGGTGAAGAAGTTGGCGTAGATGGCGATGCCGATCAGCGTTGCCATCCAATAGGTGGGATAATTGCGAATGCGCACATCCAGCAGGCGCCACGCCTGGATGATGTAGCTGCCGACGGCGGCGTACATGAAGCCGGAAAAGAGCGGCACGCCGAGGACCTTGCTATAGGCGAAGTCGGGGTAGGACCAGGACTGGATAGCGCTTGACGTCTTGAACACCTCAAGCGCGAAGCCCACGATATGGAACAGCAATATGGCCTTGGCCTCGTCAAGCGTTTCCAGCCTGCTCCAGATCATGAAGAACTGGATGCCGAGCGCGACGATCAGCAGCACGTCATAACGCGGAATGCCAAATACCCCACCATGCGGCACCACGAAGATGGAAATGAAGAACAATCCCGCAAACAGGCAGGCACGGGCTTCCTTGATGCCGAAATAGAGAAATTCGATGACAAAGCGCCTGATGCCCTTGAGTTCGCCCCAAGGATAGGTATCGCACAGAAGATTGTCCAAAACCGAGAGGCGGGTTGCGGCTGGGCCTGTTGCTGTGCTCATGTTCGCGCCTCGATTTGTATCCGTTAAATTTTCATACGAAAACCGGAAGGAACTCGCATGGGTCCGTCACGCCTTTCCCCGCCTTATTTTGCCCGCATCCGGCTTTTGGCGGCGGCCATGATTGTGATCATTGGCGGTCTTTGCTTGCGGGCGTTCGGCTACGAGGTGGGATTGCCGTTCGTGGCGGTAAAATATGGCGGATCCGTGCTCTGGGGGGCGATGGTCTATCTGCTGCTGGCGGCCATCCTTCCGTCCCGCTGGTACGGTTACGAGGTTTACATCGCCGTCATCGCCGTCATCGTCGTGGAATTGATCCGGCTCGTTCATTTCCCGGCGCTGGACGCGTTTCGCGCAACGGCGGCCGGAGCTTTGCTGCTCGGCCGCGTTTTCTCGGTGTGGAATATCGTCTGTTATATCGGCGGGATCGCGGTGGCGTCCTTTACGTTCGGACGGGGCTTGCGCGCCTTGCCCTCTTCGCCGCCATGATCGAGGGCCGCACCAGCCGATACCCGAGCAACACCACCATCGTACTGATATAAAACACCGGCTCGAGCGTGATCGATTTTCGCGCCAACACGAAATGCAGTACGCCGACGATGAGCACGAGATAGACGAGCTTGTGCAGCGTGTTCCAGCGGCTGCCGAGCTTGCGGATCGACCAGCGGTTGGAGGTGAGCGCGAGCGGCAGCAGCATGACGAGCCCCGCCATGCCGAACATGATATAGGGCCGCTTGAGAATATCAGCGGCGATGGAGCTGAAGACCAGGCCGCGGTCCAGAACCAGATAGACGCTGAAATGTGCCAGCACGTAATAGAAGGCGATCAGTCCCAGCGCCCGGCGATAGGCGATGAGGTTGACGTTGAAGAGATCGCGCAGCGGCGTCACCAGCAAGCCGAGGCACAGAAAACGCAGCGCCCAGATGCCGAGCAGGTGCTCGAAATCCTTGACTGGGTTGAAGCCGAGGCCGCCGGTTGCGGCGAGGTAAAAATACCAGAGGCCGGGACAGAGGCCGATGACATAAAGCGACCAGATGGCTGCCGACTGGTAACGCTTCGGCAGTGAGGGAAGCGAAAAGGCGAGGGCCATGATCAGTAATTCGCCTTTAGATCGAGGCCGGTATAGAGGCTTGCCACCTCGTCGTAGCCGTTGAACATCAGGGTAGGGCGGTTCTGGGTGCCGAAAAAGCCGCCTTCGCCGATTCGCTGTTCCGTCGCCTGGCTCCAGCGCGGATGGTCCACATGCGGATTGACGTTGGAATAGAAGCCGTATTCGCGGGCGTTGGAGTTTTTCCACGTCGTTTCCGGCTGTTTCTCGACAAGCGAAATACGGACGATGGATTTGATGCCCTTGAAGCCGTATTTCCAGGGAACGACGAGGCGAATGGGCGCGCCATTCTGGTTCGGCAGGGTTTCGCCGTATAGTCCGACGGCAAGAATGGTCAGAGGATGGCGGGCCTCATCTAGGCGCAGACCCTCGACATAGGGCCAGGACAGAGGCTGGAACAGGCCGCTCTGGCCCGGCATTTCCTCCGGCCGCACCACGGTTTCGAAGGACACGTATTTCGCGCTGCCGAGTGGCTCCACCTTGTCGAGAAGTGCGGCGAGAGGGAAACCGATCCACGGAATGACCATCGACCAGCCCTCGACGCAGCGCATGCGATAGGTGCGCTCCTCTAGCTGATATTTCATCAGCTCTTCGATGCCGAATTCCTGCGGTTTGGAGACAAGGCCATCCACCTTTACCGTCCAGGGGGTGGGCTTGAACTTGCCGGAATTTTCCTTCGGGTCGGATTTGCCCACTCCGAACTCATAGAAATTATTGTAGCTGGTGACGGCATCGAGCGGGGTGAGCTTCTCATCCAGCTTGTAGGCGCCTGCTTTGGCAGCAAGCGGAGTGGCGACAGCCTCGCGGCCGGAAAGCCCGATTGCCGCAAGCCCCGCCGCCGTGCCCAGGAAGCCACGTCTCGAGAGGTAGATATTCTTCGGCGTGATTTCTCGTGCCGGGATGAGGGGCGGACGATAGGCGGGCATTTCAACCTCCACAAAAGCCGGGTGCATCGGCGATAAATCGATTATGATAGGCTATACGGCCGCTGCACAGATATGTTTCAGCACTCTGCGCAAAAACAGCGGCCGGGCGGCGAAAATCGCGCATTTGTGATGACAGGCCGCGCGAATTGCAACATTCAAACCGGGCGTACCGTACCGAACCGTACTGTTTTGCCCGAAGGTGACAGTGACAGGGCTTACGGTTTGCGCTAGAAAAACCGCAAAATAGGGCGAGGGCATTTTGACCGCGGTGCGGGAATGCGCTCTTCTGCCCAAGAGATCGAGGAAAACACCATGCCAGTCTATCGCTCCAGAACGACAACCCACGGCCGCAACATGGCGGGCGCGCGCGGCCTATGGCGCGCCACCGGCATGAAGGACAGCGATTTCGGCAAGCCCATCATCGCGGTGGTCAATTCCTTCACGCAGTTTGTGCCGGGCCATGTGCATCTGAAGGATCTCGGCCAGCTCGTTGCGCGTGAAATCGAAGCGGCCGGTGGCGTTGCCAAGGAATTCAACACCATCGCTGTCGATGACGGCATCGCCATGGGCCATGACGGCATGCTTTATTCGCTGCCGTCGCGCGAAATCATCGCTGACTCGGTCGAATACATGGTCAATGCCCATTGCGCCGACGCGATGGTTTGCATCTCCAACTGCGACAAGATCACCCCCGGCATGCTGAATGCGGCGATGCGCCTCAACATCCCCGCCGTCTTCGTTTCCGGTGGTCCGATGGAAGCGGGCAAGGTCGTTCTGCATGGCAAGACGGTCGCGCTCGATCTGGTTGACGCCATGGTCGCAGCTGCCGATGACAAGATTTCCGATGAGGACGTCAAGATCATCGAGCGTTCCGCTTGCCCGACCTGCGGTTCCTGTTCCGGCATGTTCACTGCCAATTCCATGAACTGTCTGACCGAGGCGCTCGGCCTGTCATTGCCCGGCAACGGTTCGACGCTTGCCACCCATTCGGACCGCAAACGCCTGTTCGTCGAGGCCGGTCACCTGATCGTCGATCTGGCGCGCCGTTATTACGAGCAGGACGACGAGACCGTTCTGCCGCGCACCATTGCCAACAAGGCTGCGTTTGAAAACGCCATGTCGCTGGATATCGCCATGGGCGGTTCCACCAACACGGTGCTGCATATTCTGGCGGCAGCGCATGAGGGCGGTGTCGATTTCGGCATGGAAGACATCGACCGTCTTTCCCGCAAGGTTCCCTGCCTTTCCAAGGTCGCGCCTGCCAAGCAGGACGTGCACATGGAAGACGTTCACCGCGCCGGCGGCATCATGCGCATTCTCGGCGAGCTGGATCGTGGCGGTCTCCTCAATCGCGATACCTACACGGTGCACGAGGCGACGCTGGGCGACGCCATCGACCGTTGGGACATCACCCGCACCAACAGCGAAACCGTGCGGCAGTTCTTCAAGGCTGCCCCTGGCGGCGTGCCGACGCAGGTGGCCTTCAGCCAGTCGTCGCGCTGGGACGATCTGGATACGGACGGTGAAAACGGCGTTATCCGCTCGGTTGAAAAGCCTTTCTCCAAGGATGGCGGTCTGGCCGTGCTTTATGGCAACATCGCTCTTGATGGCTGCATCGTGAAGACGGCGGGTGTCGACGAATCCATCCTGAAATTCAGCGGTCCGGCGGTTGTTTACGAAAGCCAGGACGCGGCGGTGAAGGGTATTCTTTCCAACGAGGTCAAGGCAGGTGATGTCGTCGTCATTCGTTACGAAGGACCGAAGGGCGGACCCGGAATGCAGGAAATGCTCTATCCGACCAGCTACCTCAAGTCCAAGGGCCTCGGCAAAGCCTGCGCGCTGATCACCGACGGACGTTTTTCGGGCGGCACATCCGGCCTGTCCATCGGCCATGCCTCGCCGGAAGCGGCGCAGGGCGGCGCTATCGGCCTCGTGCGTCAAGGCGACTTGATCGAGATCGATATTCCCAACCGCACGATCAACCTCAAAGTTATGGATGCGGAACTGGCAGCCCGCCGCGCCGAGCAGGATCAGCTCGGCTGGAAGCCTGCGGAGTTCCGCAAGCGCAACGTCACGACAGCGCTGAAGGCCTATGCGGCTTTTGCGTCCAGTGCCGACAAGGGTGCTGTTCGGATTTTGCCGGAGTAATCTGGCGGGCAGGGTCCTACATTGCAGGCAGCCTGAGCCGCTCTTCTGAGCGGCTTTTTCTTGTTCTGACCCAGATTACGCGCGTCGTTAAGAAACAGATTCAATTGCCTCAGAGCTTGATTCTCCAAGCTCGCGCAACACGCTGTTTCTGCACCGCAAATTCTAAACCATCCGGCCGTCCACCCTCCATGCCAGCAGTCACATTGGAGTGATGTTCCGTCACTTGCCCTTTTCCAACGCGCCGCGATGCCTAACTTCAGCACCATGAAAAGACGAACCGCACTCGGCCTTATCGCATCCCTGCCTTTCGCCCGCCTTGCCCACGGGCAAACACCCGGCAATGGCGCCCGCTTCAGTCCATTGCTCAACGAGGCGGATGGGCTTTCGAGCCTGAAAGCCGTCATCGTCAGTATTGACGGCGAGGAGGTGGCCAGCCGTGCCTATCACGGCGCCAGCCTTATGGGTTCCACCAACATCAAGTCGGCCTCGAAATCTGTGATTTCCGCGCTGGTCGGCATGGCGATCGACCGCAAGATATTGGCCGGGGCGGATCAGCCGATTGCCACGATCCTGCGCAGCGATTTTCCGCCGAACCCCGATGCGCGTCTGGAAAGGGTAACCATCGGCAACCTGCTTTCCATGCAATCCGGTCTGGAACGAATGTCCGGCCCGAACTACGGCCGCTGGGTCGCCAGCCGCAACTGGGTGCGAATGGCGCTGGGGTCGGGTTTTGCCGGAGAGCCGGGCGGTGGCATGCTTTACTCCACCGGTTCCACGCATCTGCTTTCGGCGATTTTGACCAAGGCATCCGGCCGTTCGACGCTGTCGCTGGCGCGCGACTGGTTCCGGCCGCTGGAGGGCTTCTCAATCGGCGGCTGGGAGCGCGATCCGCAGGGCATCTATCTGGGCGGCAACCAGATGGCGATGACGGCGCGGTCGCTGCTGGCTTTCGGCGAGCTTTACCGGCTGGGCGGGTTAACGCCAGGCGGCGAGCGTTTGATTTCGCAGAGCTGGATCGATCAATCCTGGCAGCAACGCACCAATTCCGTCTTCAACGGCGATGGTTACGGCTATTGCTGGTTCATCAAGGAGATGGCGGGCGAGACGGTTTATTATGCCTGGGGCTACGGCGGGCAGATGCTCTATATCGTCCCCGCCAAACGGCTTTCGGTGGTTATGACGTCCCGCGAGGATGCGCCTTCGGCGAGAACCGGTTATCGCGACCAATTGCATGGGCTGATGGAGAATATCATTCGCGTTGCGTGAAAATCAGAGCGGTCTGTTTATGCTCTGAAAAGCTTCCCCGAGCCGCTTCATGCGCTCCTCATAGGCACTTGTAATGCAGGCGACATCCGCATTGCATTCCTGGCGCTTTTTCAACCATTGGCTCTGTTCTTCGCGCAAGGTGTCGCG
Source organism: Agrobacterium sp. 22-3639C2 (assembly GCF_053522105.1). NCBI lineage: Bacteria > Pseudomonadati > Pseudomonadota > Alphaproteobacteria > Hyphomicrobiales > Rhizobiaceae > Agrobacterium > Agrobacterium sp. 22-3639C2. Next base: position 863,043 of record NZ_JBNWDB010000001.1, on the reverse strand, counting down.
TGCGCCCATCGCCATCAGTTGTGTCAGGATGTCGAAGGTGGTGACCATCTTCACGTCCTGATCGTTGAGGGCTCGGTTGTCGCAGATCGCCTTTTCATCCGAGGCCAGATCAGGCTTCGTGCAATCGAAGCTGGCGGCGTTGGCGGGCGAACCCAATGAAGCGCAGGCGAGGAGGATGCCGGAGGCAAGGATTGTCTGTTTCATGTGCATGGGTCGTCTCATTTTGAGGACAGGCTCGTGTGGGTGAAACCGAAATGGGGTGCTGTTGGTTCCACCTGCACAAGCCGGTCATCGCATGAAAAAGATCGGCCATCATCTTGCCGCGCTTTGCTTTATAGGCTTTCACGTTATAACTCCATCATACTGATGAGGATGAGGAATCACATGCAGAGCGTGCTGAAGTATCTGTCCACCGGCTTTCTTGCGGCGCTGCTTCTCGTTCCGGTCGGAGCGCAGGCGCAGGACAACAAGACCGTGCCCGCAAGCCACATGGAAATGCAGCTTTCCTTCGCGCCGCTGGTCAAGCGTACCGCGGGCGCTGTGGTGAATGTCTATGCCGAACGCATCGTGCAGCGGCGCTCGTCGCCCTTTGCCGGCGACCCGTTCTTCGAACAGTTCTTCGGCCAGCAGATGCCGAACCGCACGGAGAAACAGTCCTCGCTTGGATCGGGTGTGATCGTGACGGCCGGCGGCCTCGTGGTGACCAATAATCACGTCATCGATGGCGCCGACGACATCAAGGTGGCGCTGGCGGATGGGCGTGAATTCTCCTCCAAGGTGCTGCTGAAGGACGACCGGGTCGATCTTGCCATTCTGCAGATCGACGCGAAGGAACAGTTTCCGGTGCTTTCGCTTGGCAATTCGGATGCCATTGAAGTCGGCGATCTCGTGCTTGCCATCGGCAACCCCTTCGGTGTCGGCCAGACGGTAACAAGCGGCATCGTCTCGGGGCTGGCGCGCAACCAGGTGACGCAGGGCGATTTCGGCTTCTTCATCCAGACCGACGCCTCCATCAACCCCGGCAATTCCGGCGGCGCGCTGATGAACATGGCGGGTGAGTTGATCGGCATCAATACTGCCATCTTCTCGAAGGGCGGCGGGTCGAACGGCATCGGTTTTGCCATTCCCGCCAATCTGGTCCGCGTTTTCGTTGCCGCCGCCGAGCGTGGCGACGCGAACTTCCAGAGGCCCTATATCGGCGCAACCTTCGATCCTGTCACCTCCGATGTCGCCGAGGCGCTTGGCCTGCACCGCGCGCGCGGTGCGCTCGTCGTCAGCGTCGTCAAGGGCGGCCCGGCGGAGAAAGCTGGCATCGAGCCGGGGCAGGTCGTAACGGCGGTCAACGGTTTGGAGGTGGAGCATCCCGATGCACTCGGTTATCGCCTCACGACTGCTGGCATCGGCAAGTCCGCCGAATTGACGCTGGTGGAGAAGGGTAAAGAGAAGAAGGTGACCATTGCGCTCGACACGGCGCCGGAAACCGCGCCGCGTGACGAACGGCTGCTGGAGGGACGCAATCCCTTGGCGGGCGCGACTGTCGCCAATCTTTCGCCGAAGCTTGCGGATGAACTGCGCATGCCTTCGCAGGTGACCGGCGTCGTCGTCACCGATGTGAAGCGCGGTTCGCCGGCCTATCGGGTCGGTTTCCAGCCGAAGGACGTCATCCTATCGCTGAACGGCTCGGATATCGGCTCCACGGCTGCGGTCGAAAAGGCGCTGGATGACAATCCCGGCTTCTGGCGGGTGGAAATCCTGCGTGACGGTCAACGTATCCGGCAGTTCCTGCGATGAGCGATGACCTCTTTGCCCCACAGGTGCCTGTCGAGGTCGCCAACCGGCGGCCTCTTGCCGACCGCCTGCGTCCGAAGACGCTGGCGGAGGTGACCGGGCAGCCTCATCTGACGGGTGAAGAGGGCGTGCTGCGCCGTATGATCGATAGCGGCTCACTCGGATCGATGATCTTCTGGGGACCGCCCGGCACCGGCAAGACAACGGTCGCCCGTCTGCTTTCGGGCGAGGCCGGGCTGGCTTTCGAACAGATCTCGGCGATCTTTTCCGGTGTCGCCGATCTCAAGAAGGTTTTCGAGGCAGCACGCACACGCCGGATGAACGGCCGGCAGACGCTGCTTTTTGTTGATGAGATCCATCGTTTCAACCGTGCCCAGCAGGACAGCTTCCTGCCGGTCATGGAAGACGGCACCATCATTCTTGTGGGTGCAACCACCGAAAACCCGTCCTTTGAACTGAATGCCGCTCTTTTGTCGCGGGCGCGTGTCCTCACGTTCGGTTCGCATGACGAGGAGAGCCTGGGCGAGCTTTTGAAGCGCGCCGAAGAGGCGGAGGGCAAGCCTCTGCCGCTGACCGAGGAGGCGCGTGCCAGCCTGATCCGGATGGCCGATGGCGATGGCCGCGCCGTGCTGACGCTTGCCGAAGAGGTCTGGCGTGCGGCGCGCAAGGACGAGACTTTCGATACCGAAGGGCTGACGCGCATCGTGCAGCGGCGCGCGCCGGTTTACGACAAGGGACAGGACGGCCACTACAATCTGATTTCCGCGCTGCATAAATCGGTGCGGGGTTCGGACCCGGATGCGGCGCTTTATTATCTCTGCCGCATGTTTGACGCCGGCGAAGACCCGCTCTTTATCGGGAGGCGGCTGGTGCGCATGGCGGTGGAGGATATCGGCCTTGCCGATCCGCAGGCGCTTGCCGTCTGCAATGCCGCCAAGGACGCCTATGATTATCTGGGGTCACCGGAAGGCGAACTGGCGCTGGCGCAGGCCTGCGTCTATCTCGCCACCGCGCCGAAATCGAATGCCGTTTATACAGCCTTCAAATCGGCGATGCGGGCGGCCAAGGAAAACGGCTCGCTGGTGCCGCCAAAACATATTCTGAACGCGCCCACAAAGCTGATGAAGGGCGAGGGTTACGGTGACGGTTACCGTTACGACCATGACGAGCCGGATGCCTTTTCGGGACAGGACTATTTTCCGGAAAAAATGGGTCGCAAGACGTTTTACGATCCGCCCGACAGGGGTTTCGAGCGGGACATCCGCAAGCGTCTCGACTGGTGGGCGAAGCTGCGCCGCGAGCGCGGTTCGCGTTAAAAAGCTTTCTTCACAAAAAGAATCAGGCGCTTGCCAAAGTGAGTCGTAACACCGCGCCATCCAACTGTTTCCAAAGGGAAATCAGGATGCCTTCCGGTGTTGTATGACCTGCGACGGCGCAGGCAGCATCTTGACCGAGGATTCCGCCAGACCACTGTGCCCTTCGGCATCGATCACCAGATGCCAGTGCAAGGTCTCGGGAATGCTGATGCGGATCGGCGATTTTTTCGCGACGCCGCCGAGATATTTGAAATCGAGCAATTCTGTGAAACGCTGGAAATTTGCGCCTGTCATCAGCCGTACATTGTTGACGGCCGAAAGGGACACCTCAATGGTCGTCCCAGCCCGCAATTCCTTCAGGTCATAGTGTGTAAAGCGGAAATTCGGCCGTGACATTGCGCGTCTCCCTGTACCTGTATTTTGGCAAAAGAGGATAGGACGTCAGGGTTAACGAGCTCTTTAAAACGGCAGCACCCTGTAGAATTTCGGGTCGCTGCGCCGGCTTTTAAGGGCCGTGGAGAGTATTGGCGGGTTGGGAGGAGGAGGTCTGGAATAATACTAACGTATAATAAGCGTATTCAGTTATAATAAATTTTTTAACTCTAACATAGGCTGGTCGAAGTGCCGTCAGCGGCGTTGGGGGGAATATGAAAAACGTCACGATATCTATGCGCCTTTATGCGCTCGTTGCATTGTTTCTGGCAATATTGACTGCGGCACTTACATTCAGCCTGTTCGAGACCTTTCATGAGATGGAACGCGAGCGTAAAGCGGGGCTCGCATCCATGAACGAAACGGCTATCGCCATTCTTGAGCAATATTACCGGCTAGAGCAGGGTGGCACCCTGACGCGTGAGGCTGCGCAGCAACAAGCCAAGACCACGATTGCGGCGATGCGCTATGGCAACGGCAGCGGCTATTTTTGGATCAACGACATGCATCCCAAGATGGTGATGCATCCGATCAAGCCCGAGATGAACGGCAGCGATCTCACTGCCAACAAGGATCCGAACGGCAAGGCGCTGTTCGTCGAATTCGTCAATACGGTGAAGGCGGGCGGCCAGGGCTTTGTCGATTATTATTGGCCCAAGCCCGGCGCGCCGGACCCAGTCGAGAAATTTTCCCATGTCGCCGGTTTCGCGCCCTGGGGATGGATTGTCGGCACTGGCGTCTATGTCGACGATCTTGAGGCGGTTTTCTGGAGCAATGCCTATTTCAACATCGCAGTGTGTGTTCTGTCCGGCGTTCTGGTGATCGGCGTGGCTGCAGCCGTCGTGCGCAGCGTGACACGGCCTATCGATCGCATCCGGCAGAGTATGAAGCGGATCGCTGATGGTGACGGCGAGGCGGAAATTGAATTCGCCGACCGTCGCAACGAAATCGGCGCCATTGCCAAGACGTTGCTGGTGCTGCGTGACAGCGTCAACGAGCGCAGCGCCTTGCAGGCCCGCGAGGCGGAGCAGCAGCGGGCGCTGGAGGAGGCGCGGCATGGCAACGAGATGGCGTTGCGCTCCGCATCCGAACGTCAGGCTCATGCCATGAATGAGCTCGGCAGTTCGCTGGAAGCACTCGCCAATGGCGATCTGACCGTCGAGCTTGCCGATATCGGCGGCGAATATGAAAAGCTGCGCATGGATTTCAACCGCGCCGTCGGCGCGCTGCATGGGGCGATCGAGGCGATCGCCAGAACCGGCCATGTCGTCAACGATAGCGCATCTGACATCAGCGGTGCGACCGGCAATCTTTCGCGCCGGACAGAGCAGCAGGCAGCGGCGCTGGAGGAGACGGCGGCGGCTCTTGACGAAATCACCGCGACGGTGCGCACCGCTTCCGAACGGGCGAACGAGGCCCGACAAATGGTGCAGGATACAAAAACGAGCGCAGGCCGCTCGGGCGAGATCGTGCGCAATGCCGTCGATGCGATGGGCCGTATTGAGGAATCTTCGCGGCGCATCGGGCAGATCATTTCCGTCATCGACGAAATCGCGTTCCAGACCAACCTTCTGGCGCTGAATGCCGGTGTCGAGGCCGCAAGGGCAGGCGAAGCGGGACGCGGTTTTGCCGTGGTGGCGCAGGAGGTTCGCGAACTCGCGCAACGCTCTGCCAATGCCGCCAAGGAGATCAAGACCCTTATCAATCGTTCCGCGGAAGAGGTCGGCGGCGGTGTCGCACTCGTTCGCTCCACGGGCGATGCGCTGGATGAGATCGTGACGCTGGTCAACCGGGTCGACGGCCATGTCAATTCCATCGCCACGGCGGCGCGGGAACAGGCCACCGGCCTGCAGGAGATCAACACCTCCGTCAACCACATGGACCAGATGACCCAACAGAACGCCGCCATGGTGGAAGAGACGACGGCGGCCAGCCAGACGCTGGCCGAAGAAAGCCGGCAGCTCCGCGCGCTGCTGTCCCGTTTCGAACTCGGGCATGGGGCAGGGCGCGAGGTTTCGCGGGCGGCTTGATTTTTATCCGCTTGAGATAGTTTACAGGGCGCGGCTTTGGCTGCGCCCTTTCTGTTTCGAGGAAGTGCGACAAGCTCTCCTCCGTCGTGCCGGACCCGTGGTGTGTCTGCATCGTGAGAGGCGTTGGTTTGCAGAGCTTTGCTCACACCTTTGATATGATTTCGGTCGAGGCTCCCGCATTTCCCGCTTCACGGAACAGCCCGGTTCGTTATTTCTCCCAACCAATAAGGATTCGTTTACCCCGTTTCTTTAAAATTTACCTGTATTGCCGCGGGTAGCGGCCGCTGAAGGTACAGGTTCTCGTATGGCGTATGTTTCCCTTCCGCGTCGTCTTGTGACGTTGTTGATGATTTCCACGGTCATGGTGTCGTGTTCGGCGGAGGGGCTTGTGCCGCCGGCCGAGGTTGACGGCACGACACGTGTCGGCGCCATCCGGTCGTCGCGGCAGCAAGGCTACAGCGCGCCGCCGGGTGCGGTCTATCAGGCCGAGCGGACCGGGCAGGCCACCAATTATCCCGCAGCCGTGTCGCAACCGATGCCGGAGCCTTATGCCTCGCAGGATCCCCTGCTGCAATCGCCACAGGGCGGCCAGGGCTATTCCACGCTGGATGGCCAGCATCAGGCGCGGATGGCCGCGAACGGCCAAAGCATGGCCTCCCCAGCCATGCCCAACCAGCAGGGCGCCGCAAATCAGATCGCCGAAGGCGAGGGCGGGGTGAACATGGATTCCATGCTGGGCGTGGAGCCGGTTCGCGGACTTGCGGAAGAGCAGGACGCCGATATTGCCGAAGGCGCTTCCGCCCAGCCGGTGGTGGACGGCATCGGCACCGACAATCCGGTTGCCGTTTCTCCCGCTCGCCGGCAACAAAGTGCGGGTCAGTCGCGGTTGATACCGCCACCGCCGCCGGGGTCTTCTTCCCGCCGCCAGCCGGTGGAGGAGGTCGCCATGCTGATGCCCAATGATCCGATGGCCCGCGACGGATTGCAAAGCAACCGCTCGGCTATGCCGCCCGGCGTCATGCCATCCTCGGAAGTGGCCTGTCGCTCCGAGCTGCGCCGTCTCGGCGTCGCCTTCCGCGATGTTGCGCGCATTGCAGATGGTCCGACCTGCGGTATCGACTATCCGATCGAACTCAGCGGGCTTGCCAGCGGCGTTGCCATCCGCCCGGCAGTGAAGCTCAATTGCCAGGTCACGCTTGCCTTCGCCAAATGGGTAAAGTTCGAACTCGTGCCGTCCTCCCGCTTCCGTTACCTCTCAGGCGTCGGGCGCATCACGCCCATGGGCGGTTATTCCTGCCGCAAGATGAATTCGCGCTCCAGCAATCCATGGTCCGAACATGCGCGCGGCAACGCCATCGATATCGGCACCATAACGCTGAACAACGGGAAGGAGATTGACGTTCGCAGCAAGAACTTCTTCGCCTTCCGGGAAAAGGCGCTGCTGAAGGCAGTGAGGTCCGATAGCTGCAAATATTTCTCAACGGTTCTCGGGCCGGGCAGCGATCCCAACCACTGGAACCATTTCCATTTCGACCTGCGCACCCGCAAGTCCGGTTACAGGCATTGCGACTAGGGGCGGCTAGACGACACGGTGGTGCATGACGATAGGCGTGAGGCATTAGTTGTGGTGCGTTACGTCGACCAGTAACTTCCCGTCCGTCCCGGAGCTACCCGGAATGACGGAGTGGGGGATGTGGCCACATTACAATTTGGGCCTGTTGGGTTTGGTGCTAGCCGCCCAAAAAAAGACCGGCCCTAAGGCCGGTTGAAGAAGACTGCCTAAATCGGGGGATATCGGCGTCTTTGCAAGGGCATGCAATGGGAAGAAATCCCATAAAACGGTCCATCCGGTGCGGATATCCGGCAAAAAACATCGCGCCGTACTGACCTGCGGCCAACATGGCTTGCCGCCCTTTTCTGATACGCTATGAGCGTCACATGTTTGTGACAACGGCCCCCGGGAGCCTGCTTTCATGCCCCCTGTTTCAGAGATACTGATCTTTGCTTCGGCGCTTGCGGCCGCGGGCGTGGTCGCTGGACTTCTGGCGGGGCTGTTCGGCATTGGCGGCGGTGCTGTGCTGGTGCCGGTGTTCTACCATGTGTTCGGGCTTCTGGATGTGCCGGAGGCGGTGCGCATGCATCTGTCGCTTGGGACTTCGCTCGCCATCATCGTGCCGACCTCCATTCGTTCCTTCCTGACGCATCGCCAGAAAGGTGCCGTTGATATCGATCTCCTGAAGGGTTGGATCGTCGCCGTGCCGCTCGGCACCATCCTCGCATCTGTGGTGGCTGCGCATGCCTCGAGCGTCGCCCTGCGGCTGATCTTCGCTTTCATTGCGCTTGCGCTCGCCTTCCGGATGATCTTCAACCGGGCGAGCTGGCATCTCGGTTCAGACCTGCCGAAAAATCCGGTCCGCTTTCTGGTCGGCACCGGCATCGGCCTTCTGTCTGGCCTGATGGGTGTGGGCGGCGGGGTGATGAATAATACTTTCATGACGCTTTACGGACGCACCATCCATCAGGCGGTTGCCACATCCTCCGGTGTCGGAGTGCTTATTTCGCTGCCGGGTCTCCTCGGCTATATCTGGGCCGGCTGGGGTGATGCAGGTCTGCCGCCTTTTTCCACCGGCTTCATCAACTGGATCGCCGTCGCGCTGCTGATCCCCATCACGCTTGTCGTCGCGCCCTATGGCGCGCGGCTGGCGCATGCACTCAGCAAGAAGCAGCTGGAGCGGGCCTTCGGGGTGTTTCTGGTCTTCGTCGCGGCCCAGTTTTTCTACAGCGTCTACAGCTGATTTTCCCTCTCCGCCGAATGCAGTGTTCAGGCCGTTGGGCTGGCAATTGCGGGTTGTACGGCCTATATGGCGTGCATCTTACTCGTTTTTTTCGAAAGATTCGCGATGAATGCCATTGTTTCGATACGGAATCTGACCAAATCCTACTCAAATGGCTTTCAGGCGCTCAAAGGTGTCAGCCTCGATATCAGGGAGGGGGAAATCCTTGCTCTTCTCGGGCCTAACGGAGCCGGCAAGACGACGCTGATCTCTATCATCTGCGGGCTTGTCAATCCGGGTGAAGGCTCGGTTCTCGTTGGCGGATATGATGTGGTGAAGGATTTTCGCCAGACGCGTGCCCTGATCGGCCTTGTGCCACAGGAACTGACGACAGACCAGTTCGAGACCGTGTGGAACACGGTCAGCTTCTCGCGCGGTCTGCATGGGCAGAAGAAGAACCCGGAACTGATCGAGCGCGTCCTGAAATCGCTGTCGCTCTGGGACAAGAAGGACAATATGCTGCGGGAGCTTTCCGGCGGCATGAAGCGACGCGTGCTGATCGCCAAGGCGCTTGCGCACGAACCGAAGGTCCTCTTCCTCGACGAGCCGACGGCGGGTGTGGATGTTACCTTGCGCCGCGACATGTGGAATGTCGTTTCCGAGCTGCGCTCCAAGGGCGTCACAATCATTTTGACCACGCATTACATCGAGGAGGCGGAAGAGATCGCCGATCGAGTGGGCGTTATCAATGGCGGCCAATTGTTGCTGGTGGAAGAAAAGACCGCGCTGATGAAGAAGCTCGGCCGCAAGCAGCTTTTCCTTGAACTTTCGCAGCCGGTGGAGGCGTTGCCGGATAGTCTCTCATCCTTCGGCCTTTCGCTCTCGGATGACCGCAACACCATCACCTACGAGATCGAGGACAACGGCGAGCAGGGGCGCATTGCCGATCTGCTGACTGCGCTTTCCGGTGCCAACATCCATTTCAAGGATATTTCGACACGTCAAAGCTCTCTTGAGGATATTTTCGTCTCGCTGGTAGGAGACCAGAAATGAATTTCGAAGCTGTCAAGTCCATCTACCTGTTCGAAATGGCGCGCACCCGCCGCACCCTGTTGCAGAGTGTCGTGTCGCCGGTCATTTCCACCTCTCTCTATTTCATCGTTTTCGGAACGGCGATCGGTTCAAGGATTCAGGAGGTTGGCGGGGTTTCCTATGGCGCGTTCATAACGCCCGGCCTGATCATGCTGACGCTTTTGACGCAATGCATCAGCAACGGCTCTTTCGGCATCTATTTTCCGAAATTCACCGGCACGGTCTACGAGATATTGTCTGCGCCAGTGGCGATGACGGAAATTGTTGCCGGTTATGTCGGGGCGGCGGCGACCAAGGGGCTGATGATCGGCACGATCATCCTGATAACGGCCTCCTTCTTCGTGGATATCACCATCGCCCATCCGTTCATGATGATCCTGTTCTTTGTGCTGACGGCGGTGAGCTTCAGCCTGTTCGGCTTCATCATCGGCATCTGGGCCACGAATTTCGAGCAGTTGAACCTCATCCCGATGCTGGTGGTGCCGCCTCTGACATTCCTTGGCGGCAGCTTCTACTCCATCGACATGCTGCCGCCCTTCTGGCAGACGGTCAGTCATTTCAACCCGGTGCTCTACCTCATCAGCGGTTTCCGCTGGAGCTTCTACGAGATCGCCGACGTTAATCCCGTCATCAGCCTGGCGATGATCACGCTGTTCCTTGCGCTCTGCCTCGGCGTCGTCGGCTGGATGTTCAAGACCGGTTACCGGCTGCGCAACTGACCGGAAAGAGGTTTGCCGTGAATGTGATACGCCCGGTTTGCACCGGGCGTTTTCGTATTCGGACAGCGAGACGTTATTTTTTGATCTCGAGCAGGAACTGTCTGCCCGGCAGGTTTTACCTGTCTCGCAATCTCAACTCATCGGTCTGCATCTGCATCGAACCAAGCGTCGACAGGAAGCTCATGCCGAGCAGGCTCTGGCCCAGTTGGCCATCCTGCGCGACGAGGGCGGGGATGTTGTTCCGCGCGATCGGGCCGATGCCGATCTCGGACAGGGTGACGGGCGCTGCCGCCGTGCGGCCGTTCGCGGTCATCACCGGCACGGTGTAGCGCAGTTTCGTGGTGTCGATGCCGATGGCGGCGGCATCGGCATTGGCCAGCACCACGGAGCTCGCGCCGGTATCGACCAGCATGTGGATCGTTTTGCCTTCAATGCTGACATTCGCCTCGAAATGGCCGCTCATCGATTTGTGCAGTATGATCTCCTGTTCGCCGCCAGCGGTCGTCACCACCACCGCGCGGCCGGGCATCAGGCCACCCAGCAGCCGGTCGGCGAAGGATTGCAGGTCGTAGCGATAGAGATAGACGGATACGAGGCCGAGGATAATCACGAGCCAGATGGCGAGTTGCCGGACAACGCTTGCGAAGCTGCCGCGGCTTCCCGCCAGAATGCCGACGGATAGCAAGCCCGCAATCGGCAGGAGATAGACGATCTGCCCGAATTTCTCGTTGTCGATGCCGAAGGTGCGGCCGCTGTCGTGATTGACGAGAAGCAGGCCGAGACCCACGGCCAGCAAGAGGAGAACGAAAGTCAGCCTGTTCATGCGGTGTGCGTCTCCCTGAAGGTGTCCTTGCCTGTTTTTGCCAGTCTTTCGGGAAGCGCCTGCATGATCATGCGGCGCTTTTCGTCGCTATAGGTTGCCCAGCCGCCGATCTCGTCCAGCGTGCGTCCGCAACCGATACAGAGGCTGTTTGTGGCGTCGAGGGAGCAGATATGAATGCAGGGTGTTTCCATGGGGATCTATATCAGTCTGTCACGTCGCAAGGGCAAGAGCGACGAGAGTAACGATCTCCGTGATCTGCTGGCTGGCGCCGATGGTGTCGCCGGTGTGGCCGCCGATCTTGCTGACACAGAGCCTGCCGCACAGCATCGTCGCGAGGCAGGCAGCCGCCAGAACGACTACGATCGACACAAAGGGCAGGGCATGCAGCGTGAAAAGCACAAGCAGCAGCAACCCTGTTGCGAGCGCGATGTTGCGCTCGCTTTCCCCGGGTTGGCCGGCGCCGGCGGCGATGCCGGAGGTTTTGGCGGCGGGCAGTGACTGCCAGTGCCATACCATCAGGGCGCGGCTCACCACCAGCGCGGCAATCAGGCAGGCGGCGGCGGTTTTGGCAGGCAGGGTTTCTATAAGCGATGCGAGTGCCGTGGCGCGCAGTGCAAAGGACAGGACCATGGCGATCGTGCCATAGCTGCCAATGCGACTGTCCTTCATGATCTCAAGCGTTTTCGACTTGTCCTTGCCGCTGCCGAAGCCATCGGCCATATCCGCCAAGCCGTCTTCGTGCAACGCACCGGTTATGAGCGCGGTGACGGCGATGGCAAGCCAGCCGGTGAGCTGCGGTGAGGCGTCGAACTTCGCTAATGCCACCACGAGCACAGCAGCGGGCAGGGCGATCAGGAGGCCTGCTGCGGGAAAAGCGCGTGCTGTCCGGCGCATCGATGGACCGTCACCTTCACCGAAAAAGCGCGATGGGACCGGCAGGCGGCTGAGAAAGGCAACGGAATGCATGACATCTGTTATAAAATCCCCGGCCTTCATGCTCTCTCCGCTGCTGTGCTTGCATTTCCGGTTGTTCCGCGGCGCGTCCGCGATTATGAGAGGCGCAACAAAGACCGATTTGCCGGAAAACACAAGTTTCCGCCAACCCGACGACGAGAAAGACAGATACCATGAGCATGAGCGGATTGCCCTTCGACGATTTCCGCGCGCTGCTGCGCGAGCTTCCCGGCCCGGATACGCATGCGCTGGTCGCGGCCAAGGAGCGCAATGCGCAACTGACGAAACCGGCCGGTTCGCTCGGTCGGCTGGAAGAAATCGCCATGTGGCTTGCCGCATGGTCGGGCCGCTCGCCCGCCGTCACCCGTCCGCTGGTGGCGATTTTCGCCGGTAATCATGGCGTCACCCGGCACGGCATCACGCCCTATCCGACATCCGTGACGCAGCAGATGGTGGAGAATTTTGCGGCAGGCGGTGCGGCGATCAACCAGATTTGCGTCACCAACGATCTCGGTCTGAAGATTTTCGATCTGGCACTTGACTACCCGACCGGCGACATCACCTGCGAGCCTGCCCTTTCCGAGCGCGATTGCGCCGCCACCATGGCCTTCGGCATGGAGGCGATTGCTGGCGGTACCGACCTTCTCTGCGTTGGCGAAATGGGCATTGGCAACACCACCATCGCAGCGGCGATCAATCTGGCGCTTTATGGCGGTACGGCGGAAGAGTGGACCGGTCCCGGCACTGGCTCTGAAGGCGAGGTCATGGCCCGCAAGATCGCGGCGGTGAAGGCTGCCGTCGAGTTCCACAGGGACCATCTGTCCGATCCGCTCGAAATCATGCGCCGTCTCGGTGGTCGTGAGATTGCGGCGATTGCCGGCGCCATCCTTGCCGCCCGCGTGCAGCGCATTCCCGTGCTGATCGACGGTTATGTGGCGACTGCCGCTGCCGCGCTGTTGAAGGCTGCCAATCCTTCCGCGCTCGACCATTGCCTGATCGGCCATGTCTCCGGTGAACCGGGCCATCTGGCTGCCGTCGAGAAACTTGGCAAGACGCCGCTTCTGGCGCTGGGCATGCGGCTTGGCGAGGGCACGGGTGCCGCTTTGGCCGCCGGCATCGTCAAGGCTGCCGCCGCCTGCCATTCCGGCATGGCGACTTTCGAAGCTGCCGGTGTCGATACTGGTACCCATTCCCACACTGAGCATTGAGGGCGAAGATGGACGCAACGCCGCATAAGAAGCAACCGGAACCTGCCTTCCGTAAGGAAAAGGGATGGCGGCATCTTTTTGCTGCTGCCCGCTATTCCTTGCAGGGGCTTGGACGGCTGTGGCAGGAAGCGGCGTTCCGGCACGAGGTTCTCGCCTTCGGCGTCGGCCTTGCCCTGCTTCTGGTCGCTGGCACGCCGTTTGCGCATCTTCTCGTCTTTACGGTGCTGATGCTGCTTTTGTTCGCCGTCGAGGCGCTCAATACCGCGATTGAGGAGTTGGTGGATCGCATCTCGCCGGAAATCTCTTCCGTCGGGCGGCACGCCAAGGATCTCGGTTCTTTCGCCGTCTTCTGCCTTTTGACGGCAAACGGATTTTTCGTGCTTTATTCGCTGGTGACGACGCTGTTCTTCTGAACGGCAGATTTGATGCTTAGGCGAAGGACCGGCGGCGTGGCTGGATGGCGTGGGTTTCCTCCACGGCTGGCAGGCTTTGCAGCACACGTTTTGCCGGCAGGATGGCGATGCCTTCGGTGCCTTCACGCAATTTCGATTTCAGGATGAACTGGCCGTCATGCTTGGCAAGGATGGCCTGAACGATGGGCAGGCCGAGCCCGGTTCCCTGTTCGGCGCTCTTGATCGCGATCGATCCCTGACCGAAGGCAGACAACACCACGGGGATTTCTTCCTCTGGAATACCGGGGCCGTTGTCCTTGATCGACACATATTGCCCGCCACCCGCCGTCCAGCCAGCCTTCACGAGGATTTCACCGCCCTGCGGGGTGAATTTGACGGCGTTGGAGAGCAGGTTGAGGATGACCTGGCGGATCGATTTTTCATCCGCCCAGACCTGCGGCAGGCTGCTCTCGAACTGCTGCGAAATCCTGATGGACTTGGCGCGGGCGCGAAGCTGGATCATGCCGATGCAATCTTCGGCGATTTCAAGCATCGAGACCGCTTCCTCATTGAGGTCGTAGCGGCCGGCCTCGATACGCGACAGGTCGAGGATTTCGTTGATGAGGTCGAGCAGATGCTGGCCGGAACGGTGGATGTCGCCGGAATATTCCTTATAGAGCGGATTGTTGAGCGGACCGAGCACCTCTGCTGACATGACTTCGGAGAAGCCGAGAATGGCGTTGAGCGGGGTTCGCAGCTCGTGCGACATGGAGGCGAGAAAGCGCGATTTAGCCAGATTGGCCTCTTCCGCACGCCGCCGCGCCTCATCCGACATTGAGTTGGCGACCTCGAGTTCGGCGATCAGATCATCTTTTTCAGTCTGCGACGACAGCAGCTTGATGCTGGTCTGGTAAAGCCTGCTGGTGATGCGATGACAGAAGAGGATCGCCATGCCGAACATCAGGGCGAGGCCAACATCGAAGGGATCGCGGGAGACGACGGAGGTGACGCACAGCGCCGCCAGCACCGGCAGGAAGGTCATGAAGGTGGCCCGCCGCAGCATGAAATTGGCCATGGCGGTAAGCGAAAGCGCGATCAGCAGCGTCGCGCCCTTGAAGAAAATAACGAGTGTCGGGTTGTTGCGCACCGGTTCGGCCAAGGCGAACATTGCCCAGGCGCAACCGATGAGGATCTGCATGGCAAGGAAGAGATTGCGCCACTTCGGCAGATTTTCGGCCGTTATCCCCTGTTTGGCGGCTCTTTTGGCCAGCACCAGAGACATGGCATGGAAACTCAGTGCAATGAGCGACCAGATGATCAGCCCTATGTCACCCGTGATATACAAACCGATGATAGAGGCGAATACGATGAAAAGCGGCATGATCATCGCGCCCTGAAGGGCTTCTGCGATGTGCATCGTCAGCATTTCACGTTCATAGGCTTCGCTGCCGCCAGCGCCTTGCTGCAAGCGTTCACGCGTCGTCTTCACCGTGTCGAAAACAGCCTTGTTACGGTGCTTTCGTGAACGGTCGACGATGATCTTATCGGTGGACGTGCTGACGCTTTTACTCATTGTTACAACGCAGGTGACATGAACCCTTTGCAGGCTACGCACAAAATCTTAAGAAGATGCTGCCGTGAAAGGATTTGTTTGCCATTTCTGACAAGGGTTTGTTGTGACATGAGACGAAATGGAGGCAGGCGCGGCTTTTTCTCGACGTTTCGCGACGGCGGGCTTTTCCTTGCCACCGTTTTTCTCGGCATTCTGATTGCCGCCAAGCTCGATCAGATCAATAGCGAGACCCATACCGGCCGTTTCTTCGGATCGATGGCGATACGCTTTCAAAGGGCGAGGACCGGTTCAGGCTGCTCGGCATCGATGCGCCGGAGCTTTCGCAGACGTGCCGACGCGGCAGCGAAATCTGGCCATGCGGCGCGGAGGCGCGCCGCGTTCTGCAACAGATGATCGAAGGCACGACCTTTTCCTGTTCCGGCAGTTCCAGGGACCGTTACGGACGGCTGCTGGTCTATTGCTCGGCGGGAGACCGGGATGTGTCCTCGGAAATGGTGGCGTCGGGTTTTGCCATCGCTTCAGGTTATTTCCAGTTCTCCGGCGAACAGGCGCTGGCGCGCAAAGAAGCTCGCGGCATATGGGCCGGAGAATTCGAAAAGCCGGCAGAGTGGCGGCGCGAACATCGCGCAGCGGATTTGCAAACGCCCGCAGCGGGTTTCCTCACCATCATCCGTCATCTTCTGGGATGGAATCATGGCTGAGGCGGATCGAGCCCTGCCGATGAATGACGACGGGTTGGACGGGCTGCGGGGCGCGATTGCCCTCTGTCGCATCTGTCGCGACACCCCAACCTACGGACGCCTGCCGCACGAACCCCGACCGGTCGTGGTGATGTCGACCAAGGCGCGTATCCTGATTGCAGGGCAGGCGCCCGGGCTTCGCGTGCATGAAACGGGTGTGCCTTTCAACGATGCCTCCGGCGACAGGCTGCGCCAGTGGCTGAATGTTGATCGTGAGACATTCTACGATCCGGACCGCTTCGCTATTGTGCCTATGGGGTTCTGTTTCCCCGGCTATGACGACAAGGGCAGTGACCTGCCGCCTCGACGCGAATGTGCGCCGCAGTGGCGGGAGAAGGTGCTGGCGGCGATGCCGCAGGTGGAGCTGGTCCTTGCCATCGGTCAATATGCCCAGGCCTTTCATCTCGGGGAAAGACGGCGGAAAACCATGACCGAGACCGTGCACGACTGGCGCAGCTATTTTCATTCAAATTCGGGACCGGCCATTTTGCCGCTGCCGCATCCAAGCTGGCGCAACACCGGCTGGCTGAAGAAGAATCCGTGGTTTACCGAGGAGCTGCTTCCTGTTCTGCGACAACATGTGGAAATGCGACTTTAGTGAAACAATTTTCTGTTTTTCTCTAAAAATTAGTGTATTGAAAGGAAATTAATTCAGGAGGGTAGACGCATTGGATCGCCTAGACCGTAAGATTTTGCGCATTCTGCAAGAGGATTCCACGCTGGCTGTCGCTGATCTGGCGAAAAAGGTCGGCCTTTCCACGACGCCCTGTTGGCGGCGTATCCAGAAGATGGAAGAGGACGGTGTCATCCGCCGGCGCGTGGCGCTGCTGGATCCGGTCAAGGTCAACACCAAGGTCACCGTTTTCGTCTCCATCCGCACTGCCTCCCATTCCATCGAATGGCTGAAGCGGTTTTCCGAGGTGGTGTCCGAGTTCCCCGAAGTCGTCGAGTTTTACCGCATGAGCGGCGATGTCGATTATCTGCTGCGCGTTGTCGTGCCTGACATCGCGGCCTATGACGCTTTCTACAAGCGCATGATCGCCAAGATCGAAATTCGTGACGTGTCGTCTGCCTTTGCGATGGAACAGATCAAATATACGACGGAACTGCCGCTCGATTACATGCTGCTGGATAATCCCAAATCCGGCGAGGAATGATCCCGGCTGATCAGGCTTTTTGAATAATGCCCTTTCCGGCTGCCGGGGAGGGCATTTTTCGTTGCGCAGTTTGCTTTTCCGCAAGCACTCAAGTCGGCCATCCGGCGGTTGTCCGGGGAATGCACACTCCTGGCGTGCCGAGGCGGACAGGCAATCTTATTCCGCCTGCGACGGCAAATTAGCACATTCAATTCTCTTTGCACTCGCGCCGCGCAAAGTGGGATTTTGATAAAATCACTCGAATATCTACGCTTTGTATATCTGATGATGGCAACAGCGAAGGATATCCACATGCTCACACGACGCGGAACATTGGGACTGATTGCGGGTGCAACGGGGGCGGCGTTCCTGCCGCATATCCGGCGGGCTGGAGCCGCGACCACCACGTTACGGATCGGCTGGCAGAAGAATGGCGTGATCGCTTTGGCAAAGAGCCAGGGCGCGCTTGAAGCGCTGTTGAAGGATCGCGGCATTGAGGTCAAATGGTCGGAGTTCTCCTCCGGGCCGCCGCTTCTTGAAGCGTTGGGCGCAGGTGCGCTGGATATCGGACCGACGGGCGATGTGCCGCCGCTTTTCGCGCAGGCTGCCGGTGGCAATCTGCGCTATGTGGGAACTTACAAGGGCGCTGCCGGCGGATCGGCAATCCTTGTGCAGAAGGATTCGCCGCTGAAGACGCTGGCCGACCTCAAGGGCAAGAAGGTGGCTTTCAAGCGCGGCTCCAGCGCCCATAACGTTACTGTCAAAGCATTGCGAAAGGCCGGTCTGACGCTGAACGACATAACATCCATCGACCTTGCCCCGCCGGATGCGGCGGCCGCTTTCCGAAGCGGCAGCATCGATGCCTGGTCGATCTGGGATCCTTATTTTGCCGTGGCGGAAAAGGAGCCGACGACACGGGTTCTCACGACTGCCGAAGGTATTGTCGATCCCTGGAGCTATTTCCTCGCCAATGGCGACTTCGTGGAAAGCAATCCCGACCTCGTGCCGCTGCTCCTCAAGGAACTCGCAAGCGTCGGCGCAAAGGCTCAGGCCAACATCGATGAGACTGCAAAATTGCTGGCGGCGATAACCGGCGTCCCGCAGGATGTAACCAAGGTGTCGCTCACGCGTCCGGGAGCGGATCTGGGGCGTGTCTCGCTGGTTTCGGATGAGGCCATCAGCTATCAGCAGGCGCTGGCCGACGAGTTCTACGATCTGAAAATCGTGCCGAAGAAACTCAAGGTTACCGATATCGTCTGGCGTTCGAAAGCGAGTTAAGCCGGGCGAAAGCTGAGTCTCTTCAATCGTCTGGCTGTTGTTGCTGAGAGATTGATTCAGGCAAGCGCTCCATTTCAGGAGCGCTTGCCTCTGCCTCAGCCCTTGAGCCTGGCAATCACCAGATGACCGGGTGTGGGGTTGCCGTCCTGCATGCGCACGTTAATGTCGGTGACTTCGACTATGTCGAAACCGGTCGCTGCCAGTCTTTCCCGAACATAGGTTTCCGCGTGGGCGAAACGCTGGTGCGGGCCGACCATATAGGGGCGTCCGGCCATGGTTGCCTCGGGCAGCGTTTCCGACGAGAAGATCAGCAGGCCACCAGGGACGAGGTTTTCAGCGGCGCCGAAAAACAGCGGTTCCAGCGCGCCGAGATAGGGCAGCACATCGGTTGCGGTGATGATGTCGAAGGGCTCGTCGTCATTGTCCTCGAGAAAGTCCTCGGCTTCGGCGACATAAAGCGTCTCGTAGAGGTCCTTCTCATGGGCGATCTCGACCATGTTTTCGGAAATGTCGATGCCGGTGATGTCATCAGCCATGTCGCGCAGCGCTTCGCCGGTGAGGCCGGTGCCGCAGCCGAGATCGAGCAGGCGCTTGAAGGGGCCGAGATCGAGCGTTTGCAGGCGCTGGCGCACCATCATCGGCACTGCATAACCGAGCTGTTCGACAAGAATATCCTCGAAGGCTTCGGCGTGCTGGTCGAACAGGGTTTCGACATAGGCGTCGGGCGCTTTGGAAGGCGGTTCGCCGCGGCCCATGGCGGCGATGCGAACGGCTGCGCCGCCGTGATCGTCCGGATCGATGGCCAGAACCTCTTCATAGGCCTTCACCGCCGCGTCAACATCGCCGGCTTTCTCAAGCGCGAGCGCGCGGTTATAGGCTTCGGCAAGCGCCTCTTCGTCAATTTTCTGGTTCTTCGTCATCGTGCGGTATCCGTCAGCATCTTCAGTTGAAGTCTGCTGTAAGCCGCAAGACGGACGGGCGCAATGCTTATGTGGCGATGGGCCTCAGTGGAGAATGAACTCTCCTTTCAATGCGCGCCATTCCTGCGCCGAGATCACCTGCCGGTGCACATAGCGGACCGAGTGCAACGGACCGTCTAGCTTTTCCTGCCAGAATTTGAGGAAACCGTGCATTTCGGGGAAATCCGGGGCGAGATCATAGTCCTGCCAGACATAGGTCTGGAGAACCAGCGGATGGTCCGGCATGCGATAAAAAATCTGGGCAGTGGTGAGGCCGTAGCCCCTCAGCATCATTTCCATTTCCTTGTTCATGTCGGCTGTTCCCGTTCTCATGATTGCCGATCACAGCGTTGTCGCTGTATCTGATATGGGAACACGACAGGGTTAACCCAACCTTGCCAAAGGTCTGGGTTGTCACAAAATAGTTATATTTTTCAAAATGTTGGCAGTCTTCTCTGTTGAGTGCTGCCAACCGTGCCCCTAGCGCTTGAGATGGCGTGTCAGGCGGGCTTCGAGCCATGCCCAGACATGCCGGAGCGTCTCGACGATCGTCAGGTAGAAGATCGCCGCCCAGAGATAGGCCTGATAATCGAATGTGCGGGAGAAGGCGTAGCGCGTCTGTCCCATCAGGTCGAAGACCGTGACGATGGAGACCACTGCCGAACCTTTGATCATCAGGATGATCTCGTTGCCGTAGGGGCGCAGAGCCACGATGAGGGCCTGCGGCAGAATGACCTTGCGGAAGGTGATGAATTTCGACAGGCCGAGCGAGGCGGCACCTTCAATCTGGCCGCGTGGCACGCTTCGGATCGCGCCCCTCAGAATTTCGGCCTGATAGGCGGCGGTGTTGAGGGTGAGCGACAAGAGGCCGCAATACCAGGCCTCGCGGAAGAACCACCACAGGCCAACGGTTTCCAGCCCCTGACGGAAACTGCCGAGACCGTAATAGATCAGGAAAAGCTGCGCCAGCAGCGGGGTGCTGCGAAAGACGTAGACATAGGCATAGGCCAGCGCGCTGATGACGCGATTTTCCGACATGCGGGCGAAGGCGATCGGCACCGAGAGAAGTGCGCCGAGGATGATCGAACTGCCAACCAGCGTAACGGTGGTGGTGAGGCCATCGATATAACGCGGCCCGTAACGTTCGAATTTCGCCCAGTCCCAGCCTTCGATCATCGCAAAAATCAGCCCGGCGGCCAGCAGCAGCCAGAGCGTTATGACGCCGATGCCGACGACGCGCGATATGTTGAGGGGCTTGTCTGTGGCGACCGGCGCGGGGCGCGGCGGGATGAGTTCCTGAACATGGCTCATCGGCTTGCCTCCGACTTGCGCGACCAGCGATCGATGAAGCCGATGCCGATGGAGGAGAGCAGAGCTAGGATGAGGTAGAGCAGGCAGGCGATGCCGTAGAAGAAGAAGGCTTCCTTGCTGACGCGGGCAGCGATGCCGGTCTGGCGCACGATATCGGCAAGGCCGATGATCGAGACGTAAGAGGTATCCTTGAGCAGGATGACCCAAAGGTTGGTCATGCCGGGCAGGGCGATCCTGACCAGCTGCGGGATGATGACAAGCACCATGGTGTGGCCGCGCGAGAGGCCGAGTGCATGTCCAGCCTCATATTGGCCCTTTGGGATGGCCTTGAAGGCGGATAGCAACACTTCCGAGGAATAGGACGAAAACACCACTGACAGCGCGACCATGCCCGCCACGAAGGCGTTGATCTCTACCGGGCCGGTTATCCCGACATAACCGGCGGCCGATTGCAGCAGCATCTGTATGCCGTAATAGACGATGAACAGGGTCAGGAGTTCCGGCAGGCCGCGGAAGATGGTGGTATAAACACCGGCCGCCAGCCGCAGCGATTTTTCCTCCGATTGCGCGGCGAGCGCAATGAGGAAACCGATCACAAGCCCGACGGGCAGGGTGGCGAGCGCCAGCGAGATCGTGACCTTGACGCCGAAGGCGATTTCGTCGCCCCAGCCGGCATCGCCACAGGTGACGAGGGTGCCGTTTCCGAAAAGCGTGAAGAGACCGACCGGCCCACAGAAAGGGTCGAGAAGTGTCGAGACATAGGTCCAGAACGCACCTATGGCGGAAAATGCTCCGCTCATGCCAGTTTTCCCCCGCGGTCTTAAGCCGCCGTGATTGTTATGATTACGTTTTCAAACAAAAATGGCGGAAGGGCAAGCCTTCCGCCACCAGATTTCAACAGGCGACGCGCCGCTTACTGGCCGTAAACGTCGAAATCGAAGTATTTCTTGTTGATTTCCTGGTACTTGCCGTTGGCGCGGATACCGGCGATGGCAGCCGTGAACTTGTCGGCGAGAGCCGTATCGCCCTTGCGAACGGCTACGCCTGCACCATTGCCGTTGATCTCGACATCCACCGGAAGCGGCGTCAGGATCTTGCAGCACTTGCCTGCATCCGATTTCAGCCACTCCGACAGGACGACGATATCGTCGATGACGGCGTCGATGCGGCCGTTGGCGATGTCGAGCTTATATTCGTCGGCGGTCGGGTACATTTTCAGGTCGGAACCCGGGAAGTGCTTTTCTGCATAGTTGGAGTGGGTCGTGGAACCCTGCGCGCCGAGCGACTTGCCCTTCAGGTCGTCGACGGACTTGATCGGCGAATCCTTCGGTACGGCGATTGCCGGCGGGGTGTTGTAATATTTCTTGGAGAAATCGACCTTCTGGAGACGCTCCGGCGTGATCGACATGGACGCGATGATGGCGTCGAATTTCTTTGCCTGCAGGGCGGGGATGATGCCGTCCCAGTCATTGGTGACGAAGGTGCATTCAGCCTTCATTTCGACGCACAGCGCCTTGGCGATGTCGATGTCGAAGCCGGTCAACGTACCGTCGGCTTCCAGATTGTTGAAGGGCGGGTAGGCGCCTTCCGTGCCGATGACGATCTTGTCCTGCGCGAGGGCCGCGCCGGAAAACAGGGAGATGGCGGCAATCGATGCGGCTGCGAGCAGACGGGTGGAAATAGGCATTTCGATCCTCTCTTTTGGTCGTTCATCCGCAGTCTGTTGTTGTTTTCAGTGCGGACGTCGTGAGCGCAGGCGCAACAGAACGGGTTGCCATTCGTGGCCTTCAGCGCGCGGCAATTATTCGTCCGGTTGGTCAAAAAATGCAACTGCAATATTAGCGCCCTCTTTTTCGTCGCGGAGCTTTCACGAAATGGCCTTGATCTGTTCATTTCCGGTACAGAACGCTTTGGTCATCATGGGAACCGAAGCGTATGCAAGGCGTTGACCAGCGCCTGCACGCGCGGCCGGATTCACAATGTCGCGGCATAAGCGGCGTACAACGATTGGCAGATGAGGAAGCACCGATGCTGAAGAAGAACACATTGCTGACGGGGGTGGTTTTCCCCCTCATGTCGCTGGCGATCGCGGTGGAGCCGGCCGCCGCCGGTTATGCCGGCGCCGCACGGACGCAAACGCAAATGCCCCAGGCAAAGGCCCCGGTGATATTGGCACAGGCGCAGCCGCAGGCGGAGGAGCAGAACCCGGAAGAGCTGCTGCGCAAGCAACGCCAGCAAGCAGAAGAGGCGCAGCCGAAGCCAGAGCCAGAGCCGAAAAAGCAGGAGCAGGCTCCGGAACCGCAGCGCGAACAGCCGAAGGCTGAAGCCGCACCGGCCGAACCGCGTCCTGAACCCAAGCGTGAAGCTCAGCCCGAGCCGCAACGCGAGCCTCAGCCGGAACCGAAACGGCAGCCGCAGCAGCGCGAAGCCCAACCGGAACCGGCGCCAGCTGAACAGCCACCCGCCCGCAAGCAGCGCCCGCAGCCTGAGCCCGAAGCCGCACCTGCACAAGCCGAGCAGCAGCCGCAGGAACGGCCGCGCAAACCGGCTAGAGCCGAGCAGCCGGCAGGTGAGGGCGAGCAACGCCCCGCGCGTCCGCGCAAGCCGGAGCCGGCGGCCGAACAGCCAGCCGCACGCCCTGAAAATACCGAGCAGCCGGCGAAACAGCGCGAGCCCGCCGCCGAGAAAAAGCCGGTAGAGGAAAAGGCGCCCGCTCCAGCACCGGAACCGAAATCGGAACCCGCCGAAAAGGCCGTTCCGGAGAAAAAGCCAGCGGCTCCTGAGCCAGCTGTAAAGGAGGCTCCTGTTCCAACGGAAGCGCCGACACCGGCACGGCCACCGGCTCCGGAAGCTCAGCCCAATCCTGCGCCCGGCCAGCAGCCTTCTGAAAAGCAGCCGGTAGAAGGCCAGGGCAAGACGGAGCCTGCAGCGCCGCTGCCGGGTACTCCGACACCTCCGCCGCCAAGCGGCGCCACGACAGGACAGGCGCCTGCCGGCGAAGCCGTTCCTAATCAGGTCGCCATTCCGCAGACGGAAGCGCCTCCGACGACGAAGCAGGAACTGGACAAGGCCAAGGCTATCGCCAAGGACCCGTCCAAGACTGCCGACACCGTCATTCTGCCCGTCGACAAGGGTGCCGCCGTTCTCGACAGCGACAAGGAAGTGGAGCGCTCCGGTAACAACCAGGCACGCGAGCAACGCCGCCGCGAGCGTGAGCAGGCCGGTGACGTGAAGGTGCCGACTTCCGACGCCGAAGCGCAGCGCGCCGGTGCTGCCGGAGGCAAGGCTCCGCCGCCCGTGAAGATGGAGGCGATTACCTCTCAGCAGGGTGAGCGTGTCGACCGCCGTCCGCAATATGACCGGCCGGAAGGTGCGCGGGAATGGCAGCCGCGCGAAGGTGGCCGGCGCGATCAGGATCGCGATGCGCCGATCATCCTGCAATTCGGTGACCGCGTGGTTGTGCGCGGCGACGACAATCAGCGCTTCATCCGCGATGGCGGCGAGCCCTATTACGAGCGCCTACCCGGCGGACGTGTCCGCGAGACCGTCGAGCGTCGCGACGGCACGCAGGTGGTGACGATCCGCAACCGCTATGGCGACGTCATCCAGCGTTCGCGCATCGACGACCGTGGCCGGGAATATGTTCTGTTCTATGCACCGGAACTGATGGACGAACCGGACCGTGAATATGTCTATCGCGATCCCGGCCTCGACCTGCCGCCGATGCGTCTGCGCATTCCGGTTCGTGACTACATCATCGACACGTCGAGCGATCCGGACCGCGATTACTACCGCTTCCTGGAGCAGCCGCCGGTCGAGCCGGTGGAGCGTGTCTACTCGCTGGATGAAGTGCGTTATTCGGCCCGTATCCGCGACAAGGTGCGCCGTATCGACCTCGATACGATCACATTTGCCACTGGAAGCGCTGACATTCCGATGGCGCAGGCCCGTTCGCTGCGGAAGGTAGCGGATGCGATCAACAAGGCGCTGGCAAAAAACCCGGCGGAAACCTTTCTGATCGAAGGCCACACCGACGCCGTTGGTTCGGATGAAAGCAACCTTGTTCTTTCCGACGAGCGTGCCGCTTCCGTCGCCAATGTCCTGACCGATGTTTACGGCATTCCGCCGGAAAACCTGGCGACGCAAGGCTACGGCGAGCGTTACCTGAAGGTTCAGACACTCGGCCCGGAACAGCAGAACCGCCGCGTCACCATCCGCCGCGTGACACCGCTGGTAAGACCGGTCGCCCAGAACTGATAAGGTTCAGGAACTGAAAAATGAAAGCCCGGAAAGCGCAAAGCTTTCCGGGCTTTTTTATTGGTAGCAAAGTTCCCAGGCCGACACATTATCCGTAACTCCGGACCAGATGCGGGGTCCGGCGTGATCAAATCCGGCATGACTGGGATGCTTCTCACCCTGCCATCATCCTCAAATTTGAGGATAATCCAGCCTCTAACGCTTAGTTAAGCGCCACAGCAATCTCTGCTGCGAGCTGGGCATTGTTGCGTACCAGCGCGATATTGGTCGCGAGGCTGCGGCCGTCGGTCAGGCGGAAGATATCGCCGAGCAGGAAGGGCGTGACGGCCTTGCCGGTGATGTCCTCGCGCTCGGCGTGGGAAATGGCGCGATTGATGTAGATTTCCATCTCCTCGCGCGGAATTTCGTCCTCTTCCGGCACGGGATTGGCAATCAGCATACCGCCATCGATGCCGAGCTGTTCGCGGGTCGTCTGAAAATTGGCGATGGCTGCAGGGCTGTTGAGCGACAGCGGGCTGGGAAGGCCCGAAGAACGCGACCAGAAAGCCGGGAACTCTTCCGAACCGAAAGTCACGACAGGCACGCCGTTGGTTTCGAGAACTTCCAGCGTCTTTGGGATGTCAAGAATGGCCTTGGCGCCGGCGCAGACGACGATCACGCCGGTTTTGGCAAGCTCGGTCAGATCGGCCGAAATATCGAAGGTCTCCTCCGCGCCCTTGTGCACACCGCCGATGCCGCCGGTGGCGAAAACGCGGATGCCGGCGCGGGCAGCGGCAATCATGGTGGCTGCCACTGTCGTGGCACCGGTGCGGCGCTCGGCAATCGCAAAGGCAATATCTGCGCGCGAGACCTTCATGGCGTCGGTGGTCTGGGCGAGCGCTTCGAGCTGCTCCTTCTCGAGGCCGATATGCAGCGTGCCGTGAATGACGGCGATGGTTGCCGGAACGGCTCCCTGATCGCGGATGATCTGTTCGACGCCTTCAGCCATCTCGATATTGCCGGGATAGGGCATGCCGTGGGTGATGATGGTCGATTCCAGCGCGACGATCGGCGCGCCGCGCTGTTTGGCAGCGGCAACCTCTTGCGAATAGACGATGGGCAGGAGCGGGGAGATGGGGCGGGTCATTCTGTTTGTTCCAGACTATAAGAAAACGGGTTCATGCCAGCATTTCGGCCTTGGGGACAAGCCCCAACATGGTCTCGACACTGTCTTTTGACAGGTCTTGGGCGGTGGCGAAAGGCGATTGCACGGTGATGGCGGCCGCAGCGGCACCCAGTCGCAGGGCCTCAGTGATGGTTTTGCCCTCCGCAATCGCCGCGAGATAACCTGACGCCATGGCGTCTCCGGCCCCGGTTACGTCTTTCACCTCGCGGATGATGGGTGGGTGGAGGCTTGCGGTTTGCGTCGCGTTGAAGGCTACCACTTCGCTTGCGCCACGGGTGATGACGCCGCCGGCAAGGCCTGCCCTGCGGAGAATGCCCGGCCAGTCGCGAACATTGTCTGCCGTCTGTCCTGTCAGCGCGCGCGCCTCTGCCTCGTTCATGAAGAGAATGTCGATATCGGCGAGCATGTCCTTCAGCTTCACCGCCTTGGCGGGCGAAATGGCGATGGCCGCAAGCGGCTTTTGGCAGGCGCGGGCAATGAGACCGAGCGCCTTCAACGTATCCTCCGGCAGATTGGCATCGCAAAGCAGAAGGTCGCTCGCGGTAATCGCGTCACGCACCGCGCGAACTTTGAGGCGGCGCGGCGAAAACAGCTTGTAAAGGTCCATATCCGCGAGTGCGATGACAAGATTGCCGTCGCGCTCCAGAATGGCGGTGTAGCTTGGCGTGCGGCGATCGAGGAAAACGAAGGGCGTATCTTCCACGCCCGCCTGCCTTGCTGCCTCGGCCACCGCTTCGCCGGTCACGTCACCGCCGCGCGGCGCGATGATACGGACGGCAAAACCGAGCCGGGAAAGATTGCGCGCCGCATTGAAACCGCCGCCGCCAGCCTCTTCCATCCATGAGCCAGGATTGCTGGCGCCGGGCGCCGTTTCAGTCTCGATCATGCCGCGCCTGTCTATATGCGCGCCGCCCAGAACGAGTATTTTCTTCACGCTTGTGTTTCCCTCTTTCGCGGATGGAAAAGGTGGACGATTCGCCCCAATCTTTTGTTTGTTCCCCTTCACATCCGGTCCGCAGCGATAGGCCGGACACGGAAAAACGAAAGCAGAACAAACCACTTATCGCTATTTGTTTTCAATATGCTGGCTGCGCCTTGCGATATGAGAACAAATAGAGTACATCCTATTTCCATACTGCTTCATTGCCTGTGCGGCTTCAATAACCTAAAGGTGGATCGGATGGCACAAAATTCTTTGCGTCTCGTAGAGGATAAATCGGTGGATAAAAGCAAGGCACTGGAAGCGGCGCTCTCCCAGATCGAACGGTCGTTCGGCAAGGGATCGATCATGAAGCTCGGTTCCAATGAAAACGTGGTTGAAGTAGAGACCATTTCGACGGGTTCTCTCAGCCTGGATATAGCGCTCGGTATCGGCGGTCTGCCGAAGGGGCGTATCGTTGAGATTTACGGCCCGGAAAGCTCCGGTAAGACGACGCTTGCGTTGCAGACGATCGCGGAAGCCCAGAAAAAGGGCGGCATCTGCGCCTTCGTGGATGCAGAACACGCGCTCGATCCGGTCTATGCCCGCAAGCTCGGTGTGGATTTGCAGAACCTTCTGATCTCGCAGCCGGATACGGGCGAGCAGGCGCTTGAAATCACCGATACGCTGGTGCGCTCCGGTGCCGTCGACATTCTGGTGGTGGACTCGGTTGCGGCGCTGACGCCGCGTGCCGAAATCGAAGGTGAGATGGGCGACAGCCTGCCGGGCCTTCAGGCACGTCTGATGAGCCAGGCGCTGCGCAAGCTGACCGCCTCGATCTCCAAGTCGAAGTGCATGGTGATCTTCATCAACCAGATCCGCATGAAGATCGGCGTCATGTTCGGTTCGCCGGAAACGACGACGGGTGGTAATGCGCTTAAATTCTACGCCTCGGTGCGTCTCGACATTCGCCGTATCGGCGCCGTCAAGGAGCGTGAAGAGGTTGTCGGCAACCAGACCCGCGTCAAGGTCGTCAAGAACAAGATGGCACCGCCTTTCAAGCAGGTGGAATTCGACATCATGTATGGCGAAGGTGTTTCCAAGACCGGCGAGCTTGTCGATCTCGGCGTGAAAGCCGGTATCGTCGAGAAATCCGGTGCATGGTTCTCCTATAACAGCCAGCGTTTGGGGCAGGGGCGTGAAAATGCCAAGACCTTCCTGCGCGACAATCCGGAAATGGCAAGCGAGATCGAACTGGCGCTGCGCCAGAACGCCGGTCTGATCGCCGATCGGTTCCTGCAGAATGGCGGCCCGGAAGCCGGCGAAAGCGACGACGGTCCCGACGAGGGCTGATGCATTCGAAGGTCCGGGCGTTCGCGCCCGGTGGCTTTGCCGGCGTGAGCCGGTATGGATCAAAAGGGTCGTGCGATTTTCCTCGCGTGGCCCTTTTTCTTTGCCTAGACGCCTTGGTGCGCCTCCATGGCTGGACAGGGCAGGATGCGGACGATAAAAGCCTTTGATTTTGCAAGATAGCCATCATTCGGGATGGCGGTGATGGACTCCAGCTGTGAGCGGTGTGTGGGCATGAGCGGTGTGAATGAAATTCGGTCGACCTTTCTCGACTACTTCAAGAAGAACGGACACGAGATTGTGCCCTCCAGTCCGCTGGTGCCGCGCAACGATCCGACGCTGATGTTCACCAATGCCGGCATGGTGCAGTTCAAGAACGTCTTCACCGGTCTCGAAAGCCGTCCTTATTCCACGGCCGCTTCCGCGCAGAAATGTGTGCGCGCCGGTGGCAAGCATAACGACCTCGACAATGTCGGTTATACGGCGCGTCACCATACGTTCTTCGAAATGCTCGGCAATTTCTCCTTTGGCGACTATTTCAAGGAAGAGGCGATTACCCATGCCTGGAACCTGATCACCAAGGAATTCGGCATCGATCGCAACCGTCTGCTGGTCACGGTCTATCACACCGACGACGAGGCTTTTAATCTCTGGAAGAAGATCGCCGGTTTCTCTGACGATCGCATCATCCGTATTCCGACCAGCGATAATTTCTGGGCCATGGGCGATACCGGTCCGTGCGGTCCCTGCTCGGAAATCTTCTATGACCACGGCGATCATATCTGGGGCGGACCGCCCGGTTCACCGGAAGAGGATGGCGACCGTTTCATCGAAATCTGGAACCTCGTCTTCATGCAATATGAGCAGCTGACGAAGGAAGAGCGCATCGATCTGCCGCGCCCGTCTATCGACACCGGCATGGGTCTCGAGCGCATTTCGGCGTTGTTGCAGGGCAAACACGACAATTACGACACCGATCTGTTCCGGGCGCTGATTTCGGCCTCCGTCGAAGCGACCGGCGTTCCGGCAGAGGGCGAGAAGCGCGCCAGCCACCGCGTCATTGCCGATCATCTGCGCTCCTCCGCTTTCCTGATCGCCGATGGCGTCCTGCCGTCAAATGAGGGCCGTGGTTACGTTCTGCGCCGCATCATGCGCCGCGCCATGCGCCATGCCGAGCTTCTCGGTTCGCGCGAGCCGCTGATCTACAAGCTGCTGCCGGCGCTGATACAGCAGATGGGCCGCGCCTATCCGGAACTGGTTCGCGCCGAGGCGCTGATCTCCGAGACGCTGAAGCTTGAGGAAACCCGTTTCCGCAAGACGCTGGAACGCGGCCTGTCGCTGCTGTCTGACGCGACCTCGACCCTGCACAAGGGCGACATGCTGGACGGCGAAACCGCCTTCAAGCTTTACGATACCTATGGCTTTCCGCTCGATCTGACGCAGGATGCGCTGCGCGCCCGCGAAATCGGCGTCGATATTTCCGGCTTCACCGATGCCATGCAGCGCCAGAAGGCGGAAGCACGCTCGCACTGGGCTGGTTCTGGCGACAAGGCGACCGAAACGGTGTGGTTCGAACTGAAGGAAAAGCTCGGCGCGACCGAATTCCTTGGTTACGACACTGAAACAGCCGAAGGCGTCATTCAGGCGATCGTCAAGGACGGCAAGTCGGTGGATAGTGCTGCCGAGGGCGAGACGGTGCAGATCGTCGTCAACCAGACGCCATTTTATGGCGAGTCCGGCGGTCAGATGGGCGATACCGGCGTAATCTCAGGCGATAACGGCACCTTTACCGTTTCAGAAACCCAGAAGAAGGGCGAGGGCCTTTTCGTGCATTCCGGCACGGTGTCCAAGGGTGGATTGAAGCTCGATGACGCCGTGCAGCTGACGGTCGATCACGACCGCCGCTCGCGTCTGCGCGCCAACCACTCCGCCACCCACCTGCTGCATGAGGCGCTGCGCGAGGTTCTTGGCACGCACGTTGCTCAGAAGGGTTCGCTGGTCGCACCCGAGCGTCTGCGCTTCGACGTTTCGCATCCGAAGCCGATGTCGGCCGAGGAGCTGAAGGTCGTCGAGGAAATGGCAAACGAGATCGTCTTGCAGAACTCGCCTGTCGTGACGCGTCTGATGAGCGTTGACGACGCCATCGCCGAGGGTGCTATGGCACTGTTTGGCGAAAAATACGGCGATGAAGTCCGCGTTGTCTCCATGGGCACCGGTGTTCACGGTGCGAAGGCCAACCGTCCGTACTCGGTCGAGCTTTGCGGCGGCACCCATGTTGCCGCAACCGGCCAGATCGGCCTTATCCGCATTCTCGGCGAAAGTGCTGTCGGTGCGGGCGTGCGCCGTCTTGAGGCCGTAACGGGTCAGGGCGCGCTTGCCTATCTCTCCGAGCAGGATGAGCGCGTAAAGGCACTGGCCTCGTCGCTGAAGGTTCAGCCGGGCGATGTACTGTCGCGTGTCGAGGGACTTCTCGACGAGCGCAAGAAGCTGGAGCGCGAGCTTGCGGATGCCCGCAAGAAACTCGCAATGGGCGGCGGCTCGTCGGATGCCGGCGCAAACGACGTACAGCAGGTTGCGGGCGTCAATTTCCTCGCAAAATCCCTGTCCGGCATCGATGCCAAGGACCTCAAGGGTCTTGCAGATGAAGCCAAGGCAAATATCGGCTCCGGCGTCGTGCTGCTGATCGCCGTGTCCGCAGACGGCAAGGCAAGTGCTGTTGCTGCCGTGACCGAGGATCTGACTGGCCGTTTCAGCGCCGTCGATATCGTCCGCACGGCCTCTGCGGCCCTCGGCGGCAAGGGCGGCGGTGGACGCCCGGATATGGCGCAGGCCGGCGGCCCCGATGGCGCCAAGGCACAGGACGCCATCAACGCGGTGGCAGCGGCCCTGGCGGCCTGATCTGGATGAATTGAAAAAAGGCGGGGTTCTACCCCGCCTTTTTGATTCTGGATGTTGAAATCCGAAAGGAACGTGATGCGCTTTGTAAATCCCATCCCTTTCGTGTGCGATATCAACCGCTCCAGGGAGTTTTATCGTGACCGGCTCGGCCTGAAGGTTTTGGACGATTTCGGAAATTTCGTCCTCTTTGAAAGCGGCTTTGCAATCCATGAGGGG
This sequence comes from Agrobacterium sp. 22-3639C2, assembly GCF_053522105.1. Lineage (NCBI taxonomy): Bacteria > Pseudomonadati > Pseudomonadota > Alphaproteobacteria > Hyphomicrobiales > Rhizobiaceae > Agrobacterium > Agrobacterium sp. 22-3639C2. The sequence continues at coordinate 831,713 of NZ_JBNWDB010000001.1, read as the reverse complement.
CGTTCGCTCGAACAGACGGTCTGGCGGACATCGCCGGACACGGACAAACCTTACGGCAGACGGAATCTGCTGCTCTATTTCGAACATGAGGATGTCGATGCGGCATTTCGGAATATTGCGCCGCATGTGGAGTTGATCCATCCCGTTGAACGGCAGGCATGGGGACAGAGAGTGTTCCGTTTTTATGATCCGGACGGGCATGCAGTCGAGATCGGCGAACCACTCGCCCAGTCCAACGAATAAGCCCGCTTCCAAAATCCGTTTTGTAACCCTTGCGAGCGCTGGTGCTCCGCTTTCAGGCGAAATGCCTGTCAGTTTCCTCAACCCGCCGCCTGCATATCCTTCGCTGCCGCTTCGTCAAGCTGGGTGGCCCGCTTGAAGGCGGGGCGGTCGGTCAGATGCGCCATATAGTCCGTGAAGGCCGGACGTTTTTCGATTGTGCCGAACTGCAGGCCCCAGCCGACATGGGCACCTACATAGACATCCGCCGCAGTGAAGTGATCGCCGGCAATGAAGCGGTTTTCGCTGACGGCACGTTCGAGCGTGTTGATCGCATCCGCATAGCTGCCGCAGCCAGCCATACGCAGCTTTTCCTGCGGCACCTCGAAACCCATCGCCTTCATGCTGGTTGTCATTTCCAACGGACCGGCAGCAAAAAACATCCAGCGGTAATAAAGTCCGCGCGCTTTCGGCGTCGGCGCAAGGTTGGCGCCCGGAAAGGCATCCGCCAGATAGGCGCAGATCGCTGCCGCTTCGGTGACAATGGTGTCGCCGTGTTTGATGGCGGGCACCTTGGCCATCGGATTGATCAGCCGATAGGCCGGCGATTTCATCGACGTCGAGAAGCCCAGTATCTCTGTCTTGTAGGGAACGCCCACTTCCTCGAGCATCCATCGCGCAATGCGTCCGCGCGACATGGGATTGGTGTAGAAGATCAATTCACTCATTGCTTTGCCTCCCCAAGCAAAATTGCAAAAGCATCATTGAAAACCCGCGCGCAGTTCGCGCTGACACGGTGCGTTTTTATAGTCCACAGCATTATCTGTTTTCCCGAAGGATCGCGCTGGTAACCACATGAATTTTTGACTGTGCCGGACAAGTTATGTGTCGTTTTATGCTGTTTCAGCTATATATTTTTATTTTTCTGACTGCGGCACGCTGTGGAATCGAAGTCTGCGCCTAGTGCAACATCTAAGCAAGATACTGTGAACAAAAAAAGAAACCCGGCGTTGCGGCCGGGTTTCCTTTTGTCGATATTTCAAACGGGCAGTGCCCCGTTCTTTTAAGCCGCCATCGCCGTCTTGAGGTTTTCATCGATCTTGTCGAGGAAGGCGGTGGTGGAGAGCCAGGGCTGGTCCGGACCGATGAGGAGCGCGAGGTCCTTGGTCATGAAGCCGCTTTCGACGGTGTCGACGCAGACGGTTTCGAGCGTTGCTGCGAACTTTGCGAGTTCTGCATTGTCGTCCAGCTTGGCGCGGTGGGCGAGGCCACGGGTCCAGGCGAAGATCGAAGCGATCGAGTTGGTCGAAGTTTCCTGACCCTTCTGGTGCTGGCGGTAGTGGCGCGTGACCGTGCCGTGTGCCGCTTCAGCTTCAACCGTGCGGCCGTCCGGCGACAGGAGAACGGAGGTCATCAGGCCGAGCGAACCGAAGCCCTGGGCAACCGTATCAGACTGCACGTCGCCATCGTAGTTCTTGCAGGCCCAGACGTAACCGCCGGACCACTTCAGAGCGGAGGCGACCATGTCGTCGATCAGGCGGTGTTCATAGATGATGCCGATTTCATCGAACTTCGCCTTGAACTCGGTCTGGTAGACTTCTTCGAAGATGTCCTTGAAGCGGCCGTCATAGGCCTTCAGGATGGTGTTCTTGGTGGACAGGTAAACCGGCCACTTGCGCATCAGGCCGTACATCATGGATGCGCGGGCGAATTCGCGGATGGATTCGTCAAGGTTGTACATTGCGAGTGCAACGCCAGCGCTCGGAGCGTCGAAGACGTCCTTTTCAATGACCTGACCGTCTTCACCGACGAACTTGATCGTCAGCTTGCCCTTGCCGGGGAACTTGAAATCGGTTGCCTTGTACTGGTCGCCGAAGGCGTGGCGGCCGACGACGATCGGCTTCGTCCAGCCGGGAACGAGGCGGGGAACGTTCTTGCAAATGATCGGCTCGCGGAAGATGACGCCGCCCAGAATGTTGCGGATCGTGCCGTTCGGGCTCTTCCACATCTGCTTCAGGCCGAATTCCTCGACGCGCTGCTCATCCGGCGTGATCGTCGCGCACTTGATGCCGACGCCGTGCTTCTTGATGGCATGTGCCGCATCGACGGTTACCTGGTCGTTGGTAGCATCGCGGTTTTCGACCGAGAGGTCATAATATTCGATGTCGAGATCGAGGTATGGCAGGATCAGCTTGTCCTTGATGAGCTGCCAGATGATACGGGTCATTTCGTCGCCGTCGAGATCGACGACTGGATTGGCTACCTTGATCTTTGCCATGAATTCCTCACCTTCGAAGCTGTGGCGCCTGGTGACGCCGGTATTCGGAAAAATATCCGGTGCGGCTATAGCATCGCGCGCGCCTGAGGCAAAGCCATGGGGGGCGCTTTTTTGGCGCGGTGCAATAACGCTTTGCGCATTGCCAAACCATATTGCCGGAATACAGTCAGGCGAATCGCTTCGCCCGCGCGTCGGGCCTACCTCCGGGATCACATCATGCGGAATATTCTGCTTCTGACTGCCGCCGTCCTCTTTTCCCACAGCGCCCTTGCGGCCGGCCCCGCCGATCCCGTCCAGAAGGTGATGGACATTACCGTCAAGAACTGGTCCGGCGATGCGGAAAACTGGAAATACATCTTCGACGAGGACATGCTGACCAGCCTGTTCAGCAAGGACTTCGTTGCCCAATACCGCGAAGCTTCCAAGAAGCCGGCCTACGAGGCGGAAAGCGGCGAGACCGGCGATCCCTTCGGCTACGATGTGGTGACCAACTCGCAGGATGGCTGTCCGCTGGTGGATGTTTCGGTAACGCCCGGTGAGGTGAAGGACGGCGTGACTGACGTGACGGCGAAGTTCAAGCTCTGGGCCTGCATGGATGAGGCAGAGATGAAGGCAACGGTCGACGAGGTGCATTTCGATGTCATCGAGGAAAACGGCCAGCCTGTCATCAGCGACATTCACCGGGTTGGAGACGAGGGCAGGGATTCGCTGCGCGCAGAGATGGCGGCGATCATCAAGGGCGAATAACAGGGCGTTCTGCCTGCCCCGGCTTTGATTTTGGCGCCGATCTGTGCCAGTGAAGCGCGATTTAGAGCATTTTCAGGAAAAGCGGCGACCGGTTTTCAGTCTGGAAATGCGCGAAAACCATAAAGCGCATCGGCCTGAAAAATCGATGCGGCGCTTCAGAAACTGGAAAACGACGATGGCAGGCACAAACAGCGAGCTTGAACTTGTGGCGGAAGGCCCGGCGATCATTCTGGTCGAACCGCAGCTCGGCGAAAATATCGGCATGGTGGCACGGGCAATGGCCAATTTCGGTCTTGCCGAACTTCGCCTCGTCAAGCCGCGTGACGGCTGGCCGAACGAGAAGGCGCGCGCCGCCGCTTCCAAGGCCGATCATGTCATCGACGGGACGAAGGTGTTCGAGACGCTGGAAGAGGCGATCAAGGATCTCAATTTCGTCTATGCCACGACCGCGCGGGAGCGTTACGGTTTCAAACCGGTTCGTGCCCCCGTCACCGCAGCCGGCACGCTGCGCGCGAAGTTCAAGGCGGGTGAAAGAACCGGCATCCTGTTCGGGCGTGAGCGCTGGGGCCTTACCAATGAAGAAGTGGCGCTGGCCGATGAGATCGTGACATTTCCGGTCAACCCCGCCTTTGCCTCGCTCAACATCGCGCAGGCCGTGCTTTTGATGTCCTATGAGTGGATGAAATCCGGCATGGACGATCTGGACGAGACGCTTTTCCAGCCCATCGAGCAGCGGCCCTCGACCAAGGAACAGGTCTTCGGCCTGTTCGAACACATTGAGGAGGCGCTCGATGCGCGCGGATATTTTCATCCGCCCGAAAAAAAGCCGAAAATGGTGGACAATCTGCGTGCGGTGCTGTCGAGACGCGGCTTTTCCGAGCAGGAAATCAGTGTTTTCCGTGGCGTGATCAGGTCACTCGATCGTTTTCCCCGGCAGTGGCCTAAGCAGGCAGGCCGGGCCGGAACGGCGGAGGGACCATTGTCGGAGAGGGCTGGGGAGAATGCTGAAGACGACTGAGGCTCTGGCCGATGTTCTCAAACCGGTGCTGGTATTCGATTCCGGCATTGGCGGGCTGACGGTACTGCGCGAGGCGCGCGTGCTGATGCCCGAGCGCGGTTTCATCTATGTGGCCGACGACGCCGGTTTCCCCTATGGCGGCTGGGAAGAGGAGGCGCTGAAAGCGCGCATTCTTTCGCTCTTCGAAAAGCTGCTTGAAGACTATAGCCCTGAAGTCTGCATCATTGCCTGCAACACCGCCTTCACACTGGCAGGCGCCGACCTTCGGGCGCGCTTCCCTGATATGACTTTCGTCGGCACCGTTCCAGCTATCAAACCTGCGGCCGAACGTACCCGTTCCGGTCTCGTTTCCGTGCTGGCAACACCCGGCACCGTCAAGCGCGCCTATACGCGCGATCTCATCCAGTCATTCGCCACGCAATGCCATGTTCGCCTCGTGGGGTCGGAAAATCTGGCGCGTATGGCCGAAAGCTGGATCAGGGGCGAACCGATCTCCGATGAAGCCGTGCTGGCGGAAATCGAGCCCTGCTTCATCGATAACGACGGCAAGCGCACCGATATCGTTGTTCTCGCCTGCACTCATTATCCCTTCATGGCCAATGTGTTTCGCCGGCTGGCGCCATGGCCGGTGGACTGGCTCGATCCGGCGGAAGCGATTGCCCGTCGCGCGCGCCACCTGGTGCCACTGCCGCAGGATGCGGAGCATCCAGATGGTTTCGATTTCGCCGTCTTCACTTCCGGCAAGCCGGATTTCGCCACACGGCGGCTGATGCAGGGTTTTGGCCTCAGCGTCTCGCTGAGCTGAACGGCTTGTTGCATTTTTGCATCTATTCTGCCGGACTTTTGCAATTCGAGATTGCGACCTCTTGTCGCGTCCGGCATCTCGTGTAAGATACATCTTGTCTGTAACCGCTATAAAAAGGAGGCGTGGAATGACTGACTATATGAATATGCGCCTTACCGGCATGTCTGGCTTTTCCGGCATGGTCGTCGGCGGTTACATGTCCCGAGGCATCGACCTCCGATAAGGCTTCCTGCCTGATTTCCCTGCCGTTTGGCATCTTCACTTCGTCTGACAGCTGAATTGTGCGTCCGCGCTACCGCGTGTTGCGCCCGCCGTTCCTGCATGTCGTTTTATCATCGATAAAGGACCTGGCTGCTTCGCCGCGCCGGGACGGATTTCCCATGCAGAAAAATCAACCATTGGTAGCATATGCGCTGCCGGATGCGGTCGACCGCCTGTTCGTCACATTCGGCGTCTGGAAAACCCTGAAAGCGGTTCTCGTCGCGGCAATGGTGCCGCGCCCGCCGCCGACCGATCTTTCCGATCTGCCGGAGCGTCTTCTGGATGATATCGGCCTGGAGCCGTCCGACCGCAAAATGCGGCGGGAGTGGGCGCCTCCTTACTGGGCGCCGCGGTTTTGATGGCGACAGTCTCTCCGGCGAGAAAATGCCGGGGAGGCTCCGTCGTCCGTTTCACACTTCTAATGATGTTCGAAATGCGCGCCTCCGTCATGCGGGACTCGACCCGTCGTCCACCCACGGCGCGTCTGCGAGGAGTTCATTGCCGCACTTCAGTTTTCCGTAACGGAAGCTGCGGAAAGGCCTGGCATATAGCGCGTTGCACTATTCTCGGGAACGTCCAGGCGGGCGTTACCCCTGATCTTGCCCTGCGGCTGGAGCGGGCAGGGGGCAGCGCGGCGCGGCATGGCTTGCCGTGCCGTCAAATTACGATCTTGCACAGGCGATGAAGCTGCGGCAGCAGCCTGTCGTCCGCTGGATGACAAAGCGGCATAGTCCCCGAAAATCTGGCTTGATACCGGGCGCTTTTGGTGGCTTGCTCCAAAGACCGAACGGGGGAAATTGCATCATGCCACTGGAGAACTGGCTGGCCTTCGTGGCCGCATCCGCCATCATGCTTGCCATTCCGGGGCCGACGATCCTGCTGGTGATTTCTTATGCTCTGGGGCATGGACGCAAGGCGAGCACCGCGACGGTGACGGGTGTGGCGCTTGGTGATTTCACTGCGATGACGGCCTCCATGCTGGGGCTCGGCGCGCTGCTTGCCACATCGGCGGCCCTTTTTACCGGTCTGAAATGGATAGGCGCGGCTTACCTCATCTATCTCGGCATCAAGCTGTGGCGTTCGCCGGTTGGCGTTGAAGGTGGTGAAGCCGCAGGCGTAACCGGCCGTGAAAGGCCGCTCAAAATCTTCCTGCATGCCTATGTCGTTACGGCGCTGAACCCCAAGAGCATTGTCTTCTTCGTCGCCTTCCTGCCGCAGTTTCTGGTGCCGACGCTGCCTTTCTGGCCGCAGGTGCTGATTTTCGAAGCGACATTCCTTGTGCTTGCCAGCTGCAATGCGGCCCTTTATGGACTTCTGGCAAGTGCCGCCCGCAATACGATCCGCAAACCCAAGGTTCAGCGCATCGTCAACCGCACGGGCGGCGGTCTCCTGATCGGCGCCGGTCTCATTACATTTGGCTGGAAGAGGGCGGTTTCGGCGTAAAACGCCCGTCGATCGCCTGAAATTCGGACATAACAAAATGGCGTTGCCGCATATTCTTCTTGCCCTGATCACCGTGTTTTTGTGGGGCTTCAACTTCGTTGCCATCAAGATCGGCGTCGCCGACATGCCGCCTCTGTTTCTGACGGGGGTGCGCTATCTGTTTGCAGCCGTGCCGTTGGTGTTCTTCCTTCCCAAACCCAATGTGCCGTGGCGGCATATGATCGTTTACGGCATGGCGATGGGTTTCGTGCAATTCGGCCTGCTTTACCCGGCCATCAAGCTCGGCCTGCCGGCTGGGCTTGCTTCGCTCGTCATGCAGTCGCAGGCCTTCTTCACGCTGGCGCTGGCCGTGGTGTTTCTCGGCGAGCGGCCGTTGCCGTCACAGATCGTCGGCGCAATCGTTGCCTTTGGCGGGCTGGCGGTCATCGGCGTGGAGCGCATGACGGCTGCAGCGTTGATACCGCTGCTGATGGGCGTCGGCTCGGCCATTGCCTGGGCCTGCGGCAACATCGTCAATCGCCGCATCGGCCAGGTGAATGCGGTCTCCTTTGTCGCATGGACGAGCCTTGTACCCGTTCTGCCGTTGGTGCTGCTTTCGCTGGTGGTGGAGGGACCTGATGCGATTGCGGAAGGGCTGCACAATGCGACGCCTACGATGGCTCTCGTGGTGATCTACATGGCCTATGGTGCGACCATCGTCGGCGCGGGTATCTGGAGTTACCTGCTTCTGCGTTACCCGGCCGGAACGGTGGCACCGTTTTCGCTGCTGGTGCCGATTGTCGGTTTCGTCAGCGCCTATCTCGCTTTTGCGGAGCATATTACCGTCTTCGAAGTGGTCGGTGCCGCATTGGTCATCATCGGGCTGATGCTGAATGTGTTCGGCAGGCGGCTATCATTTTCGCGCGTCTCGTCCGGGGCCGCATAGATGTGGCGCAATTGCCTGTGCATTATCGGCACGGGGCAGACGCAATTGGTGATTTTTTGGTAAAGAGCATGTTCGGCCGCCGTTACGGGAATCGGCCGGATGACATGCAGCACGAGGAACGGAACATTGCAGGTCGGCATCGACATGGGAACCCTATCGGGCGGGCAGCAGGCCAAGCTCGATATTGAGGAATTGCTTGCAACGCGTTTGCTGGTGCAGGGCAATTCCGGGTCCGGCAAGTCACACCTTCTGCGCCGGCTCCTGGAGCAATCGGCGCAATGGGTGCAGCAGGTCATTATCGATCCCGAGGGTGATTTCGTCACGCTGTCCGACAAGTTCGGCCATGTGGTGGTGGATGGAGAGCGCACGGAAGCCGAGCTTGCGGGCATTGCCAACCGCATCCGCCAGCACCGCGTTTCCTGCGTGCTGACGCTTGAAGGTCTTGATATCGAACAGCAAATGCGGGCCGCTGCCGCTTTCCTCAACGGCCTGTTCGATGCGGATCGCGAATTCTGGTATCCCGTGCTTGTCGTTGTGGATGAGGCGCAGATGTTTGCGCCCTCCGTCGGCGGCGAGGTGACCGAGGATGCGCGCAAGGCGTCGCTGGGCGCCATGACCAATCTGATGTGCCGTGGGCGTAAACGCGGGCTTGCGGGCGTCATCGCCACGCAGCGCCTTGCCAAGCTTGCCAAGAACGTAGCGGCGGAAGCCTCGAACTTTCTGATGGGCCGCACCTTTCTCGATATCGATATGGCGCGCGCTGCCGATCTGCTCGGCATGGACCGGCGGCAGGCGGAAATGTTCCGCGATCTGCAGCGCGGCAATTTCGTGGCGCTTGGACCGGCGCTGTCGCGCCGCCCGTTGCCCATTGTCATCGGTGCGGTGGAAACCTCGGCGCGGTCTTCCTCGCCGAAACTCATGCCGCTGCCGGATGCACCGCAGGATGTGGAGGATCTGATCTTCACGCCGGACCCGGAAGAGTTCACGCGACCCGCCACGCGCCGCACGCCGCCAGCGCCGCGCCCGACAACCGATATTCTCGCTGAACTCTCCCGCTCCACCCCCGCCGCCGCCGGTCCTTCACCGGAGCAGTCGCCGCGTGCAGGTCAGCCGGAGCTGACGCCGGAGGAGCGCGAAGAGAAGATCGCGGCAGTGCTGGTCGAAATTCTCGACGATCCGCAATCGGCCTATCGAACCGACGCCGTGCTGTACCAGGATTTTCTGGTGCGCGCCCGCATGCGCCGTATTCCCGGCACGCCGATGACGCTGGCGGATTTCCGCCGGCAGGTGGCGATTGCCCGCTCCGGCGTGGATACGGCAATGGCGGCCAGCGAAGGTTGGGAGAAGGCGCTGGAATTGTCGATGTCGGTCTCCGACGATCTGCAGGGGGTTTTCCTGCTGTTGGTCAAGGCGGCGCTCAATGAGGAGCCTTGCCCATCCGACGCCCGTATTGCCCGCGCTTACGGTACCCATTCCGCCCGCCGTGCGCGCCGTCTTCTCGGTTATTTCGAGGAGAAGGAGCTTGTGGTGGTACACGCCGATTTCTCCGGCAAGCGTATCGTGGCGTTCCCCGATCTTGACGCGAAGACCGCACCCGGCGATGCGGATGCGGCTGAGGATGATGCGAGGCTGGCGGCGGAGTAATCGCTATTCAGTCAAAGTCCGCACTGCGAAACTGATCGTCGTGTAGAGACCACTGAGGCTCAGAGCCAGTACGCAAACAATAACGGCTATAAACAGTGCCGAGGTCAATCGATGCGGCCGTTGATAGGGGCGGGTGCTGACATGTGTTTGCAAGGGAGCGAGCCGGGAGAGCTGGGTCGCTGTCCATCCGTCACGTTCGAATTCCGGCGAAGCGATAAATTCAGCAAGATGCCGTTGTCGTCTAATGGAAGAAGGCAATTGCGCCAGAAAGCGTTGCGGTTCATGCCTGTTGCTTCTTGACAGGAATATAGTGATCGCTTCCCTGAAACGCTCGTCGCGTGCGCCTGAGCAGAACAACATCCGTCCCGCTTCAATGAGATCGTTCATCTCAAGCAGCACTTCACCGTATTTTTGAAAGAGTGCCAGATCGACGTCAGGATGGCTGAGCCTGCCCTGAAGGATTTCCTTCGCTCGCCAAAGTTTCTTTTCTGAGATTGCCTGATCAACGGTTTCAAAAGTCATTTTTGCGATGAATTGGACGTTTGTTTTAATATTGAGAAAATAGATTTCGCTCTAGCTAACAATAATACAGATTATATATTTCATCATCAAAAAAGAAGGAGGAGGCGTAATCGCCTCCTCCTTGCTCATCATTACTCGATAGCCTTTGTTTCCTTGCGCGTTGCAATCAGCGAACCGATGATGCCTGTTGCGAGGATGGCGACGGTGACGCCGAGCGAGACGGCGGGCGGGATCTTGGCGATGCCGAGCATATCCGCGACGAAAATCTTCGAGCCGACGAAGACCAGAACTGCAGCCAGCGCATATTTCAGATAGGCAAAGCGGTGGATTAGGGCGGCAAGTGCGAAATAGAGGGCGCGCAGGCCGAGGATTGCGAAGATGTTAGAGGTATAGACGATAAACGGATCGGTGGTGATCGCGAAGATCGCCGGGATCGAATCGACCGCGAAGATAAGGTCGGCGATTTCGACCATGATGAGCGCCAGAAACAGCGGCGTCACAAAGGTCTTCAGCTTGCCTGTGGCAGCATCGGTCTCCTTGACGAAGAATTTCTCGCCATGCAGCTTCTCCGTTACCGGAAGGCGGCTGCGCAGGAATTTCAGGATGCGGTTATTGCCGATGTCGTTCTCGTCATGGTCGGATGAAAACAGCATCTTGAGGCCCGTGAAGACGAGGAAGGCCGCAAAGAGATAAAGCACCCAGTGGAAGTTTTCGACAATTGCGGCGCCGCCGGCAATCATGATGCCGCGCAGAACGATCACGCCGAGGATGCCCCATAGCAGCACGCGGTGCTGATATTGGCGGGGAATCGCGAAATAGGAGAAGATCATCGCGATGATGAAGATATTGTCCATGGCGAGGCTTTTTTCGACCACGAAGCCGGTGACATATTCCATCGCTGACTGTTCACCGGACTGGTACCAGATCCATCCGCCGAAGGCCAAGCCGATGGCGATATAAAAGCCGGACATCAGCAAGCTTTCACGGATGCCGATTTCCTTGGAATTCTTGTGCAGCACGCCGAGATCGAGCGCCAAGAGGCCAAGGACGAGAGAAATGAAGACCGCCCACATCCATGTGGGGGTACCGAGAAAATCGTTGAGGAGGAACTCCATCAGTCAACCTTTAGCCGGACGAGGTTGGCTTTGCGGATGGGGACGCGTATCAGGAATAAACATGGGCCCCAACCTTCAAGAGACTCGACATCGCGTGTTGTCCGGTAACACGCCAGAGGGGCCCGAGTCCTGATTACGGCTTAGAAGTGGGTGGGCCTTCCAGCTTTTCAAGGGCTAGTTCGAGAAAAAAGCGGCGGGCTTTGTTTGACAAATTTGTAAAACGTGTTTAGAAGCCGCCCCAACGCCGGGCAGTCATGTCCGGTGTGTTTCGTTGACTGCCTTGCAGTTTATAAGCTGACGTTCGGCGGTCAACATCACCGACATGTCCCGTGGTCTCTCCATTCGCATGTGAGAAACCTGTCAGAGGTCCTGAAACGGGCTTCAGAGGAGGGCGTGTTTCCTCAAACCGGTTTGGCAACAAACCGGCATAACCTATTGAGAAGGAAATACGATGAGCAAGCGCGAATCGGCTAAGTATAAAATTGACCGCCGTATGGGCGAAAACATCTGGGGCCGTCCGAAGTCCCCGGTAAACCGCCGCGAATACGGCCCGGGCCAGCACGGTCAGCGCCGCAAGGGCAAGATGAGCGACTTCGGCACGCAGCTGCGCGCCAAGCAGAAGCTCAAGGGCTACTACGGCGAACTGCGCGAAAAGCAGTTCCGCGCCACCTACGACGAAGCAAACCGTCGCAAGGGCGATACCTCCGAGAACCTGATCGGCCTGCTCGAGTCGCGTCTGGACGCCATCGTCTACCGCGCCAAGTTCGTTCCGACCGTTTTCGCATCGCGTCAGTTCATCAACCATGGCCACGTCACGGTTAACGGCGTTCGCGTCAACATCGGTTCTTACCGTTGCAAGCCGGGCGACGTTATCGAAGTTCGCCAGAAGTCCAAGCAGCTGGTGACCGTTCTCGAAGCTGTTCAGCTCGCAGAACGCGACGTTCCTGATTACATCGAAGTCGATCACAACAAGATGGTTGCGACCTATGCTCGCATCCCGGCTCTGTCTGACGTTCCGTACCCGGTCGTCATGGAACCGCATCTGGTCGTCGAATTCTACTCGCGTTAATCGGCGCGTTTCAGTATTGAGAAAGCCGCCCCTCGGGGCGGCTTTTTTGTTTGCTGGGGAAGGCTTTGCATGCAGGACATTCAGGCGATCGTCGATTCCATTTACGACAGCATGGTGCCGCGCCTGGGCGAGGGCAAGGTTGCGGATTACATTCCGGAACTCGCCAAGGTCGATCCGAACCAGTTCGGTATCGCCATCACCACTGTCGACGGAACCACCTATACGGCTGGCAATGCGCTCACGCCGTTTTCGATCCAGAGCATCTCCAAGGTCTTCATGCTGACGCTGGCGCTCGGCAAGGCGGGCGAGACGGTATGGAACCGGGTGGGGCGTGAGCCGTCGGGGTCGTCCTTCAACTCTATCGTCCAGCTGGAGCACGAGCACGGCATCCCGCGCAATCCCTTCGTCAATGCCGGTGCCATCGTGGTGACGGATATCGTTCTTTCCGGCCACCAGCCGCGCGAGGCGATTGGCGAGCTTCTGCGTTTCGTCCGTTATCTCGCTGATGATGACACGATCAGCATTGATGACACCGTGGCGAAATCCGAGCAGGCGACGGGTTTCCGCAATTTCGCACTTGCCAATTTCATGCGGTCCTTCGGCAATCTGCATCACCCTGTTGAATATACGCTGGGCGTCTATTTTCATCAGTGCGCGCTGTCCATGACCTGCGCGCAGCTTTCACGGGCCGGTCTTTTCCTTGCCAATCGCGGCCGCAATCCGCTGAGTGGTCATACGGTTGTGTCAGACCGACGCGCGCGGCGCATCAATGCGCTGATGCTGACCTGCGGCCATTATGACGGATCGGGCGATTTCGCCTATCATGTCGGCCTGCCGGGCAAGAGCGGCGTGGGCGGCGGCATCATGGCAGTGGCGCCGGGCAAGGCGTCGATTGCGGTCTGGTCGCCGGGTCTGAACAAGGTCGGGAATTCGGCGCTTGGGTCGCATGCGCTGGAAATGCTGGCGACGAAAACCGGCTGGTCGGTATTCGGGGCTTGATATTGCGGGCGGATGCGGGCATTTCCAGCATTGAAAATGGCTGAATGCCAGAGCGGGCTAATCATGAACATTGTCACCAGCATCGCAGATGAGGTCGAGGCCGATCAGGACCTGGCCGGAGAAAATGGCGCTTCGCATCCGCTGTTCGACGCGGCACCCCGTTCTGTCTCCTTCAACAAGCTGCGCAAGCGGCTGTTGCGCAATGTACGTCAGGCCTTCGGGGATTTTGGCATGCTGAACGGCCAGAAGCGTTGGCTGGTAGGCCTTTCCGGCGGCAAGGACAGCTACGGCCTTCTGGCGCTGCTGCTTGATCTGAAGTGGCGCGGCCTTTTGCCCGTGGAACTCATTGCCTGCAATCTGGATCAGGGCCAGCCGAATTTCCCCAAGCACGTCCTGCCGGAATATCTGGCGAAGATCGGCGTCGCACATCGCATCGAATATCGCGACACTTATTCCGTTGTGAAGGAAAAGGTGCCGGCGGGTGGAACCTATTGTTCGCTCTGTTCGCGGCTGCGGCGCGGCAATCTCTACCGTATTGCGCGGGAAGAGGGCTGCGACGCGCTCGTGCTCGGCCATCACCGCGAGGATATTCTCGAGACCTTCTTCATGAACTTCTTCCATGGCGGCCGTCTGGCTGGCATGCCGGCAAAGCTGATGAACGACGAGGGCGACCTGATGGTGCTGCGTCCGCTTGCCTATTGCGCCGAAGAGGATATGGCGAAATTCGCGGCGGCGATGGAATTCCCGATCATTCCCTGTGACCTCTGCGGCTCGCAGGACGGGCTTCAGCGCAATGCCATGAAGGAGATGCTGGCTGACATCGAAAGGCGTATGCCGGGCCGCAAGGACGTGATGCTGCGGGCGCTTGCCCATGTCAATCCATCGCATCTGCTCGACCCGAAGCTTTTTGATTTCTCGGCGCTCTCTGTCACCGGCGCGTCACCTGAAGAGCGTACGGAGGCCAGCCCTCCCTTATGAAGAAGTGCCCTTAGCGATGACCCTTTCCGATAAAGATATCGACTTTCTGATTTCCACCGTTGCCGCTGCCGGCCGCCAGGAAATCATGCCCCGCTTCCGCAATCTCGACGCAGGCGCGATTTCCGAAAAGACCTCTGCGGTCGATCTCGTCACCGAGGCGGATATTCTGACGGAAAAGGCGATAACCGCCGCTCTTCTGCAACGGTTTCCGAAGGCCCATATTGTCGGCGAAGAGGCCTATGACGCGGATCAATCCGTTATTCCTGCCCTTGCCGATGCACCATTTGCCTTCGTGATCGATCCAATCGACGGCACTTTCAACTATGCTTCCGGTTTTCCAGCTTTCGGCACGCTGCTCGCCGTCACCGTCAAGGGTGAGACGGTCGCAGGCATCATCCACGATCCTGTCATGGGTGATACCATCCTTGCTCTCAAAGGCGAGGGCGCTTATCTCCACCGCAAGGACGGCTCACAGGCAAGGCTCAAGGTTGCCGATCCCCTGCCATTGTCCGAAATGGTCGGCATATTTTCCTGGGGTCACAGCCATGAAGATCGCCGCCCGGTGATCGCCGCCAATATGGCCAAGATCAAGATGGCGCTTTCAATCAATTGCTCGGCTCATGAATATTGGCTTGCCTCGACTGGCAAGCTGCACTTCATCGGCCACGAAAAGCTGATGCCCTGGGATCATCTCGCCGGCGTTCTCATTCATCAGGAAGCGGGCGGCTACACGGCCCGTTTCGACAATACGCCCTACCGGCCAGGACAGACGACAGGCGGCATCCTGTCGGCACCCGACAAGGAAAGCTGGAAGATGCTGCGCCGGGAAATCGTGGCCTTATAATATTGATGCTTAAATAGAAGGATACCGCCCATGGCTATCGAACTCGACATCGCCTCTCTCGCCAATGCGCTTCAGGAGGCGGCGGCAGTGGAAATCCTGCCGAGGTTCCGTAATCTGGGTGAGGGCGACGTCAGGATAAAGAGCGAGGCGATAGACCTCGTAACCGAGGCTGACGAGGCTGCTGAGCGGCTGATCCGCGCCCGCGTGCAGGAAATCATGCCGCAGGCGCTGTTCATCGGTGAAGAGGCCGTTGCGGCGGATGCCTCGCTGCTTGGCAAGCTTGCGGATGCGGATCTTGCCGTGGTGGTCGATCCGATCGATGGCACCTACAACTTCGCGTCGGGCCTGCCGCTGTTTGGCGTGATGATGAGCGTCATCTCCAAGGGCGAGACCGTTGCCGGTCTCATTTTCGATCCGATGGGCAATGACTGGGCGATTGCCGAAAAGGGTTCCGGCGCATGGCTTTGTGCCGCCGATGGTTCGCAGACGCAGATGTCCGTCGTGCCCGCACCGGCACTGTCGCAGATGGTCGGCATCGCCAACACCGGTTATTTTGACGTGGAGACCCGCCGCAAGATTCTCATGAACCTCGCGGATGTGCGGCTCTTCACCAGCTACCGTTGTGCTGCGCATGAATACCGCGTGTTCTGCGGCGGCCACATGCATTTCCTGATGTACAACAAGCTTATGCCCTGGGATCATCTCGCTGGCACCCTGCTTTCGCAGGAAGCGGGCGCCTACGCCGCCCGTTTTGACGGCTCGCCTTACCTGCCGCGCCACCTTGAAGGTGGCCTGCTGCTTGCTCCTGATCAGGAGACATGGGAATTGCTGCGCGAGAAGATTTTCACGGTTTGAGTGAAGTTCGGCTTTGATCAACAAAAAAGGGCGCGGAACCGAGTTCCGCGCCCTTTTTATTTGTCTGTCCGCCCTTAGTGCGTCGGCTTGTTGTGGGCCTGAAACAGTACGCCCTTTTCTCCGATAAGCACGAAGACGAGGCCTATAATGGAGACGGCGAAGAAGCCGGCTACCATTGGCAGCGCCGTGCCATCAAAAGCCTGACCGATAACGGCACCGATCAGCGAACCGCCGACGGTTCCCATGAAGCCAATAACGGACGAGGCCGTGCCGGCGACATGGCCGAGCGGCTCCATGGCGAGCGAGTTGAAGTTCGAGCCGATCCAGCCGAACTGGAACATGGCAAGCGCGAAGAACACGATGAAGATCGCAAAGGGCATCGGTTCCGGCCCGACCATCTGTACCACCAGCCACACGAAGGTGATGGCGATGAAGCCGAGCAGCGACCCGTGCGACAGCTTGCGCATGCCAAACCTGCCGACAAGCCTTGCATTGATGAAGGACGAGAAGGCCATGAACAGGGCGACGCCCGCAAAAGCGGCCGCAAACCATGCGCCCAGGCCGTAGATGCCCTTATAGACCTGTTCGGCGGAATTGATGAAGCCGAACAGCGCACCGAAGATGAATGTGCTGGAGAGCGTGTAACAGAGCGCAATACGGTTGGTGAGCACGATCTTGAAGCCACCGAGGATCGAACGAACCGTGAAAGGCCTGACGTCATCGGCATGCAGGGTTTCCGGCAGGCGGAAATACATCCAGGCGGTCACGACGGCGGCAATTCCGGCCATGAAGGCGAAGATAAGGTGCCAGTCACCGAAAAACAGCACGATCTGGCCAGTGCCGGGTGCGATGACCGGAACGACCATGAATACCATCATGATCAGCGACATGACTTCCGCCATCTGACGTCCGCCATAGATGTCGCGCACGATCGAAATGGTGATGACGCGCGTCGCCGCAGAGCCGATGCCCTGAATGAAGCGCAGAACCAGCAGGCCAGTGAATGACGGTACGAAGACGACGGCAATGGCCGAGACGATGTAGATTGCCAGCCCGACGAGCATCGGCTTGCGGCGCCCGAAACGGTCCGAGATCGGTCCGTACAGAAGCTGGGCAATGCCGAAGCCTAGAAGATAGCTGGAAATGACGTATTGACGGTGGTTTTCATTCACGACGCCAAGTGACGCGCCGATTTCCTGAAGGCCGGGAAGCATGATGTCGATGGCAAGCGCATTCAGCGCCATCAGCATCGCGGCAAGCGCGATGAATTCCGTGCGCCCCATCGAAACGGCGCGCGAAGTGGTGGATTGTGAAAGTTCTGTCACAGGATTGCCCCAAAAAGAACGGCAAAGGCGTTGCATGAAGCAACGCCTGGCATAAGTTTTCTGACAATCAGGGTGGGCCGGATGAACCGGCCGAAATCAGGCCGCGCCGCGGACGCTGATACCCTGTTCTTGGAAGTGATTTTGAAGTTCACCGGACTGGAACATCTCTCTTACGATGTCACAGCCGCCGACGAATTCGCCCTTGACGTAGAGCTGCGGGATGGTCGGCCAGTTGGAATAATCCTTGATGCCCTGACGGATGTCGGCATCGGCGAGCACATTGACGCCCTTGTAGTCGACGCCAAGATAGTCGAGAATCTGTACGACCTGACCGGAAAAACCGCACTGCGGGAATTGCGGGGTGCCCTTCATGAAAAGAACGATGTCGTTGCTCTTCACTTCACTGTCGATCATATCGTGAATGCCGCTCATAGGCCTATTCCTTTCACATGCGGTTCAAGGCCGCTGCTTTGACTTTGTCCCTAAATAACATGTCGCGGCGCGATTTCCACCCGGGAAGCGTAAAAAATACGCTGCTGTGTAGTCGCAAAGTGACGGCCGAAACCTTGGCTACCAGGTGGGAAGCACGCTGAGGTGATGCATCATCGAAGCCGCTGTCTGCTGCGCGCGGCGGCGGTGCGTCTTTTGCTCACCTGTTTTTTGGCCGGCTTGGGTTTGACGGCTGCTTTGATTGCCGCTTCCAGCACGGAGCCGACGATGCCGCCTGCGAGGGACGTGTTACTTTTGGTCCGGCGGCGGATGCGGCGGGTTTTGCGAAGGCCTGTCTTGGCGAGGACTTCGGACAGAGCGCCTTTGACGACGCCGTTTAGCAATTGATCGACGATCCCAGACAAAATTCCCTCGCAACAAATAAATCATATTTCCGTCGCGTTTTTTACTATACGTGCATCGCCCACTGTATCAAGCGATCCTTTCGGGTGTCTCCAGCCCGAGGGTTTATGCATGCCGACCGTCAAGTCACGACTTGTTCTTTATTTCCCGGGCTTCGATCCGCTCGATGCGGCTGCGCATCATCTGCGCTATCAGCGGGCGGCAGCGCTTGCTGGCAAGACGTGGGATGTCAATTATGCCGTGGGTGCGCTGGAGAACTCGCCGGCTGGCGAAACATTCTCGGTGGAGGCCTCGGCCGGCGACTGGCGGACGCGTTCCACCATCTTCGTCTACGACCACAATGCTGTGATATCGCGCCTGCGGGATGCGCCACTCTGGCGGCAGATCGCACTAGGCTTTGCGGCTGCGGCCGGTATCGTCGCGGAAGGTGGTGCAGGGCGTTACCTCCGTCATGCCTGGCGTTTCGGCCTGTTCTTCATTTTCCCGTTTCTGCTGATGCTGGTGGGGGGTGCGCTTGCGGCGGGGATCGCGCTCTCGCCATGGCTGTTCGGTTTGCCGCTCTGGTTGCTTGCGATCAGTCTTCCCGCTGCGGCCTTGTTCTTCGTGAAGGCGTTTCTGCCTTTCGCCGAGCGGTTTCATACGTTGCATCTTTATGCCGATTGGCGCTTTGCGCTGGCCGTCGGGCGCGATGAGCCGATTGCCCGCAACTGGATCGAAGAGAAGGCAGCCCTCGTTCTCAAGGCGCTGGAGCAGCCGTCTGAGGAGGTTCTGGTCGTGTCGCATAGCATGGGCGCCAGCCTGGCGCTCGCCGTGATAGGCCGTGTGCTGGAACTGCGGCCAGATGCGCTGGATGGCCGGAAGCTTTCCTTTGCGACGCTCGGTGGCGCTGCGCTGCAATGCGCGCTGCTGTCGAGTGCGGACAGGCTTCGCCAGAGCGTCGGCGTGATTGCGCGTCACCCTGAAGTGACATGGTTCGATATCCAGTGCCTGACGGATCCGATCCACCTCTACCGCTGCAACACCGTGGCGCTGACCGGGCACAAGGATGCGCCGCAGCCGAAGATCGTGCCGATCCGTTTCAAGCACTCGCTTTCACCCGACCGCTACAAAAAGAACAAGCGCAACTTCCTGCGCATGCACCGGCAATATGTTCTGGGGCCGGACCGCAAGTCCGGTTACGATTTTACCCTGCTGACGGCTGGGCCGTTGCCGGCTGCCTCCTTTGCCGATCTGGAATCGCAGCAGCCACCTGTTTTGTAAGCGGCACGCGCCATTTGCCGGAAAAGAAAAGGCCCGCGTGACAGTCTCCCGCGGGCCTTTTTCAATCCATGGCTTCAAGCGTTGCCGCGGCAAGGACAGTGAAACCGTCCTGCCGGAGACGCTTTTCCGGGCGCAGTCATTCGGGAGCCGAGGTCTGCAGGGCAAGGGCGTGCAGAACACCGCCCATATTGCCCTTCAGCGCGTCATAGACCATCTGGTGCTGCTGCACGCGGGTCTTGCCCTTGAAAGCATCCGCGACGACTTCCGCCGCGTAATGATCGCCATCACCGGCCAGATCGCGGATCGTGACCTTTGCCCCGGGAATTCCCGCCTTAATCATGTCTTCAATGTCGCCGGGTTTCATGGGCATGGTGTATCTCCTTAATTCATTCTGCGGCGATTAGAGTTTCGCCATCCATGAATTGAGGGAACCACGATTCATAGGCCAAGTGCAATTCTTTAATCTCGATAGCGCGTGCCGTGCCCAGCTTTACGCTTGAGCCGCCGGTGACGCCGATCGCCGGGCAGGAAACGCCCGCTGCCTTCGCTGCCGCGCGCACTTCATCCAGATCGCTCTTCTTGACGGTCAGCACATAACGGCCCTGATCTTCGCCATAGAAGGTGAGGACGGGATTATGGCCCTCGACCGCGTCGATCGTCGCGCCGATGCCGGAGGAAATTGCCATTTCGGCAACCGCGAGAGCCAGGCCGCCCGAGGAGCAGTCGTGAACCGCTGTGGCAAGACCGTCTGCGATAAGGGCGCGGACGAAATCGCCATTTCTCTTTTCAGCTTCCAGATCGACATGCGGTGCCGGGCCATCGATGCGGCCATGCACGTCGCGCATGTAGACGGACTGGGCAATATGGGTGCCAAGACCGGCAGGCGCGCCCGCCAGCAGCACGACTTCGTCCGCGGCGGCAAAGCGGATGCGCGCCATACGGCCCCAGTCCTTCAGCAGGCCAACGCCGCCGATGGTGGGGGTGGGCAGGATCGCCTGACCGTTGGTCTCGTTGTAGAGCGAGACGTTGCCGGAAACGATCGGGAATTCCAGTACGCGGCAGGCTTCGCCGATGCCCTTGATGGCATGGACGAGCTGGCTCATGATCTCGGGCTTTTCCGGATTGCCGAAATTGAGGTTGTCGGTGGCCGCGAGCGGCAAAGCGCCGGTTGCGGTGATGTTGCGCCAGCATTCGGCCACGGCCTGCTTGCCGCCTTCAAAGGCGTCTGCCTCGACATAACGCGGTGTCACGTCGGAGGAGAAGGCGAGCGCCTTCTTGTCATGGCCTTCAACGCGGACAACGCCGGCATCGCCACCCGGCAGCTGCAGGGAATTGCCCTGGATCAGCGTGTCATACTGTTCGTAGACCCAGCGGCGCGAGGAGTTGTTGGCCGAACCGACCAGTGACACCAATGCGTCGGCAATGTCTGCATCAGGAACGTCGTTCTCCGCAAGCGGAGCCTGAACCTTGGCGGGCGTCCACGGGCGGTCGTATTCCGGAGCCTGATCACCGAGATCCTTGATCGGAAGGTTGGCGACTTCCTCGCCATTGTGCAGCACGCGGAAACGCAGGTCGTCGGTGGTCTTGCCGACGATGGCGAAGTCCAGGCCCCATTTGACGAAGATCGCCTTGGCGACTTCTTCCTTGGAGGGCTCGAGAACCATGAGCATGCGCTCCTGGCTTTCCGACAGCATCATTTCGTAGGCCGTCATGCGCTCTTCGCGCACCGGTACGGCGTTGAGATCAAGTTCGATGCCGAGATCGCCCTTGGCGCCCATTTCGACGGCCGAGCAGGTAAGGCCGGCGGCACCCATGTCCTGAATGGCGATGACTGCGCCTGTTTTCATCAGTTCGAGGCAGGCTTCCAGCAGGCACTTTTCGGTGAAGGGGTCGCCGACCTGAACGGTTGGGCGCTTTTCTTCGATCGACTCATCAAATTCGGCAGAGGCCATGGTCGCGCCGCCGACGCCGTCGCGGCCGGTCTTCGCACCGAGATACACCACCGGCAGGCCGACGCCCTTGGCTTCCGAAAGGAAGATCGCATCGGACTTGGCAAGTCCGGCGGCAAAGGCGTTGACGAGGATGTTGCCGTTATAGCGGGGATCGAATTCCACTTCGCCGCCGACGGTCGGCACGCCGAAGGAGTTGCCGTAACCGCCGACACCGGCGACGACGCCAGCCACGAGGTGGCGGGTCTTCGGATG
Source organism: Agrobacterium sp. 22-3639C2 (assembly GCF_053522105.1). Classification (NCBI taxonomy): domain Bacteria; kingdom Pseudomonadati; phylum Pseudomonadota; class Alphaproteobacteria; order Hyphomicrobiales; family Rhizobiaceae; genus Agrobacterium; species Agrobacterium sp. 22-3639C2. The sequence continues at coordinate 810,350 of NZ_JBNWDB010000001.1, read as the reverse complement.
GTCGGGTGCGCCGAAACGTAGCGCATTCATGGCTGCGATCGGGCGTGCGCCCATGGTGAAGACATCGCGCAGGATGCCGCCGACGCCGGTTGCCGCACCCTGATAGGGCTCGATGTAGGACGGATGGTTGTGGCTTTCCATCTTGAAGACGACGCAGTCGCCATCATCGATATCCACCACGCCGGCATTTTCGCCGGGGCCTTGAATGACACGCGGGCCCGTGGTGGGCAGGGTCTTCAGCCATTTCTTGGAGGACTTGTAGGAGCAGTGCTCGTTCCACATGGCCGAGAAAATGCCAAGCTCGGTAAAGCTCGGCTCCCGTCCGATCAGGTCGAGGATACGCTGGTATTCGTCGGGCTTCAGCCCGTGGGATGCAACGAGTTCCGGGGTGATCTTGATGGAGTTTGGAATCGACATAGGTCTCACGCGGTTCGAGCCGAGGAAAGTTTCCGGTTCTTTAGCGCAAGAGGCCTCTCCGTGCGACAGGAAAATGCGCAGTTTTGCCAGCAAAACGCTGCTTTGTTGGGTTATTCAGAACTTGTAGCCGACCATAAGTCCGACACGCGTCAGCCCGTCATTGGGGCCGTCGCACAGATTGGCATGGGAGGCATGTTCGATCTGGGTCGAAATATTCCAGTTGCTGTTGAAGCGATATCCGATGGCGGCATATTCATGAAAAAGCACGCGGCAACCGAATTCCGCGCCAGTTTCGCCCGGACCATTTCTCAGCCTGCCGTCATGCCACAGGCCGCCAAAGCCGAGGTCGACGAAAATCTTCGGATTGAGATCGAAGGTCCAGTTGATACCGCCGTAAATGGTATTTGCTTCGCCCTCGGTGCCGATTTCCGCACCCAGATGCAGACGCGGTCGGGCAAGTTTTTCGCCAAAGGTGACCGCCGAGGCGCTCGCGAAAGGATCGAAATAGGCAGTGAAAGCCGGGAAGACACCATCTTCGCCGCCACCATTGCGATCGGCGAGCGAGGTTGTGACCCCGAAACGCAATTCATCGAACACCGTGCCGTCTGCGGCGGCGGCCGGCGTCATGTCACTCAACACACATGCTGCGAAAACCATCGCGAGAGCAACAAATGCCCTGGCGGATATGGAACTGAATGCTGCCATCGAATCATTCCCCGCTCCGAAGTAGGGAAAGGATGGCAGATTCGTCGGCGTGGTAAATAATGAGTTACTGAATTAGGGGGCGTGTTGCAGGAAAGACTCGTTCCCGCTCACGCCTCGCTTTCGTAGCCGGCTGAACCATTGTCGAGCAAATGCCGCAGGATACCAAGGGCATGCTTCAGTTCTTCCTGGTTTGACGGCCCGGAAAGGCTGATGCGGACACGGTGGTAAACCTTCTCCGTGCGCCCGGCCTTAAACTCGTCCTCGTCGTCTATCAGCACACCTTCCTTCATGGCAGCGCTGCGGAAGGTTCCAGACAGCCACGGTTCAGGCAGCCTCAGCCACAGAAAGGCGATGTCTGGCAGGGAGTTGAATTCCAGCCCTGCAAAGATGCGTCTGGCGAGGGCCTCGCGCTGGTTGATCTCGGCGATACAGTCCTTGCGGATGTCGTCTGCGTCGCCGCTGTTGACGAGGCGTGCATTCAGTTCGGCCAGCATAAACGGCAGTCCGCCGGTTATCATCGAATGCGAAATGCGAATTCTCGAGGCGAATTGCGCCGGGCAGGCGACCCAGCCACCCCTGACGCCGGCGGAAACGGATTTCGACAGGCCGCCGACAACGAAGGTAAGATCGGGCGCGAATTCCGCAATGAGTGGGATCGCATCCCGCGTCATGGCGCCATAGAGATTGTCCTCCACGATCCATACGCCGTATCTGCGGGCGATATCGGCGATCGCCCGCCGCCGCTCCTCGGGCAGGGTGGCGCAGGTCGGGTTCTGGCCCGCCGACATCAGGAAGATCATTTTTGGATGCTGTTGGGCGCAAACGCGCTCGAAATCATCGGGGATAATGCCTTTCTCATCCACTTCCACCAGTGTCACCCGCCGTCCGGCAAGGGCGGCGCTGCGGCTGATATGGGAATAGGTGAGGGGTTCGAAAACGATACGGTCGCCCGGCGCGGTCATTGCCGTTACCACACTCATCACCGCAGCATGTGCGCCAAGCGTCGAAACGATGTTTTCCGGTTTCGGCGACCAGCCGTTCTGGGAAAGCCAGCGAACGCCCGCCATGCACCAGTTGTCGGGAAAGGAGCGGGTGTAGTTGGAAATTTCGAACGGATGCTCTCTCGTCACGGCCTCGACGTGTTTGCTGACCAGTGCGCTCTGTCCGACATCGGGAGCAGCGGTGGTGTTCAGGCGGAATTCGGCGCTGGTGTCCACCGCGTAGCGCGTGCCGCCGAATGCCGATGCCGTCGGTTCCACGCGTGATAACGGGGCGGCAGCCTTACGCTCGTTGACATAGGTGCCACGGCCGACTTCGCCGCTGACGAGGCCGCGTTCGTGGATGAGGGCATATGCCCGGCTGATTGTACCGATTGTAACGCCCAGATCGAAAGCGAGATTGCGTTGCGGCGGCAATTTCGACCCGGCCTGCAAGATGCCATCCGAAATTGCGCCTTCGATCTTGTCCGCGAGGCGAAGGTAGATGGGGCCGTTGCCCTCGGTGATATCGGGAAGCCAATTTGTCATGGTGACAATTTATGCATTGTATCTATCCGCAAGTCAATTGTATTCATCGGATGCAGTCAATGAGATCAAACGCACGGAGACAATAGGTGCAATATGCGCAAGATGGATCAATACCTTTCGACAGCGGATACGCTTTATCCTGACGGCTACGAACGGGAACGCGTGTTCCGCGATACCGGCGACATGGTCGCACCGTCGCCCTTTCCGGCCCGGATCGCTCACACGCTTATTGGCCGCCTGATTGCGGGATTGTCCAACTGGCATGGCAAACGTCAGGGACGGCTTGCCTTGCGGGAATTGTCCGACGATCTTCTGGACGATATCGGCGTTACGCGGGACGAGGCCTTGAAGGAGGCCGCGAGATCGCAGCTGTTTTCATGGCCGTCGCGGCCGCTTTGATTTTCTGCCGGAGAGCGGCGCCATCTTTCCCCGGTGCCTGAACAGCCATTCGGCAGGCCCGCCACGCCAGTCCCAACCGGCGTCGGCGGGTCTTTTTTGTATTTGGCCGGCTTTTAGCGCAGTTTTGCCCGATCAGCAGCCCTTGCCGCCATTCGCCCAGCGTTTGACGTCGGTTGCGATGCGGCCGGAGATGGCTTCGTTCATAACGGGGCCGAAGGCGTCGAGCTTTGCCGGGTTGCCTTCTGCCTGAATAACCAGCATCGGGCGCGATTCCGGGCTGTTGCGCGGTACGAGCAGAATGCGCGGACGGCCCGAGAAGGAGTTGAGTTCGGGCGCCAGGCGATAGGCCTTGAACGCCGGATCGCCCGATTTGAACCAGCAAGCATTGGCGCCAAGCGCGATTCGCTCCATCGTCGGTAATGCCGCACGGGATGCGGAGGACGATGCCGGTTGCGGCTTGGGCTGGCACGCAGCAAGCGCTGCTGCGGCGAGAAGCAATCCAGCGGCCTTCGGGGCGTGGGAACGGAGCAGGCGTTTCATCGCGTCATCCAAGGTAAGGGCCAAAAACTGGAGCCATAAAAAGCATCATCGGGAAGAGGGCAGGCGCATGGCCCGCCCGCTTGTCAGGCTGCGATAACGCCAAGCGCCGAGGCGAAGAGGCCACGGCCGTCATTGCCGCCATGGGCAGCTTCGATCAGGTTTTCCGGGTGCGGCATCATGCCGAGAACGTTACCCTTGGCGTTGATGACGCCGGCAATGTCGTTCAGCGAACCGTTCGGATTGGTGCCATCTGCATAACGGAAAACGACCTGACCGTTGTCTTCGACGGACTTAAGCTCATCCGTATCGAGGAAATAGTTGCCATCGTGGTGGGCGACGGGGCAGCGCAGAACCTGGCCCTTGTCATAGGCGCGGGTGAATTCGGTGTCGTTGTTGACGACTTCGAGTTTCACTTCGCGGCAGACGAATTTCAGTGAGGCGTTGCGCATCAGCGCGCCCGGCAGCATGCCCGCTTCGACCAAAATCTGGAAGCCGTTGCAGACGCCGAGAACCTTGACGCCCTGCTCAGCCTTTTCGCGAATGGCCTGCATGACCGGCATGCGTGCAGCAATCGCACCGCAACGAAGATAGTCGCCATAGGAAAAACCGCCCGGAATGACGATCAGGTCGACATCCGGGATAGTCGTCTCCGTCTGCCAGATGGTGACGGGCGCCTTGCCGGAGATTTTCGTGAGTGCCGCGATCATGTCGCGATCGCGGTTGAGGCCGGGAAGTTGGACGACAGCGGATTTCATGGTCGGCGGCTCCTGCGGCTTTAGAGAATGGCGATAGAGTAGTTTTCGATAACCGTATTGGCCAAGAGCTTTTCGCACATCGCCTTCAGGTCGGTCTCGGCCTTGGCCTTGTCTGCACCTTCCAGCTCCAGATCGAAGACCTTGCCCTGACGGACATGGCCGACGCCACCGAAACCGAGGCTGCCGAGCGCGCCTTCGATTGCCTTGCCCTGCGGATCGAGAACGCCGTTCTTCAGCGTAACAGTCACCCGTGCCTTGATCACCTGATCTTCTCCTGATTTTACCTTGCTAGGCCGATATTGTTTCACGAGGCCGAAATTACTTTACCAGGACAGGGCCGGTGCCGCGGATCGGTTCGTTTTCATTGATGATGCCGAGACGGCGTGCCACTTCGGAATAGGCTTCCACGAGGCCGCCCATGTCGCGGCGGAAAAGGTCCTTGTCCATTTTTTTCTGGGTCTCGATGTCCCACAGGCGGCAGCTGTCGGGCGAAATCTCGTCGGCGAGGATGATGCGCATCATGTCGCCTTCAAACAGGCGGCCGCATTCGATCTTGAAGTCGACCAGCTGGATGCCGACGCCCAAGAACAGGCCGGACAGGAAGTCGTTGACACGGATTGCCAGTGCCATGATGTCGTCAAGCTCGGCAGGGTTGGCCCAGCCGAAGGCCGTGATGTGCTCTTCGGAGACCATCGGGTCTTCCAGCTCGTCGGACTTGTAGTAGAACTCGATGATGGAGCGCGGCAGAACCACGCCTTCATCGATGCCGAGTCGCTTCGACAGCGAGCCGGCGGCGACATTGCGCACGACGATCTCGAGCGGGATCATCTCGACTTCCTTGATCAACTGCTCGCGCATGTTGAGGCGGCGGATGAAGTGTGTGGGAATGCCGATCTTGTTCAGATGGGTGAAGACATATTCACAAATCCGGTTGTTCAACACACCTTTGCCGTCGATGACTTCGTGTTTTTTCTTGTTGAAGGCAGTCGCATCGTCCTTGAAGAACTGGATAAGCGTGCCTGGCTCCGGACCTTCGTAGAGGATCTTGGCCTTGCCTTCGTAAATACGGCGGCGACGGTTCATAATGGCAGGTCTCTTGGTTCACGCCGATTCTGGTGGCGTTGCGTTTCTGTCTTTGAGCGGTCCCATAAAGGAAAAGAGTGCATTCTACAATGCGGCTCGCATATCTTCCCTTCAATTCTTGTGTCGGGCGGAAGAATGTTGCCCGGCCGAAAATCGACCGGCTTCAGCGGCTGGCCGCGATGGTCAGGGCTCGTTCACCTTGAGGCGGCTCAGGAACTGGGCAAATACCATGCCACCCTCGGGCCAGGGGCCATGGCCAGACTCGGCGTTGATATGGCCGGACATGCCTGCATCCACCAACATGGCACCCCAGGCCGCGGCAATATCGTCGGCATGTTCGTAGGATCCGAAGGGATCGTTGCGGCTGGCAATTGTGATTGCCGGAAACGGCAATGGATCGCGCGGATAGGGACCGAAGGTCATCAGATGTTTCGGCCTGATATCGGGATTGGCGACATCCGGCGGCGCCACCAGAAGCGCGCCTGCAACCTTCTTGCCGATTTCCGGAAGGGCGTGGATGACGGTCGGCACACCCAGCGAATGGGCGACGATGACAACGGGCTTGGTCGAGGCGTTAACTTCTTCCACCAGCCGCGCGATCCAGTCTTCCTTCACCGGTTTTGACCATTCAGCCTGCTCGACGCGGCGCGCTGTCGAAAGCTTGCGCTCCCAGCGTGTCTGCCAGTGGTCAGGACCGGAATTGGTGTAACCCGGTACGATGAGAATATCTGCTTCTGAAACTTTCATGGGCCCATATCTGTGGTTTCATGCCGTCGCGATCAAGGTCGCGATGGCATTAACTTCGGGAGCCTCGCCTCAGGCGTTGCCGAAGACGCGGGCGAAGATCGTGTCGACATGCTTGGTGTGGTAACCGAGGTCGAATTTTTCACGGATGACGCTTTCGGGAAGGGCGGCGCGCACTTCCTCGTCGCCCAGCAGTTCCTCAAGGAAATCCGCACCCTGTTCCCAGACCCTCATGGCGTTGCGCTGCACCAGACGGTAGGCGTCCTCGCGGGAAACGCCGGCCTGCGTCAGCGCCAGAAGAACGCGCTGCGAGTGCACGAGGCCGCGGAACTTGTTCATGTTCTTCAGCATGTTGTCGGGATAGATCACCAGCTTTTCGATGACGCCAGCAAGGCGGTTCAGCGCAAAATCGAGGGTGACTGTGGTGTCGGGGCCGATGGCGCGCTCCACGGAGGAGTGGCTGATGTCACGCTCATGCCAGAGCGCCACGTTTTCAAGCGCGGGAACGACCGACATGCGCACCAGGCGGGCAAGGCCCGTGAGGTTTTCGGTGAGAACCGGGTTACGCTTGTGCGGCATGGCCGACGAACCCTTCTGGCCGGGAGAGAAGAACTCTTCCGCTTCCAGAACCTCGGTGCGCTGCATGTGGCGGATTTCGATGGCGACGTTTTCGATCGACGAGGCGATGACGCCGAGGATGGCGAAGAACATGGCGTGGCGGTCACGCGGGATGACCTGCGTGGAGACCGGCTCGGGCACGAGGCCGAGCTTTGCGCAGACATGTTCCTCGACGCGCGGATCGATATTGGCGAAGGTGCCGACAGCACCGGAGATCGCGCCCGTGGCGATTTCCGCGCGCGCATTGACGAGACGCTCGCGGTTGCGATGCATCTCGGCGTAGAAGCGGGCGAAGGTCAGGCCCATCGTGGTCGGCTCGGCGTGGATGCCGTGGCTGCGGCCGATGCGTACCGTGTTCTTGTGTTCGAAAGCGCGGGTCTTGAGCGCCGCCAGCACGCGGTCCATATCGGCCAGCAGCAGATCGGCGGCGCGGACGAGCTGGATGTTGAGGGTTGTGTCAAGCACGTCGGACGAGGTCATGCCCTGATGGATGAAGCGGCTGTCGGGACCGACGAATTCCGCAAGGTGCGTCAGGAAGGCGATGACGTCGTGTTTGGTGACGGCCTCGATCTCGTCGATGCGGGCGACGTCGAAAGTCGCGCTGCCGCCTTTTTCCCAGATGGTCTGTGCGGCCGATTTCGGAATGACGCCGAGTTCGGCCAGCGCGTCACAGGCATGCGCCTCGATCTCGAACCAGATGCGGAATTTTGTTTCCGGCGACCAGATGGCGACCATTTCCGGCCGGGAGTAACGAGGGATCATGGCAATGACTTTCTTTGTGGAGGAATTTTGCTGCCCGTTTAGCAAAGTGTTCCGCGAATCTCAATCTATCAAGCCTTCGCATCGGCTCGATGCGTACATTCAAAATGCTAGAGCGTCCGGTGTACGTCCGAACGGACGCGTGGCGCTCTGTGCGCACGGCGGCAAAGGATGGCGCCTGCCAGCGCAAGCGGAATGGCGGCAAAAGGAAAATAGAGGCCGAGGCCGAGAATGCAGAACTGGTAGATCGCGCCAAGCGAGGTGAAAAATTGCTGGAAAAACCAGATGCGGGAAAATGCCGGCGCGTGCCATTGCGCATAAAAGATGCGGTACTGGAGCGCGAAAAATGCCGCCGCGACCGCGATCGTGAAAAAAGCGATGGCAAGGCAGCTTGCCGCAAAACGCAGCGGCAGGCTGGTGGATGCGGGCAGGAAGCGCAAGGCAACCATGGCCAGCGGCCAGCCCAGGAGACCGCCGAAGAAGAACAGCACGGCGATATCGGCGGCATGATCGGTTTCCAGCCGGTTGCGGAGATAGAGGCCGAGGGTAGCGGTGGCTGCCGAGATGGCGGCCCAGACAAGCGGAGCGAGGAGCGAAAACAGCGCTGCCGGGATGACGTCGTGGAAATTTCGCCGGTCGCTGTTCATCAAAGCCCCCACCCAAACGCCCTGCCGTCCCGTCTCCGGTGTATCCGGCTGCTGTGGCGGGTCAGGACCGGGCGGCTTCCGACACCGAGCGCAACAACGAAACCGTCTTGCGATAGTCTGCGACACCATCGCCCTTGAAGACGGCCGAACCGGCCACCAGTGCGTTGGCACCGGCTGCGACGATGGCGCCGGCTGTCTCCGCCGTCACGCCGCCGTCCACTTCAAGTTCGATCGGCCGGTCGCCGATCATGGCCTTTGCCGCACGGATCTTGTCGAGCATGGCCGGAATGAATTTCTGTCCGCCGAAACCGGGATTGACGCTCATGATCAGCACGAGATCGACATCGTCAAGCACGTTTTCGATGACCGAAAGCGGCGTGGCGGGGTTGAGCGTCACGCCGGCCTTCCTGCCGAGCGTGCGGATGGTCTGGAGTGAGCGATGGAGATGCGGGCCTGCCTCCGCATGGACGGTAATGCCGTCGCAGCCGGCCTTGGCGAAGGCTTCGAGGTAGGGATCGACGGGGGCAATCATCAGGTGGCAGTCGAAAAAGGCATTGCTGTGCGGGCGGAGCGCCTTGATGACGTCAGGACCGAAGGAGATGTTTGGCACGAAATGGCCGTCCATGACATCGAGGTGGATCCAGTCTGCGCCCGCTTCCGTCACATCGGCGACTTCCTGTCCCAGCTTGGCGAAATTGGACGCCAGAATGGACGGTGCAATCCGGATGGGCAGGGACATGGGGCAAACTCCTCTCGACGCGTTGCGTAAGCTGCCTTTAGCATCAAGTATCAGGGTTTGAAACGGCTTGTCGCGCGGTTGCCGCCGGTTTTCAGCCGCGGATTACTGAATTTCCAGCGATACCGGCTTCACCTATTGTCTTTCGGCCTTGTCCGCCTGTTCGAAACGCTGGCCGTTCCAGCGCTGCAGGCGATAGGGATTGTCTGCAAGCTCATGCGAAGGGTTGAAAGCGATATCGCCGAGCACGGTTTTGAAGACGGTACCGTTCGCCAGTATCTCCGGTGCGGGTTTCCCTTGGGATTGGGCTGCTTCGGCAAGCGCCGCAGTCAGTTCCGCAGCCGCATAGGAGGGAAGGACGTAACCTTCCGGCTCGATATTGGCGGCACGCAATTCGCCGGCGACGGCCTGTGCCGAAGGCAATGTGTCATAGGCCGGGCGCGTGACCGCTAGCACATTTGCCGCAAGTGGCACGGGGTTGTTTGCCGCATTCATGGCGTCGCCGCTCATGATGGTGAGCGGAATGTTTTCGGAGCCGGCGTCTCTGGCGACAATCGCGACGTCGTTGCGTTCCGCGCCGATGAACACATGGGTGATGCCGGTGCGCCCCAGCCGGCGTACAAGCGCCACCTGTTGCTCCTGTGCCGGGCGCAGCGTATCGGTGAGTGTCGGTTTCAGCCCGTTCTCCTCCAGCGCCGAACGGATGCGATCTACCAGATCGCGACTGAAGATCGTGCCATCATCCACGAGCCCAATGGAATGTCCCTTCCAGTCGCGCAGGATGATTTCTGAGGCCCGGTCCGATTCGGCCTTGTCCGATGGCGCTAGGCGGAAAAGCGGCCAGCTATATTTCAGAGCGTCTTCCATCAGGATCGGGGCACGGCTGGAAAGCGTGATTGCTGGAATGGCGGCTGATTTCAGAGGCGGCAGAACGCCCTGAAGCGTTTCCGTGCACAAAAAACCGATTGCCGCGCTGACCTTGGCGGCCACGAGACCATCGGCAATCGCGCCGCCGCTGCCGTCTTCGCAGCTTTCATGGATTTCGACGACATCTAGCCCGAGCTTGGCGGCCGCGGCCTTCGCGCCCTGCCTGACCTGTTGCCCCAGCAGTTCGTATGGGCCGTTCTGTGGGGCAACGATGCCGATCGACGCCGCGCATGCTGAGCCCGCAAAGGCAAAACCGGCGATGATCGTTAGCAGGCGAAGTGAAAGCATGACGTGCGCGAAATCCTGTTGTCCCGGTTTGATGTTTATCGGCAACAACTGGTTTTCCAAAGGAAAAATCGCTGATACCCATCATAATCGCACATCATCGTTCACTGCACGGCGGTTTTGATCGCAACTCATCCAATTTGAAACAACAGTCTGCAATGACGCGTTATGGTTGTATATATTCAATGTGATCGCGCGCGATTATTTTTTGCCGAGATTCATCTTTTTTAAGGTCGGCAATTCACTCTGTAATTTCATAAGAGCGGAAGTACTGCTCGTCATGGTTTAGAGCATTTTTACTTTATAAAACTGTAACATGCAGTGCGTATAAGCACAGTTTTATAAGGGCGGGTTTGCGATTTTGCCTTTTATAGTGCACCCCAATAAAATGCACATTTTATTTCCACTTATCTAATTTATTGATTTAAAAAGAGAATATACATATTTCTCTGCGCTTTATTTGTGCTTTGCCATGTTTTTTTCGCATTTGCGAGAAGATCTGCTTGACGAAAAGTAAATGGTTAGATTAGATATAGGTGTTTCAGGGGACGACTGAAATTGGCTGTAACAAGCCTCGGAAGTGTTCCGAACTTAAGCACTGCCAAACTATATTACATTCTATATTCTATTATTTTCATTACGTATAAACCGCTTCGGGCAACCGGGGCGGTTTTTTATTTGATGCTAATTTAAGCAATTTTAAATTGCATTCAAAACGCTTCCCGAAAAGATATTCTTCCAGCATTGGGTTTTCCGAAAGCAAATCGCGCAGGAGCGTCGCGTCTGTCGCAGGCGAGGCCTGTTTTTAGTGTAGCTCAAGACGCCGTTGAGTGCCGCGAAAAGCCCACGCCGCTCAGCGCTGATGCCGTTTCCGTCCGCTATGCGGCTTTATTTCGTCAGAGCAGCCAGCGCGTCTTTTGCAAAGGCGGAGATGGGTTCGGGAAGGTTATCGGGGTCGAACCAGCCGATATCGGAAAGCTTGTCCGGTTCTGTCAGTACCGGCTCACCCTGCGTGTCGCAGGTGACGAAGATCAGCGAGACCCAATGGTGCCGGTCTGCGACATTGATATATTCGCTATGACAGAGAAATTCGACCTTGCCGATTGTCAGCCCGGTCTCTTCTTCAGCTTCTCGCCGTGCTGCGGCGAGGGATGATTCAAGGTGATCGACTTTGCCGCCCGGAATATTCCAGTATCCGGCTTCCGGCGCTTTCAAGCGCCGGCATAAAAGCAGGCGGCCATCACGCAATATGGCGAGCCCAACGCCGACGCCTGGAAAATCTTGTCCTGGCTTGATCGTCGGCGTCATGCGTATTGTTTCCTGCGTCAGGCCATCGGGGTTCAGCCCTTGGCGTTGGCCACGATCAGCATGAATGCGGGAATGTCATCGCCGAAACCAACAGGCGTCGGGCCATCGTCATGGTCACGGTAATGGCGGCGACGGTCGCGGTTGTCGTCATTGGCGTGCAGCGGGTTCAGGTTGCGGCTGTTGCGCTCGGAATTGCGCGGGGTCTTTTCCGGTCTGCGTTCTGCCTTCACCTTGTCTTCTCCGTGAGCCGCGATGTCCGTATCCACAGTGGTGGATTGTGCACCCTGATTGATGTTTTCTACCGGCGATGCAGGTGCATCGCGACGGTTTCTGTCGCGGCCTCTGCCGCCACGTTCCTTGGTGCCCCGGCGGCCGGTATTGCTTTCAAAGCTTTCCATGGGCGCGGGGAGGGAGGACAGGTCACCGTTCAGCCATTCGACCTTCTCGGTGATCAGCTTTTCGATCGCGTCGAGATATTTCGCATCGCTCTTGGTGACGAGGGTGAAGGCCTTGCCCGAACGGCCAGCACGACCGGTACGGCCAATGCGGTGGACATAGTCTTCGGCATGAATGGGAACGTCGAAGTTGAAGACGTGGCTGACATCGGGAATATCAAGACCGCGGGCTGCAACGTCGGAAGCGACCAGCAGCGTCAGCTGACCGTCCCGGAAGTTCTGCAGCATGGTCGTGCGCGAACGCTGGTCCATGTCGCCATGCAGCGCGCCAACGGAAAAGCCGTGACGATCCAGCGAACGGAAGAGGTCGGCAACGTCCTTTTTGCGATTGCAGAAAATGATCGCGTTCTTGAGTTCGGCTTCTTCGGCACGGACGAGATCGCGCAGGACAGCGCGCTTCTCATAGTCCTTGTTGTGCGAAGCGACGATGCGCTGGGTAACGGTCTTTGCCGTGGAGGAGGGCTTGGCAACCTCGATACGGGTCGGGTTTTGCAGGAACCTGTCGGCAAGCTTCTGGATTTCCGGCGGCATGGTGGCCGAGAAGAACAGGGTTTGCCGGGTAAAGGGAATCATCTTGGCGATGCGTTCGATATCGGGAATGAAGCCCATATCCAGCATGCGATCGGCTTCATCGATCACGAGGATTTCAACGCCGGTCATCAGGAGCTTGCCACGCTCGCAATGGTCGAGAAGGCGGCCGGGCGTGCAGATGAGAACATCGGCACCGCGCTCAAGCTTGCGGTCCTGATCTTCAAAAGAAACGCCACCAATCAGAAGGGCGACGTTCAGCTTGTGATTCTTGCCGTATTTCTCGAAGTTTTCGGCTACCTGTGCCGCCAGTTCGCGGGTCGGCTCGAGGATCAGCGTGCGCGGCATTCTTGCGCGTGCGCGGCCTTTTTCCAGCAGTGTGAGCATCGGCAGAACGAAGGATGCGGTTTTCCCCGTGCCGGTCTGTGCGATACCGCAGATATCACGCTTTTCGAGAGCGGGCGGAATTGCGCCAGCCTGAATGGGTGTCGGCGTCGTGTAGCCGGCATCTGCAATAGCGGAAAGAACTTTTTGGCTCAGGCCAAGATCAGAGAATGTTGTCAAAGGAAGAACTTTTTCCGTTCTGGTTCGGTAAGAATACCTGCGTGCCGCTGCGACACTTGCAAAGACTTGGCGCGGGGATATGCCCAAATTGCCAGAAAGTCAAGGAAACAACCGGAAATGCGCGCGAAACGGCGAGACGTTGGCGAGGCTTTTGAGCCTTGGACGCGGTTTCGGGCGATTTATCGCAAAAAGGGCGAAAAAAGCGTTAAAATCGGACTGCTATTTGAGATAGGTTTTAAGCTCGGCCCCGGCGACCAGAAACCGCATCGGATCAACAGGCGTGTCGTTGCGGCGGACCTCGTAATGTACGTGCGGACCGGTGGAGCGGCCGGTGCTGCCGGCACGGCCAACGATGTCGCCGGCCTCCACCTTGTCGCCGGCTTTGACCAGAATGGTGGAGAGATGGCCGAATCGCGTCGATACGCCCTGGCCGTGATCGATCTCGACCATATTGCCGTAGCCGCCGGAATTTTCCGCAACCGTCACCTTTCCAGCGCCCGTCGCCTTGACGTCGGCGCCTGTTTCGGCGCGAAAATCGATGCCGGTATGTAAGGCAGGCCGTCCAAGGAACGGGTCGAGCCGGTTTCCGAATCGGCTGGTGATCGCCCTGCCGGGGGCCGGATTGCCAAAGGGCAGGGCGGTTGCGGTTTCTTTCACGATATCCAGCCGGTTGAGCGCATTGTCTAGATTGGTCAGAGACATATTGAAGGGATCGGTTTCATTCCCCTGCGGGTCCGCATAGGGGCCGCCGACACCGTCCGTGCCACTTTCGTCGATTTTCAGACCCGCCTGCCGGATGATATCCTGCATCGCGCTCGCCTTGTCCTCGGCGTCGCTGGTCAGTCTGGCGATCCGTGATATCTGCTGGCGTTCGATATCCTTCAACGACAGCGTGACCTTGGAAAACACGCGGTCGGCGCGGTCGGAAGGCGTTTCGCCGTTTTCGGGCACATAGGACGCCCGCTTGTCGGTTCCGGCTGGCTTTTCCGGCTGCGACGGGCGGGGCGCCATCAGATTTTCTATGGCGGAGAGGCCACCTGTCAGATCGGCGCGTTTTTCCGGTGCCATCGCGTTCGAGAGCGAGGAGGGCGCGGTTGGAATGGGGGCCGTGGCCGTGGAGGCGGCGATGCCGGAATTTTCCGCGCGCTCCAGCAATTCGCTCATCCGCCCGTGTCTGGACGTGAGTGCCGCCTGCTGTTGCAGCAGTTTTTCCACTTTCTTTTCAACCACCTGCTGGTCGAGCAATTGTCTTGAGGTAACGCGGTCCACCTGCGCCCTCAGCGCGGCGATACGGTCTTCGTAATCGTGCTGCATGCGGGTCTGGCGCGCCATGGTCGCGCCGATCAGGTCGTCACGCAGGATGAGATAGCCGGTGGCGCCCAGATAACCGAGCGAGAAAAGGCCGATCGTGCAGCCGGCAAGCGCCGTCATCCAAGGCCGGATCGTCATGTGCCGGACCTTGTCACCGCTTGCCAGCACCAGAACGTGCTGCTGCCGCTTTTTGCCGAATACCCGGTTTTCCGCTGTATCAGTCAAAATCTCTCTCCGGACTGGCCGATTTCTCACAGGAAATCATACTTCGTTAAGGTTAACGAAGTTTTGCACCATGCGCCGGGCTGCGGGCGTCAGCCGCTGTTGCTGACAGCGGTGAGGGAGCGGTAAAAGGATGGCGTCAACCCGGCTTCGGCGCGGGCGAGGTCGTTGAAGGGCGGTTTCAGCGGTCCGCGGAAATTGGCACGTACCAGTTGTCTGAAGGTTGCTGCCGGGTCCTTCTTTTCACGGGCGCACAGGAAGCGAAACCATTTGGCGCCGATGGCGACATGGCCCTTTTCGTCATTGTAGATGACATCGAGAACGGCGGCGCTTTCAAGGTCTCCGGTTTCGCGCATCTTCGCCTGCAGGGAGGGCGTCACGTCCAGTCCGCGCGCCTCGAGGATGAGCGGCACGACTGCGAGCCGCGCGGTGAGGTCGTTGCGGGTTGAATGCGCCGCCTGCCAGAGCCCGTCATGGGCGGGCAGATCGCCGTAATCCGCGCCGAGGTTTCGCAGCCTTTCCCGCACCAGCCGGAAATGTTTCGCCTCCTCGAAGGCAACCTGCATCCAGCCGTTGAAAAAGGAATGCGGCACCGGCTCGCTGGCATAACGGGCGGCGATGTCGAGCGCGAGGTCAACGGCGTTCAGCTCGATATGGGCGATGGCGTGCAGCAGCGCTATGCGACCCTTGACGCTGTGGAGGGAGCGGCGCTCCACGGCGGTCGGCGGAACGAGTTCCGGTTTATCCGGCCTGCCCGGACGTTCGGGCAGGGGTGGATCTAGGGGGGAGCGCAGCGACAGGCGGCGCTCGAACCATCGTGTCGCCGTTTCCTGCGCCAGTGCGGTTTTTCTGTCGAGATCGGCGCAGGCAATCGCCTCGGTGGCGCCGCCGCGCAGCGAGATGATCCTGAAGGTGGGCGTCACGACAGGGGCGTCTCTCAGAGCTTCCGTGCGGCGTCGAGAACGGCCTGTGCGTGGCCCGGAACCTTCACCTTGTTCCAGATTTCCGCGATCGTACCGTCAGGTGCTACGAGGACGGTGGTGCGTTCGACACCCATGTATTTTTTGCCATACATGCTTTTTTCCTTCCAGACGCCGTAGGCCTCAAGAGCCTTCTGTTCCTCGTCGGCGGCCAGCATCACCGAAAGCTTGTGCTTTGCAGCAAACTTGTCGTGGCTTTTGACGCTATCAGGGGAAATGCCGATGACGACAGTATTGGCGGCCTCGAATTCCGCGCCAAGGGCACTGAAATCTATCGCTTCGGCGGTGCAGCCGGATGTGTCGTCCTTCGGGTAGAAATAGAGAACGACCGCCTTGCCTCGCAGGCCGGACAATGTCACCGTTCCTTCACCGTTGCGGGGCAAAGTAAAATCCGGGGCAGGGCTGCCAATCGTCAGTTCTGTCATAATCATCTTTCTTTCGCCGGGATGTTGAGTGAAAGTCGCCACATTCGATATATAGCGAAACCGGGCGTCGTCCAGTGTTGAGGCGAAACAAAAGCTATTCAGGGGCAAACACGGGCGTATGGCTGAAGTAAGGGGTGAAAAGGTCAAGTTCAGCAAGCGCGATATCGTTGCGCTGCATGATCTTCCTTCGGCGCAGGCCGAAGATCCTCTCATCGTGCATTGCCCGGCGCCGCGCTCCATGGCGCGTGCTCTCATCAAGATTTTCGCTGCTCTTTTCGTACTGGCCTTCCTGTCCATCGGCGGCATCATTGTCTCCGTCGAAACCGGATCGATCGACAATGCCCTTTCCAGCCAGGCGCAGCAGGCGCTCGAACGGGCGCTCGGACCCCACTACAGCGCGCGAATCGGTTCTTCGGCCATCAGGTTCTCGACCGGGCTGCGGCTTGCGCTGGTGGCCGAGGATGTGGATATCGTCGAGAAGGAATCCGGCCAGCATTTGAGCCGGGCAAGGGCTATCGGCATGGCGCTCGATCCGCTAGCGCTTTTGACCGGACGCGTCTCCGTGCAAAGCCTCGAGGCCGACGGGATGGAACTCGATACGGCCCTTTTGCCCAAGGGTAACGGTTTCGATCTCGCCAGCATCCGGCTGGACGCGGTGCCGCAGCAGTTGCAGGCGGCGTTTTCCCAGCTAGACAAATTGGCGCAGGCGTTTTTAAGCAGCGGAACCGAGGAAATCGATATTTCCAGCGTTTCGATCCACTTGCCACCGAGCGAAGCCGGCAAGCCACGCGTCGTCGAAGTGCGTGAACTTTCGTTGACCCCTGACCAGCAGGGCGGATATTCGCTTGAGGGTGAAACGCTGTTTAACGGCGAAATCGCGAGCCTGTCGCTAAAGACATCGGGATCAGGCGGTGTGATCGACGGTTTCGACGCGCGCATCGACGGTTTCGACATCGGTCCTTTTCTGGAAAAATTCGATCCTGAAGGCAATCTTCATGAGGGGCTGAACGTCAAGACCGGTGTCAGCATCCTCGCCCGGCGTTCCATGCCCGGACATGAGCCGCGGCTGGAAATCTCGCTCGGCATGGGCAATGGAATGCTTCTTATCGGCGGCGAGGCTCAGCCCTTCACGGCCGGCACCGTCAACGCGCGCTACGATTTTCAGAAAAACAGTCTTGTCATTGGGAATTCGCGGATCGACCTTGGGCGAACGGCTATTCCGGTCACTGGGGAAATCACGGATACCCAAGAGGGCTTCGGTCTTTCGCTGCGGATCGACAATGCGGTTGCCTCGGCCGAAGCCTCTGGCGAAGACCCCGTTCCTTTCAGCTTGAAGGCGGACGGGCAATTCAATGTCGCGACCAGGCAGCTCGAGGTTCCCTCGCTATACGTTACCGGCCCGCTTGGAGACATGGCAGGCTCGCTGAAAATCCGCTTCGGCCAGGGCTCGCCTGAAATCAGTTTTGCCGGGCAGATTCCCAAGATGGAGGCCACGGCGGTCAAGCAGCTCTGGCCGTTCTGGATGGCGCACAAGCCGCGCGAGTGGGTGGTCTCCAATCTTTATGGCGGCACGGTCACGAACGGCTCGATTGCGATCTTCATTCCTCAGGGACGGATGTGCGGTCCCGGTTGCCCGCTGGTGCTGGGCGAGAGCGAAATGCAGATCCGCTTCGATATCGACGGTACGCGTCTCAATACTACCGGCGACATTCCGCCGCTGCGCGACGTTGATGCGCATTTCAATCTCGTCGGCGGTCGGATGAATGTCGATCTCAAGAACGCGACATCCTATTTCGCCTCCAATCGGTCGCTTGCGCTGGAGGACAGCCGGTTCTCCATGTCCGACGTCTATGCAAAGCCCCTGCTTGGAAATCTCGAGTTGAACGTTTCGGGCTCGGCAGATGCCGTGGCGGAGCTTGCGACGCTGAAGCCTATCAATGCGCTCAAGGATACGCAGTTCAAACCGGATGACTTCACCGGCGACGTGACGGCGAATGCAAAGCTGACCGTCGGCATGCTTTCCAGCCAAAATCCACCGCCGCCGGTTTGGACGGCCGATCTCGATCTGAAGAACCTGTCGCTGACAAAGCCGTTTGCCGGCCGCAAGGTGACCGCGCTTGACGGTTTCATGTCCATCAACGACCGGCAGCTCAAGCTTGAAGGCAAGGGCCGGGTGGACGATGTGCCGATGTCTATCGAGATGACGGAGCCGGTGCGCAAGAACAGCGACGTTGCTCCAACGCTGTCGCTGAAAGCAACCCTGAACGAGACGCAGGTCGCCAAGCTTGCACCGGAGCTTTCCACGGTTCTTGGCGGCACGACCGTTGTGGAAATCGATGGCGCGGATACGAAAAGTCAGGAGATACAGCTCGATCTGGCGAAGGCGTCTATCATTCTGCCGGGGCTTGGATGGAGCAAGGGCGTCGGTATTCCGGCAAAAGCGACCTTTACCCTGGAAAGCAGCGATGGCCGCACGACGATCAGTGATTTCTCCCTAACCGGGGACGGCTTCGGCGCTGCCGGAGATGTCACCTTCACCAAGAACGGGCTGATTTCGGCCGATCTCAGCCGCGTGCAATTGTCACCTTCCGACAATTACGCCGTCGCCGTCACTGCCTCCAAAAACGGATACAGCATCAACGCTTCGGGAAAATCGGCCGATCTCCGGCCTTTCCTCTCAAAGCTTCGCAGTTCCTCAGGGGCAGGTGACGGCACATCGCGTTCGCAGCCGTCCCTTGCCATCAAGGCGCAACTCGACAAGGTCTACGGCTTCAACGACGAGATCCTTTCCAATGTCAGTGCCGATGTCAGTGTGCGTGACGGCAAGGTCCGTTCGGTTGATTTTCGCGGCGTCACCGGCAGGGGCCAGGCGGTTGTGGCGCAGACGACCAATCGCGGCGCGACGGGAACCGTGACGCTTACCAGCAGCGATGCCGGTTCTCTTGCCCGTTTCACCAATATCTACACCCGCATTCGCGGTGGTCTTCTCAATCTCGCACTCTCGACCGTCAACGGCAGCGACTGGAGCGGTTCGCTCGATCTGCGCAATTTCGCCGTTGTCAACGAAGCGAAGCTTCAGGATATCGTCGCCACGCCGACGGGCGATGACGGCCGGAGCCTCAACACGGCGGTCCGCCGCAATATCGATGTCAGCTCGGAGAAATTCCAGCGCGGTTTTGCCCGGCTCGTTTACGTCAACGGCTCGGTTGCGGTGGAAAACGGCGTGGTGCGCGGCGAACAGATCGGTGCGACCTTCCAGGGCCTGCTGAAAGACCAGAACGGCCGTATGGACATGACAGGCACCTTTATGCCCGCCTATGGCCTGAACCGGCTGTTCGGCGAGTTGCCTTTCATCGGCATCTTCCTCGGCAACGGCCGCGACCGCGGGTTGCTCGGCATTACCTTCAAGCTTTCCGGACAGACGGACCAGCCGAAGCTGACTATAAACCCGCTGTCACTGATAGCGCCGGGCGTCTTCAGGCAGATTTTCGAGTTTCAATAAAAAGGGCCGCTTCCGCGGCCCTTCATCTGATGATTTGCGCGGGTGTTACGCCGGGCGAACGAGAACGTGCTTCTTCTTGCCAACCGAAAGCTTGATGATGCCATCGCCGGTGATCTCGGCGGAACCGATCATCTGGCGATCGTCGGATATGCCCTTGTCGTTGATCTTTACCGCGCCGCCCTGAACGTGACGGCGGGCTTCGCCATTCGAGCCGGCAAGGCCAGCGCGGACGATGAGCGACAGGACGCCGACGCCGGCATCGAGTTCGGATGCCGGAACCTCGATGGAGGGCAGGTTTTCAGCAAGCGCGCCTTCCTCGAAAGTCTTGCGCGCCGTTTCGGCTGCTTCTTCGGCAGCGGCACGGCCATGCAGAATGGCCGTGACTTCGGTTGCGAGGATTTTCTTCGCCTCGTTGATCTCAGATCCGCCAAGGGCGGCGATGCGTGCGATCTCATCCATCGGCAGCGTGGTGAAGAGCTTCGCGAAGCGAACCACGTCCGCGTCTTCCGTGTTGCGCCAGTATTGCCAGAAATCATAGACCGGCAGCAGGTCCTTGTTGAGCCAGACGGCACCGGACGCGGACTTGCCCATCTTCGCACCCGAAGAGGTGGTCAAAAGCGGGGAGGTCAGCGCATAGAGCTGCGGTGTCCCCATGCGGTGACCTAGATCGATGCCGTTGATGATGTTGCCCCACTGGTCAGAGCCGCCCATCTGCAGGCGGCAGCCGGTACGCTGGTTCAGCTCCACGAAATCGTAGGCCTGGAGGATCATGTAATTGAATTCGAGGAAGGACAGCGACTGCTCGCGGTCGAGGCGCGTCTTCACGCTGTCGAAGGACAGCATGCGGTTGACCGAGAAGTGGCGGCCGACGTCGCGCAGGAATTCGAGGTAGTTGAGCCCACGCAGCCAGTCGGCATTGTTGATCATCAGCGCCGGATTTTCCGCGCGATCGTAATCGAGGTAGTTGGCGAAGACGTGCTTGAGCGAGGTGATGTTGTCCTCGATCATGTCGATTGTCATCAGCTTGCGGGCCTCCTCCTTGAAGGAGGGATCGCCAACCATGCCGGTGCCGCCGCCCATCAGCGAAATCGGCTGGTGACCGGTCTTCTGCATCCAGTGCAGCATCATGATCTGGGTGAGGTGGCCGACATGCAGGCTGGAGGCCGTCGGGTCATAGCCGATATAGGCGGTCACGGTTTCCTTGGCGAACAGTTCGTCGAGACCCGACTCGTCGGAGATCTGGTGAATGAAGCCGCGCTCATCGAGCGTGCGGAGGAAATCGGACTTGAACCTGGACATAACCTTTTTCTTTCTGGTTGGACCTTTGCCGTCATTGTCTGTCAATGAACGCGGGGGGCTTTACCATTGTTTTTTGAAAAGTGCACCCGTTTCGGCCATGAATAACGGCGATTCATCTCCGCATGATTCGATATTGAAAGGGAGCAGCGCGTGGGCGAGGTCAAAACGGCAATCGGGCTGATGAGCGGGACGTCGATGGACGGCATCGATATCGCCCTGTTGCGCACGGATGGCGAAAACGTGGTCCGGCATGGGCCGAGCGGTTATTTCCCCTATGATCCGGGCCTGCGCGCCACGTGGCAGAAGGCGCTGGTTACGGCCAAAGCCATTCGCGAACGGCGCGAGCGTCCGGGTGACCTCGCGGATGCGGAACGCAAGCTGACGCTTGCCCATGCGGCGGCAGTCAAATCCTTCCTCCACCGCCACCGGCTTGAAGCCAGCGATATCGACGTGATCGGTTTTCATGGCCAGACGGTGCTGCATCGGCCGGATGAGGCGTTGACCGTGCAGATCGGCGACGGCGCGCTTCTGGCCGAGGAAACCGGTATCGATGTGGTTTACGACATGCGTGCCAACGACATGGTGCATGGCGGGCAGGGCGCACCGCTCATTCCTGCGTACCACATGGCGCTCTCCGCCAATCTGCCTGATGGCTTCGAAACGCCCGCCGTCTTCGTCAATATCGGCGGCATATCCAATCTCACCTATATCGGCGAGGGAGGGCGGCTTGCGGCTTTCGACAGCGGTCCCGGCAATATGCTGATCGACCAGTGGATCGAGGCGCATACGGGCAAAGCCTTCGACAAGGGCGGCAGGACGGCGGCGGGCGGCAGCGTCGTTGCCTCTCTAGTGACGCGCTACATGGAAAGTCCGTTCTTCTCGGCCAATATCCGCCGCTCGCTTGACCGCAGCGATTTCGTGCCGCCGCAAAAGGGCGAGGTTTCGCTGGCGGACGGCGCACGCACGCTGTCGCATCTGACGGGTACCGCGATCCTCAAATCGGCGAGCTATCTGCCGGAGGCGGCTAAGACCTATGTGATCTGCGGCGGCGGGCGGCTCAATCCTGTTATCATGGAAGAGTTTGCGAGCCTTGCTGCCAAGCAGGGTGCGCGGGTAATCGCGGCGGAAGAGGCGGGGTTCGACGGCGGGGCGATGGAGGCGGAGGCCTGGGCGTATCTGGCGGTGCGATCGCTGAAGGGGCTGCCGCTAACATATCCGGGGACGACCGGTGTGAATGAGCCGGTTACGGGTGGGGTTTTGGTCAGGGCGTAATAGACGACGGCGAGCCAAGCCCGCCGTCGATCATTGTAGGTAGATCAACAATGACCTAAGCTGCGCTCCTAAATCACCGAATGCGCTTCGCGGCCGGTTCCGGAACCAGTTCGCCATTCAGGCGGCGGTCGAGGTAGTCCTCGCATTCGCTCATCAGCTCATCAACCTTGCCGTTGAAGAAGTGGTTGGCGCCGGGAAGGGTGCGGTGGGTGATGAGGATGCCCTTCTGGGTCTTCAGCTTTTCGACCAGACCGTTGACGTCCTTCTCAGGCGCGACCTTGTCGGCGTCGCCATTGATGATGAGGCCGGAAGACGGGCAGGGGGCGAGGAAAGAGAAGTCGTAGGTGTTGGGCTGCGGCGCAATCGACATGAAACCTTCGATTTCCGGGCGACGCATCAGAAGCTGCATGCCGATCCAGGCGCCGAAGGAATAACCGGCGACCCAGCAGCTTTTCGAATCGGGATGCAGGCTCTGCACCCAGTCGAGAGCGGATGCGGCATCGGAAAGCTCGCCGGCGCCATGGTCAAACTCGCCCTGGCTGCGGCCGATGGAGCGGAAGTTGAACCGGAGCGTCGTGAAACCGCGCTTCTGGAAAAGATAGAAGAGCTGATAAACGATCTGGTTGTTCATCGTGCCGCCGAACTGCGGGTGCGGATGAAGGATGATCGCTATCGGCGCGCTCTTTTCCTTGGAGGGTTGATAACGGCCTTCGAGGCGACCCGCAGGGCCGTTAAAAATGACTTCGGGCATTGGTACTCCGGTCGTGTTTTTTCATTCTCCAACCGCATTCTTCCGACGAGAAGACTTGACGAACTGTGTCATCTTTTCTAGAACGCAGTTTAGAATAATTCGAAACTTTGCGTGTGCTTAAGCACTCGGACCGTGTCATAAGGCAAGCGCAACTGTAATTTCAAGAAAAATGCGTTTTGGCGCATGGAAGATTGAGCGAAGCTTTTCCGCGATGACGGTTTTGACGCGCACATATATGGACTGGAACGCCACGGCGCCGCTTTTGCCTGCCGTGCGGGATGCTCTTGTCCGCGCTCTCGATATCACGGGTAATCCGTCCTCCGTACATCGGGAAGGGCGCGCAGCCCGTGCGGCCGTCGAGGCCGCGCGTCGTGACGTTGCTGTGGTCTGCGGTGCCCAGGCGTCGCATGTGACCTTTACGAGCGGTGCGACCGAAGCGGCCAATCTGGTGCTTTCGCCTGAATTCAAGATGGGGCGCGCTCCCGTACGCTATGGTCGTCTTTACGTTTCGGCGATCGAACACCCGGCTTTTCGCGAAGGGGGCCGGTTCGACAAGGCTGACGTTACGGAAATTCCCGTTACGTCAGCGGGTGTCATCGATCTTGCGGCCCTTGAGGCGCTGCTGTCAGCGCACGACAAGTCCACTGGTCTGCCGATGGTCGCCTGCATGCTGGTCAATAATGAGACCGGCATTCTTCAGCCGGTGGCTGAAGCGGCGCGGCTTGCACATGCAGCAGGGGGATTGATGGTCGTCGATGCCGTGCAGGCTGCTGGCCGCGTTCCGCTCGATATCAATGCATTGGATGCCGATTTCCTTGTGATCTCGTCCCACAAACTTGGTGGCCCGAAGGGTGCTGGGGCGCTGGTGTCCCGCGGCGAGGTGATGATGCCAAAGCCGCTGATCCATGGTGGTGGCCAGGAAAAGGGACATCGTTCCGGTACTGAAAATACCCTGTCGGTCATCGGTTTCGGTGCCGCCGCCGCTATTGCTGCGCAAAACCTCGAGACCGAAGCGACGCGTCTTGCAGAGCTGCGCGCAAGGCTGGAAGACGGCATGCGGGCAGTCACGCCTGACGTGATCATCTACGGTGAGGATGTCGGCCGTGTCGGCAATACCACGTTTTTCACCTTGCCCGGTTTGAAGGCGGAAACGGGCCAGATTGCATTCGATATCGAAGGCATTGCGCTCTCGGCCGGTTCGGCCTGCTCTTCCGGCAAGGTGGGTGAAAGCCATGTGCTGACGGCGATGGGACGCGATCCCAAGCTTGGCGCACTCAGGATTTCCCTTGGTCATGCGACTGATGAGGCGGATATCGAGCACGCGCTCGCAGCCTTTACGAAAATTGCCGGGCGGCGCAGGCTGACCGGTCAGGCCGCTTAAAATGCGGCAAAGAATTGCGGAATAGCAATTTTCCGCTTGCCGGGATGTGTGAAAAGCGCCATCCCGCACTTACATGGGTATAAGCTCCGCCCCGTTTATACGGGCCCGGATTATTTGCCCGAAGATGGATGAAGGCGGCTATCCGCCTTGATACGTTGACAAGCCACCGGACCTTGGCTCCGGCGAGATTGGAGAACGACATGGCAGCGGTTCAGGAAACGATCGATCAGGTTCGCCAGATCGATGTGGACCAGTATAAATACGGCTTCGAAACCGAAATTGAAGTCGACAAGGCCCCGAAGGGCCTTTCGGAAGAGGTGATCCGCTTCATCTCGGCCAAGAAGCAGGAGCCGGAATGGATGCTGGAATGGCGTCTTGAGGCTTACAAGCGCTGGCTGACGATGGACGAGCCGACATGGGCGCGCGTCAGCTACCCCAAGATCGACTTCAACGATCTCTATTATTATGCCGCACCGAAAAGCACGCCCGGCCCCAAGTCGCTGGACGAAGTCGATCCGGAGCTGCTGAAGGTTTACGAGAAGCTGGGCATTCCGCTGAAGGAACAGGAAATCCTGGCCGGCGTGGAAAACCGTCGTGTGGCCGTGGATGCCGTGTTCGACAGCGTCTCCGTTGTCACCACCTTCAAGGCGGAACTGGCAAAGGCCGGCGTGATCTTCATGTCGATCTCCGAAGCCGTGCGCGAATATCCTGATCTGGTGAAGAAATATCTCGGTTCGGTCGTGCCGCAGACGGACAATTTTTACGCAACGCTGAACTCGGCCGTCTTTACCGATGGTTCATTCGTGTTCGTGCCGAAGGGCGTGCGGTGCCCGATGGAGCTTTCCACCTATTTCCGCATCAATGAAAAGAACACCGGACAGTTCGAGCGCACGCTGATCATCGCTGAAGAGGGCGCCTACGTCTCCTATCTGGAAGGCTGCACCGCGCCGCAGCGCGACGAGAACCAGCTTCACGCCGCCGTGGTCGAACTCGTGGCACTCGACGATGCCGAAATCAAATATTCCACCGTCCAGAACTGGTATCCGGGCGACAAGGACGGCAAGGGCGGCATCTACAACTTCGTGACCAAGCGCGGCGATTGCCGTGGCAACCGTTCGAAGATTTCGTGGACGCAGGTTGAAACCGGCTCGGCCATCACCTGGAAATACCCGTCCTGCATTTTGCGCGGCGACGACAGCCGTGGCGAATTCTATTCGATCGCGGTTTCCAACGGCCATCAGCAGATCGACAGTGGCACCAAGATGATCCATCTCGGCAAGAACACGTCGAGCCGCATCATCGCCAAGGGCATTGCCGCCGGTTTCTCGGAAAACGTCTATCGCGGGCAGGTCTCGGCTCACCGCAAGGCGACCAACACGCGCAACTTCACGCAGTGCGACTCGCTTCTGATCGGCGACAAGTGCGGCGCGCATACCGTGCCCTATATCGAGGCGAAGAACTCGTCTGCTCATTTCGAGCATGAGGCGACCACGTCGAAGATTTCCGAAGACCAGCTGTTCTATTGCCTGCAGCGCGGCATCCCCGAGGAGTCGGCGATCGCACTGATCGTCAATGGCTTTGTGAAGGATGTTATCCAGCAGCTGCCGATGGAGTTTGCGGTTGAAGCGCAGAAGCTGATCGGCATTTCGCTGGAAGGTTCGGTCGGCTGATCGTCATACGAATACGCACTTTGAGTGCGCGGTTTCGCGCACCTTCGCTCACACTATTCTTAGGATAAAACCATGCTTGAAATCATCGACCTGCACGCAAAGATCGCCGATACCGAAACCGAGATCATCAAGGGCCTCAACCTGAAGGTTGCTGCCGGTGAAGTTGCGGCCATCATGGGCCCGAACGGTTCCGGCAAGTCGACGCTGTCCTACATCCTGTCGGGCCGCGAAGACTATGAAGTCACCTCCGGTGACATCCTCTATAACGGCGAAAGCATTCTGGAACTGGATGCCGCCGAGCGCGCTGCCAAGGGTATTTTCCTGGCCTTCCAGTATCCGGTCGAAATTCCGGGTGTTGCCACCATGCAGTTCCTCAAGGTTGCTATGAACGAGCAGCGCAAGGCGCGCGGCGAGGCCGAGCTGACGACACCGGACTTCATCCGTCGCGTCAAGGAAGCTGCCGGCGATCTGAAGATCGACATGGACATGCTGAAGCGTCCGCTTAACGTTGGTTTCTCCGGCGGTGAAAAGAAGCGCGCCGAAATCCTGCAGATGGCGCTGCTGGAGCCGAAGCTCTGCGTTCTCGACGAAACCGATAGCGGCCTCGACATCGACGCGCTGAAGATCGTGGCTGATGGCGTCAACGCGCTGAAGTCGCCGGATCGCGCCACTGTCGTCATCACCCACTACCAGCGCCTGCTCGATTACATCGTGCCTGATAGCGTTCACGTTCTTTACAAGGGCAAGATCATCCGTTCGGGCGACAAGGCCCTGGCGCTGGAGCTGGAAAACAATGGTTACGCCGACATCATCGGTGAAGCGGCCTAAGCCAGAGGCCAGGAGGTGATGTCCATGAACATTCAAACGACCAATCGGCTGACGCCAGCGGAAACCGCGCTGATCGACGCCTATACCGCCAAGTTCAGCGAATTGCCGGGCAATGGTGCGGTTGTCGCCGCCCGTGACGTGCTGTTCGACGATCTGAAGACCGGCGGTCTTCCGACCCGCCGCATCGAGGCGTGGCACTATACCGATCTCAAGAGCCTGTTGCGTGCCATTCCCGAGGACCAGCCCGCACCTGTTATCGACAAGCAGGCGTCTGTTGTCGCCGGCTCGTCCGTCGCCTACGTGCTGCATGGCACGGCCAATGTGGGCAAGATCGAAGACATCAGCGTTTCCAGCTTTGCCGAGAGCCTGCTTGACGGCTCGGCCGCCACAGGCCTTGCGGAAGCCAGCAAGGACGACGTGATCGGCCGTATCAACGGCAGCTTTGTGCGCGACGGCCTGATGCTCGACATTCCCGCTGATGCCGAGATCGAAAAGCCGATCGAATTGCAGGCGATCCATGGCGCAGGTCAGGTTCACAGCCGCTTCCCGGTGCGCTTCGGCAAGGGTTCCAAGGCGACCGTCATCGAGCGTCACCTTTCGGTGACTTCGGATGCCGCCCTGGTTTCCTCCGTCACCGACATCGTTGTCGAAGACGGTGCGGAAGTGACCTGGATCATCCTGCAGCAACAGGGCGCGGCCGATATTCATCTTGGCCAGCTGCGCATGAAAATCGGTGCGGACGCCAAGATTCGTCTATTCGTCATCAATGCCGGCGGTAAGCTGGTGCGGCAGGAACTGCGCATCGACGTGGACGGCGAGGGTACTGACCTCATCGTTCGCGGCGTCAACCTGTTGGGCGGCGAAACCCATACCGACGTGACGATGGTTCTTGGCCACAACGTGCCGAACACGACCTCGACGGAAGTGTTCCGCAACGTGGTCTTCGACCGTGCAAAGGGCATTTTCCAGGGCATGATCCGGGTTGCCCCCGATGCCCAGAAGACCGATGCGAAGATGGCGTGCAATACGCTGCTGATGTCTGACGATGGCGAGTTCTCGGCAAAGCCGGAGCTTGAAATCTTCGCCGACGACGTTCAGTGCGGTCACGGTGCGACGGTTGCCGATATTGACGACAACCATCTCTATTATCTGATGGCGCGCGGCGTGCCGCGGGCAAAAGCGCGGGCGATGCTCGTCAATGCCTTCGTCGCTGAGATCGCCGAGGAACTGGAAGAAGAAAATCTGGTAGAGGCGCTAGAGACTATCATCTCCGGCTGGCTGGAACATCATGCCTGAGAGCGAACGCGCCGCATTGGCGGCCCCTTATGACGTTGAAGCCGTGCGGAAGGATTTCCCGATCCTGTCGCGCGAGGTCTATGGCAAGCCGCTGGTCTATCTTGACAACGGCGCGTCCGCTCAAAAACCGCAGGTGGTGATCGACGCCGTTTCGCATGCCTATTCCAATGAATATGCGAATGTGCATCGTGGCCTGCATTTCCTCTCCAATGCCGCAACCGACGCTTATGAGGCGGCGCGCGAAAAGGTGCGCCGTTTCCTGAATGCCGGTTCGGTGGACGAGATCGTCTTCACCAAATCCTCCACCGAGGCGATCAATACGGTTGCTTACGGTTACGGCATGCCAAAGATCGGCGAGGGCGACGAGATCGTCATCTCGATCATGGAACATCACTCCAACATCGTGCCGTGGCATTTCATTCGCGAGCGGCAGGGCGCCAAGCTTGTCTGGGTGCCTGTCGATGATGACGGCGCGTTCCATATCGAGGCTTTCGAAAAAAGCCTGACGGAGCGCACCAAGCTCGTTGCCATCACCCATATGTCGAATGCGCTGGGCACCATCGTGCCGGTCAAGGAAATCTGCCGCATCGCCCATGAGCGCGGCATTCCGGTGCTTGTCGATGGCTCTCAGGGTGCGGTTCACATGCCGGTTGACGTGCGCGATATCGATTGCGACTGGTACGTCATGACCGGCCACAAGCTTTACGGTCCCTCGGGCATCGGCGTGCTCTATGGCAAGGCTGACCGCCTGAGCGAGATGCGGCCGTTCCAGGGCGGCGGCGAGATGATCCTCGACGTGTCCGAAGACAATGTGACCTATAACGAGCCGCCGCATCGTTTCGAAGCGGGAACGCCGCCCATCGTGCAGGCTATCGGTCTTGGCTATGCGCTTGATTATATGGACAATCTCGGCCGTGCCGCGATTGCAGCCCACGAGGCTGATCTTGCGGCCTATGCTGCCGAGCGGCTGCGCGAGGTCAACTCACTGCGAATCATCGGCAATGCGCCTGATAAGGGCGGTATCTTCTCCTTCGAACTCGAGGGCATCCATGCCCATGACGTGTCGATGGTGATAGACCGGCGCGGCGTTGCCGTGCGTGCCGGCACCCATTGTGCCATGCCGCTCTTGAAACGGTTCGGCGTCACCTCCACATGCCGAGCATCGTTCGGCCTTTACAATACCCGCGCCGAAGTAGATCGTCTTGTCGAGGCGCTTGATTATGCGCGCAAATTTTTCGCCTGATATCAGGATTGAGGTTCAGGACCATGACTGCCGAAGCCACTGCAAAGACCCATGATGTGACCGAAGACGCTGCAAAGCCGTCTTCCATTGCGCCCGACGAACTGGCGCGTCTTAGCGACGACGTGATCGCGGCGCTGAAAACCGTGTACGATCCGGAAATTCCGGCCGATATTTTCGAACTCGGTCTCGTTTACAAGATCGATATCGAGGACGACCGGATGGTCAAGATCGTCATGACGCTGACAGCACCGGGCTGCCCGGTTGCCGGCGAAATGCCGGGCTGGGTGGAAAATGCCGTCGGCGCGGTCGAAGGTGTTTCCGGTGTCGAAGTGTCGATGACCTTCGATCCGCCGTGGACGCCGGACCGCATGTCGGAAGAGGCTCAGGTCGCCGTCGGCTGGTATTGAGACTGACGTGATTTTGACAGGCGTCATCCCTTGATGGCGCCTTCAAGCACTATTAAATTGAAATCCATAAACATCGAGCCTTGAACTCGATTGTCGAAGGAGAATTAAGCCCATGGGCTTTGCGATCATGACCATGACCGGGGCTGCTGCCTCGCGCGTTAAAGCAATCGTCGAGAATTCCGGCCCTGACGCCAAGGGTGTGCGCGTCGGCATCAAGAAGGGCGGCTGCGCGGGCATGGAATATACCATCGACCTCGTGACGGAAGCGGATGCGAAGGACGATCTGGTCGAATTCGATGGAGCCAAGGTGTGGGTTCAGCCCTCCGCCGTGCTCTATCTGCTCGGCACCCAGATGGATTTTGAAGTGACCAAGATGCGCTCCGGCTTCACCTTCAACAACCCGAACCAGACATCCGCTTGCGGCTGCGGTGAGTCGGTGGAACTGAAGCCTGCCGATCTGGCGGCGCTGGCGAAGCAGCGCGAGGCTGAAGCCAGCGTTTGATTGGCTGCGCCATTTTTCCGATCAGAGGGATGTTTGCTGTTTCAGCGTATCGATAAAATCCGCCAGCGGATGAATCGATGGCGTCGTTGTCAAAAGCGGCTCGAGAGCTGCTGCAATCTTCCCGCAATCCTCCTCGGCAAGTGGTCGAAGGCTGGAGCTGACTTTGTTGTAGTCGGGCGTTCCGCGTGACGCGAGGGAGCGATTGATCACAAACAGTTCCGTTTGCCCGTCAATTCGTTCCACGAAGAGCGCAAGCGAACCGCCGTCTGCAGCAGCGGCGCTATCCGATACCGATTTGAACATCGAAACTCTCCGTAAATCATGAACCTTTTCCGTTGAGGCCGTTGCAGCCTCGACGGCTCGTTTCACTCGTGTCGCAGCGCCTCGATCGGGCTCAAACTCGCTGCCCGCCGCGCCGGGAAATAGCCGAAAATCACGCCGATGGCAGCCGAGAAGGCGAAGGCGAGGAAGATGATTGACGGGCTGGTGACGAAGGGCACGTTGAGGAAGCTGACGACGCCATAGGCAAGGCCAAGGCCCGTCAAGATGCCGACCGTGCCGCCCAGGGCAGAGAGCATGACGGCTTCCACCAGAAACTGCGTCAGTACCTGTTTTTCCAGTGCGCCGATGGCGAGGCGAATGCCGATCTCGCGGGTGCGCTCGGTTACCGAAACCAGCATGATGTTCATGATGCCGATGCCGCCGACCAGCAGGCTGACGGCTGCAACCGCACCCAGAAGCCCTGTGAGCAGCGTCGTCGTGCCGGTCATGGCCGAGGCGATCTGCGTCATGTCGTTGACGGTGAAATCATCCTCGCGGCCAATGTTGATGCGCCGCCGTTCCCTTAGCAGGTTCTGCAGGTCGCTTTGCACCTTGGCGGTGGAAACGCCGTCCTGCGCGGAGACCATGATGGAGGAAATGGTGGTGGTGCCGCCGATGCGCCGCTGGTGGATTTTGAGCGGCATGATGATCGTATCATCCTGATCGTCGCCGAGGCCGGATTGGCCTTTTCGGGCGAGAACACCGATGACGGGGCAGGAGATGTTGCTGACGCGGATCGTCTGGCCGACAGGGTTTTCCGCACCGAACAGTTCCTGCCGCACCGTTTCGCCGATGATGCAGCCTATCTGCCCGCCGCGATCTTCGGCCGGCTGGAAGTCACGGCCCAGCGCAAGCGTCCAGTCCTGTGCCACAAGATAATCATTGGTGGTGCCGATGACGCTTGTCTGATGGTTCTTGCCGCCGAAAATGACCGTTGCGGCGGAGCTGCGGTTTTGAGGAGCAACGGCGCGCAGGCCGCTGATCTGGTTGCGGATCGCCTCAACATCGCGATCATCGAAACGTTTGGCTTCCGTGCTGGCGCGGCCGGGCCCGAACTGGCCGGGGCGCACGAACAGCATGTTGGTGCCGAGCCGCGACAATTCCGATTTCACCTGTTCAGTCGTGCCGTTGCCGATGGTTACCATGGCGATGACGGCGGCAACACCGATGACGACGCCGAGCACGGTGAGGAAGGAGCGGAGCAGGTTGCGGCTGATGGCGCGCAGCGCAAGACGCGACGTTTCAAAGAACATCGGAAGTCTCCTTGTTTTCCGCTGCGCTGTCGGAGGCGAGATGGCCGTCCAGGAAACGCAGAAGGCGTCCCGCATGGGCAGCGATATCCTCTTCATGCGTGACCATGACGACCGTAATGCCCTTGTCGCGGTTGAGCGTGGTGATCAGCTCCATGATCTCGGCGCTGGTTTTGGTGTCGAGGTTGCCTGTGGGTTCGTCGGCCAGAAGCAGAGCGGGGCGGGTGACGATGGCCCGCGCAATGGCCACACGCTGCTGCTGACCGCCGGAAAGCTCCTGCGTCGTGTGGTGCTCGCGGCCATTCAAACCCACCTGTGCCAGCGCCTCCATGGCGCGCGCGCGCCGTTCCGAGGCTTTCATGCCCCGGTACACGAGCGGCAGCTCGACATTTTCCACCGCCGAGGTCCGCGACAGGAGGTTGAAGCCCTGAAACACGAAACCCAGCATGTGGCGGCGCAGCAGCGTCAGATGTTCATTGTCGAAACCGCTGGTCGGCACGCCCTGAAACAAATATTCGCCCGATGTCGGCACATCCAGGCAGCCGATGATGTTCATCGAGGTGGATTTGCCGGAGCCGGATGGCCCCATGATGGCGACGAATTCCTTCTCGTGGATCGACAGGCTGACGCCGTCAAGCGCGCGGATCGTCGCTTCGCCCCGGCCATATTGCTTGACGACATCGCGGAATTCTATGAGCGGCGGCTGTTGCATGTGGTTTTCCTCCGTCAGCCGGCGTTGCGGGCTGAGGCGTCGGTAATCACCAGATCGTCGGCCTTCAACTCGCCCGATTTTACCACGGTATGCTGGCCATCGGTGGAGCCGGTTTCGATCGAAACCGAGACTGGTGTGTTGTTACGCAGCACCCACACCGTTCTTTTGCCTGTCGCGGCCGGACCGGCATCGCGGTTCTGCGACCGGCCCATGCGGGGAGGGCGGAACAGGCTCATCAAGCCACCGCCACGGGAGGCGGATTCGCGCGGCGGCGTATATCGGAGCGCGGAATTCGGCACAAGCAGCGTATCCTTGATCTCCTCGACGACGATATTGGCGGTTGCCGTCATGCCGGGGCGCAGCAGCAATTCCTCATTGTCCACCGTCAATATGCCCTTGTAGGTCACTACGTTAGACACGGTCTCGGAGGCGAAACGCACGGTCTCTATTTCAGCCGGGAAGCTACGGTCGGGATAGGCATCGACGTTGAAGGTGGCCTTCTGCCCGGTCTCGACTTTGCCGACATCCGCCTCATCCACCGACACCTGCAATTCCATATGGCGCAGATCGCCAGCAATGGTGAACAGCACGGGAGCGTTGAGCGAGGAGGCAACGGTGGCGCCGGGATCGACACTGCGGGTGAGGATGACACCATCGATGGGCGAGACGATCTTCGCCTTGCCGAGATTGACCTCGGCCAGCCGCAAATCCGCTTCCGCCGAAAGCACGGTCGCCTCGTTGACCTGTAGCGTGGCGCCGGCGGCATCGTGGTTGAACTGCGCGGCATCCAGATCCTGCTGGCTGGAGACCCGGCTCTGGACGAGGGACCGCAGACGCTCCATCGATGTTTTTGCCGAGCCGAGATCGGCGCGCGCCTTCAGCACATTGGCCTTGGCGGAGGCAAGCTTGGCGCGGGCGCTCTGCACGTCGGCCTCCAGCTTGTTGGTGTCCAGTTCCGCCAGAATATCGCCTGATTTGACCGGGCTGTTATAGGTAACGTTGACCTTGCGAATGGTGCCGGACAATTCGCTCGATATGTCGACCTGATCGGTCGGCTGGACTGAGCCGGTGGAGGTTACGATGACGGAAAGGTCGCCCTGTCTCGCCGCTTCCGTGGTGTAGGTATAGGCGACGCCTGCGGCACGCGACTGGTAATAATAACCAAGGCCCCCGCCGATCAGCACCACGGCTGCTGCGGCATAGAGATAGCGGCGCGACTTCTTCTTTCTACCTGACCTGCTGGTACCCAGAATGTCCCGCAGATCGGGCTGGCTGTTTTCCGTGTCGCGGCCATTGGTGTTGGCGTCATTCATTTTCGTCACCCGCAAAATTCAAAATACCACAGAGGATTGTTTCCAACCCCTGTTTCCGGTCCGTCTGTCGCTGTTTGTATTCCTCTGATTGTGGGAAGTGACATAGCTTGCCCAAAGGGGGAAGTGAAAACTTGGTAATATTTATGATAGCTCTGGTCTGCTAGAGATAAATCCGAAAAGGCCGATGCCATTGATGTGGCGCCGGTTTCAGCAGCGACATGCAGGACGATGATATAATGAACGACAATGTGGTGAAGTTCCGCAAACCGGCGCCCCCGAAAAAGCCGCGCCAGCCGCTTGGGCCAAAATCGAAAAAAGCCCTGACGATCGCCGCCATCATCGCTTTTTTCGCCGCCGCCTGGGGGTATTTTACGCTGTTCGGGCAGGGGTGACGCTCTGAAAGCCGTATTGGGTATAGACGCCGCATGGACTGTTACCCAGCCAAGCGGGGTCGCCTTGGTCATCAACGATGGAACAGGCTGGACGCTGCGTGCCGCCGCATCTTCCTACGTAGGCTTCCTTGCTTGTGGAACCGATATCCCGGTTCTCGCTGATCGCCCAAGGGGATCAGTTGCCGAAGCATCGGCGCTTCTGGCGGCCGCAGAAGCCCTTGCGGGATGCAAGATCGATCTCGTTACGATTGATATGCCGCTCTCGCATCAACCGATTACTGCCCGCCGTGCTTCTGACAATCTGGTGTCTTCCGCCTATGGTTCCCGGCAATGCGGCACCCACACCCCAAATGCAATCAGGCCCGGCAAGGTCAGTGATGATCTTAAAATGGGGTTTGAACTTGCGGGATATCCGTTATTAACCAGGGAAATCAGCAGTCCCGGTCTGCTCGAAGTCTACCCGCACCCTGCGCTTGTTGAACTGACCAACGCCGCGAAACGGCTTCCGTATAAGCAGGGAAAAGTCGGCAGCTACTGGCGGTCGGATACGTCCGCAGACCGTCGCGCCAAACTCCTCGAGGTCTGGTCTTCCATCATCGCACATCTGGATCGACGGATAGGTGGGGTTGCCGATGCACTCATCATTCCCGCGACGAACGCAAAGGGATGGGAGATGAAGGCTTTTGAGGACAAGATGGATGCCGTCGTGTGCGCCTGGGTCGGGATTTGTGCTTTGGAGAGTGAGGCAGTGCCGTATGGCGACGACATTTCCGCGATCTGGATCCCGAAAGCGGCAGTTTAGATGGAGATGGCGACCCCTGCAGGATTCGAACCTGCGACATTCGACTTAGAAGGTCGACGCTCTATCCAGCTGAGCTAAGGGGCCGTCGTGCCGGACTATTATTGCTCCGGCTGAAAATCGTTCAGTGCGTCTTCTTCAATGCGTCCAGGGCTGGGTGCGGTTGAAGCGGAAATTATCCGTGTAGGATACAACCTTGCGGGTTGCTTCCTTTGGCTGGATGACGCGGTATTCGATGCCCTTGCGCTGCGCATAGGCTTCGGCCTGTTCCTGCGTCTCGAATGTCAGCTTGACCTGCTGCTTCATGTCGGATGTCGAGGTGTATCCCATGATCGGATCGATCTTGCGCGGGACCTCAGCGTCGAATTCCAGAACCCAGACATTGGTTTTCGCCTTGCCGGATTGCATGGCGGTCTTTGCAGGGCGGTAAATCTTCGCAGACATGTCGAAACTGCTCCGGTTGGGCGGTGGGGCATGCGCCCCGGATTACTATTCACGTACCTGAATAGAATAACCAAATCGTGTCAGGAACGCTGAATTTGAAATGGACCGACTCCATGTGAGAGTCAAGACGATTATCCCTTGCGGCCTCTTCACGGTCCCATCGCGTTGCATGAGTTTTCAACAATCGAGACAATGGGCTCAACAAAGATGAATTTCCCTGTTGCGGACTGCGGGTGAACCGTGTATTCCCCAGCCATCGCCTCGGCGGAGTGTAGCGCAGTCTGGTAGCGCATCTG
Organism: Agrobacterium sp. 22-3639C2; assembly: GCF_053522105.1. Taxonomy (NCBI): domain Bacteria; kingdom Pseudomonadati; phylum Pseudomonadota; class Alphaproteobacteria; order Hyphomicrobiales; family Rhizobiaceae; genus Agrobacterium; species Agrobacterium sp. 22-3639C2. Next base: position 774,738 of record NZ_JBNWDB010000001.1, on the reverse strand, counting down.
GTTTGGGACCAGAGGGTCGGGAGTTCGAATCTCTCCACTCCGACCATTTAAAGCGAAACATTCGCTTGTCGGTGTAACCCCTTCAAATAAAAGCTTCCGTTCAGTCCGCTGAAGGTCCGGCCAATGTGCTTTCGGCCGTGCCGATCGTCATGACATTGCCGCGCCATGCAACCGCGCTGCCGATCCAGCTGCGTACCCAGACGAATGGCATGATGACATCCCGCGCGACCATTGCCGGAAGGGTATAGAGGGATACCGGCCACCGGTTGAGAGCTGCGAGCGCCAGTTCCGGGCCATACATGATGGCGAGTACGGCAATCGCGGTGACGGCAAGGTTCACATCCGCGGCAACGGCGGCAGCGAGTGCGAAGAGGAGCGGGGGAAGCGCGCCGGTGAGGATTTCCGGGGCGAAATATTGCGGGAAGGTGACGCGCCGCAGCCGCGCCCAGCGGGTCTGCCGCGACCAGATCTCACCGGCATGGCGCTGTCCGAGCGGCTGCTCGAACGGGGCCGACACCAGGTGTACCTTGCGGCCGGCATTTCTGACCAGCTTCGTGGAAGCGGCATCTTCGGCGATTTCGGCGGCGAGCGCGCGGATGCCGCCGCGCTCTTCCAGGAATGGCTTGTTCCACAACATCGATTTGCCCTGCGCGAAGCCCATGCCGATGGCTTCCGCCGCATATTGCCAGCGGCCTTGCGAGCCGTTGAGGAAGGCGCATTCCACGTGCGCCCAGAAGCCATTCGGCCGGGAGCCGAGCGGTGGCGAGCAGACCAGTCCGCTATCCGGCCGCCAGGCCGACATCATGGTTTCGATATAGGATTGCGGCATCAAAACATTGGAATCGGCCAGAATGACCCATTCGTGCCGGGCAGCACGCCAGCCCTTGACGCAATTGTTCAGTTTGGGATTGGCGCTGATGCGATCATCGCCGATGAGCAATTGCGCTGAAACTGCGGGGAAGGCCGCGCTTGCCTTGCGCACTTCCTCGATCACGGGATCGAACTCGTCGGCGACGCAGAACAGAAGCTCATAGTCCGGCCAGTTGAGCTGGAAGGCGCGCGACAGCGTCAGCGGTGTGAAAGTTTCGATGCCGCGCAGCGGCACCACCAGTGATACCGGCGGTTTCTGCCGGACAAGTGCGTTGTCCGTATCGCATCTTTTCAGCCGCCAGCCTGCCAGAACGACGCCGAGAAGATTGAAGGCGAGGAGCAGAATTGCGCAAAGGGCAAAAACAGTTTCCATGCTGGCCAGTTCCACTCCCAAGCTTTCAGCGGTTTACCCGCCAACCGATTCCATGGAATTCGTCATTGCGGATTATAACGTTTGCATGACAGTTACATGTCATGTTCCGCAGGCAGGATCCGACTTCGGTCGTTCATGCGCCCCTGGCGCACGGGTCGATGCCGCGTTTGTTACCGAGAAAGCGTGAACGGTTTTTGCAGACTACCTCTTCGCTAGGGGAGACGGTCGTTTGCCTGGTTGAATGCCATAACGACGAAGCGGGCGTGTCGCGCTATCAGGAATAGTCACGTCGAAACACCGATTGTAAGACAGAAATCTATCCGAGTATTGACTGCCGGTGCATGGGGAAAATTAAGACGGTGTATCTCACAGCAACCTCCCGATCCCTGTGCGCCCGGCCATTTGAATAGGACGAAGCTCAGGCTTCAATCAAACGGGCGATCCACGCAGGTGGATTGCCCGTTGTTTTGACCTCTGGAGCCATGTTGATGAACGCAGATCGACTTGCCGCTCATCCGGTTGTCATCACCGTAAGTGATTGATATTTAGTCGATAATATTCACAAAGCTTTCCGCTTGACGAGCTAGTGGATGTTCAGAATATGCGCGTGGCTGCTTGCGACCAGAAACGATTCCCGCGCTTTTTCGATGTCGCATTTTCCGGCGATAGCATCGAGACAGTTCCTGCGTGCGTCCTCATATTCCGGTCCGTGTTCGTCCGGCCAGCGGTACATCAACATGTCCAGCGCCACCAGAGGGCTGTAGATTTCCACCGCTGCGGATAGCGGCAGGTGGATCGCCACCGGCTTCATCCACGAGGCGTGGTGACACGGCTCCGTTTTGTTAATCAGCATGTCATTCTCCTCCCTGTTTCATGCGCCTTGACGGCAGATTTCACTCCCATGCGCGAAATGCTCACCTCACAAAATGGTTCCCGATCACCTAAAATGTGATCGGGCAGGGGGTTCCAATTTGCCAAGATGAATGGAAGATGAACGAATTGATGAACCGGAGATGAACAAAACCGTGATTCGGGCGTTGTAACAGCCAAGAAGGAGAACGCACATGTTCAATTTGTCAGGCATTCAGGAAAGCTTTTTTGGAGACCGCATGGCGGGTGTGTGCGAGGCCATCACCTCTGCACTGGCTTTCGAAAACGGTCTCGAGAAGTCGCGGATTTCCGCAACCGTCGAAAATGACGTGATCTATCTTGAAGGGACGGCGGATTCGGTCGAGGCAATCGACATTGCCATCAATCTTGCCGCATCCATTTCCAATTGCCGGATTTTGAGCCATATCGAGCCGGTCTACTGAGATCTTGCCGGCCGGGCGAAACGTCGTCCGGCCTTTTCAGACGCAGTAACGCGGCAATGTCATTTCCGGTTGCCGATTTGTGCACTGCGAACCACATCGCCCGGTTTGATGCCGTAGCGTTTGGCAGTGCCGCCATTCAGTTCAAGCACGAATTTGACCGACCCACGGGAGCTGATGATCGCTTCTGAATGTGGCACGGCGTTTTCGTGGATATGGGTTATGCGCCCGTCCCGTGCGATGAACAGCATGTCGAGCGGAATGAGAGTATTCCTCATCCACATGGCTACATCCCGCTCCTTGCCGAAATCGAACAGCATACCGCTTCCAAGCGGCATGGACTTGCGAAACATAAGGCCCTGTTCGCGCTGGGCGTTGTCCAGCGCCAGTTCCGCAACAAATTCGTGGGTTTCTCCGGAGGCGGTCTCTATCGTCAGCGGTTCGGATTGAAACGTCTGCTGTTGTTGAGCCTGTGCTGCGCTTGAGAGCGTGAAAAAAAGAAGCGCCAGAACGGCGCTCTTCATCAAGTTGCGAAACACAGCGGCCATCAGTGCGACATCCCGATCGGGGCCGGGTTGTCGGGGTGGATTTCCGCCGCCATCAAACCCTTGTCGCCATCGCCGAAGCGCACCAGCACCACTTGGCCCGGACGCAGTTCCGTGAGGCCGAAACGGCGCAGCGTCTCCATATGCACGAAAATATCTTCAGTGCCTTCGCCGCGCGTCAAGAAGCCAAAACCCTTGGTGCGGTTGAACCACTTGACGATTGCACGCTCAAGCCCGCTTGACGGCGTAACCTGCACATGGGTGCGCACCGGCGGCAGCTGCGACGGGTGAACGGCGGTGGACTGATCCATCGACAGGATGCGGAAGGCCTGAAAGCCGCGGTCACGCCGCTGGATGAGGGCAACGATGCGCGTACCCTCGAGAATGGTCTGATACCCATCGCGACGCAGGCAGGAGACATGCAGCAGCACGTCCTGCATGCCATTGTCAGGCACGATAAAGCCGAAACCCTTGGCAACGTCGAACCATTTCACCGCGCCGGTGATTTCGGTCAGGTCCACGGCATCGGCCGAAAGGTCCTCGACATCGACTATCGTTTTCGATGACATCCTATCAGCCATATCCTGCCAACCCCTCGATTACGCGCCACACACCGGTCAACTGATTCCTGTGTACCAGATTAACATCTTGGTAACGGTTCCACGCAAGCCCTAGTTTTTGATTTGCGTAGCTGCTTTTATGTCGCCGTCCTTGTCCGGGGCTTGCGATCATGCGTTTATGGCCCGGAAAAGCGTATTGGAGAGGAAGAAAATGCGGTATCTGCACACGATGGTTCGCGTCAAAGACCTTGGCGAATCAATGAAATTCTATTGCGACCTGATGGGTCTCGAGGAAATACGCCGGATCGAAAACGAAAAAGGCCGTTTCACTCTGGTTTTTCTTGCAGCGCGCGACGATATCTCTGCGGCGCGGGAAAAAAAGGCGCCTTCCCTTGAACTCACCTACAACTGGGACACCGAAGATTACACCGGCGGCCGCAATTTCGGGCACCTGGCCTATGAGGTCGACAATATTTACGACTTCTGTGCCCACCTTCAGCAAAATGGCGTCGTGATCAACCGGCCGCCGCGTGACGGTCACATGGCCTTCGTTCGTTCGCCCGACGGTATTTCCTTCGAAATCTTGCAGAAGGGCGAAAGCCTCGCGCCAGCCGAACCGTGGATATCTATGCAGAATACGGGTTCCTGGTAGGGGTTTTCCCGACCAGAAGCGACGATTTCGGTCACTCTTGCCTTGTCCGGATGGGTTGAGGCATAGTCCGCGAATCGAAACGGCATGTCCTGTTTTGAAAAAGCAGACGATTCCGTTCCCGTGCTGCTGTTGTAAATGCAAGATACGGAGGCCACCCATGAAAGCTGTCGATAGCGCGAAAGGACGCGTTGCCTGTCAGCGTCTTGTTGTCGCGGTTTCGTTGCTCGGGCTTGCCGGATGCGTTTCAGCGGTGACGGATGACGACATGGCTGCCAACAGCAAAAAGCCGGCGATTTCCGCCGAGCAGAAGGCGCAGGCGGCATCGGCGGTTCATAGTCCGGCCGCCAAACAGCAGCAGGGGCATTACGTGGATCCCGCCGTGGCCTCCGCAACCGGCGGGGCCGTTGCGGCCCAGCCGCAGGCGCCCGGTGGCCCCGCACAAGGCTACGGTGCCGCCGCCGATATTGGCGGCCTGACGACGCAGCCGACGGCGATTTCCGCGGGTACATCAAGCATATATTCAAGCAGACCTACCGTTGCGGCGGGAGCTACAGCCGCAGCGGGCGCACCTTCCCAGGGGATCGCGCCCGCCGTCAGCAGCGTCTATTCGGCACCAGTGCAGGCGACACAGCCGCAACCGGTATCCGCAACGGGACAAGTGCCGACTGCCGTGCCGGTACCGGCAGAACAGCACAGCGAAAACCGTCAGGCGGTTCCCGTACCAGCGCCGCAAAATGCGTCGGAACAGCTCGCAGCTGCTTCAGCACAGTCTTCTGGAGCCGCAAAACGGGCAGGCGAGGGGCAGGAAAGTGAGGGCACAGTAGTGCCGCTGGCAGCTTTCTTCGCCGGTGCGGCCAAGAAGCGCCTTCCGAAAATGATCGAAAACGGTACGGCGGAGAATACGCAGGTTGCGGCGCTCTCCGGCGGATCGGACAGGACGATGGGTATAGCGCTTTCCGGCCGTTCGATGATGTCTGACGAATTCGACGATGCGCATCTCGAAGACGAGGATGACCAGCCGGCCGGCCTGATGAAGCTTGCCTCGCTCTCCGGCCTCACCCGAGTTTCTCCGAACGGGCTTTTCCTGCAGACCGATCATGTTGAAGTCGGTTGTTTCAAGCCGGAACTGGTGCGCATGATCAAGGATGTCGAGCGCCACTACAACAGCCCGGCCATCGTCACCTCGGGTTATCGCCCGCCAAAGGGCATAAGGCAGGGTTCCAAGCACTACACCTGCGATGCAGCCGACATCCAGATCAAGGGCGTTTCCAAATGGGAGCTTGCGTCCTATCTGCGCTCGATGCCGCAGCGTGGTGGTGTAGGCACCTATTGCCACACCGAATCGGTTCACATGGATACGGGCGAAGCCAGAGACTGGAACTGGCGCTGCCGCCGCACCGCCCCGCGTAAATAATCTCGCGCCGCATTCTCGAACCATCAAAGCTTGCGCGTTGCTCGCCCGAAATTCTGCCGGCATGGAAATCACGGCATGCAGACAGGGTGCGCCACATGCTGTAGGAGACGGTTTCCCGACCCTATGCGCATGGTGCTTTCCGAATGCTGCCGATATCCGCTTTTCCCGTTTACATCATCTCCATCGCCAGAGCGCGCGCCCGTCTTGAAAAGATGCTGAACGGAGCATCAGGTCTTGGGCTAGATTTGCGCCCGGTGGAAGGTGTTGACGGTAAGACCATTCCCGCTGCCGAATGGACGGATTTTAACAGGCGCGGCTTTGAGCTTCGCAACGGCCGTCATGCCTTGCCTGGGGAGTATGGCTGTTATGCCAGCCATATCAAGGCACTGGAGATATTCCTCGCCACGGATGTGCCGGTTGCCGTGATCGTTGAGGATGATGTTGCCTTCACGCCTGACTTCTCCGATCGGGTCAAGGCAATGATCGCGATCATGCCTGAGAATTCCATCGTAAAGCTGACCAATCACCGCCACAGAGGTTTCAGAGCTAGGAAGACCAGCGCTCTCGGAGACAAGCTGGGGCGCTGCATATACGGGCCACAGGGATCGTCGGCCTGCTATATCATCTCACGCGGTGGAGCGGAGAAGTTTCTGAAAGCGGCAAGGGTGATGACGCTGCCTTTCGACCGGGCGCTGGAATGCGGCTGGGGTTACGGCACGCATGTATACGTCACCGAAAAAGATTTTCTGCCTTTCGGCGATCCGGACACGCTGGTCGGCACGCGCGCGGAATATCGCGGCAGCAAATTTGCCCGGTTGAACCGGGTGCCAGCCTATCTCTCCAGTTTTTATGACAATATTGCGCGGTATGTGTACGCCTATCTGTAGAGGGAGGCCGCTTAACGCACGAAATCTTCCCTCTGGACCGCTTTGCGGCCCGTGAGGCTTTCTTTTTGGATGCTGAAGAAAATCGGCTTGGTGGAGTCTGTTCCATTTTCGTGCGGATGGATCGTTGAGCCTCCCGGCTCCCACCAGTTCGGGTGTTTCTGGATCAGAGACCAGGCGTAGATCCGCTCGCTTTGCCATTGCTCGTTATCTTCAAGCTCCTGATAGAGGCCATGGAGAATTACGCTTGTCCATGTGCTGGTGTTTTTGACCTCATCAACCTGAAGGCAAACATGAGGGTTCAGGCGCATATTCTCTATCTTGGCTCCCATCATCGAGAAGCTGTAGACTCCACCCTCGTGAAACACGAAATGGATCGGCACCACATAGGGCCTGTCATGATCGATACAGGCAAGATGCCCGAAGCTCATCCGGGAAAGGAATGCGATGCATTCCGCCGATGTCATTTCTTCCAGATGGACACTTGACGCCATGATGATCACTCCGTTCTGGGCAGGCGACAACGATCATCTGATCGCGCCGCCTTCATTTTCCCATCTCTCGACAGCCGGGCTTCCGGATTTTTGGGTAGACTGAAATATGTCCCGGTTCTTATGGTGAGGAGCCGACGCAGCCGGGATTGGTTTACGCCTGCCGGAACCACGTCGAATGGCGGCGATCAGAACTGGCCTGCACGCGTCGAATTTCGACGAACCGCATAACGTTGCAGCACCCTTTTCAAGCCTGTCGATCGCCTTGACGAGCAGTGGCGCACGATCTGGATCGACATTTCGTTTTCGATTGGTGGAAGACATTTCGTCCTCCTTTGGTTGGGGCCAAGGCAGATGCACCTTTACATAACAGCGCCCGCTTCAAATGCTGCCATTGATTTATTCTGCGCTCTATATGAGGGATGCGCAAGCACATAGCTTGTCTGGAAACCATCCATGAAGTGCTGCAGCTGCTACTGTACCACCGGCACACAAAGCGCGTTCCGTTGCACATGGAATCGGCGCGCGGGCGCGATTTTCCGTATTTTGTCGTAAATTTTCTAGCCTGGTTGTTTCAGCACGAGTTTTGTCAAAAGGTCGATCTGCTGCTGCTGTTTATCGACGAGGGCTTTCAGCTCGATAGAGCGCATCCGATCGAACTTATCGTGCAGCGCCATTATTTCGATCTCTGCCTTCAGATTGACCTCGTAGTCATGTGCGGCGTCGATCCGATCCTTGGCCGCATGTCGGTTCTGGCTCATCATGATCACCGGCGCCTGAACCGCTGCGAGCATGGATAAGATGAGGTTGAGGAAAATGAACGGGTAGGGATCGAAGGCGTTCGAAGCCGCGATGATGTTTGCGCTCAGCCATATCGCAAGCAAAGCCGCAAATATAAGGATAAAGGTCCAGGAACCACCGAATTTGGCAACCGCATCCGCAAGCCGCTGGCCGGGCGTCAGTCTCTCGTCGAAAACCGCATTCGCGTCCGCCGAGATGGTGCGCCTTGCTGCAAGACGACGAAATATTGCTTTTTCCCTGTCCGGCAGCAGCTCAAGCGGTTTCCCCAGATAACGGCTCGCTCCCTCCGCCAGGTCCTGAGGTATGAGCATGTCACTGTCGTCTTCGATACGGGTTGCCATCGTTCTTTCTCCCTTGGCTCGCGTCACTCCGACGACCGCCTCCGGACCGAAGGTCGCCCCTACACGGATCAGGTATTAGCACACGCCATCGTACCATGCTTTGCATTGAGCTGCCTTATCGGCCGGTTCGCGAGCCAGGGGACGGCGTGTCAGGGAGGGCGGCGATTTGCGTTCTTCTGGGAGGCAGTTTCAGGGACGAGATCTGTCGTAACGCAACTTCAAGTCACGCGGCGCAAGCGCATATCGTTACCGCCAGCGAACATATCGATGGGCATTATGCGTCTTAACTTACTGATATCTTTGATAAAGGTGGTGAGAGCGCAGGGATTCGAACCCTGGACCTACTGATTAAAAGTCAGTTGCTCTACCGGCTGAGCTACGCTCTCCCGTGTCGGGGCTGGGATGCCCTTCGGAAGTGCGCGGAACATAGGTAGAGCGATCCGTTCGGTCAACCCAAAAAAAGCGCTTTCTACAATCAATCCGGTTTTTTTTGTCGCACCCCCGAAAAGGTGATTGGAGAGAGGGGGCGGCTGGGGATAAAAGCGGCTTCAGACATGTCTGGCAAACGGGTGAAATCGTTTTGCGGCAATGGCATGCGCCAAAATGAGAGCGTGAAACGCGGCGAATCTCGGGAATCGCGACGTGCCTTGCTGATCTTTTTGCGCGTGACGTTATCCCAAAACCGATTCCCGCTTTTGGGAGACATGCGTCAATGCGGAGTTCTTTCTTGTCGATTGCCGATATTTCCCTGTTCAGCGCGCTTCTGGCCGGTGCCCTTTCATTTCTGTCGCCCTGCGTCCTGCCGTTGGTGCCGCCTTACCTCTGCTATATGGCCGGTGTTTCGGTGGAGCAGTTCAGGACGGAGAATACCGCGCCGCGGCCTGAAATCCGCAGGGCCGTGCTGTTTTCGGCTTTCTTCTTCACGCTCGGTTTTGCCACGGTCTTCGTGGCGCTGGGTGCCGGTGCTTCGACGATCGGCACGCTGTTGCGCCAGAACCTCGATATTCTCGCCAAGATTGGCGGTTTCATCATCATCCTGATGGGCCTTAACTTTCTCGGTGTTTTCCGCATTGGCCTGTTTTCGCGTGAGGCGCGGTTTCAGGGGGCGGGCAAACCGGCTACGCTTTCCGGCGCCTATGTCATGGGCCTTGCCTTTGCCTTCGGCTGGACGCCCTGCATCGGTCCTGTCCTCGGCGCGATCCTCGGCGTTGCCGCCTCGCGTGACACGGTTGGAGATGGCGCGATGCTGCTTGCGGTCTATTCGCTTGGCCTTGCGGTGCCATTCTGGATTGCTGCAGCCTTTTCCGGTTCCTTCATGCGTTTCCTCGTCCGTTTCCGCCGCCATCTCGGTCTTGTGGAAAAGCTGATGGGTGTGTTGCTGGTGCTCACCGGCCTCGCTTTCATGACCGGTTTCATCACCAATGTGGCGATCTGGTTCCAGGAGACCTTTCCGATCCTGATGAAAATCGGCTAAGCCTCCCCGCGTATTTCATACGCGGGGGAAAGACTGTGGCCGATATCGTCGGATTGCTTTTGCCGTTTTTCGGCCTGATCTTCATCGGCTACGGCGCGGCGCGCATAACGAAACAGCCGGTCGAGGCGATGGGCTGGCTGAACACCTTCATCATCTATGCGGCGCTTCCGGCGCTGTTTTTCAAGCTGGTGTCGAAAACGCCGGTGGAAGAACTGACGCGCATGGATTTCGTTGCCGCCAGTCTTGCCTGCACCTACGGCATTTTCTTGGCTGTGTTCCTGATCGGCCGGTTCGTGAGAAAGAACAATCTCGCCGAAACGACGATCCAGAGTTTCGCGGCAAGCTACGGCAATATTGGCTATATGGGTCCGGGGCTTGCGCTTCTGGCGCTCGGTGAAAAAGCGGCAGTGCCCGTCGCGCTGATCGTCTGTCTCGAAAACGCCGCCCATTTCATCGTCGCACCGGCGATGATGGCGGTTGCGGGCGGTGACAAGCGCTCTGCAGCAAGGCTTGCGCTGGATGTGGCGCGCAAGGTCATTACTCACCCGTTCATCGTGTCGGTAATCGCCGGTTTTCTGGCCGCTTCGCTTTCATGGCAGCCGCCGGAGGCGGTGCAGCGGCTGGTGGATTATCTGGCGCAATCGGCGGCACCCTGCGCTCTGTTTGCCATGGGTGTCACGCTGGCGCTGCGGCCAATGAAGCGGGTGCCGGTCGAAATCAGCTATATCGTCCCGGCAAAGCTTATCCTGCATCCGCTTGCCGCTTATCTTGTGCTCTCGTCGCTCGGGCGGTTCGAACCGGTATGGATCTATTCCGCCGTGCTGCTTGCGGGCTTGCCGACCGCGACAAATGTCTTCGTCATCGGCCAGCAATATCACGTCTGGCAGGAGAGGGCGTCGGCGACGATCCTGATCTCGACGGTGCTTTCGGTCTTCACGCTGACGGGCGTGGTTTATTTCATCCAGCCTTTTTGAAGCTGCCGAACAGCAGCGAGGGCAGGGCCTTCAGCCCGCGCCCCGGCTCGATGCCTTCGCGCATGACCATGCTTCTGAGCGTGCCGATGCCGGATAGCACATGCAGACCAGCCGCACGCGCCATCTGCACCGGCAGTAGATCGGAAAGCAGCGACCGGTTGAGGAGATCGACGCTGAGGGTGCGGGTGTAGACATCCGCCCGCCGCTTGCGGTCGAAGCTACTGCCGGCATCCGCCGCAATCGGGCGGTCGGAGACGGCGCCGAGCAGGTCGGTGAGGGCGATGATGTCGCGCAGGCTGAGGTTCAGACCCTGTGCGCCGATGGGCGGGAAACCATGTGCAGCCTCGCCGATCAGGGCGACGCGGCCCTTGCCGAAGCGATGCGCGGTCATGGAAGACAGTGGCCATGCCTGCACGCTGTCTTCCACCGTAACGGCGCCGAGCATGGATTGCATGCGCTCCTCCACCCTGAGGCTGAGCGCTTCAAGCGGCAGTGCCGTCAGCTCTTCCGCTTGCGCTGGAGTGACAACCCAGACGAGGCTGGAGCGGTCGCCGGGCAGGGGAACCTGCGTGAAAGGTCCCGTGGGCGTATGGAATTCTGTCGAGACATTGCCGTGCGGCCGGCTATGGCTGAAGTTCAAAACGATGGCCGTCTGCGGATAGGACCAGGATTTGACGCCAATTGCGGCTGCATCCCGCACCATCGACTTCCTGCCATCCGCGCCGATCAGAAAATCTGCGGAGAGCGCTTCACCATCGCCAAGTGTTAACGATACACGGTCGTTGCCGATATCAATCGTCTCGGCGGTGGTTTCGAAGCGGGTAATATTGTGTTCCTGTTCGACCGCTTCGCTAAGCACGCCAAGCAGCGCCTCATTGGGAATATTCCAGCCGAATGCATCCAGCCCGATTTCAGAGGAGCGGAACTGCACGGTGGGCGCGCGCAGCAGGCGGTCGGTGCCGTCAATGATCTGCATGGTGGAAAGACGGGCTGCGGCAGGGGCTATGCGCGACCAGAGGCCTAGGCGGTCCATGAAGCGGATCGACTGGTCCATCAGCGCCGTCGTGCGCCGGTCCTTCTTTTCGCTGGGGGGCGCAACAAGCGCCACGTGGCGGCCCGCCCGCGCAAGCGCTATGGCCGCAATCTGGCCCGCAAGTCCCGCACCAGTGATGGCGATATCGAAGTGTCTCATGGTCCTGATCCGTTGTTATTTCCAAGGCATCATAAAGGCTTTGCGCGGGTAAATCCACTTTGACCCCGGAACATCCCGGCGTAAACATTCGTTGGTTGTACCGCTATATTAGTCCTAGGATAAGCCAGATCAGCCGGTTGCAAAGCGTGGTGAATGGCCGCATACCGGAATGAACAGGGCGGATGAAAAGCGGGGCGCAGACGCTGACCATGAAAATTTTCAACTACAAGCGTGTTCCCTACGCGGAAATCCGCGCCTTTTCCGTTCATATTTTGACGGCATCCGGGTCGTTTCTGGCTTTTCTTGGCGTCGTCGCCGCTTCCGAACACCGCTTTGTCGACATGTTCTGGTGGCTGGGGCTTGCGCTGCTGGTGGATGGCATTGACGGGCCCATCGCCCGCAAGGTTCGGGTGAAGGAAGTTCTGCCCAACTGGTCCGGCGATACGCTCGACAATATCATCGACTATGTCACCTATGTGCTCTTGCCCGCCTTTGCGCTTTACCAGAGCGGCATGATCGGCGAGCCGCTATCCTTCGTTGCGGCTGGCATGATCGTGGTGTCGAGCGCCATCTATTACGCCGACATGGGCATGAAGACGGACGAATATTTCTTCTCCGGCTTTCCGGTGGTGTGGAACATGGTGGTGTTCACGCTGTTCGTCATGGATGCCAGCGCCACAACAGCCATGACTGTCGTTACCGTCTCGGTGTTCCTGACATTCCTGCCGATCAATTTCCTGCATCCGGTGCGCGTGAAGCGATTGCGGCCGCTTAATCTGGCAATCGTATTCGTCTGGTGTGCGCTTGGCGGTTATGCGTTGCTGATGCATTTCGAAACGCCGACCTGGGCGGTGATCGGCTTTGTAGCGAGCGGGCTTTATCTCTATTGCATCGGCGGAATATTGCAGTTTTTCCCCGCGCTCGGCGCGAAATAAGAAAAGCGTAAAGCCGTTTATTGCTTGTGCAAATTGCATTTAAGCAACGTCTTTTTCAGTTGTGCGCAGCAGCAAAACAGTTATCAATAAATCATGATCGCGCAGCATTGCATACGTGTTGTAGCCTGATTGGGAACAATGACCACGGTTGCTGAAATGCTTCGAAGAAAGCATGGGTAGCCGGTGTAGAGAGGGAATTCGTGACTGGAACTATGGCGCCGGAGGCCGTGCCTCTCCTGTCCGTTCGCAAGCTGACCAAGCTGTTCGGCAATTTCGCCGCATGCAACGGCATCGACCTCGATATAGCGCCGGGCGAAATCCACGCGCTTCTGGGTGAAAACGGCGCGGGCAAGTCCACGCTCGTCAAGATGCTGTTCGGCGTGCTCTCGCCGAGCGAGGGTGATATCGTCTGGCAGGGTCAGCCGGTTTCCATAGGTTCGCCAAGCGAGGCCCGCAGGCTCGGCATCGGCATGGTCTTCCAGCATTTCTCCCTGTTTGAGGCGTTGACGGTTGCTGAAAACATCGCCCTGTCGCTGGACCCGAAAATTTCATTGAAGGAAATCGCCAAGGAAGCGGAACAGCTTTCGCGCGCCTATGGCCTGCCGCTCGATCCCAATGCGCATGTCGCCGATCTTTCGGTTGGCGAGCGCCAGCGTATCGAGATCGTGCGCGCCCTGTTGCAGAACCCGCGCCTTATCATTCTCGACGAGCCGACTTCGGTTTTGACACCGCAGGAGGCGGACAAACTGTTCGAGACGCTGGCGAAGCTGAAGGCCGAAGGCCGTTCGGTGCTTTATATCAGCCACCGGCTGGAAGAGGTGCAGCGTATCTGCGACCGCGCCACCGTTCTGCGCCATGGCAAGGTTACGGGCGCCTGCGATCCGCGCAAGGAAACACCGGCATCTCTGGCGCGCATGATGGTGGGTAGCGATGTCGCAAGCGTTTCGCGACCGACGGGCGATGCCCTCGGTCAACCGCAGATCGAAGTCATGGGGCTTTCCGTTGCGCCACGCACGCCCTTTGCCGTGGCGTTGAAAGCGGTTTCCATGACTGTGCGCGCCGGCGAAGTGCTGGCGATTGCCGGGGTCGCCGGAAACGGGCAGGGCGAGTTGTTCGATGCGCTTTCGGGCGAATATCCCGTCTATAATAATGATGCGATCCATCTCCGCGGCAAGCCGGTCGGTCGTATCGGCATCAATGGCCGACGGCTGATGGGCGCCGGTTTCGTACCCGAGGAGCGCCACGGCCATGCCGCCGTTCCCGGCATGAGCCTTTCCGACAATCTTCTGCTGGCGCGGGCGCGCTCCGACCGCAAGGCATTTCTGACGGGTGGTTTTCTGCGCATCGTCAGGGGCTCGGCTATCAAGGCGGCGGCGCGGCGCATATCGGAAACCATGGATGTGCGCAAAAGCGGGGCAGATCCGCTGGCGGGATCGCTGTCAGGTGGCAATCTGCAAAAATTCATCGTCGGGCGCGAACTCGATCGTCAACCGGCCGTGCTTGTTGTCAACCAGCCGACATGGGGTGTGGATGCGGGGGCGGCGAGCCGTATCCGGCAGGCGCTTGTCGATCTCGCCAAAGCCGGCTCTGCCGTCATCGTCATCAGCCAGGACCTAGATGAAATCTTCGAGGTCGCCACCAATATCGCGGTCATTTCCGATGGGCAGCTTTCGCAGGCCTATCCGGTGGAAGACATGACGCTTGAAAAGATCGGCCTGCTGATGGGCGGCGTCCACACACAGTCAGGAGCCGCCCAGCATGCGCATTGAGCTTGAAAAACGGGCAGGGATCTCGAAGCTATTTACCCTTCTCTCGCCGCTTCTGGCACTGGTGCTGACGCTGCTCGTCGGCGCCATCATGTTCGCCATACTCGGTAAAAATCCGCTTGATGCGCTTTACGCCTTTTTCATCGAGCCACTGCTGGAGGTCTGGTCGCTGCATGAGCTGGCGATCAAGGCCGCACCGCTGATCCTGATCGCGGTTGGCCTGTCTATCTGTTATCGCTCCAACAACTGGAACATCGGCGCGGAAGGACAATTCACCATCGGCGCGATCACCGGTTCCATCCTGCCGGTGCTTTATCCGGACTGGCATTCGCCACTCATCCTGCCGTTGATGCTGGTTATGGGCGCCATCGGTGGCGCACTCTATGCCGGTATTCCGGCGCTGTTGAAGACGAAGTTCAACACCAACGAAATCCTCGTCAGCCTGATGCTGGTCTATGTCGCGCAGCTTTTTCTCGACTGGCTGACGCGCGGCATCTGGCGCGATCCGGGCGGCTATAACTTCCCGCAGACGAAACCCTTCAACGAGAGCGCAGTGCTGCCGGAAATGCTGGCATCGGGCCGGGCGCATTGGGGTTTCGTGTTTGCCATCGTAGCGGCCATCGCGCTGTGGTTCATGATGCGTTACATGCTGAAAGGCTTCGAGGTTACGGTTCTTGGCCAATCGGCGCGGGCAGGGCGTTTTGCCGGTTTCTCATCGAGCCGCATGGTCTGGTTTTCGATGCTGCTTTCCGGCGCGCTTGCCGGGCTTGCGGGCATTTCGGAAGCCTCCGGCTCCATCGGCCATCTTCAGCCCAGCATTTCTCCGGGTTACGGCTTCACCGCCATCATCGTCGCCTTTCTAGGCCGCCTCAATCCGCTCGGTATCATCCTCTCCGGGCTGGTGCTTGCACTGACCTATCTTGGTGGTGAGGCGGCGCAG
Source organism: Agrobacterium sp. 22-3639C2 (assembly GCF_053522105.1). NCBI lineage: Bacteria > Pseudomonadati > Pseudomonadota > Alphaproteobacteria > Hyphomicrobiales > Rhizobiaceae > Agrobacterium > Agrobacterium sp. 22-3639C2. The sequence continues at coordinate 759,216 of NZ_JBNWDB010000001.1, read as the reverse complement.
CTTTCCATCGGTGTGTCTGACAAGGTGACGCGTGTGTTTCAGGGGCTGATGCTGTTCTTCGTACTCTCCTGCGATACGTTGATCTTCTACCGCATCAAGGTCGTCTTCACCGGCAAGGCGCATAACAGCCAAGGAGCGGCATGATGGATATGCTTCAGGCCATCCTTCTCACGGTCATCACTGCCGCCACACCGCTCGTCCTTGCCGCCTCGGGCGAGCTGGTGGCGGAACGCTCCGGCGTCCTCAATCTCGGCGTCGAGGGCATGATGATCATGGGTGCGGTCTGCGCTTTCGCTGCCGCGCATATGACCGGTTCGCCCTATCTCGGCATTCTGGCCGGTATCGCGTCGGGCGCGGTTTTCTCGCTGCTCTTCGGTTTCCTGACGTTGACGCTCGTTACCAACCAGGTGGCGACGGGCCTTGCGCTGACCATTCTCGGTCTTGGCGTTTCCGGCATGCTGGGCGAAAGCTTCGTTGGCCTGCCGGGCGTCAAGCTGCAGCCCATCGTCTTTCCGGTGCTGTCGGAGATACCATTCATCGGCCCCTTGCTGTTCCGGCAAGACCTGATCTTCTACATGTCCATCGCGCTCGTTGCCGGCATAAGCTGGTTTCTGTTCAAGAGCCGCACGGGTCTCAAGATCCGCGCCATCGGCGACAATCACGGTTCTGCCCATGCGCTTGGCATCAACGTCATCCGCACACGCTATCTGGCTGTCATGTTTGGCGGTGCGTGCGCGGGGCTTGCTGGTGCGCAGCTTTCGTTGGTCTATACGCCGCAATGGGTGGAAAACATGTCGGCCGGGCGTGGCTGGATCGCACTGGCGCTCGTCGTCTTCGCGTCCTGGCGTCCATGGCGGGTGCTGGCAGGCGGTTATCTGTTCGGCGCTGTCACCATCGGGCAGTTGCACGCCCAGGCATTCGGCATTGGCGTGCCGTCGCAACTGCTTTCGGCGCTGCCCTATATCGCAACTATTGTCGTGCTGGTCATCATCTCGCATAATCGCCGCACGACCTTGATCAACACGCCGGCATCACTGGGTAAATCCTTCGTGCCGGACCGGTGAGAAAAACTTCCAGTCTCCAAACCAAACAGGGGTAAAAATGAAAAAACTGGTCATCGCACTTGCTGCTTCCATAGCGGCTCTTGGAGGCGTCGTTTCTTCGGCTGAGGCCGCCGACGCAAAGAAGGTCTGCTTCATCTATGTCGGCAGCCGCACCGATGGCGGCTGGACGCAGGCGCACGAAATCGGTCGCGAAGAGCTGCAGAAGCATTTCGGCGACAAGATCGAAACGCCGTTCCTCGAAAGCGTTCCGGAAGGCCCGGATGCCGAACGCGCCATCGAGCGCATGGCACGTTCCGGCTGTGAGCTGGTCTTCACCACTTCCTTCGGCTTTATGGATGCGACCGTTAAGGTTGCCCAGAAGTTCCCCAAGGTGAAGTTCGAGCACGCCACCGGCTTCAAGACCGCCGAAAACGTCGCGACCTACAATTCGCGTTTCTATGAAGGCCGCTACATTCAGGGCCAGATCGCCGCAAAGATGTCGAAGAAGGGTGTTGCCGGCTACATCGCTTCCTTCCCGATCCCGGAAGTGGTGATGGGCATCGACGCTTTCGTTCTTGGCGCGCAGTCCGTCAATCCTGAGTTCAAGGTCAAGGTTGTCTGGGCCAACACCTGGTTTGACCCCGGCAAGGAAGCCGATGCCGCCAAGGCGCTTATCGACCAGGGCGTCGATATCCTGACGCAGCACACCGATACGACGGCTCCGATGCAGGTTGCAGCCGAGCGCGGCATCAAGGCCTTCGGTCAGGCTTCCGATATGATCAAGGCCGGTCCGGAGACACAGCTGACCGCGATCAAGGACACCTGGGGCGCTTATTACATCAAGCGCACGCAGGCCCTGCTTGACGGCACGTGGAAGTCCGAATCCATCTGGGACGGCCTGAAGGACGGCATCCTGACCATGGCGCCTTACACCAACATGCCTGATGACGTGAAGAAGATGGCTGAGGAAACCGAAGCCAAGATCAAGTCGGGCGAGTTGCACCCCTTTACCGGTCCGGTGAAGAAGCAGGACGGTTCGGAATGGCTGAAGGCGGGTGAGAAGGCTGAAGACGGCGTTCTGCTCGGCCTCAACTTCTACGTTGCCGGCGTGGACGACAAGCTGCCGCAATAATGTGACACGCAGGTACTAGCTGCTAACGGGACCGCGCATGCAATTCATGCGCGGTCTTTGTTATTTTGATGTGTTTTATTGTTCGAACGAAGTTTGGCTTTGCTTTTCACGCGCGTTGATGTTTTTCACTGTATTCTGCGTTGAAAATCGGGCTGCTTTCCTGGATTACACAAGTCAGGCGCGATTTTTACATCTTCAACCGAACGGAAGGACATGGAATTTGCAGCGCGGAATGCTCGATGCGGCGATCGGTTTTCGAAAGTTGCGGACAAATCATGCTCAGGTCGTTCACAAGCTCGGTCTCGATATCGTGTCCGGAGTTTTCAAGACGGGTGACATCCTGCCGGGCGATGCCGAGCTGATGGAGCGGCTGAAAGTCTCTCGAACGGTGCTTCGCGAGGCGATGAAGACGCTCACCGCCAAGGGCATGATCTCCCCCAAGGCGCGCATCGGTACCCGTGTGACGGAGCGCGAAAGCTGGAACATGTTCGACAGCGAGGTGCTGCTCTGGCACTTCGAGGCTGGTGTCAGCGAGGAATTCCTGCTGCATCTCTACGATATCCGCCAGGCGTTCGAACCCTATGGCGCGGGTCTTGCTGCCGCCAGGGCAAAAGACGCCGATATCGCAAGGCTTGTCGCTTACGCCAACGAGATGGGCAACACGGCTTATTCCAAGGAAAAGCGCGCGCTTGCGGATATGAATTTCCACGTTCTCATCACCGAAATGTCCGGCAACCCGTTCATGCGCACCGTCGGTTCGCTGATAAAGGCGGCGCTGGCGGGCATTTTCCGGATGAGCAACCCGGAAGCCGATCCCAACGAGATTTCCGACGTGTCTGCCTCTCACCTGCGACTCGTTGAAGCGTTTCGCCTGCGTGATGAGGGGGCAGCCCGGCGCGAGATGGAAAGGCTGATTGAAAACGGCCGTCAGCAGATACTCGAATTCACGGCCCGTAACTCCCGCCCATAGATCATGCCAGCCTGCCGCTGATCACGTTTGATGAAAATCGGCGTGGAAATTTGGTGGAGATTTGCATGGTTTCTTAAGTGGGGCGCCGTTATAGCAGTGCCGGAAAGAAATCACCCATACGCCCGTCCGCAGTGCTGGCCGGCGTAAAGTCAAACATTGCCCCTGTCCGGGCCGCCTGTGGCCGGTGACGGGGTGTTGGAGGTCTTATGGAGCGCAGCTCTCTAGCCGTTATTCTCGCAGCGGGCGACAGCACGCGCATGAAGTCTTCGAAGTCCAAGGTGCTTCATCCGGTCGCTGGACGCCCGATGATCGGGCATGTGGTGGAGGCTGTTGCTGGAGCGGGCGTCGGCGCGGTGGCGCTGGTGGTCGGGCGCGATGCCGACAATGTCGCTGCTGCGGCAAGTCTCAAGGGCCTGCAGGTCGAGGCTTTCCTGCAAAAGGAACGCAAGGGCACCGGGCATGCGGTTCTTGCCGCACGCGAGGCGATCGAACGCGGTTTTGACGATGTCATCGTCGCTTATGGCGATGTGCCGCTCATCACCTCAGCCACGCTCGACAGGGCGCGCGAGGCGATTGCCGACGGTGCCGATGTCGCCGTTATCGGGTTCCATACTGACCGTCCCACGGGTTACGGGCGGCTTCTGGTCGAGAATGGCGAGCTGGTCGCGATCCGAGAGGAAAAGGACGCCACCGACGAGGAGCGCAAGGTCACCTGGTGCAACAGCGGATTGATGGCCATCAACGGCCGCAATGCGCTGGATCTGCTGGATCGGATCGGCAACAGCAATGTGAAGGGCGAATATTATCTGACTGACATCGTCGAGATCGCCCGTTCTCTCGGCCGCCGCGCCATTGCCATCGATGCGCCGGAAAAGGAATTGACCGGCTGCAACAACCGCGCTGAACTCGCCTTCATCGAGAGGCTCTGGCAGGAGCGCCGCCGTCACGAATTGATGGTCGACGGCGTTTCGATGATCGCGCCTGAGACAGTATTCCTTTCCTTCGATACGAAGATCGGTCAGGATGTCCTGATCGAGCCCAACGTCGTTTTCGGTCCCGGCGTGACGATCGAGCCGGGTGCGATCATTCATGCATTTTCGCATCTGGAAGGGGCCTATCTGGCCCAGGGTGCGGTTGTCGGTCCATTTGCGCGGTTGCGTCCGGGTGCAAACCTGCACGCCAACGCCAAGGTCGGCAATTTCTGTGAGGTCAAGAAGGCCGAGATCGGCGAGGGCGCAAAGGTCAACCATTTGACCTATATCGGCGATGCTTTCGTGGGTGCAGGCAGCAATATCGGCGCGGGTGCCATCACCTGCAATTATGACGGTTACAACAAGTCCGAAACGCGGATCGGAGCCAACAGCTTCATCGGCTCGAATTCGTCGCTGGTTGCTCCCGTCTCCATTGGAGAGCGGGCGTATATCGCCTCCGGCAGCGTGATTACCGATGACGTGCCTGCCGATGCGCTGGCTTTCGGGCGCGCGCGCCAGGAGGTGAAACCGGGCAGGGCGGTCGCGTTGCGCGAGCGGGCGAAAGCGCTGAAGGAAGCGAAGAAAAAATCCTCTTAGATGACGTTACCGAGCGATACTGAAAGTGACCGGCGGGATAATTGCCGATTTCAGAGAAACGGTTAAAGCATTTCCAGTAAAGGTGCGCAGCGGTTTTACGTCCGGAAATGCATCAGAACAAAAAGGTGGTGTATTTTCGCATTTCAGGGAAAGGCGGAAATACTCTGGAAGTTTCGGTGAAGAGATCGCCGTCTGGAGAAATATATGTGCGGAATTGTCGGAATTGTCGGAACGCAGCCCGTTGCTGAACGGCTTGTCGATGCGCTGAAGCGCCTCGAATATCGCGGTTACGATTCGGCGGGTGTCGCCACCATCGACAATGGCGCGATGGACCGTCGCCGGGCGGAAGGCAAGCTGTTCAATCTGGAAAAGCTGGTCTCTGAAAAGCCGCTGCCAGGTGTCGTCGGCATCGCGCATACGCGCTGGGCGACGCATGGCGTGCCGAACGAAACCAACGCCCACCCGCATTTCGTCGAAGGCGTTGCCGTCGTTCATAACGGCATCATCGAAAACTTCTCTGAACTGCGCGAGGAACTGAGCGCCGAGGGTGCAACCTTCACCACCCAGACCGACACCGAAGTGGTGGCGCAGCTTCTGGCAAAATACACCCGCGAAGGGCTTGGCCATCGCGAGGCGATGCTGAAGATGCTGAACCACGTGACCGGTGCCTATGCGTTGGTGGTGATGTTTCAGGACGATCCCAATACGCTGCTTTCGGCGCGCTCCGGCCCGCCGCTTGCCGTCGGTTACGGCAGGGGCGAGATGTTCCTGGGGTCCGACGCAATCGCGCTTTCGCCTTTCACCAATGAGATCACCTATCTGGTGGATGGCGACTGCGCCATTGTGACCCGTGACGGTGCGGAAATCATCGATTTCTCCGGCAAGCCGGTGAAACGCGAGCGCCAGATTTCGCAGGCGACGGCTTTCGTGGTCGACAAGGGCAACCACCGCCATTTCATGGAAAAGGAAATCTATGAGCAGCCGGAAGTCATTTCCCATGCGCTCAGCCACTATGTGGATTTCGCCTCCAAAACCGTGAAGGATGCCGATAAGGCAATCGATTTCGCCAGGCTTTCCGGCCTTGCCATTTCCGCCTGCGGCACGGCCTATCTTTCCGGCCTGATCGGCAAATACTGGTTCGAACGTTACGCGCGCCTGCCGGTGGAAATCGATGTCGCATCGGAATTCCGTTACCGCGAGATCCCGCTCGTTCCCACGCAGGCCGCGCTGTTCATTTCGCAATCGGGCGAAACCGCCGATACGCTGGCGGCCTTGCGTTACTGCCAGCAAGAGGGACTGAAGATCGGCGCAGTGGTCAATACACGTGAATCGACCATGGCGCGCGAATCGGATGCGATCTTTCCGATCCTCGCCGGCCCGGAAATCGGCGTGGCCTCCACCAAGGCCTTCACCTGCCAGCTTGCCGTGCTCGCTTCGCTCGCGGTTGCCGCGGGCAAGGCGCGCGGCACGTTGAAGCCAGGCGAGGAAAAGGAGCTGGTGCAACAGCTTATCGAGATGCCGCGCATCATGAGCAAGGTGCTGAACCTCATCCAGCCGCAGATCGAGGCGCTGTCGCGCGATCTGTCGCGCTTCAAGGATGTACTTTATCTCGGCCGCGGCACCAGCTTCCCGCTGGCGCTGGAAGGCGCACTGAAGCTCAAGGAAATTTCCTATATCCACGCCGAAGGATATGCAGCCGGCGAGCTGAAGCATGGGCCAATCGCACTGATCGACGAGAACATGCCTGTCATCGTCATCGCGCCGCATGACCGCTTCTTTGAAAAGACCGTTTCGAACATGCAGGAAGTGGCCGCGCGCGGTGGCCGCATCATCTTCATCACCGACGAGAAGGGCGCCGCTGCGTCCAAGCTCGACACCATGGCGACGATCACGCTGCCCAATGTCGACGAGCTGATCGCGCCGATGGTCTTCTCGCTGCCGATCCAGCTGCTGGCCTATCACACCGCCGTCTTCATGGGCACGGATGTGGACCAGCCACGCAATCTGGCGAAATCGGTGACGGTGGAATGATCATCCGGCCGGAGCGGCAAGGTGATGAAGAAGCGATTGCTCGCGTTACGGAAGATGCCTTCCGTAACGTCGACTACAGCGACAAGACGGAACATGTGATCGTCGAACGGCTTCGCAAGGCCGGTGCGCTGACTGTTTCTCTGGTTGCCGAGGACAGCGAAGGCATCATCGGCCATATCGGTTTTTCACCGGTAACACTGTCGGGCGGCGAGACCGGCTGGTTCTGTCTTGCGCCCTTATCGGTGGCGCCGGACCGGCAAAGGCAGGGTGTCGGCTCGGGGCTGGTTCGGGAAGGGCTTGCCGCGCTGGACCGTCTGAGTGCTTCTGGCGCAGTTGTCGCTGGCGATCCGGACTATTACGGCCGCTTCGGTTTTCGCCATGTTGAGGGCCTGAGCGGCAAGGGGATTCCTGACGAATATTTCACAGTTCTTCGCTTGCATGGCGGAACTCCATCCGGCATTGTCGGTTTTCATCTGGGTTTCGATAGCGACAACGCTTAATTCCGAACGGTAAATGACCGATATTCCAGTCAAAATTTCATTCGCAGCCCGTCTGCGCAACAGCTTCCTCACGGGCGTCCTCATCCTTGCGCCTGTCACCATCACCATGTGGCTGGTATGGAGCTTCCTGCAATGGGCGGATAGCTGGGTTAAGCCCTATATTCCCGCCCGTTACGATCCCGAGCAATATTTCGATGTGGCGATCCCCGGCTTCGGCCTGCTGATCGCCGTCATCGGCATCACACTCATCGGCTTTCTCGGCAACAACCTCATTGGCAAATGGATCGTCGGCGTCGGCGAATCCGTTCTCAACCGCATGCCGCTGGTGCGGCCGATCTACAAGAGCATCAAGCAGCTGTTCGAATCCGTCCTGAAAGAGCATTCGAACTCTTTCAAGAAGGTCGGCCTGATCGAGTTTCCGTCACCCGGCACTTGGGCGATGGTATTCGTATCCTCGGAGGTCAAGGGAGAGCTTGCCCATCGCTTCAACGAGATGGGCCAGGAGATGGTTGCCGTCTTCCTGCCACCGACTCCGGTGCCGACGGCGGGTTTCCTGCTGTTCGTGCCGAAGGACAAGATCGTGATGCTGGACATGACACCGGAAGACGCGGCGAAACTGCTGATTTCAGGTGGACTGGTGGCTCCGGATTTCACGCCGCCGAAAATGATTGCGCCGGTTTGAGCCTTACAGGAGGCCGCTGATATCTGTTTGCGAAAAGTCGTTGCCGACATAAAGCAAAGGGCAGCCTTCAGCTTTTGCCAGCTCATAGGCAAAGCAGTCTCCGAAATTCAGCCCGGCGGGGTGGATACCCTTTCCCCAGATGCGATAGGCTTCCGAAATGCCACGGATTGATTTAGCAGTAACGGGTTTGATTTCGACGCTCAGCCCTTCGATCAGCATCTCGAGTTCCCGGCTGCGGCCACGTCTTTGCGCTACGATCACAGCTTCGGCAAGCGTACCGGCGGATATCAGCAATGGTTCATCCGTATCGAGAGCCATGGCACATGCATCTGCTGTGGGTTCATCAAGCAGGATTGCAAGCAGAGCAGATGTATCGATGACCATCATTTTGGAAGGCCGTGCTCGTCGTAAAGGAAATCCTGACTATGCGCGGCATCCGGGCCATCGTCGCTCTTGGTCGCGACGGCCGCGCGCACTTTATCAAGCACGGCCCTGCGGGATTTTTTATCCGCCACAACAACCACTGGAACCAGCCGCACTGCTGCATGACCATGCCGGGTGAGAATGATTTCGTCCCCGGCCTCGGCGCGTCGTACCAATTCTGTCAGTTGGCCTTTTGCATCAGTTACGGATATCTGCATGGCTAACCTTAAGCGTTAAATCTCGCTTTAGATTAGTCTATTGAATGGACCAAATCAATCCTCGTCATCGAGATCATCCACCTCTGTTCCCGTCGTGGTCGCATGGAACACGGGGACGAAAAGCCGCATGTAGACCAGCCGCACGCTCCAGCCCTGTTCCAGTGCCTCTGTCCATGCCTTCTTGCGGCCTGGCTTTTTGAAGGCCTTGCCGATCGCTTTCTTCTGGCTTTTGGCGAAGGTGTCGGGTTGCAGGATGTTTTGCGGTGAGCAGAGCGCGTAGCCCTTTCTGAAGGCGGGCGGTGGGCGGCGTGGGTCGATCATGTTCATGGCGGTTCACTTTCAGCCGGCGTGCAGGAAGCGGATAGCTTCGTCGCGGCGGTGCAGATAGAGCAGGGTGCGCAGGCTTTCGCCGCGCGGGCCGGTCAGTTCGGGGTCGCGCTCGATGACATAGGCGGCGTCCTTGCGGGCGATTTCCAGGAGGTCGGCATGGGCTTCGAGGCTGGCGATGCGGAAGCCCGGGGTGCCGGACTGGCGGGTGCCGAGGAGTTCGCCTTCGCCGCGCAGCTTCAAATCCTCTTCCGCAATCAGGAAGCCGTCCTCGCTGTCGCGCAGGATGGAAAGTCGGGCGCGGCCGTTTTCGCTGAGCGGCCCCTTGTAGAGCAGGATGCAGGTGGAGGCCTCGTCACCGCGTCCAACCCGGCCACGCAGCTGGTGAAGCTGAGCCAGGCCGAAACGTTCGGCATGTTCGATGACCATGATCGTGGCGTCCGGAACGTCGACACCCACTTCCACCACTGTCGTTGCCACCAGCAGCCGGGTTTCGCCGTTCTTGAAAGCCAGCATGGCGGCGTCCTTCTCCGGGCCGCTCATGCGCCCATGGATGAGACCGATATTGACACCGAGCATCTGCGAGAGAACCGCATGTCGTTCTTCCGCCGACATCAGGTCGGACTCTTCCGTCTCCTCCACCAGCGGGCAGATCCAGTAGGCCTTCTTGCCCTCCTTCAGCGCGGCGCGCAGCCGCTCGACGATGTCGCCGATGCGCTCTGTGGGGATTGTCACGGTCTGGATGGGTTTTCGGCCAGCCGGTTTTTCGGTGAGTTTTGATACATCCATGTCGCCGAAGGCGGCCAGCACCAGCGTGCGCGGAATGGGCGTGGCGGTCATAACAAGCATATGCGGCGTGATGCCCTTGGCGGTGAGACGCAGGCGCTGGTGTACGCCGAAACGGTGCTGCTCATCCACCACGGCCAGCACGAGGTTCTTGTAACTCACGCTGTCCTGGAACAGCGCGTGCGTGCCGATGACGATCTGTGCCTCACCGGAGGCCACGCGTTCTTCGATCTCGCGACGCTCCTTGCCCTTGGTGCGGCCGGTCAGCACCTCAACCGTGATGCCCGCGGCATTGGCGAGTTTGGAGATGGTGGCGAAATGCTGCCGGGCAAGAATTTCGGTCGGGGCCATCAACACCGCCTGTCCGCCGGCCTCGACGGCGGTTGCCATAGCCATCAGCGCCACCAGCGTCTTGCCCGCGCCGACATCGCCCTGCAACAGCCGCAACATACGGTCCTCGCTGGCCATATCGGTCAGGATATCTTTCACCGAGGCATTCTGGCTCGGCGTCAGGGAGAAGGGGAGTTGCGACAGGATTTTTGCAGCAATGTCCCCCTTGGCGCGGATCGGCTGGCCCGCGACCTTGCGCAGTCTTTGCCGCACCAGCGCCAGTGACAGCTGCCCGGCCAGAAATTCGTCGTAGGCGAGCCGTCTGCGTGCCGGGGCCTGAGGATCGATATCGGCGCTGTCGCGCGGATCGTGCAACTCACGGAAGCTCGATGCCACGTCGCCGAACCCCTGCCGGGTCTTCAGCGTTTCGTCGATCCATTCGGGAAAGACCGGCAGTTTCGAAAGTCCGCCTTCAATTGCCCGCCGCAGCACCTTCGGAGACAGCCCGGCTGTCATTGGATAAACGGCTTCGACCAGCGGCAGGTTCTCGGATTCGGAAAGCTTCACCATGAAATCCGGATGCACCATGGAGGCGCGGCCGTTGAACCAGTCCACCTTGCCGCTGACGAGAACCTCTTCATCGACGGGCAAGGCCTTGGAAAGCCAGTCTCCCTTGGCGCGGAAGAAGGTCAGCGCCAGTTCCCCGGTCTCGTCATGCAGGAAAACACGGTAGGGCGCGGAACGATTGCCTGGTGGAGCTGGCTGATGCCGGTCGACACGTCCCTGAATGGTGACAATGGCGCCGGGAGCGGCAAGCGCGATGCCCGGGCGGTTGCGCCGGTCGATGACGTTTGATGGCGCGTGGAACAGAAGATCGATCACGCGGGTGTCGTCGGCATTTTCCCGGCTCAGCAGTTTGGCCAGAAGGTCGGCAAGCTTCGGCCCCACACCGGCAAGGGTGGAGACGGAAGCAAATAGCGGATCGAGAATGGCGGGACGCATGCTCAGCAAAATCGGGGAAGGGGACGCGTTATGCAAGACGTGGCGCCCGACAAAGGCTGTTTATCACCGGCAGATTTTAGCCGCCGTGGCATTATTTCGATAAAAACCGGTTCCAAGCGTTCGCCTCCTGTTCTATAGGAGGGCGCAATCAACATCCTGTTGAATAGCCAACCGAAAGGTGAATGCGATGACTGGACTGGTGCGCACGAGCGCCGACCTCGATCCGAGGCGCAGGCGGATACTTTACCGCTGCTGGCACCGGGGCATTCGCGAGATGGATCTGGTGCTCGGGCAATTTGCGGAAGACAATATTGCCGGGCTTTCCGACGATCAGCTTGACGAGCTGGAAATCATCATGGCGGAAGAGGATAACGACCTCGTCAAGATGGTGACAGGTGCCCTGCCGGTGCCGGAAAAATTCCAGACCCCGTTGTTCGAGAAGATCGCCTCTTACCGTCCCGATTTCGATCTCGTCACAGCCGAAACCCTGAAGGCCTGAAACATGATAGCCGGATTCGATGCAAAGCTGGTGGCGTCGGCCGATACGCCGCTGACCATCGGAAACGTGCCCTCCGGCATGGAAGCCCTACTGCTCGCCGATATGGCGCGGGCGGGAACATCGGTGGCTTACGTGATGTCGGACGGCCAGCGGGTCGCCGATCTCGAACAGATTCTTGGTTTTGTCGCGCCGGATATTCCGGTGTTGACGCTGCCGGCCTGGGATTGTCTGCCTTATGACCGCGTGTCACCGAGTGCGGACACCTCGGCGCGCCGGCTCGCGGCACTTGCCGGCCTCATCAATCACGCCAAGAAACCGCATCCGGCCATCGTTCTCGTCACCGTCAACGCCATGCTGCAGAAGATGGCGCCGCGCGACGTTATCGAGAGCCTGGGCTTTTCGGCCAAGCCCGGCAACCAGATCCGCATGGAGGACATCGCCGCGCGGCTGGAGCGCAACGGTTTCGACCGGGTGGCGACGGTGCGTGAAGTGGGTGAATTCGCCGTGCGCGGCGGCATTCTCGATGTCTTCGTGCCGGGCACCGAAGAGCCGGTGCGGCTCGATTTCTTCGGCGATACGCTGGAAAGCATCCGCACCTTCGATCCGGCCAGCCAGCGCACCATCGCACAGGCGCGCTCGCTTGATCTCAATCCGATGAGCGAAGTGACGCTGACGCCGGATACGATCGGCCGGTTCCGAAAGAATTACCTGTCGCTATTCGGTGCGGCGACGCGCGACGATGCGCTTTATCAGGCTGTCTCCGAAGGTCGCCGTTATGCCGGTATGGAGCACTGGCTGCCGCTGTTTTACGAGGAGCTGGAAACCGCCTTCGATTATCTCAGCGGTTTCCGTATCGTCACCGACCATACGGCGCGCGAGGCGGCGAAGGAACGCTCCAAGCTGGTCCTCGATTATTACGAGGCGCGGCGGGCTTCCGGCGAGACCAAGGGCTCGACGCAGGGCGCGCCATACAAGCCGGTATCGCCTGGGCAAATCTATCTCGACGGCAAGAGCTTCGAGGCGGCGCTTGCGAGCGTCAATGCGGTGCGGCTGACGCCCTTCAACGAACACGATAGCGAAGGCCGCCCGGTTGCGACGCTTGATGCCCATGTTGGTCCGCGCTGGGCACGTCCACCGACGGAAGGCGACAGCGAAGAGCGGGTCAATGTTTTCGATCTGGCGGTAAAGCACATTGCCGAGCGCCGGGCCAAGGGCTGGAAGGTTTTGATCACCGGCTGGTCGGAAGGTTCGCTCGACCGGCTGTTGCAGGTCTTGAACGAACACGGGCTTGAAAAGATCAAGCCGGTGACATCGCTGAAAGAGGTGGAGAAACTCGGCAAGGGTGAGGCGGCTTCGGCAGTGCTGAGCCTCGAAGCCGGGTTTGAGACCGGAACGCTCGCAGTCATCGGCGAGCAGGATATTCTTGGCGACCGCATGGTGCGCCGTTCCAAGCGCCGCAAGCGCGGCGCGGATTTCATCGCGGAAGTGGCGGGGCTGGACGAAGGCTCGCTCGTGGTTCACGCCGAACACGGCATCGGTCGCTTCGTCGGTCTCCAGACCATCGAGGCAGCGGGCGCGCCGCGCGCCTGCCTGGAACTGCATTATGCCGACGACGCCAAGCTGTTCCTACCGGTCGAAAACATCGATCTTCTCTCGCGTTATGGTTCTGATGCCGCGGAAGCCACGCTCGACAAGCTCGGTGGCGGCGCATGGCAGATGCGCAAGGCCAAGCTCAAGAAGCGCCTGCTCGATATGGCCGACGAGCTTATCCGCATTGCAGCCGCGCGTCTGGTGCGCCACGCGCCGGCGCTTATCGCACCGGACGGGCTTTACGACGAGTTTGCCGCCCGTTTTCCCTATGACGAGACCGAGGACCAGCTGAACGCCATCGACGCTGTTCGCGACGATCTCGGTGCCGGGCGGCCGATGGATCGCCTGATCTGCGGCGATGTCGGTTTCGGCAAGACCGAAGTGGCCTTGCGCGCCGCTTTCCTTGCCGCCATGAATGGCGTTCAGGTGGCGGTGGTGGTGCCGACCACGCTTCTGGCGCGACAGCATTTCCGTACCTTTTCCGAACGGTTTCGCGGTCTGCCGATCCGGGTGCAGCAGGCCTCGCGCCTTGTGGGTTCGAAGGAGCTTGCGCTCACCAAGAAGGAAGTGGCTGATGGAAAGACCGACATTGTCGTCGGCACCCATGCGCTGCTCGGTGCGGGCATCAGCTTCGCCAATCTCGGCCTGCTGATCATCGATGAGGAGCAGCATTTCGGTGTGAAGCACAAGGAGCGGCTGAAGGAGCTGAAAAGCGATGTGCATGTGCTGACGCTGTCGGCAACACCCATTCCGCGCACCTTGCAGCTGGCCATGACCGGCGTGCGCGAGCTGTCGCTCATCACCACGCCGCCAGTGGACCGCATGGCGGTTCGCACCTTCATTTCGCCCTTCGATCCGCTGGTAATCCGTGAAACGCTGATGCGCGAGCATTATCGCGGTGGCCAGAGCTTTTATGTCTGCCCGCGCCTTGCCGATCTCGCTGACATCCATGCATTCCTGCAGTCGGATGTGCCGGAACTGAAAGTGGCGGTGGCGCATGGCCAGATGGCGGCGGGTGAACTCGAAGACATCATGAACGCCTTCTATGACGGCAAATACGATGTGCTGCTTTCGACCACCATCGTCGAATCCGGCCTCGACGTGCCGACCGCCAATACGCTGATCGTGCACCGTGCCGACATGTTCGGTCTCGCCCAGCTTTACCAGCTGCGTGGCCGTGTCGGTCGTTCCAAGGTCCGCGCCTTCGCGCTGTTCACCCTGCCGGTCAACAAGGTGTTGACGACGATGGCGGAGCGGCGGCTGAAAGTGCTGCAATCGCTCGACACACTCGGCGCCGGTTTCCAGCTTGCCAGCCATGATCTCGATATTCGCGGCGCGGGCAATCTGCTTGGCGAAGAACAGTCCGGCCACATCAAGGAAGTCGGTTTCGAGCTTTACCAGCAGATGCTGGAAGAGGCCGTGGCCGAAGTGAAGGGTGACGAAGAGGTGCGCGACAGCGGCTGGTCGCCGCAAATCTCGGTCGGCACCTCGGTCATGATTCCGGAAGATTATGTCCCCGATCTGCATCTGCGCATGGGTCTCTACCGCCGTCTCGGCGAGCTTGCGGATATAGGCGAGATCGACGGTTTCGGCGCAGAAATGATCGACCGTTTCGGCCCGCTGCCGAAGGAAGTGCAGCATCTCCTCAAGATCGTCTACATCAAGTCGCTCTGCCGCACGGCCAATGTCGAGAAGGTGGATGCCGGGCCGAAAGGCGTGGTTGTGCAGTTCCGCAACAAGGAATTCCCCAATCCGGCAGCGCTTGTCGGTTACATCGGCAAGCAGGGATCGATGGCGAAGATCCGCCCGGACCACAGCCTGTTCCTGAACCGCGATCTGCCGACGCCGGAAAAGAGGCTGGCGGGTGCGGCGATGGTCATGACGCAATTGGCGGAGCTGGCTCGGTCGTAGATTTAAGCCTTTGTGGGGGCGGTGGGTGGGGCTTACCCCCCGCTGCCCTGCGGGGCATCTCCCCCACAAGGAGGGAGATCGGCAAGACGCGCTGTCACCACTTCATTCTCTAACGTTGATATAGGCAAAACCTTGCCGCATATCGATCTCCCCACCTGTGTGGGAAATGCCCGGCAGGGCAGAGGGGGGTAAGCCACCCATCGTCGGCTCATTTCCATCAGCCAATCCCTCGAAAACTCCACTCACTGCCTTCAGCGAAAATTACCGCGATGTAACGAAACGGACATGTATCGGTAGTCTTCGCGGGCGTAATCTTTCCTTCATACCCGGTGCGGCGGATCGTAAAGCCGCCGGGTCTTGAAGGAGCAGGACGATGTGGACCAACATCAACAGGTTTGCCACCGCTGGTCTGGTTGCTTTGACAATTGCGGGCACCACAATTGCCACCACCAGTCAGGCGGAAGCGCGCAATAATTTCGGCCGCGGCCTTGCCGCCGGGATCGCAGGAACGATCATTGGCGGAGCGCTCATCGCCGGGGCAAGGCATCCCGGTTACGCTTATTATGCACCGGCCTATGGTCCACCCGTCTACGCCGCGCCAGCTTATGGACCGCCTGTTGTTTACCAGCCGGTTTATCCTCGCTGCCATGTGGCCTGGCGACAGAACGCCTGGGGCGACATGTATCGGGTCAGGGTTTGTGATTGATCGAATGCCATGCCAGCGACGCAAACATGCGTCGCTGGTTCTCATGCATTTTCGACTTTAGCGCTCGTCTTCCGGCGTGATCCCGACAGCCACATTCTGGTCAGTTGCGGCGATGGAGGCGGGAAGCGGCACTTTTCGCTGCTTCTCGCGGATCAGCGTCAGCAGGCCGGAGCCGACGATCAGGGCGATGCCCATCAACATCCAGCCATCAATGCGGTCGCCGAAAATCAGGTAACCGAACAGAATCGCCCAGAGCATCTGGCTATATTGCGTTGGGCCGATCATGGCGGCGGGCGCATATTGGGCAGCATACATGACAAGCACGTTGCCAAGCGCGCCGAGCAGGCCGTATCCCGCCAGCAGCAACCATTGTTCGCCGCCCGGCATGATGAAGGTCGGCACCATGGCGATGCCGCTAATGGTAAGACAGCCCAGTACGCCGGCCCCATACAGCGAGACGTTCTTTTCCGATGGGCCCATGGCGCGGAAGATGACGATGCTGAGTGCGCCGCTGAAGCCACCGATGATGGCGCCGATATGGCCGATGCCGAGTTCACGGAAACCCGGCCGCAGGATGACCAGCACCCCGAGGAAACCGATGATGACCGCAGACCAGCGGCGGATGCCCACCTGTTCCTTCAAAAACACCACCGACATGATGGTGACGAAAGAAGGAAGAAGGAAGATCAACGCGAAGGCTTCGGCCATGGAAAGATGGGTGAAAGCGGTGACGCTGCCGACGGCACCCGTACCGGCGGCAAAAAATCGGATGATCCATAAAGGCCGGTTGGTCGTCTTCACCACATCCACCCAGCGATCATTGCGCTTGCGGATGAAGGGCAGGGCGATGAGGCCGAACAGGGCGCCGAAGAAGGCCGATTCGATCGGCGAAATCTGGCCTTCTATGAGTTTAACGCTCGCGTCGCTCCAAGCGTAGGCAGCGAAGGCGGCAAAGGCAAGCAGAATGCCTTTCAGGGTCTGGTCGGACACGGGAAAACACCAACAGTTTATCGATTACGGCAAGCTGCCGGTGTTCGACCGTCAGTTCATCGACTTATGCTCGTCCGCCTTGATTTTTGCAATATCCCGCAGTGCAGCAATCAATACATCAGGCGTTTGTGCACCGCTGATGGCGTATTTCTGGTCAACGATAAAGAACGGTACGCCGGAAACACCCATTTGCTGCGCCGCGTCAATTTCGGCAATCACCGTGTCCTTGTCCGCATCCGACGCCAGAAGCCGTGTTACCACCTTGGCGTCCATGCCCGCCTTTTCGGCGATATCGGTCAGCACGGCGTGATCGCCGATATTGCGGCCTTCCTCGAAATTCGCCTTGAACAAAGCGGTGACGATCCTCTCCTGAACGTCACGGCCTTCAGCATGGGCCCAGAGCGACAGGCGATGTGCGTCGAGCGTGTTCGGGCCAATCTTGATTGCATCGAAATCGTAGTGGATGCCGACCTGTTTTCCGAGTTCCACCAGCGAGGCATGGGCCTGCTCGAGACGCTCCTTGCCGAGCTTTTCCTCAAGCGCGGCCTTCTGGTCAACGCCTTCAGGCGGGTAATCCGGGTTGAGCCGGTAAGGTCGCCAGTTCACGTCGACGCTGATTTCGTCCTGCACCTCGGCAATGGCAAGATCGAGCCTTGCCTTGCCCAGATAGCACCAGGGGCAGACCATATCCGATACGACGTCGATAACGATGCGTTCCATGGCTTTATCTTCCGTTGTCTTGGACCGAGCAGGGGCGGGTTATTGCGCCCTCGCATCCCACCAGGTCTGTTTCTGATTGCCTGATATCGGGGTCATATCCGGGCGGTCGATATATTTCCAGCGGGCTATCCATTGCGCGCCGATGTAGTAGAGCGGAATGACATAGTGGCCGGCGACGAGAAGACGATCATAACCACGCACTGCCGCCTGAAAATCCTCCGTGGATCGGGCCTGCAACAGGGCCTCGATCATGCGGTCGATGTCGGGGCTGGCCGCACCCGCATAGTTGAAGCTGCCCTGCGCATCCCGCGACAATGAACTCCAGCGGTTGAGCTGCTCGGCGCCCGGCGAGAGCGATGAGGGCAGGGACCGGATGATCATGTCGTAATCGAAGCTGTTGGAGCGTGCCTGATATTGGCCATCGTCAACGGAGCGGATGCCCATGGCGACGCCGATCAGGTTCAGCGAACGCTGATAGGCAAGCGCTATGCGTTCCTGCGCCGGGTTCTGCGTCATGATTTCGAATGCGAGCTGGCGGCCATTGGCATCGGACATCCTGCCGTTCTTGATGCTGTATCCGGCCTCTTTCAGCTTATCGACGGCGAGCTTCAGGACCTTGCGGTCCGCGCCGGTTCCGTCGGTGGTGGGCATGGCGTAGGTTCCCGCCAGAAGTTCCGGCGGCATGCTCTTGGCCGCATCGCCAAGCAGCGCAAGTTCGCGCTCATCTGCGGCATTGCCATAGGCACCGAGCGCGGAGTTCTGCCAGTAGCTTTGCGTACGCTTGAAGGCGCCGCCGAGAATGTTCTTGTTCATCCACTCGAAATCGAGTGCATAGGACAGGCCCTCGCGCACCTTTTCGTCAGCAAAGACCGCGCGGCGGGTATTGAAGACAAGGCCGAACATGCCCGATGGCAGACGTGGCTGGAACACATCCTTGACGATATCTCCGCGATGAACGGCGGGGAAGTTGTAGGCCTGGCCCCAATGGGACGTATCGGAGGTGCCGTTGATGGCGTCGCCTTCGGGATAGATGTCGATATCGCCTTTCTTGAAGGCCTCGAACATGGTGGTGACCTGAAGGAAATAGGTGATGCTGATCTCGTCGTAATTCTCGAAGCCGACCTTGCTCGGGATATCCTTGCCCCAATAGTCCGGGTTTCGCTCCCAGATGATTCGTTCACCCGGCCGCAATGTCTTGATTCGGTATGGACCCGAGCCGACGACAGCGCCGAGGCCCGCCTGTTCGAATTTTTCCGGATCGATCGCGTGTTTAGGCAAAATGGGGGTGGAAGAGGCGAGAATGAGCGGCGTTTCGCGGTTCGCCTTGTCGTTGAAGGTGAAGCGGACGCCGTGTTCGCCGATCTTTTCCAGCTTCGCCACGCCGTCTAGACGGCTGTTGAACGGCGGACGGCCTTTTTCCTTCAGGAGATTGAATGTGAAGATAACATCGTCAGGCGTCACCGGCTCGCCATCCGACCACTTGGCCTTGGGATTGATGTTGAACTGGGTGAAGGTGCGTTCCTCGTCCCACTCCACGGTTTCCGCAAGCAGGCCGTAAAGGCTGAAAGGCTCGTCGCTCGAGCGCTGCATCAGCGGCTCGTAAAGGAGATTGCCGAATTCAGGGTCCCAGACGCCGCGCGCCGTGGTGCGCATTCCCTTGAGAACAAAGGGGTTGAGGCTGTCGAAGGTGCCGACGACACCGTATGATATGCGACCACCTTTTTTCACGTCCGGATTGACATAAGGGAAGTGCCGGAAGTCGGCGGGAAGTGCCGGCGTGCCGTGCATGGAAATGGCGTGAAGCGGCTGCGCCACGGCAATTTCCGGAGAAAGCAGGGCCGTTCCCCAAAGAAACAATGCGGGGATGAGGGCCGCAAGCTTGCGCATGTCACTATCCTGTCTCAACTGTCGGTCCGTTTTGTCGTCGTGGTCGGTTATCGTCATGATTGGTTTTTTGTTATGATTCTGGCGAATATGTAGCACAAGCCCATGGCTGGACCCATGCGAGGGCGGGAAATCTTGGGTTGCCTCAAGAAAAAGTTAAAGAAGTGCTGGATATCGCCGCGAACGGCATGTAACAGGGTGGCCGGAAGAGACGGGTCACGCATTTGCCTCATTTAAACGACAGTTGAACGGGCAGAAGGATACCGCCATCGGCGAGCAGGACCCGCGGTTCTGTTCTGGCAGACATTCAGGAGACGGAACTCTTATGATGCAAAAGGCAAACACATTCACCCGGACAGCTCTGTCCGCTCTCGTTCTTTCCCTGGGCGCGGTTTCCGCTCCGGCCATCTCGCAGGCACAGGATGCTCCCGCCAATCAGGGCGCTGGCGCTCCGCCGCTCGGCTGGTTCAAGACCTGCTCGAAGCAGGAAGACAACGATGTCTGCGTCGTGCAGAACGTGGTTCTTGCCCAGAACGGCCAGATGATCACTGCCGTCGGCCTCATCACTGTCGAGGGCAAGGTCAACCGCAAGCTGCTCCAGGTTTCCGTTCCGACCGCGCGCCTCATTCCCCCGGGTGTGATGATGCAGATCGACGGTGGCAAGGGTCAGAAGCTCGATTACGCTGTTTGCCTTCCCGACAAGTGCACGGCCGAAGTTCCGCTGACGGACGCCATGATTGCGTCGCTGAAAAAGGGCAACGAGATCGTCTTCACCTCGATCAACTTCCGCCGCGCGCCGAACCCCATCAAGATCGCGCTTACCGGCTTTACCGGCGCTTATGACGGCGCGGCTATCACCCAGTCGCAGCTCGCAGAAAGCCAGCGCAGCCTTCAGGAAGGCATGCAGAAAAAGGCTGAAGAGGCTCGCAAGAAGCTGGAAGCTGCTCAGGACGCCGCAAAGGGCGCGCCGAAGCCCTGATCTCTTTACGAGAACACGAAAAAACCGGCCTGTTTTCAGGCCGGTTTTTTTTATGCGCGGTTTTGATCCGACGTATTTTCAGTCAAAGCGCACAGCGCCCTTATGACTGTTGTCAAATCGGGCGTGCGCTAATGCGCGAGCGACATCTTCGGCCGCCACTCGCCGTTGGGCGCCTTGTCGAACATCCGCTCGATATTGCGGTTGCGGAGCGGCGCCTCGTTTTCATCGTGGACGAGGTTCTGTTCGGAAACGTAAGCGACATATTCCGTCTCATCGTTTTCCGCCAGAAGATGGTAGAAGGGCTGGTCGCGCTCCGGGCGAATATCGGCGGGGATGGCGTTCCACCACTCTTCCGTATTGGCATATTCCGGATCCACGTCAATCACCACACCGCGGAACGGAAACACCTTGTGGCGGACGATCTCGCCAAGCGTAAATTTTGCGTCTCTTTGTTTCATGGTATGAACTTCCTTTCCCACTAATAGTTGGGTGCGGATTGGGAAATATCAAGGGCTAGCGGTATCCGGCCCTTTTTCCCGTGATGCTCTTAAGCGACCCTGCGGCCGATCGGTGCGGTGGCGATGACGACGCCGCCGGTAACCAGCACGATGCCGATGGCGTGATATGTTTCAAACGTTTCACCAAGAAAAAGCGTGGCCATGACAATCGAGACGGGTGGCATCATGTAAAGCGTGATGCCTGCCGTGGCGGGGCCGAAAACGCGGACCGTATGGGTGAAGCAATAAAAGGCAAGCAGTGAGGCGAACAGGATGATGCCGCCGATCTTGGCCCAGGCGATGGCCGTGGCCGGCAGCAAGCCACCATGCGCCAGTTCGACCGCTGCCGGCGGGAGCAGGACCAGCGCGCCGGAGAAGGCGATGAGGCCGAAAAGGCTGAACGAGGCCATCTGCCGCGCCGCGGGATCGCGCAATAGCAGCGAATAGACCGCAAAGGCAATCGCTGCCGTCAGAATGGCAAAATCGCCAATGTTGAATTTCATCTGCCAGAGAGCGGACATATCGCCCTTGAGCACGATGGCCGCCACGCCCGCAAAAGCGATGATCATGCCCGCCACTTCGAGCCTGCGGATCGGGCGGCCCTGAAAGATGCGCTGGAACAGGATGATGAATAGCGACGAAGTCGTATAGATCAACGTACCGTTGGCAGCCGTCGTCATTGTGAGGCCCCAATAGACCACGCCACCGCAGACGCCCATGCCGAGAATGCCAAGAACGAGCCAGAGCAGCGTTTTCTGGCGCACGAAGGCGAGGCAGTTCCGCCAGTCGGCGATCATGAACGGAGCGATGATGAGGCTCGATCCGATCCAGCGAATGAAGGCGGCAATGAAGGGCGAGACCTCGCCGATGACGCCGCGGCCGAAAATGATGTTGCTGGAGAAAAAGAACGGTACCGCCAGAAAGATGAGCCAGTCCGTGAGGCGCGTTTGCTGAGAGGCTGGCTTGATCGACATTGTTCGCGACATGGCTGGGCATCAAAAGAAAACGGCGGCTTTCCAGGGGAAAACCGCCGAGCGGGAAGGGACGCCTCTAAAGGCGTCCCAAATGCCGGTCAGGCAGAGTAGTACATGTCGAATTCGACCGGATGCGGGGTCATTTCGAAGCGCATGACTTCCTGCATTTTCAGCTCGATGAACGAGTCGATCTGGTCGTCGTCGAACACGCCGCCGGCGGTCAGGAACTTGCGATCCTTGTCGAGGCTTTCCAGCGCTTCGCGCAGCGAGCCGCAGACGGTCGGGATCTTTTTCAGTTCCTTGGCAGGAAGGTCGTAAAGGTCCTTGTCCATCGGCTTGCCGGGATGGATCTTGTTCTTGATGCCGTCGAGGCCGGCCATCAGCATGGCTGCAAAACCGAGATAGGGGTTCTGGGTCGGGTCCGGGAAGCGGACTTCGACGCGCTTCGCCTTCGGGTTGGAGCCGAAGGGAATACGGCACGATGCGGAGCGGTTGCGGGCGGAATAGGCCAGCAGAACAGGAGCTTCATAACCCGGTACCAGACGCTTGTAGGAGTTGGTGGTGGGGTTGGTAAAGGCGTTGATGGCCTTGGCATGCTTGATGATGCCGCCGATGTAGTACAGGCAGTTTTCAGACAGGCCGGCATATTCGTCGCCAGCAAAGGTCGGCTTGCCGCCCTTCCAGATCGACTGGTGCACGTGCATGCCCGAGCCGTTGTCGCCGAAGATCGGCTTCGGCATGAAGGTTGCCGTCTTGCCATAGGCATTGGCGACCTGGTGCACGACGTACTTGTAGATCTGCATCTTGTCGGCGCTGGATACCATGGTGTCGAACTTCACACCCAGCTCGTGCTGCGCGGAGGCGACTTCGTGGTGGTGCTTTTCGACGACGACGCCCATTTCAGCGAGAACCGTCAGCATTTCGGAACGCATGTCCTGCAGGCTGTCGATCGGGGGAACCGGGAAGTAACCGCCCTTGACGCGCGGACGGTGGCCGAGGTTACCGGTTTCGTAATCCGTGTCGTCGTTGGACGGCAGTTCCGACGAGTCCAGCTTGAAGCCGGTGTTGTAAGGGTCTGCCTTGTACTTCACGTCGTCAAAGACGAAGAATTCCGGCTCGGGGCCAACGAAGATGGTGTCGCCGATACCGGAGGCCTTGAGGTAGGCTTCGGCCTTCTTGGCGGTGCCGCGCGGGTCGCGGTTATAGGCTTCGCCGGAAACCGGGTCGAGAATGTCGCAAAGGATGACGAGGGTCGACTGGGCGAAGAACGGATCGGTATGGGCAGTTGCCGGATCGGGCATCAGCACCATGTCGGATTCGTTGATGGCCTTCCAGCCGGCGATCGAGGAGCCGTCGAACATGACGCCATCGGCGAACATGTCTTCGTCTACGCAGACAACATCCATGGTGACATGCTGCAGCTTGCCCTTGGGGTCGGTAAAGCGCAGGTCCACGAACTTGATGTCGTTATCCTTGATCTGCTTCAAGATATCGTTTGCGGTCGTCATTTAAACGTTTTCCTTGAGTGTGGTGGTGACGAGGTGAAAAACCTGAGCCTCCCCGGCTCAGGACCTGGTTCCGATTATATGGCGTCCACGCCTGTTTCACCGGTACGGATTCGGATGACTTCCTCGACGTTGGAAACGAAAATCTTTCCGTCGCCGATACGTCCGGTCTGTGCCGCATTGCGGATAGCCTCAATGACGGCTTCCGCATTTTCGTCCGCCAGTACGACTTCGACTTTCACTTTCGGCAAAAAGTCCACAACGTACTCTGCTCCGCGGTAGAGTTCCGTGTGGCCCTTCTGACGACCAAAGCCTTTTGCTTCCGTGACCGTGATTCCCTGAAGTCCGACTTCCTGAAGGGCTTCCTTCACTTCATCGAGCTTGAAAGGCTTAATGATCGCTTCGATCTTTTTCATGAGAAAATATCTCTCCGCTTCTCCCGTTAAAGCAGGTTATTCCCGCTCTGCCACAAGAATGCACGTATTGTGCCAGATCGGAAGCGGGCTTGAAGAAAAAACTTCGCTTGCCCGGCTTTCTGGCACAAAATGCATTCGCTTTTTGTGGTTTTCCAGCCAATTTCTCGCCAAAACCCGAAAAATCCGTCATCAATTCTGTCGGTTTTCCTTATTTTAGTTATGTTGAATATTTCGGAATGCACTGACGGCGTTTTGTTGATTTGTTTATATTTTATGCATTTGATTATTATTTCGCCGCAGCCATTTGCTTATTTTTGTATCGATTGCCTTTCCGGCGTTTTGAAGGGAAGATCGCTCCATGAAATCCTTATTGAATCTCTCTCTTATCGACCCTGCTGTGATGGCCCGCATCGATGCGGCCTCAGGCCAATCCGGCATTCCCCTATACGATCTTATGGAGCGGGCAGGGCAGGCGGTCGCTGCTTCGGCCCTTTGCCACTATCCGGACGCGCTGCGTTTCGTCGTGCTCTGCGGAGGCGGCAATAATGGCGGTGATGGTTACGTTGCGGCACGCTCGCTTGTGCAAAGCGGGGCGACAGTTGCGGTTCATCATCTTGGCCACGTCACGGCGATGAAAGGCGATGCCCGCACGGCTTTCGAGGTTAGCGGCGTCACAGCCCTGCCGCTTGGCGACTATGTGCCCATGGCTGGTGACGTGGTGATTGACGCGGTGTTCGGTGCCGGATTGTCCCGCGAGATTCCGTCGGAGCTCCGGCGCGTGATCGATGCGGTGACGCAGGCAGCCGTGCCGGTTCTCGCCGTCGATCTGCCGTCTGGTCTTTGCGGCAGGAGGGGCGTGCCTCTGGGCGCATCGTTCAAGGCGGAGCGGACCGTGACCTTCATGGCGCGAAAACCCGGCCATCTGTTGATGCCGGGGCGGGAACTGTGCGGGACGCTTGAGGTGTTCGATATCGGTATCCCCTCCCGTATTCTCGCCGCTCATGCGGGATCGGTTGCGGAAAACGATCCACTTGTCTGGCGCGACGCCTTGCCCCGCTCCGAAATGGAAACGCATAAATTCCGCCGTGGGCATCTGACCGTCTTTTCCGGACCGCCACATGCGACGGGAGCAAGCCGCATGACGGCAATTGCGGCGCTGAAGGCGGGGGCGGGCATCGTCACCATTGCCGCGCCGAAGCAGGCGCTCGACGTGCTTTCGGTGACATTGACGGCGGTGATGAGCTTTGGTCTGGATGATGCGGACGATCTGCGCCACTGGCTGGACGACAAACGCCACGGCGCTTTCGTCCTCGGTCCCGGTTTCGGCGATCTCGAAAAGGCGCGGCAATTCGTGTCCCTGCTCGGGGACAAGGTGGTGGTGCTGGATGCCGACGCGATCACCGCTTTCAAGGACTGCCCGGAAACCCTCTTCGACCGGGTGATTTCAGGCGCGGGGAAATTCGTATTGACGCCGCATGAGGGCGAGTTTGCTCGGCTCTTTCCCGATCTCGCCGCTGACACGTCACTGAGCAAGATCGAGAAGGCGCAGACCGCATCGGCGCGCAGCGGCGCAGTGCTGGTCTACAAGGGTGCGGATACGGTCATCGCCACGCCGGACGGCCGCGCGCTGGTCAATACCAATGCGCCGTCGAGCCTTGCGACGGCGGGGTCAGGCGATGTGCTGGCTGGCATCATCGGCGCATTGCTTGCGCAGGGAACGCCTGCCTTTGAGGCCGCCGCTGCCGGTGTCTGGCTGCATGGCGTGGCGGGCAGCAGGGCGGGTGCAGGTATGACGGCAGAAGATCTCGCCCACGCGGTGCGGCCTTTTGCGTGACCTTGAGTTGGTGTCCACTCCGTCACCGGACTTGATCGCAGGAGATACCTTTCACTGCGCATACACGCCGTGGCTGGATGCCGGATCTAGTCCGGCATGACGGAGGAGAGGTTTTCATTCCTGAGGCGAGGGCTTTTTCGCCCTAGAGGTTTAAAGCCGCGTCAGTGCGCGGCTTTGCCCTGGCTTGCGGTTGCCATCCGTGAAGCGCTGATCAGCAACTTGCGTTCCGCCCGTTCCTGTTGCGGCGTTCGATTGTAGATTTCGCGATAACACTTGGAGAAATGCGAAGCGGAGACGAAACCGCAGGCAACGGCAACCTCGACCACCGGCATGGCCGATTGCACCAGCAGGTGGCGGGCGCGGTCCAGGCGGATTTCAAGATAGTAGCGGGCGGGTGAGCGGCCCATTTCCTGCCGGAAGAGACGCTCCACCTGTCGGCGCGACAGATCGGCCGCATCGGCGATGTCGAGCAGCGACAGCGGCTCGGACAGATTGCCTTCCATCAATTCGATGATCGACAGGACCTTGCTATTCTGAACGCCGAGGCGCGCACGCAGCGGCAGGCGCTGGCGGTCGTTGGGGCTGCGCACCCGGTCCGTCAATTGCTGCTCGCAGACGCGGTTGACAAGATTTTCGCCGAAATCCTGACCGATCAGGCTCAGCATCATATCGAGCGATGCGGTGCCGCCGGCGCAGGTATAGATGTTGCTGTCCACCTCGAAGAGATCGGCATAGACTTCCACCTGCGGGAAGGCTTCGGAAAAACCAGGCAAGTTCTCCCAGTGGATCGCACAGCGTTTGCCGTTCAAGAGACCAGCCTGCGCGAGGATATGCGCGGCGGTACAGAGGCTGCCGATGGCGATGCCGCGATTATAGGCTTCACGCAGCCAAGCATTGACGGATTTGTTGATGTGCTGGTCGACATCGATGCCCGAACAGATGATTGCCATTTCAACGCGGTTTTCGCCGCTGACATATCGTCGCTCATCGGCAAGACAGGTGTCGACCTCAAGACAGATGCCGCTTGATGACATGACCTTCTGGCCGTCGAGCGAGGCGAGGCGCCATTCGTAAGCCTGATACCCCAGCATGCGATTGGCGATGCGAAGCGTTTCAACCGCTGCGGCGAACGGCAGCATGGTAAATTGCGGAATGAGAAAAAAGACGATTGAGCGTTTCTTCTGGGAGTTCCTGCTCATTTGCCCGTGCTCCGTTGCGAATACGCAATTCCTCCCTTGGAATCGGTCTTCTGGATGTCCTGTTTCCGACATCTTTAACGAAAAATACGCCGTGAAATCCGGGCTGTCAAAAAATAGCTTTTGAAATATGCAAAATTTGCGACAAGCCTTTTTAAAGGGCGTCGTGTCGCATGTAAAACAGGCAGGTCATTTTACGCCTCTGCCGGCGCGTCTCGGGATTGACGGGGATGGCTCGCAAGTCCTGAGACAGTTGCGAGCCATGGGGTTACGCATCATTTGCGGACGACCCTGATGCGGTTGCTGTCGGTTGTCGGCCATCCAATGTCCTTCAATGTTTCAGGCGGCAAACCTTCCAGCGCGCGGAGCATTCTTGCGCGCTTCCATGACGTATGGAGAGCGGAAATCTGGCCGGACAGGCGCTGGAGCCAGCTACCGGTCGAGGGGCGTTGCGATGAACGGCTCGCTGCGGGGTGATAATGTATCATGGCCATGTCTTGATCCTTTCGTGAACCACGATCCTGTTTACGACTTCGGTATGCGCTTACATATCTCATCAAACAAGAGAATGAATTTTATGTCATTCATCAGTTTTAGGAATGACTCGCGCTCGCCGCCTGCCGGAATTCCTGTCGTTCCGTGATGGGCCAGCGCTTCATTCCGACAAGGCGTTAGTTGCCCTGTCATTCGATGTCCCGGATTGTGCGCCTGTGTTGACATTCAATCAAACGAAATGATATCCATCTATAAATCAAAATATTTGAAGGTTCGTGCCATGACCGTAACTTTCCGCCAACCGCTGCCGCTGCTGGATAACGACATTCTGAGAACCTTCGTCGCGATTGCCGAGACCGGGAACTTCTCCACCGCTGCAGAGGTGGTGTTCAGAACGCCGTCCGCCGTTTCCATGCAGATAAAGAAGCTGGAGGAACAGCTGAAGACGACGTTGTTCCTGCGCGATGCCCGCTCGGTTACTTTGACGGCGCATGGCGAAACGCTTCTTACCTATGCGCGCCGCATGATCGCGCTGTCTAACGAGGCCGTGTCGCGTTTCGTCATGCCTGAACTGTCTGGCGTCGTCAGGCTCGGTGCGCCGGAAGATATTGGCGAGCGCGGTTTGCTCCCGGGTATCCTCAAGCGTTTTGCCGAGGTTTTCCCCGGCATCATGATCGATGTCACGATCGATTCCAGTTCCAATCTCTACAAGCGCATGGATGAACGGCGGCTGGATCTGGCACTGGTCAACTGTGCGTCGCATCCGCTGCGGGATACGGGCGAGGTGCTGATGCGCGAACGTCTCGTCTGGGCCGGGGCAAAATGCGGTACGGCCTATCTGCGCGATCCGCTGCCCATATCGATCTGGGAAGAGGGCTGCATCTGGCGTTCGGAAGCGATCAACTCGCTTGAAAAGCGGGGTCGCAATTTCCGCGTGGCCTATCTCAGCGGCCATACCATGGCGCAGCGCGCAGCAATTGCCGCCGATCTCGCCATCGCGCCCCTGCCGCGCTCCTATGTGCAGAACGACATGGTCATTCTGAGCGACAAGGAAGGCCTGCCGGAACTTGGTTATTTCGATATTCGCCTGATCACGGGCGAAAGACCCTCGCGCCCCATCCTTGCGGTCGCGGAAAGCATCCGCAACGCCTTTGTCGAGGTCGCCAAGGCGGCCTGAGGTAGATCTTTATAACGGGAATGCGCGACGGCGAGCGTCCGTCGCGCCATAGGCAAAGGTGGGCCTAGATCGCTACCGTGCCCCGCTTTGCAGAAAAGTCCGCATCGCCGATTTGCCAACTTCCACGACCGGCCAGCCAGTCTGCCGAATTCTGTAGCCCACCAAATGGGAAAACGTGGATTTGCCGGATCGGCCCTGCCGGATTTGCCTGCCAGTGCCGTTCGATAGGGCCGACCACGCTTTCCGGTGAATGCCCCTTGGCCAACGTCGTCAGGGAGAGCGCGTTCTTTTTCAGATAGGCAATGGAATTGCCGACGCCGCAGAGTGCTGCATATTTCAGCAGCGTCGTGATCCTGGCCGGACCGGAGACGCCGATATGCACCGGCAAGTCGATGCCGGAGGCGGCAAGTCCTTCCGCCCAGGCGATGAAGCGCGCGGGGTCGAAGCCGAACTGGGTGACGATGCGCATTGCCGCATCGCTTCTTTCGGCAAAATCATACTTCAACTTCAAGGCGGCCGTCGCCGCCTCTTCGCTGAAATCGGGGCTGCCTTCGGGATGGCCGGCGATTGCAATCTGATTGATCCCGCAGCGATCGAAGATGCCGGTCGACAGCATATCCATGCTGGATGCGAAGGGACCAGCCGGCGTGGCGACGCCACCGCCGACTACCAGCACATCCGACACACCCGCTTCGCCTGCCAGCCGCTTCACCTGCTCCTCGAATTCCACGCCAGACGATATGCGCCGTGCCGCGAGATGCGGCACTGGTGTGTAGCCGAGATCGCGAAGATGTTTTGCAGCGTCGACCAGCCTGTCCTGCGAGGCCTGTCCGGTGTCTGTCAGATAAACACGCACGCCCTGTGGAAAGATACCGGCAAGACTTGCCGGGCCGAGCACCTGTGCGGGTGAGGCTTCAATGGAGGCGGCAATGGCGGGAGAGGTCGAGATATCGTGCAATTTGAATTTGGTCCTTTTCCTTATCATGCACCGCTTTTTTGCCCACGTCTTTGCCTGTTGCGGCAAGACAGCCCTGCATCTGCGACGAAGCTTGATTTCATGCGTTTGGTTGGCGGCAATGGCTGGTTGTTCTCACCAGACACGTTTGGTGAGGCCGTTCCACAGCCATGTCCAGATCGTCGGCGGAAACCGCAGCACCGATTTGCCAGGCAAGGGCGGTTGCGGCGCAAGGCTGCCGGAAAGGGCGTCCTCGATAGCGCTGACCGCAATATCGACCGAGGCGGCGGTCAGAAGCAGGGGGTAGGTGGCAATGGTATCGGAAGGCGAGGGCTTCAGCCGCTTTTCGTAAAGGGTTGCGCCGGTATCCACGCCCTTGTCGACCAGATGCACGGTTGCGCCGAAATTACCCCGGTCCTTTTCCACCAGCGCCCAATAACCGCCCATCTGGCCGCGATAGGCGGGATTGATGCCGGCGTGGAAATTGATGACCGGGCAGCGCAGGGCTTCAAGCGTTGCCGGTGTCAGAAGGCGGCAGGAAATGGTGAAGATCGCCGCCGGTTGCAAGTTGTTGATGGCCTTGTGGCACTCTTCGTCGTTCAGGGAGGCAACGTGTGTAACAGGAACTGCCTGGCCGAGATCGGCAGAGAGGCCATGTTCGGCAATGATCTCAGTGGTGCGCCGAACAGTGAAGCGTTTGCCGAGCCGGGAGGCGATCATCGTCGCCATCTGGCCTGCGGCTGTCATCCAGCCGAGCCGCCGCGCCCGTCTTTTCAGAATGGCCGATTTGCTTTCCGCCTGCTCCACGATGACATGGATATCCGGAAACCGGGCGGCCAGCGCATTGATCATGACATTGGGGTTCAGCCCGCCCGCCGTCATCACCAGTAGCCGATTGTTTATCTCAGTCATGTCATCCACACGATTTTCCCGATCATGATCCCTGCGCTCGAGTTTCCCTAGCGAAGTTCAAAACCATGTTAATTTTCACCGACGGGATTTTTTCAAACGCCGGTGGAACCGATTTCCAATGCTCACGTTATTGTGACGCATATCACATCGGCGCTTGCCTTTGGACGGCAAGTCATAGGGGAGTTATTTCAAATGATCACACGTATTCTTTCGACAGTTTTCGTGGCTTTGTTGACCGTCGTGACCTTGAGTTCCTGCGGTAATACTATTCGCGGCGTTGGCCGGGATACGGCAAATGCAGTGGACGCCACGCAGGACGCAGGTCGTAGCGTAGACCGCGCCGCGCGTCGCTAAGTCTCTCCCCTCCAAGGTCTGGCGTCTCCCTGAATGAAGGGGACGCCTTTTCTTTGACCTGATTTCACCGTCACAGTTCATGTGTAAGAATCGCGCCGTACTAAGATGGGGCGAGAGGGCATGAGCGGGCGTTGATGAAAAGACTGGTGACGAAAAGACTGATTAGCTTGCTGCTGCCATTGCTTTTGCCGTTTTCGGCTAAGGCGGGCGGACAGGTGGATTTCTGCAAAACCATGGAGCATGCGGGCGGACGTTACATCGTCTGCAGTTTCGATCCGGCGAAAAGCATGATCCGGATTTACGACCGCGATCATGTTTCGGGTGAGGGATATCGCTCCTTCTCCGATCTCTCCTCCGCCCTGTGGCGGCAGCACATGTTCAGCGTCTTCGCCATGAATGGCGGCATGTATCATTCCGACTATTCTCCCGTTGGCCTCTTTGTCGAAAACGGCGTCGAACGTTCGCCGATTATTACCGGCGGCGGGTGGGGCAATTTCCATCTTCTGCCGAACGGCGTGTTTTATCTGAAGGGTGCAATGGCGGGCGTTCTGGAAACGCAGGCCTATGTCTCTGCCGGCTTGAAGCCGGATTTTGCCACCCAGTCCGGCCCGATGCTGGTGATCGATGGAAAGCTGCATCCGCGATTTCTGCCCGATAGCGACAGCCTGAAACGCCGCAACGGCGTCGGCGTGTCGCGCGACGGCATGGTGCATTTCGCGATTTCGGAAAACACCGTGCGTTTTTACGACTTCGCGACGTTGTTCAGGGATGCGCTGGATGCGCCAAACGCGCTGTATCTCGACGGGACGATTTCCAGTGTCGACATTCCCGCGATGAAAAGGCGCGATTCCCTGTTTGCCATGGGGCCGATTATCGCTGTCGTCGACAGGGTGCCTGACTAAGTCAGATCGGCGCCTTCGGGTAGGCTTTTTCGAGGCCTGCCGATGCCGTCAGTCCCTTGCGGAAGGCCAGATAGGCAGGATGCTGGCTGGCCTTGGCCGCTTCCGTGATGCGTATCTGCAGGCGGGCAGGGGCGTTACAGCCCAGCCATTCGCCTGATGTCTCCAGTTTCAGACTGTTGAGGAAGCGGGCATTGGCCTGTTGATCGAGATAGAGATTGAGGCCGGCCAGCAGGTTTTCATCCTGCAACACGTTTTCCATCAAAAGCAGCACCCACGCCTTGTCCTCGCTTGCAAGCGAGGCAAGTTTCGATGCGACCGTCTCGCGGTCCGGAAAAGATGATGCTTGCTGCATGTAATGACGAATCCCGTTGCCGTTTTCTGTCGATAAGGCACAGCCGAAAGGCTTTCAAGGCACAACAGTCCGGACACTGAAATTCAACTCTGGAATGCCGATTGCCGCTGGCTTCAACAGGTGTTTGTGCGAAACCTTCATAAACCGGTTACACTTTGGTTCAAATTGAGGCGAACGGCAAAAAGGGGTAACCCGAAAGCCCCGATCTAACGCCTTGTTTTTTCACACACCTATGCAACTGACGAATGGCAGCCCGTCAAAAACGCCTTCATTTAGCCGCTTTTTGCATTTGCGTTCTGCGCCGGATTTTAATAAATGCTTCCCCCAACGGGCCCGGTCTTGAAGATCGCCCGGAGAGTGAATAGCTGGAGTAATCATGGAAGAAACCGCTCAGAAATCCTGTTGGGCCGTCACCTTGCGCGCGCTTGCAGGCTTTGCCGCATTTCTCGCATTGACGTACATTTTTGGCAGCCCATAAACACTTCTCATGAATGACGGGTTTTGAAACGGCGCGGTTTCCTCTGGAAACCGTGCTGTTTTCGTTTCTGCGGCCCGCATGTCGCAGCTGCAAAAGCCGGTGCCGCTCTTTTGTGGCGATCCGTCGCGGCTTTGGATATGATGGCGGTGGAATCCATTCTTATTCAAGGTAAGCCTCATGTTTCTTTCGGTCTTCGACGTCTTCAAGATCGGTATCGGTCCTTCCAGCTCGCATACGATGGGGCCGATGACGGCGGCGAACCGCTTTCTTGCGCTTATCCTCGGTGATGAATGGCCGCGTCCGGCGGGCGCTTCCGTGTCGCGCCTGAAGGTCAGCCTGCACGGTTCGCTTGCCTTTACCGGCATTGGCCACGGCACCGGCCGTGCGGTCATTCTCGGCCTGACGGGCGAGCGGCCGGATCTCGTCGACCCCGACGCCATGGACCCGATCATCGAAAAGGTTGAAAAGGCGGGCACCGTGTCGCCACCCGGCCACCCCTCCTATGAGTTCAACCCAGCCGAGGATCTGGTCTTCGACAAGAAGAACCCGCTGCCCGGCCATGCCAACGGCATGACCTTTTCCGCCTTAGACAATCAGGGCAGGCTGCTTCTCAAGCGCATCTATTATTCCGTCGGCGGCGGTTTCGTCGTGACCGATACGGAACTGGAAGCGATCAAGCAGCGCGGCAAGACCATCGATAATGGTCCGCGTGTGCCTTATCCTTTCGCCACGGCGCGGGAAATGCTTGAGATGGCGGGCCGCTCCGGCCGCACCATCGCCCAGATGAAGCGCGCAAACGAAGAAACGGTAATCTCCCGCGACGAGCTGAACGAGCGCCTCGACCAGATATGGGAGGCGATGAACGGCTGCATCGAGCGCGGGCTGAAGGTGGACGGCATCATGCCCGGTGGCCTGAAGGTCCGCCGCCGTGCCCGCTCCATCTACGAGAAGCTGAATGAGGAATGGCGCAGCAACCGGCTCAATCCTGTCATGGCGAATGACTGGTTGAGCGTCTATGCCATGGCCGTGAACGAGGAAAATGCTGCGGGCGGGCGCGTGGTGACAGCGCCGACCAACGGTGCTGCGGGCGTCGTTCCGGCCACGGTCCGGTATTTCCGGCATTTCCACGAGGATGCGACCGTTGACGATGTTCGCGATTTCCTGCTGACGGCCGCCGCGATCGGCGGCATCATCAAGCATAATGCATCTATTTCAGGTGCCGAGGTCGGCTGTCAGGGCGAGGTTGGGTCCGCTGCCGCCATGGCGGCCGCAGGCCTTGCCGCCGTCATGGGCGGTTCGCCCGAACAGGTGGAGAATGCCGCCGAAATCGCGCTCGAGCATCACCTCGGCATGACCTGCGACCCGATCGCCGGTCTGGTGCAGGTGCCCTGCATCGAGCGCAATGCGCTGGGTGCGGTGAAGGCGGTAACGGCGGCTTCCCTGGCGTTGAAGGGTGACGGCCAGCATTTCGTGCCGCTCGATGCCTGTATCGAAACCATGCGCCAGACCGGCAACGACATGAGCGACAAGTACAAGGAAACTTCCACCGGCGGTCTTGCCGTCAACGTTGTGGAATGCTGAGCGGGCAGGGCGTCAGGCATGGTCCACATGCTTGACGCCCGACGCAAAAAGGCATTGATAAGCATATGCCTCTACATCTTATAAAACTTTGCGTCGGCGCGGATTCACTCCAGGATTTGAGAGACTGGGTCGCGCATCGCTCGCTGACCGCGATCGCCGCTGGCCTTGAGCCGCACAGCGTCCACACCACGCGGATGATCCCGAAACGGCTTGACGAATTGCTGGAAGGCGGTTCGCTCTATTGGGTCATCAAGGGCCAGGTGCAGGCACGGCAGAAACTTCTCGACATACGTTCCTTCAAGGGCGACGACGGCATTACCCGCTGCGATCTCATTCTCGGCCCCGAGGTGATCGAGACGTCGCCTGCGCCGAAGCGGCCGTTTCAGGGCTGGCGCTACCTCAAGGACAACGAGGCCCCACGCGATCTCGGCGGCGGTGATTTCGGCGGCGAGGAGATGCCCTCCGACCTCAAGCGGGAACTGGCCGAACTAGGCCTGCTCTGATCGTCAACGGATGTGATTGAAATGAAAAGCCGGCTTCCTTGCGGAGCCGGCTTTTTCATTTGGGGAGACGGTATTTGCGTGGGTTTGGATGGCTTCAGTTGATGCCGCCAACCGCAGTGGTGGCGCGGCCATCCTGTATTTTCACCCAGCGTCCGGGATTGGCGGTGTCCTGACGCTTCAGGTAGGTATATTCGGTCTCCGACCAGTTCATGACCTTGTTGCGCATGTTGTCGAGGACGAAATCACCGCGATCGGTGCGAACGGTTAGAACTGCATGGCCTTCGCCATTCGGCTGCAGAACAACCGTGATCAGCAGGTTGTTGGCGGAGAAGCCCTTGTTCATCAGCATTTTGCGCTTCAGAAGCACGAAATCTTCGCAATCGCCGACCGTGGTGGGGTAGGCCCAGCGCTCTTCGACGCCGTAGATTTCCATGTCGGTCATCGGCGTGATCGTGGTGTTGGCGGTATAGTTGACGTCCAGCATCGTCTTCCAGCGCTCTTCGGTCAGTTTCATCGGGCCGTTGTCCAGCGATGTCGGCTGGCATTCGCTCTGATAGGTCTGGCAGAACTCGTAGTGGCCGATCGGCGGGTTGGCCTTGCCAATCACGCGCATGGCGGCGGATGGCGAAGCGCTGGCCTGATGGGCGATGGCGCTGACGATGAATGCGATCAGAAAGAAACCGAAACGGTTGTTTTTGTTCATTGCTTGTCTCCCCGTGTTGAGGAGACACTCGCATGTATATTTTGACCCCGCGGAAAGATGCGCGTGTCAATTTGAGCTTATATTTCAGCAAATTAGCGCTTGTTTTGAACTGTATTCGAGTTAGTTTTTACGCGTTTTTGAAGCAAATTTTATTACAATTTTACGCATCTCGACCTTAAGTTTTTGGTAGCCATTTAGGCCGCTGTATTGAAAGCGATTTTCGCCACAGAGATATTTTTGCGATGCTGGGTAGTCAGGCCGCGGAGCGTATCGAAGACGCGCATTTCCCGTTTTGGGATTGGTGTTTCAAGTCGGGACAGGGCAAAAAGGCAGCGAAAAAAACTTCAAGAAAACTGTTTTTTTCTTGGAAAAAATGCCTGGAGCGGGATTTTCCAGTGCGGTTTTGCGCAAGAACTAACGCGAAATGGAGTGCGCCGGGCACTCTGACCGGATAGCACGGAAGTCAGCTTCAACGGAATCCACAATGCGGGAAAGCAGTATTTTAAACTGTCAGCGCAAATGCACGAGCGGCATTTTTGTAGACGAAAGCAGTCTGCTCCCATCATTCCGGCCTTGAGCCGGAATCGGATCGATGTGCGCCTGCGTGGCGGGAAAAGCTCTTTAGGCGCAGAGACCTGTGCTGGCTGTATTTCGGCTCACGGCCGGAGCGCCTGAAAGCGATAGCCGTGACAAGATCTGGCGAATGCCGCACTTGCCGCACGGACATACCGCTCCATGGTATTACGGGAAATGACCTAGAGAAATTCGATCAGGGCGTCGGGCGACTGGACCCGGTCGAATTCGACCGCAACGCCTTCCATGAAGTGGCGTACGATCTTGCCGCTCATGTTCTTGCCAAGCTGGACCCTGGTGCCGAGTGGAGGCCGGTTTTCGATCTCGATGGCTGCGCCCGACAAGGAAAGGTCGATCAGCCGGCAGGCGAGAAGCACGCCGTCTTCCAGCATCAGATGTGCCCGGGTATTGCGTGGTGTCAGGCGGTCGTGGCGGCGGTCTTCCGGCAGGCCGAGCAGCTGGCGCTTGGCGATCCATGCGAGCTGGGCGGCCAGCTTTTCCCGCTTGCGTTCGGGCGCATTGATGGCAATGACGAAGCCTGACGCGGTAAGCGCCGTAACCGTTCCTTCGATGCGACCGATATGCTGCAGATAGGAGATGACGCGATCACCGTTGCGCGCAATGCCCGAGCAGGCGAACAGCGCTCTTTCGGCGGTCATCTCGGTTGCGGTGCAATCATATTCCTGGTGATCGGGCAACATGAGGCGGCCGGTGAAGGACACACGGACGGGATCGTCGAAGTGAACCTCTTCAACCGGACGCAGGGTTTGGGCAGTGTTGACCGAACGTGATGAGAACATGGCAGCGCAA
The DNA here is from genome assembly GCF_053522105.1 of Agrobacterium sp. 22-3639C2. NCBI lineage: Bacteria > Pseudomonadati > Pseudomonadota > Alphaproteobacteria > Hyphomicrobiales > Rhizobiaceae > Agrobacterium > Agrobacterium sp. 22-3639C2. The sequence continues at coordinate 722,708 of NZ_JBNWDB010000001.1, read as the reverse complement.
TTGTAACCAGTGATGATGACAAATCTCTACGCCGCCCGGGTTAACAGACTGTATTGTTTAACCCTTACAATTTTTGCAATCGTCAAAATCGTTACAGCTTTGACGTATTTCGTACGAAATTCCGGCGCGATCATACGCGATCCACCCTCACCATGCGGGGTGGGATGCGGCAGTCAGCGGGTTACCGCATGCGGCATGACAGCGGTTCGCGCATTCGTAGAATACGTTGTCGGCGCGATATCCATGCGTAGCAGGCGGCTGCTTTTCATGACGAGGCAACTGATCGGTGCTGCGAATTCGTGACGGGGCCGTTCCGGCAGCAGCGCTCCGAGCAATCTCGGGGCTGTGTCATTATCCGAACTTAGTGGCAAGAGCAGCATTTCGAAAGCAAGCGGCGCCGCGCCATGGTCGTCCTCCGCTTCGATATCGAACACCACGGGCAATTGATGTTGCAGGATGCCGCGTGCGACACGGCAGGGGAAGGTGGCACTTGCCGCTGGCCACAGATCCGAGAACGGGCTGTCGCGCAATTCCCGGCCGAACAGGTCGCACAGGTGCGTGCCTGCAAGGCGGAAGAATGGCGTTCTTTCTCCCTTGTCCGTCAGGATAAAGAGGTCGCCGAGATGATGTTTCAGCTTTGCGGGATCGAAGTCTTCTCGGCGGGGCGCAGGTTTATTGCCGCGCAGCGTGTCCCAATAGGCATATATCTCCAGTCCGGCCATGCTCTTCATAGCATCGTTCTCCATGTTCGTTTTTGGGACATCATGTCCATCCGAACGTCTGATACTTGTGGTGTAGCGAATTTCATGCCAACCGATTTTGTTAAGGTTAACAAATGGTTGAGATTGCGCGGCGACCAAGGTCGTGGCATCGCTGCGGCCATGTCGGGGACATGCTCCCAGTCAGCACAATTGATGCTTTCGCCCGTAACTTTACGGCGGGCGCGCAGGCCGGACTGCCCCTGGGTACAGGCGCTTGAACCGATTGCGGTTTTTGCGTCGTGGCTCGAAAGGCAGGACGGCTTTTTTTTCGCCTGGGCTTCCTATATTGCTCGGGGGACGCAAATTTCCACAAAAACAGGGATGGAATCATGTCCAACGGCGACGGCGAACAGCCGCCGGTTTCGGAAAGTCAGGAACTGAAAGAGGACGCACATAATCCCGTCTTCAACCTGCCGCCGCTTCTGGTCGGCATATTGGCGGCGCTGCTCTTGGCCTTCGTGGTTCCGGCCTATCTTCTTTCGGAGGATGGCAACGGCTGGTTCATCTTCACCTTCGGCTTCATTCCGCTGCGTTACGCGGTGCCATTATCCCAGCAGGGGCTGGAATGGCTCTGGACGCCAGTGACATATTCTTTTTTGCACGGCGGCATCGAGCATATTCTTTTTAACGGATTGTGGTTGATGGCCTTTGGCGCGCCGGTTCTGCGCCGGATCGGAACGCTTCGCTTCGTGCTGTTATGGTGCATATCCGCCGCCGTTTCAGCTTTTGGCCACGCGGCGCTGAACTGGGGCGATGTGACGGTTCTGATCGGAGCATCTGGTGTCGTTTCGGCCCTGATGGGAGCCGCATGCCGTTTCGCTTTCCCGTCGCGCGGCGGCTACAGCGCCTCTTTCGGCCATCTGATGCCGAGGCAGAGCATTGTCGCGGCGCTTTCGAACAGGACCGTGCTGATCTTCACGCTGATGTGGCTTTTCGGCAATGTCCTGATCGCGGTCGGCGTGCCGCTGTTTGGCGATGTCGGCGGCGAAGTCGCCTGGGATGCCCATGTCTTCGGCTTTCTGCTCGGCTTCCTGTTCTTCGGCCTGTTTGATCGCCCGATCCGCGGGAACCTTTCCAGTGGAAGTGTGGAACACCCGCTCTAGGGCGATCACGCTCCTTGTCGGCCGTGGCGCAAATTTGCTTGTGCAGGTCCCATCCGGGATTGCATTCGCATAGGCCTCAGCGCACCATGTTCCATGATTTGCAACCGCGGAGAGACTTCGCCGCGTTGCAGATTGCTGACAGGAGGAGGAAGGCATGGCAACATTCGTAAAAGATCTTCTCGACCGCAAGGGCCGGAATGTCGTGACTGTGGGACCGAGCGTAAGCATCGGCGAGGCGGCAGCAACGCTGAATGCGCACAAGATCGGCGCACTCGTCGTGACCGATGCCGACGGCGTTGTTCTCGGTATTTTCACGGAACGCGATCTGGTGAAGGTCGTGGCAGGCGAGGGCGCTGCCTCCCTTCTGCAATCCGTTTCGGTGGCCATGACGAAGAACGTCATCCGCTGTCATCACAATTCCACCACCGACGAATTGATGGAAATCATGACCGGAGGGCGGTTCCGCCATATTCCGGTTGAGGACGACGGTCGTCTGGCCGGCATCATCTCCATCGGTGACGTGGTAAAGGCGCGGATCGGCGAGATCGAGGCGGAAGCCGAACATATCAAGGCCTATATCGCCGGATGAGGTTTCGTTTCCGGCGCGTCCGCAATAGTCATTTCGAAACGACTCCGTCATTCCTGTGACACGCGCAGGAATGACGGACTAGGAGGCTGCGGCTACCGCAAGCTGGAATGCTCAGCACGAATATTTGTAGTGTACGTTAGCGTCGGAACGCCTGCTGCATGCGCTCCAGCTCGGGAACGCGGGCGCGTGTTTCCTCGTATCCCCTGTCGATGGCTTCGCTGGCGCGATGGAATTCTGACAGGCCGATATCGTTGATACGGGGATGCAGCATAAGGTCGGGCGGGTCGCCCGCCAGACGCGAGCGCGAAATCCGGTCCTGAATGATATTGAAGGCCTGCACCATGACACCCGGCAGGCCGGGGCGCGGCGGACCTTCCAGGGAAGGTGCTGCGCCATTCGGGGGCGAAGAGGAATGTTTGACCACGGCAGAGCGGCCGAACAGATCGTAATTGAGATTGACGGCGACGACGAGCGCCTGCTCATAGGCCCTGCAGACCGAAACCGGCACGGGGTTGACGAGAGCGCCGTCGATCAGGGTGCGGCCGTTGCATTGCACGGGCTCGAAAATGCCCGGCAACGCATAGGATGAGCGCAGTGCGGTGACGAGGTCGCCCTGGTGAATCCAGACCTCGTGTCCGGTGCGCAATTCCGTGGCGACGGCGATGAAAGGGTGCTCGAGGTTTTCGACGCGCAAGCCTTCGAGATGCTCCTGCATGCGCTTGGTCAGCCGCATGCCGCCGAAGAGACCGCCGCCGCCAATCGTTAGATCGAGCAGGCCGGCAATGCGCCGCATCGTCAGCGAACGGGCAAATTCCTCCAGCTCGTCGAGCTTTCCGGCGAGATAACAACCGCCGACCAGCGCGCCTATCGAGGTTCCGGCAATCATGCCGATTTTTACACCGGCTTCGTCTAGTGCCCTCAGGACGCCGATATGTGCCCAGCCGCGCGCAGCGCCACCGCCGAGCGCAAGCGCAATCCGGCGCGTATCAACGATCTCGTTGACGATTGTTTCGGTGCTGCCAGCCGCAAGAGCACTATGACGATTGCTTCCCCAGCCCAACATGACCGTACACTCCCTGCCTGCTCCCAGGACCCGGTCTGTTCCTCCCCGAATCCTGAATTATTGGTAGCAAATTGGTGCGGCGGATGGAAGGTGGCCGTTCACGTGCCTGAATAGGTAGTCGCCGGGTCGAAATGGCGGGTATCGTCGGTGATTCTGGTGACGGCATTGCCATCGGCCAACTCGACCGTGCGGTAGAAGCAGGAGCGGCGGCCGGTATGGCAGGTTGCGTCATGACCGGCGACGGAGACCTTCAGCCATACGGCGTCCTGATCGCAATCGGTGCGGAATTCCTTCACCGTCTGCAGGTTGCCGGAGGTTTCACCCTTTTTCCAGATCTTGTCGCGCGAGCGGCTGTAATAGTGGGCGATGCCCGTTTCCAGCGTCAGCGACAGGGCTTGCGCATTCATATGGGCGACCATCAGCAATTCACCATCACGCGCATCGGTGACCACGGCGGTGACAAGGCCGTGGGCATCGAATTTCGGTGAGAAGAGACCTGAATTTTCAAGCACTTCCTTGTCCGCAGGCGCAGACGGAAACGAAATGGACATTGCTACCCCGGGGAAAAAGCGGAACCGTCAGCGGTTCCGCACCATGGTCATGAAGCGCACCTGCTCCGCCGGGTCGTTCTTGAAGGTGCCGGTGAAGCTGGTGGTGAGGGTCGTGGACCCCTGCTTGTTTACGCCGCGCATGGACATGCACATATGTTCGGCGTCGATCATGACGGCCACGCCGCGCGGCTTCAGGGTTTCCTCGATGGATCTTGCGATCTGCGCGGTCATGTTTTCCTGCGTCTGCAGGCGGCGGCCAAAGATTTCAACGACGCGGGCGATCTTCGACAGGCCGAGCACGCGCCCAGCCGGAAGATAGGCGACATGCGCCTTGCCGACGATCGGAACCATGTGGTGTTCGCAATGGGAGAAGAAGGGGATGTCGCGCACCAGCACCACATCGTCATAACCGCCAACTTCCTCGAAGGTCGTGCCGAGAACGTCCTGGACGTTCAGCTCGTAACCGGCGAAGAGTTCGCGATAGGCCTTGGCAACCCGCTTCGGCGTGTCCAGGAGTCCTTCGCGGGCGGGATTTTCTCCTGCCCAGCGCAGAAGAACGCGCACTGCTTCTTCCGCTTCCGTCTGGCTTGGGCGAGCCTCTGCCACATCGGGTTTTGCGCCAGCGCCGGGGAAATTCTTCACGATCGCATCCATTCCGTCTCTCCCGATGCGGGTCAAGGCCGCACCTGAACTTTGTTTTTCGTAGCGGGGACTTCGTCCACCGTTGCTGCTATCTGGTTGTTTTACAGCATTTTGGCAAGGCCGATGCTGATATTTCGGTATCGGAGCCGTTAATTTCATATCGGCTTGATGTCCAGAAAGCTCGTTAGCATATAATGGGAATGAAGGGCAGGAAAGCTCCACTGCGACAAACGCTGTGTTTGAAAAAAATATCCTGTCCCGTTTTTGGGCATTCTTGAACGCCGGATACCTGATGATGGACGATATCTACAACAACCGAATTCTGGAATTTGCCGGAAATATTCCGCTGACCGGCGTGCTTGATGATGCCGATGCCAGCGCTGAAAAACACTCGCGGCTGTGCGGCTCCAAACTCAAGGTCTATCTGAAGGTGGAAGGCGGCATTGTCACGGCTTTTTCACATGAGGTTCGCGCGTGCGCGCTCGGCCAGGCATCCGCCTCGATCATGGCGCATCATGTCGTCGGCGCTTCCAGCGGTGAGATCCGGCAGGCGCGGGAAGACATGCTTGCCATGCTGAAACAGGGCGGCGAGGGGCCGACAGGCCGTTTCGAGGATATGCGGGTGCTTTCACCCGTCCGGGATTTCAAGGCACGCCACGCCTCGACCATGCTGACCTTCGAAGCGGTCGTCGATGCTCTCGACCAGATCGAAGCCCGGCCGGTTCTGAACGCTGCGGGTTAGGCGATGTGCGGTGAACCGGACTGCGGACATCAGAAGACGGGGGATAAGGTCGGGCGATCCCGCAACTGGGGGGGAGTGTTTGCGAAGACCCCAGGCCGTCTTTTCGGCGTTGGCTTCATCCGGCTCTATCAGCTGACTTTGTCGGGTTTCGTCGGCAATTCCTGCCGCCACATTCCTACCTGTTCCGAATATGGGTATGAGGCGATCGCCCGCCACGGCCTTTGGCCGGGCGGGTGGATGACGCTATTTCGCGTCGCGCGTTGCGGTCCGGGCGGCACCAGCGGGCTGGACCCCGTGCCGGAAACGCTGGCCGCTGACAAGCACTGGTGGACGCCCTGGCGGTATTGGATGCTGCATCGATGACCTATGTCGCTCTTCTGCACAGCATCGTGCTCGGGGCGGGCAAGCGGCTCATCATGGCCGATCTGCGTGAAATGGCGCAGGAGCTGGGCTTTGAGGAATGCAGGACGCTGGTTGCGACCGGAAATCTGGTCTTCCGTGCACCGGAGGCGCCTGTCTGCGAAATCGAGGAGGCGTTGGAGCGTGCCTTTGAAAAACGGTTCGGCAAACACGTCGATATTCTCGTTCGCTCAGCGTCTGATTGGCTGGCCCTGACTGCCACAAACCCGTTTCCGGATGGCAATCCACCGGATGTCTGCGTAAGGGTGATGCGCAAGCCGCTTGCCGGGGATTATCTTGGACTCTTGGAGAAGTACCGCCAGAAGGAAAAGATCGCCATTGTCGGCGGTGACCTGTGGATCGACTTTTGCGGCAAGCCAAGCGAAAGCCGGCTTCTCTCTGCGTTGACCACGAAGAAGCTCGGCATCGGCACGACCCGCAACGCCAATACCGTCAATGGAATTGCCGAAATGCTTCGCTGAGCCGCCGTTCACCTTTGACTGGAACGGCAAAATTCTTTATCAGCCTGCCTGCCCATCTGCGAAAGAGGGCGTTCTTTTTATTCCAACACCACCCGCATTCGTTGGCGGGACTGGATCAGGAGCATTCGACGATGTCACAAACCGTTTCCCTTACATTTCCCGATGGTTCCGTACGCAGCTATCCCGCCGGCACGACCGGCCGCGAGGTCGCCGAATCCATCTCCAAATCGCTTGCGAAGAAGGCTGTCGCCATTGCGCTTGATGGCACCGTGCGCGATTTGTCCGAGCCAATCACCGATGGCAAGATAGAAATCGTCACGCGTGAGGACAGCCGCGCGCTGGAACTCATCCGCCACGATGCCGCCCACATCATGGCCGAGGCCGTGCAGGAGTTGTGGCCCGGCACGCAGGTGACGATCGGCCCTGTCATCGAGAATGGCTTCTATTACGACTTTGCCAAGAACGAACCTTTTACGCCGGAAGATCTGCCGAAGATCGAAAAGCGGATGAAGGAGATCATTCAGCGCAACAAGCCGTTTACCCGCGAAGTCTGGTCGCGCGAGAAGGCCAAGGAAGTGTTTGCCGCAAAGGGCGAAAACTACAAGGTTGAGCTGGTCGATGCCATTCCCGAAGGTCAGGATCTGAAGATCTATTATCAGGGCGACTGGTTCGATCTTTGCCGCGGCCCGCATATGGCGTCCACGGGTCAGGTCGGTACGGCCTTTAAGCTGATGAAGGTAGCCGGCGCCTATTGGCGTGGTGACAGCAACAATGCGATGCTGTCGCGCATCTACGGCACCGCCTGGGCGACGCAGGAAGAGCTGGACAATTACCTGCACGTTCTGGCCGAAGCCGAAAAGCGCGACCACCGCCGTCTTGGCCGGGAAATGGACCTGTTCCATTTCCAGGAAGAAGGTCCGGGCGTGGTCTTCTGGCACGGCAAGGGCTGGCGCATGTTCCAGACGCTGACGGCCTATATGCGCCGTCGGCTTGCCAATACCTATCAGGAAGTCAACGCGCCGCAGGTGCTGGACAAGTCGTTGTGGGAAACCTCCGGTCACTGGGGTTGGTATCAGGAAAACATGTTCGCGGTGAAATCCGCCCATGCCTTTACCCATCCCGATGACGAGGATGCGGACCAGCGCGTCTTTGCCTTGAAGCCGATGAACTGCCCCGGCCACGTGCAGATCTTCAAGCATGGCTTGAAGTCTTACCGCGAAATGCCCGTTCGCCTTGCTGAATTTGGCAATGTCCATCGCTACGAGGCTTCAGGTGCACTGCATGGCCTGATGCGCGTTCGCGGCTTCACGCAGGACGATGCGCATGTCTTCTGCACGGAAGAGCAGATGGCTGCGGAATGCCTGCGCATCAACGACCTGATCCTCTCGGTCTATGAGGATTTCGGTTTCAGCGAGATCGTCGTCAAGCTTTCGACCCGCCCGGAAAAGCGTGTCGGTTCCGACGATCTCTGGGACCGTGCCGAAAGCGTCATGATGGAGGTTCTGAAGACCATCGAGGAACAGTCCGGCGGCCGCATCAAGACCGGCATTCTGCCGGGCGAGGGCGCTTTCTACGGGCCAAAGTTCGAATATACGCTGAAGGATGCCATCGGTCGTGAATGGCAGTGCGGCACGACGCAGGTGGACTTCAACCTGCCGGAACGTTTCGGCGCCTTCTATATCGACCAGAACTCCGAAAAGACGCAGCCGGTGATGATCCATCGCGCCATCTGCGGCTCGATGGAGCGCTTCCTTGGTATCCTGATCGAGAACTTTGCCGGTCACATGCCATTGTGGTTCGCGCCGCTTCAGGTCGTGGTCGCGACGATCACTTCGGATGCGGACGATTATGGCCGCGAGGTTGCCGAAGCACTGCGCGAGGCGGGCATGGCTGTCGAAACCGACTTCCGCAACGAGAAGATCAACTACAAGGTCCGCGAGCACTCGGTGACCAAGGTGCCGGTCATCATCGTCTGCGGACGCAAGGAAGCGGAAGAGCGCACTGTCAACATCCGCCGTCTCGGTTCCCAGAACCAGACGCCGATGTCGCTCGAAGACGCGATTACAAGCCTCGTGGAAGAGGCGACGCCGCCGGATGTAAAGCGCAAGCTTGCGGCGAAGAAGCAGGTTGCGTGACAAAAGACAACGGCCCCTTCGGGGGCCGTTTTCGTTACTGGCTGAGGGTAGTGAGGCCTATTCGAAATCGCCGGTCATGTCTTCCGGCGCCTGATCCTTCATCAGCACTTCCACATCGGCGTCCCGGCCGGACGTGACCTTGAAGTTGCGCTGGTAGACCTTGTCCTTGTTTCGGGCCATGGCGGTATATTCGCCTTCCGCCAGAACCATGGTCGAAAACGCGCTGACGCTTTCGTTCACAACGTCGCCGCCGCCGTTCAACACTGACCAGGCCGTATCGGCAATTGCTTCGCCGCCCTGTTCGGAGACGAGCTTGAGCGTGATCTGTGCCGCCTGATGCTGCAGGGTCGCTTCGGTCAGCTTGCCTGCCTCCACCTGAATATCGGCGCGCACCACCGCATTGACGTTGCCGTATTCGGAAACGACATGATAGGTGCCGGCATTGAGGCGAACGACGGTGTTGGGCTTGATGTCGGCCATGACAAGGCCGCGCTCGCCATCCGGTCGGGCGTCGGAGGAATAGACGGAAAATTTGAGCTGGTTAGCGGAGATCTGTTTGTCGGAACCCGCGATCGCATTCAGAACGAAACCGCCAGCATCGAGAATCAGCACCTGTTTCTGGACATTACCGGAGCTCGGAACATTGAGTTTCTTGGTAACACCTGCGCGCCCGAAGGCAACGTTGACGAAATATTCGCCGGGTACCAGATGGAACTGCGCCGAACCACCCTCGGAGCTTGCCAGCATCGGCAATTTGCCGTCAGCGCCCGGAATGGGGCTGAAGACGCGCCAGGAAAGGCCTTCCTTCACCGCTTCGCCTTCACTCGTCAGTTTCGCTTCCATGTCGATATCACGGGCGGTGCTTGCGGGGGCATTCGGGGCAGTAGGAGCGGTGAAAGCATTGAGTTTCGGCATTTTAGGCGTGCCGCCAAGCTGCTTGAAGTCCTTGAAAGCGTCTTGCGAAAAGGCTGCCTGTGATAAAACGCCGATCGCGGCGAACGCAATGGCCAGACGTGCCGCGATTTTGATTGCCGACATTTTCGATACCGATTGACTTCTTGATTTTCCCGCATCACTTCAAAACCAATGCCGTGGCTATTTCAAGGCCCATAATTTCGCGATGACAGCACAATGGAAGAATTTTGATCATGACAAGTGACATCAAGCTCCTCGACTATCTCAAGGTTCGCCGCTCCACCCCCGCCCTGCAACTTGCTGAGCCGGGTCCATCGAAAGCGGAAATCGAGGAAATCCTGCGCCTTGCCGTGCGCGTGCCTGACCATGGCAAACTGGCGCCGTGGCGCTTCATCGTTTATCGCGGCGAAGACCGCGTGCGTCTGGGGGAAGAAGCGCTCCGGATCGCGCTTGAGAAGAACCCGGAACTGGACCTGCAGCAGCAGGACGCGGAGCGCACCCGCTTCACGCGCGCTCCCGTCGTCATCGCCGTCATCAGCACCGCCAAGCCGCATTTCAAGATTCCGGAATGGGAACAGATCATGTCCGCCGGTGCGGTGTGCCTCAATCTCATCTTCGCCGCCAACGCCAATGGTTATGCGGCGAACTGGCTGACGGAATGGCTTGCCTTCGACCCGGCCTTCCTGTCGGAACTGGGGATTGCCGCAGACGAGAAGGTCGCCGGATATATTCACATCGGCTCAACGACATTCCCGCTTGTGGAGCGGCCGCGGCCGGAGCTTGCGGATGTGGTAACCTGGGTTGGGGACGTCTGATGTTCTATACCACCGACACCAACCAGCACGGCCTGCCGCATGATCCGTTCAAGGCTATCGTCGCGCCCCGGCCGATCGGCTGGATTGGTTCTAAAGGCCGGGACGGCTCTTTCAACCTGTCGCCCTATTCGTTTTTCAACGCGATTTCGGACCGGCCGAAGCTGGTGATGTTTTCCTCCAGCGGGCGCAAGGACAGCCTTCGCAATGTCGAGGAGACCGGTGTCTTCACCGCCAACCTCGTCAGCCGCCACCTCGTCGACCGGATGAACGCGTCTTCTGCGCCGGTGAACTATGATGTCGACGAGTTCCGGCTTGCCGGTCTGACTGCCGTTGACGGGCGGGTGGTGGATGCGCCCTTCGTGGGGGAGGCGCTGGCCGTTCTGGAATGCCGCGTGACCGAGATCATCCAGCTGAAGGACATCGACGGCACGCCGGCGGACTCGTGGATGGTGATAGGGCAGGTCATGGCTATTCACATCGACGATACGATCATTCGTGATGGTCGCATCGATATGGGACTGGCACGTCCGGTGGCCCGTATGGGTTACATGGACTACTGCGACGGCGGCAGCGACGTGTTTCAGTTGAAGCGTCCGTCTACTGCGCCGTAGAACTTCTTCGCCGGCAACTGTTAAATTTTATGGTGAACCAAACGTAAACTATTTGCGCCTAGAGTTTTATACATGGCGGCGGCAATGATGCCGTCGTCCATTGTTGCGAATGTGTTTCGAGGCTCAGGTGATCGTACAGGCATTTCTTCGCTGGTCTGAAAAGGCTGGATCGACCGAGCGGGCGAAGGCCGCCAATGCGCTTGGCCGTGCCTATCTGCATTCAGACATGGCGCGGGAGAACCGTGACGCCGCCTATATGGCGATGACCTATCTTCTCGACGACCCTTCTCCGCGCGTGCGGCTGGCACTTGCCGAGGCGCTGGCGGATGATCCCGATGCGCCGCGCGCCATTCTCGTTTCGCTTGCCGAAGACCAGCCGGAGATTGCCTGCACCGTGATTGCCCGCTCGCCGGTTCTTGGCGAGGCCGATCTGGTCGATCTTGCCGGGCGCGGCGAGAGCCTGACACGCGCCTTCATTGCGGCAAGGCGGGGCCTGCCGCGCGGTGTCTGCGCAGCACTTGCCGAAGTCGGTGATCTGCCGGAAACGATGATCCTTCTAGAGAACGACGACGCCTTCATCACACCGTTTTCGCTGCGCCGCATTGCCGAGCGGCATGGCTGCAACGCCGACATTCGCGACCTGCTGCTGTGCCGAGAGGTGCTGCCCGCCGATACCCGCCATCTTCTGATGGCGCGCGTCAGCGAGGCCCTGGCAGGTTCGGCGCTGGTTCATGCCCTGATCGCGCGCAACCGCGCCGACAGTATTTTCCGCGAAGCGGAAGATTCCGCCACCATCCTCATCGCCGCCAATGTTTCGTCGCCGGAGTTGCCGGCGCTGGTGGAGCATCTGCGGCAAAGGCTGGAACTGACACCGGCGCTTCTCATCCATGCCGTCTGTTCGGGCAGGCTGGAGTTTTTCACGGCGGCGATGGTCAATCTCTCAGGTCTCGATGACAGCAAGGTGCGCGCCATTCTGGCGACCGGACGGCCGCACGCGCTGAAGGCGCTGTTCCAGTCCGTCGGTCTTTTGGGCGATGTGGTTGATGTCTTCATTGAGGCGACGCTGATGTGGCGCCGTGCCGCCCGATCGCATCTGTCGCAGGCCGCAGCCTCTGTATCGGCAGAACTGCTTGCGCATTTCCGCAACGTCGATGGTTCCGAAACGCTTTTCGAGCTCTTGCACGCCGTGCGTAAACTGACCATTGCCGAGGAACGGCAGAAAGCGCGGCACTATGCGGAAGCGCTGACGGTCGAGGCGGCCTGAGGCTTACTTCTCGAACCGCTTGGCAATCCACGAATAGCTGTTTTCCACCATTCTGACCGGCGTTCCGAGCAGGTGCTTCACGCCTTCAGTGGAAGGCAGGATGCGGCTGACGCGGCTGATCGCCTGTTTTGTCAGGCTTTCTTCCTCCTTTTGCGTGACCTGTGCCGGTGGCTCCTCTGTTCCGGCCGGGGCCGTTGCGGCGGGAGGCTGCGTTGCGGGCGCGTTGCCCGCAGTCTGGGGCGTCTGCTCGCCCGGTGTCTGGCACACGGCCACCACGACCGGGTAGGACGCATTTGCGAAACGTTCCAGCTCTTTCTCCGACACGGCGTCGCATAGTTCGATGCTCGTCCAGCGCTGCTGCGAGGTGGCGAGGTAATGGCAATCGGTGGCGGTGTCGTCACAGCCTAGGAAGGTCATGAGAACGAGGGCTGTTTTCATGGTGTGTGTTGCCTCTGTCGGGAATTATGCTCTAGAAACTCATCTATCCCGATTGCAGTGACATTACGACGAAATACGCATTTTTTTGAGAGAAAGCAGGCATCGCATTGGCCCCCGAAATCAAGCTTGAAACACCCCGGCAGGAAGCGGTTCTGCGCCTTATCGATCTGTCTAACGTCTATATGGCGTCGCTTTATCCCGCCGAAAGCAATCATCTGGTCGATATCGGCCAGCTGGAAAAGGACAATGTCTCCTTTTTCGTGGCGCGGCATGATGGCCGTGTCGTTGGCTGCGGCGCGCTGGTGGAGGCGGGTGACGGTACGGCGGAGGTCAAGCGCATGTTTGTCGATCCGGAGGCGAGGGGATTGCGGATCGGCAAGCTGATCATGGATACGCTCATTGCGCGCGGCGCCGAGCTCGGGCTTACCGCCATCCGGCTTGAAACCGGCATCAGCCAGCCGGAGGCGATTGGTCTTTACCGCAAGGCGGGGTTTGTCGAGATTGAGGCGTTTGCGCCCTATAAGCCGGACCCGCTCAGCCTGTTCATGGAGAAGACGCTTTAAAGGCGAGGCGGGCGCTATCGGCGCGCTTTGCAGAACACTCGATGCCGCCCTTGGCGATGTCATCCTCGGCCTCGTGCCGGGGATCTGCCGACGTCTGGTAACATCGTTGGGTTGCAGATGCCAGGGACAGGCCCGAGCATGACGAAGACGAGGTTTAAGACGCTGCTTTTCGGAACGCCGTCGCTTCGTTGCTATCCTCTTCACGCGCAACGATGTCGTCGAGCGGGTCATTTTCAGCTGTAGGGGTCGGCGGAACGTCGACGGTGGCGCCAGTGGAGATTTCCACCTCTCGCACCCATTCCCGCCAGATTGCCACCAGCAGCGCCATCAGCACCGGGCCGATGAAGAGGCCGAGGAAGCCCATGGTCTTGACGCCGCCGACGAGGCCGAAAAAGGTCGGCAGGAAAGGCAGCTTGATCGGGCCGCCAACGAGTTTCGGACGGATGGTCTTGTCGACGATGAAAAGCTCTACCGAACCCCAGATGAATAGCCCCAGGCCATAAGCGGGAGAGCCGCTGGCGACCAGATAGATCGATACGAGAGTGAAAGAGAGCGGCGCGCCGCCCGGGATGAGCGCCATGACACCGGTGAGCACGCCGAGTGTGACGGGCGAGGGGACGCCGGCAATCCAGTAGGCGATGCCGAGGATTATGCCTTCGCCGATGGCGATCAATGTCATGCCGGTGACGGTGGAGCTGATGGTGGCTGGCACGACGCGGGAAATGCGCTCCCACCGCGTCGGCAGTATGCGTTCTCCCACAAGATCGACCTGATGGGAGAAGCCGGCACCGTTGCGATAGACAAAGAACAGCGCGATCAACATGAACAGCAGGGTCAGCACCAGGTGGAACGCGCCGTTGCCCGCGGCGAGGATCGCCCGGTAGATATTGCCGATATTGGCACCGCTGACGAGCTGGATCACTTCGCCGATCGCACCCGGTGTGCCGATATATTTCACCCACTGCTCGCCGAGCCAGGAGCCTACGCCGGGGAGCGCCGCGATCCAGTCTGGCACGGGTGCGCCCACCTTGTTGACATGCACCGCCCAGCCGAACCATTCGCGGATTTCGCTGGCCGTATAGGAAGCGGCGATGAAGATAGGCACCACGAGGAAGGTGAGGATGAGGATGATGGCGATGGAGGCGCCGAGCGTGGTGTTGCCGCCCACCTGCCGCAGAAGCCGCGTATAGACCGGCCAGCTGGCGAAGCCGATGACAAGGGCCGCCAGAACCGGAACGAGAAAGCCGTGGAAGAAGTAGATGCCCGCAAGGGCGACGAGAACCAGCAGCCAGCGCGCAGCCGATATTGGCGGGATCAGAGCGATCCGCGTCGGGCTTGCAGGACCAAGCCATCTCGGTTCGCCACTGGGCTTACGGCTGTCAATATTACTCACGGCAGGCTCTTTCTCGCATTCTCCCCGAAGGGTGCATTCACTCTGTCACACCAATACATATAAGTGCAATATAGCCGTATCACATTACCGTTGTGTGTTTATCGCTCAGCCTATTGAACGATTTTGGTAAAAATAGAACATCGGTCTTGGCGCGCGCATTGAAATATGACAATTGAACTCCGTTTTTATTGCGGCCTCCGCTTGCCGCGCCCGCTCTTCAGGTCACGCCATGCTGCGCCGTTTCTTCGCCTATTACCGTCCCTATCGCGGTCTGTTCATTCTCGATTTTTCCTGCGCGGTTCTGTCGGGCGTGCTCGAACTCGGCTTTCCGATGGCGGTGAAGGCCTTTGTGGACGTGCTGTTGCCGGGTGGCGAATGGGGCATCATCCTCGCCGCATCGGTCGGGCTGCTCGTCATCTATGTCCTGAATACGGGTCTGATGGCGACCGTCACCTACTGGGGACATATGCTCGGCATCAATATCGAGACCGACATGCGGCGGCTTGCTTTCGACCACCTGCAGAAGCTCTCCTTCCGCTATTTCGACAACCAGAAGACCGGTCATCTGGTTGGCCGGCTGACGAAGGATCTGGAAGAGATCGGTGAGGTGGCCCATCACGGCCCCGAGGATCTGTTCATCGCCATCATGACCTTCATCGGCGCTTTCCTGCTGATGCTGTCGGTCAATGTGCCGCTGGCGCTTGTCACCGCTGCCGTCGTGCCTGTCACCGCCTGGGTGACGAGCCGTTACGGTGGCCGTATGACGCAGAACTTTCGCGCGCTCTACGGTCGGGTAGGCGATTTCAACGCCCGTATCGAGGAAAATGTCGGTGGCATGCGGGTGGTGCAGGCCTTTGCCAATGAGGACCACGAACGCGCGCTGTTTGAGAAGGACAACCAGAAATACCGCCGCACGAAGCTGGATGCCTACAAGATCATGGCTGCCAGCACTTCGCTCAGCTACATGAGCATGCGGCTGACGCAGATGATCGTGATGATCTGCGGCGCCTGGTTCGTGCTGCATGGCGGCCTGACGGAAGGGGGCTTCGTTGGCTTCCTGCTTCTGGTCGGCGTGTTTTTCCGCCCGGTGGAAAAGATCAACTCGGTCATCGAGACCTATCCGAAGGGCATTGCCGGTTTTCGCCGCTTTACCGAGCTTCTGGACACGGCGCCGGATATCACCGACGCACCGGATGCGATCGAGGCACCGGCGCTTTCCGGCGCCATTGAATATCGCCATGTCGGTTTCGGTTATGCCGAGGGCAAGCAGGTTCTCGACAATATCGACCTGAAGATCAATGCGGGCGAGACGGTGGCTTTCGTCGGGCCTTCGGGGGCGGGCAAAACGACGCTTTGCTCGCTGCTGCCGCGCTTTTATGATGTCACCAGCGGTTCGATCACCATTGACGGCATCGATATCCGCAAGATGAAGCTTGCCTCGCTGCGCAACCAGATCGGAATCGTGCAGCAGGATGTGTTCCTGTTTGGCGGCACGATCCGCGAGAATATCGAATATGGCCGGCTCGGCGCTTCCGATGTCGAGATCATGGATGCGGCTCGGCGTGCCCGGCTCGATGGCGTCATCGAAGCGATGCCGATGGGACTCGACACCGTCATCGGTGAGCGTGGCGTGAAACTTTCCGGTGGACAGAAACAGCGTCTTGCCATCGCCCGCATGTTCCTCAAGAACCCGCCTATCCTCATTCTCGACGAGGCGACCTCGGCGCTGGATACCGAAACCGAGCGGGCCATCCAGCAATCGCTGACGGAGCTTGCCAAGGGCCGCACAACGCTCGTCATCGCTCACCGGCTGGCAACGATCCGCGATGCGTCACGCATCGTGGTAGTAGACCAGACGGGTATTGCCGAAACCGGCGCGCATGCCGAGCTTCTGGCCGCCAAGGGCCATTACAGCCGCCTGCATGAGGCGCAGTTCAGCGGGCATCTTCAGGGTCTGAGTTAAGCGGCGCATCTTGCGCCGCATATCAGGCGTTCTCCGCTGCGTTTTCCTCGATGATGCCGGTATTCGGCTCGGGCTTGCCGGGATGGCTGGTGACGAGATAACCCATGGCGACAGCGGCGGCGACGATGACCAGCAGCACCACGCCGCTGATGGTCATCAGCCAGTCGCGCGGCCTTCGCTGCGCCATGATATATTTCGGCCACCGGTAAGGCTGGTTCGCCACGCTGAATTTATTGCCGTCTCGCATGAACTTCCCCGGACTATCGTTGCTTCGTGACAGACAAACGCGGGCATGCACGCGGCTGTTCCGCAATGGCGGGGCAGAGCGATGACAACGCCGTGAGGTTTCGCGGTAGGATTGGCCGTGGGTTGCCGTTGTTTACTGGCTACTACGCCGCGTAGAAGAGTCTTTTCAGCCCAGAGACCTTGGCTGGCTGGCTTCCGGCTTAAGGCTGGAATGACGGAGGAGGGGTCTCATTTCATTAAATCCATGACGCGCTGCGCCGATGGTTGCGTTCAGGCCGAATGTTACTGCGGCCTCTCGCGCCGGCACACAGCTTCGAAACTCCGCTTGCCAGTCCACACCCTTTTATGCGAATGATTTGCAATTGCATTAAT
This sequence comes from Agrobacterium sp. 22-3639C2, assembly GCF_053522105.1. Lineage (NCBI taxonomy): Bacteria > Pseudomonadati > Pseudomonadota > Alphaproteobacteria > Hyphomicrobiales > Rhizobiaceae > Agrobacterium > Agrobacterium sp. 22-3639C2. The sequence continues at coordinate 705,661 of NZ_JBNWDB010000001.1, read as the reverse complement.
TCAATTTCCATTTGAAAGTTCGCAAGATGGACAAGCCTGTCTTTGGATGGCGGCGGAATGGCGACGATCTCTCGCTGTCCGACGTTCACAGCTCGATCAAGATAAGCCCGAATGCCGGTACGTTTCGCCGGGCGATGGCGTTCTTCGGACCCGGATATCTCGTCGCGGTCGGTTACATGGACCCCGGCAACTGGGCAACGTCGCTCGCCGGTGGCTCCAAGTTCGGCTACACGCTGCTGACGGTGGCACTGATATCGAACATCATGGCCGTCGTTCTACAGGCGCTCTGTGCCCGTCTGGCGATTGCTTCCGGGCGCGATCTGGCGCAGGCCTGTCGCGATGCCTATCCGAAACCGGTGGCGATTGTGCTCTGGCTGCTGGCCGAAATCGCAATCATCGCGACTGATATCGCCGAGGTCATCGGCACGGCGATCGGCCTCAACCTGATTTTCGGCATTCCGCTCGAACTCGGCGTCCTCATCACGGCGCTTGACGTGTTCCTGATCCTTTATCTGCAAAGGCTTGGCTTCCGCTGGGTGGAGGCGCTTGTCATCACGCTTCTCGGCGTCATCGCGGTGTGTTTCGCCATTCAGCTGGCGCTGGCCGATCCCGACTGGAGCCAGGTGATTCGTGGTTTTGCGCCGACGACGGAGATCGTCACCAACCCCGAGATGCTCTATCTGGCGCTTGGCATTCTGGGCGCGACGGTGATGCCGCATAATCTCTATCTGCATTCAGGGATCGTGCAGACGCGCGCCATCGGCGAGACGCTGGCCGAAAAACGCGAGGCGCTCAAATTCGCGACACTCGATTCAACCATCGCCCTGACGTTTGCTCTCGTCATCAATGCCGCGATCCTCATCCTCGCAGCGGCGACCTTCAACAAAACGGGTCAGACGAATGTTGCCGAACTGGGTGAAGCGCATAGTCTGCTCGCGCCGCTGCTCGGCCTTGCGATTGCGCCGACGCTGTTCGGGGTGGCGCTTTTGTGCTGTGGCATCAACTCCACTGTTACGGCAACGCTTGCGGGCCAGATCGTGATGGAAGGTTTCCTCAAGATGCGGCTTGCCCCGTGGCTGCGCCGCCTTATCACCCGCGGCATCGCCATCATCCCCGCCGCCGGCGTCACCATCGCCTTCGGCGAAAGCGGCACGTCTCAACTGCTGATACTGACGCAGGTGGTCTTAAGCCTGCAACTTTCCTTCGCCGTCTTCCCGCTGGTCATGTTCACCGCCGACCGCGCCAAGATGGGCGAACTGTGCGCCCCGCGATGGCTCTCGGCGTTTGCATGGCTTATCGCGGTGGTAATTGCGGCGCTGAATGTGAAGCTGCTGTTTGATTTTGTGGGGTGAGGGAAGGAGTCAGGCCGCGCCTCTACGGAGCGCGGCTGCCGTTCCCTCGGGATCGACGGCGATGGCTTTCAGATAGGCGCGGGCCGGTTGATCCGGCTCGCTGCGGCCCTGTTCCCAATCACGCAAGGTGCCAAGCGGAATATGATAACGGGCGGAAAACTCTTCCTGCGTCAGTTTCAGTGCTCGGCGGATTATCTTGATGCGGAGCATTCTCGAGGCGGAGGCGAGCTGTTCGGCGGAAAGCGGTGGATTGTCGGGGTCAGCAAGCGCGTTGGTTTCCGCTTCTTCGTCGGTCATTGCGTGAAGACGCGCCCAGTCGGTTTGATCGGTTTTACCAGCCATTGTCGTCATATTCCTTGCGCTCTGCGCGCGTCGAATGTGTTGACTGCTACTTCGATGGTGGCTTTCCTGCTGCTGCCAATTTTGCGTCCAACGCGGCTTTTTTCTGAGCTGCGATTGCGGGACGTTCGTAAAAGTGTTCGAACAGCTCTTCTAATATTTCAAGGCACCATTCGGCTTCTTCTGCCTCAACATCAATCACTTGCAAGGTTGTTTTTTCATCTATTGGATGAGCTGAGAAGTTTCCAAAATTACGGATAGCATCGACCGTTTCGTGTAATCCAATCGGTAACGCTTTTTTGGGATCCGTCTCATTAATTAATGCGTCGATCTGTTTTGCTAAATCCGTCGCCTTGTAATCTAGGCTGTTTAGAATGTTTTGCAGGCATCTCCGGGAAAGAGCTGCTGAAGCTTTGGCGCTAATGGGAAGAACATCGCACGCTTCTAGGTAATCTCGAGTAATGTCATCTGGAACAAATTGCGAAATTGAGCCGCGGTTGGGACTCATTGGTTCAACCATCCGTGCGTTACCGGATGGGCTTTCGATAACAATAGTCAATTTTTTGCAGCTTGGACATACAGCCGTTTCGTAGGACCAGTTTGTAACATAACCGTTGCGGCTAAAGCTGCCAGGAACCCAATTTTCATGGAAATTAATATTGCAATGTGGGCAGCGCATATATGCCTCCAATAAAAAGTCCCGCAGTGAACCTTAATCACTGCGGGACATATTCACTTCACCTTCCAAGACTGGAAAGTGGATTCACCACTTATCCATGTATTTCTTAAGAGCAACCGCTCGTCGCACCGCAAGTATCGCACTTCTCGCAGGTGCCGTTGCGCACCATCGTGAAGTTCTGGCATTCCGAGCACATGTTGCCGGTATAGCCTTGCGCGATCGAGCGCATGCGGCGTTCGTTTTCCTTCTTCTTGGCTTCCGCCTTGGCCGATGCCGCGTCGGCGGCGGCCTTGTCGGAGAAGAGGGCGGTGGCGGTCTGCTTGGCTTCCTGAACCACGTCGTCGATTACCTCTTCGGCAATCTCTTCCGCCAGTTCCTTGGCGCGTTCTTCATAATCGCGCTTGAAGGAGACGATTTCCGAGGTGGAGATCGCGACTGTCGGTTCCAGCTTGCGGGCGGCTGAGCCTGCAAAGGAAGTGACGTTGGCCGAGGCGCGGGCGGGGGCTGCCGTTGCCGAGCCCTTGGGTTCGGAAGCAGCACGTTCGCCTTCGTTGTTGGAAACCAGCGTCGGCTTGTAACCGCGTGTCCAGCCGGTGGAGAGCAGATTGGTCTTGCCTTCCTGGATACCCTTGCCGAGTGCGGTATTGGAGAAGTCAGACGTATCGACATGAGCAAGGTCGTGGCGGCCGAGATAGGAGACGGCGAGTTCGCGGAACACGTAGTCAAGGATTGACGTGGCGTTCTTTATCGCGTCGTTGCCCTGCACCATGCCGGCCGGCTCGAACTTGGTAAAGGTGAAGGCCTCCACATATTCTTCCAGCGGCACGCCATATTGCAGGCCAAGCGAAATGGCGATGGCGAAGTTGTTCATCATCGCACGGAAGGCAGCGCCTTCCTTGTGCATGTCGATGAAGATTTCGCCGATGCGGCCGTCACCGAATTCGCCGGTGCGCAGATAGACCTTGTGACCGCCGACCGTTGCCTTCTGGGTGTAACCCTGACGGCGGTTCGGCAGCTTTTCACGCTCGCGCGATACCCGCTCGATGACGCGCTCGACGATCTTTTCGGTGATCGTCACGGCCTGCTGGGCGAGCGGCTGCTGGATCAGTTCTTCAACGAAGTCTTCGTCGTCCTCATCTTCCACCAGCGAAGCGTTGAGCGGCTGGGAAAGCTTGGAGCCATCGCGGTAAAGGGCGTTGGCCTTGAGCGCCAGCTTCCAGGACAGCATGTAGGCTGCGCCGCAATCTTCCACGGTTGCATCATTCGGCATGTTGATCGTCTTGGAGATCGCACCCGAAATGAACGGCTGTGCTGCCGCCATCATGCGGATATGCGATTCGACCGAGAGATAACGCTTGCCGATCTTGCCGCAGGGGTTGGCGCAATCGAATACGGCCAAGTGCTCGTTCTTGAGGAACGGTGCGCCTTCCAGTGTCATCGCACCGCAGACGTGCACGTTGGCCGCTTCGATGTCCTTTTTGCTGAAGCCGAGGTGCTCCAGCAGGTTGAAGCTCATGTTGGACAACTGCTCATCGGAAACCTTGAGCGTGCCTTTGAGGAAATCGGCGCCCAGCGTCCACTGGTTGAAGACGAACTTGATGTCGAAGGCGCTTTTCAGTGCGCCGTTGACGGCTTCGATCTTCTCATCGGTGAAGCCCTTGGCCTTCAGCGACGAGGGATTGATGGCAGGTGCCTGGTTGAGATTGCCGTGGCCAACGGCATAGGCTTCGATTTCGGCGATCTGGCTTTCCGAATAACCGAGCGAACGCAGGGATTCCGGCACGGCGCGGTTGATGATCTTGAAGTAGCCGCCGCCGGCGAGCTTCTTGAATTTCACCAGCGCGAAGTCCGGCTCGATGCCGGTCGTGTCGCAATCCATCACAAGGCCGATCGTACCTGTCGGCGCGATAACGGTGGTCTGGGCGTTGCGGTAGCCGTGCTTTTCGCCAAGCTCCAGCGCCTTGTCCCAGGCGGCGGTAGCGTGGGCCACAAGGTCCTGATCCGTGCAATCGGAATGGATGAGGGCAACCGGGTTCACCGACAGGCCTTCATAACCGTAGGAAAGGCCATGGGCGGCGCGGCGGTGGTTGCGGATGACGCGCAGCATGTTGTCGCGGTTCGGCGCGAAGCCCGGGAAGGGGCCAAGCTCGCCTGCCATTTCAGCCGAGGTGGCATAGGAAACGCCGGTCATGATGGCGGTCAGCGCACCGGCAATGGCGCGGCCTTCGTCGCTGTCATAGGGAATGCCCGAGGACATCAGCAGGCCGCCGATATTGGCGTAACCGAGGCCGAGCGTGCGGTATTCGTAGGAGCGTTCGGCAATCTGGCGCGAGGGGAACTGCGCCATCATGACCGAGACTTCGAGAACGACGGTCCACAGGCGAACCGCATGTTCGTAATCGGCGATGTCGATGCGCTTCGTTGCCTGATCCTTGAACTGAAGCAGGTTCAGCGAAGCAAGGTTGCAGGCCGTGTCGTCGAGGAACATATATTCCGAGCACGGGTTGGAAGCACGGATAGGGCCTTCGGCCGGCGAGGTGTGCCAGTCGTTCATGGTGGTGTTGAAGTGCAGGCCGGGGTCGGCCGATGCCCAGGCGGCGTGGGAGATCTTTTCCCAGAGGTCGCGGGCCTTCAGCGTCTTCATGACCTTGCCGTCCTTGCGGGCGGTCAGGTTCCAGTCACCGTCGTTTTCAACAGCGCGCAGGAAGTCATCCTTCAGCGATACGGAGTTGTTGGAATTCTGGCCTGAAACCGTGAGGTAGGCTTCGGAATCCCAATCCGTGTCGTAGGTTTTGAACTGGATGTCCTTGTAACCCTGCTGCGCGAACTGGATGACGCGCTTGACGTAGTTTTCCGGCACCATGTCCTTCTTGGCAGCGCGGATTTCGCGCTTCAGGGCAGGGTTCTTGGCCGGGTCGAAGCAATCGCCGTTATCTGCCTCGCAATTGACGCAGGCCTTCATGATTGCCTTGAGATGCTTGGCAACGATCTTGGAACCGGTGACGAGAGCGGCAACCTTCTGCTCCTCGTTCACCTTCCAGTCGATATAGGCTTCAATATCGGGATGGTCGGCATCAACGACGACCATCTTGGCCGCACGGCGGGTGGTGCCGCCAGACTTGATTGCGCCGGCTGCCCGGTCGCCGATCTTGAGGAAGCTCATCAGGCCGGAGGACTTGCCGCCGCCGGAAAGCTTTTCGCCTTCGCCGCGCAGGTAGGAGAAGTTGGAGCCGGTACCGGAACCGTATTTGAACAGGCGCGCTTCACGCACCCACAGGTCCATGATGCCGCCTTCGTTGACCAGATCGTCTTCGACAGACTGGATGAAGCAGGCATGCGGCTGCGGATGTTCGTAAGAGGACTTGGACTTGGTCAGCTTGCCGGTGAAGGGGTCGACGTAGAAGTGGCCCTGGCCCGGGCCGTCGATGCCATAGGCCCAGTGCAGGCCGGTGTTGAACCACTGCGGGCTGTTGGGGGCTACACGCTGGGTCGCCAGCATATAGGCAAGCTCGTCGCGGAAGGCGAGTGCGTCTTCCTCGGTGGAGAAATATTTGCCCTTCCAGCCCCAGTAGGTCCAGGTGCCAGCCAGGCGGTCGAAAACCTGACGCGCATCGGTTTCGGAGCCATAACGCTCACCCTCGGGGAGGTCCTTCATGGCCTTCTCATCGGCAACCGAACGCCACAGGAAGGAAGGAACATCGTTTTCCTCAACCTTCTTAAGCACCTTCGGCACGCCGGCCTTGCGGAAGTATTTCTGCGCCAGAACGTCGGTCGCGACCTGGCTGAACTGCGCGGGAACGTCGATATCCGCCAGACGGAACACGATGGAACCGTCCGGGTTCTTGATTTCACTGACGGCCTTGCGGAATTCGATTTCCGCATAAGACGATTGGCCGGGCTTCGTGAAGCGGCGTTCGATGCGCATGGTTTCGTGTCCTCGTCCATTGGGCGCCCGGCAAAGGGCGCAAAAATTCGTTCCAGCCGTGCGAACTATGCGCGCAGCCGGTTTTTGCCGATCTGTAAGGGATGTTCATCCTTGGATGTGATCCCTGTATCTCGTGGCTTATTTGGCTGCAAGAGTCATGTGAGTACTAAATATAGTATCAACAGCTTCCTGCCGCCAGTCCCCGCGTCATGTTTTTGGCGGTATCCGCAAGGCACGCAAAATCCACCGGCGAACCGCCCCCTGATGGTCGGGACGCCCCTTCTGGACTTGCGAACTGAGATTGAAAGGAACCGGCCTCGTTACTTTCCGGTCCGTTGCCGCCGCAACATAACTGTCACTTTCCTCCTGCGGCATAGATTCGTCAAGCCATAGATTGAAACCGTTTTTTAACCACAAGATATTGTGTGCAGCGCCTGTGGAAAACGGGGATAGCAAAAGCGTTCAAAAAAATCAGTGACTTGGCGCGAGACTTTGAAGCTTGCGCGAGGCTGGTTTCCGCAGCGGAAAGCGAAAACCCCGCATTTCCGGGGTGCGGCATAAAGGCGACACTGCGGTTTTTCCGTGTTTTTTTGCCGTTACCAAAAAAGCATTTCCACACAAAAAAACCGCCCCGAAGGGACGGCTTTTCAGGCATGGTTTTGGGTTGCGACAGGCGATCAGCCGCGCGATCCCTTGGCGATCGGTTCCTGATAGGTGAAGCCCATGTCCCAGGGAAAATAAATCCAGGTGTCCTGGCTGACCTCGGTGACAAAGGTGTCAATGGTGGGCACGCCCTTCGGCTTGGCGTAAACGCAGGCAAAATGCGCCTTCGGTAACATTTCGCGCACTTCCAGTGCGGTCTTGCCGGTGTCGGTCAGATCGTCAACGACGAGCACGCCTTCGCCGCCGTCGGACATCAGCTCCGGCGCCACGCCCTTCAGGAGAACCGTGTCGCCCTGGTTGACGTAATCGTGGCGGGTGGCGATGCAGACCGTATCGATCAGGCGGATGTTCAGCTCGCGGGAAATGATCGCTGCCGGCACGAGACCGCCGCGGGTGATACAGACGATCGCCCGGAACTCCCGGCCAAGGCCGGCAAGACGCCACGCAAGCGCGCGGGCGTCGCGGTGAAACTGATCCCAGGTTACGGGAAAGGCTTTATCGGGAAGGGACATGTCGTCTACCATCTGGTCAAAATTGTCGATGGCTTTGGCTAATAGCCGCAAGACCCGCAAAAAGGCAAGCATTGCGCGCAGGCTCTTGCGGCTTCATCCACGGCTACCGGTGTTTAACGCGACAAAAGCGTCATCGCCGTCATGGAATCGAGCAGCGTGCGCGTCACGCCGCCGAACAGCAGTTCCCACCAACGGGAATGGCCGTAGGCGCCCATGACCAGAAGGTCGATGCTGTGGTCTGACAGCCGGTTTTCGATAGCCGCCTGCGGCGAGATGCCGGCGATTTTTTCCTGCGAGGTTACCGTGACGTTGACGCCGTGGCGGGCGAGTGTTGCGGCCAGTTCGGTTCCGGCAAGTCCAGACGATTGCGTTTCGCTCTCGGCCTGATCGACGGAGAAGATCTCGACGCTCTCGGCTGCAATCAGGAAGGGCAGGGCATCGAAGGTGGCGCGTGTTGCCTCGCGGGAGCCGTTCCAGGCGATCAGTACACGCTTGACCGGTTTGGCAACCGTCAGCACATGCGGAACGAGAAGAACAGGGCGGCCGCTTTCATGGAGAAAGCCGTCTATATCCGAGCGGCTGTCGGAGAGTGCGGAGGAGTTGCTCTGGCGGGCGACGATGAGATCGGCGCAGCGCGCGCTATCGATTGCCGATGACGAGGCGTAACCCACCGAGGTTACAAAGCTGCGCCACTCATGCGAGATGCCATTGGCAGACAGCGTGTGTTCGAAGAGGTTTCCAACATCCGTGGTTTCTTTGTGCGCCACGTCCTGAAGCACCTGAACGGTAGCGGGGTCGGGAATTTCCATCGGCGCGACGAGCGGAACGGCGGCCAGCGTTTCCATGTGCAGGCCAATCACATGCGAGGAAAACTGGTTGGCAAGACTTACCACGAAATCGCCGAGCTTTTGCGTGTTCTCCACATTGTCGATCACTGCCAGTATCGTTTTGTAACCCATTTTTTAGCTCCTCGGTGACGCGTCGTTTTGGGGAGAGTGGCTGCCTTTGCCGGGTACCACCTTGATTTTGGTCAATCCGCTTCCGTCTCAGGCGGTTGCATCGCCCTTGCTGGCCGACAGTGTTTTTTCCTGACCAATGGTTTCGATCATCGTCGCCACTGCATCCGCCGCCGCTTTCAGCACGGTGGCATCACGGGCGCGCACGACGATCTCCGTCGAAAAGCGTTGTCCGTCATATTTCGGGTAGGAGCCGATGCTGGTTTCCGGGTGCGCTTTCTGGATTGCGGTCAGCGGCGTGCCGATGTCACCTTCGCCATAGGGAGAGCGCACCGACTGCGACATGACTTTCGCGCCGGTGCGCAGCGTTGGCATGACATTGTCCAGCATGGCCTGAAACACCTGCGGAACGCCGGCCATGACGTGGACGTTGCCGATGACGAAGCCGGGGGCGACCGAGACGGGATTGGCGATGTGGCTTGCCCCCCTTGGCATGCGGGCCATGCGCTTGCGCGCTTCGGTGAATTCCATCTCGCGTACACGGTACATGTCACCCAATATCCGCAAAGCCTCGGCATCGTGCTCGCAGGGCAGGCCGAAAGCCACGGATACCGCATCAGCGGTGATGTCGTCATGGGTCGGGCCGATGCCGCCGGAGGTGAAGACATAATCATAGCGGGCGCGTAGCGCATTCAGCGCTTCGACGATTGCGTGCTCCTCGTCGGCGACGATGCGCACTTCCTTCAAGTCTATTCCGGACATGGTGAGCACATCCGCGAGGTGCCCGATATTCTTGTCCTTGGTGCGTCCCGACAGCAATTCGTCGCCGATGGCGAGCATGGCGGCGGTCACGACGGATGGGGTGGGTGAGGGATTGGACATGGGGGTACTCGTCAGCTGTTTTGTCCGACGTTAGTCCGCCGCCCGGTGAATGCAAAGCGGTTTTGAAAAAATGTCTATCTGTGAAAGGTTGACGTTCCGGCGTTTCGTTCACTGATTGCGAACAGTGCGTATGCGGATGCACCGCTGGTGTGGGACCGGCCTCTGGGCTACCTTTGCATCACATGCTTGTAACTGGTCACCACTAATGATCATCGCGTTCTTAAAAAGGCTTCTGGCTGGTACGCCTGAGACGATTAACCCTAAGGATACAAAGAAAATGACAAAAGTTCTGGTGCTTTATTATTCATCTTACGGCCATATCGAGACGATGGCATATGCCGTTGCCGAAGGCGTGAAGTCTGCCGGCGCGGAAGTTGTCGTCAAGCGCGTTCCGGAACTGGTTCCTGAGGAAGTCGCCAAATCCTCGCACTTCAAGCTCGATCAGGCTGCCCCCATCGCGACTGTTGACGAACTGGCAGAATACGATGCCATCATCGTCGGCGCCGGCACCCGCTTCGGCACGGTTGCCTCACAGATGCGCAATTTCTGGGACCAGACCGGCGGTCTGTGGTTCGGCGGCAAGCTTGTCGGCAAGGTCGGCTCTGCCTTCACCTCGTCGGCCACGCAGCACGGCGGTCAGGAATCGACCATCCTTGGTTTCCTCCCCACCTTCCTGCACCACGGCATGGCCGTTGTCGGTCTGCCCTATGCCTTCCAGGGCCAGATGGGCGTCGATGAAATCAAGGGCGGCTCGCCTTATGGCGCCTCCACCATCACCGATGGCGACGGCTCGCGTCAGCCTTCCGCTATCGAACTGGAAGCCGCACGCTACCAAGGCGCACATGTAGCCAAGCTGGCCGCCAAGCTTTCTGCTTGAGCCTGCATTGCTGGAAAAAGAAATGCGGCCCGAAAGGCCGCATTTTCTTACTCCGGCATCTAACGTCGCCGGTACCGCAGGGAATGATTTTTAAGGCGGGTCAGATCGGCAGGTTGACCATGAAAAGGCAGCTTGCAATCACGACGCCGAGCATGGAAATTTCGAGAAAACCATTCAATCCGTCACGCATTTCAATCCTCCTTGTTGATCGAAGAGAGAACGGAAAAGATTTATCGCGGTTCCATAACAGCAGAATGAAATTTAGGAAATTTTAATGCCCTGCCGCTCCGTCACAATACGGAGTGGACATCGGTGCTTCAGCCGGTAACGACGAAGGCGACCACGAGGTGACCGAGAAGGCCGATGGCGAGGCAGGAGAGGAGAAATATGAACAGGGCTTTTTTCATGTTTCCAGAAGCTTCCATCTGTTTTTACCCTTTAAACCTGTTGTCCTGACTTGTTTCGCCTCAGGACGCCATTTTAATTCTCGACCATGGGTCTTGATGCCGTCAGGCCTTGATGTCGAGGCCAGCCTCGATTGCGGCGGCGATGAAGGCCTTGCGCGCATCCTCCGGCTTTTTCCTGCCGGCATCGACGGCGGCGCAGACCAGCAACGCCGCGTCCAACGCATCGCCGTCCTCTATCGGCCAATCCTCGATCATGGCCCAGGACGCCGCCTGCGTGGTCTCGATGCTCGTATAGTCGCCCGGCGTTTCGAACGCGATCAGGACGGGTTTTTGCCAGCGCGTGTTCATCGCTCATCCGTGTTGGTTATCGTGCCCGGCTCTAAACCAAGCGGGCAGGATGCGCAATTGGTTTCGGTTGGCTCGCGGTGCGGTCAGTCGTCGCGTCCGAACAGCCAATCGCGAATGATGCGGCGGTCTATGAGTTCGAGCGAGCGATCGGGCGCAATGCGATAGGTTTCCACCGCCCTCGTGCTGCCGTCGATGCGGAACTCGTGGCTGAAGGTGCTGCCGATCGGCGATTTCGTCAGCTTGGTGCGCGGCTGGCCCTTATAGGTGATGCTGCCGGGGATCGGTTCGACATAAGCGGCCGGGCCTGAGGTCGTGCAGCCCGCAAGCGTAAGCGCGATTGCGGCCAATGATACGAGCGTTTTCATCCTGTCCTCCGAAGTGCGTCTGCGAAAACGATATGGAGGCGCAACGGTTCCCCGCGAGTGATAAAGGGCAGAGCTATTCGCAACTGCTACTTGCGTCTCGGATTTTGAGTGTCGCGCGCGACCCAGCGGAAGAAAGCGTAGACGAGCAGGCCGAAGATGAAAAGCGGGATGAGGTTCGCAAAACCGGACATATGATTCTCATTTCTCCCTCCCGATCCGGGGTCTAACCGGAGAGAAAGAGGCAAGGCAAGCGTGGCGTGCAGCGCCGCAGGTAAAATGTCCGTGTGCCTGTTTGGGGAACGGTTTGCGTGCGGCGGGAAGATCGCCGGAGAAGAAGGAAACAGGTGAGACCTGGCGCACTGCCAGTGATACCAGGTCTCCCAGTCCCCCGCCAGTTTCAGGGAACGGGTGACTTGATTTAGTATGACGAACGGCACCCGATATACATAGACTGAGAAATTACCTCGAATAAATCGCTACCATGGTCGATCACCCCGGGGCCGGAGCGTGGTGCGTCGCCAATCGCAGCCGCCGTGCGCGCGCACGACCCTCCGCGTTGTCCGCAAATGCCGTTTAACCCGTTGAATCGGCTGGAGATGAATTCTTCGGCCCACGCCATAAGAGGATGGGGGAAAAGGAACTTTTTGCGTGTTTGATCATTAAATACAGCGCATACTTATTATTCATGGAGGGCTAAACATGATCGGCACCATTCTCGTTATTCTCATCATTCTTTTCCTGATCGGTGCTTTGCCAAGCTGGGGTTACCACAATTACGGTTATGGTCCCTCGGGTGGCCTCGGACTGGTTCTGGTCATCGTCCTCGTTCTAGTTCTGCTGGGTCGCATCTGATCGATCCGCATTGAAGATGCAGCGACTGCCCGCACCCGCGCAAAGCGCCGGCTGCGGGCATTGTTTCTTCTGGAATATGAGTGAGATAAAAAAAATGTCGGAATCCGAAGGGCTTAGGACGTGGACGATTGCCCTTTGTTCATCGGATCGGAAAAAACAGCACATTCGGAACGAACCCTCTTGCGCGCATAATGGATTCGTTCTAAATGCCCGCCATCGCTCGAATTCATGAGCGTGTGAGGCCTCGTGGCGGAGTGGTGACGCAGAGGACTGCAAATCCTTGTACCCCGGTTCAATTCCGGGCGAGGCCTCCAAAAACTTCACCGAATAGAACCTGTTTTTTTGAACCTTTGGCCCACCTTGCGGTCATCGGCTGCCCTTGCTGTTCTAAAAAATCCCGGCCATTTCGCTTTTTCCAGCACTTAGGGCTCACCGCGCTTGAAAGCGCAGGCTTGGGCAATTATGAGATTGTTTAAAGGCGAGGGGAGACCCGTGCCGTTTTGAGCTTTTGGGGCCGAGGCTTCCCGACCGGCATCCGCGAAATTGAGGCGATAACGATATGATGGATTTCGAAACCGCACGCGCCAATATGGTCGACAGCCAGTTGCGCACGACCGACGTGACGTCGCATTCGGTGCTGAAGGCGTTTTTGAGCGTGCCGCGCGAAGCTTTCGTGCCGGCGGGTGTGCGGCAGATTGCCTATGTGGACGAGGATCTGCAGATCTGTCCCGCCCGGGATGGTCGCCCGGTCCGTTACGTCATGAAGGCCTCGCCGCTGGCGAAGCTTTTGCAGCTTGCGGCGGTGACCAAGGAAGACGTGGTGCTGGAAGTCGGCGGCGGCGCCGGTTATACCGCGGCCATCCTGTCCCAGCTCGCCGGTTCGGTGGTTTCGCTCGAATGCGACGAAACGCTGGCGGCTGAGGCGACGGAGACGCTGGCCTCGCTCGGATATGACAATGTTGCTGTTGTCACCGGCGATCTCGAAAAGGGTTATGCGGGCGAAGCACCCTATGACCTGATTTTCATCAACGGCTCTGTTGAGGAAGTGCCGGCGGCACTGACCGACCAGCTGCGCGATGGCGGACGTCTGGTTGTCGTTGTCGGATACGGTAACGCTGCCAAGGCAACCGTTTACCGTCGCGATGGCAACAGCACATCGGCTGCAACCTCTTTCAACGCGTCGATCAAGCCTCTGCCCGGTTTTGCCAAGGCGGCCGAATTCGTTTTCTGATCTTTAAAAGCGATCATTGTTTTGGACGCCGGGGTGGACTTTTCGCCCCGGCGTTTGTTTTTGCGGGTGCCGCACCGGCAGACCCGCTTCGCCCACCCAATTGCCCCAAAAGACCATTCTCACAAAGCTGTGCATCACGGCGAAACTTGTCGAATCAGTGATTTAGTTCCTGACTATGCTGCCCTAGACTAAGGGTGATTCGGGGTGTGCGTATTTCTACCCCTTTTCAGGCCATCGGCCCGAAAACCGGAAGCGATTTTCGACAGGAACGGTGTGCAGATTTAAAATGTTGGAGCGTCCTTTGGGCGTCCGTATGGACGCAAGGCGGTCTAGAGAGTGGAAACCGGGGATTGATATGGCTCAGCCAAGCGTAGCGCGTGAACCGTCCATGGAAGAGATCTTGGCGTCCATACGCCGGATCATCGAAAGCAACGAGACCGGGCCTACCGCCGCGTTTTCCGGGCAGTTGCCGCCTGTCTATGACGACGAAGACGATGGCGCAGGCGAAGCGCCCTTCGTGACGGAGGCCATCAGCCCGCCGGCGCGCGTTCCTCCCGCCGCAAACCAGGCATTTGGCGCAAGGCCGGTGCAGGATTTTTCCGCGGTCTCCGAAAAGCAGACGCCAGAACAGCAGGAAATCTCGGCCGAGAAAAGCATGTCGCTTGCCGATGTTGCCGCGCGCGTTCGCGCTGCCGCCGACCGCAACGCTGCCATGGGGCCGCAGGCATTTGCCGCCCAGGCGCAGCGTGAGCCCGCGCAGGCAGCCCCGGCCGCTCATTCCTCCAGCGTACCGCAGCCTTCGGCTGCGCAACAGGTTGAACGCCCTGCGCCGCAGCGCCCGACGGATGTGCGGCCGCTGCTGGCGGCCGCTGCCGCGAGCACCAGTGAACAGCCGGCAGCTTTTGCCGCCGAGGATCGTGCTGCTGCTGCTGCTGTCGAGAGCGCAGCTTTCGAGAACCGCTTCGACCAGCTGACGCTGCGTGGCGCCATCGAAACGCCTGTAGCCCAGGATCATTTTGAGATTTCGGTGCAGGAACCTGCTGTCGAGATGCCTTCATTCGATCTGGCCGAACCCAAGGAAGAGGGCGGTTTGTCGCTCAACCTCATTTCCGAGGCTGCCGGTGCGCAGATCGCCCGTTCCTTCAGCGAACTTGCGGAAATTTTCGATGGCGTCGAACGACGCTCGATCGAGGATATGGCCGCCGAAATGCTGCGTCCGATGCTGCAGGACTGGCTGGAAGACAATCTGCCGACGCTGGTGGAGCGTCTCGTGCGTGAGGAAATCGAACGTGTGGCGCGCGGCTCGCGCCGCTAGGCTCTGTTCGTCCGCATCTTGTAACATGCGCGAGATAATGAAACAGAGGCCGCTCCGGCACCGGGGCGGCTTTTTTGTTGAAGATGAAGGCGCTATGGGGTCATAGTCGCTGACGGGTCGGTTTCTGTTGACTCTCGACCATCCATCCTTATTTAAAAAATCCACACAAGAACTCTAAAATTCAGGTCAGGAAATGCTCGAAAAGACCTACGATTCCGCATCCGTCGAACCGAAAATCGCCAAAGCCTGGGACGAGGCGAACGCTTTTCGTGCCGGCGCCAACGCCAAACCGGGCGCGGAAACCTTCACCATCGTCATCCCGCCGCCGAATGTCACCGGCTCACTGCATATGGGCCATGCGCTCAACAACACGCTTCAGGACATATTGGTCCGCTTCGAGCGCATGCGCGGCAAGGACGTGTTGTGGCAGCCGGGCATGGACCATGCGGGCATCGCCACGCAGATGGTCGTCGAGCGCAAGCTGATGGAACAGCAGCTTCCGGGCCGCCGCGAAATGGGTCGTGAGGCCTTCGTGGACAAGGTCTGGGAATGGAAAGCCGAATCCGGCGGCTTGATCTTCAACCAGCTGAAGCGTCTCGGCGCGTCCTGCGACTGGTCGCGTGAGCGCTTCACCATGGATGAGGGGCTGTCCGAGGCCGTTCTCGAGGTGTTCGTCACCCTTTACAAGCAGAACCTGATCTACAAGGACAAGCGCCTCGTCAACTGGGACCCGAAGCTGCAGACCGCGATTTCCGACATGGAAGTCGAACAGCTGGAAGTGAAGGGCAACCTTTGGCACTTCCGTTATCCGCTGGAAAAGGGTGTGAGCTATCAGCACCCGACCGCATTTGACGAGGAGGGCAAGCCGACCGAGTTCGAAACGCGCGATTACATCGTTGTTGCTACCACGCGGCCAGAGACCATGCTCGGCGATACCGGTGTTGCGGTGAACCCGGAAGACGAGCGTTACAAGGGCATCATTGGCAAGCATGTCATCCTGCCGATCGTTGGCCGCAAGATCCCGATCGTTGCCGATGACTATGCCGATCCGACGGCCGGAACTGGCGCCGTGAAGATCACGCCTGCGCACGACTTCAACGATTTCGAGGTCGGCAAGCGTTGCGGTCTGCGCGCCATCAACGTCATGAATATCGATGGCACGATCTCCATCAAGGAAAACGAGGATTTCCTCGAGGGCCTCAATCATCCGGCGGCGCTGCACGGCGCATGGGACCGCCTGGAAGGACAGGATCGTTTCTTCGCCCGCAAGGTCATCGTCGAAATCTTCGAGGAAGCCGGCCTGCTCGACAAGATCGAGCCGCACAAGCACGTCGTGCCGCATGGCGACCGTGGCGGCGTGCCGATCGAGCCGCGCCTCACCGACCAGTGGTGGGTGGACAACAAGACGCTGGCTCAGCCGGCCATTGCCTCGGTTCGCGAAGGCCGCACCAATTTCGTGCCTAAGAACTGGGAAAACACCTATTTTCAGTGGATGGAGAACATCCAGCCCTGGTGTATCTCGCGGCAATTGTGGTGGGGACACCAGATTCCGGCATGGTACGGCCCTGACGGGCAGGTCTTCGTTGAAAAGACCGAGGAAGAGGCGCTTCAGGCCGCTATCCAGCATTATATTGCCCATGAAGGTCCGTGGAAGGCCTGGGTCGAGGAGAAGCTTGAAAACTTCAAGCCGGGTGAAATTCTGACCCGTGACGAAGACGTTCTCGATACTTGGTTCTCATCGGCGCTGTGGCCGTTCTCGACGCTCGGCTGGCCGGAAAAGACACCGGAACTGGCGCGGTATTATCCAACCAATGTGCTTGTCACCGGTTTCGACATCATCCCGTTCTGGGTCGTCCGCATGATGCAGATGGGTCTGCATTTCATGAAGGACGATGCCGGCAATCCGGTCGAGCCGTTCAGCACCGTCTACATCCATGCGCTCGTTCGCGACAAGAACGGCCAGAAGATGTCCAAGTCCAAGGGCAACGTCATCGATCCCCTGGAA
Organism: Agrobacterium sp. 22-3639C2; assembly: GCF_053522105.1. Lineage (NCBI taxonomy): Bacteria > Pseudomonadati > Pseudomonadota > Alphaproteobacteria > Hyphomicrobiales > Rhizobiaceae > Agrobacterium > Agrobacterium sp. 22-3639C2. The sequence goes on along the minus strand of NZ_JBNWDB010000001.1, from coordinate 688,953 downwards.
CTGATCGACGAATACGGTGCGGATGCGCTGCGCTTCACGCTCGCCATCATGGCGGCGCAGGGTCGTGACGTGAAACTCGATCCGGCACGTATCGCCGGTTATCGCAACTTCGGCACGAAGCTATGGAACGCCACGCGTTTTGCCGAAATGAACGGTGTAAAGCGCGATCCACATTTCCTGGCCGAAACCGCATCGCTGACGATCAACCGGTGGATCCTTACCGAGCTTGCCAACACCGCGCGCGATGTGACGGCGGCTCTTGAGAACTTCCGGTTCAACGATGCATCCGGTATCCTCTACCGTTTCGTCTGGAACCAGTTCTGCGACTGGTACCTGGAACTGCTCAAGCCCGTGTTCGGTGGCGAGGATGAGGCGGCAAAGGCGGAATCGCAGGTCTGCGCGGCCTATGTTCTGGATGAGATCTACAAGCTCCTGCATCCCTTCATGCCTTTCATGACGGAAGAGCTGTGGGCGCATACGGCGGGCGAGGGCGAGGAGCGGGCTGATCTTCTCTGCCTTACCGACTGGCCGACTCCGGAATTCCGCGACGATGCCGCGGCTGCGGAAATCAACTGGCTGATCGATCTGGTTTCGGGCATCCGCTCTACGCGTGCCGAGATGAACGTGCCGCCGGGCGCCACCGCATCGCTGGTGGTGGTCGGTGCCAATACCTCGACAGAAGCGCGGCTGGACCGCCATGCCGCCGCCATCCGGCGCCTGGCGCGTGCCGATGAAATCCGTGGTGCCGATGTGGCGCCAAAAGGTTCCGCGCAGATCATCATCGGTGAGGCCACGGTCTGCCTGCCGCTCGGTAACCTCGTCGATCTCGCGGCCGAAAAGGCCCGTCTCGAAAAGGCGATCGGCAAGGTGGATGCGGAGATGGAACGCATCGACAAGAAGCTGTCGAACGAAAAATTCGTGGCCAATGCCGATCCGGAGGTTGTGGCCGCCGAGCGCGAGCGTAAGGCGGAACTGGAAGTTCAGCTGACAAGTCTTCGAACCGCCCTGCAGCGGGTCAGCGAAGCAGGATAAGGTTCCTGTTGCGTGTAAAATCAAAACGCCCCGTGAAAACGGGGCGTTTTGCGTTCTGTCAGGGCCGGCTCAATTCATTGCTGCGTTGCAATGGCGAATCATGCACTGCGTGATAGCGCGATTATTTCTGCCGCGAGGCGCACAAAACCGCGCGGGAAGACGAAAAAGATCAATAAAAACGGCCTGATAAGCGATTTTCTTCGGAAACGTCCAACTGTGGTTATTTGGCGACATTTCCGGTGTGGATTGGGAGTTTGTTTCGTTTTGTGTCGTTTTTTCTAATTGGATTAGAATAATAGCCTAAAATGATTATGTAAGATGCCAAACATCAAAAACTTACGTAAAAAAATGGCCATCCGGTGGCAACCGCGCCGCGCCACGGCAGATTGTCATTTGCCGCAAAGCATTTCACTCTCTCAATGATCACATTGCCTTGATTGGGGAGAGAGATGGCAAAAACTGCATTTTTTCGCGGCGCAGTATGTTTCGTAGCCAGCATCGCGGCGGTCACGCCTTCACTGGCGGGCGGCCTCGAGCGCGGTGGCTACAATATCGACCTGCTGTTCGACCCGTCGGACTATGTTCTCGACAGTTCCGCTACATTCGTTGCGCCACAGCGCAAGGTTGAGAATGCGCGTGACAATCCGCTGAAGAGCGGTCCGCTGCCTGCGACTTGGTCAAGGAGCGCAGATGACTCTGAAAACTTCTGGTCGACCCGCATCGGCGCCAAGGCGGCAATCGGCGATTTCGGCGACTGCATGTTCGATTATTCGCAGCCTTGGGGCGCGCACCTCAATCCGGGCATCTGGCAGGGATCGAGCTACAATATCGAAACCAAGGTAAAGTCGCACAATTACGCCACCACCTGCCGTGTGAAGTTTGATCTTGGCAAGGGCGACTTCTCGATTATTGGCGGCGGCTTTTACCAGGAGATCAGCGGTTATAAATACCGTCAGGTTCTTGGCCCAGCTGTTCTTGGCCTCAATCCGGCCTGGTCCAGCTTCAGCGGCGTCGGCAAACTTGAGATGGAAGGTGACGGTTGGGGTTGGCGCGCCGGCGTTGCCTACGAAATCCCCGAGGTCGCCTTCCGGGCGAGCCTTGTTTATAACAGCGCCGTCGATCATGACCTGACCGGTTTCGCCGACGTCAGAGGAGTTCCGCAGACGCCGCCGTCCATCTCTCCGACGCTGGCGAAATACGGCGGCAAGCTGGTGCCGATCTATGGCTCCGTTTCGATGCCAGACAGCATCGAACTCAAGGTGCAATCCGGCATAGCGCCGGACTGGCTGGCTTTCGGTTCGGTGAAGTGGACTGACTGGAGCCAGATTGAGGTCATTCCTTTCTGCGCGGTAGGGACGTCTCCCTGCGTTCCGAGCGGTGCTGACACGCTGAACACGCTAGACCTGTTTTATCGTGATGGCTGGACGATTTCCGGCGGCGTTGGTCACAAGTTCAACGAGCAGTGGAGCGGTGCTGTGAGCCTGACCTGGGATCGCGGTACATCGACTGTTATCGGCACCCAGACCGACACCTGGACGCTGGGCACGCAGATCGTCTACTCGCCGAACAAGAATATCGAGTTCAAGGTTGCCGGTGCTCTCGGCCTCCTGACCTCCGGTAGCTCATCCATCAACGGTGGACCTTGCGGTGCGGGCTTCACCTGCGGCAACGAGGCGGGCTACGACTTCGGCAACGATCTCGTGGCTGCGATCTCTACGGGCGTCAAGGTCAAATTCTGACACCATTCGCCACACCTGAACGAAAAGAAAGGTCCGGTTTACCAACCGGACCTTTTTTCATTCCCGACTATGATTCCTGCTCGATAAAAATTTCTAGCCCGAAAGTTTTGTGACGATTTGGCAACACTTTTCTGCAAGCGTGGTGCCGCGTTGGAATGTGGGCATATCTGTCCATTTCCCGCCACAAACAAGGTGCTTGGCTTCTGTTTATGGACGCGGGGATGGAAGAACATGCAGGCGTTTGATGTGGGCCTGCGGAGTTGCGAAGAGTGAAAACGGGTTTGGATTCAGGGTTTAAGCAAGTAATACGGGAATTTGATCCGGGTTTCTTGTTTGGCGCTGACCGGCAGGCGGTCAAACGCCGTTATATTGCCGGAAATTATGCCTATATCTGTCTCACTGAAAATTTGGAGCAATTACCGCATATGACCACCGGCAGTGCGCTGGAAAGTGCTGCCGGAAAGACGCAGTGTGTTCGAAAAATCGCGACCCGGCGGGGTTCAGCTTTGCAGTATTCCGCAAGTATTGGCTATATGCCGGGAAGAGTGAGAGAAGTTCGCCTAAATGCTGAAATGTGAAGCACATGTTCTAAAGCCGCTCATCATGAGCCTTTTGCTTGCGTCGCTCGCAATGCCGGTGCTGGCTTTTGACATCAACGCAGGCGTTACCAAGGAATCCGGGCCCTTCGACCTGTTCAAGTTCGGCTTCAAGGCCTACAAGAACGGTAACAAGGACGAAGCCGTCGAGGCCTATCGCTATGCGGCCGAAAAGGGCCATACCGGCTCGCGCTGGGCGCTTGCCAATATGTATGCCTTCGGCGATGGCGTTGCCAAGAACGACTTCGAAGCTTTCAAGATTTACAGCGAAATTGCCAGCCAGGGCGTCGAGCCGGGCTCCGAGGATACCGGCTTCTTCGTCAACGCGCTGCTTTCTCTTGCCGATTATTACCGCCACGGCATTCCCGGCACTCCGGTAAAGATGGACCTGTCGCAGGCCCGCCAGCTCTATTTTCAGGTGGCTTCCACCTTTGGCGTGGCTGAGGCCCAGTTCCGTCTGGCGGAAATGATCCTTGCGGGTGAGGGCGGCCGGGCGGATGTGCAGCAGGCCAAGAAGTGGCTCAATCAGGCACGCAAGCACGGCCATGCCGGCGCCATGTCGATTTTCGGTAATCTGCTTTTCCAGGAAGGCCAGACGACGCAGGGGCTCGCCTTCATGACGGCCGCGCTCGACAAGTGCACGGCGGTGGATTGCACCTGGATACAGACCCTTCAGGAACAGGCTTTTTCGCTCGCGGGTGAAAACGATCGCCGCGCGGCCATCGCGCTGGCGCAGAACATGCAGATCGACGATCCGAACTGACAATTTTGGCTGAGGCGACTAGAGCACGTCCTGTTTAAACGGAATCGTTTGACGTGCTCTAACTCTTTGTTTCGGCGCACTTTTACCGGAAATTCTCTAACTCGCCCGGCGAGCGCCGTTCAATTGATCGGCGTAAAATTGAAATAACCGCAGACCGGTACGTGGTCGGACGGTTTTTCCCAGGCCCGCACATGTTTTTCGATGCTCACCGATTCCAGCCTGTCGGCCGCTTCCGCCGACAGCATCAGGTGATCGATGCGGATGCCGTTATTCTTAGGCCATGCGCCAGCCTGATAATCCCAGAAGGAATAAAGTCCGGGTTCATCCGTCGTCGCGCGTGCGGCATCGGTAAAGCCGAGATTTTCCAGCCTGCGGAATGCCGAGCGCGTCTTGGGCAGGAACAGCGCATCGCCAGCCCAGACCCGCGGATCGTGGCAATCGAAGGGTTCGGGGATGACGTTGTAGTCACCCGCCAGAATAAGCGGCTCCTCAAGCGCAAGGCGATCTTCGGCAAAGCGGCGCAGCCGCTCCATCCATGCGAGCTTGTAGGGATATTTGACCGGATCGTCAGGCGGATTGCCGTTCGGCAGGTAGAGCGAGCAGACCCGGATCACACCGCCATCAACGGAGAACACGCCCTCGATGAAGCGCGCCTGTTCATCGGCATCGTCGCCCGGCAGGCCGCGATTGATCTCGTCGGGCTTCATCTTCGACAGAAGGGCGACGCCGTTGAAGCCCTTCTGGCCATGGGTCTCGACGTGATAGCCGAGCGCTTCCAGCTCAAGGCGGGGAAAGCCTTCGTCAACCGACTTGATTTCCTGAAGGCAAACGATGTCGGGCGATGAATCCTTCAACCACTGGCAGAGGTTTTCGATACGCGCCTTGACGCCGTTGATGTTCCAGGTGGCAATCTTCATCGGAGTTTCCCTTTTGTGAGGTTACTTTTACCCGATGCAAAAGCGATTGCCACCGTTTTTGGAAACGGCTGGTGAGGATGTGGTGGATAGAAGCCGGGGCAGGGTAGATCAACAGCTATGGATGCACCGCAGCTCCCCAAACCCTCATTCCTGTGACGAGCGCAGGAACGAGGGCGGAGAGAAAGGCGTGAATGATCTCAAGCTTGGCGCTTGATATCACCATCAAATAGAAAAGCTGGTGCCGCAGCCGCAACTTGCGACCGCGTTCGGGTTCTTGATCTGGAAGGACTGGCCGAGCAGATTGTCGACGAAGTCGATTTCAGAGCCGGCCATATAGACAACCGACAGGCTGTCGATCAGCACCTTGGCGTCGCCACGCGCAATCACGATGTCGTCATCGGCGGGGTCTTCCGCCAGATCGAACTTGTAGGAGAAGCCCGAGCAGCCGCCGCCTTCCACCGAAACGCGCAGAGCCTGCTTGCCCGCATCCGCTGCGACGATCTGGGCGATTCGCTTCGCTGCGGCTTCCGAAAGTGTAATGTCGCTGTTTTCCATGTCGTTCCTCGTGCCGGGGTCAAGAACCGGAGAGCAATAGATTTGTCGCCACCATTATAAACCAGTCAAATAAACGGTCTATAGCGATGTCCGCAACGGCCTTTGCAGCGATGATGCTTTGCGCCGACCTTTGCGATAGGTATGAAGGGTGGATGAAAAGGTCAATGGTCAAAGGCCATGGACTTCGGGTCAAAGGAAGTCCCGGCCAGAGAACAGTACAGGTGGATGAATGATTATAGACCAGCGCGCATTGGGTTTCGGAAGTGGCGAGAGGGCGGTTTTCGCCTCTGATCCATGGACCACGCGCGGGCGTCTTTTTGCCGAGGAGGGGAGCCTGACGCGCTCGGAGTTCCAGCGCGACCGGGACCGCATCGTCCACACCACGGCCTTTCGCCGGCTTAAACACAAGACGCAGGTTTTCATCAGCCCTGACGGCGACCATTACCGCACCCGGCTCACCCACACGATTGAGGTTGCGCAGATTGCCCGCGCACTCGCACGTGCTCTGAAGCTGGACGAGGATCTGGCCGAGGGCGTGGCTCTGGTGCATGATTTCGGCCACACGCCGTTCGGCCATACTGGTGAGGATGCGCTGGATGCGGTGTTGTTGCCCTATGGCGGCTTCGATCACAACGCGCAGTCGCTGCGCATCGTCACCAAGCTGGAGCGCCGCTACGCCGAATATGACGGCATCAACCTGACATGGGAGACGCTGGAGGGGCTGGTGAAGCACAATGGCCCGCTGGTCAATGCCGAGGGCGAGGGCGTGAAGGGCCCGGTTCCGCTGCCCATCCTCGAATATTGCGAGCTGCAGGATCTGGAAATCGGCAGCTATGCCAGCCTTGAGGCACAGATGGCGGCTATTGCCGACGACATCGCCTATAATACCCATGATATCGATGACGGCCTGCGTGCCGGTTATCTGAGCTTCGAGATGCTGGAAGAGGTGCCTTTCCTCAGCAAGCTGATGGCTGAGGTACGTGCGAAATATCCCGTGCTCGACAAGGAACGCTTCGCCAATGAAATCATGCGCCGCCAGATCACCCATATGGTCGAGGATGTAATCGGGGTCGCGCAGCAGAATCTTTCCCGGCTGAAACCGGAGAGTGCGGCCGATATCCGCGCCGCTGATTTTACCGTCGCGACTTTCTCGCCGGAAATGGCTGAAACCGACAGGCAGATCAAGAAACTGCTGTTTGCCCATATCTACCGGCATCCGGAAATCATGCGCATCCGCGCCGGCGCTACGCAGATCGTTACCGACCTTTTCCACCGTTATATGGAAGTGCCGGCAGAGATGCAGAGTCACTACTGGGTGGACAGCATTTCCGGTATGAGCAAGGCCGCAAAAGCCCGCCATGTGGGGGATTATCTGGCCGGTATGACCGACAGTTATGCACTGCGCGCCCACCAGCGGCTGTTTGACCACACCCCCGATTTGCGATAGGGCAGCGGGCGATCGCGAAGCCAACCCGGTTATGATGGCCGGACATGAACAGAAGCCCTTCGCGCAGGTTGGAACGATGAACATTTTTGCCGATTTCGATACCAGGATCAAAAACGCGCTCGAGACTCTCGATCTCGTGAAAGAGAACCGCGAAAAGGTCGATTTCAGTCGAATTACGGTCGAATCCCCGCGCGATCTCAGCCATGGCGATGTCGCAACCAATGCCGCTATGGTTTTGGCGAAGCCGCTCGGCACCAATCCGCGGGCGCTGGCCGAACTCATCGTGCCAGCACTTCAGGCCGATGGCGATGTCGATAGCGTCAACGTCGCCGGTCCCGGCTTCATCAATCTCAAGGTCTCTGTCGGTTACTGGCAGCGTCTTCTTGCCGACATGATCGGGCAGGGCATCGATTTCGGCCGCTCGAAGATCGGCGCGGGCCAGAAGATCAACGTCGAATATGTCTCCGCCAACCCCACCGGTCCTATGCATGTCGGCCATTGCCGTGGTGCTGTCGTGGGTGACACGCTGGCGAACCTGCTCGCCTTCGCCGGTTATGGCGTGACCAAGGAATATTACATCAACGACGCCGGCTCGCAGATCGACGTGCTCGCGCGTTCGGTCTTCCTGCGTTACCGCGAGGCGCTTGGCGAAGATATCGGCGCCATTCCGTCGGGCTTCTACCCCGGTGACTATCTCGTTCCAGTCGGCCAGGCGCTGGCGGATGAATATGGCATCAAGCTGCGCGCCATGCCCGAGGAAAAGTGGCTACCTATCGTCAAGGACAAGGCGATCGCCGCAATGATGGTGATGATCCGTGAGGATCTGGAGACGCTGAACGTCAAGCACGACGTGTTCTTCTCGGAGCGCACGCTGCATGAGGGCAATGGCGGACCCATTCTCTCGGCCATCAACGATCTCACCTTCAAGGGCCACGTCTACAAGGGCACCCTGCCGCCGCCGAAGGGCGAGTTGCCGGAAGACTGGGAAGACCGCGAGCAGACGCTGTTCCGGTCCACCGAGGTGGGCGACGACATGGACCGCGCGCTGATGAAGTCGGACGGTTCCTACACCTATTTTGCCGCCGACGTTGCCTATTTCAAGAACAAGTTCGATCGCGGTTTTTCCGAGATGATCTATGTGCTCGGCGCCGACCACGGCGGCTATGTGAAGCGGCTTGAAGCGGTTGCGCGCGCCGTCTCGGAAGGCAAGTCGAAGCTGACGGTTCTTCTGTGCCAGCTCGTGAAGCTGTATCGCGATGGCGAGCCGGTGAAGATGTCGAAACGCTCAGGCGATTTCGTCACGCTGCGCGATGTGGTGGACGAAGTAGGTCGCGATCCCGTGCGATTCATGATGCTCTATCGGAAGAATTCCGAGCCGCTGGACTTCGATTTTGCGAAAGTGACCGAACAATCGAAGGATAATCCGGTCTTTTACGTGCAATATGCGCATGCCCGTTGCATGTCCATCTTCCGCCAGGCGCAGGAAGCGTTTCCGGGTCTTGCGCTCTCGCAGGACGACATGTCGTCTTCCGTTGCTTTGATTAGCGATATCAACGAGTTGCAGCTGGTTGCAAAGCTTGCTGAGTACCCGCGCCTGATCGAATCCGCAGCCCTTGCACACGAGCCGCACAGGCTTGCTTTTTACCTCTATGATCTCGCCAGTTCCTTCCATGGACACTGGAACAAAGGTAAAGACCATCAGGAATTACGTTTTATTAACGATAAAAACCGAGAATTGAGCATTGCCAGACTCGGGCTGGTGAATGCTGTCGCGAATGTTTTGAAGTCTGGTCTTACGCTTTTAGGAGCGGACGCGCCTGACGAGATGCGATAACATATCACCATTATTTGCTCACAATACGCTGGCAAGAGCTGCAATGCGTAGATGGTGGAACACGTAATGGTCGAAAAAAATGTCGCGTATAACCGGGACGCCCGGTCTGAAGGGTTCGCTGACAACGATCCTCTGGCAGAACTGGCGCGTATCGTCGGTTTCGATGAGCGTCCTTCGCATGCGGGTTCCGAAGCTGCGCCACGCGCCGGCTCTGCGGCAACCCGCCGCGAACCCGAATTCAATCTCGAAGACGAGCTGCTTCGAGAGTTCGAGGTTTACGATGCGCCGCATGCCGATCCGGTCGTTCTTGACCCGGCAAACGATGTGCGTGCGGGCATCCACCCCAGCGACTTCATGCAGCGCGTCGAATCGGTTTTCGCCCGGCGCGAGCCTGAGCTTGCGCCAGCGGACGAACCCGTGTTCGAGGCAAGCCCCGCACCCGAAGTGAGCCAGGAGCCACTTCCCGAGGCCGATCAGGCCTACATTCACAATTACGTCGAGACGTCGACGCAGGACATCCGCGCGGATTTCCGTGACGATGCCGGTGCGGTTGCCGAGGTTTTCGATGTGCATTCGCGCCAGTCGCGCCCTGCCGAGCCGGTGGTTTACCAGCAGGCTGCATGGGAAGAGCCGCAGGCTGTCGAGCCGGCTCAAAGCACCTGGCACGCCATGCCTGAGCTTCCGGCCGATGTTTCGAGCAATATTGCGCATTCCGATCAGAGCCATGCGCCTGAGCCGCAGTCTTTCGATCTTGCCGATGAGGTAGAGATCGCCGTCGCCGAAGCGCCGGCGCCGATTTCCGTGCGTCCGCCTTTGCATGGTGGCCGTTCTTCGCTGGAATTTTCCAGCCTGCGTCTGCCGCTTGCCAATTTCGGCGCGCGCCGCGATGTTGCGGCAGGTGATCCCAAGCGGATCGAGCCGAGGGCCGAAGCGCTGCCTGCAGCCCGGATCGAGCCACAGGCCGAACCAGTTCCGGCGCCTGAGCCCGTCTTCGTTCAGGCGGAAGAAACTGCACCTACCTTTGCTCCTTCGGTTGCAGAGAAGCCGGTTGAAACAAATCTTTCGCCGATGGACGAGCTGATCTACGGCGTTGCGAAATATTCCATTCCCGGACGCGGCGAAGAGCCTGTCGTTCAGGATGCCCCCATCGCACAGGCTGCGCCTATCGTTCCGGCTGCAAGAGTGGAGCCGCCTTTGGTTGCCACGGCGCCGGTTGCCGCAGCCCCTGTAAAAGCAGCCCCGGTCGTAGCAGCGCCGCCCGTTCAGGAGCCGGACTTTGGGGATTTCGCAGGTTTCAACGACGATGATTTCGAGCTTGCGCTTGATGATCTCGATCTTGACCTCGACCTTTCCGAAATCGCTGCAGCGGAAGTCGCACCTGCGCCTGTGCCGCAGCCCGTTCGCCAGCAGCCGGTCGCTCCGGTAGCGGTTGCTGCCGCCGCGCCGCAGCCGGTGCGGGAACAGCCAGCACCTCAGCCGCGCCCGGCCCCGGTTGCTGCAATTCCGGTAGCCGCGCCTCCGGTTCAGCCGCGTCCGGTCGCAGCCGCACCGCAGCCGGTTGCACCACAAACGCTTGAAAGCCTGCCTTTCGATCCCTCGCAGATCGGTGAGACGGAAGAACATCCGGAAAATATTACCGAGATGGACGTGCCGGAATTGCCGGTCGGCGTTTTCGAACCCAAGCCTGTCGCCCGTCGTCACGAAGAAGACCTCGATATCGACACCGAGCTCGCAACGCTGTTTGCCCCGGCGGTTGCCGGTGGTCTTGACCGTCACAAACATGCGGAAAACCGGGCTGCTGCCCCGCAGGCGCGTCCTCAGGCACAGGGTCCGGAGGAGGTCGACGAATTTGAGCGGGCGCTGGAAGAAGATTTCCGCCGCTCTATGCAGGAGGCTGCTGCCTCGCGTGGCAATGCGCCGCGCGATGCCGAGAATACCTATGTCGACCATCAGCCGGCCTATCGCGAAGAAGAACGCGGCGGTCGCCGCTGGATCATGCCGGTTGCCGCAGCAATCGGTCTGGTGCTTGTCGGTGGTGGTGTTTACGCGCTGATGTCGGGCGGTTCGTCCGGAGCGGGCTCCAATGGCGCGCCGGTCATCATTTCCGCCGATAACGACCCGATGAAGGTGGTGCCGGAAAATCCGGGTGGCCGCGTCGTGCCCAACCAGGACAAGGCGGTTTACGACCGCGTGGCCGGTGGTAGCGCTGCCGATCCGAAGCAACCGGCGCTGATCTCCAGCAACGAAAAGCCTGTCGATGTGGTCCAGCGTACGCTGATACCCGAACAGCTGCCGCTGGAAGGTGAAAACGACGCGGACATGGAAGCCACCGGCACGCCGGTTGGCGAGACTGAAGATCCGCGCCTGCTTTCGCCGGAAGAAAAGGCCAGCCAGAACGAAGGTGCCGGTGCGACGGGCGTTTCGCCGCGCAAGGTCCGCACCATGATCGTCAAGCCTGATGGTACGCTGGTTGCACAGGAAGTCGATGCGCCTGCTGCCCAGCCACCGAAGGCCGACAAGGTCGCGGAGCTTGCTGCACCGCAGGCAGCCAAGCCGGGTGAGGGCGCTCCCGCCGTCATCGCCGCTTCGCGTGTTCCGGTTGCGCCTGAACACCCGCAGGCCAATACGCCAGCCGCTTCCTCCACACCGGCCTCGCAGTCGGCTGCGCCCGTTCCTTCGGCGCGTCCGTCTGCACAGCCTTCCAATGTGGTGGCAACGGTGACCAATCAGGGCAACGTCCGTCCTGCTGCAACTGCTCCGGCCCAGCCGCAGGCTGCACAGCAGCAGACAGCCGCCGCCATGCCCGCAGCAACGAGCGCGCCGTCTTCGGGTGGTTATTACATCCAGATCGCGTCCCTGCCGAGCCAGGCGGAGGCCCAGAAGTCCTACCAGAACATGTCGGCCAAGTTCGGTTCGGTCATTTCTGGTCGGGGCGTCGACATCAAGGCCGCTGAGATCGCCGGCAAGGGCACGTTCTACCGCGTCCGCATCCCGGCGGGGGACAAGAACGAAGCCGTGGCGCTGTGCGAAAAGTTCCGCGCAGCTGGCGGCAGCTGCCTGGTGGCGCGCTGATCGCGGCTGATCCGGTTGAGTGAAGATTGGGGCTGCCGTCTAAGGCAGCCCTCGCAGTGGGGAAAGGCTTTCCTCACATTCGACGTCATCCTCGGCCCCGTGGCGAGGATCTGCCAACGTTTCGCCAACCGTTCGGTTGCAGATGCTCGGGAAAGGCCCGAGCATGACGGCGGAGGGGTTGTCGACTTATCCCCGACGCCTTGCGGTATAAGGCCATTTCCCCATTCTGTGAGCGTGACATCATGACCGATTGCAAAGCTATGATCCTCGGATGCGGCGGGCTTACGCTTTCCGCTGACGAGATTGCCCTTTACCGCAATGAGCGGCCCTGGGGTTTCATCCTGTTCGGGCGCAATATCGGTGATGCGCAACAGATTACCGATCTCGTCGCCTCAATGCGCGATGCCGTCGCGCGGCCGGATGCGCCGGTTCTGATCGATCAGGAAGGCGGGCGCGTTCAGCGCATCAAGCCGCCGCTTTTGCAAGCCTATCCGAATGCCCGCATTCTTGGCGAGATATACGAGCGTGACCGCGAGGAAGGCCTGCGCGCGGCGTGGTTGATGTCGCGTCTGCATGCCTTCGATCTCATGAAATTCGGCATCAATATCGACTGCCTGCCGGTGCTCGACGTGCCGGTGGAAGGCGCCAGTAACGTCATTGGCAACCGGGCCTATGGCTACAGCCCGACCATGGTGGCGGAGATGGGGCAGGCGGCGGCTGACGGTCTCAAGGCGGGCGGCATGTTGCCTGTCATGAAACACATGCCGGGCCACGGTCGCGGCATGGTGGATTCGCACCATGAATTGCCTGTTGTCGATGTGCCGCTGGACGAGCTGGACGCCCATGATTTTGTGCCATTCCGCGCGCTGAACCGTGAATTGATGGCGATGAGCGCGCATCTGGTGTTCAATGCCGTCGATCGGGAGCGTCCGGCAACGACCTCGCCAAAGGTGATCGAGGAGATCATTCGTGGGCGAATCGGCTTTGACGGTCTGTTGATGTCCGACGACAGTTCCATGAATGCGCTGAAGGGCACGCTTGGCCAGCGTGCCGCGAATATTGTTGCGGGTGGCTGCGATATAGTCTTGCATTGCAACGGCGTGATGGGTGAAATGCTTGAGGTCGTGAAGGAGGTTCCCGTTCTTTCCGGCCGTTCGCTGGAGCGGGTGCGGGCCGTGGAAGCGGGTTTTCCCGCCACTGATGCCTCCGACGAAGCTGAACTGAGAGCCGAATTCAACGCCATGTGGGCCGTTTCCTGACAATCGGGCGGCGGCCCGGTACTCGGGACGACAGGCCGGACGCCCGGCGGATGGAACAATGGCAGCAGACAAGTCTCGCACTTCAACGCCTATGGACAAGCTCTGGCAGGATGTGACGCCGGAGCGGTTGACGGGCGAGGCCGGGCTGGTGATCGATGTCGCGGGTTTCGAAGGCCCGCTCGATCTGTTGCTACACCTTGCTCGCACGCAGAAGGTCGATCTTTCGCGCATTTCGGTGCTGGCGCTTGCCGAGCAATATCTGCAATTCGTGGAAACAGCCCGCCGCGTGCGCATCGAGCTTGCTGCCGACTATCTGGTGATGGCGGCCTGGCTTGCCTTCCTCAAGTCCAAGCTTCTCATTCCGCAGCAGGCGAAGGATGACGGCCCCTCCGGCGAAGAAATGGCCGCGACGCTGGCCTTCCGGCTGAAGCGTCTGGAGGCGATGCGGGAGGCGGCTGAACGCCTCGTCAACCGCGCCCAGCTTGGCCGCGATATTTTCGCCCGTGGCGCGCCGGAGCATATTCCGCATATCAACCGCTCGGCTTACGAGGCGAACCTCTACGATCTCCTGAGTGCGTATGCCAATCTGCGGCAAAGGCAGGCCATCACCCAGGTCACGATTGAAAAGCGGCAGGTCTGGTCGCTTGTGGAAGCCCGGGAACTTCTGACCAGTCTGCTCGGGGATGTCGGCGAGTGGACGGTGCTCGACCAATATCTGCTGCAATATGTGCCTGACCCCGCGATGCGCGTGACGGCAATCGCCAGCGCTTTCGCCGCCTCGCTGGAGCTCGTGCGCGAGGGATCGCTGCAAATCCGGCAGGAGGGCGCGTTCCAGCCCATCTATATGCGCAGGAGCGAGCGAGATGACCGCGCGCCGAATGCGGAAAGGACTGATAATGACGCATGACGACGAGACCGGCGAAGCCGCCATCGTGGCAGATGGGGCGGCGGATGTGGTTGGGGCCGAGCCCGCGGTATTTTCCGAGCGTCAGCTGAAGGAAGCCGAGCGCATTGCCGAGGCGCTGGTCTTTGCCTCGGCCGAACCGGTTTCAGTTGCCTTCATTGCCGAGCGGCTGCCGCGCGGCATGGATGTCGTTGCCATACTCCACGGGCTGAAGGCCGCTTATGGCGAGCGGGGTGTCAATCTGGTGCAGGTGGGCGGGCAATGGGCGTTCCGCACGGCCGGCGATCTCTCCTTCGTCGTCCATTCTGAGGAAAAGGAACCTAAGAAGCTATCGCGTGCGGCGCTGGAGGTTCTGGCGATTGTGGCGTATCATCAGCCGGTGACACGCGCCGAAATCGAGGAAATCCGTGGCGTGCAAACCTCACGCGGTACCCTCGATGTGCTGATGGAAGCGGGTTGGGTGCGTTTCAGGGGCCGCAGGCGCACGCCGGGCAGGCCGGTGACGATCGGCACCACGGTGGAGTTTCTCGACCATTTCGGCCTTGAGGAATTGCGGGACTTGCCGGGCCTTGAGGAACTGAAGGGTGCGGGCCTGCTTTCGGGCCGTATTCCTTCCAATTTCGGCGTGCCTTTGCCGATGATGAGCGACGAATTGCGCGAAGACGAAGACCCGATCACGCAGCTCGATCTGGAAGAGTTGGGCCTGCTTGCACCTGGTGGCGGCGATGGCGACGATTGATATCGTCTTCATGCGGATGACAAGGCACGAAAACTTTATGCCCACAGCCTGTTGAAGCATCGATTTGTTGTTTGAAAAAGCCTTTCAAACGTCTTACATCGTCTGAAAGCGAAATTCAGGAGTTTCAGTTATGGGTTCTTTTAGTGTGTGGCATTGGCTGATCGTGCTGGTGATCGTTCTCGTTCTCTTCGGACGCGGAAAGATCCCGGAACTGATGGGCGATGTCGCCAAGGGCATCAAGAGCTTCAAGAAGGGCATGGCTGACGAAGATCAGACTCCGCCGCCGGCCGATGTCAACGCGAAGACTGTTGACCACAAGGCTGACGAGATCAAGTAAGCGGCTTGAACCTGCTTGTTTTGAGACTGGCGCTAGGGTCTCGGGAGCGTTTTGATGTTTGATATCGGTTGGAGCGAGCTTCTGGTGATCGCGGTCGTTTTGATCGTGGTCGTCGGCCCCAAGGACTTGCCGCCCATGATCCGCGCCTTCGGTAAGACGATGGCCGGCCTTCGCAAGATGGCGGGGGATTTCCGCACGCAGTTCGACGAGGCCTTGAAAGAGGCAGACATGGACGATGTGCGGCAGACGATCTCCGATGTGCGCAATCTCAACCCGACCAACTCGCTGCGCGATGCTATGAACCCGCTTCGCCAGCTCGGCAACGAAATCAAGTCCGATCTCCAGAAGGCGACAGCCGCTCCCGATGCGATGTCGTCGACAGCAGCACCTGCAACAAGTGAGCCGGTGGCTCCTCTTGTCAGTGTGCCGGAGCCCGAGATGAAGCTTCCGGATGTGGCGCCTGCGGTGGTTCCCACGCCTTCTGCGTCTTCGCCGGTTACTGCGGTTGCTGCTGCGGAAGAAAAGCCGAAGCGTGCGCGTGCGAAATCTGTTGCGACCGTTGAAGCCGAAGCGGTTGCCGCCAAGCCGAAGCGCACCACCCGCAGCAAGCCTGCCGCAGCGCCTGTTGAAGAAGCTGCTGTCTTGAAGCCGACCGTGAAGGCTGTCGCCAAAAAGGTTGCTGTCAGGAAAGCGGCAGCGGAGAAGGCGGTTGCCGTTGCGGATGCCAAACCGGCCAAACCGGCAAGAACCAAGGCTGCAAAGCCCAAAAAGGATGAAGCATGAGCGGGGACATCGAGGACAAGCCGCAGCCGCTTATCGAACATCTCATGGAGTTGCGCACGCGGCTGATCTGGTCGCTCGGCGCGTTCTTCGTCGCCTTCATCGCCTGTTTCGCCGTTGCCAAGCATCTCTTCAACCTGCTCGTCATTCCCTATAAGTGGGCGGTCATCTGGGCGGGGCTGGATGTGGCGAAATCATCGCTGATCTATACGGCGCCGCAGGAGTTCTTCTTCACGCAGATCAAGGTTGCCATGTTCGGTGCCATGGTGATCTCCTTTCCGGTGATTGCCTCGCAGCTCTATAAATTCGTGGCGCCGGGCCTCTACAAGAACGAGCGCGCCGCCTTCCTGCCGTTCCTGATCGCGTCGCCGATCCTTTTCCTTATCGGCGCGGCGCTCGTCTATTTCTTCTTTACGCCCATGGTCATGTGGTTCTTCCTCGCCATGCAGCAATTGCCAGTAGATGGCGAGGTGGCGATTTCCCTGATGCCGAAGGTGTCGGAATATCTCAGCCTCATCATGACGCTGGTTTTGTCCTTCGGCCTGGTATTCCAGCTGCCTGTCGTCACCACGCTTCTGGCGCGGGTCGGGATTCTGACCAGCGACTGGCTGCGGGAAAAGCGCAAGTTTGCCATTGTCATGGCCTTCGTGGTTGCGGCCGTGCTGACGCCGCCAGACCCCATGTCCCAGATCGGTCTTGCGCTACCTGCGATCATTCTCTACGAGATTTCCATCTACATGGCTCGACTCGTGGAGAGGAAACGTGCTGCGGAATCCAAAAGCACGGAGCTGGAAGAGACCTGACGCTTCGCCACGGTCTTCCTGCTCATCAAATCTCCTCGCGCCGGGCCTTTCGCCCGGCGTTTTGCTGATAAAACGCGAGCGACCAACAATAGTCTGGAACGACGATGCACGACATTAAATGGATACGCGAAAACCCCGAAGCCTTTGATGCAGCACTTGCACGGCGCGGCGCAGAGCCTGCCGCAAGCAGCCTGATCGCTCTCGACGAAAAGCGCCGTTCCGTCATCCAGTCCCTGCAGGACATGCAGTCGCGTCGCAATGCCGCTTCCAAGGACATCGGCGCCGCCATGGCGCAGAAGAACATGGAGCTGGCGGAAAAGCTGAAAGCGGAAGTCGCCGACATCAAGGAAAACATGCCGCGCGCCGAGGAGGAGGACCGCCAGGTCACCGCCGAGCTTAACGACGCCCTGTCGCGCCTGCCCAACATGCCTTTCGACGATGTTCCTGACGGCAAGGACGAACACGACAATGTGGTGACCCGCGTGGTCGGCCAGAAGCCCGGCTGGAACCATGAAGCAAAGGAGCACTTCGAGATTGGCGAAGCGCTCGGCTACATGGATTTCGAGCGGGCTGCCAAGCTTTCCGGCTCGCGCTTCACCGTGCTGACCAGCCAGCTGGCGCGTCTGGAACGGGCGCTCGGCCAGTTCATGATCGACCTGCACACCTCGGAACATGGCTACACGGAAGTCTCTTCGCCGCTGATGGTGCGTGATGAGGCGATGTTCGGCACCGGCCAATTGCCGAAGTTTTCCGAGGATTTGTTCAAGACCACTGATGGCCGCTGGTTGATCCCGACGGCGGAAGTGACGCTGACCAACCTTGTCTCCGGCGAAATTCTCGAGCAGGAAAAGCTGCCGCTACGCTTCACGGCACTTACGCCGTCCTTCCGTTCGGAAGCGGGCTCTGCCGGCCGCGACACACGCGGCATGCTGCGCCAGCACCAGTTCTGGAAATGCGAACTCGTCTCCATCACCGACGCGGAAAGTGCTGTTGCCGAGCATGAGCGCATGACGGCCTGCGCCGAAGAAGTGCTGAAGCGTCTTGGCCTGCATTTCCGCACCATGACGCTGTGCACCGGCGATATGGGTTTCAGCGCGCGCAAGACCTACGATCTGGAAGTGTGGTTGCCCGGCCAGAACACCTACCGCGAAATTTCGTCCTGCTCCGTCTGCGGCGATTTCCAGGCGCGGCGCATGAATGCGCGTTATCGCGGCAAGGACGACAAGGCGACGAAGTTCGTGCACACGCTGAACGGCTCCGGCACCGCCGTCGGTCGCTGCCTCATCGCGGTCCTCGAAAATTACCTAAACGACGACGGTTCCGTCACAATTCCAGACGTGCTGCTGCCCTATATGGGCGGTCTGACACGAATCGAGAAGGCGGCCTGAGGGAGCGCAGCGTCGTGCTATTGGAAGGAGAATCTCCCAATTACGCCGACGTCATCCTCGGGACAGGTCCGAGGATGACGTTGAGAGAACTGCACACCTCACTGCCGGTGGGGAGGATGCTCCGTCCCGGAAGATATGAAAAGCGGAGAGAGAAACATGCGGATTTTGCTGACCAATGACGACGGTATCCATGCCGAAGGGCTGGCGGTGCTGGAACGTATCGCCCGCACGCTGTCCGATGACGTCTGGATCGTGGCGCCCGAGACCGACCAGAGCGGTCTTGCTCACTCCCTGACTCTCTCCGAGCCGCTGCGGCTGCGCAAGGTTTCCGACAAGCATTTCGCGCTGCGCGGTACGCCGACCGATTGCGTCATCATGGGCATCCGTGAAGTTCTGCCGGAAAAGCCCGATCTCGTACTCTCAGGTGTCAATGCCGGTGCCAATATGGCTGACGATGTCACCTATTCCGGCACGATTGCCGGCGCCATTGAAGGTACGCTGCAAGGGGTACGCTCCTTCGCACTCAGCCAGGCTTTCAGCCATTCCGAAGGCCGCGTCGTGCCGTGGGAGGTGACTGAGACCCATGCGCCGGATCTGCTGCGCAAGCTGATGAATGTGGAATTGCCTGATGGCACCTTCCTCAATCTCAATTTCCCCAATTGCGCACCTGATGATGTGCAGGGTGTCTCCGTTACCGGGCAGGGCAAGCTCGATTTCGGCCTGACGGTAGAAGAACGCCAGGATGGCCGCGGTCTTCCTTATTACTGGCTGCGCTTTGGCGAACGCCTCGGCACCTTCCTCGAGGGCACGGATATCCACGCTTTGAAGCACGGCAAGATTTCGGTCACACCGCTAAAGCTTGACCTTACGGATTACACGGTCAAGGATCGGGTTGCGCAAGCACTTGGATTCGGAGTCGCCGATTGAAATCCGCAATGGTTGAAAAGGAAGGTTTTGCCGCTCTCGTTCTCCGCTTGCGGGGCGAGGGGATTTCCGACCTCGACCTTTTGACGGCGGTCGAACAGACGCCGCGCTCCAGATTCGTGCCGCCGCAATTCGCCGCTGATGCCTATTCCAGCCGTACAATCCCGATCGACTGCGGCGCCTTCATGGAAGGCGCTGACATGGCGGTGAAAATCCTGGCCCGCCTGCAATTGAAGCCGGGCCAGCGCGTGCTGGAAATCGGCACCGGCAGCGGTTTCATGACGGCGATCATCGCGCGCCGGGTGGAGCGGGTCTTTTCGCTGGAGCGATACAAGACGCTAGTGCAGCAGGCGCAGAACTGTCTGGACGATCTTTCCATCCGCAATGTCGTCATCCGCCAGGCGGATGGCAGCAACGGTCTGGTCGGCGAGGGCACCTTCGACCGAATCGTCGCCACCGCCGCCTTTACCACCATGCCCCGCTTTTTCGCCGAGCAGATCGTCTCCGGCGGCATGATGATCGCGCCGATCATTCTGGAAGACGGGCGCTGCGTGATGACGCGCTTCTCCAAGACCGGCAGCCGCTTCGAGAAGGAAGAGCTGTTCGAGACGCCCTATCTGCCGCTTGGCAGCCATATTGCCCGGCATTTGTGACAAAATGAAAATATCGAAGGCGATTAATTTTCGTCTTAGAATATTCTAAATCATCACAACCAACTGATTTTCCATCATAATATTGTTCCGACATGACACATGCCGTTTTCGTCATGGTTATCGAAGTGTCAAAAAAGCGCCGAGCGGCTTAACGTTTTAACGGCGTGGTAACACTAACGCGCTTTAATCATAAACATCGACGCATGGTTTTTCCGGGATCGGGAAATGGGCCTTGCAAGAAGTGAAATTTGTGCCGGATCGACCTCGATGCGGCGGGTTGGCGTCAGTGTAGATCGAGTTATGCGTATGAGACATTCGTCTAAAATCGGAAAATCAGTCGCAAAAATGTTCGCAGCGGCATTGCTGGCAAGCGTCGCAACGGGCTGTAGCTCGGATGCAACGCGGTTCAGCGGCCTCTTTTCCAGTGGACCGGATCGGATGACGACAGCGTCAATTCCAGCCCGCCAGGGCGGCGGTGCTTATGGGCAGGCCCCGGTCCCGCAAGGTGACATGAACGGTGGTTATGCCTCTGCGGCTCCCCAGGGCGGCTACGCCAATCAGAACATGGCGGCCAACTCCTATCCGTCTTCCGGCGGTTACGGCGGTGGCGTTCAGCCTTCGACGGCCCGTTCGGCTTCGGCCTCTCCGGTGCAGCGCTCCGAGCTGTCGGCTCCGCCGGCGGTAGCAAGCCGCGACCCGTCGACCCGCAACGAAGCCATGGCCCAGCCTTTCCCGTCCGCACAACGACCAGCCGCTCCGTCTCTCGCAGCACCTGCACAGCAGGCTGCCGCTCCCGTCGCCGACAATCTCACCACCGCAACCGTCCGTTCCGACAAGAACGGCTGGCATACGGATGGCGCCTCTTCGGTAACGCTGCGTCCGGGTGAAAGCATCGCGACTATCTCCAACCGCTACGGCGTTCCCGAAAAGGAACTGCTGCGGGTCAACGGTCTGAAAACCGCGGCGTCCGCGCAGGCTGGCCAGTCGATCCTTATTCCGAAATTCGGTCAGGTCCGCAATGCCGCCAAGGCTGCGGCTGGTGACATTGCGCTCAACCGCAACGGCGACGAGCCGAACCCGCTGCGTGGTCCAGACCAGAAGGTAGCCGTGCTTCCCTCGCAGAGTGTTGCCCGCGACAAGGTTTCGGCTGAAAACGGCAAGCTCACACCTCCCGGTGGCAAGCCTATGCCGCCAGCCGGTGGTTACAAGGTTCAGCCGGGCGACAGCCTGGCAAAGATCGCCCGTGAAAACGGCGTTTCGGTTGCAGCCCTCAAGGCCGCGAACGGCATTTCCACCGAAAGCATCCGTGTCGGCCAGACACTCGCCATGCCGGGTGCTTCGACCGACGCCATTAAGACAGCCTCCGTACCCGCAAAGGAAGCGGCCAAGGCAGTGGAAACCGCATCCGCCAAGCCGGAACCCTACAAGGCTCCTGCCGCAGCTGCGACCGTACCGTCCGCTCCTGCCGCAACGGCAAGCGTCGGCGATATCGAGAAGAAGTCCGATATGGCCTCGCTCGCTCCGGAATCCACGGGCATCGGCAAATATCGCTGGCCGGTTCGTGGCGCCGTCATCAACAATTTCGGCGACAACGTCGAAGGTAGCCGCAACGATGGCATCAACATCTCCGTTCCGGAAGGCACGCCGATCAAGGCCGCCGAAAATGGTGTGGTCATCTATGCGGGCAATGGCCTTAAGCAGCTCGGCAACACGGTTCTTGTCCGCCACGACGACGGCAAGGTCACCGTTTACGGCAACGCCGCCAATCTTGACGTGCAGCGCGGCCAGAAGGTTCAGCGCGGCCAGACCATCGCCACGTCAGGCATGACCGGCAGCGCCAAACGTCCTCAGGTTCACTTTGAAGTTCGCAAGGATGCGACGCCGGTGAACCCCTCCGGTTTCCTTGAATAGGTATTGCGTCTCAAGGAATGATGAAGCCGGGCCGAACGCCCGGCTTTTTCATTTTTGGGGGTAGGCCAAACGTCCTCACACATTCGACGTCATCCTCGGGCTTGACCCGAGGATCCATGGTACGGTCGGTTTGCGGGCCCCCGGGTCAAGCCCGAGGATGACGGAGGAGAAGAGTTTGCCGAAACGGCAGTTACGCCCTCACCAACCCAACCGTCTTCTCGATGAAGTCCGCAATCGTGGCGGTATCGTCGAGATCGAAGACGGGAAGGGTGGCGTCGGTCACCGCGTGGTCGGCGGCAATTGCGATGATGTGCGGATCGCTTCCGGCAAGCGGTTCGGTCTTGGCAGCTTCCAGTCGGCGCGCCTCGATCTTCGGCACCGGCTCGTATTTGTAACCCTCGATCAGTACGAGATCGCAAGGGGCGAGGCGGGAGAGGATTTCCTCGAAAGACGGTTCGGCTTCGCCGCGCAATTCATGCATGATGGCAAAGCGGGTACCGGAGACGATGGTGACCTCGTGCGCGCCCGCCTGACGGTGACGCCAACTATCGGCGCCAACCTTGTCGATATCGAAATCATGATGGGCATGCTTGATGGTCGAGACCCGATAGCCGCGCGCCGTCAGCTCGGTGACGATGCGGACCGCAAGGCCGGTCTTGCCCGAGTTTTTCCAGCCGGCAATACCGAAGACCTTTTGGCTCATCATGGTTCCATGCTCTCCAGATAGCTTCGAGCGAGCGCCAGTTCATCCGGCGTGTTGATGTTGAAGAACGGATCGAGGCTGCCCTTGGCCGTTTCCAGCGGCGGGAAGGCGATACCGATCGTGACGTGTCGTGCAAGATAGGCGCGGATGCGCCGGTTTGCATCGTTCTTCAGCCATTCCTCCAGATCGTCCGCGAGCGCCACGGGCCATAGCGCGAAAACCGGGTGCAACTGGCCGCTGGAGGCGGCGATGACGATTGCGTCTTCGGCCATGTGTTCGCAGAGGCGGTCGACGAGATCTTCGGGAAAGAACGGGCTGTCGGCGGGCACTGTCAGGAAGTGGCTTTTCCGGGCGCGATGGTTCTGGAAATGCCGCATGCCGGCGAGAACGCCAGCGAGCGGCCCGGCATGGCCGTTCACGGTGTCAGGCAGCAACGGCAGGCCAAAGCTTTCGGCCCAGCCATTCGCGGCATTGATGGCGACATCCGACACCTGTGGCGCGATGCGGCGCACGACATGGGAAAGCAGCGGTTCGTCGCCCAGCATCACGGTCGCCTTGTTGGTGCCCATCCGTCGCGACAGGCCGCCGGCAAGCACAAGACCGGGTATTTCAAATCGCGCCGTCATTGCCGCTTTTCCTGCAGCCTTACGATATAGGTGGTGAGGAGGGCGACAAGGCCGGTCGCCAGCATCACGAGAAGAAGCGGCCAGGTTCCGTCCTCTTTGGACAGAACCGAGGAGGCAAGCACGGAAAGTGCCGCACCGCCGCCGATGGTCATGGCGCCGCCAAGACCGGAGGCGGAGCCTGCCAGATGCGGCTGGACGCTGACCATGCCTGCATTGGCACTTGGCAGGGTCACACCGTTTCCGACACCAATGAGCGCAAGCGGCACGAAAAACGCATAGGGGCTTTCCGCCCCGGTGAATATCAGCGCTATGGCTGCGACAATCCCGGCGATGGCGACGACATTGCCCGACAGCATCATGCGGGTGATGCCGATCTGGCTCGCATAACGGCCGGAGACGAAGTTGCCGAGCATGTAGCCGCTGGCCATGAAGAAGAATTGCAGGCCGAGCATGGCCGGGGCAAGGCCATAAAGCACGCTGCCGACGAAGGGTGCGCCGCCGAGAAACGAAAAGAACATGCCCGACGAGAAGGTCGAGGTCAGCGCATATCCCCAGAAGAGTGGCGAGCGCAGAAGTTCCGGCCAGGCGTGGAACTGCTGCGAGAAGCTTGCCGATCTGTTGTGATTGGTTTCGCCGAGATCAAACCAGGCGAGCACCAGAATGCCGACCCCGAGCAGGGCAAGAAGCGCAAAGCTGGATTGCCAGCCGGAGATATCGTTGAGCAGACCGCCGACCGTTGGGCCGACCATCGGCACCACCGACATGCCCATGGTCACATAGCCGATCATCGAAGCGGCTTGTTCCATCGGCACCATGTCGCGCACGATGGCGCGCGCCAGCACGAAGCCGGAAACGACGGCCGCCTGCGCCACACGCCCGAACATGAAGACGGTGATATCTGGCGCCAGCATGCAGACGAGCGTGGCGACGATCATCATCGCGATGCTGGCAAGCATGACGGGTCGGCGTCCGAAGAGATCGGATAGCGGGCCGATGAGGAGTTGCAGGCAGGCGGTGGCGGCAAGATAGCCGGACACGGCAAATTGCATCACGGCGTAATCGGTCTCGAAATGGAGCGCCATCGCTGCAAGCGAGGGCAGGAACAGGTTCATGCAAAGCGCCGCGACGCCGGCGATAACGACGAGCGTGATGATGTGGGGCGGGGTGGTGCGATCCAGAAAGCGGGCGTTTTTCATGTCATTCTCCCGCTTTTTCCGTAACGGCAGCTTTCGTTACGGACGCTGGCCGCACGGTGGTCGCGGCAGTGGGCGTGGCGGCGGAGCGCTTGGCCATCTGCGAGCGCTTGCGCAGGCTTTCACGGTAGAAGGTGTAGAGGCCCGAGCCGATGACGATCACGGCGCCGACGATCGTGAAGCTGTCGATCTTTTCATTGAAGAAGAACACGCCGATCATGAAACCCCAGAGCAGGCTGGTGTAACGGAATGGCGCGACGAAGGAGATTTCGCCGGTTCGCATTGCCAGAATAATTGCCTGGTAACCGACCAGCACCAGAACGGCAGAACCGGCCAGATGCGACAGGATCATGAAGTTCATGGGCTGCCAGCCGCCGAAGGGCTGGATCAGCAGGCCACCCACCGCCATGTTGACGGAGGCGGTAACGAAGGTGATGGCAAGCGAGGGGACATCCGCATACATCTTGCGGGTCAGAAGATCACGCGCGGCGGTGACCGCCAGCGAGGCGACGACCAGCAGCGCGCCTGAGGTAAAGCCTTCCGGGCCGGGCCGGATGATGACGAGCACCCCAATGAAGCCGACGATGATCGCCGCCCAGCGCCGCCAGCCGACGGGCTCGCGCAGGAACAGTGCCGCACCCAGCGTGACGATCAGCGGCAGGGACTGCAATATGGCCGAGGCGTTGGAAAATTCTATGAGTCCAAGCGCCGTCAGATAGAGAACGGCGGCTGTCACTTCGCAGAGACAGCGCAGGATGATGATGGGGCGCATCAGGGTTTTCAGCGGCCGGAGCGCGCCGAAGTGCCGGGCGGCAATATAGATCAGCACCACCGTCATGATGCCGCGCACGAACATGATCTGGCCGGTATTGATGTAGGGGGTGACGGATTTCGTCAGGGCGTCGTTGGCCGTAAAGCTTGCCATGGCGAGCGCCATCAGAAGGGCGCCGCGCGTATTGTCCGTCAATGCCATTTCATACTGTCCCAGACCATGCACAGCCTAACCCCAAATTCCTCTCAGGGGTCGCCCGCCGGGCGGGACCGCGCATTCCTCCATGCCAAGAGACCTGACACGGCCAAGCCGGCATTTCAACCGCTTAAATGGGTGGGTGGACGAGAAACAGGTTCAGCCGCCGGTCACACTCATATGGCGGGCGACAGCGGGGCGCTTGTGGGTGCGGTCAATGATGAAATCATGCCCTTTCGGCTTGCGCAAAATGGCCTCGTCTATGGCGCCCGAGAGATAGGCGTCGCTGTCGGAAGCGCGCAGCGCCGTGCGAAGGTCGGCGGCATCGTCCTGCCCGAGACACATATAGAGCGTGCCGGTGCAGGTGAGGCGGACGCGGTTGCAGCTTTCGCAGAAATTATGGGTCATGGGTGTGATGAAACCGAGCCTGCCGCCGGTTTCCTTCACCGTCACGTAGCGGGCAGGGCCGCCGGTCTGGTAGTCGTTGTCAACAAGCGTGAAGCTTTGTTCCAGATCGGCGCGCAGCCTGGAAAGCGGCAGGTAGCGATCGGTACGATCTTCCTCGATCTCGCCCATCGGCATGGTCTCGATGACAGTCAGGTCCATACCGCGACCATGGGCGAAACGCATCAGCTCGGGAATTTCAGTCTCGTTGAAGTCCTTCAGCGCGACAGCATTGAGCTTGATCTTGATGCCGGCGGCCTGCGCGGCATCCAGCCCTTCCATCACACGGTCGATATCGCCCCAGCGGGTGATCTCGCGGAATTTCTTCGGGTCCAGCGTATCGAGCGAGACGTTGATGCGCCGCACGCCGCAATCGGCGAGTTCAGCGGCGAATTTCGCAAGCTGCGAACCGTTGGTGGTCAGCGTCAGCTCATCCAGCGCGCCGGTGCCAATATGGCGGCCGAGGTTCCTCACCAGCATCATGATGTTCTTGCGCACCAGCGGCTCGCCGCCGGTCAGCCTCATCTTGCGCACGCCCCTTTGAATGAAGACGGAACAGAGCCGGTCGAGTTCCTCCAGCGTCAGAAGGTCCTTCTTCGGCAGGAAGGTCATGTGTTCGGACATGCAGTAGGTACAGCGGAAATCGCAGCGGTCTGTCACGGAAACGCGCAGATAGGTTATGGACCGGCCGAAAGGGTCCACCATCGGTGCTTTGTTTTCCGTCAGGGACTGCGCTCTTTCGAGCGATCCGGGGAAACTGTTCACGTCTCCGTCCTCACTGCGCGATGCGCCGGGCACAAGATTGCCGGGCATGTGCTTTACAGGTGATGTAGTGACTTGCCTATCGCGAGGCAAGTCCGTAATTCTGACGCATAAGACGAGCTTGCGGAAGTGAAAAATGAGTGATGCCTGGCCGACTGAACTGCTTGTGTCGAAAGACCGGCGGCAACTGACCGTTTCCTTCGATGATGGAAGCGTCTATCGGCTTGGTGCCGAGATGCTGCGCGTGCTTTCACCCTCCGCGGAAGTGCAGGGCCACGGGCCGGGCCAGAAGGTCACTGTTCCCGGCAAGCGCAACGTGACGATCCGCTCCATGATGGCGACGGGCAATTATGCCGTGCGCATCGTCTTCGACGACGGCCATGACAGCGGCATCTTCACCTGGAGATATCTGAAGGAACTGGGAGAGACCGGCGACGCATCGTTTGCCGATTATGAGCGACAGCTCGCCGAAAAGGGCTTGAGCAGGGAACCGCTGTCCCGGTAGGCGGGCGCAAGGCCTGCGGACACTCCCCACCCTCATTCCTGTGACAAGCACGGGAATGAGGGGAGAAGGGCAGCGGCATCTGAAGCCCGCAAGCCTTATGGACAAATAACCCGTTGAATCTGCGCATCGTCCTTCTGTAAAATCATTTTCGATTTTCATACTGATGCGCTAGGAAGTGACGGAGGGAACACCCTCGTTCTATCAATTTAAACGGGGTGATGTGTGGCGGTCGAAGCGAACGGGAATGATCTGGCCCAGGTGGTCGTGCTTTTGGCGGCGGGCGTGGTGGCCGCGCCGATTTTCAAGCGCATAGGCCTCGGTTCGGTGCTGGGTTATCTGGCCGCCGGTCTGGTGATCGGGCCATATGGCTTCGGCTTCTTCTCCGATTCGCAGGCGATCCTTCATATCGCCGAACTCGGCGTGGTGATGTTCCTGTTCATCATCGGCCTTGAAATGCAGCCGTCACGGCTGTGGTCCATGCGGCAGGATATTTTCGGGCTTGGCGCGCTGCAGGTGCTGGTCTGTATGGCGGGTCTGACGATGGTTGGCGTCAGTCTCGGCTTTCCGCTCATCATGTCATTTGTCGCCGGTACCGGCTTCGTGCTGACTTCCACGGCAATCGTCATGCAGATGCTGCAGGAACGCAACAGCATGTCCAGCCTCAAGGGCCAGCGCATCATCGCCATCCTGCTGTTTGAGGATCTCGCCATCGTGCCGCTTCTGGCGCTCGTTGCCTTCCTCGGTGCTGGTGGCGAGCACGTCACACCGTCGGAGCGCTGGATTTCCGTCGGCATCGCGCTTGCCGCCGTCGGCGCGCTCATTCTGGCCGGGCGTTATCTTCTCAACCCGTTCTTCCGCCTGCTGGCGGCGTCCGGTGCGCGCGAGGTAATGACGGCCGCGGCCCTGCTCGTGGTGCTCGGTTCGGCGCTGTTGATGCAGGTCAGTGGTCTTTCCATGGCGATGGGCGCGTTTCTGGCTGGTGTGCTGCTGTCCGAATCGTCGTTCCGCCATCAGCTGGAAGCGGATATCGAGCCGTTTCGCGGCATTCTGCTCGGCCTGTTCTTTCTCGGCGTCGGCATGGCGATCGATCTTGCCGTCATTGCGTCGAACTGGCAGCTCGTGGTCGTCAGCGTCGCAGGTTACATGCTGCTCAAGGCATTCCTGATCTACGGCGTGGCGCGGGCGCTCGGCACTACCAGGCGCGAAAGCCTGGAGCGGGCTGTGTTGATGGCGCAGGGTGGCGAATTTGCCTTCGTGCTCTATTCCGCCGCTGTCAGCGCCGGCATCCTCGACCGCGAAGCCAACGCCATCCTGACGGCGACCATCATCATCTCGATGGTGCTGACGCCGCTGATGGTCATTCTGCACGACCGGCTGGTGCCGGCGGCCGTTCCCAAGACCGATGATCTCGATGTGCCGGAAAATGTCGAGGGCAGCATTCTGCTGATCGGTTTCGGGCGTTTCGGCCAGATTGTCAGCCAGCCGCTTCTCGCGCGTGGCTACACGCTGTCGCTGATCGACAAGGATGCCGACTTTGTGCGCGATGCTGCGGAATTCGGTTTCAAGGTCTATTATGGCGATGGCTCACGCGCGGAAATCCTGCATGCCGCCGGGGCAAGCACCGCGCGTGCGGTGCTGATCTGCGTCGATGACAAGGAAGCCGCTGTGCGGATCGCGGAGATCGTCAAGCATGAGTTTCCGCTGGTTCCCGTTCTTGCCCGTGCCTATGACCGTGGCCACGCAATCGATCTTGTGAAGGCTGGCGTGGATTACCAGATCCGCGAGACTCTGGAATCGGCGATGAATTTCAGCGAGGAAGTGCTTGGCGCCATGGGTGAGGAGCGTGAAGATGCTGCCCGCTTGGTGGAGGAGTTCCGCGACCGCGACGAGGAACGTTTCGCGATGGAAGTCGTCGGCGGTATTTATGCGGGCCGGTCGCTGATCCGCGGCAATTCCCAGCCGGCGGACCTCGTTGCTGCACGCACCGCGCGCGAGCGGGCGGAGCGGGAAAAAGCGGAAGCGGCAGAGGAATAACGCGCCCTGATTTATGGGTGGGGCAGATTGATTGCAGGAGTTGGAGCGCACAATGACGGTCATTCGCACGGTTGAGGAATTGAAGGCCATCTACGATGGCACAAGCGAGGCATCTATCGCGAAGGTGACAGCCACGCTGACCGCCGAATACCGGCAGATGATCGAGGCTTCGCCATTTCTGGCGCTGGCGACTGTCGGGCCGGAAGGCATGGACTGTTCGCCGCGCGGCGACAAGGGCGGTGTGGTAAGGGTGGCCGACGACAGGACGGTGCTTTTGCCCGACTGGCGCGGCAACAACCGCGTCGATTCGCTCTTGAACATCGTCCGCGATCCACGCGTGGCGCTGATGTTCCTGATCCCGGGCTCGAATACAACGATGCGCATCAACGGCCGCGCTGTCGTTTCGGTCGCACCCAATTTGCTGCAGAGCTTCGAGATGGACGGTAAACACCCGCGCACCGTCATTGTGGTCGAAATCGACGAGGTCTATTTCCAGTGCGCGAGGGCCTTGATGCGTTCGGAACTGTGGAACCCCGATAACTTCGTGGAACCCGCGTCACTGCCCACACCCGGCAGCCTGCTCAAAGCCGCCAAGGCGGAGTTCGATCAGGAGACTTATGACCGCGAATGGGCGGTGCGGGCGGCGAAGACCATGTGGTGAGGGGTGGCGGTGCGGCTTTCGTCCTGACGAGACCAGCACATTCGCCCGTGAGCCATTGGCTTCTCTCCGCCCTCATTCCTGTGCTTGTCACAGGAATCTAGCCGACGCGCGTCGGCGCGGCGAGAGAGGCTCTTTTCAGCCCAAGGACTTGGTCTGGCTAGATTCCTGTGACAAGCACAGGAATGAGGGAAGAGGAGAGCGTCCGTTAACTGCGCCCCCGATAAGGACGCACGACGCCCTAGGTACGGTAGATCAGCCAGTTCTTGCCGATATAGTTCTTCTGCATGCCGTCCTCGTAAATGACGGAACGGTTCCTGCCGGTTTCCTTGGCGTGGTAAAGTGCCATATCGGCATGTCCGTAAAGTTCGCCCGGATTGTTTGCCTGCGAGGCGGAGGCGAAGCCTATCGATATCGTCACCGTACCGTAGTCGGCGCCCGA
Source organism: Agrobacterium sp. 22-3639C2 (assembly GCF_053522105.1). Lineage (NCBI taxonomy): Bacteria > Pseudomonadati > Pseudomonadota > Alphaproteobacteria > Hyphomicrobiales > Rhizobiaceae > Agrobacterium > Agrobacterium sp. 22-3639C2. The sequence goes on along the minus strand of NZ_JBNWDB010000001.1, from coordinate 658,966 downwards.
TCTTGAATTGCGGAACGGCGTGCTTTCCAGCGACAGGCGGATGCGCTCACAGATCACCATGACTTCTTCCGGCGTGTTGCCATCAAGAATGATGGCGAATTCCTCGCCGCCGCTTCTGGCGACGAAGCCGTCCTTGCGGACATTGGCGCGGATGACGGAGGCGACGGTGGCCAGTATCTTGTCGCCGACCGGGTGGCCGAACGTATCGTTGATCCGCTTGAAATGGTCGATGTCGAGCAGGATGAGCGTCGTATATTGCAGGCCGATGGAGCTGTTGTAGACGGAGGCCAGCCTGTCATCGAAAGCGCGACGGTTGGAAAGGCGCGTCAGCGAGTCGGTATTGGCGATGCGCTTGTATTCATCCAGCTCCAGACGCACCTGTTGCATTTCCTCGGCATGGCGGTTGACGTCGTTGAACGCCTTTTCGCCATCGATGATTTTCGAGCCGGTGGCCTCTGCCAGCAGCGAGACCGCATTTTTCAGGATATTGGTGCTCGATACGGTCTTGTCGTCAATCCGCTGACGGGTTTCGCCGAGAATTCTGTTGTAGTTCTCGATGGAGGACTGTTCGCGCCTCAGCGTTCCGAGAAGCGCCTCCAGTTCACGCCGCAGCTTCTCGTGCGCGTCGTCGATCGAGGCGATGGGATTGCCTTCCCCGTACCGCGCGGACAGTTCGTCCAGATCCTCCTGCGTCACCCGGTTTCCCAGTGCCGCCAGATCCCTCGTCAGCGCCGGGTTCGAGCCGATATAGGCTTCGTAAAAAAGGCTATAGTTGCGCGGGATCGGCGACACACCCATGCTCCGCATGGCGTAGGCAATCTGCCCGGCGATGTCGGGCCCCGTGGATTTGGGCGTGGATGCCGTGTTCATCAAGAAACTCCAGTGAGTCTGCTTATCGACTATGATTATTATTATGTAGGCCGTTTTGAAAAGCTTAATTTATGGGAAACTAATTTTTGTTCCCTGAAATTTGATCTTCGGCAATTTTTATCTTATTTAGCTGATAATTATAAGTAATTCTCATTTCGAGGAAGTTCCGGAGTTTTTTGATTTCTACTGCTCGTCTTGGTGCCAGCTTCGTATTTATTCTGTCAATCCCGATAGTGATTTTAGGGTGATTTATTTCGGCACAACAACGCAGGGTGATAATCGGGAGATGGTTGAGGCACGGAGTTTTTCATCTGGCAAGACGCCGCTTATAAGCAACGAACTTCTTCGCGCATGTCCGGATACAGCAACGTTACATTTTTTATTACGTCGTCTCAACAGGAGTGGCTGCAGCCCGTCTCATTTCTGTGACTACTTGCGGTGGAAATTGCGCAAGATTTTGAAACAATGCGTTGTTTTGTGCGCCGCCGGAATATGTCCCGTCAGGCTCTAAGCCGTATCACCGAGCATTCCGCACCTGCGTCAACTGCCGGCGCATTTGGCGGGCGCACGATCAGGCCGTCTGAATGTGCCAGTATGTTCATCATGGATGAATCCTGTTTGGCATAGGCTTGCGCCACCAGAGCGCCGTTGTCATCGGCGCTGAAACGGGCGCGAAGATAATCCTGCCGGTGATCGTTCGCCTTCAGCGGTGTGGCGGTTCGGGCCGTGGTGACGCGTTGCGGCGGAATGCGGCGGGCGATTCTGTGGAGCAGTGGCTCGAGGAACAGCAGGCCGCAGACGAGGCTCGCGACTGGATTTCCTGGCAGGCCCAAAACCTGCATGGCATCGATGGCACCCACCATCAGCGGTTTTCCAGGACGCATGGCAATGCGCCAGAAATCGAGCTGCATGCCTTCGGCCTTAAGCGCCGCCTGAACGAGATCATGGTCGCCGACAGAGGCGCCGCCGAGCGTCACGAGCACATCGGCCTTTGCCGCGACAGCCTTGCCGATGGCGGCGCGGATCAGCGTGTCGTTGTCGGGTATAATGCCGAGATCGAGAACCTCCGCACCGGCTGCCCGCGCAAGTGCGGCGACACCGAAGGTGTTCGAGGCGATGATCTGGGCGGGAAGGGGCGTGCTTCCGGGCGGCAGCAATTCGTCGCCGGTGGCAAGGATGGCGACCAGTGGCTTGCGATAGACTGCAAGCGTTGCGTGATTCATCGCCGCCGCAACGGTGAGATCGGTGAAGCAGAGTTCGCGGCCGGACTTCAAAACGGTGTCGCCCTCGGCAAAATCCTGTCCGCGCGGGCGAATGTGGCGCCCGGCGGTGATGTCGAAAGCGGTGCGGATTTTGCCCTCGCCGAGAAGCTCGGCATCTTCCTGAATGAGAATGGCATCCGCACCCGCTGGCACCGGTGCGCCGGTAAAGATACGCACGGCCTCGCCTTTACCCACCGTGCCCGCGAAAGCGTGGCCTGCGGCAGCCTGGCCTATGACGGTGAGGACTGACCCGATTTGTGGCGCATCGGTACTGCGCAGCGCATAGCCGTCCATGGCCGAGGCATCGAAAGGCGGCTGGGTAAGACGCGCCGCAAGGTCAGCCGCAAGGACGCGGCCATCGCATTCGGCGAGCGGAAGGGTTTCGCTGTCAACCACAGGAACCGCCGCCTCCAGAAGGCGCGTTACGGCCTCATCCACGGGCAGCAGTGGCTTCATTCAGGTCTCCTGTCGCCGGAAATCGCCCGAATTGCCGCCGCTCTTTTCGAGAAGGCGGATATTGACGATCTCCATCGCCTTGTCGGCGGCTTTGGCCATATCGTAAATGGTCAGGCAGGCGATGGACACGGCGGTCAGCGCCTCCATCTCCACGCCGGTCTTGCCGGAAAGCTTCACCATTGCCTCCACCCGCAGGCCGGGCAGGGCAGCGTCTTCGGTAATGTCCACCGCAACCTTGGTCAGCATCAGCGGGTGGCAGAGCGGGATGAGGTTTGCCGTCTGCTTGGCTGCCATGATGCCCGCGAGCCGGGCTGTGCCGATGACGTCACCCTTCTTGGCATTGCCATCGCGGATGAGCGCCAGCGTTTCCGGCTTCATCTTCACGAAGCCTTCGGCAACGGCGACACGGACGGTCTCGGCTTTGTCGCCGACATCGACCATATGGGCCTCGCCGCTCGCATTGATATGGGTGAGCTTTGTCGCCTCGCTCATCGGCGCATCATTCCGCCGCCAGGACGCCAGATTGGCCGGTTAGCAGGGTTTTGGTAGCTGCCGTCACATCGTCCTTGCGCATCAGGCTTTCGCCGACGAGGAAGGTGCTGATGCCGCTCTTTTCGAGGCGCTGGCAATCCTCATAGGTGAAGATGCCGCTTTCGCCGACAAGCAGCTTATCGGCGGGCACGAGGCCAGCCAGTTTCTCGCTGGTTTCGAGGCTGACCTCGAAAGTGCGCAGATTGCGGTTATTGATGCCGAGAAGCGGCGAGGCGAGCTTCAGCGCCCGTTCGGTTTCTTCCGCATCATGCACCTCGACCAGTACGTCCATGCCGAGTGAAAAAGCCTCGTCTTCAAGGCGTTTCGCCTCATCGTCGGAAAGAGACGCCATGATGAGCAGGATGCAGTCCGCGCCCCAGGCGCGGGCCTCATGCACCTGATAGGTATCGAACATGAAATCCTTGCGCAGCGCAGGCAGCGCGCAGGCATTGCGGGCAGCCGTCAGAAATTCCGGCGCCCCCTGAAAGCTCGGCGTGTCCGTCAGCACGGAAAGACAGGCGGCGCCACCAGCCTCATAGGCGGCGGCCAGTGCCGGCGGATCGAAATCCGGGCGGATCAGCCCCTTGGAGGGGCTGGCCTTCTTGATTTCGGCAATCAGACCGAATTTGCCCTCAGCCTGCTTTGTTCGCAGCGCTTTGTAAAAACCGCGCGGCGCAGTCTGGCCTGCGGCCATCGCCTTGAGATCGGCAAGTGAAACCCTGGCCTTGGCGGCGGCAATTTCCTCGCGCTTGTAGATCTCGATATTTTTCAGAATGTCGCTCATGGTTTCGCTCTCATTCCTTTTAGTGGTCGGCCTGCCCGGAGACTGTTTCATTGGAGACGGCGACCAGGCGGTCGAGCGCTGCTGCCGCCGCGCCGCTGTCGAGCGCTTGGCTCACGGTCGTCATCGCCTCGCCAAGCGTTTCGGCCTTGCCGGCAATGACGAGGGCTGCCGCGGCGTTGCATAGCGATACGTCGCGATAGGCGTTGCGCTTGCCGGACAGAACCTCGCGAAGTGCCGCTGCATTGGCAATGCCGTCGCCACCTTTGAGGTCTGCCATGGAAGCGGGTTCAACACCGAAATCCTTCGGCGTCAGGTCGAAGGTGCGGATCTTGCCGTTTTCAAGCGCCGCCACATGGGTGACGCCTGTCGTCGTGACTTCATCCATGCCGTCGCCATGTACGACCCAGATGCTTTCCGAGCCGAGATCGCGCAGCACTTCGGCAAGCGGCACCAGCCAGCGCGGCGAAAAGACGCCGAGCAATTGGCGCTTCGCGCCCGCCGGGTTGGAAAGCGGGCCGAGCAGGTTGAAGATGGTGCGCGTGCCAAGTTCGACGCGGCTTGGACCGACATGGCGCATGGCGGAATGGTGCAGCTGCGCGAACATGAAGCCGAGTCCCGCCTCACTGATGCAGCGGGCGATAAGGTCAGGGCCGATATCCAGCTTCACGCCGAGTGCGGACAGCGCATCCGCCGTGCCGGATTTGGAGCTTAGCGCCCGGTTACCGTGCTTGGCAACGGGAAGGCCCGTGCCGGCAACGATGATCGAGGCGAGCGTCGAGATATTGTAGGTGCCGATGCCGTCACCGCCGGTTCCGACGATGTCGATCGCGTTTTCGGGGGCCGAAACCGGCAGCATGCGCGCGCGCATGGAGGAGACGGCGCCGACAATCTCGTCCACCGTCTCGCCGCGCACGCGCAGTGCCATGAGGAAACCGCCGATCTGCGACGGGGTTGCTTCGCCCGACATCAGAATGTCGAAAGCGGCCCGCGATTCCTCACGGTTCAGGCTTTCCCCGTTTGCGACCTTTGCGATCAGCGGTTTCAGTTCGGCCATCGTTTCCGCCCCCCGGTTAGAAGCCGACCATCGCCTGATCGGCGAGGGCCTGATTGATGGTCACACCGTAGTCGTTCTGCAGGCGGTTGACCATCTGGTCGAGCATGTCGTCGCCGGCCGCGCGGGCGATGGCGGCGAACTGCTGATCGTCATTGGCAAGCGCATCGGCAGGCGCGTTGGTGTCGACTGCCGTGACCTTGAAGAGGATGCGGCTGGAACCATCGGCGTCTGCCGCTGTGCCCGTCATGCCTTCAGCGCCGGAGAATACCGCCGTAATCGTCTGGCGACCGAAAATCGCGTCCTCGCTGGTGCGGCGCAGGCCGGATTTCTGCTCGACGGCAAGCCCGAGTTCGCCAGCCACCGCTGCCAGTGTCTCGCCCTTTTCAACGCGTGCCTTCAGCTCGTCGGCCTTGGTGGCAAGCGCCGTGCGCTGCTGCTCTGCCGTCCAGTCGGCCACGACATCGTCGCGCACTTCGGCAAGCGTGCGGTCGCGGGCGGGGATGATCTGATCGACGTCGAACCAGATGTAGCCTTCGCGGCCAAGATTGATCGGCAGGGCTTCGGTGCCGGGTTCGGTCTTGAAGACTTCCTGGGCAAGCTGCGGCGAGGGCAGGTCCTGAATGGCGTCGCCCTTTTCATCAAGACCGGCGGCATCGATGGCGTCGATGGTGACGGGCTTGAGGTTCAGCTGCTTTGCCGCATCTGCAAGCGAGGAGCCACCGGCACGCAGGTCTTCGTAACGGTCATGCACATTGGTGACTTCTTCGGCTGCAGCAGCGGTGGCGAGGTCCTTGCGGATGTCCTCTTTCGCTTCTTCCAGCGTGCGGGTGGTTTCCGGCTTGATGCCGGTGATGCGCAGGATGACCGGGCCGAAGGAGCCTGCCACGACCGGAGACACGCCGCCATCCTTCTGGACGGCGAAAGCAGCATCGGCAATCGACTGGTCGGGGATCGTGTCCTTGGTGAATTCGCCAAGCGTCACGTCGGAGGCGGTCTTGCCCTGATCCTTAACCACCTGATCATAGGTGGTGTTGCCGAGGCGGATCTGCTCCGCGGCGGCTTCTGCCATTTCCTTTTCCGGGAAGGTCAGCTGCTCGACGGTGCGGCGACCGGCGGTGCGGAAGCTGTCCTTGTGGCTGTTGTAATAGTCGGCGATCTGCGCATCCGTCACCGAAGCCTGATCGGCAATGTCCGATGGTTCCAGCTTCACATAGGTGAACTTGCGGAACTCGGGCGCGCGATATTTCGCCTTGTTGGTTTCAAACCAGGGTGCAAGCACGTCGTCGCCCGGCGCCTTGACCGGCGCAATGACGGCGTTGGACAGGATGACGTAATCGACCGAGCGCTGTTCGTTGCGGTATTGCTTGAGTGCGTCCACCAGTACCTGCGGTGCCTTGAAACCATCGGAAACGGCCTCAACGATCTGGCTTCTGACCGCGACCTTGCTGCGTTCCTTGATATAGTCGTCTTCGCGCAGGCCGGAATTGCGCAGCCGTTCGGTGAACAGGGTGCGATCGAACTGGCCATTAACCGATTTGAATGCCGGGTCTTCGGCGATGAGATTGGCGAGGCGGTCTTCCGAAAGGCCGAGATTCATCTTCGACGCCAGTTCATCCAGCGAGGCACCCGCCGCAAGCTGGCTGAATACCTGGCGGTCGATACCGAAGGCCTTGGCCTGTTCGGTGGTCAGTCTCGCGCCGAACTGGCGGCTCAGATCGGAAACCTGACGCTGATAGGCGAGGCGGAATTCCTGCGGGCTGACCGTCTGGTCGCCGACGGTCATGACCGCATGCGAATTGGAGGTGACGAGTGATGCGGAGACGCCCCAGACGCCAAACGAAACAACAAGCAGGAGAAGCAGCAGCTTGGCTGCCATGGTTCGAGAAGCATTTCTCAGGGAATCGAGCATCGTTATGCAAACCTCACAGGAACGTCATTGCGGTCGCCAGCCGTCCGGCCCGCAACGTATCGGCGTTCCTTAAATCAATCCAATGGGAAATTGAAGGGAATTTGCCTTGGAAAAACGGGGTTTTGAAAACGCTTATGTGATTGGGGCTAGGTTTTTACGCCTTCATCTTCGCCATACTGGCCGTTAAGGCGGCAAAATAAAACCGCCCGGAGCGTCCAGGCGGTTGCGGAGAATCATATTCTGAAAGACGGCTAAGTCTGATGGTTGCGGTCAGAACGCGCGGTTGCGTCTTACCGAGGCCTTGAATTCCTCGTCTTCCCGTCGCATCTCGGCGACGGCGGAGATCATTGACGTCACGAACATAATGCTGATCAGGGCAAGAAGCAGAGTCAGGAATGTGAACATGATATCATCTCCGTTGGTAGCGAGGAAATCCTAGTTCCTCATCAGTAATAGGTCATGGACTGGTAGCGGGCGGTCATCTGTGGATAGTCCGGTCCCTGGGCGGCAGGCTTCTGATCATAAAGGCTAAACGTTGTTGCTACCATTGCGATGACCAGTACTGTCCAGGCGGTGCTGATGACGCTGATTTTTGCCGAAGTAGACTGTTTTTCTCTTACAAACATCTGTCTGTTCCTTTGGTTTGATATTAACGCGCCACGTCCAATCATGTTCCGCGTCAACCTTAAAAATCGATTAGCATCGCGCCTGTGAAACTTCCTTGAATGGCTTGTTCATCTGGCGTTCAGGAAACCGGCGACTGGCCTCATTCGAGGAAAAGATACTCGGCTGCGAATGATGCGATGACCGAAAAGACGATCATAAAGGCCAGCATTTTCATTTCTCCGGGGGCTTAACGAGGTGAGGGGCATTTCGGTTTCCCGATGCCGTGTATTTATATAAATGAGCCCTGAAACCGCACTGAACGGCGCATTCATCCGTTGTTCAGACCGCACCGGGAGGGCGTCCGGGTTGTAAAAGTCTTGCGCCGCGCCCATCTCCGTGACAAAAGGCGGCACATAACGCCCACCACTTGAGAGCGATATGACGATTGCCTTTTATCCAGGATCCTTCGATCCGATGACCAACGGACATCTGGATGTGCTTATCCAGGCGCTGAACGTGGCGTCCAAAGTCATCGTCGCCGTCGGCATCCATCCCGGAAAAGCACCGCTGTTCAGCTTCGAGGAGCGGGCGACGCTGATAAGCCGGGCGCTTTCTGAAAGCCTGCCCGGTGAGGCGGCGCGCGTTGAGGTCGTTTCCTTCGACAATCTGGTCGTCGATGCAGCCCGTCAACATGGCGCGCGCCTTCTTCTGCGCGGCCTGCGTGACGGCACCGATCTCGATTATGAAATGCAGATGGCCGGCATGAACCGCCAGATGGCACCTGATATACAGACCGTGTTCCTGCCGGCGGGTACGTCGTCGCGACCCATTACAGCCACATTGGTCCGGCAGATCGCCGCCATGGGCGGCAATGTGGATGCCTTCGTTCCCAAAGCCGTGCTTGAAGCCCTCAACGCCAAGCTGAAGCGCTGACTTCAGCCTCAGATTCCGGAGCCAATCCAATGAAACTCGTTCGATTTGCCTTTGCCGGCGCCCTGTTTGCGGGCGCGCTTGCCGCCAGCACCTTCGCTTCGGCTGCCGAATTCCTGACCGTCCAGCTGAAGGACGGCCCCGTCGTCATCGAACTGATGCCGGAAGTCGCGCCCAAGCACGTGGCGCAGATTGAAGCGCTGGCGAAAAAGGGCGCCTATGACAACGTGGCCTTCCACCGCGTCATTGACGGTTTCATGGCGCAGACCGGCGACGTGCAGTACGGCAACATGGAGAAGGGCTTCAACGCCCAGCGTGCCGGCACCGGCGGCTCTGACATGGCCGACATTCCGGCTGAGTTCTCCAAGACACCGTTCACGCGCGGCGTTGTCGGCATGGCCCGTTCCAGCGATCCGAATTCCGCCAATTCGCAGTTCTTCATCATGTTTGCCGACGGTCCGTTCCTGAACGGCCAGTACACCGTGGTCGGCAAGGTCGTGTCCGGCATGGAAGCCGTGGACAAGATCAAGCGTGGCGCCGGCGGCAACGGCGAAGTTTCCAACCCCGACCGGATGATCAAGGTCACCGTCGGCAAGAAGTAAGGTAGGGCAATAGAGCCCGAACAGAGGAGAATAATCATGGCCGAGATCAAGGATCCGGAAAACACCATCATCATGGAAACGACGACCGGCAAGGTCGTGATCCAGCTGCTTCCGGAAGTTGCTCCGGGCCACGTTGCCCGTATCAAGGAACTGGTATCGGAAGGCGCTTACGACGGCGTCGTGTTCCACCGCGTCATCGAAGACTTCATGGCCCAGACGGGCGATGTGAAGTTCGGCAAGAAGGGTTCGGAAAGCTTCAACCCGGCCCGCGCCGGCATGGGCGGCTCCGAGAAGCCTGACCTCAAGGCTGAATTCTCGGCTATTTCCCACGTACGCGGCACCTGCTCGATGGCCCGTTCGCAGAGCCCGAACTCCGCCAACTCGCAGTTCTTCATCTGCTTCACCGATTCGCCGTGGCTGAACAAGCAGTACACCGTATGGGGCCAGGTCATCGAAGGCATGGAAGCCATCGACAAGGTCAAGCGCGGCGAGCCTGTGAAGGACCCCGATTCGATCGTTTCGATGAAGCTTGCATCGGCGGCCTGATAATAGCGTATAAAGTGTTTACCCGCTCCGCAGGAAACTGCGGGGCGTTTCACATTGATGATGGCGTCAACCTCCCAGACCTCATCCTCGCGACAAGCCCGAGGATGAGATCGAGTGTAGTCGGAAGCCTTGTCATCACCCACCACCCGCCCCATGCCATGCAGGGCGGGTTTTGATATTTCGAGAGCCCTTGCAATGCGCGTAGACCTGTTCGATTTCGATCTCCCCGAGGACAATATCGCCCTTCGCCCGGCGAACCCGCGCGATAGTGCGCGTCTTCTCGTGGTCGATCCGAATGCGAACCACATGGAAGACCGCATCGTATCCGACCTGACTTCCTTCCTGAAGCCCGGCGACGCGCTGTTATTCAACGACACCCGCGTTATTCCAGCCCAGCTTGAAGGCGTGCGGCTGCGCGAAGGTGCGCCTGAAACGGCAGTTTCAGCCACGCTGCACATGCGCGCCGACCAGTCGCGCTGGAAGGCTTTCGCGCGGCCGGGCAAGCGCATCAAGCAGGGTGACCGCATTCGTTTCGGTTATGAGCGCGACAATGCCTGCGGCCTTGCCCATCTGGAGGCCACCGTCGAAGAAAAGGGTGAGGAGGGCGAGATCACGCTGCTTTTTGACGTTTCCGGACCTGTTCTGGACGAGGCGATCGCCTCCGTCGGCCATATTCCTTTGCCGCCCTATATCGCCGCGAAGCGCCCGGAAGATGCGCAGGACCAGACCGATTACCAGACAATTTATGCCCGCGAGAAGGGCGCCGTTGCCGCACCCACTGCCGGCCTGCATTTCACGCCCGATCTGTTTGCGGCGCTGGACGAAGCCGGCATCGAGCGACATTTCGTGACACTTCACGTTGGGGCAGGCACCTTCCTTCCAGTTAAGGCCGACGATACCGACGATCACAAGATGCATTTCGAGATCGGCCATGTTTCGCAAGAGACTGCAGCAAAGCTCAATGCCGTCAAGGCGCGCGGCGGACGGATCGTTTCTGTCGGCACCACTTCGCTGCGGCTTATCGAAAGCGCCACTGATGAGAATGGCGTTATTCAGCCATGGTCGGGCGCGACGGGCATCTTCATCACGCCCGGATACCGTTTCCGCGCGGTCGATATTCTGATGACCAATTTCCACCTGCCGAAATCGACGCTGTTCATGCTCGTTTCGGCTTTTTGCGGTCTCGAGACGATGCGTGCCGCTTATGCGCATGCCATCGAAACCGGATACCGTTTTTATTCCTATGGCGATTCAAGCCTGTTGTTCCGGAAGAACTGATGCACGACAAATTCACCTTTACCCTGAAAGCCACGAGCGGCGGCGCCCGCCTTGGCGAAGTCGCCATGCCGCGCGGTGTCATCCGCACACCTGCCTTCATGCCTGTTGGCACTGTCGGTACTGTCAAGGCCATGTATCTCGACCAGGTGCGCGAGCTCGGGGCCGATATCATTCTCGGCAACACCTATCACCTGATGCTGCGGCCCGGCCCGGAGCGCGTGGCAAGGCTTGGCGGGTTGCATGAGCTTATCCGCTGGCCGCATCCGATCCTCACCGACAGCGGTGGCTTCCAGGTCATGTCGCTTTCAGGCCTGCGCAAGCTGGACGAGAAGGGTGTGACCTTCAAGAGCCATGTGGACGGTTCGCTGCACCATATGTCGCCGGAACGCTCGATCGAAATTCAGGGCATGCTTGATTCGGACATCCAGATGCAGCTCGATGAATGCATCGCGCTGCCGGCCGAGCGCAAGGAAATCGAGCGCGCCATGGAAATGTCGCTGCGCTGGGCGGAGCGTTGCCGCGTCGCCTTCGGTGAACAGCCCGGCAAGGCCTTGTTCGGCATTGTGCAGGGCGGCGACCAGCCGGATCTGCGCATTCGCTCCGCCGAAGGGCTGAAGCAGCTTGATCTCAAGGGTTACGCTGTCGGCGGCCTTGCCGTCGGTGAGCCGCAGGATGTGATGTTGGGCATGCTCGACATCACGCTGCCGGTGCTGCCCACCGAAAGGCCGCGTTACCTGATGGGCGTCGGTACGCCTGACGATATTCTGAAATCGGTGGCGCGCGGCATCGACATGTTCGACTGCGTGATGCCGACCCGTTCCGGTCGTCACGGGCTTGCCTTCACCCGTCGCGGCAGGGTCAATATCCGCAATGCCCGCCATGCGGAGGATATGCGGCCGCTCGATGAGCAGTCAAACTGCCCGGCCTCGCGTGATTACTCCCGCGCCTATCTGCATCATCTTACGCGCTCCAACGAGGCGCTGGGCGGTATGCTGCTCTCCTGGCACAATCTTGCCTATTATCAGGAGCTGATGCAGGGTATCCGCAAGTCGATCGAGGAAGGCCGTTTCGCCGATTTTTATGCGGAAACCATAGAGATGTGGGCGCGGGGCGACATAGACCCGATCTGATTTTTCCCGACCCTTTCTCCTGTTCGGACGCTTTCCTTGGCACATGCGCCTTACGTTCTTTTCCGGGATGACACGACCGGCACGGTGACAGCCTTCACCGAGCCGGAGGAGATCATCGTCGCGGATGAGCCAGAGGCGTTTTTCGCGGCGCTGAAACGCATGGAGCAGCTGCGCCGCGCCGGGAAATACCTTGCCGGCTATATGTCCTACGAGGCGGGTTTCCTGTTCGAGCCGAAACTTGCGGACTTTGCTGCCGAGCCTCGCAACGTGCCGTTCCTTCGCTTCGGCGTCTTTTCCGGCCCACAACCGGATGAGGGGCGATTTGCGCGGCCCGAAAGTCTGCCGGATGCCGATGCGTTCCTGGCCGATCCCGCGCCCGCATGGAGCCTTGAAGACTATTGCCAGCGCTTCGAGCGGCTGCACGGGCATCTGCGTCGCGGCGACTGTTATCAGGGTAATCTGACGATGCCCGTTCATGCTCGCTGGAGCGGCGATCCGCTCACGGCTTTCTGGTCATTGGTTGAGCGCCAGCCGGTTAAATATGGCGCGCTGGTCGATCTCGGTGGACCGGTGATCCTGTCGCGCTCACCGGAACTGTTTTTCTCAGTTGACGGGGAAGGTTTCATCGAAACCCATCCGATGAAGGGAACGACGCCGCGCGGTGCGAATGCGCAAGAGGACCGGGCGATCATCGCGGCGATGCTTGAGGATGAAAAGACGCTTGCCGAAAACCGCATGATCGTCGATCTCCTGCGCAACGATATTTCCCGCATCACCGAGGTCGGCAGCCTCCATGTGCCGCGACTGTTCGATATCGAGACCTATCCCACCGTGCACCAGATGGTCAGCCATGTGCGCGCGAAGCTTTTGCCTGATGTGACGGTGGAGGATATTTTCGCGGCGCTTTTTCCCTGCGGTTCGGTGACCGGCGCGCCGAAATTGTGGGCGATGAAGATCCTGCGCGAACTGGAACAGATGCCGCGCGACGCCTATTGCGGTGCTATCGGTTTCATGTCTCCGAATGGAGAAATGCGTTTTTCGGTGGCGATCCGCACGCTGACCCTGTTCGATGGCGGCCGCGCGATCTTCAATGTCGGCGGCGGCATCGTTTTCGATTCGGATGCCGAGGCGGAATATGATGAGTGTCTGCTGAAATCCAAGTTTGCGGTTGGGGACAGGCTGTTACGGGGGTGATCTCCTTTCCTGTGACAAGCACAGGAATGAGGGAGGTTGGAGGAAGCTCCAATGTCAGCAGGCGGATATGCGTCCGTAAGAAAACCGGCTACGGTTTTCGCTGCCAAACGTCCTCAGCGCCCTATCACCTTAAACGCACCATTCTCCACCAGCACTTCCTTCGCCACCGGATGGCTGAGAAAACCCGAAGGGCTGGCGGTGACGCCATAGGCGCCCGATTGCAGGATTGCCAGGAGATCACCAGCCTTCAGCTTCGGCAGGGCCGCATTGCGGGCCAGCGTGTCGAGTGGTGTGCAGAGCGGGCCGACGATGGTTGCCGTTTCCTCATTGTCTGCCTGCATCATGGCCGGTGCGACGATGGGGTAGTTGCGCTTGACGATCTGGCCGAGATTGCCGGAGGCTGCCAGATGGTGATGCATGCCACCATCCGTTACCACGAAGGTGGTGCCGCGCGAGGTCTTTACCGAATTGACTTCCGCCACATAGATGCCGCCGGGACCGGCGAGGAAGCGGCCGGGTTCGACGATGATGTGAGCATTCGCAATCAGCGGATGCGCATGCATCAAGGCCTTGAGATCGGGAATGGCGGCACTGACCGCTGCAAGATCGAGCGGCGTTTCCCCGGCGAAATAGGGGATGCCGAGGCCGCCGCCGAGATCGATGGTTTCAAGTGGCCTGCCGAGCATTTCGGCCATGCGTGCGGCAAGCAAAATGGAGTGTCTCCATTGGGAGACAAGCATGTCGGCATCGAGGATTTGCGTGCCGCCGTAAATATGGACACCGACGAGATTGATATGCCTGATGTCCCTGAACAGCGGCAGGACGTTTTCGAGTTCTTCCTCGTCGAAACCGAAGGCGGTGGCCTTGCCACCCATGCGCATGGCGCCTGCCTGCGCATCCGGCACCGGATTGATGCGGATCGAAGCCTTGACCGGTTTGCCGATGGCTTCGATACGGGCAATTTCCTCGGCGCTCTCGATATGGATTTCGCCGATACCGCCCTCGATCACCTCAAGCAATTCGGCCTGACGCTTGCCGGGGCCGGCGAAGATGATCTTTTCCGGCGGTATGCCCGCCTTGATGGCGGCGCGATATTCACCGACAGAGGCGATTTCCGCGCCAGCGCCTTCTTCGCGGAAAAGCGAGATGATGGCGGGCAGGGGATTGGCTTTCACCGAATAAAAGATATTGGCAAAACCACTGAGCGCGGTTGCGAGATCGCGATAGGCGCGGCGCATGGCGCTCGCGTCATAGAGGAAGCACGGCGTTCCGGTCTCAGCGACGATATCGCGCACGGCAAGGCCGCCGATGACGAGATCGTTTTCGTCGACTGCGAATTGCGCGGCGGCAAGGGCAGGGCCGTGGCTTTGGGGTTTATCCGTGGGCGCCATTGTCCGTCCGTTCGCGCACCAGCGCGCGGTAATCCACCTTGCCATTGGCCGTCACCGGAAGCCGGTCGACCAGTTCGATGGCGCGCGGAATCATGAAGGGGGCAAGCATTTCGGCGGCTTTTTTGAGAGCTGCGGAAACATCGATATTTTCGTTGGCGGCGGTTGCCACGGCATGCACCTTCTCGCCTGCAAAGGGGTCCGGCAGGCCGATGACGGCGACCTGCTGGAAAAGGCCAGTCGACATCAGGCTTTCCTCCACCTCGGTCGGGCTGATGCGATAGCCTGACGATTTGATCATCGCATCGTTGCGGGCAACGAAACTGAAAAAGCCGTCCTCGTCTTCCACCGCCAGATCGCCGGAATAACACACGGTCTCGCCGCCGCGTGCAGCCGGAATGAAAGGGTGAGGGCGCAGCACCTTGGCGGTATCTTCCGGCCGGTTCCAGTAACCCAGCGACACGGTCGGGCCGCGATGGACGAGAATGCCGGGCTCACCCGGTTTTGCCCTCTGTCCCTCGGCGGTGACGATGAAGATTTCACATTCCGGGATTGCCTTGCCGATGGAAGTCGGGCGGCGGTCGATTTCATCAGGCGGCAGGAAGGTGGAGCGGAAGGCCTCGGTCAGGCCATACATCAGATAGATTTTCGTTCCCGGCAGCTTTTCGCGCAACGCCCTCACGGTTTCCTGCGGCACGCGTCCGCCGGAGTTGGTGATGTATCGCAACTGCGGCAGCGGCGTTTTCGCCAGCAACGGCGCGGCCCTCGTCAGGATCGCCCAGACAGTTGGTACGCCGGCAAGCCCGGTGATGGCATGGTCGCGCAAGTCCCTGACAATGTCGTCGCCGAGCCTGAAGGTGGAGATAACAGTGGTCGCACCCTGTTCAACCGCCGTCAGCAACTGGTTCAGGCCGTAATCGAAACTGAAGGGCAAAATGGAGAGAAGGCGGTCTTTTCCGGTGATCTCCAGATAGGTGCGCACGATGCGCGCTCCGGCCAGAAGATTACGGTGCGACAGCATCACGCCCTTGGGCGAGCCGGTGGAGCCGGATGTGTAGAGGATTGCTGCAAGGTCCTCGCCAATTGATGGGGAGACTTTGGCAGGCACGGGCGGGCGGCGGTCGATTTGTTCCGCCAGCAGTACAGTGACCTCGGGCAGGTCTTCCACAGCCGCGTTCAGCTCATCCATCATCGTAGCACTGCTGATAACGATTTTTGCGCCGCAATCCGCGACGATATGGCGGATTTGCTGCGCCTTCAAAAGCGCGTTGACCGGCACGAAGACGCAGGAAGCCATGCTCACGCCGAAGATCGACCAGCATTCCTCGATGCCGCGCGGCAGGAAGATGACGACACGGTCGCCGCGCTCCGTTCCGGCCTCCTGCAATGCCGCCGCACAACGTGCGGCCGCTTCGGAAAATTCGCGATAGCTCAGTGATTTTTCTTTGTAGACAAGCGCCTCATCGCCGCTTTCCGCCCGCGCGGTGAGCAGGTGGTGCAGCAGGATGTGGGTTGTCATCTGCGCCGTTCCTGCGTGACGAAGGCAATCAGATCGGCCGGCGTGCTGAGATTTTCCGGGGTGAAATGTTCATCATTGAGAACGATGCCGAAACCTTCGCCGAGAAAGATCATCAGTTCGAGAAAACCGAGCGAATCGATCACGCCGCCTTCGAGCAATTGCGTATCTGCGGAAAACGGTGCATGAGCCGGGAAACGCTGCGAGAGGTAGGAATAGATGGTCTCGGAGACATCGACTTCCCTGGGTTTCGCTGAAAGCATGCTTATTCTCCGCTCGTTCGCGCAGTCGGGACTAGTCTCGGCCGAAGCGCATTTTCTTCTTTTCAGGCAAGGTTTAAGCGCGCGTCTTTTAAGAGCGTCCCAATACCCAGGGTGGCAATAACACCAATTCTGAATATGTTTCGTTAATAAACCGTGGGTTCCATGCTCCCTTTACTTGTATTGGCGAGGATTTGAGTATGGCAAATCCGCCGGCGTCTCGCTTCTCATCGGAAGCTGCCATGGTCAATGCAAGCCGGCCTTTGCCAAGAAGATGGCGGGCAATTGCCGAAATGTGCCTCTGGGCGACTTGCCTGTCCTCGCAATAGATGAGGCGGGCGGAGGGCAGCCTTTTGGTTATGGTTTTTAAAAACACCAGCGGATAATGGCTTCCATCCGCCTCCATGACTGCCACGATGCAGCCGAAACGCGCATGATCTTCCAGCATGTCGCGCGTGGCGGCAGACAGCGTGCCCTGCGGCACTTCGGCAAGCGGGCGCAGCCGCGCCCTGGCCGGGCCGAATGCCTTTAAAGGCAGGGGATAAAAAAGCGTGCAATTCGTTATCGTTGTGAACCCCAGTCTCTCGTTCAGCTTGCAGGCTTCTGGAGACGGGGTGAGATCGGTGAAGATGTCTTCTTCGGAGGATGTCGCCATTTGCAGCATACGCGGTGCAAACCAGCGGCTGGAAGGTTCGACATACCAGCTGGACAGGTTGACGACTGTCCTGCCGGTCTCGGCCAAGCGGCTTCGGATCGTCAGAAGAACGCCAACGGCATCGTCGCCCTTCATCAGCAATTGCCCGATGGTGCCGAGATCCTGCCGCTGATGATGGTCGCTTATAAGGGACACGCCGAGCGCCCAGAAAGCCTCGCTCTTTTCCGGAAAACCTTTCGTCAGAAGTGCAACGGCAGCGACGCGGTTTCCGTTGTCGATCGGTACGGTTCTCAGAGGTCGCTCCCGCTATCTCGCGTCGTTTCGGGCAGGGAGGGATTTTTCAACTCCACCGCGCAATATCGGCATACGACGATAGATTTACCGTCCCGTTAATCGGCACGGCTGTAAGCGGAAAGGTCGGTCAATTCATATGGCAGACGCGCGGTGCGCGCCTGCCATTTTGTCAGCCGATCAATAGATTACGACGCCGCGGATGCTCTCGCCCTTGTGCATCAGGTCAAAGCCCTTGTTGATGTCTTCGAGCGGCATCGTGTGGGTGATCATCGGATCGATCTGGATCTTGCCTTCCATGTACCAGTCGACGATCTTCGGCACGTCGGTGCGGCCACGCGCGCCGCCGAAGGCCGTGCCCATCCAGTTGCGGCCGGTGACCAGCTGGAACGGACGCGTGGAGATTTCCTGGCCCGCACCGGCAACGCCGATGATGACAGACTTGCCCCAGCCGCGATGCGAAGATTCCAGCGCCTGGCGCATGACCTTGGTATTGCCCGTGCAGTCGAACGTATAATCCGCGCCGCCGATCAGGTCGCCATTGCGCTTCGTCATGTTGACGAGATAGGGCACGATGTCGTCGCCCACTTCCTTCGGGTTGACGAAGTGGGTCATGCCGAACTTCTCGCCCCAGGCCTTGCGGTCATTGTTGATATCGACACCGATGATCATGTCAGCGCCGGCAAGACGCAGGCCTTGCAGAACGTTGAGACCAATGCCGCCGAGACCGAAGACGATTGCCGTCGAGCCGATCTCCACCTTGGCGGTGTTGATGACGGCGCCGATGCCGGTCGTCACGCCACAGCCGATGTAGCAGACCTTGTCGAAGGGCGCATCGGGATTGATCTTGGCAAGAGCGATCTCGGGCAGGACGGTGAAGTTCGAGAAGGTCGAGCAGCCCATATAGTGGTGGATTTTGTCCTTGCCGATCGAGAAGCGCGAGGTGCCGTCAGGCATCACGCCCTGGCCCTGGGTGGCGCGGATGGAGGTGCAGAGATTGGTCTTGCGCGATGTGCAGGAATAGCACTCGCGGCATTCCGGCGTGTAGAGCGGGATGACATGATCGCCCTTCTTGACCGAGGTGACGCCGGGACCGACATCAACGACGATGCCTGCACCCTCATGGCCAAGGATGGCCGGAAACAGACCTTCGGGATCGGCACCGGAGAGGGTGAAATCATCGGTGTGGCAGATACCTGTCGCCTTGACCTCGACCAGCACTTCGCCAGCGCGGGGACCTTCGAGTTGAACGGTCATGACCTCAAGCGGTTTTCCTGCCTGAATGGCAACTGCGGCGCGAACGTCCATATTCTATCTCCTGGCATGGTCTCGTGATTGGATAGGGCTGTTTTGCCCGAGCTTGGCGGCAGGGGCAAGGTACAAATCCGTCTTGCCGTATTCAAAAGACGGCAATGCCCGTCACACCTGTGAGGAATTTGCGCACCGTCGCGGGCCTGCCATCAGGGCAATGTTTCGCGTTGTCTTTATATGGTTTACTTCAGCTATTCTAAATTATGAATACGTGATTTAAGTGTATGTTTTTACATATATTTTTCGGAATAAAGGTGACTATTAATTTACAAATTTGGTGTTTATACCACACTATAGAATTTCGAATGGAGCATAACCCGCAGTCGGCGCTGTATTTCGGCGGCTGTTATTAGTTTTTGCATCTTTTGCTTGCAAGTGGCTCGGCTCATTTGCCGCGTGCCGCCATGATCGCGGTGCATCAGCCTTTGCTGAGTTTGTTTGCTGCCGCCCCAATATTCCCTCCGGCTGTGGCGTTGTGTCTGTCCGGAGGCGTGGAGGGAAACTGGGTGATTTATTTTAAGGCGGGTGATAGCCAATTTCATGAAGCGGCATTTTCAAATGTTGAATTTTAAGACAAAACTGGACGGTCTGGCGGAGATTTTCGGGGCGTTTTTGCACGACCGGAGGGCCAGTTTCGCCATTATGACGGCGTTGCTGTTGCCGGTTTTCCTGCTTTTTTTCGGGTTTCTTTTCGAAGGCGGCCGGGCGTTGGCCTATTATAGCCAGTCGAAGCGGGTGGTTGCACAGGCCTGTGAGCGTTCGACAAAACCGACGCGCACGAACGTACCCCTGGATGAGGTGCGCCGTAAAAACGTGCTCGACACGTTCGACGCACTGATCCGTTCCACCAAACAGAATGTGGTCAGTCGCGATGTTAAAATCGACTGGCTGACGACGGATATAGACGCAAAGTTCAGCTACAAAACCGTGTTCAGTGGCATGTTCGGGGTGAAAAAACTGGACTATCAGCTGTCGTATCGTTGTGGCGGTATACCGCCTTATCCACATGACGGTGAGGTCGTTGTCAACAACACCTTCGAAAAGACGCTGAACGGCACGGAACGTATGCTGAAAAACGGCAGAACCGCCAAAACACCCAACGGTTGCTGGGGTGTTTATACCTATGCCGAACTGGGATGGGATGGCGGTACGGGGCCGGGCATAGAACTTCAGGATTGGAGCAATGCGGATTGCCGGAAGAACCATGGCTGGCAGGGCTACGGGGATCAGGAAAAGGAGAAAGAGACAAGCGCCGGGATGACATGCACCCCAAAGTCACAGGCTACTCTTCCCAAAGAAAACAACGATTCGAAAAACGGCAGCAAGGCGCAAACGGATGGCAAGGACGCCTTGAATTCCGAGCAGGAGCAGCAGTGTACTACAGAAGAGAAGAACAACACGCCCTCGATGCGCAACGGCCAAAATGAGCGAATACCGCCAACCCGCTACGCTGTCGAACTTGACAGTCACTGGGAAGGGCAAAAAAGACGCGACGCCAACAGTTCGATCTTCAAATATGTGGAAATGCATCCCGGCAAATACGAAATCTCGGTCTGGTACAACGGGCGAAACCAAAATTACGAAGGCTCGAACGACATCGATATTTCGCTGCAGGTGTTGCGGCCCCAAATGGGTGTAGAGAAAAAAATTATCCAGATGAGCCAGAAGGCGAATGAAATTCGATGGGAGCGCCGAAGCTACGAGGTCACTGTCGATACTTATTCGCTGTACAAGCTGTCGATCGCCGCCGCTGGAACGAGCGACAGTCTGGGTGGCATCATAACGGCATTCGAGGTCACTTATCTTGACTCGTTTTAAGATATCGCATTGTGACTTCCCCAGTCTCATCCGGTCGCTTGCCACGGATATCCGTGCGGCTACCGCCGTAGAGTTCGGTTTGCTTTTGCCGGTCTATCTCCTGCTGATCTTCGGTATCATCGAAGTTAGTCTCGTGCTTTTCTTCAGCCTCAATATGTCGACGGCGGCCACTGCCGGGACTGAATATCTGCGCAAGGCGGCGGCTGGCCGAACGTCCGTTACCGCGGCGGAGTTCAGGCAGGTTATTGCCTCGAATTTCCTGCTCGCGACAACTGAAGATGACCTGAAAATATCGCTCATTGCCATTGCTGATGCCAACCTTGCTACTACACCGGTGACATTTCCGGTCGAGAACAAATTCGAGGCGCCAAGCAAGGCCGCCGGGCAATATCTTCTGGCGCTGGGGTATGACTGGAAATTCATTCTTCCCACCACCCATCTGCTCGTTCCCAGTTCCGGGGGCAAGCCGCAATTGCAAAATCTCTCTCTGGCGATCACCGCAGTTCGGGTGACGGAATGATTGGTAAGAGATTGAAATATCTATCCATCTCGCTGATAAGTTCGCGCTCTGGCGTTGCCGCGTTGGAATTAGCGCTATTGATGCCTTTGCTCATTCTAGTACTGGCGATGGTGATCGAAATCGGGCGTGGCTGGATGAGCTATGACCGTTTCGTAACAGTAGTGGACAATACGGCCCGTTGGTCGGCCCGATTCCCGGAATTTGAGGAGCGCGTCAGGACTGGCGTCAAATCCTTTGTCATGGCTGCCGGGCGCCCGCTCGAATCTGAAAAGCTTGATCTGACGCTCAGAAGCGCCAAGCTTGTGGGTGGGGTCGCCGTGACCGAGTTCGCCCCATACAATTTTTTTGGCAACGCCGAAAACGTGAAGTGGGACAAGATATTGACGCAAGGAAACTTCAAGACCGAAGAAGCGGTAATCGTAATTTCGGGGCGTTACAAATACCGCCCGCTCATTTCTTTGCTGGGCAATACGGATATCGAGTTCGAATACGTGACGGCGGTAAACCCGTATTTCTCCCGACACTACAAATATCAGAAGGAAAAGTCGGACTGGCTTTTCTGGAATGTTCGCTGACGGCATTGGTCAGGGGCTTCACCCTAGCCAATGCCGTGGCGTTTCAGCGATAATGATCGGTGACGGTTTCTAGGATGACCTCGCCCCCGTTCAAC
Organism: Agrobacterium sp. 22-3639C2; assembly: GCF_053522105.1. Classification (NCBI taxonomy): domain Bacteria; kingdom Pseudomonadati; phylum Pseudomonadota; class Alphaproteobacteria; order Hyphomicrobiales; family Rhizobiaceae; genus Agrobacterium; species Agrobacterium sp. 22-3639C2. The sequence continues at coordinate 637,385 of NZ_JBNWDB010000001.1, read as the reverse complement.
CACGTCGCACAATCCCTCAACGCCCGCGCTGCAACGAGCTGGCGTTTCATGATTGTCTTGTCCTTGCCGCGAAAACGTTTCACGCCTTCCGGCTTGACGATGGAGCCTGGCTCCAGTTCCGGGAAGAGGCCGAAATTGATGTTCATCGGCTGGAAGGAACGTTTGCCCGGCTCATCATTCGAGGAAAGATGCCCGCCGGTGATGTGGTTGAGAAGTGAGCCGAGGGCTGTCGTTGCGGGCGGCAGGCTCGGGGTCTCGCCTTTCCGTTCGGCGGCAGCGAAACGGCCGGCCAGAAGTCCGACGGAGGCGCTTTCCACATACCCTTCGCAGCCGGTGATCTGGCCTGCAAAACGCAGGTCAGGCCGGGATTTCAGCTTCAGCGATGGATCGAGCAGGATGGGGGAATCGATATAGGTGTTGCGGTGCAGGCCGCCCAAACGGGCGAATTCCGCATTTTCGAGACCCGGGATCATGCGAAATACATCCGCCTGCGCGCCGTATTTCAGTTTGGTCTGGAAACCCACCATGTTGTAAAGCGTGCCGAGCGCATTGTCCTGGCGAAGCTGGACCACGGCATAGGCCTTGACGGTGGGGTTGTGGGCGTTGGTCAGGCCCATCGGTTTCATAGGGCCGTGGCGCAGCGTCTGGCGGCCGCGTTCAGCCATGATCTCGATTGGCAGGCAGCCGTCGAAATAGGGTGTGCCTTCCCATTCCTTGAAACCCACCGTGTCGCCGGCGATCAGCGCGTCGATGAAGGCGTTGTATTGCTCCTCGTTCATCGGGCAGTTGATGTAGTCCTTGCCCGTGCCGCCGGGGCCAACCTTGTCGTAACGCGACTGGTACCAGCAGATATCCATGTTGATGCTGTCGCGGTGCACAATGGGGGCAATGGCGTCAAAGAATGCCAGGGCATCCTCACCCGTCTCGGCCTGAACCGCCGCCGCCAGATCCGGCGAGGTGAGCGGGCCGGTGGCGATGATGCTGCTGCCCCATTCCTTCGGCGGCAGGCCGGAAACCTCTTCGCGCAGGATCGTCACCAGTGGGTGACTTTCGAGCCGGTCTGTTACGGCCTGAGAAAATCCGTCGCGATCGACGGCAAGCGCGCCGCCGGCAGGTACCTGATGCCTGTCGGCGCAGGCCATGATCAACGAGCCGGCAAGCCGCATTTCCGCGTGGATGACGCCCACTGCATTGGCGGTCGCATCGTCGGAGCGGAAGGAGTTGGAACAGACCAGTTCCGCCAGAGTATCGCCCTTGTGCGCTTCCGTGCCGCGCACGCCGCGCATTTCGTGCAGGATGACTGGAACGCCGCTTTCACCGATCTGCCAGGCGGCTTCCGAACCGGCCAGTCCGCCGCCCACGACGTGAATGGGAGAATAGGTCTTGTCTTGCATGCTGGCGCCCATAGGCCGCGTGGGGGCAAAAGCTCCCCTCCGGCGGCTGTCTTTCGAGTGATTGTTCCGCGCGGGTCCCGAAGGACGCGTTTTTCAGGGCGATGCACTACCATGCATGGCTGCGACAGCCAAATGTTTTTGCGGGTGGCACGATTGGGGCGGAGGGAATGTGGTCTCTATGCTTGTAAGCCAAAAATCTCCGGCGAATACCGCCAGAATCAAAAACGGCGCCAGAGGCGCCGCTTTCTTTTACCTGTCGCTCAATCGTCGCGCCCTGGAGGTCGGGCAGCGGGACGATCTTTTACGCCTTAGCGGAACGAACGGGAAGCTACGTTACGGATGTCGTAACGTGTCAGGCCGATGTCGCTCAGGGCCTGGTTGGACAGGCTGCCAAGTTCGTTGATCGTGCGACGGTAGGAGATCCAGTTCTTTGCGATGCGGATAGGGTTCATGATCGTTTCCTCAATCTTTCTTTGATTTCGTCGGCCGGCTCAGTGTTTCTGTGCTCTCGGCTGTTGAGGTTTTATATATAGACATTGAGCCATGTTGTGCAGTGCAGAATTTAGGCGACTGCCATGCATTTGTGCACTATGTCGGCTAAATTTGCGGCTTTGACTACCGTATGAGCAAAATATGAGCGGAAATGCCTGTCTTTCGGGCGGTTTTGAAGGGGTTTGCGGCCATTGGCGGTGATAGACCGGCTTTTTGCTCCCCTCAGCGGTGCTTGAAGGGCGTTCGGGCTCTCCAGATATGCCGGATGCAGCCGCCTAATCGATGCATTTTTCATCTGTTTGTCACGCGCACATGCCGGTGGGGCGGCGCGGCTCGATCCCGAGAGGGTGCCAGAACGAAAAAAAGGCCGGAGGTGGGAGCCTCTGGCCTTTTGGGAGGGGCGTCTCGCATCCGCCGCTTCAAGCGGCGAAGCGTATTAGATGCCGACGGCGGTGCGTGCGACGCGACGGATGTCCTGACGGCCAATGCCGAGGTCATTCAGTTCGCGGTCGGTCATGCGGCCTAGTTCGGTTACGGTCTGACGATACTTGCGCCAGTTGGTGAGCGAGCGTGTAATGTTCATTGTCATCTTCCTCTTCGTGCTGTCCAGCGTTTCCGGCCCGTCTTGGGAGGATTAGGCTCGGGGCTGAACTCGATCTCTGTATGACCATGAATATAATCGGTTTAATAAAAACAAAAACAGACAAAGCAAGATGCCACCTATGCATGGAACGCAAAGCAAGCCGGTAAACGACCCCAATTGCGGCGGCTACTGCATAATTTGTGACCAATTTGTGTGCTTTTAGTGAACTTGGCGGCATCTGTCGCTGCCAAGCCGTGCGGTCCGGCTGAATACCAGGGGTCGGGCAGGGCAGAGGCAAGGGTGGAGATGCAAAGGTCGTTCGTATAAGGGATTCGGCTGGAGGCGCGCGTTCTCGTAAAATGACGGGCGGCATGTCCTATATATAATGTCATGTAGCCGCATAAATGTTGCGCGTTTTTCCTGTCGGAACATGTGAAGCCGGACGGGAAAGAGGGAGACGGCGCGCGCAGTTTTGCGGCCCCTCGTGTCATCGTCTGCGGGCGCGCCGTTCCCTTTCATGCGGGCACGAAACGGCAAGAATGTACCGGCCGGCTTTTGCGGCTGGGGCGGGGACCCAAGAAAAGTCCGGGCGAAACGGGACGCGGCGATAAGGCGTGCTTGACCCTTCCAGAACATTGTGACATACCGCCGCCCAACGTGCGGGTATGGCGGAATTGGTAGACGCATTGGTTTTAGGTACCAACGCTTCGGCGTGGGAGTTCGAGTCTCTCTACCCGCACCACAAGTAAAGCATGGCTGTGCCACGCTTGTGCCAGAGTGCATCCTTAGTGATGCAGGGAGCTTTGGGGTTCATCATCCCCTTCGCGCCCTTGTCTCCGGCGCGAGCGCAATTTTGTCCGGCAGGCGCTTGTGTAAAGAAATAATGGAAGCCACGGCCGGGGAACGACGTTTCCGGCGCAGTGCTCGAAAGTAAACCAACGGCTGTCTGAGCACCGCCGCCATGATGTGAAGGTTTGAGAAAATGCAGGTTATCGAAACGCTGGCTGAAGGCCTGAAGCGCGAACTCAAGGTCGTTATCCCGGCTGCCGACATGAAGGCCCGTCTGGACGAGCGCCTGGTTGACGCCAAGGACAAGGTTCGCATCAACGGTTTCCGTCCCGGCAAGGTGCCGATGGGCCATCTGAAGAAGATGTATGGCAAGTCCATCATGGCCGACCTCGTCAACGAGCTGGTTCGTGAAAAGCCTTCCGAAATCCTTTCCAGCCGCGGTGAGAAGTCTGCAACGCAGCCGGCCATCTCCATGACCGAAGACGAGCAGGAAGCCGAAAAGATCCTTTCGGCTGAAACCGATTTCGAATTCACCGTTGCCTACGAAATCATTCCGGCCATCGAACTGAAGGCCAATGACGGCATCAAGGTTACCCGCGAAGTTGTTGAAGTCTCCGAAGACGAAATCAACGAGCAGATCCTCAAGATCGCTGAGAGCGCCCGTACCTTTGAAGCCAAAAAGGGCAAGGCCGCCGAAGGCGACCGCGTCACCATGAACTATCTCGGCAAGGTTGATGGCGAAGCCTTCGATGGCGGCGCTGCTGAAGACGCTGAACTGGTTCTCGGTTCTGGCCGCTTTATCCCCGGCTTCGAAGACCAGCTCGTTGGCGTCAAGGCCGGCGACGAAAAGACCATCACCGTGACTTTCCCGGCTGACTACCCGGCTGCGAACCTTGCAGGCAAGGAAGCCAACTTCGACATCACCGTCAAGGAAGTTGCTGCTGCCGCTGCTGTTGAAATCAACGACGAACTGGCGGAAAAGCTCGGTCTCGAATCGGCTGAAAAGCTGAAGGAAATCGTTCGCGGCCAGATCGAAAGCCAGTACGGCAACGTAACCCGCCAGAAGGTCAAGCGTCAGATTCTCGACCAGCTCGACGAAATGTACAAGTTCGACACGCCGGCTGGCCTCGTCGATGCCGAATTCGACAACATCTGGCGCCAGATCAACACCGATCTTGCCCAGTCCGGCAAGACATTTGCTGACGAAGACACCACGGAAGAAGAAGCCCGCGAAGAATATCGCAAGCTCGCTGAACGCCGCGTTCGTCTCGGCCTCGTTCTCTCCGAAATCGGCGAAAAGGCTGGCGTAGAAGTGACCGAAGAAGAAATGCAGCGCGCGCTGTTCCAGCAGCTGCAGCAGTTCCCCGGCCAGCAGAAAGAAATCCTCGATTTCTTCCGCAACACCCCCGGCGCTTCCGCTTCGCTGCGCGCTCCGATCTTCGAAGAAAAGGTCATCGACAAGCTGCTCACGGAAATCTCGGTAACGGACAAGACCGTTTCCAAGGAAGAGCTTCTGGCTGACGACGGCGAAGAAGCAACGGAAACCAAGAAGAAGGCGCCTGCCAAGAAAAAGGCTGCTGCCAAGGCTGACGACGCCGCTGAAGGCGAAGAAGCCGCTCCGAAGAAGAAGGCTCCGGCCAAGAAGAAGGCCACTGAGGCCGACGCCGAATAATCTTGGCGGGCGAAAGCTGAATGAATGGAAGGGCCGTGGCGAAAGCTGCGGCCTTTTTTGTTTCGTCTGGCGATGCGGTCCATCCGCCTTGGGCGGTGGCCAGCGGACCCAAACCGCGCCGCTGACCGATCTCGCCTGTTAAAATTGCTCCCGGCTATCGCTTCTGGGATCATTATTCACCTGATGAGGCGCATATAGATCGCTGCGGGCTTTTCGCCGCCATGGTCGTGCGGGATTTTCACGATCGATAGCAATGTCTGCTATTGCGATAGCCGGTAAACCGTTCATCGGGCATTGCGCCACCCAACGGCCATCCGGTGCGGCGATTCCCGAGGGAGCAGCTGTACTCTGAGCCGCCAAGGTGGAATAGCTGGCCCAATAGGTGTTGCTCACCGCATGCCCCAATATTTCGGCTGCAAATGCCGGGGCATTGGACGGGCCATCACCTGCGGTGGAAAACAGCACGCAATCGACGTTCAGCTTCTCGTATTCCATGAATATTTCTGGGTAGTGCGCCTCCATGCCGAGCGCGCAACCAAAACGGAAGCCATCGATTTCAAACGTCACCGGTACAGTTCCCGGCGAGTACATGAACGAGATTTTGGTGTTCGACAGCAGGCGCTCATCGTAGCGAGTTATAAGCTTCCCGCGATCGGAGATGACGTACAGGCTGTTATACGGTCGATGTGGCGGAGTAAGCTGATGGACGGAACCGAGAATCGTCCAAAGCTTCAGCCTTCGCGCCAGTTTTCTGGTCGCTTCCAGTTCTCTGCGCAGAGTTTCCCATTCAAAGCGCGTCCAGTCGGAAGGCCCGATTTCTCTCGGCCCAGTTTCGGACATGATGCGTTTATTGGGCCAGCACGTTGCCCCTTCCGGAAAATGGATGAGACGGGCGCCGGCCTTATGGGCATCGCACATGAGGCGACGCATTTCTTGCCCGGCTGCTTTCAGTGCCGAAACCATACGAGGGTCGTCGACCAGCGACGTTTGCGCGACAGCCATTCGTAAAGAAGGGCTAACTGGCATGTCGGGAGTTCGGCGGATATGCTTGAGCGCCGCCGTATAGGACTCGCCGGTTTTCGCTGCACGAGCTCTTACGCGGCGTTTGAAATTATTATTTTGCGTCATGATCAGGCCTTTCACGTCCCGGACGCGATTCCCCAGCAACCCGCCCGAAACGATCGGACCAAGACAGTAGCCTGAGACAACGACAGTCCCTTTGCCTCCGTTCAAGACCATGCTGGGGAAGGTCTGGGAGGTTAGGCGCAGGCTTCGCCTTTTTGTCACTATCAGTGGGAAAACGTTGAGTCGTCAAGCTACCGCAATTCCGCATTACATGAACCGGAGAATTCGACACTCCGACATCTTCACGTCTTTCTCGACTATTATCTTCAGAAGGCATGACAGGGCTTTGGGCAGTCGCGGCGATGGGCAGAAGAAATTATTTGATTGAGGGTATCTCCGGGGCTGGTAAAACCTCGGTTGCAACGGAACTTCAGCAACGCGGCCTTCATGTGATTCACGGCGACCGTGAACTGGCTTACAAAGGCGACCCCGAAACGGGCGAACCCATGGATGTCGCGCTGTTTCAGGGCGACGACACAAAAATCGCCTTCCGTCACCGACATCACATCTGGAATGTCGAAAAAGTTCGGCAGCTTGTGGCTGATCAAGAGCACGCCGTCACCTTCTTCTGTGGCGGATCGAGAAATTTTCGACGCTTTATAGATCTGTTCGATGAGGTCTTCGTTCTGGATGTCGACGCAGCGACCTTACAAAGACGGCTGGCTGCCAGGCCGGAGGATGAGTTCGGTGGCAATCTGGCCGAAAGACAATTTGTCCTGCAACTCCACGCAACGAATGAAGACCTTCCAGTCGGTGCATCTGCCATTGATTCATCGAGGTCTTTGGGAGTGGTGGTGGATGATATTCTGGCTCGTTGCAATGTTCCGAAGGCAGGAAATTAACACGCTGCGGTTCCCGTCACCTTCGTTTTGATCACAATGCGGTGCAGCATGATTTTTTGCTGCATCTGCTCTTGTTCATCTCCCGTTCATCTGGCACCCTGCGCAGCATGATTTGCCTTGGCTGCCGGTGCAGCCGTCAAGGAAACATGGCCGCCAACGCGCGGCTGTCATCGCTGCCAAAACCTTTGGCCTTAAGCTTTTACCGTGCCTGCCGGGTTCACCCGGTGCGCCCTTAATTTGCCAGGGGACAAGATATGTCGCCACGAACGGGCTTCGCCCTGTTGTTTTCTCTGTTCGCCGCGATTGGCACCAACGCCCGTGCCGATGAGCCGGAGTTGATCTGGAAGCCGGTCAAGAATTCCGATCGTTCCTATACGGCGCGTATCGGTGCGAAGCTGCCGGTCGAGACGCCGATCCGGGCGGGGCTGGAAATGGGCATGAATGCCTCCAGGACGGGGCAGGTGGTGGATACGCCAGTAAGGTTGTGGGGCAATGTCACGCTGCTGGCGGAGCAGCTGCCCGGCGTGTCGCTTGCCCGTGATGTCGGTGTCCTCTTCAACGCGTTGACGGGGTCGAGCAGCGTTTCCATGACGTCGCGACAGAAACGCATTGTTACGCCGGAACTGGATATCGAGGCCAACCGCAATTTCACGGTGCGTTATGACGGCACGGCGCAGCAATGGAACGGGCTGGACGTATCGCAGTCGCTGCGCCTTTCCCGCTCGGAAACCGGCACGGCTTTCGTGCTGACGGGGGCAAGCCGCAACAGCTTCAACGAGTTCAGCAGCGGCGTGGCCGTGGAGCAGAAGATCGGCGATCACCTGACAGTGCGCGGAACGCTCGATCAGGGATATGCGGATCATTTTCGGCCGGGTGTGAGTGCGCGGTATAGTATTCGGTGGTGAGGGGCGTCACCGGTTATCGTATGGATGAGCAGAAGGTGATAGACGTTCTTGCGCCGCATTCGGCGTCATCCTTGGGCTAGTCCCATGGATCTAATCACGTCGCATAAAATCGCGACGTTGCAGAGGCTCGGGACAGGCCCGAGCATGACGGAGGAGAGGTTTGCGCACATTGCAAACGATCTCCACCCGCAACAGCCAGCCTCAATCCTTCTTCAGCTCACCCATGCGGTTCCACGCGTCGAGACCGGCAATCTTGTAGGCCTCGGCAAGCGTGGGATAGTTGAAGGTGTTCTCGACAAAATATTCCACCGTACCCTTCAGGTTCAGCACCGCCTGGCCGATATGCACCAGTTCGGTGGCACCTTCGCCGACGATGTGGACGCCGAGCAGACGGCGGGTTTTCAGCGAGAAGATCATCTTCAGCAACCCGCTGTCGAGACCCATGATATGGCCGCGTGAGGTTTCGCGGAAATGGGCGATGCCGCATTCATAGGGAATGTGGCGTTCGGTGACTTCTTCTTCCGTCAGGCCGCAGGTGGAGATTTCCGGAACGGCATAGATGCCGTAAGGGAAGAACTGCGGCGGTTCACCGGCCGGTGCACCGACCGCGTGGCGGGCGGCGATACGGCCCTGTTCCATCGAGGTGGAGGCGAGGCTCGGAAAACCGATGATATCGCCGGCGGCGTAAATGTTCGGCACTGTTGTCTGGAAGGTCTCGGGATTGACCTTCAGGCGGCCGCGGCTGTCGGCTTCCAGCCCACAGGCGGAAAGATTGAGCGTATCGGTTGCGCCGACGCGTCCGGCGGCGAACAACACCGTCTCGGCTTTAAGGACGCGGCCGTTGCTGAGCGAAACGAGGCACTTGCCGCTGTCGTCGCGCTCCACCTTTTCCGCTTTCTGGCCGAAGATCAGCTTCATGTTACGGTCGCGCAACTGATAGGTGAAGTCCTCGACGATTTCCTTGTCGATGAATTCCAGCATGGTTTCGCGCGGTTCCACCACCGTTACCTGCGTGTCGAGCGCACTGAAGATCGTGGCATATTCGATGCCGATGACGCCCGCGCCGACAACGACCATGGAGCGCGGCAGTTCCTTGATCTCGAGTATCTCGTCCGAGTCGAGCACTGCTGCGCCGTCGAAGGGAATATGCGGTGGCCGGTAGGGCCGCGTGCCGATGGCGAGCAGAATGGAAGCGCCGGTGACGTTCATGACTTCACCGTCGTTCTTCACCACCTTCACCGTGTTGGCATCGACGAAGCTTGCCGTGCCGCGAATGTGCTGCACGCGGTTGCGGGCGAACTGGTGTTCCAGCACCTCGACCTCGTGGTCGAGCGTGATCAGCAGGCGGCGGCGCAGATCGTCCGCGTCGATCTCCTGCTTGACGCGGTAGGAGCGGCCGTAAAAACCGCGTTCGCGCCAGCCGGTGAGATTGAGCGCGGTTTCGCGCAATGTTTTGGAAGGGATGGTACCTGTGTGCACCGAAACGCCGCCGACGCGGCTGCCCTTCTCGATGACCAGAACCCTCTTTTCGAGCTTGGCGGCCTGGATGGCGGCGCGTCTTCCCGCCGGACCGCTGCCGATAACAATCAGATCGAACTGGTACATGAAAACCCCGGAACAGAATGTATTGCAATGACCGGATGTCGCATCCGGGATGGCGCTGCCGCGAAATGGTCGTGATGCCATTTTGACCAGGGGAAGTGATTCCCTTGTCAGCCTTGCACACGAGAGTGCAATGCAACAAACGCCTGCGTCAATCTGTAGCGCAATAATCTGACGGATTCGTAACCGTTTTGCCCGCTCGTCGTTTTGCGACGCAAAGATGCGCCTTTGCGCCCGGCACGGCCTTCGCCGTCGGGTTTTCGTAGTTTAAGACGGGTTGTGCCCGGTCACGCTCTGATTGGGGTTGGAGTGGACGGATGCTTGCGCGACCGGGCATTCCAGAAAGCCGTATTTCGCAAGAGGCAGTGCACGGCCTTTTGCGAAATGGTCCTGTCACCATGAACGTGCCACCGTTCCCACCACCAGGACCGTCCTTCGGTTTACGCCACGTCTGGCGTCTACCCGGCAGGACTGCATTCAAGATAACAGGGTAAGGCGGGGCGGGGAAAAGCGGGGATGGATTTTCGCGCGCCGGTTCTTTTTCGTCAGTCTTCTTTCCGGGTCACATGGCGGTGAAGGGCAGCGAGGTCCTGCCTGAGTGCTGCCAGTTCGGCCAGTACCTTCACGTCGATCTTTTCGTGCAGAGACAGCACCTCAAGCTCGGCTTTCAGGTTCACCTCATAATCCTTGGCGGCCTCGAAGCGGTCGCGGGCGGCCTGCCGGTTCTGCGACATCATGATGATCGGCGCCTGAATGGCCGCGAGCATCGATAGCAGAAGATTGAGGAAGATGAAGGGGTAGGGGTCGAAGGCCCGCGTCGTCAGCACGATGGTGTTGATGATTGCCCAGAACACCAGGAAAAAGCAGAAGCTGAGGATAAATCCCCAGGAGCCGCCAACCCTTGCAATGCTGTCGGCCAGCCTGTCGCCCAGGTTTGCCCCGGCGGAAAATTCCGCATTGGTGTCGGTCGAGACCAGCTTTTTCTGGTGCGACAGTTCCAGAATACGACGCTCGACCTCGCCGATTTCCCGGGAGGAGCGCTTGAAGTGCGAAACGATATAGTCGGAGATGTCTGACACGGTGCTTCTCGTGGTGCTGATGGTTCGGTAAGGCCCTGTCGAGATAAACCCGCATGGCAAAGGAATTCAAACGATTTCCGCTGCCATGCCGTTTAGGCGTCCAGACCCATCAGACGGAGGGCGTGGCGTCATTTACCCAGTTGAAGCCGGGGAAGAAGCGCTCTCGGCCATATTGCTCGCCGAACATCATGTCGAATTGCAGCAGGCGGTAATTGCGCACCACGTCCGGAATGGAATTGGGTGAAATCGACCAGTCGGGCAGGGCCTTGCCATCCGTCGCCACGAGCATGTGCCGGTCGACAACGGAAAACGCATCCTGCACTTCACCCAAGGTCCCCGTATAGAAGGGGTCTGAGAAACCGGCTGTTTTCAGTACGTGATAGGGCAGCAGCGCCGGGCTGATGGTGCCGATATTCTTGCGCACGCCCGTCTTCGAGGACCAGACGACAAGCGGCGTCTCGTGTTCCTTTTTCATGACTTCCAGCGGCGCGCGGCGGCTGGCTACCATGCCCGGCATGTAGCCGCTTTCCACGAATGTCTGGCCAAGGGGCGGCAGGTGATCGCCGAAGAGCACGATGATGGTTTCGCGCTCGCGCTTTTTTGCCCAGCGCATCAGCTTCAGAAGGGCGTCGTCGGCCTCCGCCACGCCCTGCGCATAGGTACCAAGCGCCTGCGATGCGGAAGCGGAAAGATCGCCCTCTACGCCGATGGTGTCGCTGGCATAACGGCCCGCCTCGTAAGGTCCGTGTCCCTGGAGGGTGACGGCGAAGAGGAAGAGCGGGTTGCGCGCATCGTCCGCGGCCACCATGATCTGGTCCATCAGCGCGTCGTCGGAGGCGAAGTTGCCGCGCTTTTCCATGGGCGGCAATGTCTCTTCCGAGCGGAACTCCTCGAAGCCGAAATTCCTGTAGACTTCCTTGCGGTTCCAGAACCATTCCTGAAACGGATGCATGGCGATGGCCGAATACCCTTCGCCACGGAAGAAGCTGGCAAGCGAGGGCACCGGGCGGCGGATATATTGCTGGTAAGGAATGCTGCCATAGGGCAGGAAGGCGTTGGAAAAGCCGGTCAGTGCCTCGAATTCCACATTCGCCGTCATGCCGCCGAATTCCGGCGAGAACACGTGGCCGGACTGCTTGGCGCGGATGTTGGGCATCGGATCGGCAGAGAGCTTCACGTTTTCAAGCCGTGTCGGATCCCACAGCGATTCGCTCATCAACATGATGACATCAGGGTAATCGCCCGTGTTGGCGGCAAAGGCGGCGGGTTCCGAGGTCAGGTCCGCAATGCTGTTTTCGCCGTAACCCTGCGGCGCCGAGACGTTGGCCATGGGAATATTGAAGGCAAAGGCCATCAGGAAACCGTTATGGCGGTAATTCTCCTGTTGATCCCACATCATGGGGATGATGTTGAGACGATCGCGCACCCACGAATAATGCGAATAGTCCATGAGCGAGGCGAGGCCGGCCAGAAGCGGCAGCGCCAGCACAAGACCTGCGGCGCGTTCGCGCCAGCTCAAGCCGGGCGAATAACGCCGCGCCAGCAGCCACAGGGTGGAAAGGGCCGCAACCGTGGCGCAAAGGCCAAGGCCGACCAGCACGGCCGTCAGCGGCTGGGCTTTCAGCATGGTGGGCAGAAGCTCGAGGATCTGCCGGCCGAACAGCAGGTCGGAGGGATAAAGCGGATCGGAGAGATAGGTCTGTTTCTGCGCGGAAATCAGCCCTGTCAGCGCGCAAAGCGGCGCAACGGCGATGAGCGACAGGTAACGGCGGCCGAGGATGGAATCCAGCGCTACGAGCAGCAGCAGCACGGCGGCGATGGTGGTCATGCCGGGGCGGGCGGATGAGGTGAGGAAGGTGCCGACATCAACTAGCGAACCGCGGGCGATCCATTCCAGCGCGACGACAAGCACGACCGAGGAAAACGTTAGATTGGCAAGCGTGTAGGCCTTACCCGAAAGCTTGGAAAGGCTCCGCGTCCATGCAGGCGAAAAGACAAAATCAGCCTTTTCGGAAGCCGTTGTTTTTGGCGCCGAATTTCTCAAACTCATACTCCGGTATTACGAGGCAACACCGCGCAATTCGGGGAGGTGAATCGGGGCGTCGCAAAACTGTCATGTAACTGTCACATAAGCGCGATGAACGCGACATGAACTTTGCGGGGTGTGGCCGGTGCGGTGATAACCTTAGCGTGAATGCCGGTTGCGGCTTCATCCTATCAAGGTGGTGCGGCATGCAATTGCCGCGTTGCGGAGCGGGCACGGGCGCGGTATTGAAAAGCCATGAGCGACAGACACGACATCAAAAACCATCTTCGAATTGCCGTCGGGCAGTTCAATCCGACTGTTGGCGACGTGGCGGGCAATCTCGCCAGGGCGCGCGAAGCACGGGCCGATGCGGCGACGCAGGGTGCCGATCTCCTGCTTCTGACCGAGCTGTTCATATCCGGCTATCCGCCGGAAGACCTGGTATTGAAGCCGGCTTTTCTGAAAGCGTGCCTGAAGGCCGTGGAAGAACTGGCGGCGGAAACCGCCGATGGCGGGCCGGGCGTCGTCATCGGTTTTCCGCGTCAGGGCGAAACGGGCCGGCACAATTCGGTTGCGCTTCTGGATGGCGGCAGGATCATCGCGCTGCGTGACAAGATCGACCTGCCGAATTACGGCGAGTTCGATGAAAAGCGTGTTTTCGCCGAAGGTTCGATCTCCGGTCCCTATAATTTCCGCGGTGTCAGGATCGGCATTCCGATCTGCGAGGAAATCTGGAACGATATGGGTGTGTGCGAAACGCTTGCCGAAAGTGGGGCGGAAATCCTGCTGGTGCCGAATGGTTCACCCTATTATCGCGGCAAGCTGGATGTGCGCCATCAGGTGGCGCTGAAACAGGTAATCGAAAGCGGCTTGCCGCTGGTCTTCGCCAATCAGCTTGGCGGGCAGGACGAGCTGGTTTTCGACGGCGCGAGCTTCGGTTTCAATGCCGACAAGACCCTTGCCTTCCAGATGAGCCAGTTCGAGGCGACCCTTGCCGTCACCGATTGGAAACGCACCGCAGAAGGCTGGCGCTGCGAAAGCGGTCCTTTCTCGAAAATCCCTGAAGGCGAGGAGGCGGATTACCGCGCCTGCATGCTGGGCTTTCGCGATTACGTCAACAAGAACGGCTTCAAGAGCGTGGTTCTCGGCCTTTCCGGCGGTATCGATTCGGCGATCTGCGCTGCGCTTGCTGTTGATGTGCTGGGCGAAGAGCGGGTGCGCTGCATCATGCTGCCCTATTGTTACACCTCCGAGGATTCGCTGAAGGACGCAGCCGATTGCGCCAGGGCGCTTGGCTGCCGTTACGATATCGTGCCCATTGCCGAACCGGTGGATGGGTTCCTGTCGGCGCTTTCGGAAATGTTCGAGGGCACGGAGGAAGGCATTACCGAAGAAAACCTGCAGAGCCGTACACGCGGCACCATTCTCATGGCTGTTTCCAACAAGTTCGGCTCGATGGTGGTGACAACAGGCAACAAGTCGGAAATGTCGGTGGGGTATGCGACGCTTTATGGCGACATGAATGGCGGTTTCAATCCCATCAAGGACCTCTACAAGATGCAGGTCTACGCCATCTCCAGTTGGCGCAATTCCCATGTGCCGCCGGGCGCGCTCGGGCCGTCCGGCGAAGTGATCCCCGCCAATATCATCTCCAAGGCGCCATCCGCCGAATTGCGACCCAACCAGACAGACCAGGATTCGCTGCCGCCCTATCCGGTGCTGGACGATATTCTGGAGTGCCTGGTGGAAAAGGAAATGTCGGTCGAGGAAATCCTCGCGCGTGGCCATGATATCGCGACGGTGCACCGGATCGAGCATCTGCTCTATCTCGCCGAATACAAACGCCGCCAATCCGCGCCCGGGGTGAAGATCACCAAGAAGAACTTCGGCCGCGATCGCCGTTATCCGATTACCAACCGGTTCAGGGACAGGTAGTCGAAGGAGGGCATGGAGGGAGCTTGCTGGACCCCGAATCTAGTTCGGGGTGATGGAGTGCGGATGCTGCGGCTTCGCCAAATATCGATGGCGAAGAAGCATCCTTTTCCTCCAACGGCGCGGACACGCCGCGCCGTCTCCCTATCTCGTTAAATAACCTGCCCCACATCGATGCGGTTACCATCCGGGTCTTCGAAAACGAAGGCCCGCAGGCCATAATCCTTGTCCTGCAGACTTTTGATGATGCGAAGCCCGTGGCTTTTGCAAAGCGCGTGCAGCGCGCCGGCGTCGCTGACCAGCATATGCGCCACATTGAAGGGGGCCGGTTTGTGCGTCGACTGCAATGTCAGGTGCAACTCGGCATTACCTTGTTTCAGGATCATGAAACCGACAGGGTTGCCGTTTTCGAAGGTCTTTTCGAAGCCCAGCACACGGACATAAAAGTCATGGGCCTTCTCGATATTCTTGACAGGAAGCATTGCGGCGATCCGACCGAAGCGGATGCCGTGAACGGCGATGGTGTTCATCGCGGAACCTCGGATCTGGGAGAAACGGGCAGGGGAGCGGGCGGTGCCGGAACGCTGCTGTTTTTTCCTATTTGAATTTGCAGGGCGGTGCCTGCGGCAATAGGATCATAATCACGGCGGTGGCGGATGCAAACGGAATGTTTGTGCCATTCAACGCTCCACGCCAGACGATCGACAGGCCCGGGAGGCAGCATGCGCAGTTCCATCGAAATCTTCAACATCCGCACTCGGCAGATGCGGGTGGTCTGGCAGACGCCGGAGCTGTTCGAGGCTCCGAACTGGTCGCCGGACGGGAAATACCTGCTTCTGAACTGCGACGGTCTGCTTTATCGCCTGTCACTTGCCGGCGACCCTTCGCCGGAAAAGGTCGATACCGGCTTTGCGACAATCTGCAACAATGACCACGGCATTTCGCCTGACGGTTCGCTTTATGCCATTTCCGACAAGGTGGAGTTCGGCAAGAGTGCCATCTATCTGCTGCCTTCGACGGGCGGAACGCCGCGTCTGATGACTAAGAACCTTCCGTCCTACTGGCACGGCTGGTCGCCGGACGGGAAAGGTTTCGCCTATTGCGGCATTCGCGATCAGGTTTTCGATATTTATTCCATGGACATAGACAGCGGTGTTGAGACACGCCTTACCCATGGTGAGGGCCGCAATGACGGGCCGGATTATTCGCCGGATGGAGAATGGATCTATTTCAACTCCAGCCGCACCGGCCAGATGCAGATCTGGCGCGTGCGGGTGGATGGCTCGGCCGTCGAGCGTATCACCGACAGCGCCTATGGCGACTGGTTCCCGCATCCGTCCCCCAGCGGTGACAAGGTCGTCTTCGTCTCCTACGACGCCGATGTCTTCGACCATCCGCGCGACCTCAACGTGCGCGTGCGGCTGATGGATATGGATGGCGGCAATGCCGAAACGCTGTTTGACCTTTTCGGCGGGCAGGGAACGATGAATTCCCCCAACTGGTCACCGGACGGGGATGAGTTCGCTTATGTGCGGTATTTTCCCGTTGGGTGATGCGGTAGGGGTGCTTCAGCTGGCGCGCGTCTGCGCGGCGGCTGAAGGCCGCAATACGCCGGTGAGGTGGCCACGGTCACATTGCCGCATCGCTGCGCAAGATACTTGTATTTGCAATCTTTGTTGCTCATAAGCTTCTTCGTCAGGTGCCTGCCCTTTAGGGCGGGAGAATCGGGAATCCGGTGCAAGACCGGAACGTGCCCAGCGCTGTGAGGCGGATGCCCTTTTTCTTGATGCCACTGAATCCATTCGGGAAGGCGAAAGTGGGCGGATGAAGCCGAGTCAGAAGACCGGCCTGACAGGATAGACCAGACCGCGTGGACGGCGGCAGGTTGTTGCAGCAGCGCGTCGTGCAGGCGAAAACCGGAGCCGGTTTTCGTGGCGGCGCGCCAGCATTGTTGGGGATAGACGATGCCGACCGATCCACTCGCGACCAGTTCGCTCGACGCAAATGCATTCGATCACGCGCTTTCGCCCGCCTACCCGTTTTCCGAGGGGGAGCGAGAGGCGATCTACCGTGCCATCGAAACCCGCCGTGATGTGCGCGACCAGTTCCTTCCGGATCCATTGCCGGAAGATGTGGTCGAGCGCCTGCTGAAGGCGGCGCATTCCGCGCCCTCGGTCGGTTTCATGCAGCCGTGGAATTTCACGCTCGTCACTGACGGTGCGGTCAGGCAGGCAGCCTGGGTTGCCTTCAGCCGCGCCAATGGCGAGGCGGCGGCGATGTTCGAGGGGGAGCAGCAGGCGCTTTACCGCAGCCTCAAGCTTGAGGGCATCCGCAAGGCGCCGCTCAGCATCTGCGTCACCTGCGATCCGACGCGTGGCGGCAAGGTGGTGCTGGGCCGCACCCACAATCCGCGCACCGATGTCTATTCCACCGTCTGCGCCATCCAGAACCTCTGGCTTGCAGCGCGCGCCGAAGGCATCGGCGTCGGCTGGGTCAGCATTTTCCACGATAGCGACATTCGGACCATTCTGGAAATCCCGGACCACATCGAGATCGTCGCCTGGCTATGCCTCGGCCGCGTCGATACACTTTATACCGAGCCGGAACTGGCGGTGAAGGGTTGGCGGCAGCGCGTGCCGCTGGAGGAGCTGGTGTTTCGCAATCGCTGGGGCGGGCGGTAAAGAGAACACGCGACCGCCTTGTGAGTGAGATAGAGCGTTGCCAACTCCATACCGCGTGCTTGATGGGAGCTATTGCTGCGGCTGAATGCCCTTCAGCGCCGGGTTCTTCAGGTCGATCCGGCCTGTCTGGTCGGGCAGGAATTTAGGGCCGATGACGCGGACCCTGCTGTTGTTCGGGTCATAGTCGCGTTCCGGAACCGGTTGTTCCGGCGGCTTTGCGGCCTGCTGCAGTTCGGTGGGTTTTTTGGAGGTGTCACCTTGCGGTGATGGAATGGTCGTGATGCTTGAATAGGGTTTCTCAGCTTCCGGCCGCGCAGCCTCCTGCTGCTTCATCTCCTCGTGATAGGCGGCCATGTTGCAGGCGCAGCCTGGGGCTTTGGTTGAGGCATTTCGATAGGCAAAGGCGGTCGGCAGGTCCTTATAGGGCTTTCCTGTTTCAGCCGAGACCATGTCAGCCGTTTCCTGCTCCGTCATGGAGTGGAAATAAAGCTCCGTCTGCGTACCCGGACACATTTTCTGGCATTGTTCGGCCTGCGCACGGAAATCGAGCGGCGAGGCATTGGAAGCGATGGGGAAGAACGAGCCGTCGCAGGTGCGCACGCACAGCGTCCTGAGCCCGCCTTCAGCAGCGGCATTGGGGTAGGGCGAAAGCCCTGCCTGTCCCGGCGGATTGCTCTGTTCGCCGAAGGCGTCGGGGTAACGTGTCACATCGGGTGCCGTCGGCTGGCGCGCTTCCGTTTCCGGAATGGCGCTGCAGCCATTGGCGTCGAGTGCGGCGAGAATGCGCTGGCGTCTGATGTCGCTATCATCGCTGCCCTGGGCCGCCATGGCATAGTCGCGGTCACGGATGATGGCATCGCGTTCGCTCTGCGCATCCGCCATCGCGTCGCTGATCTCTGCGCAGAGTTCGGCATTCGGGCTGCCATAAACGGTGACGCTTGCGGATGAACAGCCGTAACGGCGCAGATCGTTCCTGATCCTGCGGATCTCGATGTTCTGGCGGGTGAGCGCATTGGCGTAACGCCGTACCTCGGCGGTGTTGCCGATGACACGCGGCGGTTCGCGCAGCTGCGCATAAAGCGTATCGCAGACCTGATCCGCGAAAGCAGCGGCCGGGGCGATGAAAACAAGGGGAAGCAG
The DNA here is from genome assembly GCF_053522105.1 of Agrobacterium sp. 22-3639C2. Taxonomy (NCBI): domain Bacteria; kingdom Pseudomonadati; phylum Pseudomonadota; class Alphaproteobacteria; order Hyphomicrobiales; family Rhizobiaceae; genus Agrobacterium; species Agrobacterium sp. 22-3639C2. The sequence continues at coordinate 619,123 of NZ_JBNWDB010000001.1, read as the reverse complement.
GAGGCCGATAATGCTGCGGCGCCGGGTCAATGGTGCGATCCGTTCGATGTCCCCGGCCGGTGGCGAGGGTGTTATGCTTCGGGAAATCCGTGTTCAGGAAGATAACATAAGCTGTTGCCGCAATGCGGCAACAGCATGTTCAAAACTGCGTTAATACGCCTTCATCACACCGAAGGGTGCGATGCCTGCACGACGGCAAAGGCCGCCATGTTGACAACGCCGCGCGAGGTGACGCTGGGCGACAGGATATGGGCGGGAAGAGCCGTGCCAAGCAGGATGGGGCCGACATGCAGGCCCTCCGTCAGCGTGCGGGTGACGCCGAGCGTGATGTTTGCGGCATCGAGGTTCGGGAAGACCAGCAGGTTCGCTTCGCCGGTAAGCACGCTGTTGGGCATGGCGCGCTTGCGCAGCGCTTCCGAAAGTGCCGAGCCGCCCTGCATTTCGCCGTCCACTTCCAGTTCGGGTGCCGCTGCCTGCACGATCTTCAGGGCGCGGCGCATCTTGCGGGCGCTTTCCGAATCGCGCGACCCGAAATTGGAGTGGCTGGCGAGCGCGATCTTCGGCGTGATGCCGAAGCGGCGGATTTCCTTTGCCGCGAGAATGGCCATTTCGGCCACTTCTTCGGAGGTCGGATCGTTGTTGACGAAGGTGTCGGTGAGGAACAGCGCGCCCTGCTGGGTGATGAGCAGGCTGAGGCCTGCGAAAGAGCGAACGCTTTCCTGCTTGCCGATGATCTGGTTCACGTCGCGCAGGTGCCGGTCGTAACGGCCTTCCAGACCGCAGATCAGCGCATCCGCCTCACCACGCTTCACCGACAGCGCGCCGATGACCGTGGAGTTGGTGCGCACGATGGTGCGGGCCGCCTCCGGGTTGATGCCAGCGCGGCCGACCAGTGCGAAATAATCATCGACGTAGTCGCGGTAACGCGGATCGTCTTCGGGATTGACCACCGCAAAATCGGTATTCGGGCGGATACGCAGGCCGAAGCGCTTCAGGCGCGTTTCGATGATCTGCGGGCGACCGATGAGGATCGGGATGCCGGTGCCTTCTTCCAGAAGCACCTGTGCGGCGCGCAGCACGCGCTCGTCTTCGCCTTCAGCAAAGATGATGCGCTTCTTTTCGGCAACCTTGGCGGCGTTGAAGACCGGTTTCATGATGAAGCCGGAACGCCAGACGAAGCGGTTGAGCTGGTCGAGATAGGCTTCGAAATCGCTGATTGGCCGGGCGGCGACGCCGCTTGCGGCGGCAGCACGGGCAACGGCCGGCGCGATGCGCAGGATGAGGCGCGGATCGAAAGGCGAGGGAATGAGGTAGTTCGGGCCGAAGATCGGCGTTTCGCCGCTATAGGCCTTGGCGGCGACTTCCGAGACTTCTTCGCGGGCAAGCTCGGCAATGGCCTGCACGGCGGCCATCTTCATTTCCTCGTTGATCGTGGTTGCGCCGCAATCCAGCGCGCCGCGGAAGATATAGGGGAAGCACAGCACGTTGTTGACCTGGTTCGGGAAATCCGAACGGCCGGTGCAGATCATCGCATCCGGGCGGGCAGCACGGGCCACTTCCGGCATGATTTCCGGATTGGGGTTGGCAAGTGCCAGGATCAGCGGATTTTCCGCCATGCGCTCCAGAAGTTCCGGCTTCAGCACGCCTGCCGCCGAAAGACCGAGGAAGACATCGGCGCCGTCGATCGAGTCGGCCAGAACCCGCTTGTCGGTCTTTTGCGCGTAAACTTCCTTCCACTCGTCCATCAGCGAGTTGCGGCCGTCATAAACGAGGCCCTCGATATCGTGGACCCAGATGTTTTCTTTCTTTGCGCCCATGGCGACAAGCAGATTGAGGCAGGCAAGGGCTGCCGCACCGGCGCCGGAGGCAACGATCTTGACGCTCGAAAGCGATTTTCCAGCCAGTTCCAGCGCGTTGGTGACGGCGGCGGCGACGATGATCGCCGTGCCGTGCTGATCGTCGTGGAAGACCGGGATGTTCATCTTCTCGCGCAGCTGGCGCTCCACCTCGAAACATTCGGGCGCCTTGATGTCTTCAAGGTTGATGCCGCCGAAGGTGGGTTCCAGCGCTGCGATGGTGGAGACCATGTCGTTGATGCCGGGCGCATCGATCTCGATATCGAAAACGTCGATGCCGGCGAATTTCTTGAAGAGGACGGCCTTGCCCTCCATAACAGGCTTGGACGCAAGCGGGCCGATATTTCCAAGGCCAAGCACTGCCGTACCGTTGGAAATCACTGCAACGAGATTGGCGCGGGCGGTATATTCCGCTGCCATTTCCGGATTTTCATGGATGGCGAGGCAGGGGGCGGCGACACCCGGCGAGTAGGCAAGCGCCAGATCGCGCTGGTTGCCAAGGGGCTTGGTGGCCTGGATTTCCAGCTTGCCGGGGCGCGGGTAGCGGTGGAAAAAGAGCGCCTGTTCCTCGATGTCGGCCTTTGCCGTGTTGGCGGGCGTGTTGTTCTTATCGTGAGAGGTCATGTCTTCCACCGTCATGTCTGGTTCAATTCCGGCCCTCTGAATACAACAAACTTTCCCGTGGTACAGCCGTTATTTGCCGCCCGCTTATGCAAATGCGGGCATGGCTTATTCGCGTTTTCGTGATGCCATCAGTCATATTCCATACAAAAACCGGCCATTGTCATGTTGCTGCAACACGAGTCTGGTTCTGAGAGGGAAGAAAGCCGCAGGGACGCAACCGAACAAGGGGATTAAATCCGTGGCCGGTCAAATTGAAACCAGACAGTTCAGAACGCTTTTCATTTCGGATGTCCATCTCGGTTCCAAGGCGGCCAAGACGGATTTTTTGCTCGACTTCCTGAAACATCACGAGGCCGATACGATCATCCTGGTCGGTGACATCATCGACGGCTGGCGCCTGCGCCGCAGCTGGTACTGGCCGCAGGGCTGCAACGACGTGGTGCAGAAGTTGTTGCGCAAGGCCCGCAAGGGAACACGTATCGTTTACATTCCCGGCAACCACGATGAATTCCTGCGCGAGTTTCCGGGCATGCATTTCGGCGGTATCGAAGTGGCCGAGCGCATGATCCACGAGGCTGCAGACGGCAAGAAATATCTCATCATCCATGGCGACGAGTTCGACGTGGTGGTGCGCAATGCCCGCCTTCTCGCCTATCTCGGTGACTGGGCCTACGACGCGGCGATTGCGATCAACATCGTCCTTGCTGCGGTGCGCCGCCGCATCGGCCTGCCTTACTGGTCGTTCTCGGCCTGGGCGAAATTGCAGGTCAAACACGCCGTCAACTTCATCGGCGAGTTCCAGCGCGTAGTGGCCGACGAGGCGCGCCGCAACAATGTGGATGGTGTGATCTGTGGCCATATCCACCACGCCGTGATGGAAGACATGGACGGCATCCGCTACATCAACACCGGCGACTGGGTGGAAAGCTGCACGGCGATTGCCGAAAATGCCGATGGCACTTTCGAGCTGATCACCTGGATGCAGACGAGCGATGTCCCTTCGCAGACATCGGACGAGATGGAGCCGGTGGATATTCCAGGTCTGATTGGCAAGCACGCGGCCTGATTGGGGTTGGTTCAGCAGGCAGGGCGATCCCTAAGCGCGGGATGGTTCAGCTCTCTGTCGTCATCCTTGGGCTTGTCCCAAGGATTTGCAACCGATTGATTTCGCGCGACGTGGATAGATCCTCGGGACAAGCCCGAGGATGACGTCGAGTGTGAGGCGAGGCTGGTCATACAGTTTACGTGATACTGCAAAGATTATTGCGATGTTCGGCGTAGTGCTTTCACACGAAACCCGAACGACGGCTCTTATCCCCACAACTCCGGCTGCGGCGGATAAACCAGCGACCCCTCGTAAACGAGGCCCGGCTGCCGGTCCTGCCTGAGAATCAGCGGGCCGTCGAGATCGGAGAAGGCGGCTCCCTGGGCGGCCAGAACGGCGGGGGCCATGCCGAGCGAGGTGCCGAGCATGCAGCCGACCATGATGATGAAGCCTAGCCGCTCCGCCTCTGCCTTCATGACAAGTGCTTCCGTGAGACCGCCGGTCTTGTCCAGCTTGATGTTGATCGCATCGTAACGGTCGCGCAGGTCTGCGAGGTCCTTGGTGGAATGCACGCTTTCATCGGCGCAGATGGGGACCGGGTGGTCGATGCGGGCCAGGATGGCGTCCTTGCCGGCGGGAAGCGGCTGTTCGATGAGTGCGATGTTCAGTTCCGCTGCGAGTTTCAGATAATATTCGATATTATCGTCGTTCCAGCCCTCATTGGCGTCGATGATGATGCGCGCGTCAGGTGCTGCGGTGCGCACGGCCCGCAGGCGCGCCTCGTCATCCGCCGTTCCTGTCTTGATCTTCAGCAGCGGGCGGCCAGCGTTTTCCGCCGTTTTAGCCGCCATGGTCTCGGGATCGGCAAGCGAGATGGTATAGGCGGTAACGAGCGGTTTTGCCGCGTGTCCGAGACTATGTTCGGCAGCACTTTTGCCACTCATCTTGGCTTCGAGGTCCCATAGTGCGCAATCCACTGCATTGCGGGCGGCGCCGGGTTTCATCACCTGCTGCAATTCATGCCGTGTCAGGCCGCCGGCAATCTGCTCAGCCATTGCTTCGATATCGGCGATAACGCCTTCGATGCTTTCGCCATAACGCGGGTAGGGCACACATTCACCTCTGCCGGTAAAGGAACCATCGCGGATGGTGCACGTTACGACATCCGCATGTGTGCGAGTGCCGCGTGAAATAGTGAAGCTGCCAGCAACGGCGAAACGTTCTGTTGTGGCTTGAAGGTAACGGGGCATGTTTTTTCACTTCCTGACAGGCGTTAAAAGACACATGACGCCAAATTTATCGCGAATTGTCGGCTGTCACTGTGGCTTGCCGAAGGCCAAACCGTTATGAAACCTTTAAGAATCTCGTGACGGCTGCACTCGCTCGGAGCATTATGCAAGAACAGGATATACGGCAACAGGCGAACCCGGCCGCAATCACCGAAGACGACGCCGTCTCCGGCGGCGGCCAGCGGTATGCCTTGAGCGGTTCCTGGCGTAACAGCAATCTTTCAGGCATTTTTGCACGCCTCGAAAACATCGAGAAAAGCGGCCCTGCCGGTCCGGTGGAGATCGATCTTTCCTCGGTGGAGGCAATCGACACGACCGGCGCCTGGGTCATCCGGCGATTGCGCGAAGATATGGAAGCGAAGGGCGTTACTGTCACGCTTACCGGAAACGAGCGAATCGAGGATCTGATCGGCCAATTGCCGGATAAAGCGGCGATGGAGGGCGAGCCTGCCGCCAAGGTGGGACTTGCCGAACGCTTCTTCTCGCCGATCGGCCAGGCTGTCGTCCAGAATGGTGCGGATTTCCTCGCGGGCATGTATATTCTGGGTTCTGCCGTGCGCGGCGCGCAGATGAAGCTCGGGCGCGGCCGTGGCGTCTCGCCGGCGGCCATCGTCAACCAGATCGACCATATGGGCGTGCGCGCCGTGCCGATCATCATGCTGATGTCGTTTTTGATCGGCGCCATCATCGCCCAGCAGGGCGCTTTCCAGCTGCGGTATTTCGGCGCGGAAGTTTTCGTCGTCGATCTCGTCGGCATCCTGCAATTGCGAGAAATCGGCGTGCTTCTGACCGCAATCATGATCGCCGGTCGCTCCGGCAGTGCGATCACGGCGGAAATCGGCTCGATGAAGATGCGCGAAGAAATCGACGCGCTGAAGGTGATCGGTCTCAACCCTGTCGGCGTGCTGGTGTTTCCGCGTCTCGTGGCGCTGACAATCGCACTGCCGCTTCTGACCATCCTTGCCAATTTCGCCGCACTTTTCGGCGCGGCCATCGTCACACTTCTCTATTCCGGCATCACCTTCGAAGTGTTTCTGTCGCGTCTGCATGGCGCGGTCGAGGAATCGACCATCGCCGCCGGCATGATCAAGGCGCCGTTCATGGCGCTGATCATCGGCATCGTTGCGGCGGTTGAGGGTATGAAGGTCGGCGGTTCGGCGGAATCGCTCGGCAAACACGTCACGTCGTCGGTGGTCAAATCGATCTTCGTCGTCATTCTGGTGGATGGCCTTTTTGCCATCTTCTACGCAGCCATCGATTTTTAAGGAGGGCGCGTTGGAAACTTTGGACCAGAAGCCGCAAGAGACAAAAACTGCAAAGGACGGCCGTGAGACGGTTCTTTCCGTCGAGGGTGTGACTGTCGGTTTCAACGGCAGGAACGTGCTTGAGAATCTCGATCTGGATGTCTATCGCGGTGAAATCCTTGGCTTCATCGGCCCATCCGGCGCGGGTAAATCCGTCCTGATGCGTGCGATCTTGAGGCTTCTGCCACGCCAGGCGGGTGCAATCCGCATTCTCGGCACCGATTACGACAAGGCCAGCGAAGACGACCGCATGATGCTCGACCAGCGGCTCGGCGTGCTGTTCCAGCAGGGGGCGCTGTTTTCCGGCCTGACGGTGAAAGAAAACATCCAGCTGCCCATGCGGGAATATCTGGACTTGCCGAAAAAGCTGATGGACGAGCTTGCCTATCTCAAGATCGAGATGGTGGGCCTGAAGCCCGATGCGGGCGACAAATACCCGTCGGAGCTTTCCGGCGGCATGATCAAGCGTGCCGCGCTTGCGCGCGCGCTGTCGCTCGATCCCGACCTTGTCTTCCTCGATGAGCCGACATCCGGCCTCGATCCCATCGGGGCGGCGGAATTTGATATGCTGATCGCGCGCTTGCGCGATTCGCTCGGTTTGACCGTGTATATGGTGACGCACGACCTCGACAGCCTGTTCTCCGTCTGCGACCGCATTGCGGTGCTAGGGCAGAAGAAGGTGCTGGTGGAAGGGACCTTGCAGGACATGTTTGCCTGTGAAGACCCCTGGGTGCAGTCCTATTTCCGTGGCAAACGGGCGCGCTCTGTCGTTCTTCCGGACGACAGACACGAAAATCCGGTGGAGTAACAAGAAGCATGGAAACCAAGGCGAACTACACCATAGTCGGAATTTTCACGCTGATCGTGATCGCCGCCGCATTCGGCTTCGTTTACTGGATGGCGGAATTCGGCCGGGGTGGACCGACGGCGCAGCTCGTGGTGCGTATTCCCGGCTCGGCAAACGGCCTTTCCGTCGGCTCTCCGGTACGCTTCAACGGCATTCCTGTCGGCACGGTGCGCGGTCTTGCGATCGACCGTGACGATCCGGCCTATTCCATCGCCTTTACTGAAGTGCAGGCGGACGCGCCGGTTTTCCCGTCCACCCGCGCCGTGCTTGAAATTCAGGGCCTGACGGGCGCTGCCTATATCGAGCTTTCCGGCGGCAACAAAGATGGTGAGCGCATTCTGCAGAAATCCGTCGAAAGCGGCGTTCCCGCCGAGCTGACGGCCGATCTTTCCAGCGTCACCAACCTTCTTGCCACCGCCGACAAGATCCTGAAACGCGCCGATGGCGCCATCGGCGAATTGCAGGGTTTCGTGCAGGATGCCCGTGGGCCGCTGACGCAGACGGTGCGTAACGCCGAGAAATTCTCCGATGCGCTGGCCGCAAATTCCGATGGTATCAAGAGTTTCATCGCCAGCCTCAGTTCGCTTTCCACCACCGTTCAATCGGTCTCGGTGCGCCTGGACGGCACGCTGACCGCTGTCGAAGATCTGGTGAAGGCGGTGGATGCCGGCAAGATCGATTCCATCCTGTCTAATGTCGACAAGGTGACGAAGGACGTCGCTTCCGCTTCGAGCGATATTCAGGGCATCATGGAAACGGTGCAGAGCACGGCGCGCAACTTCGAGGCGGCGAGCACGGAAGTGCAGACGGTGGTGAAGCGCGCGGATGAGCTTTTGGCGTCGGTCGATCCCGCAAAGGTCAGCACCGTGGTGGGTGATGTTTCCGCAGCGACTGCCGATGCGCGCGATGCCGTCGCGAACTTCAAGCGGATTGCCGACGATGTCGGTGCGCGCCGGGCCGATATCGACCAGGCGGTCTCCGATTTCACCGACATGGGCCGCAAGCTTAACCTTGCCTCAAGCCGTGTCGATGGCATTCTTGCCAAGGTGGACGGCATGCTTGGAACCGACGATGCCAATTCGCTGTTTGCAAAGGCGCGCGAGACTTTGACCTCGTTCAAGGCCGTGGCCGACAATCTCAATGCCCGAATAGGGCCGATTGCCGACAATCTCACGCGCTTCTCCAGTTCGGGCCTGAAGGATTTCCAGGCGCTTATCGGCAGCACGCGGCAGACGGTCGACAATCTCAACAATGCGATCACCAATATAGACCGCGATCCGCAGCGGTTGATTTTCGGCGGCGAAACCGTGAAACAATATGACGGCAGAACAAGGCGCTAAAAGGGGTATGGGCCAATGACACGATTGATGAACGGCCATAAGCGCCGTGCCCTGCTTTTGGCTCCGCTGCTTGCGGTTGCGATGGCGGGCTGTGCGGGAACCCCATCGAACGATACGTTCGACCTTTCCGTCTCTTCGGCGACTGTAACGCAGGGGCCGTCGCTCAAAGGCCGGCAATTGCTGATCGCCGATCCGACGGCGCTGAAAGCGCTTGATAGCGAAAACATCGTGGTGCGCCTTTCCGGCTCGGAAGTGCAATATCTCGGCAATTCGCAATGGAGCGACCGCCTGCCGCGCATGGTGCAATCCAAGCTGGTGCAAGCATTCGAGGATACCGGCAAGCTCGGTGGCGTCGGCCGGCCGGGGCAGGGGCTGGCGATCGATTACCAGGTGGTCAGCGATATTCGCACCTTCGAAATCGATACGGCAAAAAACACCGCCGATATCGAGATTTCGGTGAAGCTCTTGAACGATCGCAACGGCACGGTAAAGGCGCAGGAAGTATTCCGCGCCAGCGCACGCGTCAGCGGTTCCGGAAATGCCAATTTCGTCAAAGCGCTAGACCAGGCTTTCGCCGCCGCCACCCGCGAAATCGTGGCCTGGACGCTGAAGTCGCTCTAAGTCTGACGACGGTCATTTCCGCTACAAGAGATTGCTCTATGTTGCGGGTGAGGCCTGTTGGTGACGGCCTTGCATTCAATGTTTCCGATCCGCGGGTCGGTCATGCGATTTCTGGTATTGCTTTGCCTTTCCCTTGTTTCCGCCATGTGCGGAACGGGCACCGTTCTGGCAGCCGGTCTTCGGTTGATCGAGATTCCCTCGGCAGGCGGCAAGCCTTTCATGAGGGCGGCGGTGTGGTCGCCCTGCGCGGCGACTCCGGTGGAGACCCGCATCGGCCCCTTCGCTCTGCAGGCGGTGCGTGATTACCCAGTTGCCGATGGGCAATATCCGCTCGTCATCATCTCCCACGGTTTCGGCGGTACGTATTTCAGCCATCGGGATACCGCGGCGGCGCTGGCGGATGCCGGCTTCATCGTCGCGGCGATCAATCATCCCGGCGATAACGCCATCGACATGAAGCGGGCAGGCGATCTTTCCGCGCTGACCGAACGACCGGCCGATATCGTCCGTCTGCTCGACCATATGCTGGCGAACTGGAACGATGCCCGTTTTATCGATGCCGGAAGGATCGGGGTGTTCGGATTTTCGCGCGGCGGTTATACGGCGCTGGTACTTGCCGGCGGCGTTCCGGATTTTCCAAATACCGGATTGCCGTGCCCTGATGGGCAGGCGGCGGTGTGTGCTCAGATGCTGGAAAGGTCTGCTTCGCCTGAGGACCGGGTCTACGATGCGCGGGTGAAGGCTGTGGTTGTTGCAGACCCCCTCAACGCCTTTCCAGGGCGGGCCGATCTGCGAGATATCAAAATCCCCGTTCAGCTCTGGAGTTCAGAGCGCGGCGGCGACGGTGTGGCGCCGGAGGATATTTTAAGGCTGCGCGACGACCTGCCGGCAAAACCGGACTATCAGACGGTGAAAGGGGCAGGGCATTTTTCGTTCATAACACCTTGCCCCGCCGAGATGGAAAAAGCCCTGGCCCAGATATGCGGCGATATTCCGGGGTTTGACCGGGCGGAGTTTCATCGTCGACTGAACAGCGAAGTCATCCGCTTTTTCACGGCTTCGCTACGCTGACGCACACGCCGGTGCCGCCGCCGATCAGACGGCGTCCTGCGACTGCCATTCCGGCAGCGGGAAAAGCCGGTCGTAGCCCCAGTTGAAGACGAAGGCATAGACTACGTAGAACAGCGCAAACGAGATATCCATCACCAGCGCCTGGGCAAGGCTGATGCTGAGATACCAGGCGATGAAGGGCATCAGCACGATCAGCAGACCCAATTCGAACAGCAGGGCATGGGCGACGCGGATAGCGGGCGTCTTCAGCGTCGTGCCTTTCAGGCGCTGCATGGCATGGTCGAAGCCGAGATTGTAAAGATAGTTCCAGGCGGTGGCGAGCGTGGCGCTGACCAGACCGACAATGCCGATATCTTCCATGGGCATGTGAAATACGAATGCACCCAGCGGCACGACCAGCAGAAGGCCGATGATTTCGAAGCTGAGAGCGTGGCGGATACGATCAGGCAGGGAACGCAATTTATTCTCCGGTATGTGACCGGGCCGTCCCGCATGCTGTCGCCATAATGGCCGAGGTCGTCCTCTCGCAAAGCCATATAGCGGTTTCGGGCAAAATTTCAAGCCTTGGGTCATGGTTGGGTTTGGGAGCGCTCTTCTCAGCGGGAGCGGAATGAGGCGGCGAGGCCGGAGCTATGCGGCAAGACTTTGCCCTCATCCGACTATTCGTGTCACCATCTCACCGGCGTGGAGACGAAGCACGCGGCGGTGCCTTATTTTTTCAATTGTCCGCCGTTTCGCCGCTGCGGAACAAGACCGCTGTTTTTTCGTTATCGCTCATGGAAGGAGGCGTGCCATGCAGCATAATTCTCCAGATGGACGAACGATAAAGGCCGCCAACGCGGCACAGGCCACGACTTACAAGCCTAGCCTCATTTCCCTGAAGGGAAGTTATGTGGCGATGATATTCCGCAGGCCGCTTTGCCAAAATCCGCTGGATTTGCGGAAAAAATAAAGCGGCACGCCTGACCCATTGCCCCATGGCCGACCGATGACGACTGCCGCAATGACAGAGAGCTTTAGATGTCTCTAAAGTGTGATTTTCAATCCGGACCGTCTCCCCTTAGATTGGGAGATCGCCACGAAAGCGAAGGGAGAATGACATGAAATCAGTTCTCATTATCGCCGCTGTACTTGGTTTTTCCGCCAGTGCAGCGTTGGCGGAGTGCGCAGGTCATGAAAAGATCAACGCTTCCGTTCCTGCTGTCGACCGTGAATTCAAAACTGCAAGCATCGTTCCGCCGACGGATCCGGTGGACAAGCCCATCGTCATACTGAAAAAGACCGATCGCCTTCCGGCGGCAACGGTTGCGACGACTGGCGAACCCGAAGCCGCAATGCAACGCATGCAATAAGACAAGACAATGATCGTTTCATTCTGAAAATCCCGTGTGTGAGGTAATCCGCACGGGATTTGCTTTTTGCGATCTAGCTGTCGAGTTTTAGCGACAATTGCTTCGGGCCTTCATTCTTTTTCAGCACGTAGAGCGGCCGGGCGATGATTACTTCCGTTCGCCGCTGCAATTCCCGTCGTCTCTCGAGCGCGCGCTCGCGCATATCGCGGGAGCGGGCGACCACGGACAGGGCATTTTCTATGGTTGCGTCTGCTGCGTTCATCGCTGACCTCCATAATGTTCACTTTATGTTCTCATTATCGGTCGCTTATGTCAACACTGTGGCAGCGATAGTTAAAGGGCAGCTGAAATGCCCTGGAGACGGTCTGTGACGGGGACACTACGGGCTGCGTTGAGGGGGCAGGGCTTCGCGTGGAGCGTTTTCTCCCCAAGCGCTTGCGACGGAGCATCGAACGCCCTTGCGGGCGCGACGGGGGATACTCCGGCCTGCTCAATCAATTTTCGGGATGCTTTGGCAATCATGCCGGGTGCTGATCAGCTCCGGCGGGCGGGAGGCTGTCAGGACAGGGGGCGTTGATCGGGTACGGTGAGGCCTGGAAGCAGGTCACTCAGATGTTCACTGGCGAGCGCGACGATGGCAAGCGCGGCCTGCTGACGGTTCCAGCCAGCGTCTTCCGCTTTTTCGATCAGCCCTTGAATGGAGGGCTCCAGCGCGAACTGGCACTCGGCCTGATAGTCCATGGTATCGATAGAAAGCGATGGAGAATTAATTGCGGCCCGCATCGTTTGGTCTCCCTGTTTTCCGCCATGCACGTCGTTAAGCGACGCGCAAATCGGAAACATGCACATTCAGAGGCCTATGATATCGGGCAGGCCCGTATATCAATGGCAGCGAATCCCCCAGCAGGCGGGACGTTAACGGCAAGTCTCGATGGCTGTCAACGAACGTCCGGTAGCGACGGCGCTGTCTTACCTATTTCAGAGCCTTCCGTTCCGGAAAGGTTTTCGTCTCCAGACCAGCAATGCCATGACATAAAGCGCAAAAAGCACGAACCATGTGACGGGCAGCACCATGAAAAGCGCCGCATAGGCACAACTTCCCTCGAAACAGGAACCGAGAAATCCGGAATCGGCAAGCGTCCCCGACAATAGAAACGCACATACGCCGCTTCCGACTGCGCCGAGGGCGAAAAGCAATATGTTGACGATCAATCTCATCACCCCAATCATAGGCATGATTAAGACCGCTTTGCGGAGCGGGTGGCACTGCCGCGCTGATATTTCGTCGTTTCAGTAGCTGTGTTGCAAAACCGGCGTTGCGGGAGCGGCTGATTTTTTTGAAGGCCGCTTGTTGGTGCAGGCCCCGCCATGATCGGGCAGGGCCGTTATTGCCGGATTCTTACTCGGTGATGGTATACTCGCCGAGTTCGCACAGGTTCTGCGTATCCTCGAGGTCTTCCAGCTCATCGCCCTGGAATTCGAAACGCATGTCGTATTTGCACACGCGGCGGCCATCGGCGATGGTGATCTCCATCGTTTCGCCCGGACCAAGCGCCTTCTTCCCGAACACGTCGTCTTCCCAGTCATCGACGCCGACCGGCGAGGTGTAGAAGGCATTGAGAACGGAGTTCGTTCCGTTCTTCAGCGAAAAGACGAGGTCGTCCGCCTGCGCTGCACCCGCAACCGTCAACGTAGCCCCGAAAAATACCGCCGTTACCCATTTTGATGTCATGATATCCCCCTTTTGCGCCATCGTTCTGGCTGGGCAATGCATACAACCAAACCAGTGGCTTGCAATGCAAACTGCGGGTTTTGGTTAAATTGCGAAGGGTTCGTTATGGGTAACTTTTCGAGATATCCAGTCTATTTTAAATATTACAAATACATATAAATAAATATTTCGAATTTTTGCCTTTATTTGTAATTTTATTTCTATGAAACAAATATATTATTCTTCTATTTCGAAAATATTTTTTTATTTTCAATTGTTTTTTCATTTATTTTGATTTTTATTTTGATGTATTTATGATTTTTCTGTGTGTATCGTGGACTTTATTATTTTGTATATATCGATTGCTGAATCAGCGAAGAGTTTTTACTGACAAAAATATTTTTTCAAAAAATGACGTTAATTGGTGGATGGGCTGGCTGATCGCTTTCCGACATAGGATAATGGATTTGATCAAGCGTTCGTTTTTATTCTTCTGCGGCCTCAAGCTGCCGGGTATCGTGGCACTGGCCACCCTGTACGCGGGTTTTCTGACGCAGGCTTTGGGCCAGTCGCGGGTCTGCAACGATCCGACTCCGACCAGCAACCTCAACGAAATGTTCGATGCGATTTACGCATGCTGGGTGCCGCCGGAAGACACGGAGGGGCTTGTCGTGACGCTTCAGTTCATTCTGCATAAGGATGGGCAGATAAGGGGCAAGGTGGTCGTCACAGCCGCGCGCCCGCAGGAAGACAGTCCAAGACGGCAAGCCTTTATCGATTCCGCCATCGACGCGGTGAAGCGGGCAGCGCCTGTTCCTTTCACCGAGGAATTCGCAAGCCGTATTGCCGGGCGGCCCTTGGGGCCACGTTTTATCGGGACAAAAATCATACCCGAAACGAAGTTGTAGGTTGTCTTGGGAGCTAGGTCCGCTGTCGCGGCCGCATGTTTGGGGCGCCGAATGCGAACTGTTTTTTCAGTCCCCGGCGCCGAAGGCGATGCTTTAACTTAGCACCGCAACGTCTTGTCATTTTTGAAGAATTTGGTGGGTGATGTAGGGCTCGAACCTACGACCCGCTGATTAAGAGTCAGCTGCTCTACCAACTGAGCTAATCACCCGACCGACACCGTGTGGCGGTGTGAGGGGGGCTATAAAGGGGAAGTTTCGGCTTGTCCAGCGCGGAAATGAAATTTCTTCGATTTTTGTGACGAAAAAATTTCAGTCGCGCTGGAAAAGGCTGGAAATCCGGGATTTTACGGATTTTTGTCTTTTGCTATCCTCGCCGGAAGGCTCTGCCGATGACGATGAGGATGCAGGCGCCGATGAAGCCGGCGATGAGATAACCGATCCATCCGGTCAAAACGATTCCGAATACCGAGAGAATGGCGTTGGCGACGATCGCGCCGACGATTCCAAGTAGGATGTTCATGAAAACACCCATATTGCTTTTCATGAATTGTTCGGCGAGCCACCCGGCGACACCACCGATGATGATAGCTGCGATCCAGCCAATACCAGCAGATTCCATGATTTCCTCCCATGATTGCTGCACTATTGAAGGTGATGATTCTCCGGGTGAAAAGCAAGGTAAACTCCCGAAAACCTCGCTTTTTGCGGGTGGTTTTCCGCGCGGCAGGCGATAAATAGCCTGATGCTGGGTGAAGATATGAAAGGCATGGATGTGCGGTTGATGTTTGGCGGAATGATTGACGGTAGGCGGATGTTCGGCGGGCCTTTATCCGGCCGGCGGCGAAAGGCCGCCCTGGCTGCAATAATGGTCGCGGTATTCACCCTCCTTGGCAGCTTTCTGTCGTCCGCAACCTTGGCGTCGGCGCAGGATGCGCCAGCGGCCGCACCAGTCGCTATCCAGGCTTCCATCGTCGAGCAGGCGCGCACGGATCTGGAAAAATGGAAGGCCGATATTTCGGCAATCGCCAAACAGGTTGAGGCGGGCGGCAGCGATGACGTGCAGCTGGTGGACCTGAAGGGACGCGCCGATACAATTGCAGCCGATGCTGCCGCCGCCAACACCAAGTTGCGGACCCGCCTGGACCAGATCAAGACGCGTCTCGACGCGCTTGGTGCTGCCCCGGCGGAAGGACAGCCGCCCGAAGCGAGCATGGTGACGGAGGAGCGCTCCCGGCTGACGGCGGAGCGTGCCGAGGTGAATGCCATTGCCGGCGAGGTGGAGAGCACTGCCACCAACGCCGCGCAGATTTCCAACAACATTACGGCGGTTCGGCGGGCGCTTTTTGCCGCGACCTTGTTCAAGCGCACCGAAGTCTCTTCCCAGACGCTGGGCGACGCCTCTTCCGCCTTCGTGAGCGAGCTGACCAATCTCAACAACGCCTTCAGCAGCTGGGCGGGTTTCGTCTGGAACTACAAACGCCTGCCGATGTTCGGGGCGGTGATGCTGTCGATCATGGCGGCGCTGTTGTTTCTGGTGGGCGGTTATCGCTTTTTCGGCAGCCGCATGGAAAGGCGGGCCTTTTCCGGCGAGCCTTCCTATCTGCGGCGGCTTTCGGTGGCCTTCTGGTCAACCATGGTGCAGTCGCTGTCGCTTTTCCTGTTTCTGGTAACCTCGGCGTTTTTCCTCGATAATTTCAACGTTCTTCGTTCTGATATCGCGCCGATCCTGTTCGGGGCCATGGCAGTTACTGGTTTCGTCTATTTCGTGTCGCGGCTGAGCTACGCTATCTTTGCGCCGACGCAGCCGGAATGGCGTCTGTTGCAGGTTTCCAATCGCGGAGCGCACACGCTGTCCTCGGCCGTGCTTTTGATGGCGCTCGTCAACGGTCTCGATTATCTGTTTGGCACGATCAGCGAGACGCTCTATTCGCCGCTGATCGTCACCGTTGCCAAGAGCTTCATTGCCTCCATCATCATTGGCATCATCCTGCTCACCGTGTCGTTCCTGCGCCCGGTGATCGGTGAGGGGCAGGACTACGAGACCGGCAACCAGCGCCTGCCGCGCTGGCTGGTCATTCTGCTCAGGGTCGGCGGGCTTGTTCTGATCGGTGCCTGTCTGACGGGTTATGTGGGGCTGGCGCGGTTCCTTGCCACGCAGATCGTCGCCACCGGTGCGGTGCTCGCAACGATGTATATCGGCATTCTTTCCGGCAAGGCGATTTCGCGACAGGGCGCCTTTTCCGAATCCCTGGCCGGGCGTTATCTCGGGCGGCGCTACGGTCTCGGCCCGGTTGCGCTGGATCAGGCCGGTCTTGCGGCGGGGCTCGGCATCTATGTCATCGCACTCGCCTTCGGCGTGCCGCTCATCCTGTTTTCCTGGGGGTTCCAGCCGGGCGATATCGAAAGCTGGGCCTATCGTCTGCTGACCGGCATCACCGTCGGCAATGCCTCCATCTCACTGATCGGCCTGTTCGGCGGCGTCCTTGTCTTTGCCATCGGCTATATCATCACACGCTGGTTCCAGAAGTGGCTGGACAACAACGTCATGGCGCGCGGGCAGGTGGATGCGGGCGTGCGCAACTCGGTCAAGACCGGCATCGGTTATCTCGGTATCGCGGTTGCGGCCATTTTCGGCGTCTCTTCCGCCGGTCTTAACCTCTCCAGCCTGGCGCTGGTGGCGTCTGCCCTTTCGGTCGGTATCGGTTTCGGCCTTCAGAACATCGTCTCGAACTTCGTCTCCGGCCTCATCCTGCTGGTCGAGCGTCCCTTCAAGGTGGGTGACTGGGTGGTGACAGGCACGACGGAAGGCACCGTCAAGCGGCTTTCGGTGCGCGCGACCGAGATTGAAACCTTCCGCGGTCAGTCGATCATCGTACCGAACTCGGAATTCATCAATTCCTCGGTCGGCAACTGGACACACCGCAACCGTATTATGCGTGCGGAAATTCCGGTCTCCGTTGCCTATGAATCCGATCCGCAGCAGGTGATGGATATTCTGCTGGAACTGGTGCGCACCCAGCCGCCCGTACTGCGCAACCCCGAACCGCACGTGGAATTCCTCCGTTTCGGCGACTTCTCGCTGGATTTCGAATTGCGTTTCCACCTCGCCGATCTTTCGAATGGGCTTGGCGTGAAAAACGCGCTGAGGATCGCGATCCTGAAACGCTTCCGCGAAGAGGGGATCGCCATCCCGTTCCCGCAGCGTAACCTCAACATCCACGTGGAAGGCGATGCAAATCCGCAAATGCTGGCGGCGCTGCTTTCGGAAGAGGGTGACAAGGCGGTGGCGGCGCATACGGGCGCGGCGGCGCCTGCCGCGGCAACTGCACCGGAAAAGGATGCGGGCAAGGCGGGTGACAAAACCGTGGTGGAGCCGAAGGCGACGTTGAAGGCGGCCGGCAAGGACAGTTAATCTGCGGCTACCGCGGCTGCGGCGACGCAGCCGATACGGGCGTTGACGGGCGCGGGGAGTTATCCTCGCGCCCTATTTGCATAGTGGCGGATGAGACGCCCGGGGGGAAACAAAGGCGACGTCCAGAAGACTGTGGATGGCGCGGACGTTGCCGCGACCACAGGCCCGCAGGGCCAGCAGCCGGCGGCCGAAAACATGGCCGGCAATGACAACACCATTCGCAGCACGAACAGTTCCGGCCTTTTTTCCGATAGCCAGTTTGCGAGGCCGCTCGTCATAGGCATCAACAGCGTTTCCATCGGTATGCGCAACAGCACGCCCGCATGGCTGGACGCCACGGCAAAAGCTGCCTCTGGGAAGGACCTAAAAGACCGCGCCAAGATTTGTGCATCTTCGCAGGTGGTTGCGAAATGAGACTGGCTATTTTTCTCTTCGGTATGTTTTTCCGTTTCTGGCAAATGCGCAGGATATGTGCGCCACCGTCGTCTTCAAAAGGCGACGGTGGTTTGAAACCCGCCTCCAGCGACGGCATTTTCTCCCCTGTCGCAGCACCCTATGGCCATGTCGCAATCAGGCGGCTGAACGGCCGCCGGGCGCTTCATATTCCATCCCATCGATTTGGCAGCACGACAGGCAATGCCGGCGCTTTTTAGGGGTTCTGTAAATGAAGACACATGCACGGGCGGTGGTGATCGGTGGCGGCGTCGTCGGCGTTTCGACGCTTTATCATCTTGCCAAGAAGGGCTGGAGCGACAGCGTCCTTATCGAGCGCAAGGAACTGACCTCCGGTTCCACCTGGCACGCAGCCGGTCTTTTGCCGCTGTTCAACATGAGCTACTCGGTCGGCCAGATCCACAAGTATTCGGTGAAGTTCTACGAGGAGCTTCAGGAAGAGACCGGCATGAATGTCGGTTTCTCCAAGGTCTCGAACATTCGTCTCGCCCGCACCAAGGATCGCTGGGACGAATATATGTATTATGCCGGCATTGCCGAGACCATCGGTGTGCGGGTCAACATGCTGACGCCTGAGCAGGTGAAGGAAATCTGGCCGCTTTGCGAGACGGACGGCCTGCTGGGAGCCATCCAGCACCCCGATGATGGATATATCCAGCCCGCCGACCTGACGCAGGCGCTGGCGAAGGGCGCGCGAGACCGTGGCGCCACCATCTATCGCAACACCACCGTCACCGCCATCGAGCAGCTGGAAGACGGTCACTGGAAGGTGACGACGGATAAGGGCGAGATCATCGCCGAACATATCATCTCCTGCACCGGCTCCTTTGCCCGCAAGACCGGCGAGATGGTCGGCATCAATATTCCGGTCATCCCGGTTGAGCACCAATATATCGTCACCGAGCCGCATCCGGCCATTCTGGAGCGCCGCCGTCAGGGTCTGCCGGAAATGGGCGTTCTGCGTGAATCGGATTCGGCCTGGTACATGCGCGAGGAGGCCGGCGGTCTGATCCTCGGCCCTTACGAAGTCGGCGCTCCGGTCTGTTATGTCGACGGTCCCTCTGACGATAGCGAATATGAGCTGTTCCAGGAGGAACTCGACCGGCTTATGCCGCATATCGAAACGGCGATGGTGCGCGTTCCGGCTTTCGGTGAAGTCGGTATCAAGAAGGTCTATAACGGCGCTATCGCCTATACGCCTGATGGCAACCCGATCGTCGGTCCGGCACCGGGCCTGAAGAATTTCTGGCTGAATGAAGGCCACTCGTTCGGCATCACCGCTGCTGGTGGTGCTGGCTGGCAGCTTGCCGAATGGATCGTTGATGGTGAGCCTACACTCGATCTGATGGGTGTCGATCCGCGCCGCTTCGGCCCTCACGCAACGGAAGGTTACCTCATTGCCAAGAATGAGGAAGCCTATGCCAACGTCTTCACCATGCATTACCCTGATGAAGAACGTTCCGCTGCCCGTCCGCTGAAGACGACGCCGGTTTACGACCGTCTGAAGAAGCTTGGCGGCGTGTTCGGTTCCGTTTACGGCTGGGAGCGTGCCAACTGGTATGCGCCGGAAGGTTATGCGCTGCGCGAAGAGGACCTCGGCGTCGGTGCGGATGTCATCACCAGCCACAACTATGCGCCGCCACTGGATGATGGCCGTATCGTTGAGAAGTGGTCGTTCCGCCGCTCGAACTATTTCGAACATGTCGGCAACGAGGTGAAGAACGTCACCCAGAATGTCGGCGTGCTTGACATGTCGGCCTTCGCCAAGATGGAAGTTTCCGGTCCCGGCGCGCGCGCCTGGCTGGACAGCATTCTCGCCAATATCGTGCCGAAGAAGCGCGGCCGTATTGCGCTGACGCACCTTCTGACGCCGAATGGCGGCGTGAAGGTGGAGTTCACCGTCTATGAATGGGCGCCGGGCCGGTTCTATCTGGTGTCCGCCGGTGGTCTTGAAGCGCACGATCATGACGTGCTTCAGCGCCTTGCGCCCACCGACGGTTCCGTCGTGCTGCAGCCCATCACCCAGAAATACGGCGTGCTGGTGCTTGCCGGTCCGAAGTCGCGCGATCTCCTGAAGAAGCTGACCCGTACCAGCCTCGAGAACAAGGATTTCCCGTGGCTGACGGCGAAGCAGATCTCCGTGGGTGTGGCGACGGCGCATGCGTTGCGCGTCAACTTCGTCGGTGAACTGGGTTGGGAGCTGCACCATCCTATCGAAATGCAGAACTACATCTTCGACCGGCTGATGGAAGCGGGCGCCGAATTTGGCATCAAGCCATTCGGTATTCGTGCGATGGTGTCGATGTCGCTTGAAAAGTCGTATCGCAACATGGGCCGCGAGCTTTCGGTCGAATATAACGCCTATGAATCAGGTCTCGACCGTTTCCTGCGTCCGGAGAAAAACTTCATCGGCCGCGATGCGCTGGTGGCATACAAGGAAGCCGGCTTGAAATCGGTGTTCTCGACGCTGACCGTTTCGGGCAATACGGATGTGGATGCGCGTGGTTCTGAAGCCATCTTCGATGCAGATGGCGCACTTGCCGGCCGTGTGACGAGCGGCGGCTTTGGCTGGCGTATCGGCAAATCGATTGCGCTTGCCATGCTGAAACCCGAATATGCCACGATTGGCACAAAGCTGAAAATCCGCATTCTCGGCACGCTTTATGATGCCGAGGTGGTGGAAGAAAGCCCCTTCGATACGGAAAACGCGCTGCTGCGCGCCTGAGGGATTTTCCTGGAAGCATTCGAAACACGGCCCTCCCTCGGGGGCCGTGTTTTCTTTTGGGTAAGCATGTATGCCGACTGTTTTCGGGCAAAAGTGTTATTAATCATTCTGAAAAATACGCCTGCTAATTTCCCGTGAAAGACGACGGGGGACTGGGACAAAATGAATTTTCTGGGCATTACGGGCATGCAATATTCGGGTGTGCCATTTACCAATTGCCGCATTTTGCTTGCGGAAGATACCAATGTGTTCACCCAGATGGTGAGCATGCGCCTGAAGGAATTGCTGGGCGTTTCCGTGGAGGTGTGCCGTAACTTCGAGGAGTTGCAGGCGTGCTACGAACACTCGGCCGAACCCGTGACGCTTGCGATTTCCAACATCAATCTTCCGGGGGCGGAGAACGGCGAGGCGCTGGAATATCTGATCGATCTTTCGATCCCTACCATCGTTTTCACCAGCACGTTTCATGAGGCGACCCGCGAGACGCTGATCGCCAAGAATGTGGTCGACTACATTCTGAAAGACAATATCTTTGCCGTGGACATGCTGACGGAATCCATCTGTCGGTTCCTCACCAACCACCGCCACCATGTGCTGATCGTGGATGACAGCCCAACGGCGCGGGCGCTGCTTTCCAGCCGCCTCAAGCGTTATAATTTCCGCGTCAGCCTTGCCGATAGCGGTGCGAAGGCGCTCGAAATCCTGAAGGCCAATCCCGATATCGGGCTGGTGGTGACCGACTACAATATGCCCGATATTGACGGTTTCGAACTGACACGGCGCATCCGCACCGTGCGCGGTTCGCACGAGTTGCGCATCATCGGCGTTTCCTCTTCCACCAACCGGCTTTTGTCGGCGCGGTTCCTGAAGGCGGGTGGCAACGATTTCATGCTGCGGCCCTTCATCGACGAGGAATTTTATTGCCGCGTCAACCAGAACCTCGACACGCTGGTGCAGATACAGCTGGCCAAGGCTGGCGTGAGACCGGCGGCCTGACCGGACTTTTCGTTATCAAAGCCGCGATAAGTCAAAGCTGAGACTCGAGCGGCAGGAAACGCATGATGCCCGCGACGATCCGGCGGCTGATGGCAGCGTCCGGTTCGCGTCGGTATGTCTTCGGCTGGCCGTGTTCTTCGGTCATCCAGACGATGCGATTGCCGTTGTCTATATCCAGCTCGAAGCTCATCGAGCGGCGGATCTCTTCGCTGAATATCTCGTCCATGCGCGCAACCAGCGGGGCTGAGGTGAAAACGACGCCCATTTCCGTGTTGAGAGAAGCAGAGCGCGGATCGAAATTGAGCGAGCCGATATAGCCGGTCTTGCCGTCGCGGGAGAAAGCCTTGGTGTGGAGGCTCGCCTGTCCTGAACCTCGAAGCGTAAAGCTTGGCTGGTCCGCCTGTGCACGCAGTTCATGCAGTCGCACCCCGCCCAGTAGAAGCGGCTTTCGATACCGTGCGTAACCGGCGTGAACGGCGGCAACATCTGTTGCAGCCAGCGAGTTGGTGAGGATGGCAACCGAGACGCCGCGCTCGGCAAGGTTTGCGAAAATGTCCAAGCCCTGTTTGCCGGGAATGAAATAAGGGGAGGTGATGTGCAGGCTGTCATTTGCCGCCTGCATCAGCGGCAGCAGGCTCTCCATCAGGAAGTTGTGGCCGTTGCGGCGTTTTCCCGCTGCTTTTTCCGGCGGGTCGGCAAGCACGTCGGCTTCATCGACCCAGTGCAGGCGGTCCGACATCAGGAAATGACCGCTGCCATATTGGTTTTCGACGCGCTCGAGATAGGGTTTGGCAGCCTCGCTTTTCGGCAGCGCAGCAAGCTCGCGTCTTAACCTGGCAAGCTTGCTCGGCCTGCGAGCCAAAAGCGAGCGCACGGGAACGGAAACGGCGCTGTTCCAGTAGTCGTCGAAGATTTCGGTGGCATCCGCAACGATCCTGCCGAAACCGAGAATGTCGAAATCATGGAAATTGGCTCGTTCGGCGGCGTCGAAATAGGCGTCGCCAATATTACGGCCGCCAACGATCGCGGCGCGTCCGTCGGCAATCCACGCCTTGTTGTGCATGCGCCGGTTGACGCTTCGGAACCGGAGGACCAGTTCCATGCTTCGATACAGGATGTTTTCCCGCGCCCTGGTTGGGTTGAAGAGCCGCAGTTCGATATTGGGATGGCTGTCGATGGCGTGGAAGATGCGGTCGGACATCGAGACGCCGAGATCGTCCAGAAGCAGCCTCACGCGCACGCCGCGATCAGCCGCTGCAATGACCTCGCGCATCATCAGCCGACCGGTCAGGTCGGCATTCCACATGTAATACATCAGATCAAGGCTGCGGCCGGCCGCCCGCGTCGCCGCCATGCGCACTGCAAAGGCATCCAGATTGGAATGCAGCAGGCAGAGCGCGTTTTTCTCGTTCCAGCCATTCCTTATCGACTGCCAGTGGCGGTCGAGCCCGGTCGCATCCTCGGCAACGGGCAGGGCAGTTGAGGGGCGTTTGGGAATGGCCTTTTCCCGCTGCTTGCCGATCACGACAACCACGCTGGTTCCTATGACCAGGAAAAGGATGATGATGAAGACCCAAAATGCAGTCACTTGTTTTGATCGCTCCCGCCCCGAAGAGTATCAGGCGCCGTGAAAACGCGCGAGGGGGGAAAGCGTTCACGCAGGCCGTGCCTTGGTACGCTATTCGGATTTCCTGTTGATAGCCGCACCCACAGGCAGCACCTCCATGCTGCGGCGGCTAAGTTGGGCGAGCACCTCTTCGAAGCTATAATGGGAGGTCCAGCCGAGCGATTTTTTGGCCTGCAAAGGCGAATAGATGCGGTCGATGGTTGCAGGCAGCGCCCATGCCCTCTGCGCAAAAGCGTCGGCTAGGGCAGGCACCCGCTGCCGCAGGATTGAGGCTGCGTCGCTTGCGAGGTCGCTGCAATCGCAAGCGGAAAACGGCGTTGCACCCGATATGATATAACGCTGGAAATCGTCGCCCGTATTGGTGAGTGCCAGTAGATGGGCGTCGGCCACGTCGCGGATATCGACGCCGCGATGCAGCCTGTAACTTGCCATCACATCAGCAGGCTCCGGGAAGCTTCTGGACATCCGCAGAACGCGTACGGCGAGATGCGGACCAGCGATTTTCTCCAGCGCCTGCTCGGCTTCTAGCTTGCTGCGGTGGTAGATGCTCCTTGGCCGGGGCGGCGTGTCTTCGTTTATGAAGGTGCAGGTTCCGGCAAAAACGGCCTCGCCATAAAGCGCGGTGGTGCTGGTGAAGACGAGACGTGGTACGCCTGCATCTATCGCCGCTGCCGCCAGCAGGCGGGTGCCTTCGACATTGATGCGCCGGAACTCCGCGTCGGGAACGACGCCGACATGCGGCGCGTGCAGCGCTGCGGTATGGATCACCGCATCCGCCCGCGTCATAGCCGAACGCAACAGTCCCATGTCGGCGAAATCGCTGACAATGTGGGTGGTGGAAAAGGGAGAGCGGTCGATACCGATCACCTCATGTCTGCTGGCAAGAGCGCTGAAAATCGCGCGGCCGACCCGACCTGAGCTACCCGTCAGCACGATCCGCACGATGTTGCCTCCACATCACCCCTGAAGGCGGCGCCGGGCGCCGCTTTTCACGGTTCTTTCGAGCTTAGATATCCAAATTATCCGCGAAGGCAGCGCGTTCCTGAATGAAGCGGAAGCGGGCATCCGCCTTGGTGCCCATCAGATTGTCGACCGCCTCGCGGGTGCCTTCGAAATCCACGTCGTCGATCTCGACGCGCAGCAGGGTGCGCTTTTCGGGATCCATGGTGGTTTCCTTCAACTGTGCCGCCATCATTTCGCCAAGGCCTTTGAAGCGGCCGATTTCGACCTTCTTGCCCTTGAAGACGGTTTCCATCAATTCGGCGCGGTGGGCGTCGTCGCGTGCATAGGCGCTCTTGGCACCCTGACGGATGACGTAGAGCGGCGGCACCGCGAGATAGAGGTGGTTGCCACGAATGAGTTCCGGCATTTCCTGATAAAAGAAGGTGATGAGCAGCGAGGCGATGTGAGCGCCATCGACGTCGGCATCCGTCATGATGATGATGCGTTCGTAACGCAGATCCTCTTCGCGGTACTTGGTGCGCGTGCCGCAGCCCAGCGCCTGGATGAGATCGGCGATCTGCTGGTTGGCGGAGAGTTTTTCACGGCTGGCGCTGCCGACGTTGAGGATCTTGCCGCGCAGCGGCAGGATGGCCTGATTGGCGCGGTTGCGCGCCTGCTTGGCCGAGCCGCCAGCCGAGTCACCCTCGACGATGAAAAGCTCGGCATTCTCAGCCGTGTTCTGCGAGCAGTCCGCCAGCTTACCGGGCAGGCGCAGCTTGCGCACCGCGGTCTTGCGGTTGACTTCCTTTTCCTTGCGGCGGCGCAGGCGTTCTTCGGCGCGCTCGATCACCCAGTCCAGCAGCTTCGCCGCTTCGCCCGGATTGCCGGTGAGATAATGGTCGAAGGGGTCGCGTAGCGCGTTTTCGACGATGCGCTGGGCCTCGACGGTCGCGAGCTTGTCCTTGGTCTGGCCGACGAATTCCGGCTCGCGGATGAAGACGGAGAGCATGCCCGCTGCCGAGATCATCACGTCATCGGTGGTGATTTCCCTGGCTCGCTTGTTCTGGGTCAGCTCCGCATAGTTCTTCAGGCCCTTGGTGAGTGCGATGCGGAAACCGGCCTCATGCGTACCGCCTTCAGGCGTCGGGATGGTGTTGCAATAGGAATGGATCTGCGTGTCGCCGCCATACCAGGTCACAGCCCATTCCAGCGCGCCGTGGCCACCGGTCTTTTCGGTGCGGCCGGAGAAAATCTCGCGGGTGACAGTGAATTCCTTGCCGAGCGTGGCGGCCAGATAGTCCTTCAGACCACCGGGGAAATGGAACACGGCCTTTTCGGGGATTTCGCCACCGGCGGGCACCATGCCGGGATCGCAGCTCCAGCGGATCTCGACGCCGCCGAAGAGATAGGCCTTGGAGCGGGCCATGCGGAAAATACGGGCCGGTTCGAATTTTGCGTGATCGCCAAAGATCTGCGGGTCCGGATGGAAACGCACGCGGGTGCCGCGTCGGTTGTGCACGTCACCCAGTTCTTCGAGACCGCCAATCGGCGCGCCGCGCGAAAAGCGCTGGCGGTAAAGCTTGCGGTTACGGGCGACTTCCACTTCCAGAAGATCGGACAGCGCATTGACCACGGAAACGCCGACGCCATGCAGGCCGCCGGAGGTCTCATAGGCCTTGCCATCGAACTTGCCGCCGGCATGCAGCTTGGTCATGATGACTTCGAGCGTCGACTTGCCCGGAACCTGCGGATGGTTTTCCACGGGAATGCCGCGTCCGTTATCGGTGACGGTGAGGAAACCCTCGGTATCGAGATGGACCTCGATGAAATTGGCGTGGCCTGCGACGGCCTCGTCCATGGAGTTGTCGATGACTTCGGCAAAGAGGTGGTGCAGCGCCTTCTCGTCGGTGCCGCCAATATACATGCCGGGCCGCATGCGCACCGGTTCCAGCCCTTCGAGCACGCGGATCGACGAGGCACCGTAATCGTCACCGGACGGGGACACGGGCGCTGGGGGCGGGGGCGTCGTGACGGCCGCAACGGCTGCTGGTTTCGGCTGCACGTTCACGTTCGCGGCTGCGGACACCGGGGCCTTCACGGGTTTTGCCGTGTCCTCGTTCTTTTCCGTTTCGCTGTTTGGTGCCACCGGAAGACCGGAGAAGAGATCGTTGCTATCGTCCATCATGTCCAAGGTTCAAAAAAGCGTGTCGTCAGAATTTCGCCAAGCGAATCAGTATGCCAATAGGGGCGAGTATAGCGCCAAACGTGCAGGGCGTGTGGCCTAACGCGGCGCACCCTATGCCACGACTATGTCAGGGTTTCGCAACAGGAGGATTGCGCTGCCGCCCTGGCAATGGCAAGTCTCGCAGCCACGAATGAACGGTTAACCAAGTCATGTCCACAGCTCATTTCACGTTTTGTACTCTTTTCTGCCTGACTGTTGCGGCGATGCCGGGCGGCGCCGGGGCGGCGGACGGGCCGCTGCGGCCGTTCAAGGACGAGCTGTTTTCCAGCCAGACAGTGCTTTCCACGGCCGATGGCGGCGCATCTGAGGTGATCGATTATCAGGAGATGCGCGATATCAACGGCCGCGACGAGGTACCGGAACGCCGGGTGAAGCGGCAATATGTGGATATGGCGCCCAAGACAGCGCAGGCGATGGAATCCGTGGCGGTTGAGGGCAGGGCGCTTGAGGTGGGCCGCGTCGGGCCATCATCCGGGCAGGCCTTCACCGTGATCTTCATTCACGGGCGCGGCGGCGACCGGCGGCTTGGCATGAACGACTATACGTTCGGTGGCAATTTCAACCGGCTGAAAAATCTGGCTGTCGCCAATGGCGGCACCTATTATGTGCCGAGCGTACGATCCTTCGATGCCAATGGCGTTGCCGACGTTTCCGCGCTGATCGCCTATGCTGCTAGCAAATCCGGCGGCAAGCCGGTGGTGTTGGCCTGCGCCTCCATGGGCAGCTTCATCTGCTACGGCATCAGCCGCGACAAGGCGACGGTCGGCAATCTCAAGGGCATGGCGATCCTTGGCGGCGCGGTCGATCCCGACTTTCCGAAGAGCGCCTTTGCGAAAGCCAAAAAGCCGGTGTGGTTCACCCATGGCAGCGCCGACAAGGTCTATTCCGCCGACAGTCAGGCGACCATCATCTTCCGCACCTTGCTGAAGGCGGGAGAGCCGGCGCGCTTCACGCTTTTTGAGACAGGCACGCATGGAACGCCGGTGCGCATGACCGACTGGCGGGCGGTTTTGAACTGGATTTTGAGCCGATGAGGTCCAGTTTTGGTTCGACAGGCGCGAATTTCGGCAAATTGACCGACGTTTTGAAGCTTATGACTGCTTTTTTGTACCAATTGTCATCAGCTGCGTTTAAGGAAATATTCCGGGATTTCCGGCAGGGTTTCTGTCGCGATTAGGGGCCGCCTGGCGGCTGAGGTAAGGGGTGTTCGCGCAAGCGGCTCTCCGAGACAAAGGGAATGGGATACGCATGACGCCGAATGTTCGACCGCTTGTAGCCGGAAACTGGAAGATGAACGGCACCCGTTCGTCGCTCGATCAGATCAAGGCCATGGCAGAGGGCGTCAAGGGCGCGCTTTCCGAAAAGGTGGATGCGCTGATCTGCCCGCCATCGACGCTTCTTTATGTGGCAACCGCGCTCTGCGACGACAGCCCGCTGATGATTGGCGGACAGGATTGCCACCAGAATGTTTCCGGCGCGCATACGGGTGACATTTCCGCCGAGATGATTGCCGATTGCTTCGGCACCCATGTCATCGTCGGCCACTCCGAGCGCCGCACCGACCATGCCGAGACGGATCATCTGGTCCGTGCCAAGGCCGTTGCCGCCCACCAGGCCGATCTTATCGCGATCGTCTGCATTGGCGAGACGGCGGATGAGCGCAAGGCGGGCCAGACGCTCGATATCCTCAAGCGCCAGCTCGCCGGATCGCTTCCGGACGAGGCAACCGCCGAAAACACCGTCATCGCTTATGAGCCGGTCTGGGCCATCGGCACGGGTCTGACGCCGACCACGCAGGATGTACGCGAGGCCCATGCCTTCATGCGCGACGAGCTGGTCAAGCGCTTTGGCGATGAAGGCAAGACCATGCGGATTCTTTACGGCGGCTCGGTGAAGCCTGCCAATGCGCTGGAACTGATGGGTGTCGAGAATGTCGACGGCGCACTGATTGGCGGCGCGAGCTTGAAAGCCTCCGACTTCCTTTCCATCTATGCGGCATACGAGCAACTGACGGCTTGAGACACGCTTTCCTGCCACAGTGGCGGGAAAGGGACTTGGAATAAGCCTTCGCCTCATGTAAAGAGCCGCGAAACCTTCTTTGTAGTGCTCCGCGCGGGGCATGGAATGGATTGTCATGCAGACCGTTTTGATTGTTATTCACCTCATGATCGTGCTGGCGCTTGTCGGCGTGGTTCTGATCCAGCGTTCCGAAGGCGGCGGCCTCGGCATCGGCGGCGGTTCGGGCTTCATGTCCGCGCGCGGAACGGCCAATGCGCTGACCCGCACGACGGGTATCCTTGCCGCGCTGTTCTTCGTGACGTCGCTCGGACTTGGTCTTCTGACCCGGTACGAATCGCGCCCGACGGATATTCTGAACCGTATTCCGGCCACGCAGGGTCAGGGCAACGGCATTCTCGACACGCTCGGCCCGGCACAGACGCCGGCAACGCCGGCTCCGGCTGAGAATGGCGTTCCGACCAACAGCGGCGCTGCAGCACCTGCGCAGACCGGGCCTGCGCCGGCCACTGCTGGTGAAGCCGCTCCGGCACCGGCCAAGCCCGCCGATCCGAACGCAGTTCCGACCGGTCAATAAGCCCGGTTATGATTTAACGCTCCGGCAGGCCAAAAGCCTGCCGGTTTTCTTTTGTTCGCATTTCGCCACATCCCATTGCCAATTCGTCAACAGCGAATTTGCAACAGCATGAAATTTGGGCTGGCGGAATCAGAGGTAAAAAGGTATCCGGTGAATCCCATGGCGCGATATGTATTCATCACAGGCGGCGTGGTCTCCTCTCTCGGTAAGGGCATCGCAGCTGCGGCACTCGGAGCATTGCTGCAATCCCGTGGTTATCGGGTGCGGCTTCGCAAACTTGACCCCTATTTGAACGTCGATCCCGGCACGATGAGCCCGACACAGCACGGCGAAGTGTTTGTGACGGACGACGGTGCCGAGACGGACCTCGACCTTGGCCACTATGAACGCTTTACGGGGCGTTCGGCGACCAAGACCGACAACATCACCACTGGTCGCATCTACAAGAACATCATCGACAAGGAACGCCGCGGCGACTATCTCGGCGCGACCGTTCAGGTCATTCCGCATGTCACCAACGAGATCAAGGATTTCGTGACCGAAGGTAATGACGAGTACGACTTCGTCATCTGCGAAATCGGCGGCACAGTGGGTGATATCGAGGCGATGCCGTTCATGGAGGCGATCCGCCAGCTCGGCAACGACCTGCCGCGCGGCACCGCAATCTATGTTCACCTGACGCTGATGCCTTACATTCCGGCGGCCGGCGAATTGAAGACCAAGCCGACCCAGCATTCCGTGAAGGAGCTGCAGGCGCTTGGCATTCATCCCGATATCCTGCTGGTGCGCGCCGACCGGGAAATCCCGGAAGCGGAACGCCGCAAGCTTTCGCTGTTCTGCAACGTGCGTCCTTCCGCCGTCATTCAGGCGCTGGATGTTGCCAACATCTATGACGTTCCGATCGCCTACCACAATGAAGGTCTCGATTCGGAAGTGCTGGCCGCTTTCGGTATCGAACCGGCGCCGAAGCCGCGTCTGGAACAGTGGGAAGAGGTCTGCAACCGTATCCGCACGCCGGAAGGCGAGGTAACGATTGCGATCGTCGGCAAATATACCGGCCTCAAGGACGCCTACAAGTCGCTGATCGAGGCGCTGCATCACGGTGGTTTTGCCAACCGCGTCAAGGTCAAGCTGGAGTGGATCGAGTCGGAAGTCTTCGAAAAGGAAGATCCGACGCCCTATCTCGAAAAGGTCAACGGCATTCTGGTGCCGGGCGGTTTCGGCGAGCGCGGTTCGGAAGGCAAGATCATGGCGGCGCAGTTCGCCCGTGAGCGCAACGTGCCCTATTTCGGGATCTGCTTTGGCATGCAGATGGCAGTCGTGGAAGCGGCGCGTCATCTGGCCGGCATCGAGAATGCCTCCTCCACCGAATTCGGTCCGACGGCTGAGCCCGTCGTTGGCCTGATGACCGAGTGGGTAAAGGGCAACGAGCTGGAGAAGCGCTCCACCAAGGGCGATCTAGGCGGCACCATGCGTCTCGGCGCTTACAAGGCAGCGCTGAAGAAGGACACGAAGATCGCCGAAATCTACGGTTCCACGGATATTTCCGAGCGCCACCGCCACCGTTACGAGGTGAATGTGGACTATAAGGACCGGCTGGAAGAGTGCGGCCTCGTCTTCTCGGGCATGTCTCCTGATGGTGTGCTGCCGGAAACGGTGGAATATCCTGACCATCCCTGGTTCATCGGTGTGCAATACCACCCGGAACTCAAGAGCCGCCCGCTCGACCCGCATCCGCTGTTTGCCAGCTTCGTTGAAGCGGCGGTGGAGCAGAGCCGGCTGGTTTGATGGTTTGAATGATACGGAGAGGGCCGCTTTTGCGGCCCTTTTTTATTGGGGTGCGCACAGAAGGCGTCAGGCCAGAAGGTTGTGCTTCCTCAGCCATGCCTCATACCATCCAGGCCATTCTTGCGTGGGGGTTCCGGGCTTGCCCATGCCGAAGCCGTGGCCGCCAGAAATGATTGGGTGAAATTCGACATCCACATCCGCCTTCTCGCACGCCTGCTGCATGATACGGCTATTGGCGGGATTGGAAATCCGGTCGTCATCCGCCTGCGTGAGGAAGACCGGAGGGCAATCTTTGCTCACATGGCTTTCCACTGACCACTCTCGTGTTGCCTCGTCTGTCGGGTGCCTGCCGATAAGTGACCTCCGGGTCGATGTATGGTCATAGGGCGCTGCAAGCGTGATGACCGGATAGATCAGGGCCGCAACATCCGGCCGGGCTGATTGCCTGTCGATGTCATCGACTGCTTCGTAAGACGCAAAAGCCGAGCGGGCGGCGGCCAACCCCATCAAGTGCCCACCCGCAGAAAACCCAAGTGCGCCGATCCTGTACGGATCGATCTGCCGGTCCGAAGCGCGTGCACGCACCAGACGAAATGCGCGCTGCGCATCCTGAAGCGGTGCCAGCGGTCCAGCAGCCCATCCTTCAATCGGCAGACGGTAGGTGAGGACAAAAGCATAAATGCCTCTGGCCGCGAGCCAGCGTGCGGCGGGATAGGACTCCTTGCCTTCCTCGATGCGTTTATATCCACCGCCACCTGCAATGATCATTGCGGAACCATTTGGCTTTGCGGGAGCGAACACCTCCAGGCTCGGTACGGCAATGTTGGTGACAGCGCCTTTTTTGCTTATATCCGGGACGCCGTTCGGACCACTGCCTCCCGGAGGCGGGCCGGGCCAAAGCGAGATCCATTGCCGATCGCCTTGCGCAAACAGACTTGGGACTTTCATGGCCGTGGCGAGGAAGGCACCACCAAGAAGCAGGCTGCGGCGGCAGATCATGATGTCATCCTCAATCGTGCACCTGGTTTCGGCATTCTCTGCGGAAGAACAGCTTACGGGGACGATTTAAAAACACCAAGAGTGGTCAGTACAGGGACATCCCAATGCTTTGACCCTACACCACGGTCTCATCGCTCATCCGTCAATCGAACAAACAAAAAACGGGCCCGAAGGCCCGTTCTCTATGCCAGCGATAATCCCGACCGGCTTACTTCGGGCCGATCATGTTTTCCGGGCGCACATACTGGTCGAATTCCTCGTTCGTGAGGTATCCGCCGCCGACGGCCTCGTCGCGCAGTGTCGTGCCGTTCTTGTGCGCGGTCTTGGCGATCTTGGCGCAGATGTCGTAGCCGAGCTTGCTGTTGAGAGCCGTGACGAGCATCAGCGAGTTCTCGACGCCCTTCCTGATGTTGTCTTCGCGGGCTTCGATGCCGACGACGCAGTTGTCGGTGAAGGAGACGGCGGCATCGCCCAGAAGCTGGACCGACTGCAGGAAGTTGTAGGCCATCATCGGATTATAGACGTTCAGTTCGAAGTGCCCCTGCGAGCCTGCGAAGGAGAGCGCGGCATTGTTGCCGAAGATGTGGGCGCAAACCTGCGTCAGCGCTTCCGACTGCGTCGGGTTGACCTTGCCCGGCATGATCGATGAGCCGGGTTCGTTTTCCGGCAGCGACAATTCGCCAAGACCGGCGCGCGGGCCGGAGCCGAGGAAGCGGATGTCGTTGGCGATCTTGAACAGGGCTGCTGCTGCGGCATTGATCGCGCCATGCGAGAACACCATGGAATCGTGCGAGGCAAGCGCTTCGAACTTGTTCGGCGCCGTCACGAACGGCAGGCCGGTGATCTTGGAAATCTCTTCGGCAACCTTTTCAGCGAAACCGACGGGGGCGTTCAGGCCCGTGCCGACCGCCGTGCCGCCCTGGGCAAGCTTGGAAAGTGCGGGCAGGGTGAGTTCGATATTGGCAATCGCCGAGGCGACCTGCGCGGCATAACCGGAAAACTCCTGGCCGAGCGTCAGCGGCGTGGCATCCTGCGTGTGGGTGCGGCCGATCTTGATGATCTTTTCGAACTGCTTGACCTTGGCTTCCAGCGCCGTGTGCAGGTGCTTGAGGGCCGGCAGCAGGTGGTGAACGATCTCTTCCACGCAGGCGATGTGCATCGCCGTCGGATAGGTGTCGTTCGAGGACTGGCTCATATTGACGTGGTCGTTGGGGTGAACCGGCTTCTTGGTGCCCATTTCGCCGCCGAGCATCTCGATTGCGCGGTTGGAAATCACCTCATTGGCATTCATGTTGGATTGCGTGCCGGAGCCGGTCTGCCAGACGACCAGCGGGAAATGTTCAGTCAGCTTGCCGTCGATGACTTCCTGTGCGGCTGCGATGATGGCGTCGCCTACCTTGGGGTCGAGGCCTGCAAGCGCCATGTTTGCACGGGCGGCGGCCTGCTTGACGATGCCGAGCGCGCGAACGACAGAGGCGGGCTGCTTTTCCCAGCCGATCTTGAAGTTGCCGAGCGAGCGCTGCGCCTGCGCGCCCCAATAGCGATCGGCCTGAACTTCAATGGGTCCAAATGTATCGGTTTCCGTCCGTGTGGCTGTCATCAATCTTGCCTTTTTACTCGTTTTCCTCCGCCAAAACGGCACTTCGCCCGCCTTGCGCGCGCCGATATATAGAATCATCGCGCTGGCAATGAAAGCGTTGCGAGGCATGCCTGGCAGATATTTCCCTTGGGACAGGGCGATTTTGGCGCTCATCCTGCCCGGTTAAGAAAAAGACCTTGGCGTGTCATTTTTACTACGTCGATAAAAGCCCGGAAAACTGGGGTTTCACCGGCTTGGAACGGCTTGGCCAACCACGGCAAAGTGAATGAAATAAATAGAAATTTAACCATTCTCGCCAATTCTGGAAATTACGTTTTTATGGTTTTGGCCGTAATATGAGGTTCATTTCGGGTGCGTTCTGGACTTCGGCGTTTTCTTTTCAACGGGCCGTCTATCGGCTAGACAAGCATGAAACTGGATGCTCCGTCTTCGTTGGCGGCGCTGGGTGCTACGAGGATCAAATTGCAAGTCACATCTGGAAAAACATCGGCAGCGCTGGTGCTGGCTCTCGGTCTTTCCGTTTCCACCGCTCTTCCCGGCAGCGCCGGCGCGGTAACGCTGATGGACCTTTTGCGTGGCGGGCCTGGCAAGGTTGCGCGCGATCGCGGTGAAATGCCGCCAGCCGGTATCGTCACCTCGCCGCCGACGGTCGGACCGAGCGCCGATGCATCCGATCCCGAGCCTCTGCCGCGTGTTTCCGGTCCACGTTATTACGATTACAAGGCCGATACCGCACGCGCTGTGAACACCGCCAATTTCGGCGATGGTCTTGCCAATGTGAAGTTCAGCGCCACCCCCGAAATTGGCAAGGCTCTGGAAGCCTATTACGGTGCCGGCGGCAAGGCGCTCTGGGTTTCGGAAGGCGAGCTGACTGCCCGCGCGAACGCCGTCATGGCGTTTTTGGAGACTGTTGGCGAAAGCGGCCTCGATCCGGCCGATTACAGCATTTCAGTACCCGCAAAGGACGTAACCGCCAGCATCAGCGCAGGCGCGAACGCATCCGGCACGCCGGTGGAAGTGGCTTCCGCATCGACCTCCGACGCCTATCAGCGCGCGCAGATGCAGTTCGAGCTTGCGCTTTCCGCCAAGGTTCTGGCCTATGTGCAGGATACGACGCGTGGCCGTGTCGATCCGAACCGGCTGTCCGGTTACCACGATTTCAAGCGCAAGACGGTGAACCTTGCGCCCGTGCTGAAGCTTGCAGGCCTCAGCCCCGATATCGCAGCCTATCTGCGCAGCCGTGAACCTTCGAACGCCGAATATCTGGCGCTGAAGGCCGAACTGGCCCGGTTGCGCAGCGAGGGTGATGCGGCCAACACGGTCAAGGTTCCCGCCGATCTGGTGCTGAAACCCGGCAACAGCAGCGGCGACATGGCGAGCGTCGTCAAGGCAATCGAACATCGCGCTTCGCCTGCCTTCAAGGCGGAACATGCGGCGATCATTTCCGGCTACCAGCAGACGCCGGGTTATACGCCTGATCTCGTTGATCTGGTGAAGGCATTCCAGAGCGAAAACGGCCTGAAGGCCGACGGCGTCATCGGCCGCGCGACCGTGCGTGCCATGGTCGGCGAAAGCAACGACGCCCGGATTGCCAAGGTGCAGGTGGCGATGGAGCAGATCCGCTGGCTGCCGGCCGATCTCGGCCAGCGCTACGTCTTGATCAACCAGCCCGCCTTCATGGCCTATTACCACAATGACGGACAGGAACAGTTCGGCATGAAGGTGGTAGTCGGCTCCAAGGCCAACCAGACCTACTTCTTCCAGGACGAAATCCAGACCGTCGAATTCAACCCCTATTGGGGCGTTCCGCAGTCGATCATCGTCAACGAGATGCTGCCGAAGCTGCGCCGCGATCCGTCCTATCTCGACCGTCTGGGTTATGAGGTACAGGTGGGTGGCCGTGCGGTTTCTTCCACCAGCGTCAACTGGTTCGGCTCCACCAACGCCATTTCGGTGCGTCAGCCGCCAAGCAGCGACAATGCGCTGGGCGACCTGAAAATCCTGTTCCCGAATGCGCATGCCATTTACATGCATGATACGCCTGCCAAGAGCTTCTTCAACCGCGATATGCGGGCGCTGAGCCACGGCTGTATCCGTCTGGTCGACCCGCGCCGCATGGCGGCCGCTGTTCTTGGCACCAGCGTCGACAAGGTCAACGAGCAGATTGCAGCGGGCAAGAACCGCGCCGTGCAGGTGCCGGTGAAGATACCGGTCTACGTGGCCTATTTTACCGCCTGGCCGGACAAGGCCGGCAAGGTGCAGTTCTTCGACGACGTCTACGACCGTGACAGCTACGTCCAGAAGGCGTTTGCGGTAACGACGAAGGCGCGGGCCGCGTCGATTTGATAGAAATCACATTGAGAAAAAGAAAGCGCCGGAAACGGCGCTTTTTTTGTTTGATGGCAAAGTCGCCACATGAATGGTGGCGTTAAACGGCAGCATCCGCACTCCGCCATCCCGGACTTGGTCAGGGGTCCAGTGCGATCAGGTCTTTGATCGCGAAAGAGTTGTATCACGGCGCAGACGCGCCGTGGCTCGATGCCGGATCAAGCCCGGCATGACGGTGGAGAACAGCTCCGTCTCAAGCCGCAGCGGCGCCCTTTGAGACCAGCTGCTCGAACAGCGCGGGCGTCAACGCAGTGAAGTCATCTATCACGACATCCGGTTCGAGTTCGGCCATCGGCACATCCGAATAACCGAAGGTGACGCCGATCGAGGGGACGGCCGCATTTTTGGCGGCGAGAATGTCGTTGATGCTGTCACCCACCATGACCGAGCGCTGCGGGTCGCCGCCAGCCTTTTCGATGGTGCCGAGAATATGGCGTGCATCAGGCTTGCGGAAAGGGAAGGTGTCGCCACAGGTGATGGCGGCGAAATATCGGGTGAGATCCAGTTTTTCGAGCAGCGGGAGCGTAAGGATTTCGGTCTTGTTGGTGCAGACCGCGAGCGTGATGCCAGCTGACGAAAGCGCATCCAGTACGCTGACGATGCCGGGGTAGGGGCGGCTGTCGCCGGGCATTTCCGCGCGATAATGGTCAATGAAACGCTCGTACAGCGGCTCCAGTTCGGCTTCCGGCAATTCTACCTGACGCAGCGCGAAGGCCCGCTTGATCATCACGCGCGCGCCCTGGCCGACGAGATGCGTCAGGTCGTCATAGGTAACGGGGGCAAGACCAGCTGCGGCGATGGTGTGGTTGAGGCTCGAAACGAGATCGGCGGCGGTGTCGACGAGCGTACCATCGAGGTCGAAGATGGCGAGCGGGGAGAGCGGGCGGGATGTCACGGGAACTGGCCTCTTGAGAGAATGCTTTTGGCGATGATATCGGTGCGTTCGTTGTGGCCAAGCCTAGGCAAACGGCTTTGTCTTTGCAACCGCGCCACAACGTTCTGTTCGTTGCCTGCAAAAATGCTTTCGTTTGGCTTTCGACCCGTGTAAACAGCACGGCGACGACAAAGCTACCGGAGTTTCAGGCACATGGATGCCCGCCAGATGAAGATCAAGGCCGCCGAGGCCGCATTGTCCCATGTGCAAGACGGGATGCGACTTGGTATCGGCACGGGCTCTACAGCTGAGGAATTCGTCAGGCTTCTGGCGGAAAAGGTTGCTGCCGGCCTGAAGGTCGAAGGCGTGCCGACATCCGAGCGTACCGCGCGCCTTTGCGTGGAGCTTGGTGTGCCGCTGAAATCCCTCGATGAGTTGCCGGAACTGGACCTTACCATCGATGGCGCGGACGAAGTGGATCACGGCCTGCGACTCGTCAAGGGTGGTGGCGGTGCGCTTCTGCGCGAAAAGATCGTGGCGGCGGCATCCGCCCGCATGATCGTCATCGCCGACCAGAGCAAGGTTGTGGAGACGCTTGGCGCCTTTCCGCTTCCCATCGAAATCAATCCGTTCGGTCAGGTGGCGACACAGATAGCCATCGAGAAACTGGCGGCGCGGTCCGGCCTGTCGGGCGACCTGACGATGCGTTCGTCGGGCGACGGCGCCTTCATGACGGATGGTGGACACCTCATTCTCGACGCATCTTTTGGCCGTATTCCTGATGCAGAAGCGCTTGCACGCGAGCTGAACACTATCCCCGGTGTTGTCGAGCACGGACTTTTCATAAATTTGGCATCGCTTGCCATCATTGCGGGTCCTGAAGGCGCCCGCGTGATGCAGGCAGTATAACAGGAGCGAGATTTTCATGATCAAACTAGCGGGACTGGGCAAAGCTGCCGCTGCTTCGATCCTCATTTCCGGCATCGTGTTCGGTACTGCCGCACGCGCTCAGGAAATTTCGGAAGCGCATATCGCTGCCGCACGGCAGGCGATCGCCTCTCTTGGCGTTACTGACCGTTTCGATGATATCCTGCCGGGTCTGGCGGAACGTCTGAAGGCCGAACTCATTCAGGCATCGCCGAATGTGCAGGACGCGATCACCGCGACTGTCGACGCCAAGGCACTTGAGCTTGCGCCGCGCCGCGCCGATCTGGAACGCGAGGCAGCACTCACCTACGCGCGCGCCTTCTCCGTCGAAGAGCTGAACGCCATCTCCACCTTCTACAGCAGCGAAGCCGGCAAGAAGCTTCTGAAGGACGGCCCTATCGCCACGCGCGAACTGATGAAGGCTGCCGACATCTGGGCCGCGGGCATCAACCGCGATCTGAACACCTCCAGCATGACCGAATTGCAGAAGGTGGCCGGCGCTGATCTGAAGCCGCTTCCGGCCGATCAGGGCAACACCGGTGGCGCTCCGGCTCACAAGCCCTGAGTGAAATAGATAGAGCGTCGGGTCCCAAAGCTCACGTTCAGAAATATTCAAAGCCCGGCCGCAAGGTCGGGCTTTTCATTTGTGCATCGCAGCACCTATATGTGCCATGAATACGCCACAGCCCGCCTTGAGGCCGATGGCACGTGGTTTTGATCAGGGGTTTTGACTATGACAGCTTATGACTACGATCTTTTCGTTATCGGTGGCGGCTCGGGCGGCGTTCGCAGCGCTCGCGTTGCCGCCTCACTCGGCAAGCGTGTGGGAATTGCCGAGGAATACCGTTACGGCGGAACCTGCGTCATCCGTGGTTGCGTGCCGAAGAAGCTGTTCGTTTATGCCTCGCAATTTCCGGAGCATTTCGAGGATGCCGAAGGTTTCGGCTGGAGCGTTGGCGAGCGTCGTTTCGACTGGAAAAAGCTGATCGAAGCGAAAGACAGGGAAATTACCCGTCTCGAAGGGCTGTACCGCAAGGGTTTGGATAACGCCAAGGCCGATATTTTGGACAGCCGTGCAGAGCTTGTCGATGCGCATACCGTGAAGCTGACGAAGACTGGTGAGACCTTCACGGCCGAGCGTATCGTGATTGCCGTTGGCGGTACGCCGAACGAACACAAGGCGCTGCCCGGCCACGAGCTGACGATCTCCTCCAACGAGGCTTTCGACCTGGAAGAACTGCCGAAATCGATCCTGATCGCTGGCGGTGGTTACATCGCCGTGGAATTCGCCAATATCTTCCACGGACTCGGTGTCGAAACGACGCTGATCTATCGCGGCAAGGAAATCCTTTCGCGCTTCGATCACGATATGCGCAAGGGCCTTCATGAAGCGATGGAAGCCAAGGGCATTCGCATCATTCTTGAAGACGTCATTCAGGAAGTGAGCAAGGACGGTGCGGGCGGCTTTGTGGCACGCACGAAGCAGGGCAACTCGCTGCATGTCGGCCTGGTGATGCTGGCGCTCGGTCGCGATCCGAATACGCATGGTCTAGGCCTTGAAAATGCCGGTGTGAAGGTGGATGCGCGCGGCGCGATCATCGTAGATGAGTATTCGCGCACGAACGTTCCTAGTATCTTCGCACTGGGTGACGTCACCGATCGGGTACAGCTGACGCCGGTGGCGATCCACGAGGCCATGTGCTTCATCGAAACCGAGTACAAGAACAACCCGACCAAGCCGGACCACGAGCTTATTGCCACTGCGGTGTTCTCGCAGCCGGAAATCGGCACGGTTGGACTTTCTGAAGAGGAAGCGGGCAAGAAATACCCGGAACTGGAAGTCTATCGCGCGCAGTTCCGTCCGATGAAGGCAACGCTGTCCGGGCGTCAGGAAAAGACGATCATGAAGCTGATCGTCAATGCCGCCGACCGTAGGGTCGTCGGCGCGCATATTCTCGGCCACGAGGCGGGCGAAATGGCGCAGCTCCTCGGCATCACGCTGAAGGCCGGATGCACCAAGGACGATTTCGATCGCACCATGGCGGTTCATCCGACAGCGGCCGAGGAACTGGTGACGATGTATTCGCCAAGCTACCGCGTGGTGAACGGCGAGCGCGTGTAACGCCGTCGCTTGCGCGACGTGATCACGTCTCCGCCTTGCTCGCCACCACTTGAAAACCGTTGTTTTCCGGGTGGTGGCGGGTTTATTAAATCGTTTGAATTGACTTTTATGCACGTTAAACGCCCAAAACGGGCGGAATGGGCCCGATGGCCCTGACATCGGCTATGCAAAGCCTGTGCTTGGAGCTATAAGCCGCTCAATTTTTCGAGGCGGTCGTGCACAAATGCGCGGGCGAGAAAAGGGTAAGGACATGGCACAGAATTGGACACCCGGCAGTTGGCGGCAGAAACCGATCCAGCAGGTTCCCGAATATCCTGACGCGGCAGCGCTTGCGGCGACGGAAGCCACGCTTGCGACCTATCCGCCGCTCGTTTTTGCCGGTGAAGCCCGCCGCCTGAAAAAGCAGCTTGCCAATGTGGCAGACGGCAACGCCTTTCTGTTGCAGGGTGGCGATTGCGCCGAAAGCTTCCTCGAGCATGGCGCGGATAATATCCGCGACTTCTTCCGCGCTTTCCTGCAGATGGCTGTCGTCCTGACCTATGGTGCGCAGCTGCCGGTGGTGAAAGTCGGTCGTATTGCCGGTCAGTTCGCCAAGCCCCGCTCTTCGAACGTGGAAGTGCTCGATGGCGTGACGCTGCCGTCCTACCGCGGCGACATCATCAACGGCATCGAGTTCAATGAGACCTCGCGTGTGCCGAACCCCGAGCGTCAGCTCGACGCGTACCGCCAGTCGGCGGCGACGCTTAACCTGCTGCGCGCTTTCGCAATGGGCGGCTACGCCAACCTTGAAAACGTCCACCAGTGGATGCTCGGCTTCATCAAGGACAGCCCGCAGGCGGATCGTTACCGCAAGCTGGCTGACCGGATTTCCGAGACCATGAACTTCATGCAGGCAATCGGCATCAGCGCAGAAAACAATCCTAGCCTGCGCGAAACCGATTTCTTCACCAGCCACGAGGCTCTGCTGCTCGGTTACGAAGAGGCGCTGACCCGCGTCGATTCGACCTCCGGTGACTGGTATGCCACGTCGGGCCACATGATCTGGATCGGCGACCGCACGCGTCAGCTCGACCATGCGCATGTGGAATATTTCCGCGGCATCAAGAACCCGATCGGCCTGAAGTGCGGACCGTCGCTGACGCCGGATAATCTGATCGAGCTGATCGACGCGCTGAACCCTGCAAACGAGGCCGGCCGTCTGACGCTGATCTGCCGTTTCGGCCACGACAAGGTGGCGGACAGCCTGCCGAAGCTCATCCGTGCCGTGGAGAAAGAGGGCCGCAAGGTGGTCTGGTCCTGCGATCCGATGCATGGCAACACCATCACGCTCAACCACTACAAGACGCGTCCGTTCGAGCGCATCCTGTCGGAAGTCGAAAGCTTCTTCCAGATCCACCGTGCCGAAGGCACACATCCGGGCGGCATCCACATCGAGATGACCGGCAAGGACGTGACCGAGTGCACCGGCGGCGCCCGCGCCGTAACGGCGGATTCGCTGTCGGATCGTTACCACACCCATTGCGATCCGCGTCTCAACGCCGATCAGGCACTGGAGCTGGCTTTCCTTCTGTCCGAGCGCATGAAGAGCGGCCGGGACGAGAAGCGTCTGGCAATTGCTACTGCCTGACAGAGGCAGATCAAACAAAAAAGCCGCCGGATACTGCCGGCGGCTTTTTTTATGGTTGTCGGCCTGATTACTGGACGAGTGCCGGCTGCTGGCAGCGAACGTCGGTGACGCGCACATCGGCTTCGCCGATCTTGACGCCGAGTACCAGCAGCACGTTGTAGAGCAGCTGATCCACGGGCGCCGTGACTGCCGCGAGCGTGTTGGCAAGCGCTGACTGGATGCCCGCCAGACCTCCCAGATCGATATTAAGGAAGAGAAGCCTGATATCCAGATTGAGGTTCTTCAGCAGTGAACTGACAAGAGTGGTAACGGTATCCTTGGTGGAAACACTCTTGATCTTGGCCTGGGTGATATCCGACTGGGTAAAGGTCAGCTTGGTCTTCGTCATGTTCGTGGCATTGATGAGGGCGCTGCCATTGATGGCGAGCAGGGCCGAATCCACGATCGCCGTCTTGGTGACGCGCGGATCCTTGCCGAAATTGGCAAAGGCCGTGGTATCGACATTGCCAAGCGCGATTTCTGCGACGCCGGGAACGACTTCGACATCGACCGTACCCTGTCCGCCGCCCGTGCAGCGAATGTCGGCGAGCCGCGCTTCGGCATGGGCGACTTCCACATAGAGCGGAATATTGACCTTCAGACCGGCAATCGCCTGAAGCCCGTCAACCACGACACTGACCGCCAGACGGGTTTGTGCGGTGCGCACCACCGTGCCCTGGCCGCCGACGGCAAGCGACGGCGTTTCGACGGGTGGCTCACCGATGGCGAGCGTCGTCTTGACCGAGGCGAGACCGAGAAGATTGGCGTTGAGGTTGAGCGCCAGCTGGTTGCCGCCATTGCCTGCCACGGCAGCGGCGTTGAGAAGATCGAAGACGCCTGCGGTGACCTTGAGGTTTTCGCCGCTACCGATCAGCTTGTCCGAGAACGGGCCGAGATTGAGGATTTCTTCAAGCTTGAGCTTGATGTTGCTCTTGTTAGCGGTTTTTGCCAGCGTCTTCAGAATGTTGGCCACAGCCGGCTGCAGGCCGGTGGTCTTCGTCAGCGCGTCCAGGAATTTGCCGTAGGTGATTTCCGTCTTCAGGACATCCTTGTAGGTGCTGGCTGTCAGGTTGAGATCGACAGCCAGCGCTTCGACGACATGCAGCGCGTTGACATCAGCAGCCACAAGCGCCTGGTAATCCATAACCTTGAGCGAGACCGTGGTGCCGAGCAGGCCGCCGAGCAGGCTGTTCAAAATGCCTTCATCGAGGCTCGCCAGTCGCGAGCCCACCGAAAATGCCGCGATCTTTTGGGATGAGGCCGTTCCGGCCGCGGAAATCTTGGGCGGCGTGGTGAAGGCGGAAGCAAAGAATATCTGACCCTTTTCGACGATATTCACTTTCATCGCATTGGTGGGAAGTGCATTTTCGACGAAACGCTGGCCGACAGGCAGGGTCGCGTCCGGCTCATAGTGACCTTTGACGACTTCGGCATAACCGTTGCTCTTGGCAAATTCGTTCAAGGGGTCGAAAGGTTGAAGACCGTCCACGGTCAAGAGGCCATTCGGTGTCTTGACCCCGAGATTCATGCCGTTGAGGGCGAAATATTGCTGGACCGCCTTTTCGGGATCAGCGGCATTGGCCGCCGCTGATATGGCCGCAAGATCGGCGGTCTGCTGCAATTGCCGCTTCTGCAGGGTCAGATAGCCATAGTCGACGCCAAGCGCCAATATGCCGATGAAAAGCGGTGCGGTAAGCCCGGCCGAGATGGCGATGTTGCCTGTGCGATCCTTCAGGAAACGGGGAAGCAAAGAAGAGATATTTTGCATGTCATGCTCCTCCGATCCGGATTGTGGAAAAACGCCGAATGACCGGCTCTGGCAGGGTGTAGCTGTAGAGGCTCCAGATCGGCAGATCACGGGCGTCATATTCCACCTTGACCGTGAATTGGTTGGCATTGGCGGGATCGGTGGCGACGTTGACCGTGAAACGCGTCTTGTCCATGAAGGCGTAGCTGAGGTCACTTTTGGTGACGAAATCACGGGCCAGCTGCTGGCGCTCGGTCGTATTCAGTCCGGCAACTGCCGTCCTTGCCGCGTCGGCGGCGATCTGCTGCACAGAATAGGCGGCCATCAGGTAGATACCGTAGGCAATCATTGTCAGCAGGACGAGAAAGAAAATCGGCGCGACGATGGCGAACTCGACAGCGGACGAGCCGGATCGATCACGAAGGAAATGCACTCCATTACGCATAAAGCACCCCCGTTTCTTCAGGCACCAAAGTCAGATGCCTTTATTCTTATTTTCGGAAATGCTAATTTATAGGTGTTAATTTTGTATTGATGTCGCTCTTATGGGTTGCAGGCCGGGAAAGGCCTTCGCGTTGATACCCATGGATTTCAGATCAGCCGAAGCCCTTTGAAGCTGGCGTGGCCGTCTTTGCCGATGATGATGTGGTCGTGCACTGCTATCCCCAGCGGCTTTGCCGTATCGATGATGGTTTTGGTCATCTCGATATCGGCACGCGAGGGGGTAGGGTCTCCACTCGGATGATTATGTATTAAAATCAAAGCTGTAGAGGAAAGTTCGAGGGCGCGGCGCACCACTTCGCGCGGGTAAACCGGCGTGTGGTCCACGGTTCCCTGACCCTGCACCTCGTCGGCGATCAGGACGTTGCGCTTGTCGAGGAACAGGATGCGGAATTGTTCGCGGGTTTCATGGGCCATGGCGGCATGGCAATAGTCGATGACGGAAGACCAGGAGCCGAGAATCTGCTTGTTGCGGATTTCGCCCTTCAGCATGCGCTGGGAAACGGAGGCGACGAGCTTCAGATCGAGCGCCACGGCCTCACCCACGCCCTTCACCTCCTGCAACAGCGGCAGCGGCGCGCCGAGCACCCCGCCAAGGGTACCAAAGCGGGCGATCAACGCTTTGGCGATGGGTTTGGTATCACGCCTCGGTATCAGCCGGAAAAGCAGAAGCTCCAGCAGTTCGTAATCGGCAAGGGCGGTATCGCCGCCGTCGCGATAACGCGCCCGCAGCCTGTCCCGATGGCCGTGATAGTGTGCGATCTCCGCTTCCGGCTCCGCAACGGCTGCGGGGTGTTCCGAGGTCTTCTTCACCGCACTTCGCGGTTCGG
The DNA here is from genome assembly GCF_053522105.1 of Agrobacterium sp. 22-3639C2. NCBI lineage: Bacteria > Pseudomonadati > Pseudomonadota > Alphaproteobacteria > Hyphomicrobiales > Rhizobiaceae > Agrobacterium > Agrobacterium sp. 22-3639C2. The sequence goes on along the minus strand of NZ_JBNWDB010000001.1, from coordinate 574,720 downwards.
CAAAGAAGCCGCGCTCATCCGTTCCGTCGAACAGATCGCCGTTTCCCGCCTGAAAGCCGGAGGTCGATGGAAGATCGGCGGAAGGCGGGGCAGGGCGTTTTGCCATGGCGGTCTGGCCTTATGCGAGTGGCGGCAGGCCCGGACGGTCAAAGCCGCCCGGCGACAGTGTGAAGATTTCGCAACCGGTCGCGGTTACGCCGACCGCATGTTCGTATTGTGCGGAAAGGGAGCGGTCGCGCGTGACTGCCGTCCAGCCATCGGAGAGCACCTTCACATGCGGCTTGCCGAGGTTGATCATCGGCTCGATGGTGAAGATCATGCCCTCGCGAATCTCCGGGCCTTCGTCCGGGCGGCCGTAGTGCAGGATATTGGGGGTGTCGTGGAACAGACGTCCAACGCCGTGGCCGCAGAAATCACGCACCACCGAGCAACGTTCCGCCTCGGCATAGGCCTGAATAGCCGCGCCGATCGCGCCGGTGCGCGCACCCGGTTTCACTGCCGCGATGCCGAGCATCAGGCATTCATAGGTCACTTCCATCAGACGTTCAGCCGCGCGCTTGATCGTGCCGACCGGATACATGCGGCTCGAATCGCCGTGCCAGCCGTCCAGAATATAGGTCACGTCGATATTGACGATTTCGCCTTCGCGCAGCGGCTTTGCGTCCGGAATGCCGTGGCAGACCACATGGTTGATAGAGGTGCAGACGGACTTGGTATAACCGCGGTAATTCAGTGTTGCCGGCAAAGCGCCATGGTCGGCGCCGAACTCGAAGACGAAACGGTCGATGGCGTCAGTCGTCACACCCGGCTTGACGATTGCCGCCAGTTCGTCGAGGCAACGCGCCGTCAGCTGGCACGCCTTGCGCATCCCGTCGAAATCCTCAGGGGTATAAAGGCGGATGACGCCGGTATTCTTGAGGGGGGCGGAGGCTGCGTCGATATAGGTGACCATCATAGTGCTTTCTGTCTCTTTACGTCCCTGTTCATAAAACAGCCGGACGCCATTCGTCCATCTTAACCGTTCCCGTGACTGAAATTTGTGCCGGGGAAACGTCGCATTTCACCGCATAGGCCTCCACGCCGCGCGACATGGCCCGCTGAAACGCCAGCGCATAGACCGGATCCAGATCATCGCAGATGCGCATCTGGTCGCAATCGTTGCGCTGAATGAGATAGAGCATCACCGCGCGGTGACCGGCCTCTGCTGCGTCGCCCAGCTCCTCCAGATGTTTGGCGCCGCGTTTGGTGGCGGTATCAGGGAATTCGGCCAGACCTTTTTCGCGCATGAAATGCACGTTTTTTACTTCCACATAGGCATCCGGCCGCCCAATTTCGGAAAGCAGGAAATCGATGCGGGAATTGCGGCCGTATTTCTGCTCGCGCCGGATCGTCGAATAGCCGGCAAGCTGCGGGATGCGGCCATTGAAGATCGCTTCTTCCGCCAGCCGGTTCGGCATGCCGGTATTGATGCCGACCACGGTGCCATCGGCCTCGACCATTTCCAGCATATGCCGGTACTTGCGGGTTGGGCTGTCATGCTCGGACAGCCAGATACGCGAGCCGGGCGTGGTCAATCCGCGCATGGAGCCGGTATTGGGGCAGGAGCCTGTAATCGCCGTGCCGTCCTCCAGAACAGCGTCGAAGAGGAAACGCTTGTAGCGGGCGATCAGCGTGGCGGGAACGAGTGGGGGCGTGAAGAGCATGTGGCCTGAAAGATGAGAGGTGGGGGCTGGTCAGGACAGGACGTAGGTTCCGGGGGCATCGCCGAGCACTGGTCGGTTGCCGTCTCCCGGCGCCCTTGCCTTTACCTTTTCGCCATTCTGGCTTTCGATCCAGTTTTGCCAGTGCACCCACCATGATCCCTTGTGGGCCGTGGCTGCGGCCTGCCAGGCATCGAAGTCTCCGGATGGTGATGCGCCTGTCCAATATTGGTATTTTTCGGATTGCGGCGGATTGACCACACCCGCTATGTGGCCGGAAGCGCCGAGCACGAATTCCACGGGGCCGCCGAACAGTGCCGCCCCCGTGAAGACCGATTTCGCTGGCGCGATATGGTCGTCGCGGGTTGCGAGATCATAGACGGGGATTTTTATGTCGCCGAGGTTGATCCGCTTGTCCGCCACGCGCATCAGCCCGCGGGCGAGATTGTTGTCGAGATAACAATTGCGCAGATAGAAGGAATGGCAGGCAGCGGTCACCCGGGTAGAATCGGAATTCCAGTAGAGGAGATCGAAGGGCAGGGGTTCCGTGCCGCGCAGATAATTATCGACCATATAGGGCCAGATAAGATCGGAGGCGCGCAGCATGTTGAAGACTGTGGCCATGATCGAGCCATCGAGATAACCGACGGCCTGCATGTGCCTGTCGAGCGCGGCGAGCTGGCCTTCGTCGATGAAGACCTTGAGGTCGCCCGCATGGATGAAATCCGTCTGGGCGGCGAGAAGTGTGGCGCTGCGAATGCGCTCATTGCCTTCCTGCGCATGCAATGCCAGAGCCGAAGACAAAAGCGTGCCGCCGACGCAATAGCCGATGGCGTTGATCTCTTTTTCGTCGGTTTGCTCCTCGATCGTGTCGAGGGCGAAATCGATACCTTCGCGGATATAGTCCTCCCAGCCCTTGTCGGCCAGCCTGGCGTCCGGGTTGATCCACGAGACCATGAACACGCTGTGACCCTGATCGAGACACCATTTAACGAAGGATTTCTGTGGGTTGAGATCGAGGATATAAAATTTGTTGATCCATGGCGGCACGATGAGCAGCGGCCGTTTGAGGGCCTTTTTCGTCGTCGGCGCGTAATGGATGATCTCGCAGAGCGGGCTTTTGGCAACCACCTTGCCTGATGTGATGGCGATGTTCTGGCCGATGACGAATTTGCTGTAATCGGTCTGGCGCAGTTTCAGATGGCCGTGGCCGGCCGCGACATCTTCGGCAAGCTGTGCCATGCCCTTGACGAGATTGGCCCCGCTGGACGCGACCGTCTCGCGGAAGACCTGCGGATTGGTGAAGACGAAGTTGGCCGGCGAGAGGGCTTCCGTCATCTGGCGCATGTAAAACAACGCCTTGGTGCGGGTGTGCTCGTCCAGCCCTTCGGCTTCCATAACCATCCGGTCGGCAAAACCGACGGTAGTCTGATAGGCTTTGAGGAGAAAATCGAAAAACGGATTGGCCTGCCAGTCCGCGTCGGCAAAACGCCTGTTCTTTCGCTCTGCCGGGCCGGTCTCCGCGGCCTTTTCCGAGCGGGAATCGGCATCTTCCGAAAACTGTGCCACCGATTTTGTCCACAGATCGAAATAGCTGGAAAGCAGATGGGTCTGGGCTTCGAGTGAGCGCTTCGGTTCAGCCATCCAATATTCGGCGACGTCGGACAGCGTCTTGACGAGGTCGGTCATCGGATCGGCGCTGGTCTGCGGAATTTCACCGCGTTCGCGGGGTGCCAGCCATTCGGACGCGGCTTTGCCGAGGTTTTCCAGCGCGCGGGCGATGTTGACCGCAAAGGCTTCCGGGTCGCGGATCAGGTAAGCCTCGGCGGATGTGGCGTCGAAACCGGGCGTTTTGCCACCCTTTTTCTCTGCCCCGCCGTCAACACCTGCCATGCGCTGTCCTCCACCAAATTTGTGTTTGCACATTCTGCATGAAAACGAATACAAGTTCCACCAGCAAGGGGAGGCCACGAAGAGCCGAACCGCAGTCGAATTCGATATCGGCGATATCCTTACAGGCGGAACATGACGATGGGCAAGCACATGGGTACATGGGGAAGATTTGCGGAAAACGCTGGAAGGATCGCCCTTCTTTCGCTTTCCGGCGCCATGCTCGTTACAGTACTTGCCGCCTGCAAGACCCCGGCACCGATCGTCGCACCGGCCCATATGCCCCACCCGCAAGCCCAAATCGTCGGCCCGCGCCCCGTCAGCGACAATGTGGTGAGCCAGAGACGCGATACCGGCACCTATCCAAGCTTTTCAGCGCCTATTACGGCTGCCGGCAGCCAGATGGGGGATGATGAAGCGTCCAAAATGGAATCGAACCTGTCGCGCCTGGGTGCTGCACGCCGCAACGGCCAGATTTCGGAAGCTGAATACAAACGCCGAGTCGCGGAATTGCGGGCGCTTGGCGAAAACCAGAAGCCGGTTGCGACGCCTGTTACGCAGTAAGGTTCTTCCGTTCGTCGTTCTGGGGCCTTTACCGAGAATCGACAACCTGTGGATCTCGGGATTCGCTCGGCACAAGGCCGAGGATAACGGCAATCCTTGTGCTTCATTCTGTACCAAGCCGCTCTCATAACCCCTTATTTACCCTGCATTTGAACCATCTGCTTACTGAAGATGTTAAGCGGATGGATGCGCTTTGCCGCCTATGATGCGGTCATAACAAACAGGCCGCTGAAAAAGCGGTAGACAGGATGAAATATCATGAGATGCATCGCTGCTTTGCTGGTTCTTGCCGGTTTTGCGCTCGCACCCGCGCAGGCGCGGGCGCCGTACATCAACATCGGAACGTCAGCGCCTCAGGGACGATGAAAAGTTGAAAAACGCCGGTCAGTCGTTTCCGGCGGCTTCGCTGAGCATATCGAGGTCCGGCACTGTAATATGACGGTTGTTCTCGATGCTGATCGTGCCTTCCTTGCGCAGCTTAGTCATTTGCCGGCTAACTGTTTCGATGGTGAGACCAAGGAAATCGGCTATATCTGCGCGCGATAGCGGCAGGTCGAACGTTGATTTATCGTCCTTTTCCGGATCGATATGCGTGGCGATCATATAAAGGAAGCTGGCAACCTTTTCCTGTGCCGATTTTCGGCCAAGTGTCAGCATCCAGTCGCGCGCCTCATCCAGTTCCTTCAGAGACTGGCTGTGAAGCTTGCGTTCCATATCCGGCACTTCGGAAACCATGCGGTCGACGATACGGCGCGGGAACAGGCAGATTTCCACATCGGTTGCGGCTTCCGCCGTCATCTTGCTTTCCGCCATGAACGGGCGGCCGAGAAAATCCGGTGCAAATTGCAGGCCGACGATCTGCTGGCGGCCATCCGACATCATCTTCGAGAGCTTCACCACGCCGTTGAGAATGTTGCCGTAGGAGCTGACGAGCTCCCCCTGGGCAAGCAGCTCGTTGCCCGCTTCCAGCTTCTTACGGCTGGAATGACGGTTGAGGTCGCAGAGCTGCTGCGGCGTCAACGTGCTGCAAAGACCACCGTGACGCGCCTCGCAGGAGCGGCATACGACGGGATATTCCGAATTGTGGATGGTCTTCTGTAGCGTGTCCATCAGCCTTTTCCGATGCTGGCTTTAAGGGACGAATGCGACCGCAGGTGTAAAATCCGGTCTTTTCGAAGGCTTGCGCCGCGTAGTCGTCGCCCCCGCGTCTACTTTAGCAAGAACTTAAGGTGCAATTTGATTGAAGTCAAAGTTGCAAACTGTCGCAGCCGTTACTGAAGGGGAGGAAATCGACATTTTCTTGATAAAAGGCAAATCCGGGGATGAATACCGAACTTCTTCGCAAATATTCGGGCGCCGTGCCGCGTTACACGAGCTATCCTACCGCGCCGCACTTTCACGAGGGAATCGATAATGGCACCTATCGCCGCTGGCTCGGCGAGCTTGGCCACCGGAACCGGATATCGCTTTACCTGCATATTCCCTATTGCGACCGGCTGTGCTGGTTCTGTGCCTGCCACACCAAGCACACGCTGAAATACGAGCCGATTGCCGTTTATCTTGAGGCACTTAGGCGGGAGATAGCAGCCGTCGGCTCGCTTGTTTCCCCCGATGCAGTGGTCAGCGCGGTGCATTTTGGCGGCGGTTCTCCCACTATGCTGAGGCCTGAAGACATGATGGGCCTGATGGACTGTCTAAGACGCCATTTCACCTTTGGTCTGGCGCCCGAAATCAGCGTGGAAATGGACCCGAACGATCTTGACGAAAGTCGCTATGACGCGCTTGCCGTCATCGGCATGACGCGCGCGAGCCTCGGTGTGCAGGACTTTGATGACAAAGTGCAAAAAACCATCAACCGGATTCAGACCTTCGAGCAGACGGAATCGGTGGTAGATGCCGTGCGGGCAAGGGGCGTTCACTCGGTCAATTGCGACATTCTCTATGGCCTGCCGTTCCAGACCTGCGAGACATTGCAACAGACGGTTGACCAGATCATCTCACTCGACCCCGACCGGATCGCGCTGTTCGGTTATGCGCATGTTCCGTGGATGAAAAAACACCAGTCGCTGATCCCTGAGCAGGCATTGCCAGATATTGCCGAGCGCTACCGCCAGATGACGATGGCGGCGGATATGCTCGGCAAGGCGGGTTACAGGGCAATCGGGATCGATCACTTCGCCAAGCCCGCCGACACTCTGAGCCGCGCGGTCGAGACGGGGGAGCTGCGGCGGAATTTTCAGGGCTACACCACTGACACGGCTGATGCCCTGATCGGGCTTGGTGCATCCGCGATCGGCCGGTTGCCCCAGGGCTACGTGCAGAACATGGTGGCGACGGGGGAATATCAGCGGATGGTGGGCGATGGTGGTTTCGCGGTTCTAAAGGGAATAGAATTGTCCGAGGACGATCACCTGCGCTCCTATGTCATCGAGCGGCTGATGTGCGATTTTTTGCTCGATCTGGGCGATTTGAAGCGGCGTTTCGGCAGGGCCAGCCATTCCGTCAGCATGGAGGCGCAGCTTTTCGCTGGCGGCGACAGGGACGGTGTGGTGCGGATGGATGGCGATGTTTTTGCCGTGACAGAGGCGGGAAAACCCTTTGTCCGTCATATTGCGGCAACCTTCGACGCCTATCTCGGCAGCGGACGCGGCCGTCATTCGGTTGCTGTTTAGGCAACAGTTTCAAGGCAAATTTCAAAGTTACGTCACGAAACCATTGGCTTTTTTGTGCGACTTGCCTATGTGGTGCGTCAGACAGGATATTTAATACGAACGACAATAAGGATTATGGGCGTGACAGCTACATTCGACAAGGTTGCCGACATTATCGCCGAAACCAGCGAAATCGACCGCGAAACCATTACGCCGGAAAGCCACACGATCGACGATCTGGGCATCGACAGCCTCGACTTTCTGGATATCGTTTTCGCCATCGACAAGGAATTCGGTATCAAGATTCCGCTCGAGCAGTGGACGCAGGAAGTCAACGAAGGCAAGGTTACCACCGAAGAATATTTCGTGCTGAAGAACCTCTGTGCCAAGATCGACGAATTGCGCGCAGCCAAGGGCTGAGGCGATAATGCCCGCTTCGAGCGGGCATTTCTTTTTCTGGACCTGACCTTCAGGGACGGGTCGTAACCGACCAGAAACGGGCCGGACGGATGCTGCTTGAATATTTTCAGATGATCGACAAGGTCGAAGCCGTGGACATGGCGACGCGCACATTGAAGGCGCGGTCTGTCGTTCCCGACAAAAGCCCGGTTTTCGAGGGACATTTCCCCGGCATGCCGCTGGTTCCGGGCGTGCTTCTGATCGAGACCATGGCGCAGGCTTCCGGCATGATGGTTCTGGCGTTCAGCGATTTTTCCGCCATGCCCTTCCTGATGTCGGTTGACGGCGCCAAGATGCGCACCTTCGTGGAGCCGGGCGCGGTTCTCGATATCGAGGCGGTGCTGGAACATGACGGTTCGGGTTTTGCAGTCACCAAGGCGAAGATCACTTGCGAAGGCAAGAAGGTCTGCGATGCGCAGCTGAAGCTCAGGACAATGCCTTTCAGCGAAATTCCGCTCGCGCCTATCGTCAGGAAGCGGGCCGAGGAAGTCGGCCTGATGGCGGCGATTGTCGCGGATGCGCAAAAATAAGCGCTTCCGCTGATGCCGGGAGACGGCATTTTTCCCCTAGACCCGGTTTTGATTCACGAAAATCGTGGGCTTGTGCTGGCGGATCGGGCCTTCACCATTGCCAATCCGCATCGCGCGCTTTATTCCGCAACGCATGGAGTGGTCGTTTGCGACCGCTGTTGGATAGCCGTGACCGCTTCAATGGGTCAGGCTGCAAAGGATGACAGACGATGAAATCTGACAATGATGTGGTGATAACCGGGGTCGGCATCGTGACCTGTCACGGCGTCGGCAGCCAGGCGCATCTTGCGCTTCTTTCGGGAACTGCGGCGCCGGCAACGGTGATCGAGACCGAAAAGTTCAAACCCTATCCGGTTCATCCCATGCCGGAGATCGACTGGTCCACGCAGATTGCCAAGCGCGGCGACCAGCGCCAGATGGAAAACTGGCAGCGTCTCGGCGTTTTTGCCGCCGGCCTCGCGCTTGATGATGCAGGGCTGAAGGAAAACCCGGAAGCCTGCGCTACCATGGACATGATCGTGGCTGCCGGCGGTGGCGAGCGCGACATCAATGTCGATACGCTGATTGTCGATGAGGCGCTGAAGCGCAACGACCGCGAAGTGCTGCTCAACGAGAAGCTAACGACGGAATTGCGTCCGACCCTGTTTCTCGCCCAGCTTTCCAATCTGATGGCCGGTAACATTTCCATCGTTCACAAGGTCACAGGGTCCTCCCGTACCTTCATGGGCGAGGAAGCAGCCGGCATTTCCGCAGTCGAGACTGCGTTTCACCGTATCCGTTCCGGCGAATCCAGCCACGCCCTGGTGGGCGGCGCCTTCTCGGCCGAGCGCCCGGACATGATCCTGCTGTTTGAAGCGATCGGCGCGCATGCGCAGGGCGATTGGCAGCCGCTTTGGTCGCGTGGCGGCCAGGACGGCGGCGGCATGATTTCCGGTTCGCTGGGAGCCTTCCTGGTGCTGGAATCGCGCAAGCACGCCAGTGAACGCGGCGCACGCATCTATGCCCGCATCGACGCCATCGAGGGCGATCGTGGTAGCCGTGATGACGGCAAGATGGAAAAGCGCATGGAACGGCTGCTTGCCCCTGCAAAGGACAGTGCTGCGACCGTCGTGTTTTCCGGTGCGAGCGGTTACGACGCCGTGACGCAGCGTGAAAAGAATATTCTCGAAAAAGCTTTGCCGCAGGCCGTCATTCGCGGTTTCGGCGGTATCACCGGCCATGGACTTGAAGCACAGTTCCCGCTTGGGCTGGCGCTTGCTGCCCTGACGCTTGAAAGCGGCGCGAAGGTTCCTACTTTCGATGGCGCCGCGGAAAAGCCTATGGGCGAGGCGGCCAGCGAAGCGGTCGTCACCACCGTCGGCCATGTTCGCGGCGAAGGTGTCGCCGTTCTGTCCCGTGACGTGTGAGGAGAAAAGACCATGACTTCCAACTTCAAGGATCATCTCGGTCGCCCGATCGTTGCAGTCACCGGTATGGGCATCATCACATCGCTCGGGCAGGGTCTTGCCGATAACTGGGCGGCTCTGACTGCGGGCAAGTCGGGCATCCACAAGATTACCCGCTTCCCGACGGAGGGGCTTTCTACAAGGATCAGCGGCACCGTCGATTTCATCGACATCCCGGTTCCGAATTCCGTCGAGCGCTCTTATGCCTTTGCACGCGAGACAACCATTGAGGCTTTGGCGCAGGCCGGCATATCGGGCGATTTCGATGGCCCGCTGTTTCTGGCTGCACCACCGATCGAGCCGGAATGGAGCGCGCGTTTCGAGCTTGCCGACCGGTCTCCGCCGGCCGCCCAGCCGGGTGATGCCTATGAACGGTTCCTGACGGCTTTCCGTCAACGTCCGGACCCGGCGTTTCAGGAAGCGGCTCTTTTCGGCGCGATTTCGGAGCGTCTTTCGGACCGCTTTGGTACACGCGGCCTGCCGGTCACGCTCTCGACGGCCTGTGCATCCGGCGCGACCGCAATCCAGCTTGGTGTCGAGGCTATCCGCCAGGGCCGCACTGAGCGCGCGCTGACGGTTGCTACAGACGGTTCGGTCAGCGCCGAAGCGCTGATCCGCTTTTCGCTTCTTTCGGCGCTGTCGACCCAGAATGAGCCGCCGGAAAAGGCATCCAAGCCGTTCAGCAAGGACCGCGACGGTTTCGTGATCGCCGAAGGTGCGGCAACGCTGGTGCTGGAATCGCTGGAATCGGCAATTGCGCGCGGCGCGAAGGTTCTCGGCATCATCAAGGGCGCCGGCGAGAAGGCCGACAGCTTCCACCGCACGCGTTCCTCGCCAGATGGCGGCCCGGCGATCGCGACGATCCGCGCCGCACTTGCGGATGCGGGTGTTGCTGAAAGCGATATCGGCTACATCAACGCCCACGGCACCTCGACGCCGGAAAACGACAAGATGGAATATGGCTCGATGCTTGCCGTCTTCGGCGAAGGCCTGAAAGACATTCCGCTGTCATCCAACAAGTCGATGATCGGCCATACGCTGACGGCGGCCGGTGCTGTGGAGGCGGTGTTCTCGTTACAGACCATGCTGACCGGCACCCTGCCGCCGACGATCAACTACAACAACCCCGATCCGACCATTTCGCTCGATGTGGTGCCAAATGTGAAGCGGGACGCGACGGTCAATGCCGTGCTTTCCAACTCCTTCGGGTTCGGCGGGCAGAATGCCAGCCTTGTCATGACGCGTGAACCGGCTTAACCGGTTCCGCCAGAAGACAGGGGCGTTTCCGGCCTGAACGAAGCCCGGGAACGCTCTCGCTGGTGTGACTACACATTCCGACCGCAAAACCGTTACAGAGTTTTGCTGGAATTACTCTTGAGATAGACGCCTCCGGGCGAAGGACTAAAAACATGCGCGCTCTTCAACTCGTGGACGACCGGAAGCTCGAAAAAGTGGACCTGCCTGAACCCGATGCACCAGGTCCGGGCGAGGTGACGCTGCGCATCAAGGCCGTGGCGCTGAACCACATCGACGTCTGGGGCTGGCGCGGCATGGCTTTTGCCAAGCGCAAGATGCCGCTGACCATCGGTGCTGAGGCTTCGGGCGTAGTGGAGGCCATTGGCCCGGGCGTTTCGAATGTGCTGCCTGGCCAGCTCGTCGCGATCTACGGCGCGCGCACCTGCGGGATCTGCAAGCCGTGCCGTGAAGGCCGTGACAATCTTTGTGAACATGTTCAGGGCGTGCACGGTTTCCATCTCGACGGCTTTGCGCAGGAAAAGATCAATATTCCCGCCCGCCAGCTCGTTCCGGCGCCGCATGGCGTCGATGCCATCGGCGCGGCTCTGGCGCCTGTGACCTTCGGCACGGTCGAGCACATGCTGTTTGACAATGCCAAGCTGGAATCGGCCGAAACGATCCTCGTGCATGCCGGCGGTTCCGGTATCGGCACGGCGGCGATCCAGCTGGCCAAGAAGATGGGCTGCACCGTCATCACCACCGTCGGCTCCGACGACAAGATCGAACGGGCGAAGGCCCTGGGTGCCGATCACGTCATCAACTACCGGACCGACCGTTTCGAAGGCGTCGTGCGAAAGCTGACGAAAAAGAAGGGTGTAGACGTGGTGTTCGAGCATGTCGGCAAAGACACCTGGGCGGGATCGATGTTCTCGCTGAAGCGTGGCGGCCGTCTCGTCACCTGCGGCTCAACCTCAGGCGTATCGACCGATATCAACCTGATGATGCTGTTCCAGCAGCAGCTGAAGCTGCTCGGCTCCTTCGGTTGCCGCATGGAAAACATGGCCAACGCCATGCAGAAGATGGCGCGCGGCATCGTTCATCCTGTTATCGACACAGAAGTCACCTTCGAGGATATCGACCGGGCGCTGGAGCGCATGGAAACGCGCCAGGTATTCGGCAAAATCGTTCTGCGGATGGATTGACGCCTTGAAACTGTTCATTACGCGGATCGTCCTGAAGCTGGACCATTTCCGGCAATGGCTGATTGCGACGTTTGCCTTCGGCCTTCTCAATCTGCTGAAGATATTTCCAGCTGACGCGGGAATTCGCGCTGCAGACAGGCTGGCGCGCTTCGTGGGGCCGAAAACTGGCCGCCACAAGCTGATGCTCTACAATCTGGCGCGCGCCTTTCCGGAGAAATCCGAAGAGGAGCGGCTTACCATCGCAATGGACAGCTGGGGCAGCATGGGGCGGCTTGCGGCGGAATATGTCTTTCTCGACAGGCTGTTCGATTTCGATCCGGAAAATAGCGAGCCGGGCCGTATCCGGGTCGAGGGTATTTCGACCTTTATCGAGCTTCGCGACAACCCGCGGCCCTTCATCGTATTTACTGCCCATAGCGGCAATTTCGAATTGTTGCCGGTGGCCAGTTCTGCCTTCGGTCTGGATGTGACGGTGCTGTTCCGGCCGCCGAATAATCCTTTCGTGGCCGACAAGGTGTTCAAGTTCCGCAAGGAACGCATGGGCAATCTCGTGCCGTCGCATGCCGGCTCTTCCTTCGCGCTTGCGCGGCAGCTGGAAAGGGGCGGCGGTGTCGGCGTGCTCGTCGACCAGAAGTTCGGCAAAGGCTTGACGACGAAGTTCTTTGGCCATGAGGTGCGCACCAACCCGCTTCTTGCCAAGCTGGTGCGGCAGTTCAATTGCGATGTCTATCCCGCCCGTTGCGTGCGTCTGCCTGATAACCGCTACCGGCTGGAAATAGAGCCGAGGGTTGAAATTCCGCGCGATGAAAAAGGAAATGTCGATATTCAGGCGACGGCGCAGCTTTTGAATGACAAGGTGGAAAGCTGGGTCCGCGAATATCCCGAACAATGGCTGTGGTATCACGACCGTTGGGACGTTAAACACCAGATCTGATTATTTGCAGCGCGGCCGAATTTCTAGTGATTTTTTACAGAATTCGGCCGTAAAATTGCGTTTTTAAGTATTTTTACTTATTAGTGGAACCTTATTTTTCGTTCATGGATAATCGAAATTGAAAAAATAGCAGTAGCTATGATATTTTAGAGATTAATCCCTGCGGCGGTCCTGCGTGTCGTTACGTCATTTTTTAATGCACAGACGCTACAATGAGGGGATAAGTGTCTATCCATTCGGATTGGGAGCGGGCTGTTTGCCCGTTCAGGGAGAGTTGGGTTGAAAGATTTGATTGAGCTGTTCTGGCTGCGTTATACGGAACTGCAATCAGCGGTTGGTAAGAACGAGGCCGACAAGATCGCAGTGCTGGAGCGTGAACTGGAGCTGCTGCTTGATCGGGTCATCGGGCGTAAGACCGGCAGTTCCGAGGACATTCGTGAGCAATTCCGTTTCGCCATCGACCTCCTTAATCACGAGGCGGAAGATCTCGGCTGCGTGCAGCGCAATTCCGATCTTTTGAGAACGCTGGTCGACCGCTATGTCGGCATGCCGCTCAAGGCAAAGGTGATCGGCGACGAGGACGAGGACATCCTGGAGTGGCATCACCGCCATCTCATTCTCGATGAGGATATGCTGAACGACCTCGACGAGCCGGTGGTCGTCGTTTCTCCCGGTTATCGGGTGTCATTCTCCAATGGTATCGATGCTTTTCCGCGCAATACGCCGGAAGGGCCTTTGGGATGTCATATCGCCGAGCTTGTCGGAGTGCACCGTTTTCAGAACGATCTGCGGGAGAGGCTCGACAATTGCTTCAAGGGCGGTACGTCGAAATACACCTATGCCGAAGATCATGACGGCCATACGATCGTAAAATCGCTGGAAATGTCGCCCTGCTATTCCTCCAACTACAAGCTGGTTGGCGCAATGGTGGTCATCCGCGAAATCGCCGATCGCAGGCGCCGTCGCGCCACGGCATAAATTCACGGTTCGAACGCAAGCGTCGAGCCGTGTCCTTTTCCTGTCATTTCGGGAAGATGGTTTCCCAGATCGTGGCGATTGACCATGCGGATGATGCATCCGCAAGAAGCTTCGTCGCCATTGCCAGACAGGAAAGAACCAAAAGCGGGCGGATGATCTTCGCGCCGTTTTTCATCGCAAACCGCGATCCGATCTGCGCGCCGACGAACTGGCCGATGCCCATGGCGATGCCAAGCTTCCAGAGAACCGCGCCTCCAGCCGCAAAAACAACAAAGCCGCCGAAGTTCGAACCCAGGTTCAGAAGCTTGGTATGGGCGGTTGCCTTCAGCATGCCGAAGCCGGCAAGCCCCACGAAGGCAAGCATGTAAAAGGAACCCGCGCCGGGGCCGAAAACGCCATCATAGAAACCCACGAGCGGTGCGGCGGTGAGGCCGAACACGAAAGGCGTGATGCGGCGATGGCTGTCGATATCACTGAGCTGCGGCTTGAAGGCGAAATACAGGGCAATCGCGATCAGCAGGAAGGGCATGATGGTACGCAGGAGGTCTGACGGCACGAAGGCGGCGGTGAAAGCACCGAGCCCGCCGCCGATCATCGCCATGATCGCCATCGGCAATTGTTCCCTCAGATCGACATGGCCGCGGCGGGCATAGGCAATGGTGGCCGACGCCGAGCCGAACTGCGATTGCAGCTTGTTGGTGCCGAGCGTATCGAGCGGCGGAATTCCCATGATCAGCATGGCCGGGATGGTGATGAGACCGCCGCCACCGGCGATGGAATCGATAAATCCGGCAAAGATGGCGACGCAGAAAAGAACGAGAAAAACGTTGAGGGCGATGTCTTGCACTTGGCATGTCCAGACGGGCTTAAGGGAGAGGGCCTCTTCTTTCACCGAAAAGATCGCCACGCAATATTTTTCTCTCCGATCCGGGACGGGCAGGGGGATTGCGGTGTTGCCGCTTATGGGTATGTTTCCGTGGCGCACCGCCAGACGCGGCGATGACGAGACATCAGGATGAGGGCATTATGCATAAAGTGATATTCGATACGGACCCCGGTGTAGATGATGCCATGGCGCTTCTTTTCCTGCACCGTCACCCCGATATCGATCTGATCGGCGTCACCACCGTCTTCGGCAACGCGCCCATCGATATCACAACTCGCAATGCGCTCTTCCTGAAACGGGAATGGCAGATGACGGCGCCGGTAGCGAAAGGTGCGGGCGTGACCTTCGATCCGGCCCGCAAGGAAGGCCACTGGCCGACTTTCATCCATGGCGAAAACGGTCTCGGCGATATCGATATTCCAGAGACCATCGATCTGCCGCTCGATCCGCGTCCCGCGCATCGCTTTATTATCGAGACGGTCAAGGCCAATCCCGGCGAGGTGACGCTGATCGCTGTTGGTCGCATGACCAATCTGGCCTTGGCGCTGCGCGAAGAGCCGGATTTTGCGGCGTTGGTGAAGCAGGTGATCGTCATGGGCGGCGCCTTCGATATCAACGGCAATGTGTCGCCGGCGGCCGAGGCCAATATTCACGGTGATCCGGAAGCGGCCGATCTCGTCTTCACCGCGCCCTGGCGCGTGGTCGTCGTCGGCCTGGACGTGACGACGAAAACGGTGATGACCAGCGCCTTCATGGCCGAGATGGCAGAGGCGGGCGGCAAGCCGGTGCAGCTGCTTTCCGATCTGTCGCAATTCTACATCGATTTCTACAAGACCCGCACCGGCGATGGCATGGTGGTGCATGACAGCTGCGCCTGCGTTTACCTTGTTGCGCCCGAACTGTTCGAGACCCGCAGCGGCCCTATACGCGTCGTCTGCGGCGGGCTTGCCGATGGCCAGACCATTCAGAAGCCGGATGGCCGCGCCTTTCCGCCGGGCGACTGGGACGGGCATCCGAGCCAGCTCATCTGCACCGATATCAAGCCGGAGCGGGTGCTTTCCGTCATTCGCGCGGCAATTGTGAAGGGCGAGCGCGACTGAACGGCCGGAATGGCCGTTCTTGAGCATGGTCTGCCTTGCAATTTCCAAGAATCTGGCGTTATGCAGGTTTCCTGATTACATTGCGCAATTCGACATGCCTGTGGTCTGAAAAGGCCGCGCCGGAGCCACAAGGCGGATGATCGCGATGCCGCGTGGACCGAGAAAACCGCTGTAGGTTTTCTTGTGCTTTGCGGTACAATGAATAGCGCCCGCCGGATCGGTTCGTGTCGGCGGCGTTTAACAACAAGAACGAACTTCGTTATGGGCCGGCAGAACCGGTCCATTTCCATGAGGAAAGTGATGGAAGAGTTTCATAAGGTCCGGCGTCTGCCGCAATACGTCTTCGAACAGGTCAACCGTTTGAAAGCGAGCGCGCGAGCGGCCGGGGCCGATATCATCGATCTCGGCATGGGCAATCCCGACCTTCCGACCCCCAAGGCGATCGTCGACAAGCTGTGCGAAGTCGTTCAGGACCCTCGCACCCATCGCTATTCCTCGTCCAAGGGCATTCCCGGCCTTCGCCGCGCGCAGGCTGGTTATTATGCCCGCCGGTTCGGCGTGAAGCTGAACCCCGATACGCAGGTCGTCGCGACCCTTGGTTCCAAGGAAGGTTTCGCCAATATGGCGCAGGCCATCACCGCGCCTGGTGACGTGATCCTGTGTCCGAACCCCACCTATCCGATCCACGCTTTCGGCTTCCTGATGGCGGGCGGCGTTATCCGTTCCATGAATGTGGAGCCGGACGAGAGCTTCTTCGGGCCTCTGGAGCGGGCGGTGCGCCACTCCATTCCGAAGCCGCTGGCGCTGATCGTCAACTATCCGTCGAACCCGACGGCGCACGTTGCCTCGCTCGATTTCTACAAGGACGTGATCGCATTTGCGAAGAAGCACGAAATCATCGTGCTTTCCGACCTTGCCTATTCGGAAATCTATTTCGACGACAACAATCCGCCGCCTTCGGTTCTCGAAGTTCCCGGTGCAATCGACGTTGCGGTGGAATTCACCTCCATGTCGAAGACCTTCTCCATGCCCGGCTGGCGCATGGGCTTTGCCGTTGGAAACGAGCGGCTGATCGCGGCGCTGACCCGCGTGAAGTCCTATCTCGATTACGGTGCCTTCACGCCGATCCAGGTTGCGGCGACGCACGCGCTGAACGGCGACGGCTCCGACATCGCGGAAGTACGCAGCGTTTATCGCCGCCGTCGCGACGTCATGGTCGATACGTTCGGCAAGGCGGGCTTCGAAGTTCCACCGCCGGCGGCAACGATGTTCGCCTGGGCGAAGATCCCGGAAAAGTTCCGCCATCTCGGCAGCCTGGAGTTTTCCAAGCTTCTGGTTGAGAAGGCAGACATTGCCGTTGCTCCCGGCATCGGCTTCGGCGAAATGGGCGATGATTACGTCCGCCTCGCGCTCGTTGAAAACGAGCATCGAATTCGTCAGGCAGCGCGCAATCTGAAGCGTTTCCTGTCGAGTGCTGACGAAACGATGCACAATGTCGTTTCGCTCAATGCCCACAGATAAGGGCAACCGAAGGCGGCCGGGCCCCGGCCGTCACCATCACCAGCAAATCAGGAACATACCCATGGCAGATTCATTGAGAATCGGCATAGCGGGGCTCGGCACTGTCGGCGCTTCGCTCGTGCGCATCCTCCAGCAGAGAAGCAACGAACTTGCGATTACCTGCGGACGCGCGATTGAGATTATTGCAGTGAGCGCGCGCGACCGTTCGCGTGACCGCGGCATCGATCTCAAGGGTATTACCTGGTTCGATACGCCGGAGCAGCTTGCCAACGAAGCCGATATCGACGTGTTGGTGGAGCTGGTCGGCGGTGCTTCCGGCCAGGCGGAAAAAGCTGTGCGCGCGGCACTTTCGCGCGGTCTCCATGTGGTGACAGCCAACAAGGCGCTGCTTGCCAAGCACGGCGTCGAGCTGGCGACGATTGCCGAAGACAAGGGTGCGCTTCTCAATTTCGAAGCGGCTGTGGCCGGCGGTATTCCCGTCATCAAGGCGCTGCGTGAATCTCTCACCGGCAACAATGTGTCGCGCATCTACGGTATCATGAACGGCACCTGCAACTACATCCTGACCAAGATGGAGAAGGAAGGGCTGTCGTTCGAGGTTTGTTTGAAAGAAGCGCAGCGGCTGGGTTATGCCGAAGCCGATCCGGCCTTCGATATCGAGGGTAACGACACCGCCCACAAGCTCGCCATTCTGACGACGCTTGCCTTCGGCAACAAGATTTCGGCCGACGACATCTATCTCGAAGGCATCACCAACATCTCCAGCGAGGACATTCAGGCGGCCGCCGAGCTCGGTTATCGCATCAAGCTTCTCGGCGTTGCGCAGGTGACCGAATCCGGTATCGAGCAGCGGGTGCATCCGACCATGGTGCCGCTCGATTCCGTTATTGCGCAGGTTGATGGCGTCACCAATGCGGTGGCGATCGAGTCCGATATTCTTGGCGAACTTCTAATGGTTGGCCCAGGTGCGGGTGGCAACGCCACGGCGTCTGCCGTGCTCGGTGACATCGCCGATATCGCCAAGAGCCGTCCCGGTGCCCAGCAGGTTCCGGTGCTCGGCCGTCCAGCGAAGTCGCTGACCGATTATCGTCGCGCCAAGATGAAGAGCCATGAAGGCGGCTATTTCATCCGGCTGACGGTGAAGGACCAGGCGGGCGTCTTCGCTTCCATCGCTACCCGCATGGCGGATAACAACATCTCGCTGGAATCCATCGTGCAGCGCCAGCGCGTGCATGTGGAAGGCGCGCCGCAGACGATTATCCTCGTGACCCACGCGACGATGGAAGATGCGATCCGCAAGGCCGTCAAGGCGATCAAGAACGAGAAATATCTGGTCAGCGAACCGCAGGTTATCCGCATCGAGCGGACCTGAGACGCTTTACGATTTTTCTGAATTTGAGGGCCGCGCCACCACATGGAGGCGCGGTCTTTTTTCTCCCGAAACCCGTTTTGGCGACCACCGGATAAGCCGCCATAAAATTTGAGGGGATCGCCTCAGAACCGCTGGAAAACAACGCGATTCGGCTCTATGGTTAATCATGTTACCAAGCGAGGGAGGCGTGGCTGTGACATCGATTATCCTTTTCAAGGACAGTAAGCGCGAAAGCTTTCTGGCCGCCCATCATCGGGCGCGGCCTCACAATGCCAACGACAATATTCGAGGCATGGAATTCGATATTGCCGAATATGAGCGCAACTGGTGTTCACTTGCGGTGTTTTCCCTGTTGCTGCTGGTCGGCGCGGTATCGATCGTCAGCCCGTTTTTCTCGATTTTCTCGGTGTGAAACCTCATACGGGCGTTTTTGCTTGAAAAAGGCGCCATCGCCATTTAGCCCGTTGTCATGACAAGGCGCGGATACGCATTCGCATGACAGGACGATGGACAGGATGGCAATGATGGAGCCGGCCGATACGGTGGTCCGCGCATTTCTAAGCGTGGAGCGGTCGGCGACAGACCAACGTTGGGTTTCGCGGCTGGATCAGGCCGCACAGAACCGTGCGCTGGCCATGTCCCAGATCCATGCTATTCCCGAACTGATTGCCCGGGTGCTGGCCGGGCGAGGGGTGGGGGTGGATGAGGCTCTCGCTTTCCTCGATCCGACCATTCGCTCATTGATGCCCGACCCGCATGTGCTGACAGATTGCGAAAAGGCTGCCGAAAGGCTGGTCCATGCCATCGAGACCGGCGAGAAGGTGGCGATCTTCGGCGATTATGACGTCGATGGCGCCGCGTCTTCCGCGCTGATGTATCGGTTTCTCGCGCATTTCGGGCTGACGCCGGAAATCTATATTCCAGATCGTATTTTCGAGGGTTATGGGCCGAACCCGGCGGCGATGCAGCAGCTTGCCGCCAATGGCGCGACCCTGATCGTGACGGTCGATTGCGGCTCCACCAGCCATGAATCTCTGAATGCCGCAAAGGATGCGGGAACAGATGTGGTGGTGATCGATCACCACCAGGTCGGTTCGGAACTGCCGCCGGCGGTGGCGCTGGTCAATCCCAACCGCGAAGACGATCTTTCGGGGCAGGGGCATCTCTGCGCCGCAGGCGTGGTGTTTCTGGTTCTGGTCGCCACCCTCAGGCTGTTGAAGGACAGGCGCAACAGACAGGCGTTCACGATCGATCTGCTGGCGCTGCTGGATATAGTCGCACTCGCAACCGTATGCGACGTGGTGCCCTTGAAGGGGCTGAACCGCGCCTATGTGGTAAAGGGGTTGATTGCCGCGCGCCATATGAACAATGCCGGGCTGGCGGCGCTGTTCAGAAAGGCGGGGTTGGGCGGGCCGGTGACACCTTATCATTTCGGTTTCCTGATCGGGCCACGAATAAATGCCGGTGGCCGTATTGGCGATGCCGCACTGGGTAGCCGTCTGCTTACACTCGACGACTCGTCACAGGCGGACGTGATTGCCGAAAAGCTGGATGAGCTGAACCGCGAGCGACAGGCGATGGAAGCCGTGATGCTGGCGGAAGCCGAAGCGGAAGCGCTTTATGAGTATGGCGACGGGTCTGGCGCTGGCGTCATCGTTACCGCACGGGAAAACTGGCATCCTGGCATCGTTGGACTGCTCGCCTCACGCCTCAAGGACCGTTTCCGCCGCCCGGCCTTTGCCATCGCTTTCGATCCCTCTGGCAAGGGTACAGGCTCCGGCCGCTCGATCAATGGTTTCGATATGGGCAGAATGGTCCGCGCCGCTGTGGATGCCGGCCTGCTGGTCAAGGGTGGCGGTCACGCCATGGCCGCGGGCCTGACGGTGGAACGCGCCAATCTCGGCAAACTCCGAACCTTCTTCGAAGAAGCTGCCGCAAAGACGGTGAGCGAGCTGGTGGAAAGCAGCGTGCTGAAGATCGACGGTGCGATTGGCGCGTCTGGCGCGACCCTGCAGCTTGTCGATCAGCTGGAACAGGCTGGTCCTTATGGCTCCGGCCATTCTCAGCCCATTTTTGCCGTACCTGCCCACCGGCTGCGTGATGTGCGTCTGGTCGGCACCTCACACGTCAAGATCACGCTGGAGGCCATGGATGGTTCACGGCTGGACGGCATCGCATTCCGCGCCGCAGAGGCCCCTCTGGGGCAGATGCTGCTGAATGCGCGTGGCAGGTCCATCCACGTGGCAGGCACCGTGGGTGCCGATCTCTGGCAGGGCCAGAGGCGTGTGCAGCTGCGTGTTCTGGACGCGGCTTTCGCGCCCTGACAGTCGGCACAGATCGAGACTTGATTTTACGGGAAAAGCTGAAGGACGGCCGGAAACGGCATGCATTCTCTATCTCACACATCACGTGAAGACTTGAACGCATAATACTGATTTTCAAGGAGAAGCAAGTGGCACGCCCTAGGGGAGTCGAACCCCTCTTTTCAGAATGAAAATCTGACGTCCTAACCGATAGACGAAGGGCGCGTGCGCTTGTGGTGTGGCGCCCTTATAGTCAGGCTCCCTTTGCTCCGCAAGCGGAAAAATTGATTTTTTCCGCTTCGTGACGAGTTTTTTTATGGAGGCCGGACCGGCTGTGGAAAACTGCGCCGGGACTGGCCAAGGCCTTGAAATTTCGCCGCTATCACGGCGCGCCGGCAATGCCTTCATTACTCGTGGAAGGCCTCGGGACGTGGTTTTCCAACCCTTAGCTGGCATCTGCTGCCCGCCAGAATGAACCGACACTGTGATTTGGCTGGAAGGGGAAAGGCAAGCCGGTCGATTTGCCCGCTGGCGATTCATCCGGCTTGCCTTCCATCGGGGGGACAGCACTCAAACGTATCGCCCGGGAATCGGTTCCGGCGCATCGATCACGCGTGACGAATTCGCTGTCTGCGAAGCTGCTTTATATTTTCGAAGGTGGAAACACGAAGGCAAGTGGCACGCCCTAGGGGAGTCGAACCCCTCTTTTCAGAATGAAAATCTGACGTCCTAACCGATAGACGAAGGGCGCGTGCGCTTGTGGTGTGGCGCCCTTATAGTCAGGCTCCCCGTGGTCCGCAAGCGGAAAAATGCATGATTTGACAAAAAAATGACATTGGCTGTCAGAACCCTTGGAAAACAAGGATTTCCGTTTCGTAACAAATGGTTAAACCGAGGTCGGCTTGGCAGTTTCAGTGCTTCTCGCGGATGAAGAACAGTGTGAAACGACGATTTGCCGGGGCCGGTGATTCACTCAACGGGGCTTATGGTGCGAAAGAAGCCATCAAAATGAATGGCGAACCTTGCCAAACATTCCGGCGTCACCCTTGGGTTTTTCCCGAGATCTGCAACCGCTCGATTTTGTTACTTAGATCCTTAGGACAAGCCCATGGATGAGGTCGAGCGTGGAGAGGTTGTCGTCAAATGAAAACGGGGCCGAAATGGCCCCGTTCCATGATGTTAGCTGATTGCAGCGTCTCAGTGCAGGATCTGGCTGAGGAACAGCCTCGTGCGCTCGTGCTGGGGATTGTCGAAGAATTCGGCGGGCGAATTCTGTTCGACGATCTGGCCCTGGTCCATGAAGATGACGCGGTTTGCGACCTGGCGGGCAAAGCCCATTTCGTGGGTCACGCACAGCATCGTCATGCCGTCTTCGGCAAGGCTGACCATGGTATCAAGCACTTCCTTGACCATTTCCGGGTCAAGCGCCGAGGTCGGCTCGTCAAACAGCATGATCTTCGGCTTCATGCACAGCGAGCGGGCGATTGCCACGCGCTGCTGCTGACCGCCGGAGAGCTGGCCAGGGTATTTATGCGCCTGTTCGGGGATCTTGACGCGCTTCAGATAGTGCATCGCCACTTCTTCGGCTTCCTTTTTGGGCATCTTGCGAACCCAGATTGGCGCCAGCGTGCAGTTTTCCAGAATCGTCAAATGCGGGAAGAGGTTGAAGTGCTGGAACACCATGCCGACTTCACGACGCACCTCATCGATCTTCTTCAGATCGTTGGTGAGTTCGATACCGTCGACGTTGATCGTGCCCGACTGATGTTCTTCCAGCCGGTTGATGCAGCGGATCATGGTCGATTTGCCTGATCCCGAAGGACCGGCGATGACGATACGCTCGCCCTTCATCACCTTCAGGTTGATGTCGCGCAGGACGTGGAAGTCGCCATACCACTTGTTCATGCCGACGAGTTCGATTGCCACGTCCGTTGTCGAAACGGCCAGTTTTTTTGTTTGGGTTTCTGCCATTTTGAGCGTCCCTTATCGTTTATGCCCGGTGTCGAGGTGCCGTTCCATGAACAGCGAATAACGCGACATGCCGAAGCAGAATATCCAGAATATGAACCCGGCGAAAATATAGCCCGTCATTGCGGTGACAGGTGTCGCCCAGTTCGCATCCGATTGGTTGAGTGTGACAATGCCAAGCAGGTCAAACATGCCGATGATCGAGACCAGCGACGTGTCCTTGAAAAGACCGATGAAGGTGTTGACGATGCCCGGAATGACGAGCTTCAGCGCCTGCGGCAGCACGATCAGCCGGGTTTTCTGCCAATAGTTCAGGCCGAGCGAGTCTGCCCCTTCATATTGCCCCTTCGGGATGGCCTGCAAGCCGCCACGGATCACCTCCGCCATATAGGCGGACGAGAAGAGCGACACGCCGACCAGAGCGCGCAGGAACTTGTCGAAGGTCCAGCCGTCGGGAAGGAACAGCGGCAGCATGATGCTGGCGAAGAACAGGACGGTGATCAGAGGAATACCTCTGATAACTTCGATGAAAAGCACGCACAGCATTTTTATTACCGGCAGGTTCGACCGGCGGCCAAGCGCCAGAAGAATGCCGAAGGGCAGGGACACTGCAATTCCGAAGAAAGACAGGATCAGGGTGACCATCAGGCCGCCCCAGAGCTGCGTTTCCACCACCGGCAGGCCGAAGACGCCGCCGATGAGGAGGAAAAACGCAATGACTGGCAGGATGATGAAAAGCGCCAGCGCATTGAGCCGCTTGAACGGCGCTTTCGGAATGAGCATTGGCACCAGGAGGATGGTGAACATGACCATCACAAGGATAGGACGCCAGCGCTCATCGATCGGGTAACGGCCGAACATGATCTGGCCGAACTTCGCCGAAACGAAGGCCCAGCATGCGCCGGACTGGTCATCGGCCAGCGCACCGCCCTGGGAGGCGGTGAGGCAGGCGATGCGATCCGTACCGGTCCATACCGCGTCTACGAACAGCCACTTGAAGATTGGTGGCAAAAGATAGGCGAGGAACGCGATGGCAAGAACCGTAAGGACGGTGTCCTTCGGCGTGGCGAAAAGTTTAGTGCGCAGCCAATGGCTGATACCAACCGCGCTTGAAGGCGCGGGTTTGGCTTCTTCAATGGTGTGGCGCACGAACGCGTGATTGCTGATCGTCATCTATTATCTCTCCACCAGGGCCATTTTCGCGTTCAACCAGTTCATGACCACGGCCGTGAGAATGGACAGCGAGAGATAGAGAACGAGCCAGATAGCGACAACTTCGACCGCCTGTCCCGTCTGGTTCAGAATCGTGCCGCCAACGGAGACGATGTCGGCGAAACCGACCGCGACCGCAAGCGATGAGTTCTTGGTCAGGTTGAGATACTGGCTTGTCAGTGGCGGGATGATGATGCGCATCGCCTGAGGAACGACAATCAGACGTGTCGTCGTGCTGGCGCGAAGCCCCAATGCCTCCGCTGCCTCGGTCTGCCCTTTTGCCACGGCCTTGATGCCGCCGCGAACGATCTCGGCGATAAAGGAAGCGGTGTAGAAGGAGAGCGCCAGAAACAGCGACATGAATTCAGGTGCGACGACCGAACCGCCCGCAAGGTTGAACCGCCCGGCAATCGGGTAATCGAATGTCAGGGGTGAGCCGAGCGCGAGGAATGTCGCAGCCGGAAGGCCGATGATGAGAAGTGTTGCGGTGATGCCGGTGCGGAACTGCTCGCCGGTTCTTTCCTGCCTGGCCTTCGCCCAGCGATAAATGAACACGCTGATGACGATGGCGACCACAAAAGCGAGCGGTATCAGCCACGTCCCTTCGCCCCAGAGAGGCTTTGGAAAGAAGAAGCCGCGATTGTTGAGGTAGGTCCCAAGTGGAAGCTGCAGCGAATCGCGGGCCTGCGGCAGAACGGAGATGACGCCCTTGTACCAGAAGAAGATGACGAGCAGGGGCGGGATGTTGCGGAAGATTTCCACATAGGCCTGCGCCAGCTTCGAGATCAGCCAGTTGTTGGACAGCCGGGCGATACCGACGATGAAACCGATGATCGACGCGGCGATGATGCCGAAAAATGCGACCTGAATTGTGTTGAGAATACCAACGAGCAATGCCCGGCCATAGGTCGCATCGCTGGTGTAAGCGATCAGCGACTGGCCGATATCGAAGCCGGCTCTTCCATTGAGGAAGCCGAAGCCGGACGAAATGTTTGACCGTTGAAGATTTGTGATCGTATTCGTCACGATGATCCAGACGAAGGCGGTCAGGATGACGACTGTCAGAACCTGATAAAAAATTCCGCGTATGCGTGGATCGTAAATGAGTGACGACGCGCTTTGCGCGCGCGATCGTTGCGAACTGACCGCGTTGCCTGCCATAGGCACCTTTCCCTTTTATATGCTCTTTGCGAGCTTATTCTATAATTTCAAGTGGAGGCCGGGCATTGCCCAGCCTCCCTTCAGTCCTTAGCCAACGATAGTGCCGATCAACGAACCGGCGGTGCGTATTGCAGGCCGCCCTTGGTCCAAAGCGCGTTCTGGCCACGCTCGATCTTCAGCGGCGAGCCGGCGCCAACGTTACGGTCGAAGACTTCGCCGTAGTTGCCGACCTTCTTGACGATGTTGTAGGCCCAGTCGTTCGTCACGCCGAGATCGGTACCGATCTTGGTGCCTTCTTCAGTGCCAAGCAGACGCTTGATATCAGGGTTGGCGCTGTTCTTCTGCTCGTCGACGTTTTTCGACGTGATGCCCAGCTCTTCGGCGTTGACCATCGCGTAGTGAACCCACGTGACGATGTCGAACCACTGGTCGTCGCCCTGGCGAACGGCCGGTCCAAGCGGCTCCTTGGAGATCACTTCAGGCAGAACGATGTTGTCATCGGGGTTCTTCAGCTTGAGACGGATAGCGTACAGACCGGACTGGTCGGTGGTGTAAACGTCGCAACGGCCGGAATCATAAGCCGAAGTCGCATCGGATTCCTTTTCGAAAACAACCGGGTTGTACTGCAGGTTGTTGGTCTTGAAGTAGTCGGCAAGGTTGAGCTCGGTGGTCGTGCCGGTCTGAACGCAGACGGCGGCGCCGGAAAGCTCAAGCGCGGACTTCACGTTGAGGCCCTTCTTGGCGATGAAGCCCTGGCCGTCATAATAGTTGACGGTACGGAAGTTGAAGCCGAGCGATGTGTCGCGGCTGATCGTCCAGGTGGTGTTACGGGTCAGAACGTCGACCTCGCCAGACTGGAGAGCCGGAAAACGGTCCTTGCTCGAAAGAGCGACAAATTTAGCCTTTGTAGGATCGCCGAAAACCGCAGTGGCAATACCGCGGCAATAGTCCACGTCGATGCCGGACCATTCGCCCTTGTCATCGGGATTGGAAAATCCCGGAATGCCAGCGCTCACGCCGCAGGTGACGAAACCTTTCGACTTCACGTCCTGAAGCGTCGCAGCCGAAGCGACCGAGGCTCCTCCCAAAACTGCTGCGCCGATAACGGCCGACAGAATTGCCTTTTTCATTTTTCCCAACCTTTGTTTGTTATCGTCAATCGGAAGAGGACCGGCATATTGTTTTTGCCCCAGCTCCCCCCTTCAGCAGATCTTTTCGATCCGCTTTTTCTATCACAATCGTAATTGGCAGCGGGGTCAAGACATGCTGACAATAATTGTGCCTATAAAACGGAATTTTCCAAATTTTGGTCGGGAAGTGTGCAAAGGGTGAAAATATAAGCATATTTTTGCGGAAAAATACACTTGCACGAATTTTGTATACTTCTTGTATGCTGTTGACGGGTGGATCAATCCTCTCATCTACGAATGTTCTGCGGGACTTGACCTTGCCTCCGGCTCTCCGCATTGTCGCTCGCGTCAATATCCCTTCGAAAGCTGATCTGAAATGACCAAGACCAATGACCTGCTTTCCACCGCAGGTATGAATACGCGCCTGACCCATGGCGGCAACGATCCCGCCGACTGTTTCGGTTTCGTCAATCCGCCCATCGTGCGCGGTTCTACCGTGCTTTTCCCCGATGCCGAGACGCTTTCGACCGAAAACCAGAAATACACCTATGGCACCCACGGCACGCCGACGACCGATGCGCTATGCAATCTCGTCAATGAGCTGGAGGGTTCTTTCGGAACCATTCTCGTGCCATCGGGCCTTGCGGCGATCACCGTGCCGTTCCTCGCCTATCTTGGCGCCGGCGATCATGCGCTGATCGTCGATTCGGTTTATTTTCCCACACGCCGCTTTTGCAACACGATGCTGAAGAAGCTTGGTGTGGAGGTGGAGTATTACGACCCGGCGATCGGGACGGGTATCGAAGCGCTGATCCGCCCGAATACCAAGCTGGTGCATCTTGAAGCGCCGGGTTCCAATACCTTCGAGATTCAGGACGTTCGGCTGATCACCGAGATTGCCCATAGGCACGATTGCGTCGTGACGATGGACAATACCTGGGCGACACCGCTTTATTTCAAGCCGCTCGATTTCGGTGTCGATGTTTCCATCCATGCCGCCACCAAATATCCGTCAGGTCATTCCGATGTCCTGATGGGCTTTGTTTCCGCCAATGAAAAGCACTGGAAGACGCTTTATCAGGCGAACACCAATCTTGGCATCTGCGTGACGCCTGATGACGCCTATCAGATACTGCGCGGCATGCGCTCCATGGGCATTCGACTTGCGCACCACCAGAAAAGCGCCCTCGACATCGCCACCTGGCTGGAAAGCCGCGACGACGTCGTGAGCGTTCTGCATCCGGCCCTGCCGAGCTTTGCCGGGCATGAACTCTGGAAGCGCGATTTCAAGGGCGCGAGCGGCGTATTTTCCTTCGTGCTGAAGGCCGAAGAGGGCAAATACAAGCAGACTGCGGCGGCATTCCTGAATGCGCTGACCTTCTTCGGGCTCGGCTATTCCTGGGGTGGATACGAATCGCTTGCCGTGTCGGTGTCGCTTGTCGACAGGACGATTGCCAAAGGCCCGTCGGAAGGTCCGGTCATCCGTCTGCAGATAGGGCTTGAAGATATCGCCGACCTCAAGAAGGATCTCGAGGCCGGGTTTGCGGCGGCAGCCGGGGTTTGACCTCAGCCTTTGGCGCGGTAGCCGTATAGCCAGTCGAAGTCCTTCAGGAAGGCTTCCCTCGGACGTGTCGAAAAGACGAAGTTCCGGGCAAGCCGAACCGGGCCTGTGGCGTGATAGGCGAAACGATTGAGAGAGGCCCGCTTGCGGGCCTTTTCTATGCGCGGCAGACGCAGGGCTTCGAAGGCGGCAAGGGCCTGTGGTACGGGCAGGGATGTTCCGGTCAATGTGCCCGCCAGTTCAAAAGCATCCTCGATGGCCATCGCCGCCCCCTGTGCGGCAAAGGGCATCATCGCGTGGGCAGCGTCGCCGATCAGCACCGTATCGCGACCATTGTGCCAGCGTCCGGCACCGGCCTGATAAAGCGGCCAGAAGGTCGGATTTTCCGACGATGCCAGCAGCCGAACGATATCCGGGCTCCACCCGCGAAACTGCGCAAGCAGCATGGCTTTCTGTTGGCCGCTCGATTCCGCCCGCCATGTTGCGCCGGGATCGGCGCCGAGTGCGATGGCCACAATGTTGAAGCCGCCGACTTCCTTCAGCGGGTAGGCGACGATATGGCCACCCGAACCGAGATAGGCGGTGACGGCGCTTTTGTTGATGGCTGATGGCACATCTTTTGCCGCGACCGTGAAGCGCCAGGCAATATTGCCGGAGAAGGTGGCAGTGGGGGCGGAGGGGACAGCGAAACGGGCCGCGGACCAGACACCGTCTGCGCCGACGATCAGGTCGTGATCGCGGAACGTGGTTGCAGCGATGACGTCTGTCGTCGCGTTTTCGATACGTTTGCCAAGATGCAGGCGGCAGAGCGGATTGCGCGTTACCGCATTGAGAAGCGCGTTTTGCAACGTCGAGCGATGCAGCACGCCGTAAGGTGCGCCCCAGCGTGTGCGGGCCGTCGCACCCACGGGTAAGGACAGCAACGTGGCAAGCGATTTGCCATCGGCCAGATCGACACTGACCGGCTCGGTCCAACGCGCCTCTACCTCAGTCATCACGCCGAGTTCGGCAAGGATGCGGGCGGCATTGGGCGATACTTGCAGGCCCGCACCGACTTCCGTCAGTTCGCCGGCCTGTTCAACGATGTCAGAGCTGACGCCCTGGCGGGCAAAAGAAAGCGCTGCGGTGAGACCGGCGATGCCGGCACCGACGATGGCTACGGATTTGATGGGCATGTCGCGCCCCGATCAGGAAAGGTGGAAGGTCAGGCGGCCTTCACATGGAAGACGCAGCCTGGAGGATTGGTCTGCTCGGCCTTCAGCGACGGATTGTAGCGGTAAAGGGTGGAGCAATAGGAACAGACCTTCTCGTTGTCGTCGCCCATGTCGATGAAGATGTGGGGATGATCGAAAGGCACCGAAGCGCCGGTGCACATGAATTCCTTGACGCCGATCTCGATCACGCTGTGTCCGCCATCGTTCTGGAAGTGGGGAATGGAATGCCCGGCCATGTTCGTCTCCAAATGCAATATCGTGGTTAAGCCGCAGGTCGTCATCGAGCATGGGCTTATTGCTGCGGATATGTAGCCTCAAACGCATTGCATCTCCATAAAAATCGTCAGGAAAACATGTTCAAAATTTCGATTTCCTGCCATATGGTCCGGCAAAAAGGATGTCCTTGATGAATCTCAACATGCCGCAATTTTCCGATTTTTCCCATGACGGCCTTCGCCTTGCCTATTTCGATGAAGGTGATCCGGCGGGCGATCCGGTTCTGTTGATTCACGGCTTTGCCTCCAGCGCCAACGTCAACTGGGTGCATCCAGGCTGGCTGAAAACGCTTGGTGACGCCGGTTACCGGGTGATTGCTATCGACAATCGCGGCCATGGCGCAAGCGACAAGCCGCATGATCCGCAAGCCTATTATCCGCCCGTCATGGCCGGCGATGCGGTGGCGCTGCTTAATCATCTCGGCATCGCGGAGGCTCATGTGATGGGCTATTCCATGGGCGCACGCATTTCGGCCTTTCTGGCGATGGCACATCCGGAGCGTGTCCGCTCACTGGTTTTCGGCGGACTTGGCATCGGCATGGTGGAAGGTGTGGGCGACTGGGATCCGATCGCTGAAGCGCTGCTGGCCCCCTCGCTCGATGTCGTCACGCATGAGCGCGGCCGCATGTTCCGCGCCTTTGCCGACCAGACGAAAAGCGACCGGCTGGCACTCGCCGCCTGTATCGAGACGTCGCGTGTCCTCGTCAGCCGCGAACAGGCCGCAAAGATAGATGCGCCGACGCTGATCGCGGTCGGAACCAATGACGATATCGCCGGATCGGGTGCCGAACTTGCGGCGATCATGCCGCATGCGCGCGCTATCGACATTCCCGGCCGTGACCACATGCTGGCCGTTGGCGACCGGGTGTTCAAGGCGGCGGTTCTGGAATTTTACCGCAGCCTTTGATGGGTGGCGGCAAGAAACGGTTTTTCATGCTGCATGAAGAAAAACTGAAGCCTTGCCGCCTTTAAAGTCGTCATTCGAATCCCATTTCTTATGCACGTCTTTTTCTGTATAAAGAACGACTACTGCAAACGAGGAGACCATTCATGGTCGCACGTACCGAGGCCCGTCAGCCGGAACAGCTGGCGATCGTCGATCCGATCTGGGGCAGCTTGCTGCATGAAGCGCGAAGCGCCGTGGCGCAGGACCCGCTGCTTTCGGCTTTCCTTTATTCGACAATCCTCAATCACCGGTCTCTGGAAGAATGCGTGATTTATCGCATCTGTGAACTCCTCGATCATCCCGATATGCAGGCCGTTCTTCTGCGCCAGACCTTTCAGGACATGCTGGATGACTGGCCCGAATGGGGCAGCGTGCTGCGCGTCGATATTCAGGCGGTTTACGATCGCGATCCGGCCTGCACGCGCTTCATGGAGCCGCTCCTTTATTTCAAGGGGTTTCAGGCCATCCAGACGCATCGCCTTGCCCATTGGCTGCTGCAAAAGGGCCGCAGGGATCTGGCGCTTTATCTGCAAAGCCGCTCGTCCAGCATTTTCCAGACGGATATCAATCCGGCAGCACGCATCGGCAAGGGTATCTTCCTCGATCATGCCACCGGGCTTGTGGTCGGCGAGACGGCCGTTATCGGCGACAACGTTTCCATCCTGCATGGCGTGACGCTTGGCGGCACCGGCAAGGAGGGGGCGGACCGTCATCCGAAGATCGCCAATGGCGTGATGATCGGAGCGGGCGCGAAAATCCTCGGTAATATCGAGATCGGCAGCTGCTCGCGCATCGCCGCCGGTTCTGTGGTGCTGAAGCCGGTCCCGCCGAAGACCACCGTTGCCGGTGTGCCGGCGCGGGTGGTGGGAGAGGCAGGGTGTTCCGAACCCTCGCGCCTGATGGATCAGGTCATCGGAGCCGATATCTGACGGGTCCGATATTTTCTCAATTGTCCGTGTGGAAGGCTCCGCGTGAAAGACATGGCCTGTGAAAGACATTGGCGATGTGCCGCTTTCACTTTACTTTCGCCTTTGTCCCATGCCAAAAGCGGCGCAACCCGAACCGCACAGGAGAATAGTGGTGAAAGCCGACGAAATCAAAAAACTCGACGCCTATTTCAAGCGCACCTTCAATGAAAAGATGGTTGTGAAGGCGCGTCCCCGTAAGGACGATTCCGCCGAAGTGTATCTTGGCGAAGAGTTCCTTGGCGTTGTCTACATCGATGACGAGGACGGCGACCGCTCGTACAACTTCTCCATGGCAATCCTCGACGTCGATCTTTGATCGTCACTGCCCGGTGACGGGTGTTTTCCCGGATTAATGGTCGCCCGCGGTGGTTCACGCCGCGGGCGATTTGTTTTTGCGGTCGGTGATACGCATCATCAAGCGGCTTTGCGGCCGCAACGTCACCCTCATCAGTGGCTCTGCCGGACTTGCCGATCTGTTTTCGAGATGGACGTTCTGCAACAGCACCGCCAGGATCGACACGGCCTCCATCATCGCAAATGCGTTGCCGATGCAGACACGCGGACCTGCACCGAAGGGCATATAGGCGTAACGGTGGCGCGCCTTGGTCTTTTCCGGCTCGAAGCGGGAGGGGTCGAAACGTTCCGGTTCGTCCCACAGCGCCGTGTGCCGGTGGACAGCGTAGATCGGCACATAAAGAACGGTTCCGGCAGGAATATCATGGTCGCCGAGCTTGAAATCCTGCAACGCCGTGCGGGTGACCACCGGGGCAGGTGGGTAAAGCCGCATCGCCTCGGAAAATACCTGTCTGGTATAGGTCAGTTGGGCGATGTGCTCTGCGGCGACGGGATTTGCACCCGTGACGGCTGCGATTTCCTCAACGACTTTCCGCTCCACGTCGCTGTGTTGCGACAGCAGATTGAACGTCCATGCCAGACCGAGCGCAGTCGTTTCGTGACCGGCGGTGATGAAGGTGAGCAGATTGTCGATGATTTCCTTGTCGCTCATCATGCGTCCCGTCTCGGGGTCCTTGGCCTGAAGTAGCATGGACACCAGATCGTTTCTCTCGACAGGGTTCTGCCGCCGGTCCGCAATCACCGTCGACAGGCTGGAGCGCAGATAACCGACAGCGGCCCGGGCCTTGCGCCGACCGGGGTGAGGGAGCCATTCCGGTGCGCCCAGCATGGCGAGCGCGAAGGTCCAGCCTGTCGGTTTCAGATAGTCGGTGATGCTTTGCTCCACGCGCCCGATATCGATCCCGTGGCCGCCGGACATCATGGTCTCAACGATGATGTCGAAGGTTGTCCGCATCATTTCATGGCCGATATCGATGTCACCGAAAGGAGATGCGCGCCAGCGCCTGCCGGTTCGCTCCGCCGCCTCGATCATGACGGGCAGCAGTTCCAGCAGCTTTTCGTGCCGGAAGGCGGCGGCAACGGATTGCCGTTGCCATTTCCAGTGATCGCCATCGGCGGTCAGAAGGCCCTGTCCGAGAGCGGGGCCAAGCGCGCGGCGCACGTCCTCACCCTTGCCGAGCAGATGGGCGTTCTTGACGAGGGCCTCATGAATAAGGACAGGATCGGCAAGATGGACGCGCATCGTACCGCCGACACGGATAAACACCGCCGGTTCGTTGAAAATCTCCGGTGGCAATGCGTTCAGCGGATTGCGGATGAGTGAGAGGGCCAAACGTGCTGTGGCGAATTTCGATACGGGTGCCGCAGCGGATGTATCCGGGGGCGGGGTGCGAAGGTCGGTTCCGGGCATGGACAGGTCCTTTATTCGCGTTGAACACTCAAATTTATTTGTTAAGGTGTGTACCTTATTTTATTCATTTAAGGTGTGCACCTTAGGTTTCAATAGCGGGGTCCGATATCAATGAATAAAAGCGAGGCCGGACGATCGACGGGGCGTCCTTCCCCCACACGACAGAGAATAATCGCTGCCACACTCCAACTATTTAACGAGAGGGGGCCTGATCACGTAACCACAGCCGAGATCGCGAGGGCAGTAAATATCAACGAGGGTAATCTTTATTATCATTTCCGCACCAAGGAGGCATTGGTGCTGGCGCTGTTTGCCCTGTTCGAGACCGACGCGCTGGCGGTTGTCGCAAAGATTGACGAAGAGGACGAAGTTGCCGCATCGACATATGCTGGCGTTCTGCGGCTCTGGTTTTCGCTGGTGTGGAACTACCGCTTTCTGTTTCGTGATTTTGTCGGCCTTCTTTCCTCCGCGCCTGCGCTGGTGGAGCCGGTTCGCGGCATAAGCGCGGCAATGCGACTTGCCGTTGATGATATCGTCAGCCGGATGGAGAGGGCAGGGCTTGCAGAGATTCCAGAAACCGAGCGGGCGGCGCTGCTTACAAATCTCTGGATCGTCTCGACCTATTGGGCGGCTTATCTCAACCTTCAGGAAGGGGTCACCGAATTCGGGCCGCAGCAACTGGACTGGGGACTTCGGCAGGTGTCCAGCCTGTTTCGACCCTATCTCTCACCATTGGCCACCTCCGAGCTGGAGGCGATGCTTGAAGTTGATCCATGATTTCACCTGATGGTGATAATGTGGATGCGGGCAAAAACGCCCGCGACAATATCTGTCGCGGGCGTTTCCCATCTCGGGGGTCTTAAGCCGCCGATATCAGGCCGACTTCAGCAGATCGCCGTGCGGATCGAGCACGAACTTGGTTGCGGCACCCTGGTCGAAGCTTTCATATCCCTGTACGGCGTCGTCGAGTGCGATGATCTTGGCATTGACGATGTCGGCAATGGGCAGGCGGTCGTGCAGGATCGACTGCATGAGCTGGCGATTGTATTTCAGCACCGGCGTCTGGCCGGTATGGAAAGATTGTGCCTTGGCCCAACCGAGACCGAAGCGAAGCGACAGGCTGCCCTGTTTTGCTGCGGCATCGACCGCACCTGGGTCTTCGGTGACGTAAAGGCCGGGAATGCCGATCGAGCCGGCGGCACGGGTGATTTCCATCATCTGGTTAAGAACGATGGCCGGCTGTTCGCCGCCCGAATGGCCACGCGCTTCGA
Organism: Agrobacterium sp. 22-3639C2; assembly: GCF_053522105.1. Classification (NCBI taxonomy): domain Bacteria; kingdom Pseudomonadati; phylum Pseudomonadota; class Alphaproteobacteria; order Hyphomicrobiales; family Rhizobiaceae; genus Agrobacterium; species Agrobacterium sp. 22-3639C2. The sequence continues at coordinate 540,477 of NZ_JBNWDB010000001.1, read as the reverse complement.
AACCGACGGCATCGATGGCGCTATCGACCTCGTTGGTGCCGACGATCTCGGCAATCATGTCGCCCAGCCGGTCACCCTTGGAAAGATCGACGGGCTCGAAGCCGACCTTGGCGGCGTGCGCGAGGCGATCCTTGTTGAAATCACCGATCATGACGACGGCGGCACCGAGAATACGGGCAGACGCGGCAGCCGCCAGACCGACCGGACCGGCGCCCGCGACATAGACCGTGGAGCCGACACCGACGCCGGCCTTGACCGCGCCATGAAAGCCGGTCGGCAGGATGTCCGAGAGCATGGTAAGGTCGCGGATCTTGGACATCGCCCTGTCGCGGTCGGGAAATTTCAGAAGGTTGAAGTCGGCATAGGGAATGGTGACGTATCTGGCCTGTCCGCCGATCCAGCCGCCCATGTCAACATAACCGTAGGCGCCGCCGGCACGGGCGGGGTTCACCGTCAGGCACACACCGGTATCCTGCGACTTGCAGCAGCGGCAGCGACCGCAGGCGACGTTGAACGGCACCGAGACGATATCGCCGATATCAAGCATCTCGACGTCGACGCCTTTTTCAATGACTTCGCCGGTGATCTCATGGCCAAGGACCAGGCCGGGCATCGCCGAGGTGCGGCCGCGCACCATATGCTGGTCCGAACCGCAGATATTCGTGGAAATAACCTTGAGAATGACACCGTGCTCGATACGGCGGCCATCCGGCGCCTCCAGCTTCGGATCATCGATGTCGCGGACCTCGACCTGGCCGGGGCGCAAATAGACGACGCCTCTGTTTTTGCTCATATCCATCTCCTCCTTGGGTTGAACACCAATACCGGCCCGCTCCTCCGCGGACAGGATATCGTCAAAACTCATGCGCGGACCCGTATGCGGCTCGCGTGGAATCTCAATCGGCGAAGGGATGGAAAGAAGAACAATCGGCGCGTCTGGACAAACTTCGCCTGCCTCTTGATCACCGCCCGCCGCAGATACCCGGCATTACGCCGAATATGTGCAGCAAACCATTTGGCGGGCGATGTGGCGGTCGGGAATACGACAACGCCTATATCCGCAACGACACCGGCTCTCGCCAGATGTCACGGTGGCGTTATCTGTCGATTGATTTTCTCAGGCGCCCGGCGGCATCCTGAATATATTGCCAGGCGACGCGACCGGAGCGGCCGCCGCGCGTGGTCGCCCATTCCAGCGCCTCGTGATGCAGGGTTTCGCGATCAAGGCCGAGATCGAAATGTTCGGCATAGCTGTCAATCATCGTCAGATAGTCTTCCTGGCCGCATTTGTGGAAGCCGAGCCACAGGCCGAAGCGGTCCGACAACGAGACCTTTTCCTCAACAGCTTCCGAAGGGTTGATGGCGGTCGATTGCTCGTTCTCCATCATGTGGCGCGGCAGAAGATGACGGCGATTGGACGTGGCATAGAACAGCACATTGTCCGGACGCCCCTCTATGCCGCCATCGAGGGCTGCCTTCAGCGACTTGTAGGCCGTGTCGTCGTGATCGAAGGAGAGGTCGTCGCAGAAGACGATGACGCGTTCGCCGGAAGCTTTCAATATATCCAGCAAGGCGGGCAGGGTGTGGATATCTTCGCGATGCACCTCGACCAGCTTAAAGGGAACGCCGCTTGCGGCGCGCACATCTTCGTGAACGGCCTTGACCAGCGAGGATTTGCCCATGCCGCGTGCGCCCCAGAGCAGCACGTTGTTGGCGGGAAAACCATCGGCAAAACGCAGCGTGTTCTCGTGCAGGATATCGCGCACATGATCGACGCCGCGAATGAGTTTCAGCGCAATGCGGTTCGGACGCGAGACCGGCTGCAGAAAGGAATTGACCGGCGTCCAGACAAAGCAATCCGCCGCATTCCAGTCGTTCACGGCAGGTGCCGGGCCTGCCAACCGTTCCATGGCGACGTTAAGCCGGCGCAGTTCGGCAAGAAGCAGGGTGGCCGTCTCTTCTCGAATCATGGTGTTTCTTCCGCTTATCCGATGTTCATAACGATGTTTTCAACCCGGCCTAGCATGGCGTTTCAGGCCCATAAAGGTTAAGAGGTCCGGAATCGGTACGGCGTGGCTTCTGCATCTGTTGCATTCCCGGCGTTCCCCACTATATTCCGGCGGCTTGAAAGCTGGGGCGGCATACGAGGTCGTGCTGTAATCGTTGAGGAGTTTTATATGTTCATTAGTCAAGCTTTTGCCCAGGACACGGCGGGCGGCGCGTCTGCATTCGGTTCCGGCCTTGAGATGCTTTTCCTGTTTGCACCGCTTATGGTGGTCTGGTACTTTTTCCTCATTCGCCCGCAGCGCGCGCAGATGAAGAAGCGTCAGGAAACGTTGACCAATATTCGCCGTGGCGATCAGGTCGTTCTTGGTGGCGGCATCGTTGGCAAGGTGACCAAGGTCATCGACGACAATGAACTCGAAGTCGAAATCGCCGAAGGCGTGAAAATCCGTGCCGCTCGTGCTTACATTGCCGAAGTGCGCGTGAAGGGCGAAGTGGTCAAGACGGAAGCCGCTTCCTGATCCTGCCGGATAATTGAACGTCCGCTTCCGAATTTGACGGGTTGCGCATCGCGCAACCCCAACCCTGACCGAGATCGAAATGCTTCATTTTTCCCGTTGGAAAACAGTCTTTATCTGGTTGCTTGTGCTGGCAAGCGTCTTCATCGCATCTCCCAACCTGTTTTCGGACAAGCAGCTGGAGGGCATGCCTGCCTGGTACAAGGACAACAAGGTAACGCTCGGTCTCGACCTTCAGGGCGGCTCGCACATCATGCTCAAGATCGAGCGTTCCGACATCGTCAAGGAACGGCTTGAAACGATCGTGGGTGACGTGCGCACGCAGCTTCGCGACGCCAACATCCGCTATTCGGGGCTTACCGGCAACGGCCAGCAGATCCAGGTTCGCATCAGCGATCCCGCTCAATATGAAGCGGCGAAAACCGCGCTTCGCGACCTGACGCAGCCGGTGTCCGCCGGAACGCTGGTCGGCGGTTCCATCACAGAAGTGACGATGAACGACGGCGGCGACAATCTGCTGCGGCTCAACCTGACCGATGAAGGCGTGGATTATCGCCTGTCCTCGGCCGTATCGCAGTCCATCGAAGTCGTGCGCCGCCGCGTTGACGAAGTCGGCACCACCGAACCTCTCATCCAGCGTCAAGGTTCCGACCGCATCATCGTACAGGTGCCGGGCCTCCAGGATCCGCAGCGCCTGAAATCGCTTCTCAACCAGACGGCAAAGCTGTCCTTCCGCATGGTCGATACCACCATGCCGGTGCAGGAAGCGATGAATGGCCGTCCGCCCGCGACCTCAGAGGTTCTTTATTCGCAGGACGATCCGCCGGTTCCCTATCTGGTGGAACGCCGCGCGCTCGTTTCCGGCGACAACCTCGTCGATGCGCAGGCAAGCTTCAACCAGCAGACCAACGAACCCGTCGTCACCTTCCGTTTCGACAGCCGCGGTGCGCAGCGCTTTGCGCAGGCGACGCAGCAGAATGTCGGCAAGCCTTTCGCCATCGTGCTCGACAATCAGGTCATTTCCGCACCTGTCATCCGTGAGCCGATCATCGGCGGTTCGGGACAGATTTCCGGCAGTTTCTCGGTTCAGGGCGCCAACGACCTTGCAGTCCTGTTGCGTGCGGGCGCACTTCCGGCCACGCTGACCGTGGTTGAGGAACGCACCGTCGGTCCGAGCCTTGGTAACGACTCCATTACCGCCGGCCTCACGGCAAGCGCCATCGGCGCCGTCGGCGTCCTCATCTTCATGTTCGTCTTTTATGGCTTCTTCGGCCTGCTTGCGAACATCGCCCTCATCGTCAACGTGGTCATGCTGATCGCCGTCCTCAGTGTGATCGGATCTACGCTCACCTTGCCCGGTATTGCGGGTATCGTCTTGACGATCGGTATGGCGGTGGACTCCAACGTTCTGATCTACGAGCGAATACGCGAAGAGGTGAAGAGCGGAAAACCGCTGATCCAGTCACTGGATAATGGTTTCACGCGCGCCTTTGCGACCATTATCGACGCCAACCTGACGACGCTGATCGTTGCAAGCGTGCTGTTCTACATGGGCACGGGTCCGGTCAAGGGCTTTGCCGTCACGCTTGCGGTCGGTATCATCACCACCGTCTTCACGGCCTATACGCTGACGGCCTGGATGTTTGGCTACTGGGTTCGCCGCAGCCGTCCGAAACATCTGCCGAAGGGTGTACGCACCGCCATGTTCGACGGTCGCGACATTCCGTTCATGCGTTATCGCCGTGTGGTTTTCATGATCACCGGTGTGATCATGCTCGCCTGCGTCGGCGGCTTCATCGCCAAGGGCCTGAACCTCGGCATCGATTTCCAGGGCGGCTCGGTTATCGAAGTGCGCGCCAAGCAGGGTGAGGCCGATCTTGCAGATATTCGCGAGCGTCTGAACCAGCTGAACCTCGGTGAAATCCAGGCACAGAATTTCGGCACGCCGCAGGACGTTCTCATACGCATTCAGGCGCAGGACGGCGGCGAAAATGCCGAGCAGTCGGCAATCACCCTGGTGCGCGGCGAGTTGCAGGACAAGTATGATTTCCGTCGCGTGGAAGTCGTTGGTCCGGCCGTGTCCGGTGACCTGACCGTGACCTCCACGATCGGCGTTGTGCTCGCCATGGCGGCGATCATGATCTACATATGGGTTCGCTTCGAGTGGCAGTTTGCACTGGGTGCGGTCATTTCGATGGTGCACGACGTGGTCTTCACCATCGGCCTGTTCGTCTTCCTGGGTATAGAGTTCAACCTGACCAGTATCGCGGCGATCCTGACGATCATCGGTTATTCGCTGAACGATACGGTGGTCATCTACGACCGTGTCCGTGAAAACCTCCGGCGATACAAGAAGATGCCACTTTCGATGATCATCGACGTATCGCTGAACCAGACCCTTTCGCGCACGATCCTTACCGGTCTGACCGTGCTTCTGGCACTGCTGGCCCTGTATCTGTTCGGTGGCGAGGTCATTCGTTCCTTCACCTTCGCAATGTTGTTCGGCGTCGGTATCGGCGTTTTCTCCTCGGTCTATATCGCGGCTCCGGTGCTGATCGCCTTCAAGCTGCGTCCCGACAGCAAGGATGCGGAAGACGAGAAGGATGAGAAGTCCGGCAATGCCATCGGCGGCAAGCCTGCCGTCTGATGGCCGGCGGGATTGAAATACGCCCGGCCCATTTTCCCGGCCGGGCGCCCATCGATGCCTATGGCAATGGCGGTTTCCGTTTCGCAGACATGTCGCACCGCGGCTCTCTCCTGTTGTTGCCTTCCGGCATTCACGGCTGGAGCCCGGTTGATGTGAAAGAATTGACGCTTGAGCATTTCGACAAGGTTCTGGCTGATGCGCAGGATATCGAAGTTCTTTTGATCGGCACGGGTGATGGCATGCGGGTCTTGCCGAAGGAATTGCGCGAAGCCTTCAGGCAAGCGGGCATTTCGGTCGATCCGATGAGCACGGGTGCTGCCGTTCGCACCTATAATATCATGCTTTCGGAATCGCGCGCCGTGGCTGCGGCGCTGATTGCCGTCGAAGGCTGACAGGACGTTTCGCGCGGGGAAACATGGCACCCACAGAGAATCTAGACGTCTGCCTCGCGACGCTGCGCGACACCGATCGCGACCGCTATCTCGCGTGCCTTCTGTCTCCGGCCGACAAGCGCGCAGCGCTTGCCGCGCTTTACGCCTTCAATGCCGAAATTGCCCGAATCCGCGATTCCGTGCGCGAGGCGCTGCCTGGCGAAGTTCGTATGCAATGGTGGCGCGATCTCCTTGATGGCAATGCGCATGGGGACAGCCAGTCTCACCCCGTTGCTGCCGCTCTTTCGTTGGCGATCGAGCAACATCGCCTGCCGCGACCGGTTCTTGCCAATATGATCGAGGCGCGCATCTTCGATCTTTATGACGATCTGTTCGTGGATCGTAACGCGCTCGAAGGCTATGCGGGGGAGACCGCCTCGGCACTGATCCAGCTGGCGAGCCTTGTGCTTTCGCCGGAAGACACTCCAGCAAGTGCGGAAGCTGCGGGACATGCGGGGGTTGCGCAGGCCATGGCCGGCATTCTAATGCTGATGCCGCTGCACCGTCGTCGTGGGCAGGTCTACATTCCCGCGGATATGCTTGCAGCTGCCGGGCTTGATCGCGAGACGTTTCTAGAAGGCGACGACAAACAACGCATCGGCATCGCCATCGAGATTTTTGCAACGCACGCGCTTGATCACATCGAGAAGGCGAGACGCGCCAAGATGTCCCGGAATGTCTTTGCGGCCTATCTTCCCGTTGCCTTGTCCGGCCCGGTCATCGCCGCTGCCAGAAAGGCGGGAGCGGGCGTGTTTGAAGGCGAAGTGCAACTGTCGCAGCTTCGCCGGCAATGGCTGCTGGCAAAGGCGTCTTTCCTCAAGCGTTTCTGATCGCTCGAACTGCACATCGCGCAGACAGATCGGAGCAATTTTCGCGTCGAGGCCGAAGAGCCACACTTCACGCAAGCCTCGGTGTTTAAGAGCTTGAGCCGGGTTCGCATCGTTTCGATTCGCGAATCGCGATGTTTCGGTGCTGAGGGAGCCTTCCCGCATGAATATGGCGGTCTGGATAATCGTTTTCGTGCTGCTTGCGGTCTTCGCTGTTTATGCCTGGCGCATGACACGGGCAACGGATGAGGACAATAACCACGATGTGGGGCAGGCGATCATGGATTTTGCCCGCGCGTTTCCCACCGAGGCGATCAGAAGCCTGCATATGACGGTGGATGGCGGCGCAGCCTTCGTGCGGTTGCACGACAACAAGGCCGGCTTCATGCGCAATATGGGATCCCATTATGTGTGCCTGATGATCGATCCCGAGCGGATAAGGGTCGAAAGTCTGGAAAGCGGTGACGGTTTCGTCGTTACGTTTTTCGATACGCCGAAATATAGCGGCTCATACCGCTTCAAATCCGCCGGAGAGGCCGCCGAGGTTTCGCTGTGGCTGCTCGGTAGCCTTGTGGAGGCGCAGGACCATCACGACTAAGGACCGCAGCCCTCGGGCGCCTGAAAGCGTTCTGGGTGTCATTGTCCGTCGAGCGGCGGGTTCGCTTCCGTCTGTACACGCTCGCGCCAGATGATGAAAAGGCCGGATGCAACGATGATAAGGATGCCGAGCCATTTCGATGGCGTCGGAAAATCCGAAAACAGCGCATAACCGAGAACCGTCGCCGAGATGATTTCGAAATACTGGAATGGTGCCAGAAGCGACAGCGGCGCCAGCCTGAAGGCCCTGACGATCAGGAGATGCATATAGCCGGATATCGACCCTAACACGATGAGCAGGGTGAGGGTGAAGCCGGATTGCGGAAGCGAGATCGCGAAATCCTTGTCACCGTAGGCGTCGCCGGCCAGAAGGGCTGCCGCCATGAACACCGTGCCGGCAATGCCGGACATGGTCTGCATGACAAGCGGACTGTCGGCATCGCCGATAGCGCGGTTAAGGAACAGGTAGAGCGTGTAGAGAAATGCGCAGGCGACCGGCAGGAGCGATGTCCAGCCGAAAATCTCAAAACTCGGCTGAATGACGATCAGAGCGCCGCCGAAACCCACCGCAATCGCTGTCCAGCGTTTCCAGCCGACCCTGTCGCCGAGGAAAAGGGCCGACATCATCGTCAGCATGAATGGCTCGACGAAATAGATGGCAAAGACATCGGCGAGTGGCATGTATTTGACGGCGGCGAAGAACATCAGGCTGGCACTGGCATGCAGCACGCCGCGCAGGCAGTTCATCCACGGTCGTCTGGCGCTGAACAGCGCTTTGGGTGAGACCAGCAGCAGCAGGGGCAGGGTGCACAGAAGCTGGAAAAAGAAGCGGTAGAAAGTGACCTGCGCCGGTGACATTCCGCCGCTCACCGCCATGTATTTGGCGATGGCATCCATGACGGGCAGCACGAACATGCAGCCCGCCATGATCATCATGCCCTTGGCGACATCGTTCAAACCGGTCTGGCTGGTCATGGGTAGGGCTGCGCTTTCAACCAAAAGGTCTGACGAGGAAACAGGAGCGCCAGAGGGCGCTCCCCCTCGACGAGGTCAGGCGGCCTTCTGGCGTGGCAGGCTCTTCATATCAATGACGAAGCGATAACGCACATCGCTTTTTATCATGCGTTCATAAGCCTCATTGATCTGATCGATATTGATCATCTCGATTTCGGCGGCGATGCCTTTTTCGGCGCAGAAATCCAGCATTTCCTGGGTTTCGGGAATGCCGCCAATCATCGAGCCGGCGAAGGTCTTGCGGCCGGGGATGAGGCTGAATGCGTGCACCGATAGCGGCTTCTCAGGCGCTCCGACCTGCACCAGTGCGCCATCCCGCTTCAGCAACGCAAGATAGGCGTTGATGTCGTGATCGGCGGCAACCGCGTCGATGATAAGATCGAGGCTGGAAGCCGCTTTCTTCATCTGGTCGGCATCGCGTGAAACGATCACCTCATGGGCACCGAGCTTTTTCGCGTCTTCTGCCTTGCCGGGGGAGGTGGTGATCATCACGACCGTAGCGCCCATGGCATTGGCGATCTTGACTGCCATATGGCCGAGGCCACCGAGACCGACGACGCCGATACGCTTGCCGGGACCTGCATTCCAGTGCCGCAGCGGCGAATAGGTGGTTATGCCGGCGCAGAGCAGGGGTGCTGCGGCTGCTGGATCGAGCCCTTCGGGGATCCGCAGCACATAGCGATCATCGACGACCACATGGGCGGAATAACCACCAAGCGTATGTGCGCCGCCGCCCATGGCCTTGTCAGGCGAGTTATAGGTGCCGGTCATGCCGTTTTCGCAATATTGCTCCAGCCCTTCGGCGCAGCTTGCGCATTCACGGCAGCTGTCGACGATACAGCCGACGCCGACGCGGTCACCCGCCTTGAATTTCGTGACCTGCGCGCCCACCCGACCGACGCGGCCGATGATTTCGTGGCCGGGGACGCAGGGGTAGAGAGAACCCGGCCATTCGCTGCGGGCCGTATGGATATCGGAGTGGCAGACGCCACAGAACTCGATTTCGATTTCGACATCGCGCGGGCCGGGATCGCGACGCTTGATGGTCGCGAGCTTCATCGGCGAAGAACCGTCATCGCAGGCATAGGCTGACGTTGTGAACATTGTCGTTCCTCCTCTTGTGGTGATCGATATTGCATGCACTGGCAGGCGATAAAAAAGTTGCGGCGGGTTTCAGCCGCCGGAGCCGGCTTCGGGCACTGCCGGGCCAAAGACCTCCTCAAAGGCTTCTCGCAGCAGAACATCGACATCGCCGATCATAACCGGCAATCCAAGATCGACAAGGCTGGTCACGCCATAGGCGCTGATGCCGCAGGGAACGATGCCGGAAAAATGCGCGAGGTCGGGATCGACATTGATCGACAGCCCGTGAAAGCTCACCCATTTGCGCAACCGGATGCCGAGCGCGGCGATCTTGTCCTCGGCCATGCTACCATCGGGAAGCAGGGGTTTTTCCGGACGCCTGACCCAGACACCAACCCGGTCTTCGCGCCGTTCGCCATGGACATTCATCTTGTCGAGCGTGCGGATGATGACATTCTCCAGCGCGGCAACATAGGCGCGGACATCCTGGCGCCGGCGTTTCAGGTCGAGCATGACGTAAACGACGCGCTGTCCCGGCCCGTGATAGGTATATTCGCCGCCGCGACCGGTGGCGAAGACCGGAAAACGCTCCGGCTCGATGAGGTCGGCAACATCGGCGCTGGTGCCTGCCGTGTAGAGTGGCGGGTGCTCCAGAAGCCACACGAGTTCGTCGGCCACGCCATTGGCTATGGCGGCAACTTCGCGTTCCATCTCTTCTATTGCCAGTTCGTAAGGCACGAGACCTTCCGAGATTCGCCAGCGAACAGGCGGCGAGCCGGGAACGGGCAGCATATTTGTCTCGATATCCGTGCGTGTGAGCATGAAAAAGTCCTTTCCACAGCCTTCTCGCAAAATGATGAGAAGGCTGCAACCCCAGCATTTCCGGGCTTCCTGCATATAGGGTGGGCCAGGCCGATTTTTAATTTCAAAAAACTGTCACGACGCTCTTGTGCACCCAAAATCCTTTTGCTACATGCACCCCCGTCGGCGCAAGTCGACGCCTACCACGATGCGGTCGTGGCGGAATTGGTAGACGCGCAGCGTTGAGGTCGCTGTGGGGCAACCCGTGGAAGTTCGAGTCTTCTCGACCGCACCAAAGAAACCCGCTTCGGCGGGTTTTTTCTTTTTCTGCCAATTGTTTGGCTTTGCTCCTCCCAAAAAAGAAGAAGCAGTTACGTCGATTAAATACGCCTCGGGCGACTTCGACTTGTTTCGTCTCGGCAGCCCGGGCTGTAAAATTTCAGGGCGTCAGACTATCGATCTTGCCGCCATTCGGATGAGATGTTTGCGGCTTAGCGTCTCCCCGCGCGATTGCCGTCACCGACCCGGTAGGGGTCGCCATCCATGACCTGGTCCATCCGCCATTCGTTTCCGCGATAAGGGCTTTGCCACGTCTGGCAGCCAGCTAGAAAGACAGTTGCCGACAGCAACCCAAAAGTAAGAGCGGTTCGCAGCATATGAGCATCCTTCGACATTTCATCTTGCAGTCATGTAGGTGCAAGCGGTTGGCTTTGCGACGCTTTTTTTTGAAATTGTCGTGCTTTCGAAACCGGCATCCGGATCAGGCGCCATTAAATTTCGGTGGATATCGATACACGTTGTAGTAGCCGGTTAAATACCCCCTCAAAACAAGGGGTGGAATATTAGAGGTCTGATGTTAGCGTTTGTCAGAAAAAAAGGTCTGGAGGTTTTCGTGCAGGGGGACAAGGCGGATTCAGACAATGCGCTCGGCTATTATATGTGGAGCATTTCCGACAATAGGTTGATCATGGACACCGTCACTGCGGAGTGTCATGGCTTTTCCGAAGCGGTGGCATCGCGAGGTGTGTCGATTGAGGATATTCTCGAAAGAATAGATGTGGAAATGCGCGATCAGGTGGCGCGGGCAATTTTCGAAAGCATCACTACCGGCGTGTTTTTCGACCAGCGTTACAAGGTGCATCTGCCAGATGGTTCCATCCGCTGGATCGTGGCGAAGGGCAGGGCGATTTTCGATGCTGAAAATACGCCGTTTCTTGGTCTCGGCAGCGTTCGCGATATCACTCTCAAAAAAACCTACCAGTTCGAGCCGCGCCAATAGCTATCGAGTGTCATGAAAAATGGCGCAAAAAAGAGGCGGCTTTCGCCGCCTTTTTCTGTTCGCACGCTACCGGGATATCAGAAGACGGCGAGATATTTCAGCAGCGAAATAATGCCGATGATGATGACGATGACTTGCGCGATCTGTTTCGCGCCGCCGCCGACGGGCAGTCGTGCGATGAGCCACAAGACGAGCACGATCACCAGGAAGGTGATCAGAATGCTGACGAGCGTAGATGTAACCATAGGTCCCAGCTCCCTGTATAATAAAGGTTCAACGGTCGTTCACCGTTGTGTGAGTAAAAAGCGCCAGACAGGTTTTGGTTCCATGCGATTGGTTGCACGCGATTAAATTAGGAATATTAGAATGATAGATGGTGGAAAGGTGAAGTTAAGGCCGGTTGGCGCCACCGCCAAGGTCGGGCGGCTTGGTCGCCCACTGATTTCGACAGTGACCGGCGGCGCCCTGGAAATTGTTACGGGTGTCTCTGAGCCGGGCTTCAATCCGATCGACCTCCTTTATTCGTCGCTTGCGGCATGCCTGGCGCTCAGCGCCCGCATTGCGGCGAGCCGCATGGGGTTGCTGGACGGCTTCGAGAGCGTGCTCGTTGACGTTTCCGGTGAGAAATCCGCGCAGGAGCCCTATCGCATCATCCGTTTCGATATCAGGATGGAGATTGCCGGGAGTTTCGATGAGGCGACGCGCGCCGCAATTGCCCATGCGGCCGAAGATATCTGCACCGTCAGCAACACTTTGAAGGGCGACGCGGACTTTGCTCTTTCGATCGCTAGCTGATCGTCACGGCTTTCGGGATTTTTCCCATTTCTTCACAAGCCGGTCGCGTTTCAGCTTCGACAGGCGCTTCAGCCAGAACACACCATCCAGCTGGTCGATCTCGTGCTGGATGCAGATGGCGTGAAATCCCTTGGCGCTCTCTCGATGTTCCACGCCCGCTACGTCCTGAAACCTCACCTCGACCTCAGACGGACGTTCCACCTCCTCGGTGAAGCCCGGCATTGAGACGCTGCCTTCCACATGCCGCATGGTCTGCGCGGAGTGACTGACGATTTCGGGATTGATGTATGTCAACACGGTTCCCGGCGTCAGCTCAAGCACGAAGACGCGCTGTTTTACACCGATGTGAGCCGCGGTGATGCCGACGCCGGGGGCGGCGCGCATGGTGTCGATCAGGTCCGTGACCAGATTTTGCAGGTGGTCGTCAAAAACAGTGACCGGCGCGCAAATCTCGGAAAGGCCGGCATGGGGGTAGGACAGGATCGGCCTGATTGCCAAGGAATGCTCCGTTCGTTTCAGGTTTGAGAGGATAGCGCGGCGAGCGCCTGTCCTTCCGCTGTGACCTCCAGCCAACTGCGCTGGGTGCGGGCGTCGCGTTTCGTCACCCGCACAAAGCGCGGTGACAGGGCGGAGATTTCGCGCAGGACGAGGGCATGCGCAAGTCCCAGCCGATTGGCGATGCTGCGGCTGTCGGTGGCGATATCCATATTGATGGCAAGAAGGATCGCCGCGCACGTGGCCGAAAGCGCCTGCGACGATCCTTGCACGATCTGCTCCACCGCTGCCATGAAAGCCGCTGCAGATTGTTCCTCACCCATCAAGCCATCCTGTTCAAGAGGCGGAACCGGCAAGCAGGCGGAAGGAGACGAGTACCGATTTCGACGTTGGCGTGAAGCTGCCTTCGCCATAGCTTGACAGCGGCACCAGCACGTTCAGTTCGGGATAATATCCGCCGACACTGCCGCGCGGAATATTGTAGGGGACCAACCGGAAATTTTGGGCGATCCGCTCCACGCCATCGCCATATTCGCCGATGACATCGACCCGCTGGCGGGAGTGGGCGCCCAGCGCCTCCATATCCGCAGGATTCATGAAGATGACCTGGCGTTCGCCATAAACGCCGCGATAACGGTCGTCCATGCCGTAAATCGTGGTGTTGTATTGGTCGTGGCTGCGGAATGTCTGCAGCACGAAAAGATTGTCGCCCGTGAGCGCCTGCTGATGCTCAGTCTGTTCGGGAAGCGGGCCGCTATAAAAGACGGCCTTTTTTGCCGGCGTGTTCCATTCCCGTTCGGAGGCCGTGTTGCGCAGGCGAAAACCGCGCGGCACGCGGACGCGTTCGTTGAAATTGTCGAAACAGGGGATGACCCGCTCGATCATGTCTCGGATGAGATCGTAATCCTCGGCAAGCGCTTTCCAGTCGACCTGCGCATTGCCAAGGGTCGCTTGCGCAATGCCGGCAACGATGGCGACTTCGGAGCGTAGTTCCTCCGAGGCAGGCGGATTGATGCCGCCGGAACCATGCACCATGCTCATGGAATCCTCGACCGTGACGATCTGCGGCTTGCCCGCAGAATTACGGTCGATTTCCGTTCGGCCAAGGCAGGGCAGCACGAAGGAGATTTCGCCCGGCACCAGATGCGAATGGTTGAGCTTGGTGGCGATATTGACCGTCAGTTTCTGATTTTCAAAAGCCTTGACGATCAGCGGACTGTCGGGCGTTGCCCGCATGAAGTTGCCGCCGAGCGCGATGAAGGTTTGCGCCTCGCCAGCCAGCATGGCGGCTACTGCTTCGACGGTGTTGTGGCCGGGTTTGCGCGGCATGGCGACGCCGAGTTCTTTTTCCAGTGCGTCTAGCAGCGCCGGCGGCGCTTTTTCATCGATACCGACCGTGCGATCACCCTGAACGTTGGAATGGCCGCGTACCGGGCAAAGACCGGCACCGGGGCGGCCGATATTGCCGCGCAGCAACATGAAGTTGGTGATTTCGCGAACCATGATGACAGAGTGGCGATGCTGGGTGACGCCCATGGCCCAGGTGGCGATGACGGAGCCGGCATTCATGTAGATGCAGGCGGCTTCTTCGATTTCTGCGCGGGTGAGGCCGGACTGGTCGAGAATGCTTTCCCAGCTGGTTGCCTCGACGGCATCACGATAAGCCTCGAACTCGACCGCATGTTCGGCGATGAAGTCGTAATCGATGATGGCAGATTCTCCGGCAGTCCTTGCGGCGTCGTCGGCTGCAAAGATCGCCTTGCTCATGCCGCGCACCACCGCCATGTCGCCGCCTTGCCGGGGCTGGTAATAATTCGTGGCGATCTTGGTGTTGCCGCCGGTGATCATCTCGATCTTGTCCTGCGGATCGGCGAAGCGCTCCAGACCCTTTTCCTTGATCGGATTGAGGACGACGATTTTCGCGCCGCGAAGCGCTGCCCGGCGCAGGTCGCCCAGCATGCGCGGGTGGTTCGTGCCGGGATTTTGGCCGATTACGAAGATCGCGTCTGCCTGCTCGAAGTCTTCCAGGAGCACCGTGCCCTTGCCGACGCCGATCGAGGCTTTCAGGCCGACACCGCTTGCCTCGTGGCACATGTTGGAGCAGTCGGGAAAATTGTTCGTGCCGTAAAGCCGAACCATCAATTGATAGATGAAGGCTGCCTCGTTGGAGGCGCGGCCGGATGTGTAGAATTCCGCCCGGTCCGGGCTGTCGAGGCTGTTGAGAACGCCGCCGATTTCGGCAAAGGCGTCGTCCCAGGAGACCGGTAGATATTTGTCGCTCGCCCGGTCGTAACGCATCGGGTGGGTGAGGCGGCCCTGTTTTTCCAGATCGTAGTCAGACCAGCCGCGCAGTTCGGAGACGGTGCGGGTGGCGAAAAAATCCGGCGGCACCCGGGCTTCCGTCGCTTCCCAAGCGACCGCCTTGACGCCGTTTTCGCAGAATTCGAAGGAAGAGCCATGCTCCGGATCGCCCCATGCACAGCCCGGGCAATCGAATCCATCCGGCTGGTTTGCCTTCAGCAGCGTGCGTGCGCCGGAAATCGGCGCGCCGGATTCCATCAGCCGTTTGCCAACGCTTTTAAGCGCGCCCCAGCCACCTGCGGCGGCGGAAGCCTTGCCGATGAAATCTGTCTTGCTCATTGTCGTGATTTTCCTGAAATTTTCCTGGCCGCCCAGGGATACTTACCGTTTGGCAACGGCCAATCATATATAAAAAAAGCTCTTTCAGAATCGTCTATGGGCGACATATGTCAATCTCTATCTTACCGGTTCCGACGGAACGGCAAGGGCGTTCCGGACGTTGTGCGGATTGAGGTGCACTGCCTGCCGCTGCATCATCATGGAGTGCTGCGCTCTTCGATCATGGTCTTGCGAAAGGGCGCTCCATGCCATTTTCGTCGCAGTTCCGAAGCCCGTTGTTTTTCACCTATCCGGTTGTTGACAATATACTTTTTAACGCCATTCTGCCTGCAAATTCGTGCACTGCGGCATTTAAAGAAGGGGACGCCAGATGACAGACCGTGACGACGATCTTCTCGCGCCCGAAGAGTCGAAACCGACAGAGGCACCCTCCGATATCTACGCCGAGGACGGCTCTGTCCGCTCCGACTTTCTGGCGATGGTGGGGGCAGCGATTGCCGACCGCGATCTGCTTTTCCTGCGCAAGAATGTGGCGCGACTGCATGAGTCTGAACTCGGCGACGTGCTGGAGTCGATCATGCCGGAGCAGCGCCACGCGCTCGTGCGGTTGCTGGGTTCCGATTTTGACATGACGGCGCTGACCGAGGTGGATGAAGGCATCCGTCTCGATATCGTCGACCAGATGTCGAATGAGCAGATCGCTGCCGGTATCGGCGAACTGGATTCGGACGACGCTGTCTACATTCTCGAGGATCTCGACGACGAGGACCGCGAGGACATCCTCTCGCAACTCCCGTTCACCGAACGGGTGCGGCTGATGCGGGCGCTGGATTATCCGGAAAGCTCTGCCGGCCGTCGCATGCAGACGGAATTCGTTGCCGTGCCGCCGTTCTGGACCGTGGGACAGACCATTGATTATTTGCGTGAGGAGGAGGAGTTACCGGATTCCTTCACGCAGATCTTCGTCATCGACCCCACGTTCAAGCTAGTCGGCGCTCTCGATCTCGACAAGGTGCTGCGCGCCAAGCGTCAGGTGAAGATCGAAACGATCATGCACGAGACCAACCACTCCATTCCGGCCGAAATGGACCAGGAAGAAGCGGCGCAACTTTTCGAACAATACGACCTTCTATCCGCCGCCGTGGTGGACAATAACGGCCGTCTGGTTGGCGTGCTCACCATCGATGACGTGGTCGACGTCATTCAGGAAGAAGCCGAAGAGGATTTGCTGCGCCTTGGCGGTGTGGGCGACGAAGAACTGTCTGACAGCATCACCAGCACCTCGCGCTCGCGTGTGCCGTGGCTTGCGGTCAACCTCCTTACCGCCTTTCTGTCTGCCTCCGTCATCAGCCTTTTCGATGCGACGATCCAGCAGATCATTGCGCTGGCGATTTTGATGCCGACGGTTGCCGGGATGGGCGGCAATGCCGGATCGCAGACCATGACCGTGTCCGTGCGGGCGCTGGCTACCAAAAGCCTAGATATTCACAACGCTGCCCGCATTATCAGGCGTGAAGCGGGCGTTGGCATCCTGAACGGGTTGTTGTTCGGCTGTGCCATCGGCATCGTTGCAGGCGTGTGGTTCCAGGATGTCCATATCGGTGGAATCATTGCTGCCGCCATGTGTCTCAACATGCTGGCGGCGGCGCTGGCAGGCATTCTCATTCCGCTGGTTCTCGACAGGTTCGGGGCAGACCCCGCCGTTTCCTCTGCTGTCTTCGTGACGGCGGTAACGGACATTGTCGGCTTTTTTTCGTTTCTGGGCATCGCGACCTGGTGGTACGGTATTTCGGGATAGGCCAGAACAGGCGAAAGCGGCAGGAAAAATTGACTTTTACGTGAAGGTCAAATAATAATTGTCCGGTTATGAATCGGATAGGCCCTTGGACAAGTATTATAGCATAACCGAACTGACGCGCGAATTCGGTGTTTCCACCCGCACCTTGCGATTTTACGAGGATGAGGGCCTCATTCACCCTGAGCGACGCGGGCGTACGAGGCTTTTCAGGTCTGCGGATCGGCGTCTCATTCAGGAAATCCTGCGCGGCCGCCGTATCGGTTTCACGATCGCAGAAATTCGCGAGATCATTCACGTCTACAAGGAGCCGCCGGGCGAATCAGGCCAGCTTGTGCTTCTGATGAAGAAGGTCGATGAGAAGCGCGCCGATCTCAGGCAAAAGCGCAAGGACATCGAAGAGACGCTGGCTGAACTCGACAATGTCGAAGAGGCCTGCCTTACGCGCCTTGCCGAAATCGGCGTAGGGACCTGATGCAGGTTTCCCGCCGTCGCGCTTGACGTGATGGCCCTGGATTTCCCGCGGAGAGGAAAACCTCTCACTCCGTCATGCTTTTGATTTTACGCGACGTGGATAGATACTCGGGTCAAGCCCGAGAATGACGCCGAGCGTAGATTGGGCGTGTGTCGTTCTTTACTGCGCCTCAACCGTGCACTGTTGCGCCACGTCGCTGACTTTCGTCTGCTGCTCCGCACTGAGCTTGCCTTCCATCATGATGTCAAACAGGCTTTCCGCTTGCAGCTTTTCAAGCGTGCAGCCGCAGAAACGTTGGCACAATTCCTGCCCGTTAGCCTGCTGGACGCAGCTTTTTTCACAGCTCGATTTGTAAAGCTCCACCTGGTCGACAGGAGGAGGCGGTGCCACAAGTGATACCGCGTAGACGAGGCCAATCAGCGCCGGCTGATGAATGAGGTAAAAGGCAAGGCTGTGACGGCCCGCTGTTGCTATCAGATTGCGGGGGGAGCTTGGGTTGCGAAAACGGTCCAGCCAGCTGCGCGGTGTGACGAATTGCGAAACCGCAAGTCCGGCAAGAAAGGGCGCGAGCCACGGCAAGAGCGGCACATAATCGTTCGAGCGCGGCGGCATGGTGGAGAAACCGACCCATGCCAGCCATTTGCTGTTGAAAAAATCCGACTGGACGTATTGCGGCAGCGCAAAGGCAAGAGCCGCGAAAAGCAGCGTCACCAGCGGGGGGGCCCGCAGGAACAGCAGCCCGACAAGGCTTGCAGCGGCTATGTTGTGCAGGATTCCGAAAAAGATGAAGCTATCCGGAAAGGCGACATAGGTAGCGATGGTGATGAGCAGCGCCGAGCCCGCCACCATTGCAAAACGCTTGCCGAAGGACGGCCAGTTTATGGCTTTGCCATGGGCGAGAAACAGGCTGAAACCGGCGAGGAACAGGAACGAGCTGGCAATGGCGCGCGCATAAAGCTTCCACAGGCCGGTGGTTGCCGTACCCGGCTCCAGATAGCCGAAATACTCCAGATTCCATGTGAAGTGGTAAGACGCCATGGCGATGAGCGCCAGCCCGCGCAGTGTATCGAGACCGCCCATGCGGCCTTTGCGGCGGGTGTCGATTGCAGCTGTTTCTGTTTCCATAATTCCTGCTGTTTCAGCTGTCTGAAGCCGTTGTCTACACAAGGGCTTGGCCCGTGAAGTAAGGCTATTTCAAGGCCCGGGCCTGTCCATGATGGCGCGGCGGGCCTCGGAGAAGAACTGGCGGCGCAACAGCGCCACTATGATGATGACCGTGCTTGCGATGAAGACATAGGGGCTGATGAACCAGCCGAGATAACCGATCGACAGGAAGATCGTCCGCAGCCCATCATTGAAGTTCTTAGCAGCGATGATGTTCATCTTTATGACGTTTTCAGCGGCACGCTCGGCAGCGTCGCGATCCGCGTTGACATCATGGACCATGGGTATGGCACCGAACAGGATCGTGCAATAATTGAACAGGCGGTAGGACCAGCCGAACTTGAAAAACGAGTAGCCGAAAAGGCAGGTTAGCCCCATGACCTTCAGTTCGAAGGCCGTGCGCCCGGCATACTGCACGAAGGGCAGGTCGCGAAACACGGTTTCGACCCGATCTGTCGCCCCCAGAAGAGCAAAGCAGCCGCCGATAGCAAAGATCGAGGTAGACGCGAAAAAAGCGGTACCATTCTGCAAACCCGCCATGATCTGTGTGTCGATCATCTTCAAGTCGCGTTTGAGAGAATTGTAAATCCAGTCGCGTCGACGCTCCGCCATGGCCTGATTGAGGCTGGTTCGCGAAAACAGCGTCGTTCCCGTCGTGAGGTGGGTATAGGTGGCCCATAACACGATAAAAACGACGATCGAGATATAGTCCATGACGGTCATCACGGGCAGGTCACCTTGCTGTTTGCGAATCTTCGCGGCCATATTGATTTGAAGGCCATGGCAAGGCAATGGCAGCGGCCTCCATGGGCGAACATTCTCCCGCCGCGTTGCAGCTTCGTCATTTCGTTTTCTGCTAACGTTCCGGTAACCAAGTGGCTTTATCAATCCCGTCGCGGACGGAAAGGTCTGCCGGTTCCGGGTCAAGGTTTTGCGTACCGGTTCCGCTTGATTTTTCGTAGACACCGCTCGCCGATTGACAGAATGACCGTTCGCACCTAGCTTTTTGTCAGGACCGGTGTTTCCGGCATCCGGAGTTGCCAAGGCTGTCAATGTCCCGCATCGTGCGGACAGGTTTTGTCGTCTCCGACCCGGTATCATCGGCAGTCCGGCATGAGTAACCGGGGGACGCCTTTTTCTACGAATCGTTCCCTTCATGTACGGCTGTCTCTGGCTTGCGACACCGCAATGATGCCGGTCCGTCTTATTCTTTTCTTCCAGGTTCTTCATGACAGATAAAAACCGCTCCGTTTTCATTCTAGGCGGCGCGCGCTCCGGCAAGTCCCGTTTTGCCGAGGACCTTGCGGGCAAAGCCGACGGGCACCTGCATTATCTGGCCACCGGCCGGGCATGGGATGACGAGATGCGCGATCGCATCGACCATCATCAGGCCCGGCGCGGCGAGGAGTGGACGACACACGAGGCGCCCGTTGATATCGCTGCCGTGCTCGCGCGGCTGGATGCGCCGGACAATGTTATCCTTATCGACTGCCTGACATTGTGGCTCACCAATCTTATGATGGAGAACGCCGATATCGAGACGGCGTTCGCCACCCTGGCAGCGGCAATCGCGTCCACCAAGGCGAAACTGATTCTCGTCTCTAACGAGGTCGGCCTTGGCATCGTGCCGGAAAACCGCATGGCGCGCGAATTTCGCGATCACGCCGGAAGGTTACACCAGCGCGTCGCGGCCATCGTCGATGAAGTCTATTTCGTCGCAGCCGGGCTGCCGCTGAAAATGAAGGGCTGACGCAAGCCCTATAAAGCCGGTGTCGCGCGTCGGCGTCCGTTCTTTCAGTTTCTATGTACTTTTTATCGCCAAATCCCGGCTCGGTTTTGCCGGTGCTGCGACAGCTTCTCTTTCTTGATCTGGATCAAGGTGGCTTCCCCACGCCGGTGGCAATGCTCCAACCGACGCAAAGGCCCGTTTCCGCTTCGTAAAGCGCGCGCCAAGCCTTTCGTCGGTCTGCTTGCACGTTGGGGGAAACCAACAATGAATTACACGTTAGAAACCGCGATCGTGGCCCTTGGGGCTTTTCTCGCGCTGCTCGGGGCTGCTTTCGCTCACGACAGTCTTTTCGCCGCCCATATGTGGGTGCTGTTCTTTACGCTTCTGGTCAGCACGGTGCTTCTGCTGCGCCGTGTTTCTTTCGCGCCTGTCGATCAGGCCGCGCGCGCCCGGCTGAAATCCGAATATTTCGATGAGGTCGTGAAATACGGCGTCGTCGCTACCGTGTTCTGGGGCGTGGTCGGGTTTCTGGTCGGGGTCGTGGTGGCGCTTCAGCTTGCCTTTCCCGATCTCAACATCGCGCCCTATTTCAATTTCGGCCGGATGCGGCCGCTGCACACCTCCGCGGTGATCTTCGCTTTCGGGGGAAATGCGCTGATTGCCACGTCATTTTACGTGGTGCAGAGAACCTGTCGCGCACGCCTGTTCGGCGGCAATCTCGGCTGGTTCGTCTTCTGGGGCTACAACCTCTTCATCGTCATGGCTGCCACTGGCTATCTGCTTGGTATCACGCAGGGCCGTGAATATGCCGAGCCGGAATGGTATGTCGATATCTGGCTGACGATCGTCTGGGTCGCCTATCTCCTCGCATTTCTCGGCACGATCCTGACGCGCAAGGAGCCGCATATCTATGTGGCAAACTGGTTCTATCTGAGCTTCATCGTGACGATCGCCATGCTGCATATCGTCAACAACCTCGCCATTCCGGTGTCGTTCCTCGGCGTCAAGAGCTACTCCGCTTTCTCGGGCGTGCAGGATGCGCTGACGCAATGGTGGTACGGCCATAACGCCGTCGGCTTTTTCCTTACCGCCGGCTTCCTCGGCATGATGTATTATTTCATTCCCAAGCAGGTGAACCGCCCGGTCTATTCCTACCGCCTGTCGATCATCCACTTCTGGGCTTTGATCTTCATGTATATCTGGGCCGGTCCGCACCATCTGCACTATACGGCGTTGCCGGACTGGGCGCAGACGCTCGGTATGGTGTTCTCGATCATGCTGTGGATGCCCTCGTGGGGCGGCATGATCAACGGCCTGATGACGCTTTCGGGCGCCTGGGACAAGATCCGCACCGATCCCATCGTGCGTATGATGGTAATGGCGGTGGCCTTCTACGGCATGGCGACCTTCGAGGGTCCGATGATGTCGATCAAGGCCGTCAACTCGCTCAGTCACTATACCGACTGGACCATCGGCCACGTGCATTCCGGCGCTCTCGGCTGGAACGGCATGATCACCTTCGGTGCCATCTATTATCTGACGCCGAAACTGTGGGGCAGGGATCGTCTCTACAGCCTGCAACTGGTCAACTGGCACTTCTGGCTCGCCACGATCGGCATTGTCATCTACGCCGCCGTGATGTGGGTGGCCGGCATCCAGCAAGCCTTGATGTGGCGCGAATACGATACGCAGGGCTTCCTCGTCTATTCCTTCGCGGAATCGGTCGCAGCGCTGTTCCCCTATTACGTGATGCGTGCGCTGGGTGGCCTGATGTTCCTCAGTGGCGCGCTGATCATGGCCTACAACGTCACGATGACCATCCTCGGTCGTCAACGCGAGGAGGGCGTCCGCAATGACGCCGCACCTTCGCTGCAGCCCGCTGAATAAGGAGAGGCCGATGTCCATACTCGACAAACACGGCGTCATCGAACGCAACGCCACACTGCTTTTGGTCGGCTCGCTGCTCGTCGTCTCAATCGGCGGTATTGTGGAAATCGCGCCGCTTTTCTATCTCGAAAACACCATCGAGAAGGTGGAGGGCATGCGGCCCTACTCGCCGCTCGAACTGGCCGGGCGCAACATCTACATCCGCGAGGGATGTTATGTCTGCCACAGCCAGATGATCCGGCCGTTCCGCGACGAGGTGGAGCGTTACGGGCATTACAGCCTGGCGGCGGAATCCATGTACGACCACCCGTTCCAGTGGGGTTCCAAGCGCACGGGGCCGGACCTCGCACGCGTAGGCGACCGCTATTCGAATGAATGGCACGTGCAGCATCTGGCCGATCCGCGCTCCGTCGTGCCGGAATCGATCATGCCGTCCTACGCGTTCCTCAAAACCACGCCGTTGAAGATTACGGATATCTCGATGGAGCTGAAGGCTAACCGCGCCGTTGGCGTGCCCTATAGCGACGAGATGATCGAGAAATCAGCGGCTGATCTTCACGCGCAGGCCGATCCGAACGCCGATACGACCGAGCTTCTGGCGCGCTATCCGAAGGCGAAAGTCGGCGATTTCGATGGCGATCCAGCCAAGCTTACCGAAATGGATGCGCTGGTTGCCTATTTGCAGATGCTCGGCACGCTGGTCGATTTCTCGACCTATGACGATGCCGCCGGATATCGGTGAGGAGGCGATACGATGGAAACCTACACGGCCATGCGCCACTTCGCCGATAGCTGGGGCCTGCTTGCCATGACCCTGTTCTTCGCCGGCGTCGTCGTTTTCACCCTTCGTCCCGGATCGAAAAAAGCTGCGGACGACGCCGCCAGCATTCCGCTTAAGGAGGACTAGGATATGTCCGAAAAACACATTGATGACATCAGCGGCGTCGAAACCACCGGCCATGAATGGGACGGTATTCGCGAGCTTAACAATCCGATGCCGCGCTGGTGGGTCTGGACCTTCTACTTCACGATCCTCTGGGCCATCGGCTACACCATCGCCTATCCGGCATGGCCGCTGATCAATGGCGCAACGCAAGGGTTGCTCGGCTGGAGCAGCCGTTCCGAGATCGCTGCCGATATGGCGGACGCCAAACAGGCGCAGAGCGTCTATTCCGACAGAATCGCCAGTTCCTCGCTCGCCGAGATTGAGGCCGATCCGACGCTAAGGCAATTTGCGCTTTCCGGCGGTGCCGCCGCCTTCAAGGTCAATTGCATCCAGTGTCACGGTTCGGGTGCGGAAGGCGGGCAGGGATATCCCAACCTCAACGACGATGACTGGATGTGGGGAGGCAGCGTCGAGGATATCTATACGACGGTAAAGCACGGCATTCGTTTTGCCGACGATCCCGATACGCGCCTGTCGGAAATGCCGGCCTTCGGCGATATCCTCAAGTCCGAGGAAATCCGCGAGGTCGCCGCCTATGTCGTCAGCCTGACAGGAACGCCTTCCAACCCGGCACTCGTAGAACCCGGTAAACAGATTTTCGCCGACAATTGCGCCTCGTGCCACGGTGAGAACGCCAAGGGCAACCGCGAGTTCGGCGCGCCCAACCTGGCCGACGCGATCTGGCTGAAGGCCAGTGGCGAGCAGGGGATAGTTGCGCAGATACGGTCGCCAAAACACGGGGTCATGCCCGCCTGGGGTGAACGGCTTGGTGATACCACGGTCAAGCAGCTTGCGATCTTCGTGCACTCGCTGGGCGGTGGCGAGTGAACGTCACAGCCAACAAATGGAAAGGGCCGCCCGATGCGGCCCTTTTTCTTAGCGATCAGACCAGACGGCCAGTTCGTATCCATCCGGATCGGTGAAATGAAAACGGCGTCCGCCGGGAAAGGCGAATATGGCGACGCTGATCTGCCCACCGGCTGCCTCGACACGCCGGTGCGCATTCTCGATATCGGCGGCGTAAAGAATGACAAGCGGTCCACCCTTGGCTGACACGGGTGCCGTGGTGGTGAAACCGCCGGTCAGCCGGCCGTCGGAAAACTCGCAATATTGCGGGCCGTAATCCTTAAAGGACCAGCCGAAAGCGCCGCCGTAAAATTCCTTGCTGCGCTCGATATCGGCGACGTTGAATTCGACATAGTCGATGCGCCGATCATTCGTATTCGTGGTCATCGTTTTATCCTTCAATCCGTTTCGAGCAGCGACTTCAGTGTTTCCAGATCGACCCGGACCATCTCCGCATCCCGTTCGAAATCCTCGTCCGTCATGTCCGGCAGGCGAAGCAGGGTAAAGCTGACTTCGGCACCGCTGCCATTCGGTGTTACCCGCAGCGCGTTATACACCTTCATGCCATCCGGCAATGTCACGACGTGGTCTATCACGCCGAATTCGTTTAAGGGCGCGAAATTGACGCGGACCTCACCCAGCGGGCCGCCATCGGCGATCCAGTCCTCGCCGTCTGGTTTAAGACCGCCTGCTAGACCGGCGGCCCAGTGCGGCATGTTTTGCGGGTCGGAGGTGAAATCAAAGACATGGCTCCATGGTTTTTCCACCGACAGATGAATGATTTTTGACTGCATGACTGGCATCTCATCCTCCCTGTTTAATGCAGGCCGCAGGCTGCGCCACTTTGTCCGCGCTTGATGTAAGTCAAGGATGTTTCGCCGGTGAGATGGGAGAAAGCAAGGAGATAAAAACGGACTGCAATCATGAACATCTATCCCGTCGGACAGGACCGCCCGCAACAGCCCGTCGAAAGGCTGGAAGCGGAGGCTGTCAATTCCGCAAAAACGCGTAAACCCCTTTATGAAGCGCGCAAGAAAATTTTCCCGAAGCGCGCGGAGGGCCGGTTCCGGCGGTTCAAGTGGCTGGTCATGCTGGTCACGCTCGGCATTTATTATCTGACGCCGTTTCTGCGCTGGGATCGCGGTCCCTATGCGCCCGACCAGGCGGTGCTGATCGATATTGCCAACCGGCGCTTTTATTTCTTCTTCATCGAAATCTGGCCGCAGGAGTTCTTTTTCGTCGCGGGATTGCTGGTCATGGCGGGTCTGGGGTTGTTTCTCATCACCTCCGCCGTGGGACGCGCGTGGTGTGGTTATACCTGTCCGCAGACCGTCTGGGTGGACCTGTTTCTGGTCGTCGAGCGGGCGATCGAGGGCGACAGGAATGCCCGCATGAAGCTCGATGCAGCACCTTTCACTTTCGGCAAGCTGCGCAAGCGGGTGATGAAACATGCAATCTGGCTGGTGATCGGCGTTCTGACCGGCGGGGCATGGATCTTCTATTTTGCCGATGCACCGACGCTGGCGAGAGAGTTCATGACGGGGCAGGCACCGATGATCGCCTATACGACCGTCGCGATACTCACCGCCACGACCTATGTTTTCGGCGGGCTGATGCGGGAGCAGGTCTGTACTTATATGTGTCCCTGGCCGCGCATTCAGGCGGCGATGCTGGATGAGAACTCGCTGGTCGTGACCTATAATGACTGGCGCGGTGAACCTCGCACGAGGCACGCCAAAAAGGCTGCGGCCACAGGGGAGAGCGTCGGCGATTGCGTCGATTGCAATGCTTGTGTCGCAGTCTGTCCCATGGGCATCGACATCAGGGACGGGCAGCAGCTGGAATGTATCACCTGCGCGCTCTGTATCGATGCCTGCGATGGGGTGATGGACAAGATTGGTAAGCCACGCGGGCTGATCGCCTATGCGACGCTGTCCGAATATCAGTCCAACATGGCGCTTGCGACCGGCAACGGTCAGCACGCAATCCGGCCTGCGAATGTGCGCGACGAGGACGGCGGGTTCAAAAACAGCATTCGCCATTTCGACTGGCGCATCGTCTTTCGCCCGCGCACGCTTCTTTACACGGCAATATGGGCTGCAGTCGGCATCGGCTTGCTGTTTGCGCTGGTGACGCGCGAGCGGCTGGCTCTGAACGTGCTGCACGACCGCAACCCGCAATATGTGCTCGAATCGAACGGGTCCATCCGCAACGGCTATACCGTTCGCATTCTCAACATGGTGCCGCAACCGCGCATAATGAGCCTGACGATAGAGGGCATTCCAAGTGCGGTGATGAAGATAAACGGCGTGCCGGATGCAGCCTCTCGCAGCTTCGAGGTGATGGTGGAACCTGACGAGGCGACAACGCTGAAGGTGTTCGTCACCCTGCCGGGCAGTCACGTCGCGCGGGCTGCTGAAAATTTCGAATTCATCGTCAGCGATACGGGCGGCCATGAGACGGCCCGTTACGACGCCGTCTTCAACGCTCCGGGAGTGAAAAAATGACAACGACCAATCGCCAGACGTCCGGTTTCATTTTCACCGGCTGGCATATGCTGGGTGTTATGGTGATGTTTTTCGGCATCGTCATCACCGTCAACATGGTGATGGCCTGGAACGCTGTCACCAGCTGGAGCGGGCTGGTGGTGCCCAATACCTATGTTGCCAGCCAGCAGTTCAACGCCAAGGCCGAGGCCGCCAAGGCAAGGGCCGCCACCGGCATCAAGGGCAGGCTGGTGGTGGATGAAAAGACCGTGCGCTACGAGGTGTTTCATCCAGATACCGGCCCTGTGGATACGGATTCGGTAACGGCGCGTTTTCGCCGGCCGGTCGGCGAGCACCAGAATTTCGACATGGAGCTGACCCCGGTGTCTACCGGGGTCTTCACCGGCCCGCATGACATGCTGCCCGGCCAATGGATCGTCGAGGTCACTGCCGTAAAAGACGGCAGGATCATCGTGCATGAAGGCACGCGGATCGCGGTGATCAGGGGGCGTCAATGAGCTGCTGTGCACCGGGAACGGAAGGGTCGCTTCAACTCGGCGAACCGGTCAACCCACCATCATCAGAGGAGCTGATGCTGGCAAGCCGCGATCTGGGGCAGGGGCTGCGCCAGACAGATCTCAGCGTGCCCGGCGTTTATTGCGGCGCCTGCATCACCACCATCGAAACGGCGCTGCGCCGTCTCCGCCAGGTGGAGCAGGCGCGCGTGAACCTGTCCTCCAAACGGGTGGCGATTGTCTGGAAAGAGGATGTCGATGGCATCAGGACAGATCCCGCCGAACTTGCCCGCGCAATCCTTGCAACCGGATACCGGACGCATCTTTTCGCGAGCGGACAGGATGCTTCGGACGTGTTGCGCTCGCAACTGATCAGGGCGGTGGCGCTCTGCGGCTTTGCTTCCGCCAATATCATGCTGCTGTCCGTGTCCGTCTGGTCCGGGGCCGATGCCGCGACGCGTGACATGTTCCACTGGATTTCGGCGATGATTGCCGCGCCGGCGCTGATCTATGGCGGCCGGTTCTTCTATCAGTCGGCCTGGAATGCGCTGAAGCATGGCCGCACCAATATGGATGTGCCGATCGCGCTCGCCATCACGCTATCCTACGCAATCTCGCTGTGGGAGACGATTCATCATGGCGAACATGCGTGGTTTGACGCGACCGTGTCGCTGCTGTTCTTCCTGCTGATCGGCCGCACGCTTGACCATATCATGCGTGACAGGGCGCGCTCGGCAATTGCAGGCCTGGCCCGGCTTTCACCACGCGGCGCAACCGTTATCGGTGAGGACGGAACGCGGGAATATCGCCCGCTTGGCGATGTGCTACCCGGTATGACGATTGTGATTGCTGCCGGTGACCGGGTGGCGGTGGATGCGATGGTCATTAGCGGAAGCAGCGATCTCGACATGTCCATTGTCAACGGCGAAAGCGCGCCGCGTCGGGTGGAGGCGGGTGATCTGCTTCAGGCAGGCACGCTCAATCTCACCGGTTCGCTCGCCGCGCGGGTGACCGCATCGGCAAAGGATTCGTTTCTGTCGGAAGTGATCGGGCTGATGGAGGCGGCGGAAGGGGGGCGGGCGCGCTATCGGCGGATTGCCGACCGTGCCGCGAGCTATTATTCGCCCGTCGTACATCTTCTTGCTCTCATGACCTTTCTCGGTTGGGGCGTTTTGGGCGGTGACTGGAAGCAGGCGATGCTGATCGCGATTGCGGTTCTCATCATCACCTGCCCCTGTGCGCTTGGCCTTGCTGTTCCGGTGGTGCAGGTGGTGGCGGCAGGCCGGCTCTTTCGGCATGGCATCATGGTCAAGGAAGGCTCGGCGATGGAGCGACTGGCCGAAATCGACACCGTGCTGTTCGACAAGACAGGCACCCTGACGGTCGGGAAGCCGCGACTGGTGGAAACCGGCGATGTGAACCCCGCCACGGTGGCGATTGCGGCTGGCCTTGCCGCCCATTCACGCCATCCGCTGTCCAAAGCCCTGCATGCAGCCTATGGCGGAATTTTATCGGTCTACGAAGCGGTGCGTGAAATTCCCGGCTCCGGTGTTGAGGCTCTCACGCCGGCGGGAACCTACCGGCTTGGCAACCGCCGTTTTGCCTGCCCGGATGAATCGCAAATGGAAAACGGCGACGCGCGATCGGAAGTGGTGCTTTCGCTTGACGGCGGGTATCTGGCGAGTTTCGGTTTCGAGGACAATCCGCGTCCTGGCGCCGTACAGGCACTGCGCAGCCTTTCTGTACAAGGACTGGTGCTGGAAATCGTGTCCGGTGACCGGGTCCCGGCCGTGAAGGCCATGGCGCAGCGTCTGGGCATTGCGAAATGGAACGCCGACCTGTCGCCGAAAGACAAGGCGGGGCGCTGTGGGGCACTGGCAGGCGAGGGACGCAAGGTTCTGATGGTGGGCGACGGTATCAATGATGCGCCTGCGCTGGCTGCAGCACATGTTTCGATGGCACCGGCAACAGCCGCCGATATCGGCCGGCAGGCCGCCGACTTCGTGTTCATGCACGAGAATCTGGATGCCGTTCCTGTCGCCATCGAGACATCGCGGCGGGCCGGACGGCTTATCCGGCAGAACTTCGCGCTTGCCATCGGCTACAATGTCATTGCCGTGCCGATTGCGATTGCCGGTTATGCGACGCCGATGATCGCGGCCATCGCCATGTCGACATCGTCGCTCATCGTTGTTGCAAATGCGCTGCGTCTTGCCGGAACGGCTGAAGCCGTTTCTGCGCAACAGAGCGTGCCGACCGGATTTGCGGGCGAGGGGGCGCAACCGGCATGAACATGTTGATCTATCTCATCCCCGTCGCCCTGTTTCTCGGAGCGCTCGGGCTTTTCGCCTTCCTCTGGTCGGTGCGATCAGGGCAATATGAGGATATGGACGGCGCTGCCTGGCGAGCGCTGGACGATGGCGACGACCGGCCACGACCTTCCTAGGGGAGGCGCGTTGGTTACGACCTTCCCCCGACCTGTCGCAAATATGCAAAGCTGATTTGCGTCATCAAAATTTAATCGTTTCAGTCGCCCCTAGCCTTGCCGTTTGTTCATTACAGTGCCACAACACGACCACCTAAAAGCAAGATGGAGGCACATCCGTGGAACAGGCAGAAATCGGTTTGATCGGTCTCGGCGTCATGGGCTCGAACCTGGCGTTGAACATCGCGGAAAAGGGCAACAAGATTGCCGTATTCAACCGAACCCCTGAAGCGACGAAAAAATTCTACGCCGAGGCTGGGGACTTGCAGGGGCAGTTGATCCCTTGCGAAACCATCGAGGAATTCGTCGCCGCCATTCGTCCTCCGCGCCCGATCATTATCATGATCAAGGCCGGCGATCCGGTTGACCAGCAGATGGAAATCCTGAAGCCGCATCTCTCGAACGGCGACATCATGATCGACGCCGGCAATGCGAATTTCCGCGATACGATCCGCCGTTTCGACAATCTGAAGGATAGCGGTCTGACCTTTATCGGTATGGGCGTTTCCGGCGGTGAAGAAGGTGCGCGTCACGGACCGTCGATCATGGTCGGCGGTACCGAAGATAGCTGGAAGCGCGTCGAGAAGGTTCTGACCTCCATTTCCGCCAAGTATAATGACGATCCGTGCGTGGCATGGCTCGGCAATGACGGTGCCGGTCATTTCGTCAAGACGATCCATAACGGCATCGAATATGCCGACATGCAGATGATCGCCGAAATCTACGGCATCCTGCGTGACGGCCTGAAGATGAGTGCGTCTGAAATCGCCGATGTATTCGGTGAATGGAACAAGGGCCGTCTCAACTCCTACCTGATCGAAATCACCGAGAAGGTTCTGCGCGCTGCCGATCCGATCACCGGCAAGCCGATGGTCGATCTGATCCTCGACAAGGCCGGCCAGAAGGGCACAGGCAAGTGGTCGGTTATCGAGGCGCAGAACATGGGCGTCGCCGCAACTGCCATCGAGGCCGCCGTGGCTGCCCGTATCCTGTCGTCGCAGAAGGACGAGCGCGAAGCTGCCGAGAAGATCTTCGGCCTGCCGACCGTTGCAGCTGCACCGGCTGACAAAAAGGCCTTTATCGCCGATCTGGAAAGCGCGCTTCTGGCCGCCAAGGTCGGTGCTTACGCACAGGGCTTTGCCGTCATGTCGGCCGCATCGAAGGAGTTCAACTGGAACCTGCCGATGCCGACGATCGCCCGCATCTGGCGCGCCGGCTGCATCATCCGCTCAGAATTCCTCGATGAGATCACCTCGGCCTTCACCAAGGATCCGCATGTGGCAAACCTCATCGTGACGCCTGCCTTCTCCGGCATCGTCAAGGACACCGACGCCGCCCTGCGCCGTGTCGTTTCCTACGCGGTTCTCTCCGGTCTGCCGGTTTCGGCACTCGCTTCCGCGCTTGGTTATTTCGACGCCTATCGTCGCGCCCGCGGCAGCGCAAACCTTATTCAGGCGCAGCGCGATTTCTTCGGGGCGCATGGCTTCGAACGCACCGACGGTGTCGACAAGCCGCATGGCCCGTGGGGCAGCGGCGCCGACATTTTCTGATCGGCTATAACGATAAACGACAAAAGGCCCGCGCAAGCGGGCCTTTTTCATATCATCCGTCGATTTACTCAGCGTGCCGCAGAAAGGCCGACGATCAGGCCGGTGACGGCGTTGATGAGCAGGAACTGGTTGTCGACGCGTACCCAGCGCTGGTCGCGACGCGGCTCTGCCAGACGGTAACGGCGATAGTCGCGGCGGTCGACGAAATGACGACGCTCTGCCGGGGAGAGGCGCTGACCGCGATCCCAACGGTGCTTTTTGACGATGACCTTTTTGGTGGTCGTGTGACGCTCGACGGTTACACCGCGATGACGATCGTCGTGGCGGCTTTGTGCCTGGGCCATTGGAGCAGCAAGAACAGTTGCAGCCAGAAGAATGGTGACGAACTTTTTCATGAATGTTTCCTCTCGTGTTTCGATAAGGAGAACTTACGAATAAACGAATGAACGGAAACTGAATTTAAAATTACATTTATGTAATGGTTGTTAATGGTTAGACGGGGACGTTAATCTTTCTGTTGGAGATTTCAGTCCAGTTTTTGCGTCGATCAGGCTGCCCGTTGGAAACCGGGCAGCCTGTTTCAAGTATTAGACGCGTTCAGCGGATTTTGCCCAAAGGTTGATATCCGCGTCCTTTGCGTAACCGTCGATTTCCGCAAGCTCCTCTGTGGAGAAGTCGGCATTGTCGAGTGCCTTCACGCAATCCTCGACCTGTTCGACACGGCTCGCACCGATGAGCGCCGACGTGATGCGACCACCGCGCAGCACCCAGGCGATTGCCATCTGCGCGAGCGTTTGGCCACGCCGCTCGGCAATGCGATTGAGCGCGCGGATGTTTTCGACATTGCGCTCGTTGAGGAAGGCGGGGTTGAGTGACTTGCTCTGCGATGCACGGCTGCCATCAGGCACGCCACCCAGATATTTCGTCGTCAGCATGCCCTGCGCCAGCGGCGAAAAGACGATGGAGCCAATGCCAAGATCTTCCAGCGTATCGACCAGACCGTCTTCCTCGATCCAGCGATTGATCATGGAGTAGCTCGGTTGGTGGATGATGCAGGGCGTGCCAAGATCTTTCAGGATCGCGGCGGCCTCACGGGTGCGTTTCGAGTTGTAGGAAGAGATGCCGACATAGAGCGCCTTGCCCGAGCGCACGATCTGGTCCAGTGCGCCGCAGGTTTCCTCAAGCGGCGTGTTGGGATCGAAACGGTGGGAGTAGAAGATATCGACGTAGTCCAGCCCCATGCGCTTCAGGCTCTGGTCGCAGGACGATATCAGATATTTGCGGCTGCCCCATTCACCGTAAGGACCGGGCCACATGTTGTAGCCCGCC
The DNA here is from genome assembly GCF_053522105.1 of Agrobacterium sp. 22-3639C2. Classification (NCBI taxonomy): domain Bacteria; kingdom Pseudomonadati; phylum Pseudomonadota; class Alphaproteobacteria; order Hyphomicrobiales; family Rhizobiaceae; genus Agrobacterium; species Agrobacterium sp. 22-3639C2. Next base: position 508,139 of record NZ_JBNWDB010000001.1, on the reverse strand, counting down.
TTGGACGAGATGACCATTTCATCGCGGTAGCCTCTAAAATCCGTCTTCAGAATTTCGCCGAAGGCAGTTTCGGCGCTGCCGGGTGGTGGGCCGTAATTATTGGCGAGATCGAAATGGGTAATGCCGAGGTCAAAGGCGCGGCGGCAAATGGCCTGTTTGGTCTGGTGCGGTGTGTCGTTGCCGAAATTGTGCCACAGCCCGAGCGAGATCGCCGGCAGCTTCAGGCCAGTCTTTCCGCAATGATTGTATTTCATGGATGTATATCGGTTTTCGGCCGGTTGCCAAACCATGGGTCTTCCTCCACTTGCTGATGAATGGTTGCCGGAGAAGCCGGCAAACCTTTGAAAGATGAGGGCAGGCGCAACGTTGCCTGCCGTTCCGCTAAGGATGGTTAAGCCTTTCGCCGCGTGGTTTCAATGCGAGGATTGGCAGGTATAAAGATCGAAGATACGGAACTGCGGCTGCCCGCTGCCCGCCTTCGGGGTGAAGATGATCCGGCGTGTTTCGCCCGCTGCGAGATCGAACAGATTGTCGGAATAACGCCCGGGCTGATCGGCCTCCAGCATGACGAAGAGGGCAAGACCGGCTGCGGTGACATCGATTTCGAGCTGGCCGTTTTTCAATGTGGCGGTGGAGAACGTCAGTCCAGCGCGCTGGAGCTCCAGAGACTTGTAGGTGTCGCGCACATGATGGCCTTCGCCTGTCATGCCGTTGGATGCTATGAAGTTCCAGGCAAGGATGGAACCATCAGGCAGGCTGTCCATGTCGATTTCTGTCAGCGTCGCAGCCTTGTCCGTTGCGCACGTGCCGTTGGCGGATTTCAGCGGCACGCGGTTACCCTCCATCGTGAGGGCGACAATATTCATGTCGATCTCGACATCTTCCGCCGTGTCGTTGACCATGGAGAAACTTAACCGGCGTCCGTCTTCCGAGGGAATGGCGGAAACCGAGACCGGCTGGAAGAACCGGCGGGCAGCATAATGCAGCGCCTTCCAGCCGCCGCCGTAATCCAGGCTCGACCATGAGGCAACCGGCCAGGTGTCGTTGAGCTGCCAATAGAGCGTTCCCATGCAATGGGGTTTCAGCGAGCGCCAGTAGTCGACCGCGGTTCGGATGGCCAGCGCCTGCTGTACCTGGCTCAGATACACGAAATTTTCGAAATCCTTCGGAAAGCGGAAATAGCGGAACATGGTGCCAGCGATGCGCTCATTGCCGCCGACATTCTTCTGGTGCAGTTCGATCACCGGGGAGGCGATGTTCATGTCTTTCTCTTCCGCATAGGTGCGGATGACAGGCATGGAGGTGTAGGACTGAAAACCGAATTCGGAGCAGAAGCGCGGCTTGACCGAGCGGTAATTGTCGAACGATTTGTTTTCGTGCCAGACGGACCAGTAATGCATGTCGCCGGAACCATCCGCATGCCAGGCATCACCATAATCGAGGTAGCCTGAAGCCGGGCTGGAGGGCCACCAGAGTGCTTCGGGGGCGGCTTTTTTCAGCGCCTTTTCGATAGTGCGGTTGAGGCGGTCGTAAGCCACGAGATAACGGTCGCGGTTGTTGCGGGGCTCCTCGAACCAGGTGAGGGCACCCACCAATTCGTTGTCGCCGCACCAGAGCGCGATGGACGGATGGGAGGACAGGCGTTTTACCTGATAGTCGACCTCGTGTTCGACATTGTCGAGAAAGTCTTCGCTGCAGGGGTAAAGGTTGCAGGCGAACATGAAATCCTGCCAGACCAGAAGACCGAGACGGTCACAGAGATCGTAGAACCAGTCTTCCTCGTAAAACCCGCCGCCCCAGACGCGGATCATGTTCATATTGGCCTCGACGGCCGAACACAGAAGGTCTTCGGTTTTTTCGTGGCTGGTCAGCGAATAAAGCGCATCGGATGGAATCCAGTTCGCGCCACGGCAGAAGATTTCCCGGCCGTTGATGCGGAAGGCAAATCGGCTACCGGCCTCATCCTTGTCCGTCAGAAGTTCAATGGTCCTGAAGCCGATCCTGCGGGTGAGGGTTTCATCCGGCAACTCCACCGTCAGCGTGTAGAGCGTCTGTTCGCCGCTGCCCGCCGGCCACCAGAGCGCGGGATCTTCCACGAAGAAGACGTGGCGCACCACCGTCTCACCCGCACCCACGCCGCAATCAAGCCGCAGTCTTTCGTCGTTGAGGGAAAGGTAGAGCGGAAGGCTCGCCGGACCTTCGGCAAACAGCGTGATTGCCACATGCAGCTCGACGCCGCCCTCGACATGATGTTGTGAGGTGACGACGTGTTCGACCCGTGCCGTATCGAGGCGCTTCAGCAGGATTTTGCCGTAAAGGCCGAGCGGAGCAATCGCGATATTCCAGTCCCAGCCGAAATGGCACTGTGGCTTGCGCAACATGTTGCCGTTGGCAATCGGCGAGTTGCCCTCATGATAGGGAATGTAAAAAGGTTGTCGCGCCTGCCGTTTCGCCCCGGCTGCGATGTTGGAGTGGAAATGGATACGAATGGTGTTTTCACCGGGCCGCACGGCGCGAGACACATCGGGACGGTAACGTCGGAAGCAATTGTCCGAACTCAAGACCGGGACATCGTTGACGAAGACGATCGCGACGGTGTCGAGATAATCGATATCGAGATACCAGCTGGCATCGGCGTCATCGAGGATGAAGGTCCGCTCTATGATCCAGTCCCGATGCGCGACCCATTGCACCGCATTTTCATTGGCACCGTGATAGGGGTCTGGAATGATGCCCGCGTTTTTGAGTGCGCTGTGAACGTCTCCCGGCACGGTAAGGTCGGTCGTGTAGTCTCCTTCCAGCGAGGTCAGGCGCCAGAGCCCGGCCAGATCGATGACGGTTTCGGGCGTGGAGGAAGAAATCATGATGGGACCCTGCATGGACGAATTCAAATAGGATAAGCTGGCCATTATGACGCAGGCTTGTGTCGGAATCTGGGGAAGATGCATGCCCGCCAGCCAGCCGTTATCCAGCTCGCTCAGCTCGGCAATCTCCTCCCTCCGGCAACGTTACCGTAAAATGATCGTTCCGTCATGTCTTCGGAGTGAAACTTCATGCGCGAAAAATGCCCGTTGGTACTATTGGAAAACCACGCGTACGGGTGCCTTGATATTTATTGACTTTTATTTATATATATCAAATAATTATTGTTACTATTTAATCTAGTTTATTGGCATTGTTTCTCTCTTGAGCGGAAGTTTCGCGAGCGCGTAAGGTCGGTAATCAGGGATAATCCCGTTCGATATTTTCCACGCCCTACATCGTTATAGCCAAAGGCCCGAAGACCGGATCGGGTGTGATGGCGACCGGCGACGTTTGCCTTTGCAAGAAACGAAAAGCTATCTATGATTATTGTTCTGCAAAGCGTGGCGAAATGACATGAACGATACTGGTAATTCTGGCAGGGACGAAGCGAAGGCGACGACAGGTGAGCGCCCGACCTTGAAGACCATCGCCTACATGACGGGTCTTGGCATCACCACCGTGTCACGCGCGCTGAAGGATGCGCCTGACATCGGCGCGGAAACCAAGGAGCGCGTGCGGCTGATTGCCCAGCAGATCGGTTACCAGCCGAACCGAGCTGGTGTGCGCCTTCGCACCGGCAAGACCAATGTGATCGCGCTGGTGCTGAGCGTCGACGAGGAATTGATGGGCTTCACCAGCCAGATGGTATTCGGCATCACCGAGGTCCTGGCGACGACGCAATATCACCTCGTCGTTACCCCTCACACCCACGCCAAGGATTCCATGGTGCCGATCCGCTACATTCTCGAAACCGGTTCGGCGGACGGGGTCATTATCTCCAAAATCGAGCCGAACGATCCGCGCGTCCGTTTCATGACGGAGCGCAAAATGCCCTTCGTTACCCATGGGCGGTCCGACATGGGCATTGAGCACGCCTATCACGATTTCGATAACGAGGCTTATGCCTATGAGGCCGTGGAGCGGCTGGCGCAATGTGGGCGAAAGAGGATCGCCATCATCGTGCCGCCATCGCGGTTTGCGTTCCACGACCACGCCCGCAAGGGGTTCACCCGCGGTATCAGGGATTTCGGCGTTTCCGAATTCCCGTTGGATGCCATCACCATCGAGACGCCGCTCGACAAGATCCGCGATTTCGGCAAGCGCCTGATGCAATCAGACGATCGCCCTGACGGCATTGTCTCCATCAGCGGCAGCAGCACTATTGCGCTTGTGGCGGGGTTTGAGGCAGCCGGTGTCAGGATCGGCAAGGATATCGATATCGTGTCGAAACAGTCCGCCGAATTCCTGAACTGGATCCAGCCACAAATCCACACAGTCAACGAGGACATCAAGCTTGCGGGCAGGGAGCTTGCCAAGGCTCTGCTGGCACGCATCAACGGTGCGCCGCCAGAAACGCTGCAAAGCATCAGCTGCCCGGTCTGGTCCTCAATGGCGCCGAAGCCTTGATAGAAGGAACGCATGTCCGGATCAGGACAGGCAATCCTTCAGCGAGCCGGCGATGCCGCGCATCATCTTGAAGTATAGATCGGGACCCGGTTCAAGCGTGGCCGCTTCGGGATCGAGCGTCGCAGACTTTGCCGCCGTGCCTTCGGTTATGACGGAGATCAGTTTCGGCTCGAATTGCGGTTCGGCAAAAACGCAGGTCGCGCCAAGTTGGCGAACCTTTTCCTGCATCTCCCTGACGCGATCGGCACCGGGCAGGGTTTCGGGGCTAACGGTGATCGATCCCGCCGTTTTTACGCCGTAGCGATGCTCGAAATATTGATAGGCATCGTGGAAGACGATGAAGGGCTTGTCCTTCACAGGCTTGACCGTTTCCGCAATTTCGCTGTCGAGCGCATCGAGATCGTCGATCAGTTTTTTCGTATTGGCTTGATAGGTTTCCGCATTGCCGGCATCGGCGGCAATCAGTGCGGTTTCTATCGTCTGGGCCATGGCCTTGGCGTTGGCCGGATCGAGCCACAGATGAGTGTCGTACGCGCCGTGTTCATGGTCGCCGTCATCGTGCGCATGATCATGAGCATGAGCGTCTTCGCTGTCCGAATGGCCTGCATGTTCTCCATGGGCCTCTTCGCCATCGTCATGCGCCTCGAAAGGGCCGCCTTCGCGGAAGGGAAGCTTTTCCAGCCCCTTGGCGTCTTCCAGTTCGACCACTGTTGCCTTGCTGGTCAACGCCTCCAGCGGCTTCTGCAGAAATGCCTCCAGTCCAGGCCCGACCCAAAAGACCAGATCTGCCTTTTCCAGCGTGCGGGCATTGGAAGGCCGCAGATTATAGGTGTGCGGTGAGGCTGCGCCGTCGACAATGAGTTGCGGTTCGCCCACGCCACGCATGATTGCCGCGACGAGGGAATGGACAGGCTTGATCGAGACCACGACATTTGGGGCGGCGGTGGCGCCGGAGGCGGCCGCCGCTATTGCTACCGATGCCATGAGCGGGATCACGAACGATCTCATGAAATGCACTCCACTTGAAGAAGTATAGTTATGTTATTACATTTATTGCGTAACTCTATAACGTATGCGATAGCGGTAAGCAACATCGCCGATCGGACAATCCCATGCTTCATTCCGCCCATGAGGGCAAAGAGATACTGGTGTCACTTTCCAATGCCGGCGTGCAGCGCAACGGTCGCTGGCTCGTGCGCGGCGTGGAGTTTTCCGTCAGCAAGGGTGAGATCGTCACGTTGATCGGGCCGAACGGTTCGGGCAAATCAACCAGCGCGAAAATGGCGATCGGTGTCTTGAAGCCGAGCGAAGGCGCGGTATCGCGCATTGCCGGTCTGAGGGTCGGGTATGTGCCGCAGAAGCTTTCGGTCGACTGGACCATGCCGCTTTCTGTGCGCCGGTTGATGACGCTGACCGGGCCGCTTCCCGCGCGCGAAATCGACGCCGCGCTGAACGCCACGGGTATCGCGCATCTGGCAAACGCGGAGGTGCAGCATCTTTCTGGCGGAGAGTTCCAGCGGGCGCTTCTTGCCCGCGCCATTGCGCGCAAGCCCGATCTGCTGGTTCTCGACGAGCCCGTGCAGGGCGTTGATTTCTCCGGGGAGATCGCGCTTTATGATTTGATAAAAAATATCAGGAATTCAAACAATTGTGGAATTCTGTTAATCTCGCATGACCTGCATGTGGTCATGGCGGAAACCGATACCGTGATATGTCTGAACGGCCATGTCTGCTGCCGGGGAACGCCGCAGGCGGTGAGCCAGAGCCCGGAATATATGCGGCTTTTTGGTGGGTCGGCCGCCAAGGCGCTTGCTGTTTACAGCCACCATCACGACCACACCCATCTGCCCGATGGCCGGGTGCAGCACGCGGATGGTTCGGTGACCGAACATTGCCACCCCGATGATGGCCATCATCATGCGCATGAGCAGCATCACGACCATAATCATGACCACGGGGACTGCGGCTGCGGCCACGAGCATGACGGACACGCCACTTCAAGCCACCAGCAGGGAGAGCGGCATGTTTGACGATTTCTTCGTTCGCGCCATGATCGCCGGCATCGGTGTTGCGCTCACCGCCGGGCCTCTTGGCTGCTTCGTTGTGTGGCGGCGCATGGCCTATTTCGGCGATACGATGGCCCATTCGGCACTACTTGGCGTTGCGCTGTCGCTGCTGTTGCAGATCAACCTCATCGTCAGCGTCTTTCTTGTAGCCTCGGCGGTTTCGATCCTGCTGATTTTTCTGCAACGGCGGCAGGCGCTTTCCGCCGATGCGCTCCTCGGCATACTCTCTCATTCGGCGCTGGCGATCGGCCTCGTCATCGTTGCCTTCATGAGCTGGGTGCGCATCGATCTCGTCTCCTTCCTGTTCGGGGATATTCTGGCCGTTACCCGCAGCGATATCGCGCTGATCTGGGGCGGCGGGCTGGTGGTGCTGGTTTCCATGGTGTTCCTGTGGCGGTCTCTGCTGGCCTCCACAGTCAATACCGAGTTGGCCGAGGCCGAGGGGTTGAACCCGGAACGCGCCAAGCTCATCTTCACGCTGTTGATGGCGCTGGTGATCGCCATCGCCATGAAGGTGGTCGGCATCATGTTGATCACATCGCTGCTCATCATACCGGCGGCGACAGCCAGACGTTTTTCTTCCACGCCTGAGGTGATGGCTGTGGTCGCGTCTCTGATCGGAGCGGTTGCCGTCGTTGGCGGTCTGTTCGGATCGCTGAGTTACGACACGCCATCAGGACCGTCCATCGTGGTTGCCGCCGTGATCCTGTTCGTTATAAGCCTGTTGCCGGCACCGGGTTTTTCCCGCTCCGCAGATGAAGGAGGCAAGTCATGAATGCGCAGAACCTTACCAAAAACCAGTCGCTGGTCATGAATGCCCTGTCGAATGCGCATGCGCCGCTCAGCGCCTATGTGATCCTCGACAAGCTGCGCGATGATGGTTTTCGCGCGCCGCTGCAGGTCTACCGGGCGTTGGAAAAGCTGGTGGAATATGGTCTCGTGCACCGGCTTGAAAGCCTCAACGCCTTTGTTGCCTGCACCCACACGCAGGCAGAATGCTGCTCGCATCATCATGGCACCGTCGCCTTTGCCATTTGCGAATCCTGCGGCCAGGTGAACGAGTTCCACGATCACGAGATCGACCATCGCCTCGAGCGCTGGGTCAAGGACAGCAAGTTCAAGGCGGAAAAGACCACTATCGAAATTCGTGGTCTGTGTGCCGCCTGCGCGGGGTAACTCCGTTTGGCGACAGCGGGCGTTCTTGCCCGCCATCCGTCATTCTTCGATGACTTCCAGATCCTTCGAAAAACGCTTCCAGTTTTCGATGTAATTTTCCGCCGAGCGGCGGATGCTGGCGACGGCCTCGTCATCCAGCGTTCGGACGGCACGCGCCGGCGATCCGACGATCAGGGAATTGTCGGGAAACTCCTTGCCCTCCGTCACCAGCGCATTGGCGCCGACCAGGCAGTTGCGGCCGATCTTTGCGCCGTTCAGGATCGTTGCGCCCATGCCGACGAGCGAATTGTCGCCGATGGTGCAGCCGTGGATGATGGCGTGGTGGCCGATAGTGCACATTTCGCCGATCGTGGCGGCAAAACCGAGATCGCTGTGCACCATCACGCCGTCCTGAATATTGGTGCCGCGACCGATGCTGATTGGATCATTATCGCCGCGCAGCGTCGCGCCGAACCAGATGCCGACATCCTCGGCAAGTATCACCGAGCCAATGACATTCGCATCGGGTGCGACCCAGTAGCGATCCGTGGCAGGGGTCTGCGGCACCCGATCTGCGAGGCGATAAAGCGGCATGGCGGTTCTCTCCCTTTCGATTATGCGCCGATAGTGATCAGGCGACCGTTACGGACAGAGTGCCGACACCGTCTACACCACACTCGATCCGATCGCCGCGCACGATAGGGCCGACGCCCGCGGGCGTGCCGGTCATGATGACATCGCCAGCGGCAAGCGTGAACAGCTTGGAAAGCTCGGCAATCACTTCCGGCACTTTCCAGATCATCTGCGCAAGATCGCCTGTCTGCTTGCGCTCACCATTGACATCGAGCCAGATCGCACCGGTCGACGGATGGCCGATCTTGTCTGCGGGAACGATGGCGGAGACCGGCGCGGAATATTCGAACGCTTTTGCGCCCTCCCACGAGCGTCCCATCTTCTTCAAACCATCCTGAAGGTCGCGGCGTGTCATATCGATGCCAACCGCGTAACCCCAGACGTGGCCCAGCGCATCGCTTGCCAGAATATCCGTACCGCCGCTTTTCAACACCACGACGCATTCGACTTCGTAATGCACGTTCGACGACAGCGAAGGGTAGGGGAAATCCTGACCCGCAGGCAGAAGGTTGTCCGGATTTTTCTGGAAATAAAACGGCGGTTCCCTTGAAGGATCGTGGCCCATCTCGATGGCGTGATCGGCATAATTGCGGCCGACACAATAGACCCGCCGCACGGGGAACATCTCGTTTGTGCCCTCTACAGGCAGAAGAACGGGTTCTGGAACTGGAATGACGGTGGCGGCCATGGGATTTCCTGTCGTCTTTTTTAGAACTGCAAGTCTTGTCCCGCGATTCCTGGGCGATTTCCAGTTCAAAATGACCGCAGCCGTAAAGAGGTAGTTCCGGTACAGACAAGCGCTTGCAAACGGCGAAAAAATCTTAGCCTTGGCACCCGATGATCGAATTTGGTCAGTGAAAATAGCAGCTCTTACAGGTCTCTCGATTCGGGGGTAACAAGTTGTGAAATGTAGGCTCGCGTCGAGGATGCAGTAAGGTGGGCTCAAGATGAGACTTGAAGGAGGGGTAGGGCTCGCGTTTTAAGTGTTCATAAAAGTAAGGTCTCCCAAATTGGGGAGACCTTCGCAAACGCGAGTTACGCAGCTTTCTTGGCGGCGGACGTCTTATTGATGGCCGTCACCGCAAGGTTAGTCAGCTTGTTGTTGGTTGCTTTCTCCTGGTCGAGGATTTCGCTTAGAATTTTGTGGGCTTCATCGTGGCCGAGATCCTTCGCCCATTCGCGGAGCGAACCATAGCGGGCGATCTCGTAGTGCTCGACTGCCTGGCAGGCCGCCAAGAGGCCAGCGTCGAGCGCAGTTCCTTCTGCCTCCTCCATGAGACCTTCGGCCTCCTTGATCAAGCCCTCAATGGCGTCGCACTTTTCCCCGGAGGCTTTCTTGCCAATGGATTTAAAGACCTGGTCAAGCTTCTTGATCTGATCCCTGGTCTCTGCAAGGTGATCCTCGGCGGCCTTCTTTAGTTCGGCACTTTTGGCTGCCTTCGCGACTTTGGGCAACGCTTTCGTTATAGCGTTCTCCGCGTAGTAGACGTCCTGCAATGTGTGCTCGAAAATGTCCGCAAGTGTTTTCATGGGATTCCTCCGGTTTGTTGATTACCATTTAGACAACGCGCAGTTGCGGGCTTAGTTCCCTTCCCGTCACTACCTGGTAGCCGAAACACAAAGACAATCACATATTCGCGCCCGACCTCCTTGTTAGACGAATTCCCGGCTGGCCGACCGAACTTAATCTTCTTTTGCGGCAGGAGCAGGTGGGTACCGCCAGCGACCAGACGATCGTTCAGAGGCCGAGTTCTCCGCCCTGATATATGTGCGAGTTTGCAAGACGATCGCTCGGAAAACTCAATCGTTGATCATTGCTTGCCGGTAGCGTACCCCGTCAGAAAAGCCAGCGGCAAAAAAGACCCGAGACCTTCTCGAAATGGGGCAATGGCCAGTTTCTCTACTCAACCTCTATCTTCAATTTGTGAATCGCAAGTCCAAGTGGACGCGTATCCTCACTAGATGGCTTCAGGGAATGTGGAGATGTAAAAAACTCGGGTCTAAATTCGAAGAAGATTGTCGGGGGAGATTCATCATTCTGGTCCCTTTGCAGCAAGTGTAAAGGAATGATCAATTCCCGATCGCCACGTTTATTTTTGGATGTAAATTTCCACTCGGCAACATTGGTACCATCGACCAGAACGGCAACAGTCTGCTCTATCTGTCTGCCAAGTAAGAGAGCATCGACATCAAATATTAGTCTAATGGCCGTTTCCGGTACGAATGGAATTATCAAGGACATCGTATGGCGTTCGCCCAGGCCCCAGACGCCCCAGTCTTCAACGTCCGCCCATCCGTCTTTCAAATAAGTCTTTAAAAGTCGGGGGGGAACCCAGGCTCCTACCGACAAATCATGAAGTCGCTTAATTCGCCAATTGTTGAATTTATCGGAGGATGCCCGTGCCTTTCGCACTATCGCACTGCCGCCGCTGTCCGCTAATGGTATCAAACATTCAGGCTTGTCTGAAAAGAACTCGTCAGCTGCATTCTCGGCGCCGTCCCAGTGCAAGCTCGAATAATCATGGACAATGATAAACCCACCTTCGACCATTCTTGGGTAGAAATAGTTCAGCGCACTCATCATCGGATTGTAAAGGTCGCAATCAAGATGAACGACGGAAAACGTTAGGTTGTCCGGAATTTGCGTAGCCGACTCTGGAAAATACCCTTTTACGTAGACGACATTGTCCTCGCCTACAAATTCCCGCACCGTTTCAAGACTGGTATCGGAAAACTGCAAAGGGATCGATGAATCAATGCCCTGGATATCTTTCGGATCGAAGCCTTCGAACGTATCAAACAGATATGCAGTACGCCCCAGCGCCCTTGCGAAATTCGCTAATATATACGAAGTGTTTCCCTTATATACTCCAAGTTCAGCGATATCACCCGATATATTTTCTTTTTTTATTTGATCATATATGAGGCAAAACGTGAAGAAGCGGTTCATGTCACGTTTATGATGCTCTTCATTGTGAGTAAAGCCGCTCGACAATTCTTTGGGATCGAGCTGATCCTCTATCTTTTTGTACCTGTGAAGATTTACGGAATAGCGATGTGGAACAGTTGAGTAAAAATCAGTCGGCCATGATTTTTCAAGCTCCCCCTCACGAGAACTTTGAAACAAACTTTTCAAAAATTTCGAACCAAAACTCATCCGCGCCCCACAAAAATTAATATTACGTCGATCAGAGAATACTGGTCAGGCGATTATATAATTTCTCATTTCGGAACCGAACTTCGGTCCGACTCTATGAGCCCGAAAAGTAATCTGCATTAAGAATTGGACGACGCCCGCGCTGCTTGGCGTATTGGTACGTGTTTAGTGCCGTCTACGACCACTAATGCGCGACCTTGGGAATTGTTCCCAGAACGAGCTGAGGCTCGTGACGAGCGGCAGCATCGCCCACAATTTTTGACCTAGCGGTCGCTCGCATCGGATAGCGATAAGCGATCCGAATTCAACCGTTCAAGCCCACCAGCCTCATCGATTTCGGTCTAGAGAAACCGTGTGTGCTTCAGCATTAGGGTTGTGGTCGAATTTCTTCGCCTTGTTAAAAACTACACGCTCGCCTTTTTTTCAAAGGATCTGCGCGGTATAATCAATCGAGACGTCTATTATCTTCTCGCCGTGATAGTGACCGACAGTCATGAACATTGGTGCTGCTCAATGAAAAACTATCACAGAATTTTACCCTAGTAAGCGAGCGTAAATAGTTGAATTTCTATAAAAAAGCGGTGACATCAGGGTCTCGCATCTTTGCCGTGGCCCCGATGATCGATTGGACGGACACGAGGTGCAGATTTCTGCACCGGCAATTGTCGAAGCGTGCGCTGCTTTATACGGAAATGATCGTTGCCGACGCCATCATCCATGGCCAGCGCGACAGGTTGCTCAACTATCATACTCAGGAACATCCGGTTGCACTGCAACTCGGTGGGTCGGATCCGGTAAAGCTTTCGGAGGCGGTGCGGATCGCCAGCGATTATGGCTATGACGAGATCAACCTCAATGTCGGCTGTCCTTCGGACCGGGTGCAATCCGGCACTTTCGGCGCATGTCTGATGCGCGAGCCCGAGATTGTCGCGCAATGCGTGACGGCGATGAAGGCCGTTGCGAAGGTGCCAGTCACGGTCAAATGCCGCATCGGCGTGGACGATCAGGAGCCGGAAGCCGTGCTGCCGGATTTTCTTTCGCGGGTTGTGGCGGCGGGCGCGGATGCGGTCTGGATCCATGCGCGCAAGGCTTGGTTGCAAGGTCTTTCGCCGAAGGAAAACCGTGAAGTGCCGCCGCTCGATTACGATCTCGTCTATCGCATGAAGCGGGAAAATCCTGACATCTTCATCGGCATCAACGGCGGTATCTCCGATCTCGATCAGGCAAGCCTCCATCTGCACCATATGGACGGCGTGATGCTGGGCCGTGCGGCCTATCACAATACGTCCATCCTTGCTGATGTCGACCATCGCATTTATGGCGAAGAGGCCCGGCAAGCTGACTGGATGGGGCTGCGTGATGCGATGATGGCCTACGCCACCGACTACATCGCCGCGGGCGGGCGTCTCAACCACGTTACCCGCCACATGGTCGGCCTGTTTCAGGGCATGCCTGGCGCGCGCCGTTTCCGGCAGATCCTTTCCAGCGACGCCACACGGCCGGGCGCTGGAACCGAGGTGATCGAGGCGGCGTTCGCGGCAGTCGATTTCAATCCGGCGAAAGAAATGGCTGGCTGAGCCAGTCAGACCAATTTCTGCAATACCTGTGCGCCGTTTGGTGCATTGACCTTGCCGCCGGTGATGAAGAAAGCGAAGACATCGCGAGGGGTCTTCTCTACTTTTCTATCGGGAGCGATCAGCGGCAGGTCATCCGGAACACCGCCCGCCGCATAGGTCTTGACCCGTTTTGCCCAATGGTCAATCTCGGCCTTCGGATAACAGGTCTCGATATCATCTTCGCCCTTTTGCAGGCGGCAATAGACGAAATCGGCAGTTACGTCAGGCAGCATCGGATAATCGTAATGGTCGGCGCAGACGACCGCGACCCTGTGTTTGGCGAGAAGATCGATGAATTCCGGCACCTGAAATGTCGGGTTTCGCACTTCGACCACGTGGCGAAGGCTGATGCCGTCCTGTTTGTCGGGCAGCAATGCCAGAAACGCGCCGAAATCCTCCGCGTCGAATTTTTTAGTCGGCGCGAATTGCCAGAGAATCGGGCCGAGATGGTGGCCGAGTTCCGTCAATCCCTGCGTCAGGAACTTCGTCATGGATTCACCCGCCTCGGCCAGGACCTTGCGGTTGGTGACGAAACGGCTTGCCTTCAGGGAGAAAACGAAGTCCTCAGGCACGTCCGCCGCCCATTTGGCGAAGGTCTCGGGTTTCTGGCTACTATAATAGGTGCCGTTCACCTCGATCGCCGTCAATTGCCGGCTGGCATGTTCCAGCTGGCGTTTCTTCGGCAGTTTTTCCGGATAAAACGTGCCTTCCCACGGCTCGAAAGTCCAGCCGCCGATACCGGTGCGGATCGTGCCTGATGTCGACATATACTGTTCCTCCTCGGGCTATCGGCCTTACGTACCTTGCTGCGAAGGGCGCGGATTACTCCGCAGCCTCGCGTTTTCCGGCTGGCCGGCGTTCCAGAAGTTCCTTCAGGAAATGGCCGGTATAGGAGCGCTCGTTCTTGACGATGTCTTCCGGCGTTCCGGTTGCCACCACTTCGCCGCCGCCCGTGCCGCCTTCGGGGCCAATATCGATGATCCAGTCGGCCGTCTTGATGACTTCGAGATTGTGCTCGATTACCACGACGGAATTGCCCTGATCCACCAGCGCCTGCAGCATTTCCAGAAGCTTGTTGACGTCGTGGAAATGGAGACCCGTCGTCGGTTCATCGAGGATGTAGAGCGTGCGGCCGGTGGAGCGTTTTGACAGTTCCTTGGCGAGCTTGACGCGCTGCGCCTCGCCGCCGGAGAGCGTATTGGCCTGCTGGCCGACCTTGATGTAACCAAGGCCGACATCGAACAGCGCTTGCAGCTTGTCACGCACGGCCGGAACGGCGGCGAAGAATTCAACGCCTTCTTCCACCGTCATATCAAGCACGTCGGCAATGGACTTGCCCTTGAAGGTCACATCCAGCGTCTCGCGATTGTAACGCTTGCCGTGGCAGACGTCGCAGGTGACATAGACATCAGGCAGGAAGTGCATCTCGATCTTGATGACGCCGTCGCCCTGGCAGGCTTCGCAGCGGCCGCCCTTGACGTTGAAGGAGAAACGGCCAGGTGCATAACCGCGCGCCTTCGCCTCCGGCAGACCGGCGAACCAGTCACGGATCGGCGTGAATGCGCCGGTGTAGGTGGCGGGGTTTGATCGTGGCGTGCGGCCGATTGGCGACTGGTCGATATCGATCACCTTGTCGATGAATTCGAAACCATCGATGCGATCATGCTCGGCCGGAATTTCGCGCGCGCCCATCACGCGGCGTGCTGCCGACTTATAGAGCGTCTCGATCAGGAATGTGGATTTGCCACCACCCGACACGCCGGTAACGGCGGTGAAAACACCAAGGGGAACGGCCGCAGTCACATTCTTCAGGTTGTTGCCGCGTGCGCCAAAAACCTTGATTTCGCGGCCCTTCTTCGGCTTGCGGCGTTCTGCCGGCACGGCGACGCCGAGTTCGCCGGATAGATATTTGCCGGTCAGCGATTTCGGATTGGCCATCACCTCCTGCGGCGTGCCTTCGGCGATGACCTGACCACCGTGAATGCCGGCGGCGGGGCCGATATCGACAACGTAATCCGCCGTCAGAATGGCATCCTCGTCGTGTTCGACCACGATCACCGTATTGCCGATGTCGCGCAGGTGCTTCAGCGTATCGAGCAGGCGGGCATTGTCACGCTGATGAAGGCCGATGGACGGCTCATCCAGAACATAGAGAACGCCGGTGAGGCCGGAGCCGATCTGCGACGCAAGCCGGATGCGCTGGCTTTCTCCGCCGGAAAGCGTGCCGGAGTTGCGTGACAGGCTGAGATAATCCAGCCCGACATCGTTGAGGAATCGCAGACGTTCGCGGATTTCCTTGAGGATGCGAACCGCGATCTCGTTCTGTTTGGCGTTCAGATTTTCCGGCAGCGTCTCGAACCAGTCGCGTGCCATACGGATCGACATCTGGGTGACTTCGCCGATGTGCATTCTGTTGATCTTGACGGCGAGCGCTTCCGGCTTCAGGCGATAGCCGGCGCAGGCCGGGCAGGGGGCCGCCGACATATAACGCTCGATTTCCTCGCGCGCCCAGGCGCTGTCGGTCTCTTTCCAGCGACGCTCCAGATTGGGAACGATGCCTTCGAAATTCTTCACCGTCTTGTAGGAGCGCGCGCCGTCCTGATAGTTGAACTCGATCTTGTCGTCAGTGCCCTGAAGAATGGCGTGCTGCGCCTCTTTCGAAAGGTCCGTCCATTTGCTCGACAGCTTGAAACCGAAGGCCTTGCCCAGCGCCTCCAGCGTCTGGTTGTAATAGGGGGAAGACGACTTGGCCCAGGGGGCGATCGCGCCATCCCGCAGGGTGCGTGCAGGTTCGGGCACGATCAGGTTTTCGTCCACCTTCTGCTGCGAGCCGAGACCGTCACAGGTGGGGCAGGCGCCGAAGGGATTGTTGAAGGAGAAAAGCCGGGGCTCGATTTCCGGGATGGTGAAGCCGGAGACCGGGCAGGCGAATTTTTCCGAAAACAGCATACGCTCGTGGGTCTCATTGAGCGATTTGTTTGCGGAGCCGCCAGCCGAGGTTTCTTCCGGCGGCAGGGGCTTGTCGGCAAATTCGGCCACTGCCAACCCGTCGGCGAGCTTGAGGCAGGTCTCGAGACTGTCGGCAAGGCGTGCTGCCATATCCGGGCGCACGACGGCGCGGTCCACCACCACATCGATATCGTGTTTGTACTTCTTGTCGAGGACGGGAACGTCAGCGATCTCGTAGAACTGGCCATCCACCTTGACGCGCTGGAAGCCCTTCTTCATCAGCTCGGCGAGTTCCTTTTTATATTCGCCTTTGCGGCCGCGCACGATCGGCGCGAGAATATAAAGGCGCGTGCCTTCCTCGAAGGCAAGGATACGGTCGACTATCTGGCTGACCGTCTGGCTCTCGATCGGCAGGCCCGTCGCCGGCGAGTAGGGCACACCGACACGCGCAAACAGCAGGCGCATATAGTCGTAGATTTCCGTGACCGTGCCGACCGTGGAGCGCGGGTTCTTCGAGGTGGTTTTCTGCTCGATGGAAATCGCCGGAGAAAGCCCCTCGATGCGGTCTACATCCGGCTTCTGCATCATTTCGAGGAACTGGCGCGCATAGGCCGAGAGGCTCTCGACATAACGGCGCTGGCCCTCGGCATAGATTGTGTCGAAGGCGAGCGACGACTTGCCCGAGCCGGAGAGCCCGGTCATGACGATCAGCTTATTGCGCGGTAGATCCAGATCGATACCCTTGAGGTTATGCTCACGGGCACCACGGATGGAAATCGTCTTCAGTTCACTCATGATAAAGCTCGGACAAAATTAACAGGCCTGATGGCGGCGCGTCCTTATGTAGTGACGCAACCGGACGTGTCGAGGTTTATTCCCTATCGATCGATGGCTTTTCGGCTCACTTGACTCGAATTTCGTGATTTAATAGAACAAAAAAGGAACAAATTGCAAGTGCGAATATACTCTCTGAGAAAGTCGGGATTATTCGCTGTGGATTGTTCCCCGTTGCGGTGCCCTTTGCGGGCGGCGATGGTTATTGTGTGCGGGATTTTTTGAAATGCAATTGCCGGTCACGATGGCTGGCGGACAGGATGACGAGATGGCTGGTAGCGTAAACAAGGTAATTCTGATTGGGAACGTTGGCGCCGATCCCGAAATTCGCCGGACGCAGGACGGCCGTCCGATCGCCAATCTGCGCATCGCCACCTCAGAGACGTGGCGGGACCGCAACAGCGGCGAGCGCAAGGAAAAGACAGAATGGCACACGGTCGTCGTTTTCAACGAAGGCCTGTGCAAGGTTGTCGAACAATATGTGAAAAAGGGCGCCAAGCTCTATATCGAAGGCCAGCTGCAGACGCGCAAGTGGCAGGACCAGACCGGTAACGACCGTTACTCAACCGAAGTGGTACTGCAGGGCTTCAACTCCACGCTGACGATGCTCGACGGTCGCGGCGAAGGTGGCGGCGGCAGCCGCAGCGGTGGCGACATCGGCGGTGGAGATTATGGCAGCGGCGGCGGTAACTACGGTGGCGGTTACGACCAGCAGCCGGCGGCCCGCGGCGGTGCCTCGCGTGGCGGCAGCCAGCCTTCCGGCGGCTTCTCCAGTGACATGGACGACGATATCCCGTTCTGATCGGGACCGTGATTGACGGGGCGGGGGCCGGTCGAACCGGTTGCCCGCTTCAAGGTCGCGACGACCTATGCCGCGGCTTTGTCCGCCAGCATCGCAACCATGACATCGGACTGCGAAAGAATACCCACCATTTTGCCGTTGGCGTCGATCACCGGCAGGTAATGCAGGCCTTCCTCCGCAAAGCGGATGATTGCTTCCTCGATCGCCGTTTCCGGCTGCACGGTTCTAACAGGCGATGTCATGATATCCTTGACGGTATCGTTGGGTGCGCTTGTGCCTGAGAGAATAAGGCGCAGGCGCTGCAGGAAACCGATGGAAGGGCGGCCGTTTCTCCAGCTAGCCTTTTCAAGAAAATCCGTCTGAGTGACGATGCCAAGGATTTCGGCCCTGTCGTTGGTCACGGGCAGAGCCTTGAAATGGCGGTTGCGCATCAGTGAATGGGCGTGGCGCAGACTATCATCCGGGGCGACGCCGACCACATCGCGCGACATGACGCTGGCGCAATCGAGATGGAGGGCGCGGCGGCGCCAGGAGCGCAATTCCGTCTTGCGCAAAATCATCTCCAGCACATCGCGATCAATATCGAGAACCTCGTCATATTCCTTCAGCACCTCGTCCAGATCGGCTGAGGAAAAGCCGATTTTCTGTATCGGCGTCGGGTCTGCCGTGCCGTGGCTGGCCTTTCCCAACCTCAGGCCGTGCGGATAGGCGCGGCCGGTGGCATTGTTATAAACGAGCGCGAGGATGAGAAGGATGAGCGAGTTTCCGGCGACCGGCCAGAGAATAAAGCCATAGCCGAGACCATGCACGGCGGGACCGCCGAGAACGGCCGTCAGCGCCACCGCGCCGCTGGGCGGGTGCAGGCAGCGCAGCGCCATCATGGCAGCAATGGCAAGGCTTATGGCAAGCGCGCTGGCAAGGAAAATATCCGGAACGAGTAGAGCCACCGTCACGCCCACGAAAGCCGACACGATGTTGCCGCAGAGGATCGACCAGGGCTGCGCAAGGGGGCTGGATGGCACGGCGAATAAAAGCACCGCCGAGGCGCCCATCGGCGCGATCATGGCGGGCAGGCTAGGGTCTAAGCGGAAAGCAAGGCTGCCCAGAAGTCCGGTCAGCGAAATGCCGACGAAGGCGCCCGCCGCAGCGCGCAGCCTTTCCCGGTTACTGACGGGAGCGGCATCCGGGATGAGGCGGCGCAGCGTGGATCGCATGGAGAGAGCTTTCTGATGCGGAAAAAAGATGCGCGTCTTTTAACCGAGGCAGGAGCCGGATTCAAAGGGCGGATTTTTCGCAAATCCGGCCGGTTGCGGCATTTTGTTGTGAACCGATGGTCGTCAGAATGCGAAGGCCGATTTTATGCCGTCCACTACGAACTGCACGGAAAGCGCGGCAAGAAGGACGCCGAGCAGCCTTGTCAGGATCGCGCGGCCGGTATTGCCGAGAAAACGGTCCATGCGTTCCGAGACGATCAGGGTGGCGTAGACGAGGGCCATGGCGAAGGCGAGGATGAGAATAAGCACGACCATTTCGAGCGTCGTCTTCATCGTTCCCGCCAGGAGCACGGTCGCGGAAATGGCGCCAGGCCCGGCGATCAACGGCAAGGCGAGCGGAAAGACCGCCAGATTATGCAGATGGTCCTTTGTGATGGCGATCTCCGAGGTCTTTTCCTTGCGCTCCTGGCGTTTCTCGAAAATCATCTCGAAGGAAATCCAGAACAGCAGCAGGCCACCGGCGATGCGAAAGGCACCCAGCGAAATGCCGAGAAGGTTGAGGATGGTGAGACCGAACAGGGCGAAGATGGCGAGAATGCCGAAGGCGATGATCGAACCGCGCAGGGCCACCTGGGCGCGCTGGTCGCGCGTCACTCCAACCGTGAGTGCGAGAAATACGGGCGCGAGACCGGGCGGATCGAGCGTGACCAGAAGTGTTGTAAGCGCGTTGATGAGCGTTTCGCTGCTGGCCATTCTTTCCCCACCTGTTTTGTTTTTAGGCCGGAGCCTACGCAAGTCGTACTCGCTTTGAAAGGGAGCGGCGTCGCTTTTGCCAACCTAAATGGCGAAAAGCGGGGTATGTCTTGCAAATGACGCAAAAGACTGTTCAAAACTCGCCGGGAAATTGGCTTAACGTGGCTGTTTCCGCTATAAAAATCCATCCGATTCTTAACAGAGAATGTGATCCGTTTTGACTGACCAGAGCCCCCCCGGCGGCGGAAAACTTCCGCCAGGCATTGAACCGATTTCCATCATTGAGGAAATGCAGCGGTCCTATCTCGATTACGCCATGAGCGTTATCGTTTCCCGCGCGCTTCCCGATGTCCGTGACGGTCTGAAGCCGGTTCATCGCCGTATTCTTTACGGCATGTCCGAACTCGGCATCGACTGGAACAAGAAATACGTCAAATGCGCCCGCGTCACCGGTGACGTGATGGGTAAATTCCATCCGCACGGCAATGCGGCGATTTACGATGCGCTGGCGCGCATGGCGCAGGACTGGTCTCTGCGCCTGCCGCTGATCGACGGACAGGGTAACTTCGGCTCCATCGACGGCGATCCGCCGGCGGCCGAACGTTACACCGAGTGCCGTCTCGAAAAGGCAGCGCATTCGCTTCTCGACGATCTCGACAAGGAAACGGTGGATTTCCGCGATAACTATGACGGCACCTTGCATGAGCCGGTCGTCATTCCCGCGAAATTCCCGAACCTTCTGGTCAACGGGGCGGGCGGCATCGCCGTCGGCATGGCGACGAACATTCCGCCGCACAATCTTTCCGAAGTCATCGACGGCTGTATCGCCCTCATCGACAATCCGGCGATCGAGCTGCTTGAACTGATGCAGATCATTCCTGGCCCGGACTTCCCGACCGGCGCGCTCATCATGGGCCGTTCCGGTATTCGCTCTGCCTATGAGACGGGTCGCGGATCGGTCATCATGCGCGGCCGTGCAACCATCGAGCCGATGCGCGGCGACCGCGAGCAGATCATCATCACTGAGGTTCCCTATCAGGTGAACAAGGCGACGATGATCGAGAAGATGGCCGAACTGGTCAAGGAAAAGCGCATCGAGGGTATTTCCGATCTGCGCGACGAGTCCGACCGCCAGGGTTATCGCGTCGTCGTCGAGCTGAAGCGCGACGCCAATGCCGAAGTCATCCTGAACCAGATCTATCGCTACACGCCGCTGCAGACCTCCTTCGGCTGCAACATGGTGGCGCTGAACGGCGGCAAGCCTGAACAGATGACGTTGCTGGACATGCTGCGCGCCTTCGTGTCCTTCCGTGAGGATGTCGTCAGCCGCCGCACCAAGTATCTGCTGCGCAAGGCGCGCGACCGCGCGCATGTGTTGGTCGGTCTGGCGATCTCGGTTGCCAATATCGACGAAGTCATCCGCGTCATTCGTCATGCTCCCGATCCGGCTTCGGCCCGTGAGGAGCTGATGACGCGGCGCTGGCCGGCGCAGGATGTGGAAAGCCTGATCCGTCTCATCGACGATCCGCGCCACCGCATCAATGAAGACGGCACCTACAATCTCTCCGAAGAGCAGGCACGCGCCATTCTCGAATTGCGCCTTGCCCGCCTGACGGCGCTTGGCCGCGACGAAATCGGCGACGAGCTGAACAAGATCGGCGCGGAAATCAGCGAATATCTCGAAATCCTGTCTTCACGGCTGCGCATCATGCAGATCGTCAAGGATGAGCTTATTGCCATTCGCGACGAGTTCGGCACGCCACGCCGATCCGAGATCGTCGAAGGCGGTCCTGACATGGATGATGAAGACCTCATCTCCCGCGAAGATATGGTCGTCACCGTTTCGCATCTCGGCTACATCAAGCGCGTGCCGCTGACCACCTACCGGGCACAGCGTCGCGGCGGCAAGGGCCGTTCCGGCATGGCGACGCGCGACGAAGATTTCGTCAACCGTCTCTTTGTCGCCAATACCCATACGCCGGTGCTGTTCTTCTCCTCGCGCGGCATCGTGTACAAGGAAAAGGTCTGGCGCCTTCCGATCGGTACGCCGCAGTCGAAGGGCAAGGCCCTCATCAACATGCTGCCGCTGGAACCCGGCGAGCGCATCACCACCATCATGCCGTTGCCCGAGGACGAAACGACCTGGGAAACGCTCGATGTGATGTTCTCGACGACGCGCGGCACGGTTCGCCGCAACAAGCTCGGCGATTTCGTGCAGGTCAACCGCAACGGCAAGATCGCCATGAAGCTGGAGGAGGAGGGCGATGAAATCCTCTCCGTCGAAACCTGTACCGACCAGGATGACGTATTGCTGACGACGGCACTCGGCCAGTGCATCCGCTTCCCGGTGGACGATGTCCGCGTCTTTGCCGGCCGCAACTCGGTTGGCGTGCGCGGCATCAACATGGCCGATGGCGACCGCATCATCTCCATGACCATTGTGGGCCATGTGGAAGCTGAACCGTGGGAGCGTGCGGCCTACCTCAAGCGTTCGGCCACCGAGCGGCGTGCCGCCGGGGTCGATGAGGAAGATATCGCACTGGTTGGTGAGGAAGTCGCGGAAGAAGGCGAACTCAGCGAAGAGCGTTATCAGGAACTGAAGGCACGCGAAGAATTCGTGCTGACCGTCTCTGAAAAAGGCTACGGCAAGCGTTCTTCGTCTTACGACTTCCGCACATCGGGTCGTGGCGGCAAGGGCATCCGCGCCACCGATACCTCGAAGACGACGGAAATCGGCGAACTCGTTGCGGCTTTCCCGGTGGATGAAGGCGACCAGATCATGCTGGTTTCCGATGGCGGCCAGCTGATCCGTGTGCCGGTAAACGGCATCCGTATCGCAAGCCGCGCCACCAAGGGCGTGACGATCTTCTCCACCGCCAAGGATGAGAAGGTGGTTTCCGTGGAACGTATCAACGAGCCTGAAGGCGACGAAGAGGCGGAAAACGGCAATGGCGAAGATGTGGCAGACACTCTGCCGGATACGCCAGAGGCACCGGAGAGCGAGGCGTAAGCCGCCTCGTTTCTTCATCGTCAATCAACAAAAACCCCGCGGTGCACAGGCTCCGCGGGGTTTTTCTTTGTCTCGTCCGGTTATGTTCGGTTTGTCAGCGGATCCGGATATGGACCGGTGCACGCCCGGAGCGGCGGCCGACATGAAGGTGGATATTGGCTTCCGGCTGATTGGCACGCCAGGCGCGGGCGCCGTGCGACAGAAGCAGGCTGACGAGATCACGCGTCTTTGCCTTGGAGCGGTTAAGACCGAGATCGGCAATGCGCATTGCCGCCTCGTGAATGGGATGCAGAACCGACAGACTGCCTTGCCCGTTGCCAGACGCAATGTCCGAATAGTTCTCGTTAACTGCCATCTTGGAAAGCCTCGCTACACATTACACAATTCGAGGAGACAGGCGATGTTTCAACAAATAAGCCACCGCCTGCGCGAACGTCGATTACTGGAGTGACGCCCAGCAGCTGACGCCTTTCTTTTTCAATGCATTGCATGCATTTACCGCGGCGGCCTGGCCGTCGAAGCCGCCGAAGCGGGCGCGGTATACCTGGGAGCCTTCTCTGCTGAAGGCCACCGTGAAGGGTTTTGCGGACCGAAGGGCGGCGCCGCCTTTTTCCTGCGCATTCTGCAACAGGCCACGTGCCGAGTTTTCATCCGGCGATGCGCCAATCTGGATCACCCAACCGCCCTGCGGAGCTTCAGCCTTTGCCGAAACGGAAGGGGTGGAGGGTACAGATGCCGGCGTGGACGCGGTGACGATATTGTCCACCTTGGTCGAGTTGGTAATCAACTTGCGGTCAGGCGCGACGGCTACCTGAGAAATAGGATCCTTGCCCTTCTGCCAGGTGGCGGCTTCCATGGCCTTTACGGCCGCATTGGAAGAGGAGCCTGCAAAGGCGGTAACCGGCGCGTCCTCGTAACGGGTCTGCGGTACGGGGCCGGCATGCGGCAGGCCGGAATCTGTCGCAGCGACAGCTGCGGACGGAGCCGCGACTGCCACAGGTGGAGCAGCAACAGCCACAGCGACCGGCTCTTCGACAGGTGCCGATCTCGTCTGCGCAATCAGGTTGCTGTTGCCGCTGCGGGAGGCCTGCGGCAGGTAGGTCGCAACAAGCTTGCGCATGGTCGCGTCACGGGCAGCGCTCGAGCGGCCGCCAAGAACGACGGCGACGATGGAGCGACCGTCTAGCTGTGCCGATGTTGCAAGATTGCTTCCGGCAGCACGGGTATAACCGGTCTTGATGCCATCTACGCCGCGCACGGTTCCCACTAGACGATTGTGGTTGCCGATGACCTGCTTGCCGAAATTGAAGGTGCGCGTGGAGAAGTAGCCGTAATATTGCGGGAAATGCTGGCGAAGGGCGATGCCAAGGCGTGCCTGGTCACGCGCCGTCGTCATCTGCGCCGTGTTAGGCAGGCCGTTGGCGTTACGATAGGTCGTGCGGGTCATGCCGAGCGCACGGGCCTTGGCGGTCATCATTCTGGCAAAACGGTCTTCGGAGCCGCCGATATATTCACCGAGTGCGGTGGCCATGTCGTTGGCGGAACGGGTGACGAGCGCAAGAATTGCCTGCTCGACTGTGATGCTGCCGCCGGCGCGCACGCCGAGCTTGGAAGGAGGCTCCTTGGCGGCGTTGGCCGAAACCGGCACCTTGGAATCGAGCGAAATGCGCCCGGAATTGAGCGCCTCGAACGTAAGAT
This sequence comes from Agrobacterium sp. 22-3639C2, assembly GCF_053522105.1. NCBI lineage: Bacteria > Pseudomonadati > Pseudomonadota > Alphaproteobacteria > Hyphomicrobiales > Rhizobiaceae > Agrobacterium > Agrobacterium sp. 22-3639C2. Next base: position 483,821 of record NZ_JBNWDB010000001.1, on the reverse strand, counting down.
AAAGCGTCATCATCTTCGTCAGCGAGGCAGGATAGCGCAGGCCATCCGGATCCTCGCCATAGAGAACCTTGCCGGTCTTGGCATCAATGACGATGCCCGCATATTTCGGGTCCGCCTGTGCGGTGCCAACGGATGTTGCGGTTATGAACGCCGCAGCAAGGGTCAACGCAACGAACCTTACCAAAGACGTCGCACCCGCTTTGCGCGAATCTGCCCCAAATAGACTTTTCAACACTGCTGAACTCTTCAATCGCATATTTCTGTTCCGCTCGGACGCGCCCCGCCCGAGTGCTCCGGGAAGAAACTTTATCGGGATGGCGTTACCAAGTGGTTTATGAAAGGTATCCACGCTCCATAAAATGCGACTTTTCGGGCGCAATCTGTCTCACGCCTTTTCACGGATTTCAGTCTTTTACGAGGCGCTGCTCGATGTAGCGTTTCACGCCTGCGTCGAGTTCTTTCCATTGTGGCAGCAAGGTTGCGGAGAATCGGTAGAACAGGCTGAGGTCCTGGCCGGCGTGGATATCCCTCTGGCAGTCGCTGCCCGTCGACGCCTGCTGGGTTTGCGGCAGAAGGCAGCGCACGACATAGTCGCTTTCGCCCTCTCGCTGCCCGGTCAATATGACTTCCTTGCCGTAACCTGCGTCGGCACGCAGGCGGTGCAGTGTGAGGCCGTGTTTCAGCGGCACAGGCTCTCCTTCCGTCAACCGGGCATAGATCGGCCCGAAACGGCCGGACATGTCCTCAGACATCGTGCTTTGCGATAGCTGGATGAAAATAAGCCCTGCTGCCTGCGCCGGATCATCGAAAACAGCGCGATTGGAGTCTTCATATCCCTTGAGATCCGGCCAGGTGAGATAAAGATCGGCCCGCTCTCGCTCTCCATCATGGCGGTCGGAAGGTACACGCAGCGTGTTTTTCGCAAGTTTCAGCCGGTCATTGCCGATTGTGATCTCCACCGCGTCGGTTGCTGTCGTGTGGCCCGCCTGAAGGATCCGCTCGCCGTACCATTTAACGCCGATATTGAGGGCAGCAACAAAGCATATAATAATGACGGCAATGATGATTGCGCGCCGTATCAGGGAGGATGAAAGCAGGGGGGCTTCGTTGTGCATGAGCTTCCGACTTGTTCTTGCCACTGGACGCGTTTTCCACACTGAAAACAGACGGGCAAAGCTTTAACCTGCGGCGATCGCCATTGAAATGCTGTTTTGCCGCTGCTACTTGATAGGGTGCAAGCAAAGGACGGCATATGGCAGCGCGCGACAGATATTCCCGGAAACTCGAATGTTCCAAATGCGGTCATCAGGGTTTTGCCGAGGTGTCGGAATCGGATGAGAAAGACCGCCGTAACCTTGATTTTCGCGTTGATGAAATGCCGCGTGGCTTCCGCACCGAGCGTGCCTCGGTCGATCCAACGGAATTCATGATCCGCTGCGGTCAGTGCGGTAACATATTCCGTTTCCTGCAAAAAACCGCCTATGCGCCGGGAGGCGAACCGCGCGTCAAGGCCTGAACGGAAGGTGCCGGGATGACTGTACCGCAACAACCCAATGGGGCGCCGCCTAGGCGCAAGCCAATCTGGCCGTGGATCATGCTGCTGGTGCTGACACTTTGCGCCATCTATTCCTACAATCGCGCCAACGAGATCATACTAGAGCTGTCCGACACGTTGCCGCCGGCGCTGCTGAACCTTTTCGAGGATATTTTCCGGGGCGGTTTTCGGCACGGCGATGGCGGACCGAGCATCGGTGTCTAAACCATAAAGCAGGTAACTCACCCCCAGCCTTTATCCGACGGTCGCAGTTTTTCGGTAGTATAAAAGAAAAAAGCCCCGCAAACGGGCGGGGCAGGTTGATCGCTCGGGGAAAGTTGGGCAATGCCCGGGAGCGATGCGGCTATATAAATGACAATATTACTGACGCGATAGGCCACTTCCGTCCCAAACAGTACGCCGACGCATAAAATTTGCTCAAGCAGGAAGAATTTAGGAATATCAACTGTCCAAATCTGTCAGGCAACTTGACAGGAGGTCGTTTTATTCTTCGATTGCCTCGAATTGCACATATTCGCGCCTAACATAACGGGACATGAGCAGACGCATGGATAAATCCGGAATCTTCTTCGTGGCGCTTTTATTGGTGCTTGTGGCAATCGTGCTGAGTCTGGCGCTATTCCACTCGCCTCAGCAAAGTCCGGCACTTCCTTCGGGCGAGGGGTCTCTGCTGCCGCCGGCAACGACACAAGGACAATGAGTTGCTGACGGATGCGAAGAGGCTGTGCGCGCGTGCGCCATCGGGATTGACGGCCTTTTTCAAAACGCTATAAAGCCTCACCACCGATGGATGGGTGTCCGAGTGGTTTAAGGAACCGGTCTTGAAAACCGGCGTGCGTGAGAGCGTACCGTGGGTTCGAATCCCACCCCATCTGCCACTTTTGTTTCGCATATGTTCTCATTGGCCCTTGCGCGGCTCCCGTCGCAGCAGGTTCCAAACCCTGCGACCACGATCCTCTTATCGTCCAGCGCGTGCTTATCACTGAGGGATTGCCGCCGAAGGGACTGCTTGCGGTCTGAGATGGCATCCTCATTTCGCGATATTGTCACAGTTCCACCCGTTGTCGATCGACATCGCTACGTGTGGCCTAAGCGGTGGCACTTATTGTCCGATGCTCCTGTGCCGCCGGCTTGAGACGCTTGGCCAAAGGCCGCTCGACAAATCTCTCGAAGACATAAGCCGCGGCAACGACTATCAGGGGGAAAGTCAGCCAAAGCGTTAAGTACGCGCCATCCGTCCTATCTAGACCAGCAATTCTTCTGATGATTGGGAAATAGACGTAGATCATCGGAACGTGCAGCAAATAGATTGCGAAAGATAGACGCCCGAGGGCATGCATGAGCCTCCCACTGCGTAGATCAGAACATAGTAACACTAGCCCCGACGTCAGCAGCAAGATGATAGTGTCTGCTATGGCTCCTGACGATGAATGCGCGACGATTAACGCAAAGATTACCAAGAAAATGGCGCGCGTGCCCCGATTTTTTATGTGCAGCGATCCAATCGCCAGTGAAAAATGGCCTAATATCGCCCCGTAGAAAAAAAGCGGTATGGCGCGAACAAGAGCCAAGTGCTCATGTAAGTGCGCAATCGACTTTCCTAATAAAACAAAAACGACGATCGCCGCTGCAGACAACCAAAAAGTAGCTCCCACCAAGATATGGTGCGGACTGCCAACCTTTGGGAAATAGGGAATGGAAAAGGCATAGATCGCGTAGCAGACTAAGAGTGCAGACAGCGTCCACGTGGGTACGTTCCAAGCCTGATCCGTAAAAATAAAACTATTAGTCAGGAATAGTTGCGACACGAATGCGGAGGGCGCAAAAAATGAAGGGTCGTTAGTTGTAAATCCAGCCGCCTTTGTGAGCAGAAAGTAACATAGAAAGAGCATCATGATTATTGCGTGTGGTGGCCACAAGCGAAGTAATCGACCCCTCATGAAATCACCGGGAGAAAGTTTTTTCGATTGGAGTTTTTCTTTATATGCTATTGCTATGATGAAACCCGACAAGATTATAAAGAAGTCGGTTCCGATCCAGCCTTTGTGGAAAATTGGAGAGACCACCCGCAAATCCCACGGTGAAACCACCAGCATGTGATAGACAACAATATACAATGAAACCAAAAATCTAAGTGCTGACATAATAATTACCTCAAATATAAGTAATATATTAAATCAGCATTTTCTTACGGGTCAACATCTTTCACTAGGCGCTTGATCGCATCGCAATATTCTTCGCATGGACGATTTCAACGCGGTAGGGGCTTAAACGTGACAGACACCCTATCTGCCATAAATTCCAAACAGACAGTTTGAAATCAACAGAACCGGCAGCGTTAGCGACGCGTGGTGCTTTTAGCTTGGAAATTTCTTGTATCACCGAAATGAAGAAACCCGCCTGTCGGCGGGTTCCGTTGATTAATGTATTAGAGTTCTGGACAGCCGCGTTCGTTCGCGAATGTGATGCGCTCCGGTCCTCGGCGGGTGAAGCCTTGGACGACGACGCGACCGGGGGTGACGCGCACGATTTCGGGGTCGCGCAGGCCTGCCTCGCGGGCGGCGGCGCGGGCTTCGCGTTCGCCGCAGCCACGCATGCGCGGAGGTCCTCGTCGGTCCATGTCGCGGTCGCGATCACGTATAACCGGGCGAACGCCGTCGGGGCCGATCCGCAGCTCCATGTCCTGCGCACTTGCGTGAATAGGCGCGGCAATGGACACCAACGCGATGCCGAGTGCCAGGCCGGCGGTTTTCATTGACTTGATCATGTTCCCTCACTCAGCCGAAAACCGGCGGAAGCTCGTGTGTTTGCGAGGGGAAAACGCGGTCGGGCTTCGTTTGTTCCTTGAGCAGGAGACATCTCGAGACCGCGCGTTTACAGGCGCGTCGGGCTTCCCGCGCTGCGGAAAAGACATAAATCGTTAACCACGTTCATTACAATTTTATCGAATTTGCAGAAGTCGTTCGCATTTTTGCCACGTTATGCACAAGATTAAGCGACTGTTAGGTGCTTCGATGGCAGGGGCATGCATCGAGGCAAATGAGGGTGCGGTTCTCCGAGCCTGCAAGCAGCGTGGGGCAGACGATTTGAAATCTACGGTCAAGAAACTCGGCATCAACGCCAGATCGGGCGTGAAGTGGCTTGCAATTTCCGTGCTTTGCGCCGCGACAGCCTCGTGTTCCACCACCTCTGAGACCAAACCGAAGCAGAAGCGCAGCAAGGAATATTTCTCCGAATCGGAATATGGCGTCAAAGCCAGCCCGCGCGTGGCCGACGGCCAGAACATTCCCAAGGGCGGCGGGCGTGAGCTTCTCGGCAATGCATATACCGTCAAGGGCCGACGTTATTTTCCGAAGGAAGAGCCGGGTTACAACAAGACCGGTCTTGCCTCCTGGTATGGTTCCGCCTTCCACGGCCGCCTGACGGCAAATGGCGAGGTCTATGACAAGGAACATCTTTCCGCTGCGCATCCGACATTTCCCCTACCGAGCTATGCGCGCATCACCAATATGGAAAACGGTGCATCGGTTCTGGTGCGCGTCAACGATCGCGGACCCTTCCATGAAGGTCGCCTGATCGACGTTTCCAGCAAGACCGCAGATCTTCTCGACATGAAGGGCACTGGAACGGCGAATGTGCGGGTGCAATATGCAGGCCGCGCGCCGCTTGATGGGCACGACATGCCTTATCTGATGGCGTCCTATGTTCCGAAGGGCTCTCGTTCTCCGGGTGTTGCGCCGGAAGGGCAGATCGCGACTGGTGTCATGGTGGCTTCGGCTTCGCCGAATTTCGTGCCGGCCCCGACATCAAACCCGAATTACGGTGCTTCGACGCAGACGGCGCTGGTTGGTACCAAAAAGAATGCAGCGCTCCAGGCCATGCCGCTGGTCAACGGCCCCGCACCGGCCTTCGAACAATTTGCAATCCTGCCGGAAATCGGTCCGTTCCTGGCGGAACGCCCGGAAGGCAATTTCACGCGTGAGCCGGCAGCACCTGGCGGCAACTATCTGCGCGTGCCAACGCCGTCGTCCAAATATGCAGCGGCTTATTCCGAGGAGTCCTCTGCGGTTTCGAGAACCTCACGTGCGTTCGACAGCGTGCTCGTCGATCGCGGAGCGCTCAACGAGGATTCCATACTTGCCCATGCGAAGCGTCAGCAGGCGAAGACGCGCTGACGGGTTGAAGAGTTTATGGCTGACTTGCGTTTTCGTCGCGAGCGGCGGGTTGCGGCAGGGAAAGCTGGGCGGTTTCATGCACAAGGCCATTCATCGTTCTTTTCTCCCGGTCGCGGCAGCGCTCGCATTTGCGTTTTTTGGTAACGGTCCGGCGCAAGCGCAAACGCAAACAGCACCTTTCATCGCCAAGGCCGAACAGGCCTATATGATCGATGCCGAAACCGGCACGGTGCTGCTTTCCCAGAATGAAAATCAATCCTTTCCGCCCGCTTCGCTTGCCAAGCTGATGACTGTTGAGGTGATGCTGGATGCGCTGGCCAAAGGGCAGGTAACGCCCGAGACAGCTTATCCCGTTTCTGAATATGCCTGGCGCACGGGTGGTGCGCCGTCGCGGACCTCGACCATGTTTGCAGCGCTGAAATCTTCCGTCAGCGTCAACGATCTTCTGACTGGAATTATTGTGCAGAACGCGAATGATGGCTGCATCATTGTCGCCGAAGGCATGGCAGGGTCCGACTCCGCTTTCGCCAAGCGCATGACGGTGAGAGCCGGCGAACTCGGCATGAACCGCAGTGTCTTTGCCAATTCGACGGGTCTTCCCGATCCGGGCAACCAGACGACCGCGAAGGATATGGTGCTTCTCGCCCAGCATCTGCGCGATACCTATCCCGATCGCTATGGGCTTTTCACCAAGCCGGATTTCGAATGGAACCGGATTTTCCAGCGCAACAAGAACTCTCTGCTGGGTAACGGCATAGACGGTCTCGGGCTTGGTTTTGCGGAAGGCAGCGGTTTCGCAGCTGTCGTTTCGGCCGAGCGGGAAGGGCGCCGGGTCTATCTGGCGCTTGGCGGCATCGCCGACGACAAGACGCGCCAGGACGAAGCACGCCGGGTGGTTGACTGGGGGCTGACGGCCTTCGAAAAACGCCATCTTTTTGCAAAGGACGAAGCTGTAGGTTCGGTCAGCGTCTACGGTGGCGATGTCTCGCATATAGACCTGTCGCCCCGGGAAGATGTCAGCGTGCTGGTACCGGTCAATAATCCCGAGCGTATTTCCGGGCGGATCGTCTATCGCTGGCCGCTCAATGCACCGCTCGACACTGGTGCGAATGTCGGCACACTCAAGGTTTTTTCGGGCGAAAGGCTGTTGCGGGAAGTGCCGCTTTACACGAGAACGGCAGTCGGCAAGGGCACGTTGACGCAGAATGCAGCCGGGGCGCTCAAGGAATTGCTGCTGTTCTGGCTCTGATGCCTATCCCGCAAGCCGCAACTTTCCCTATGCTTTTGTTCAGACATCGGATTTTCTGAAAAGCGCTTCACACTTTTCGGTTCGATGCTGTAAACAGGCATTTCGATATTTCTGAGAATTCCTCACAGGACGTGACATTGGACGAAAAGACCGGATTGTTCATCAGCTTCGAGGGCGGCGAAGGCGCTGGCAAGTCGACGCAGATTCGCACGCTTGCCGAGGCGCTTCGCGACCGTGGTTTCGATGTGATCGTAACCCGTGAGCCGGGTGGTTCGCCGGGGGCGGAGGCCGTTCGCCATGTTCTGCTGTCGGGTGCTGCCGAATCCTTCGGCGTGCGCATGGAGGCAATCCTGTTTGCGGCAGCGCGCAACGACCATGTCGAGGAGGTCATTCGCCCGGCACTGGAACGTGGCGCAATCGTGCTTTGTGACCGGTTTCTTGACTCCTCACGTGTCTATCAGGGTACGACCGGCAATCTGGAGCCGGATTTCATCGAGACGCTGCAACGCGTTGCTATTGATGGCGTTGTACCGGAACTGACGTTGATCTTCGATATCGCCGCCGAAAAGGGCCTTGCCCGGGCCAGAAAGCGTGCGGATGAGGGTGCCGCACCGGACCGTTTCGAAAAAGAGCAAATCGAGACCCACGAGAAGCGGCGTGAAGCCTATCTGGATATTGCGCTTGCCGAGCCGCGTCGTTGTCGGATCGTCAATGCCGATCAGCCGGAAGACAAGGTGACGGAAGACGTCATGTCATTTGTCGAGCCTTTGCTCGAGCGGCTGGAGACTGCGGCGGGCACGGCGCATGAGTGAGGTTCAGGGCGTTCTCGACGGCGCAATTGCGCCGCAGCAGAACACGAAGCTTTTCGGCCATGGCGAAGCGGAGGCGTTTCTTGCGCAGTCCTATCGCTCCGGCAAGGGCCACCATGCGATCCTGATCGAAGGCCCTGAAGGCATTGGTAAGGCAACACTCGCTTTCCGTTTCGCCAACCACGTACTTACCCATCCCGATCCAGCCACAGCACCGGATTTCCTGGCCGATCCCGATACGGAATCGCTTGTCAGCCGGCAGATAACGTCGGGTGCGTCGCATAATCTGCTGCATCTGACCCGCCCGGCGGATGAAAAGACCGGCCGCGTGAAATCCGCCATCACGGTGGATGAGGTGCGGCGGGCAGGGCACTTCTTCTCGCAGACCTCGGGCACCGGCAATTGGCGTATCGTCATCATCGATCCGGCTGACGATCTCAATCGCAATGCCGCAAACGCCATTCTGAAAATACTGGAAGAGCCGCCAAAGCGGGCGATGTTCCTCGTTTTGTCGCATGCGCCGGGCAAATTGCTGCCGACCATCCGCTCGCGCTGCATGCCGCTCCGGCTGCTGCCGCTTTCGGATGCGGATATGGTGCAGTCGCTCGATCATCTCGGTATCAGCCCGGCTGGCGAAAAGCGGGATGCGTTGCTTTCCGCCTCCAAGGGCAGCGTCGCGCAGGCGTTAAAACTGATGAATTACGGCGGCTCCGACATTGTGGAGGCGCTCGCCTCCGTCATGACGGCCGAAGGGCCCGGTGCACGCAAGCAGATGCACAAGCTTGCCGAAGTTCTGGCACAGAAGGATGGCGATATCGTTCTCGGCTTCTTCATGGAGCACGTGACGGAGGAGTTGATGGCGCGTGCGAGAGCGGCGGCGATGGCCGGTGATATCGCGGCGGCAGAGAAACATGCGCGCCTTTCGTCGACGCTTTCGGAACGCATTACCGTGGCGCAGGCCTATAATCTCGACAAGAAGCAGATGGTGCTTTCCATTCTGGAAGATGTTCGCGGCGTGTGAGACCCAAGAGATCGAACGGGACGTACGCTTTTGCTTTCGCTGTTGCGAACAATCGTTTAAGAGCGGTCTATCCAAAAAACAGCCTGTAAAGTCGATAGACCGTCATGACAGACAAGACACCCTTCTACATCACCACCGCAATCTCCTATCCTAACGGCAAGCCGCATATCGGCCATGCCTACGAACTGATTGCGACGGATGCCATGGCACGCTTTCAGCGCCTGGACGGAATGGATGTTTTCTTCCTGACCGGCACCGACGAACACGGCCAGAAGATGCAGCAGACAGCGCGGGCGGAAGGCATTTCGCCGGAAGAGCTGGCGCAGCGCAATTCCGACCAGTTCCGCGAGATGGGCAAGCTGCTCAACGCCTCGAACGACGATTTCATCCGCACCACGGAAGAACGTCACCACGAGACCTCGCGCAATATCTGGAACCTGATGGCCGACAGCGGCGACATCTACAAGGACAGTTATGCCGGCTGGTATTCAGTGCGCGACGAGGCCTATTACGGCGAGGACGAGACGGAAGTGCGCGCCGACGGCGTTCGCTATGGGCCGCAGGGCACGCCCGTCGAATGGGTCGAGGAGGAGAGCTATTTCTTCAAGCTCTCGGAATATCAGGACAAGCTGCTGAAGCTCTACGAGGAGAACCCGGATTTCATCGGTCCCGCTGAGCGTCGCAACGAGATCATCTCCTTCGTCAAATCCGGCCTCAAGGACCTGTCGATTTCCCGCACGACATTCGACTGGGGCATCAAGGTTCCTGATGATCCGAAGCACGTCATGTATGTCTGGGTCGATGCGTTGACCAACTACATTACCGCTACGGGTTACATCGAAGACAAGAACGGTCCGCGCGCAAAATATTGGCCGGCCGACGTGCATATCATCGGCAAGGACATCATTCGCTTCCACGCGGTCTATTGGCCGGCCTTCCTGATGAGCGCCAAGCTGCCGCTGCCCAAGCGGGTTTATGCGCACGGCTTCCTGCTCAACAAGGGCGAGAAGATGTCTAAGTCGCTTGGTAACGTCGTCGATCCGGTCAATCTGGTCAACCATTTCGGTCTCGATCAGGTCCGCTATTTCTTCATGCGCGAAGTCTCCTTCGGCCAGGACGGCAGCTATAGCGAAGAGGGCATCGCCACCCGCATCAACGCAGATCTTGCCAATGGCATCGGCAATCTGGCCAGCCGCTCGCTGTCGATGATCGTCAAGAATTGTGACGGACAGATCCCGACGCCCGGGCCGTTGACCGATGAAGACAAGGCGATGCTCGCCTCCGCCGACGGGCTTCTGGCACTCTGCCGTGAGGAAATGGGCAAGCAGCTCATCCATCGCGCGCTTGCGGCCATCATCGCCGTCGTTTCGGAAACCGACCGCTATTTCGCGTCGCAGGAGCCGTGGGCTCTGAAGAAGACCGACCCAGAACGAATGGGCACCGTTCTTTATGTGACGGCGGAAGTCGTCCGCCAGATCGGCATTCTGTTGCAGCCCTTCATGCCGGGATCCTGCGAGAAGCTGCTCGATCTCGTTGCTGCCCCTGCCGACAAACGGGATTTTGCCGCACTCGGCGAAGCCGGACGTCTGGTTCCGGGAACGCCGCTTGAGGCACCGAAGCCGGTCTTCCCGCGTTACGTCGCACCGGAAGCGTGAAGGCGACGACCATGCTGATCGATACGCATTGCCATCTGGATTTTCCCGATTTCGAGGCTGAGCGCGACGATATCATCGCCCGCGCCCATGCTTCCGGCGTTGCCCAGATGGTGACGATCTCGACCCGGGTGCGCCGTCTGCCCGAGCTTCTAAAGATTGCGGAAAAATATCCGTCGGTTTTCTGCTCGGTCGGCACGCATCCAAACAATGCCGACGAAGAACTCGACATTTCGGCCGACGAGCTTGTGCGGCTTGCCGAGAGCCACGACAAGATCGTGGCGATCGGCGAGGCGGGGCTGGATTATTTCTACGACACGCAAAAGCCGGAAGACCAGAAGACCGGCCTCGTTCGCCACATCGAGGCGGCAAGGAGAACCAAGCTTCCGCTCGTCATCCACAGCCGCAGCGCTGATGAGGACATGGCTGCGATTCTGCGTGAAGAAAGCGACAAGAGTGCTTTTCCCTTTATTCTGCATTGCTTTTCCGCAGGTCCCGATCTCGCCAAAACCGGCGTCGAACTTGGCGGTTACGTATCCTTTTCCGGCATTCTGACGTTCCCGAAATCGCAGGATATCCGCGATATTGCAGCCACCGTGCCGCTCAACCGTCTGCTGGTGGAAACGGATGCGCCTTATCTCGCGCCCAAGCGTTGGCGCGGCAAGCGCAATGAGCCTTCTTATGTGGTGAACACGGCGGAAGTGCTGGCCGAGGTACATGGCATCTCGTTCGAGCGCATGGCCGAAATCAGCACCGAGAATGCTTTCCGCTGCTTTTCGAAGATGACAAGGGTGTAGGCGTGGCAATCTACCGTCGCCGCTTTACGGTTCTCGGATGTGCGTCGTCTCCCGGCGTGCCGCGCATCAACGGCGACTGGGGCGCCTGCGATCCTGAAAACCCCAGGAATCGGCGTACTCGTGCGGCCTTCATGGTGGAGCAGATCGGACCCGATGGCGGTAAGACCACCGTCGTCATCGACACCGGGCCTGATTTTCGCGAGCAGATGATTGCCGCCAAAGTGGAGGCAGTCGATGCGGTTCTATACACTCATGCCCATGCCGACCATTTGCACGGTATTGACGATCTGCGCATCTATTTCGCCATTCAGCAGAGCCGCATTCCGATCTATGCCGATCCAGTCACCATGGCGCGCATCTGGGATGGTTTTGCCTATTGCCTGGAAACGCCTCCGGGCAGCAATTATCCGCCGATCGTCGAGCCGCGGATCATCGCCGATATCGACGCGACCCTGATCATCGACGGGGCAGGCGGGTCGATACCTTTCAACGTGCACATGCAGCAGCATGGTGACGTGCACTCGCTCGGCTTTCGGATTGGCAATGTCGCCTATTGCACCGATGTCAGCGATTTTCCGACCGAAAGCGTGCCCAAGCTTGCCGGTCTCGACGTCCTCGTCATCGATGCGCTGCAGCACCGTTATCACCCCAGCCATCTCTCGCTCGAACAGGCGCTCGGCTGGATCGATAGATTTGCACCCAAAAGGGCGATCTTGACCCATATGCACATTCCGCTCGATTATGACACGGTGATGCGCGAAACGCCTGATCATGTTGAACCGGCTTACGACCAGATGCGTTTCGAAGTCGAACTTGAGATTGAAGCGCCCTAATACCGCCTGAAAAGGAACAGCATGTCGACCCGGCCTTTCCGTGCACCCAGTATGGCGAGCTTCTTCGACAATCTGCGCTCCAGTCGCCTGCGGGCGATGTTCCGGCGCGGCGAGCTGGGGCTGGTGGCTCTCGCCGTCCTCATCGGCATTGCGGCCGGCCTTCTGGTGGCGCTGATCGGTGGATTGAGTACGGCCCTTCATGTGCTGGTCTTCGGTGTCGAGCGGCTGAGCAGCAGTGAACTCTCCGGCTGGATCGTGCTTGCCGGGCCAGTCATTGGCGGCATCGTACTCGGCCTGATCCTCTTCATTCTTTCGAAAACCCGCAAAAAGCCAATGGTCGACCCCATCGAGGCAAATGCGCTGCATGGCGGCCGCCTGTCGCTGACGGACAGCATCATCGTCTGCGTGCAGAACATCGTCTCAAACGGTTTCGGCGCATCTGTCGGGCTTGAGGCAGGCTATACGCAGATCGCCAGCGGTGTCGCTTCCAAGATCGGCATCAAGCTAAAGCTGAGACGAGGAGACATGCGCATCCTCGTCGGCTGTGGTGCTGCTGGTGCCATTGCCGCTGCCTTCAACGCGCCTCTGACCGGGGCATTCTATGCCATAGAACTCATCATCGGCACCTATACCGTCGTGACACTCGCGCCGCTCATTGTCTCGGCGCTGGTGGCCAGCATCGTGGCAGGGCTCATCGGCGGACATGGCCTGTCCATCGATATCTATGATGCCAGCCGTGTGACGCCGCCGGATTATGTACCGGCCATCTTTCTCGGCGTGGTATGTGCGTTTATCGGCATCGTGCTGATGCAGACGGTCTCCCTTATCGAGGAAACGGCCCGCAAAAGCGCCATTCCCGGCTGGCTGCGTCCAACAATCGGTGGCGTGGCGGTGGGCGCACTTGCGCTGATTTCACCGCAGGTCCTGTCGAGCGGCCACGGTGCGCTCCATCTCAACATCGATGCCGATCTGACGATTTACGGGCTGGCCGGGCTTTTCCTGCTGAAGGCTGCGGCGAGCGCGATTTCCATCGGCTCGAATTTCCGCGGCGGTCTGTTTTTTGCCTCGCTGTTCATGGGCTCGCTGGTCGGCAAGATTTTCGCACTCTGCGCACCCTATATCGGCTATGGCTCGACAGCACCCGTGGTCTACGCCGTGGTCGGCATGAGTGCTTTTGCCGCCGCCATTATCGGCGGTCCTCTGACGATGACGTTTCTGGCGCTGGAACTGACCGGAGACTTCCAGATCACGGCTTTGGTGCTGGCGGCCGTTATCACGACATCGCTCGTGGTACGCACCACCTTCGGTTACTCCTTCGCCACCTGGCGTTTTCATCTGCGGGGCGAAAGCATTCGCAGCGCCCACGATATCGGCTGGATCCGCGACCTGACGGTGGGCAAGATGATGCGCGCCGATATTCGCAAGGCCAATGTCAGCATGGGTCTTCCCGCCTTCAAGGAGAAGTTTCCGCTAGGCTCGACGCAGCGGGTTATCATGACACATGACGACGGGCGTTATGCCGGCATGGTCCTGGTGCCGGAAATCTACGCCGATCCGATGGATCGCGATCCCTCCAAGATCAGCCTCGAGACCTACCTAAATTACAAGAACGACGTGCTGCTGCCGGCGATGAACGCACGTCAGGCGGCGGCAGCCTTCGATGCTACCGAAAGCGAAGCTCTGGTTGTCGTCAACGACAAGATCGAAAACCGACCCGTGGGCCTGCTGACGGAAAGCCATACGCTGAGGCGGTATAGCGAAGAGCTCGAGCAAAGGCGCCGGGAGGCATCAGGAGAGTTATAAATCACATCAGGAAACTGCGCTTATATGTTGAAATAAATAGTTTTATCGCGGTTTATATCTTGGGAAACAGACTTGTGATTTTCCAGTGATGTCGCATGGGCTAACTTGGCATCACATTGTGAAGCAAGCTGTCATTCGCCGCAGCGGATGCGATTTGAGTAGTCAAAGGAATAGACCATGGATGGCGGCAACTTCGATCTCAAGGAGGAAATCCGCGATTATTGGTCGAAAAGATCAGAGACTTTCGATCTGGCCTTTGGACACAAGATAGCAGCCGGCGCCGAGGCCAATGCATGGCAGAAGCCGATCCGCGACCTGGTGGGATCTGAGCCGAAACATATCCTTGAACTGGCCTGTGGCACCGGCGAGGTGACGCGGCTTATTCATGATCTCGGCCACGAGGTCACGGCACTCGACTTTTCAGAAGCGATGTTATCCGTAGCGCGCGCCAAACATGCGGGAAAACCAAGGCTACGTTTCGTGATGGCGGATGCCGAAAACACCATGGAGCCGGATGCGTCCTATGATGCGATCATCTGCAGGCATCTGGTCTGGACACTGACGCAGCCTGAGGAGACCTTCCGCGAGTGGTTCAGGCTGCTTCGTCCGGGCGGTCGGCTCTTGTTTTTCGATGGTGACTGGGCAACGCCAAAACCGGCAGGGCGTCTCGCCAGCCTTTTGATCCGGCTCATCGATCTTTCGGTGGGGGCCGACAAGAATTACGATGGTGCCCAAAGCAGCCATCATGCCGCAATCATGAAGGCGCTTCCGTTCGGGCAGGGGTTGCGCCCGCAGATGCTGACGCCGCTCCTGATCGCCGCCGGCTTTACCGGCATCGAACTGCACTCACATGCCCCGATTGCGAGAGCGCAGCGGAAAAACACCAACCTGCGCAACAGGCTGCGAACTTTCGTCTACCGTCGTTTCATCCTGACCTGCCGCCGTCCTTGAAACGGGACTGGTAATGGGAAACGGGAAAGGTGAGGGGCCGAATGTGAAATCACACAACCACAAACTCAGCGGTCCTTTACAATAGCACCACCCGAGAAATGGTCGCGGTACCAGGGCAGAAACCATATTGCGAGCGGGCCGAAGACCATGCGATAGAGCGCTTGCGTAAAAGTCAGTCTTTCGCCGGTGCGCCGGACGACCTTTAATCGCATTAGCAGTTTTCCGGGAGTTGCCATGAAGGCGCTGCTTTCGAAGGCCGGGAAATAGCAAAACAACACGGATGCCAGCCATAAAAGCGTTACGCCCATCAGAGGTGTCGGCGGTTGCCCCGCTGGAGCGTCCATATATTGCGGTAGCCACTCTGCGGCGATGAATGTCGGTGCAAACGCCACACTGATGAGCAAGATGAGATCGACTATTCCTGCGACGATGCGTTTGAAGACCATGTTTCATCCCTGGACGTGAATCTGACTCGAATAAGATGATTGTACAAGCTATCTACAGAAAACACCCGAAAGCGCTGTCATTCTTTCCAAGCGCCTTTGACGCAAGGAAACGAGCTCCATGACTGCTCCACTCGTCATCTACGCGGATGGTTCGTACGACCCCGTTGCATTATCGGGAAGCTGGGCGTTCATCGTGTTTGAAACCGAGCGGCAGATCCATGCTGCGCGAGGAACGGAAATCGGACTTACGAACAATTCGTTTGAAGTCATGGCGGTCATGAATGCACTTTTATGGCTCGATGCACAGGCTCCAGGCCGGCCAGCCAAGCTCTGGACAGACTCCGCTCACGTGATGGAAGGTTGCCATCGCTGGCGCGAAATCTGGCGGAGCAACGGGTGGAAACGCATCAATCCAGATTCGCGAAAACGCAAACGACAGATACCAGATGACGGTCTGTGGCAGAATGTGGATCGTTTGCTCCTTTGTAATCCGAACGTCGAGATAGCGTGGTGCAAGGGACATTCCGGTATAGCCGGGAACGATCTCGCGGATGCTTTGGCCCGTGCCAAGATGGTGGATGGGGGCAATTAGTCTCACGCCAACCGGTCTATAGACGCCCGCCAGCAGCTTGTTCTTGTTGAAGTAGCGGAGCTTCAAGCTGTCCGTGCATGAACAAAATTGGGGCGTTATCAGCCCTGCAATCCACGCCAGTATGGTGCCGCTGTTCCTCCTTAAATTGCCGTCCCATCTCTCCGCCAAGGCTCGGCAATTCGTTGTGGCAACGAGAGCATAAAAAATCCCAGCTGGGTTGACTCATTTATGAAACCGGTTACATTTCCTCATGTAAACGGTTTCATCGGTTAAAAACCGTGCTTGGAGGAGCAAATTTTCATGTTTAAACATTTGATGGCTGCTGCCGCTATGGTGCTGGCGGCGGGCACGTCCGTGCATGCTCAGGAACAGAGCTTCAAGATCGGTCTTTCCAATTCTTTCGTCGGCAGCGAGTGGCGCACGCAGATGATCGAGGAAGCTCAGGCTGCCGCAAAGGCGTGGGGCGAAAAGGGCGTGAAGGTCGAAGTCGTCGTTCAGAGCGGTAATGTCGATGTGCAGGGGCAGATCGGCCATATCCGCAATTTCATGAACCAGGGCGTTGATGCGATCCTCATCAATCCGGGCAGCCCGACTGCCTTTGATCCGATCTTCGCTCAGGCGAAGGCACGCAACATTCTCGTCATCGCAACCGACGCGGAAGTGTCTTCTAAGGACGCGATCTATGTCGGCATCGACCAGAAGGCCTGGGCGGCACAGTCCGCACAGTGGCTTGCGGATTCGCTGAAGGGCAAGGGAAGCGTCGTCGCGATCAACGGTATCGCCGGCAATCCCGCCAACGAAGCCCGCGTCGCCGGTTACCGCGAAGTGTTCAAGAAATATCCTGATATCAAGGTGCTGAACGAAGCCAATGCGAGCTGGGATCAGGCGCAGGGCCAGCAGGCGATGCAAAACCTTCTCGCCACGTATCCCGATATCAGCGGTGTGTGGGTGCAGGACGGCATGGCCGACGGCGCATGGCGCGCAATCGAAGCCGCCGGCAAGACCAAGGACATCGCCGCGACAGGTGAAATCCGCAAGGACTTCATGACGCGCTGGGAGAAGGAAAAGTTCAACTCCGGCGCCTCCGTCAATCCTCCGGGTGTCATGGCCAGCGCGCTCAACGTTGCGGTTCTGAAGCTGCAGGGCAAGGAATTCAAGGACGGCATTTTCGGCGGTACCTACGGCAACGCCATCTATATTCCGATCCCCTTCGTCAGCAACGACAACCTCGCGGACAACATCAAGTCCGCCGAAGGTAAGCCGGGCTATTGGTCCGTCACGGCAACCGTGACGCCGGAACAGGCTGGCGAGTTCTTCAAGTAAGATCAGTCTCGGGCTGGCCGCAAACGCCAGCCCGAAACCTGAAATTCGAATGTGGACCGCGTATTGCGCGCGTCCGCCAGTGACGAAGCACAATGACAAGTAAAATTCGGGGACATGCGATGGCGAACGCTCTGGAAGCGGCCGGCATACAGAAGAATTTTGGCGCCGTGCGTGCGCTTTCCGACGGCAGGCTGACCGTTGGTCGCGGTGAAATTCACGCGCTGCTCGGTGCGAATGGTTGCGGCAAGAGCACGCTGTGCAAGATCGTTGCAGGTGCGGTCGCGCCGACCAGCGGCACCATCCGGTTCAAGGGCGAAAACGTGCGCTTCAAAAGCCCGCGTGACGCCGAAAATGCCGGCATTGCGCTGTTTTATCAGGAGCTAAGCCTCATTCCGCAGCTTTCCGTCGCTGACAATATTTTTCTCGGTCGCGAACCGAAGCGCGGCGTTTTTGTCGACAGCAAGGCCCTGAAAGCCGAGGTGCGCAGGCTGATCGCGCTGTTTGACGGTGTTGCCGGCACCGGTCTGGAGCCGGATGCGATCGTCGGCAATCTGCCGCCCGATCAGCGCCAGCTCGTCGAAATCCTGAAAGTTTTCGCCCAGAATGCCAGCCTCATGATCATGGATGAGGCAACGGCGGCACTTGATGGCCGCCAGTCCGAGCGTTTTTTTGAGATACTCAGAGCCAAGAAGGCGGACGGTATCTCCACCATCATGATTTCCCACCGGCTCGATGAGGTTTTTGCTGTCTGCGACCGCATCACCGTCATGCGTAACGGTGCGACCATTTCGGAACTCGACACCGCCGCTACCACCCGCGAGGCCGTGGTACATGACATGGTCGGCGATGTCCGCGCCGCGCCTGCCCGCCAGCAGGGACGCGCAGGTGCAGCGCCCAGCCTGAAGGTGACGGACGTTGCGGGCGAGGGTGTTCGCGGTGTCAGTCTTGAAGCCTATCCGGGTGAAATCGTCGGTTTGGCGGGATTGCAGGGGCAGGGCCAGTCGGCCTTGCTGAAGGGCCTGTTCGGCGCAAGCCCCTTTGCCGCCGGGCAAATCCAGTTCGAGAGCCGTGATGTCGCCATCGGCAAGCCTTCGCAGGCGGTTCATAACGGTTTTGCCTATGTATCGGGCGACCGCGGGCGTGATGCCTCGCTTCAGGGCCGGTCGATCTTCGAAAATCTTGTTGCAGCTCTGATGGTGCGCGAAAAGATGAGACTGGTCCGGCCCGCGACGCTGAAGCCGCGAGTGCAGAAGGTCGCGGACGACATGAAGACGAAGTTTGCCGGCATGGATATGCCTATCGGCACGCTCTCAGGCGGCAACCAGCAGAAAATCTTCATTTCCCGCTGGCTTGCCACCGCGCCGAAACTGCTGCTGCTCGATGATCCGACCAAGGGTATCGATCTTGGCGCCAAGGCCGATCTCTTCGCGCTGATGCGCCAGCAGGCTGACGCGGGCGCGACCATTCTTCTTTATTCCTCGGAAGATGCGGAAATCCTCGAATATGCCGACCGCATTCTCGTGTTCAACGGCGGACGCATTTCTGCGGAGCTGACCGGAGCCGACATGACATCCGTCAACATGACCCGCGCCGCCTATGGAGACGCCGCATGAATTCCCTCGGTTTTGTGCGCAAGCAACCCTGGATCATAACTCTTGTGGTTCTGGCCGTTCTCATCGGCGTCAACACGTTTCTGCAGCCGTCTTTCGTGCAGCCGGCCGTATTGCAGTCGAACCTGACGACATTTCTTCCCCTGATCCTGGTCGCCATCGGCCAGACCTATGTCATTCTGGCGGGGGATATAGATCTGTCGGTCGGAAGCATCGTAGCGCTCGCCAATGTCGTTACCGTCAGCGTCATCGCTGCACTTGGCGGAACGGCAGGTGCCGTCGTTGCAGGTATGGGAGCGGGTGTTGCGGTCGGACTGATCTGTGGGCTGGTCAACGGCCTGTTCATATCCGGCCTGCGTTTCCAGCCCATCGTCACCACCTTCGCGACGGGCATCATCTTCGCCGGTCTGGCGATCTGGGTTCTGCCGCAGGCCGGTCTTCCCGTGCCCGAAGCCTATTGGCAGACCTATTCCGGCAGCTTCATCGGTTTGCCTTTCGTGCTGTGGATGCTGTTGGCTGGTATTGCCTTTACGCTCGTTGTGTCGCGCATTCCGTTTCACGTGCATTTGTTGGCCGTGGGCGGCAATCGCACGGGCGCTTTCCAGACGGGCCTGCGCCTCTCCGGCATTCGCATTGGCGCCTACATGATTTCCGGTCTGTTTTCAGCGCTCGCAGCGCTGTGCCTGACGGGCGAGACCGCCTCCGGCGACCCCTTGCTCGGTGCAAGCCTGGCGCTCTCCTCCATTTCGGCGGTCGTTCTTGGCGGCACAGCACTTTCCGGCGGCTTCGGCAGCTCGACAGGATCGATCGCCGGCGCGCTGGTGCTGGGCATGATCGGCAATGTGATTTTCTTTGCGGGCTTGCCCTTCGAGTACCAGACATTGGTGCAGGGGTTGATCGTGCTGACGGCACTTGCCGGCGGCGTTCTGGTGACGAGGCGTTGAGATGACAAATTCCGGTTTGAAAATCAAATCCATCATCACCGATCCGCTGACCATTGCGATTGGCGCGTCAGTCTTCCTGCTGCTGGTCGGCGAACTGTTGTCGCCCGGCTTCGCACAGGGGTCGCAGATCGTGCGGCTGCTGACGATCGCCGCCATTCTCGGCATCGTCGCGGCGGGCCAAAATCTTGTGATCCTCGGCGGACGCGAAGGCATCGATCTTTCCGTCGGCGCGATGATCTCGCTCGGCGCGGTCCTTGCCGGCAACATGATGAACGGACAGAATGTCGGAATACCGCTCGCCATACTGGTCGCAGGTGGCATTCCCTTCCTGATCGGCCTCATCAATGGCCTCGGCATCACCTTCGTTCGCATTCCGCCGCTGGTCATGACACTGGGCATGACAGCGGTGATCCAGGGCGGGCTTGTGGTCTATTCGCAGGGCGTTCCATCAGGTGCGGCGGCGCCGCTTCTGGCGGGTTTCATCAACCGGCCTCTCGTTTTCGGTATTCCCGGCGTCCTCTTCGTCTGGCTTGGCATTGCCGCGATCATGCTGTTCGTGCTGCGCCGCACGGCCTTCGGCTTCTCCATTTACGCCATCGGCTCCAACGAGCGGGCGGCGACCTTGGTCGGATTGCCCGTGTCTTTGATCCGCACGCTGCTTTACGGCCTGTCCGGCCTGTTTGCCGGTCTGACCGGGGTCTGCGTGATCGGTTATACCGGCACCTCCTTCATTTCTGTCGGCGACCAATATGTCCTTCCATCGATCATCGCTGTTGTCATCGGCGGCACTTCGCTTGCCGGTGGTGCGGGCGGATATATCGGAACCATGGCCGGGGCAGTTGCGCTCACCATTCTGCAAAGCGTACTGATAACGCTCAACCTCGATGTATGGGCCCGGCAGATCATATTCGGTGTCACGTTACTTGCGCTGATGCTGCTTTATGGCCGCCAAAAGCAGTTGCGTGTGTGACAGATGAGCAAAGACCAAGGTTCGAATATCAGGGAAGTTGCAGCTCTCGCGGGCGTTTCAATTGCGACCGTGTCACGGGCGCTGCAACAACCCGACAAAGTCCGCCCGGAAACGAGGAAGAAGGTTTTCGATGCCGTCAGGCAGGCAAACTTTGTTCCCAACGCCCAGGCCGCAAGCTTCAGGCGTCAATCCAACAATACCGTCATTCTTCTCGTTCGCGATATCGGCAACCCGTTTTATCTCGAGATCTACAAGGGCGTGGAGGAAGCGGCGGGGGAGGCGGGCTTCAAGGTGCTCATGGGCGACGCCCGTAACGACGAAAACCGCGTGGCGACACATATCGACATGGTCAGGCAGAAACATGCTGACGGCCTCATCCTGATGACCGGCCAGTTTCCTTCAGAGCTTCTCGGTCAGGGTGACGCGCTGCCGCCGATCGTCATCGCTTCGGAAACCGTGCCAGGCATCGCGCTGCCCACCGTCAAGGTCGATAACCGCGCCGCGTCCAAAAACGCCGTGCATCATCTGATCGAAGCAGGGCACACGAAGATCGCACATCTCGCCGGACCTTTTCCGGAAAGTCTGGCACAGGAGCGTTTCGAGGGCTACCGCGACGCGCTTGAGGAAGCGGGTATCGGTTACGCGGATGAACTCGTCGTGACAGGCGATTACAGCATCGAAGCCGGTAGACAGGCGATTGCCGGACTTCTCGAAAACGGCATTTCCTTCACCGCCATCTTCGCCTCGAGCGACCAGATGGCGATTGGCGCGATCAGCGAGCTGCGCGGGCGCGGGCTGTCCGTGCCGACCGATGTCTCGGTTATTGGCTTCGACGATATAATTTTCGCCAATGCTTTCGAACCACCGCTAACTACAGTGCGCCAGCCCCGGCAGGAAATGGGCCGCAAAGCCATGGCGCTGATGGTCGACCGGCTTAATGGCAAACGCACGGCCGAAACCATCGTGCTGGATACGGAACTGGTGGTGCGCGGCTCGGTCGCGCCCTGCCGTTCGCCGCACCGGTAGCGGCCAGACTGTGAATGCAAGGAGTGTAAGGACATGAAGACGATCAAAGGCCCGGCGATTTTCCTCGCGCAATTTGTCGGGGACAAGGCACCCTTCGACACGCTCGACAATCTCGGCCAATGGGCGGCTTCCCTTGGTTACAAGGGCATTCAGGTGCCGACCGATCCCAAGCTCTTCGATCTTGAGAAAGCTGCCGCTTCCAAGGCTTATTGCGATGATATCAAGGGACGTCTGGCCGAGACAGGCATCGAGATCACCGAGCTTTCAACCCATATTCAGGGTCAGCTCGTCGCTGTTCATCCTGCCTATGACGAGATGTTCGACGGTTTTGCGCCCGCCGAACTGCGCGGCAAACCGCAGGCGCGTCAGGAATGGGCGGTCAACCAGCTGAAGTGCGCGGCGAAAGCCTCGCAGCATCTGGGCCTCAAGAGCCATGCGAGTTTTTCCGGCGCGCTGGCGTGGCCTTTCGTTTATCCGTGGCCGCAGCGCCCCGCAGGTCTTGTCGAAATGGCCTTTGCTGAACTCGGCAAGCGCTGGACGCCCATTCTCGATACATTCGAGGAGAATGGCGTCGATCTCTGCTACGAGCTGCATCCCGGCGAAGACCTGCATGACGGCATTACCTTCGAGCGTTTTCTCGAAGCCACCGGCAATCATTCGCGCGCCAACATCCTTTATGATCCCTCGCACTTCGTGCTTCAGGCGATGGATTATCTTGATTTCATCGATATCTACCACGAGCGCATCCGGGCCTTTCACGTCAAGGATGCCGAGTTCAATCCGACCGGCCGGTCCGGCGTCTATGGCGGTTATCAAGGCTGGGTCGACCGGCCGGGGCGCTTTCGCTCACTCGGCGACGGGCATGTCGATTTCGGCGCGGTGTTTTCCAAGCTCACCCAATACGACTTCGAAGGATGGGCCGTGCTGGAATGGGAATGCGCGCTGAAACACCCGGAGGACGGGGCGCGTGAAGGTGTTGGCTTCATTGAAAATCACATCATCCGCGTGACTGAGCGGGCTTTCGACGATTTCGCCAAAAGCGGCGTCGATGATGCCGCCAACCGTC
This sequence comes from Agrobacterium sp. 22-3639C2, assembly GCF_053522105.1. Classification (NCBI taxonomy): domain Bacteria; kingdom Pseudomonadati; phylum Pseudomonadota; class Alphaproteobacteria; order Hyphomicrobiales; family Rhizobiaceae; genus Agrobacterium; species Agrobacterium sp. 22-3639C2. The sequence continues at coordinate 460,999 of NZ_JBNWDB010000001.1, read as the reverse complement.
GCCTTCTCGGGCTTTGAAAGGGATAGACATGTCCTCCGCAACAGCAAGATTTAATAGCCGCCGCATTCGTCTCGGCATGGTGGGTGGCGGTCAGGGTGCCTTTATCGGCGCGGTGCATCGTATCGCCGCGCGGCTCGACGACCGTTACGAATTGGTCGCCGGTGCGCTTTCCTCCGACCCGGCACGCGCCAGCGCTTCGGCAACCCTGCTCGGCATTGCGCCCGAGCGGTCCTACGCTTCTTTTGAGGAGATGGCGTCGGCCGAGGCCGGTCGTGAAGACGGTATCGAGGCGGTCGCCATCGTCACTCCCAATCACCTGCATTTCGCCCCGTCCAAGGTCTTTCTCGAATCTGGCATCCACGTCATCTGCGACAAGCCCGTCACAGCGACGCTGGAGGAGGCCAAGGAGCTGGCGAATATCGTGAGGGCATCCGACAGGCTGTTCATCCTCACGCATAATTACACCGGCTATGCCATGTTGCGGCAGATGCGGGAGATGGTTGCCAACGGTGCCATAGGCAAGCTGCGCCATGTCCAGGCCGAATATGCGCAGGACTGGCTGACCGAAGCGGTTGAAAAGACCGGCGCAAAGGGAGCGGAATGGCGCACCGATCCGAGCCGCTCGGGCGCGGGCGGGGCAATCGGCGACATCGGCACCCACGCTTTCAACGCCGCCGCCTTCGTGACCGGTGAAATTCCCGCGAGCCTCTACGCAGATCTCACTTCCTTCGTTCCGGGCAGGCAGCTGGATGACAGCGCCAATATTCTGCTGCGTTACGAAAGCGGCGCGAAGGGCATGCTCTGGGCAAGCCAGATCGCTGTCGGCAATGAAAACGCCCTGTCGCTCAGGGTCTATGGCGATAAGGGCGGCCTTGAATGGCACCACCGCGTGCCGGACGAGCTGTGGTTCACACCTTACGGCGAGCCCAAGCGGCTGATTACGCGCAATGGCGCGGGCGCAGGCGCTGCCGCCAACCGCGTCAGCCGTGTGCCATCAGGGCACCCGGAGGGATATCTCGAGGGTTTTGCGACGATCTACCGTGAAGCCGCAGACGCAATCATCGCAAAAAGGGAGGGAAAAGCAGCCGCCGGGGATGTGATTTATCCCGGCATAGAGGACGGCCTTGCGGGTCTCGCATTCATCGATGCGGCCGTGCGGTCCAGCCTGACCTCGTCCTGGGTAGAGATCGACATATAGATCACTGGATATCGGGGACTGACGACGCAGGGCATCGGAGGTTGTGCCCAGCATTACCCGACTGATTGTTCGGAAGAGCACGGGCAGGCGTGTCGTCATATTGATCAAACGGAAAGGGAGTCACGCGTTTGAAAACGTTCAAGTCAAAATTCGCAAAGATGGCATTCGTCGTCGGACTGGCGGCCGGTATCGCAAATCCGGTTTTTGCCGATGACAGCAAGACGCTGCCGATTGCCGCGCAGATGTACACACTGCGCAACGCCGGAACGCTTGAGGAGCAGCTTGCCATCCTCAACCGCGCGGGCGTTTCCGCCGTGGAAACGGTGGATATGCAGAAGGTCAGCGCCAGCGAGCTGAACGCGCTTCTGGAAAAGCACAAGATCAAGGTCATTTCCTCGCATGTGCCGATCGACAAGCTTCGCGGCAATCTCGACGATGTCATCACCGAGCAGAAGGCTGTCGGCAATCCGGTCGTGACCGTGCCGTTCCTCAAGCCCGAAGACCGCCCCAAGGACGCCGCAGGCTGGACAGCCTTCGGCAAGGAACTTGGCGGATATGCCGACAAGCTTTCCGCGGCTGGCCTCTCCATGGCCTATCACAACCATGATTTTGAAATGGTCAAGTTCGACGGCAAGACGGCGCTTGAACTGCTGCTCGATGCCGCGGGCCCGAAACTGCAGAGCGAACTCGACGTCGCCTGGGTGGCGCGCAGCGGCAATGATCCGGCTGAGTTCCTCGGCACTCTGAACGGTCGGGTTTTTGCAATCCACGCCAAGGACAATGCACCGGCCGGCACGGCCGAAAACGAGCGCGGCTTTGCAACGATTGGCACCGGCGTTCTCGACTGGAAGACGATCCTGCCGGCGGCCAAACATGCCGGTGCACAATGGTTCATCCTTGAACACGACCTTCCGCTCGATGCCGAAGCGGTCGTGACCAAGGGCAACGCGTTCCTGAGCGAGCGCCTGCCGACCATTCAGTAAACACTACCAGTAAAACCAGAACCGCACCCCGGCGGCCGGTTTCGCCGGGGCGCATAAGGTTCGACAGACGCATGATGAAGTTTCCGCCGCGTTGCGACGGGGAGCGCATTGTCTCGTCGACTTTTTACCCAAGTACCAATCGGAGGAGTTATCATGGCGGACAATCATTATGATGCGATTGTTGTCGGTTCAGGCATAAGTGGAGGCTGGGCTGCAAAGGAACTCACGGAAAAAGGCCTGAAGGTTCTGCTGCTGGAGCGCGGCAGAAACATCGAGCACATTACCGACTATCAGAATGCCGACAAGGAAGCCTGGGACTATCCCCATCGCAACCGCGCCACGCAGGAGATGAAGGCGAAGTATCCGGTGCTCAGCCGCGACTATCTGCTGGAAGAGGCCACGCTCGGCATGTGGGCCGACGAGCAGGAAACGCCCTATGTCGAAGAAAAGCGTTTCGACTGGTTCCGTGGTTATCACGTCGGCGGCCGTTCGCTGCTGTGGGGACGCCAGACCTACCGCTGGTCGCAGACCGATTTCGAGGCCAATGCCAAAGAAGGGATCGCCGTTGACTGGCCGATCCGTTATCAGGACATTGCTCCCTGGTATGATTACGTCGAGCGTTTCGCCGGCATTTCCGGCAGCCGCGAAGGCCTGGACATTCTTCCTGATGGTGAATTCCTGCCGCCTATTCCGCTGAATTGCGTTGAAGAGGATGTGGCACGCCGGTTGAAAACCGCCTTTAAAGGCACGCGACACCTCATCAATTCGCGCTGCGCCAACATCACCCAGGAACTTCCCGATCAGGAGCGCACGCGCTGCCAGTTCCGCAACAAGTGCCGGTTGGGCTGTCCTTTCGGCGGCTATTTCAGCACGCAGTCATCGACCCTGCCGGCGGCAGTCGCCACCGGAAATCTTACGCTCCGGCCTTTCTCCATCGTCAAGGAAATCCTTTACGACAAGGACAAGAAGAAGGCGCGCGGTGTCGAAATCATCGATGCCGAAACGAACCTGACCTATGAATACACCGCCGATGTGATCTTCCTCAACGCTTCGACGCTCAACTCGACCTGGGTTCTGATGAACTCGGCCACAGACGTGTGGGAGGGAGGGCTCGGCAGCAGCTCGGGCGAACTCGGCCACAATGTGATGGACCACCATTTCCGCATGGGCGCCACCGGCGAGGTGGAAGGTTTCGAAGAGTTTTATTTCAAGGGCCGCCGCCCGGCGGGATTCTATATTCCCCGTTTCCGCAACACCGGCGACGACAAGCGGAGCTATCTGCGCGGTTTCGGTTATCAGGGATCCGCCAGCCGTTCGCGCTGGGAACGGGAAATCGCCGAACTCAACATCGGAGCCGACTACAAGGAAGCGCTGACCCAGCCGGGCGCCTGGACTATCGGCATGACTGCCTTCGGTGAAATGCTGCCTTATCACGAGAACCGCGTGAAGCTGGACCACGACAAGAAGGACAAATGGGGCCTGCCGGTCCTGTCGATGAATGTCGAGATGAAGCAGAACGAACTCGATATGCGCGAAGACATGGTCAATGACGCAGTCGAGATGTTCGAAGCGGTCGGCATCAAGAACGTCAAACCGTCGAGGGGCAGCTATGCGCCGGGCATGGGCATCCATGAAATGGGTACGGCTCGCATGGGACGCGACCCCAAAACTTCCGTGCTCAATGGCAACAACCAGGTCTGGGATGCGCCGAACGTCTTTGTTACTGACGGTGCCTGCATGACTTCGGCCTCCTGCGTCAACCCGTCGCTTACCTACATGGCGCTGACGGCGCGTGCCGCGGAATTTGCCGTTTCCGAACGCAAGAAGGGGAATCTGTGATGAACAGACGTGAACTGCTGAAACTGATAGCCATTGCCTCCGGTCTTCCGCTGATCGGCGCTGACGTGGTCACTGCGGCGGAAAACGCCGCCAAGCCCTCCGGCGACGTCCACGTGTTCAGCCCGGAGGAAATCCGGCTTCTGGACGAGGTGGCTGAAACGATTATCCCTCGCACATCCACCCCGGGTGCGAAGGACGCTGCCGTTGGCGCATTCATGGCAGTCTATGCGGCGGATTGTTACACGGGCGAACAGCGGAAACTCTTCCTCTCCGCTATGGCTGACATCGAAAACCGCAGCCGGACGGAATACAAGAAGGCGTTTCTGGAGCTGACGTCGCAGGAGCGGCAGACGCTGATTTCTGCGCTGGACAAACACGCCCGGGCGGAACAGACACCGACCGCACCGCATCCCTTCACACTCGTCAAGCAGCTGACGCTGCTCGGTTTCTTCACCTCGAAGATCGGCGCCACCGAGGTTCTCGTTTACGACGAAATCCCCGGCGGCTTTGAGACCTGCGTTCCCTACAAGAAGGGTACGCCCGCCTGGGGCACGACCTGAATTGAGAACAAGCCGCCCGCCTGCATTCGCAGGCGGGCGCGTTCATACGGCAGAACAAGGATGACACGATGCGCAAGAGAATGATCATCACGGCGGCAATGCTGGCAGCAAGCGCCATTCCCGCTTTTTCAGAGGGCGATGTTGCCAAGGGGGAGGCGGCCTTCAAGCGCTGTTCCGCCTGTCACGCCATCGGCGAGGGCGCGAAAAACAAGGTCGGCCCGCAGCTTAACGGGATCATCGGCCGCACTGCGGGCGGCGATCCGGACTATAATTACTCGAATGCGATGAAAAAAGCAGGCGGGGAAGGGATGGTGTGGACACCGGAGGAACTGCGAGACTTTCTCAGCGCTCCCAAGAAGAAAATCCCCGGAAACAAGATGGCCTTGGCGGGCATCAGCAAACCGGAAGAACTGGATAATCTTATCGCCTATATCGAAAGCGCGTCTTCGAAACCAGCCGAATGACAGCACGCCGTTTATCGAACATCAAAACTCCTGCAGTTTTGAGACGATGACCACGACTTTACCCCAGCATATCCTGCGCGCCGAAGGCCTTGCCAAGGAATTGCCAAGGCCTTCCGGCGTTGTCTTCAAGGATGCATTTGCGCTACTCAAACACCGGTTCTCAGGGGTCGGTCCGTCCTTCCTGCAGGCCAGACTTTTCGAAAGACCTGTCCTGATGGAAGCCCAGTTTGGCCAAGCCGTTTTTCACCTCCGGTGCGTTCATGAATAAATCCCAGATCAGGCCGCTGCGATAGTTTTCCATCATCGCAACAACAGGCCCTTGATTGATCGCAAGATGCGTTCCGGACACCCAGCCGGTTGAGGGCTGGAATGAATCCATGAGGCCAAAGCGGCCGATGAGTGCACCATTGTTCCATTGCAGAAAACGCAACGCCGCCTCGCGTGAGCGATGAGAAAAGAAGGGCATGCTAGAGAGGGCTGCCGTTGTCGCAATGATGCCGTCATCGTCGGTCGGAGAATTTACGACATAGCCCTTTGGCCCATCACACGCAGACAGACCCCACCCGGCCTCACTTGGGTAGCGCGTGTGGCAGTAGCGGTAATTGATCATGCAATGCGCGTGAACCTGATCGAGATAGTCGTGACAATAAACATCGCCGAGACCGCGCGGATCGAGTGTGCAGAAGGAATAGTGCGAAAGGAAAAGCGGTCCTCCATACGGCTGGCCAAGCGGCAGCCGAACACCGAGATACATCGATCCGTTCCGGATTTCGCCATCGCTTGCCCATCCGGAATGATAAGACTCGGCGCTGATTGCATGCGTCGTTGATCCTGCCGCGAGCACATAACAGACAAGGGCCTCGTTCCAGCCCACAATCGGCAAGTTTTTCGCCCAGGCATACCGACGGCTCCAATGCCAGAACAGCGGCCCGGGCTTTCCCCTGGTAAACCAGCCCCACTCCACCGTCTCGACGATTTCATTTATGGACCGGCGTAAATCGATTTGGGAGGATGTCTGCGCGCCAAAAAACTGCCTGACGCAGATCAGCGCCTGAACCAGAAGAGCGGTTTCAACGAGATCTCCGCCGTCGTCGAATTTCGCGAAGGGTATCGTTCTTCCGCTGGACGCGTCGATAAAGTGAGGGAAGGCGCCATGAAAACGCTTCACACTTGCCAGCGATCTCAACATCCGGCTCGCCCGGGCGATGGCTTCCTGTTCGGTTATCCAAGAACGGCGGACACCAACAATGAGCGAAAGAAAACCAAACCCGATCCCGGAGACCGACGCGATCTCATGGATCGCAAGACCATCGGATCGCATACGATCCCGCGGTAGGCCACTCTCCGGATGGCTCCCGGACCAGAAATATTCAAAGGTATTGCGATGCAAACCATCAAGTTCAGCAGGTAATTTATCCGTCAATTCCAACCTCAGGGACCAGCGGCAATCAGTCGGCAGATCGACTGCCAAGCCTTATCCGACTCTGTCACCATCTCCAAATTTCAAGCGGAGCGGTGAATGCCGGTAGCCGCAAAAATTCTCGGCTACCGCAGCATCTGTCTTATCGTCTCCACGATCTGCTCTTCGCAGTAAGGTTTCGTAAAGAAAGCCGTATCAGCCGCGATCATATGACCGGGATCTTCGAGATGGCCGGAAACCAGGATAACTTTAATAGGGGGCCACCTGTCACGAATAATGGCTGCCAGTTGCAGGCCGTCGACGCCGCGTGGCATATCGATATCAGTGAAGACGATCCGAATGTCTGCGCGTGCCTCAAGGATATTAACCGCCTCCGTAGCATCTGCCGCAGCAAGCGCTGTGTATCCTGCGGTTTCAACCAGATCCACGGCGGCAAGGCGTAGCAGCGGCTCATCCTCGACGACGAGTATTGTTGCCACATCGGCAGCATTCGAGGTCACGGTCATCATGACTGTCTCAAATGGGAAACCAGTCCCTGCATCGTTACCCGCAGGCCGTCAGGGTCAAAATTGACCTCGACACCGCCTGTACCCATCAGACCAAGCTGGATGAGCTTCGATCCGAAACCTTTACCCGATGGAGCGGTCACCGGCGGGCCGTCCTGCTCCTTCCATTCCAGAACAAGCGCGTTCTCGCCGCCTGCATCTTCTATCGTCCATGAAATAACGACGGTTCCGGCATCAGAAGACCAGGCTCCATATTTCAAGGCGTTTGTGCCAAGCTCGTGCATCAGGAGAGCCAGCGACAGTGCAGTCCTGGGCCCGATTTCCATGTCGGTGCCCGATATGCGGTATCGCTCGGGAAGAGAAAGTTGGCGAAGCACGGAATCGATCACTGCCACCATGCGCGCCGACGACCAGTCCTGGTTCAGGAGAACCTCATGCGCATTGGAAAGCGCGCGCAATCTGCTCGTGAAGGCTTCGACAGGGGCTCTGTCGGTGACGGGGCGAAGCGTCTGTGTCGCAATCGCCTGAACCATGGCCATCGTGTTCTTGAGCCGGTGGCTGATCTCGTGATTGAGAACCTGCTGTTCCTGCTCGGCCCGAATCCTGGAGATCGCCTCACGCGTACGGTCCGCTATCGCACGCACAAAATCACGCTCCTCGGACGAGAATTCATGCGGCTTGTCGTAGTGTACGAACATGACCCCCGCGAATGCACCTCTTTCGATGATTGGCACATTCACGAGGACGGAGATGCCTAATGAGTGTAGAAGCTCGGCTGAAGCGGAGGTTCTCGGATCTGTCGCCACATCGGGTATGATGACCGTCTCGCCGCGCTTCAAATCCTGGATGTAGGATCCGTAATTCCTGAAATGATGGAGCCCCGCGACGGTGAACATTCCCTCCGCACACCAGTCGGGAAGCATCTGCACCGTCTCGGCGATAGGGTCAACGATGCCGTAGCCCGCCCGCGTCGCGCCTCTCAGACTCCGTGCCAAAATCTCGGCGGCGGCAAATGCCACTTCCGCAACAGTATCCAGCTCGCGGATCTTTTCGCCGAGTTCCAGGAATGCAAGCTGCCTGTCCTCCGACAGTTTTTGAGCGGTGGCGTTGCGTGCGACCTTGATATATCCCGGGACCTTGGGCGACGAATGGTTGGACATCGGCCGGATCGTGCCGTCCAAAAAGATGCTGGAGCCATCGGCAGCGAGGTGCCATCGGCGGTCGGGTGCAACCCCTTCGGACGTGGCTCTGCTCACTTCAGCCGCAGGAACGCCCGCTGCCCGGTCCTCCTCAGTAAAAATCGACTCAAACGGCCGTCCGAGCATCTCGGCTTCCGACCAGCCAAATGTCTCCTGCGCTCCACCGAACCAGCTTGTAATGCGCTGGTCTTCATCGATCGTCATGATAATATAGTCTTTGGCGCCTTCGACGATCAGGCGAAGCTTCGTTTCGCTGTCGCGTAAAGCCTCCTGGGCTTGCATACGGTCAGTGACTTCAACGAACATGATGACGAACGTATCTTCACCAGTGGCTTGAACATAGCCGTCAAACCACCGGTCCATCGATCCGATCTTGCGGGTGAAACGCTTGCTTTGTTGGGTCTCGACGGCCTCCACCACATCGGAAACCCACTCATTCTCGAATTCTGGAAAGAGTTCGCGCATGGTTCGACCAGGCACATCATCGCCTGGTAATCCAAGAAGAGTGCTCCATGCGGGATTGACCGTCTCGTACCGCCAATCGACAATCGTTCCGTCGACGTCACGGATCACCGAGCCTACGACGATGCCTTCCTCCAATTGCTGGAAAAGCGCACCCCAGCGCCGCTCGGAAAGGAAGGTCGCAATCTGGTTCGAGGCGACCCTTCCGATCTGGTTCAGTAACTGCAGCTCGCTTTCCGTCCATGTGCGTGGTTCGCCATCGATTGCTGCGAGCGCGCCGATCACCATGCCATCAGGGAGTGTTACAGGCACTCCCATGTAGGAGATCACGCCCAGATCGGTTATGGCCAGATTATTTCTAACGAGATCATGAACCGTCGCATCCCCGATAATCAAAGGCTGTCTGTCGCGAACCACATGCTGACAGAATGAATGCGTGAGTGGCGTTTCCGCTGCTTCAGCCCATTTGGGTGGCAACCCGACATGAGCGATGAAAACCTGCCGGTGCTCGTCCAGAATGGAGATCAAAGCCACTGGGCATTTCAGGCCGGTTTTGACGACCTCGATAATATCCTGGAATTCGGGTGGGCTCTGGACATCAAGCAGCCCAGAGTTTCGAACTGCGTCAATGCGTTCCGACGGTGAATTCAAGGTCAATCCTTATCCGCACAGGGGCGGCGTTGGTCAAGACGACAAGGCGGCAAGCAGTTTGGGCGAAACAACAAGGCTGGGAGGAGGGGTAGCGGAGCGCTCTGCGCCAATAACGATGCCTTCAATGAACTGCAAGGCATTTTGCAAACCGTTCATCGTGTAGGGTTTCTCGATCGCTCCAAGTGCGCCTGCAAAGTCCTCAGGTATTCTCTTCAGGTTACCCGAAACAAAAACATAGGGGATGGAGCTCGAGGAAAGATATCGGCCGACTTCTATGCCCGTTGGACCATCCAGCAATTGAATGTCTACAAATGCGAATTGCGGCAGTGCCTTATTGGCAAGCTCGATAGCTTCCTTGCTGTCGGCAGCGATCCCCACAATCTCGTGTCCGGCATCTTCCACTTCGCTTTCAAGTTCCATCGCCAGCAGAGCTTCGTCCTCTACGATCAAGATTTTCACAGGAGATCCTTTCAGTCTTTTACAGAAAGCGTGACACGAACATCCGAGAGGCAACCTTCAACCGTCCGAACTATCGTAGCACGCAATTGTTTTACGCACGCTTCCAGCATCTTTTTGCTAAAGGCTGCTTCTTCCTTGTCCACTTCGCCCGGCGTGACGGTATCGGCAACCCTGACAAGGAAGTGGCCGTTGAGGCGCTTGACCTCCAGGTGCAATTGCCCGCCACGGTCCTTCAATCCTCTGCGAATGGCGTCGCCGATGAGTTCGTTGATGATCAACGCAAGGGGGGAGGCCTTGGTCGCCGGAACCACAACCTCGTGAAGATCGGTGGTGAGGATGATGTCGGTTCGCTTCAAGGCGCCGATCTTATCGAGCATCAATGTATTGGCAAAATCTGCGACATCGAAATGCCCTACATCTTCATCGTTCAGAAGCTTGCGCTGAACGGTGCTGAGTGCTTCGACCCTGTTCAGCACAGACATCAATGTCCGCTCCACAACATCGTTATCAGTCATCCGCGCCTGAAGCTTCACGATTGAGGCGATTGTCAGGAGGTTGTTTTTTACGCGATGATCAACTTCGTGGACGAGGGTTGTTTTTGCCCGCAATGCCTCAGTCAAATCCGCCGTTCGCAGCGCCACCTCTCCCTCCGCGATGTGGCGGGCGCGAGCGAGTTCGGCTTCCTTGCTCTTGATATCGGTGAAGTCGAGTTGCGAGGCGAAAAAATAGATGACGGTTCCGGCAGCATCGCGAACAGGACTTACGAAGAGAGCATTCCAAAACTCTGATCCGTCCTTGCGATAATTAAGGATGTCGATCGCCAAATCCTGCTCGGCTGCGATTGCCTCACGCAGCTTCGTAACTGAGCCAGGATCCGTGTCTGGACCTTGGAGCAGACGACAATTTTGACCAACCAGCTCTTCGGCGGAATAGCCCGTCAATCTGCTGAAAGCAGCATTGCAGAAGATGATTGGATTGTCGTTGAGGAGTGGATTTGTGATGATCATGGGCATGCGGGTGGCCTTGAAGGCTGCCGCAAACGGATCTTCAGAAGCGTGGCCAGATACTAGACGCTCTCCAGCGTCTTGGGCATCCTGCCGGAGGAGATCATTATCTTTCATGCAAGGTCCTGAAGGTAACGGTCCCCTAAAATGTTTGAATGGGAATTTGGTTCCAACGACAAAGTGAATTATTCCTGTTTTACAGGGTAGGGGATCCACCATCTTTTTGCATATTGTCCGTGAGCAGGTCTGTCGGCGTCCGATAGCCGAGAGATCGGCCTGATGACGTCAGTAGAACAAAAACGGGGCGACCAACTGGCCGCCCCGCTTGATGTGAGACTGGGTCGAAACCTCAAGCAGGCCGTTCTTCGCCCGCGTTCGGCCTCCAGGTGATCAGCTTTCTTTCGGCGACATCGAGAATGAGATCGATGACGAGAACAAAAATGGCGAGAATGATGATACCGGCGAAAACGCCGACCGCGTCGAAGTTACCTTCAGAACGGGCGATCAGGTAACCGAGGCCTGCGGAAGACCCGAGATATTCGCCGATGATCGCGCCAACCACCGCAAATCCGACGGATGTGCGCAGCGACGACAGAATCCAGCTGGCTGCCGCCGGAAAATAAACATGACGCAAGAGATCAGAGCGCTTTGCACCGAGAATGCGCGTGTTGGAAAGCACGACGGGGTTCACTTCGCGAACACCTTGCATGGCGTTGAAGAACGTCACGAAGAAGACGAGGGTGACCGCAAGAGCGACCTTTGACCAGAGGCCAAGCCCCAGCCAAAGGACGAAAATTGGCGCGAGGACCACACGCGGGATGGCATTCACGGCCTTGATGAACGGATCCAACACACGGGCCACAAAGGGACTGAGGCCCAGCCAGACACCGGCGCCGACGCCGAGACCTGTACCGATGAGGTAACCGAGAACCGTTTCACTCAAGGTGATACCGACATGTTTGTAAAAGCCGGCATCGGCAACCCAGGTGGTGACCTGCTTAACGATGTCGATGGGTGCCGGGAAGAAGAAGCGGTCGATCGCCCCGGAGCTTACCCCGAGTTGCCACCCACCCAGGAGCACGACCAGAAGCACGATCTGGATGATGCGAACATTAACGGCTTGCATAGCTTTTCTCCACTTCGCCGCGCAAAGACGCCCATATATCGCGATATAGGGTCATGAATTTCGGATCGAGCTTGATTTCGGCCACGTTGCGGGGCCGTTCCAGATCAACCGGGAAGCTCTCGATAACCCGGCTCTTGGGGCCGGCCGCAAGGACGACAACCCGGTCCCCGAGTGCAATCGCCTCTTCGAGATCGTGCGTGATCATGACCACTGCACGGCGATCCTCTTGCCACAATCTCAGGAGTTCATTCTGCATGAGGTGGCGCGTGTGAATGTCGAGTGCGGAGAAGGGCTCGTCCATCAGGATAACCTTCGGCTCGGTTATAAGCGCCTGCGCCATCTGGACACGTTTGCGCTGTCCGCCTGAAAGTTGATGCGGAAAGCGCTCTTCAAACCCCTTCAGGCCAACTTTTTCCAGCCAGGCCAGAACTTTGGTACGGCGCTCATGTTCGGATACGCCGCGGAACAGCAGGCCAAGCTCGACATTCTGATAGGCCGTTTTCCAGGGAAGCAGCGCATCCTGCTGGAAGAGATATCCAATGTTGTTCTGCACGCCCTGCACGGCCGAACCATCGATGGAGACCTTTCCCTGCGCCGGTTTCAGCAAGCCCGCGATGGCATTGAGAATGGTGGACTTGCCGCATCCGGTTGGGCCGACAATCGAGAGAAACTCACCATCTCCAACTTTCAGGTTCACATCCTGGACCGCAACGAACGCGCCAAAGGCCATTGTTACGTTCTCGATTGCCACCATTGGCTGAAGATTGAGTTCCGCCACGGGTTCTAACTTTCTAATTGGCAAAGACATTGAAGACCCTCAGTTTACGCCCTTCGAAGCCGCAGCCTCGACGAACTTGTTGGTGTAGGTCGTGTTGAGATCGATCGTGGCCTTCGCGACTGCGTCGTTGAAGCTTTTCAAAACCGCCAACGGGGTTTCCAGATCGGCCTGGTTGAAGGTTCCATCTTCGGAGAAGATCGCCTTGGCGGCTTCGACGGCCTTGATGTAGGTCTGTTTGTCGCCGGACACGAAATCATCAGGAAGCTTTGCAACAATTTCCTCGGCCGAATGCTCCTTCATCCAATGCAGCGCCTTTACCGTGGCATTGGTAACCTTCTGGATCACCTCGGGATGTGCATCGATGTATTCCTGCGTCGCATACAAGACGGAGGTGGGGTAGATCCCGCCGTAGACGTCCTTGGCGCCCTGATCGCTACGGGCATCGATCAAGATCTTGCCAAGACCACGCTCAACCACGATCGTCGCAGCCGGATCGTAATTGACCAACAGGTCAATCTTGCCCTGCTGCAGAGCGGCAACAGCAGCAGCGCCAGAGCCAACGCCGATGATGGCGATGTCGTTGTCGCTCAGATTGTGCTGCTTCATGTAATAACGAATGAAGAAATCGGACGAAGACCCGGGCGAGGTGATCCCGACCTTTTTGCCCTTGATGGTTTCAGGTTTTGCCGGATCGAAGTCTGTATCGTTCTTTCCTGCGAGAACCAGCCCGGAATTGCGGGCAAGCTGAACGAAGCCAACCACGTGCTTGTTCTGGGACTGCATCTGGATCGTGTGATCGTAGAAACCGACGGCTACATCCGTGGACCCTGCGACGAGCGCCTGCAGGACTTTCGAACCGCCTTGGGCAAAGTTCTCGGTCGTCACCTCAAGGCCCTCGTCCTTGTAGAAGCCGAGGCTGGCCGCCACCGGAAAAGGCAGGTTGTTGAGGTTGTACGAACCAACACTCATTCTGACAGATTCTGCATTTGCCGACGCTGCCAGCGCACAGAGCGCCGCTGTTGCAAGCAAGTATTTACGCATGAGGGTCTCCTCCCAGTTTTGCTATGTTTTGAGCCAGTATGGCTTTGTCTAGGCTGCGTCTTCAATCGCAGCGTTTGGCTTGGCGAAGGCAAAGCCTTCGAAAAGTCTGCGGGCCGTTCTCACAAGCCCGGCTGTTATTGCTCCGTTCCGCATCTCAAGTTGCACGTCCAGCCGACCGGCGGGATGCTCGATGCAGATCTGGGTCGGAACAGATCGATTTCCCGCTTGTTCAAATGCCACGGAGCCTTCCGTGATCGCTGCGGTTGCTATGCCAACGGCGCCGGTCGTTGCCAGGGCAGGGTGGCACTCATTGGGCATGAAGTATCGGACAGACAGAGTGCCTCCCTTGCGGGCCGGCGCTACGATCACGGGTTTTGGTATGACCATATCCGTTACATCCCCCATCCCCATCAATTTGCCTGCCTGAATGCGAATGCGGGTCAATCGTTCGATGAGATCGCTATCGGAAGTCAGGGTCTGCGGATCTTCATATCCCGTGACGCCGAGGTCCGCTGCACGCATTAGGACCATCGGAATTGCGCAGTCTATCGCTGTCACATCTATTCCCTCAACCGTGTCGACAGGGTTTCCGGTCGGCAACAGTTTTCCGGTTTTCGCACCCGCCGCATCCACGAAAGTCAGGGCGATCGGTGCAGCCAGACCCGGAACGCCGTCGATGGATGCGTCTCCGAGATAAATTACTTCGCGACCACGCGTCGGCACCTTTGCCTCGATCAATTTTCCGGTGTTCACGTTGTGGATGCGAACCACGGTATCGCTTCCCCGAGCCTCTACAAGTCCAGCTTCGATCGCAAAGGGACCGACCGCGGCCAGCATATTTCCGCAATTGGGCGAATAGTCGACATACTGCCTGTCGGTACGAACCTGTGCGAACAGATAGTCGATGTCTGCACCTTCGACGGTGGAAGGACCTATGATCGCCACTTTCGAGGTGACCGGATTGCCGCCTCCAATCCCGTCTATCTGCAGCGGATGACCGGAACCCATGATGGACAAAAGTGCCGCATCCCGTTCCGCTCGATTACGCGGAAGGTCAGACGCCAGGAAGAACGGTCCACGAGATGTTCCGCCGCGCATCAGCACACAGGGTATCTTAAGCAGGTCGTTCATTTATCGCCTCAATCTTGCATTTGGTGGATCAATCCGCCTTGTTGTTGCAATATGAGCAAAAGAATCTAATCTGTTAAATGCAATGTTCGGAGGTATTATTGCAATATGAGCATCAATTGCGAAATTCTGGATCTAAGAGCATTTCAAGCAGTAGTTGAGCTTGAAAGTTTTCATAGGGCTGCCGACGCGTTGCATATTTCGCAACCGGCGCTTACCCGGCGCATCCAGAAACTGGAACAGGCCATTGGCGCGCCACTCCTGGAAAGGACCACACGCCACGTTGCCCCGACAGCGATGGGTCAGGAGGTAATGCCGCTTGTCCGGCGCATGCTGGAAGAGTTCGACGGATCGCTTTTTGCGATGAAAGATGGTGCACATCGGCGCGGCCTCATCACGATGGCCTGCGTTCCAACCGCAGCGTTTTATTTTCTACCCACCGTGATCAAAACATTTAGCAAGCAATATCCGCATATTAGGCTGCGTATCAGAGACCTTACGGCAAACGAGGGGCTGCAGGCGGTTGCGCGGGGCGAGGTGGAGTTCGGGATAAACCTCATGGGTAATTCTGATCCAGACCTGGCATTCGAACCTCTTATCGATGACCCATTTGTGCTGGCGATGCGGAAAGACCACCCTCTGGCGGCTTTCGAAACGATCCAATGGAATCAACTGGAGCCTTACCCGCTGGTTGTCGTCGATCGCTCCAGCGGCAATAGAACGCTTCTGGATGGCGCACTCGCGCGGCACAATCTAAAGCTGAACTGGTTTTATGAGGTGACCCATCTCAATACCTCGCTTGGCCTGGTGGAGGCTGGGTTGGGGATTTCCGTGTTGCCGCGACTGGCTACCCCACAGGATGACCATCCTTTCCTCGTCACGCGGCCGATCGTTAATCCCGTGGTCTCCCGAACCATCGGTATCGTGCAAAGAAGAAGCAGTGCCTTATCTCCCGCCGCGGAGAAATTCGTGGAAATGCTGTTGAAGACCTGGAAAACGCCTTAGGGTTTGCAGCCGTTCATATCACCGTAAAGGGTTGGGTCTGACGCCACTCGGTGTAAGGTCGAGAAACGGGCGAGGGTGACGACGTCTTCTCAGAGATGGTTGCGTCGTCACGCCGCCTTACCGGCTCTTCTAATAGCGGACCGCCTTGGCGTTCTGGGTCATAGATATGGGTTTTACTGTTGCCATTTTCGCTGTTGAAGGAAACGGCGATGTGCGCCGCGCCGATTGACGTCAGCAAGCTCAATACTGATCAACCGTACAATGTAGATGTGGTTGAAGATCATAGCCTGCTTATCGACTGACAAGGCATACTCGCAGCAAGAGCGACCTCCATCAGTATCGCTTGAGGCAATAATGTGAGGCGGAAATTGAGTGGTGTTTTGTTTAGAGAGAAAGGATTCGTTACGCTTCGACTCAGCGCGATAACGCGACAACCAGATAAGGTTCAAAACGAGTTCTGAAGGTTGCCTAAAGAGTCATTTGGACTGAAAACGCAAGACATTTAAACCAGAAAAAGTTCCATAATCTATCTTATGCGATTATCGTATGTAGCGGCTATTTAGTAATGCGACAGTTGGGCCAGTTAGAGATGCGACAGTCTCGCCTCTCGATGTTCTGGTCAATGCCAACGTTGGGAGCAAGGATGACGACCTTCAACCTGGTCGAGACCATGTGCGGTCGGAGTCGTCATGTCCTGTTTGATCACCATGTCGCAGAAAGAATTGCATCGCCTCGAAGTTATTCAGAAGATCCGTGATCAGCGCCTGTGCGTCGTCCAGGCCGCTGAGCTGCTTGGCCTCAGCCGAAGTCAGGTGCACAGTACGACGTGTTATTTATCCTCGATCCAACAGAACAGGCCAATGCGCTGGCGGGAAAGAAGGTCGTCGTCTGCGACTATCCGGACGGTCGCCTCGAGATCATGCACGAGAGCTTCACCCTACCCTACAGAACCTTTGATAAGTTGCGATCAGTGCACCGATCCGAAGTGGTCGAGAACAAGCGGCTGGACGACATGCTGTTGATCGTGGCCGAGATGCAGGCCGGGCGGGAACAGCAGCGCAGCAAGAGCGGCCCTCGCCGCACCGGCCAGACGGATCATATGTTCGGCATTCGCGATGGCAGCCAGAGCAACGGTTATCAGAAGCGCGGCCGCAAGCCCGGCCGGCGGACGGACTTCATGAACGACCAGGAGGTGATTGCCAAAAGGCAGAAGGCGCTGGCGCGGATAGAAGCGGCGGAATGAACTGGCGACGTTGAATGCCAGCGGTCTATTGCAGACGTCAGCGGCGCATGCGAGTTTCGCGTTATGAAAGACGAACAACAAACTTCTTCCGATCATACACAAATCCACCTTGCTCCAGACGAAGCTCTGGTTCTTTTTGAGCTTCTTTCTCGTTGGTGCAAAGAGAGCAGCGCTCCCACGCCAAGCGCGTCCTGTTTCGAGAGCCCTGCCGAATGCGCTGTGCTGCACGGACTGCTTGCCGGTCTCGAAAAGCAGCTGGTTGCACCCTTCAGGGCAGACTACCTTGACCTTGTAAAAGAGGCCCGTCGCCGTTTGCAGTCATCGTGGGATTATCCTGCACTTAGGGTTTGATCTCATACCCGGAATGCCTGTTGATTGCCAAGGCAGATTATGCACCCTGCTGAGGAAGCTAAAGCCGAATAGGCATTCCCTCACCCGCCCCCCGCTGACGAAATGCCCATGCATTGGCTGATGCGGCAAAGATTTTGATGATCTGTCGGAACTGATGGGGATTAAATAGTGGCCAGCGGTGTTCTCACGGGTACGACCACGTACTCATGAAGGAGCCTGCGCCGTGAAGCACCTCTACTCCATCACGCTCGTTATTGCCACATTGGCCTGCACGCCTGTATCTGCAAGCCCGTTTTCGTCCGCCGCCGGACGTTACCGTATCGATCCCGCCTCGCACATCGGATTTTCGATTGCACAGGTTGCCGGTCCGGGCATCAACGGCACTATTCCCGATATATCCGGCCGCTTCGATATCGATCCGGACCAACCGTCCAAGTCCTATGTGGAAATCAGTTTGAACCCTTCCAGCGTGAAGACAGGCCAAGAGCGGGTGGAAAATTTCCTGCGGTCCAGCGCAGTTTTCAACATCGCCGCCTATCCGCAGATCGTGTTTCGCTCCAACCGCGTTACGCAAGACGGGCCGCGCAGCGCGGTGGTTGAAGGTGTGCTCACGGCCCGAGGCGTCTCCAGAGCCGAGACGTTTCACGCAACATTCGTTGAGCAGCAAAAGGGTTCCGTCACCTTCCATGTCACCGGAAATATCCCCCGCCTGCCCTATGGCATGGGCGTTGGCGTGCCGCTCTATTCGAACACGGTTGCCTTCGACATAGATTTGAAGGGCGTCAGATAAAAACGACGGAACGTCAAAAAAATCGGCGGGACGGGATTAATTGCCGCTGGCCGGTGTTCTGTCTTGTATCGGACATGGTGTCCGCACCGTTACCTCTCAAAGGACGATCTCATGCGTGAACATCATTTCATTCTGGCAGGCGCTCTCGCGCTCGCCTCCACTGCCGCGCTTGCCGAACCATACGCCGGTGGCGCGGTGGTTGAAACGGCGACGGCAAAGGGCACGATCCTGACTGACACCAAGGGCATGACCCTTTATACGTTCGACAATGATGGCGATGGCTCGTCAGCCTGCTATGACGGCTGCGCGAAGAAATGGCCGCCGCTTGCGGCTGCCAAAACCGAAAAGGCGGATGGCGACTACAGACCACTCGCCCGCAGGGATGGCACGATGCAGTGGTCGCATGATGGAAAGCCGCTGTATCATTGGCAGATGGACAAGAAGCCCGGCGATGTCACGGGTGATGGTATTGGTGGCGTCTGGCACGTTGCCAAGGAATAGCACCCATGCCTGATTTTCTTGACGAGATCACAAGTTGCATACCGGCGCTTCGACGTTACGCGAATGCGCTCACGCACGACCGTGACACGGCTGACGATCTCGTTCAGGACTGTCTGGAAAGAGCGATCCGCAAAAAGGCGCTGTGGCGGCCGCAGGGGCCGTTACGTCCATGGTTGTACCGGGTGCTGGTCAACGTTTACCGCAACAATCTGCGCGGCAGAAACCGCCGGCCCTCGCAAATCCCGATTGATGATGTTGCCGAACAGATGTTTGTGCCGGCGCCGCAGACGGGCCGGATCGCGCTTGCCGAAATGGCCCGTGCCATCGAAAAGCTGTCATGCGAGCACCGTGAGGCCCTCCTCCTCGTCGTCGTCGAAGGCCTGAGCTATGCGGAAGCGGCAAAGGTTCTGGAAATTCCGTTGGGTACTTTGATGTCCCGTCTGGGGCGCGCCCGAACAGCCTTGGCCCGCATGACCCAGGAAGACCAGCCAAATCTCAAGGTGATAAAATGACTGGCAACGAGCCGCAGATAACCGAAGCCGATCTGATATCCTATGTCGACGGGCAGCTCGAAGACCAGCGACGTGATGCCGTTCGCTCCCACCTCGCCTCCAATCCAGCCGATGCGCGCAAGGTCGAGATATGGCAGCGGCAGAATGCGACACTTACGGCTCTCTATCGCCCTGCTGATGTCGATGTTTTACCCGAGCGCCTCGATGTTTATCGGATGGAGCGGCGCTTGCGATCGGAGCGTGCAAATTGGCGCAATCTGGCAGCGGCATCCGTTCTCGTTCTGGCAGTTGGACTGACAGGTGGCTGGTTCGGGCGCGGACTTGTGTTGGAGGTCGAGGCACCTGCCCATTCCATCGTGGCGGATGCGACACAGGCGCACAAGTTGTTTGCAAGCGAGGTTCTGCACCCTGTCGAAGTTCGGGCTGATGCCGAGAACGCCTCCAGTCTGCCGAAATGGCTGTCAAAACGGCTCGACCGTAAACTGAACGTGCCGGACCTCACCCGCCATGGCTTGTCCCTTGTCGGCGGCCGGGTGCTGCCCAGCTCCGAAGGCGCCGCAGCTCAGCTGATGTATGAAGACAAAAGTGGGCAGCGTGTCACTCTTTACATCGTGGCTGCGGCTGAAACGAGCGATACCGCCATGCGGCGCTCCAATGTCGACGCGCTGGAAACAGTGTCCTGGGATGACGAAACAATCCGCTGCGCTCTGGTCGGCAGCCTGCCGTCCGACCGCATGGACGCTATTGCCAAAGACACCTATCAACAGCTGAGTTAGCCGATGCAATATCTCAAGGGGCATTCCGATAGAGCGACGAGCGGCGTAAGGAGATGGCGAAACACGTCCGCCTCCTTTGGTTTGGTGGCGATCGTTTTCCATTGGACGATCGCGCTCCTATTCCTCGCGCAGCTTGCGCTGGGATATCTCATGAGCCGCGACATCGATCCGGTGCTTCAGTTCAATCTTTTTCAGTATCACAAGTCGATTGGGTTTCTGGTTCTGGCCCTCGCCCCCCCCCGCTTCATCTGGTCGGTTTTCAGCAGGAAACCGCGGGCTCTGGATGGTGAAGGGATGGCTTCGAGGTTGGCCGCACGGGCGGCTCACGCCGCACTGCTGTTCCTTACTCTTGCCGTTCCCCTTGCCGGTTGGGCCGTCGCGTCGACGTCTCCTCTGCAGATCCCCAGTTACGTCTTCGATCTTGTCGTCGTGCCGGGACTACCCATGGCGATCTCCGACCAAGCCGAGGCCTTCTGGACTAAGGTTCACGCCACTCTGGCCTATCTTGCCGCAGTTATCGTCGTTCTTCATGTGGCAGCGGCGCTGTGGCACCATTTCGTCCGCAAAGATCCAACGCTTCGGCGCATGATCGCTTTCAGGGCTGCTGCAGACAACAGGAGCCGCACCGCCTCCCCTCGAAAATAGCTAATAAAGTGTTCTCTGGTAGTCCTTTTCCAGATCGTCATCCAATTTCCGCATCTCATCCTTGTTGCTGGGCGCCCCCGTCGTTTCGTCAAGGATGATTTTGATGAGCGACGGCATCTCGGAGCGATCCTGAAAATGATCCGGGCTCCACAAATGAGACCGCCGAAACGCCTTGGCGCAATGCATGAAAACCTCACTCACCCTGACGACAATCGCGAGTTTGGGCGCACGATCATTGATGCTCATGCTTCTCAGAAGTTCCGGGTCGGTTGCGAGCTTTGCCTGCCCGTTCACACGCAACGTGTCGTCAAATCCCGGTATGACAAACAACAGCCCGACGCTTGGATTGGCAATGATATTGGTCAACGTATCCAGACGATTGTTACCCGGCCGATCCGGTATCGCGAGTGTGCGTTCATCAAGAATCTTGACGAACCCCGCAGGGTCGCCACGAGGGCTTACGTCAGCACTTCCCGCCAGATTCTGCGTTCCTATGCACAGGAACGGAGAGCGTCTGATAAATTCCCGCGCATGCTCGCCAATGGTGTCCTGACACTTCAATATCGCCAGCGCGTGGGTCGCCTCGAACAATCCTCGAAGCGATGGCTCATCTGTTATTGCAAATTCCGGATCAAGTTCAAACGCCGTCATCATCCTCACCCTTGTGACGTTGCCCCGTTGTTCCCATCAGCTTCACCAGACGAAAACGCCTGGATATTGCTGACATATCGATTGTTCTTCTCTGTCCGCATTTGAGCTGCTTCAAAGTTTGAGGTACGTACCTCAATATTAGCACTATCGCAGATTTCAATTTCAATCAAGAAGTAGAACCGGCGCCGATAGAGGCACAACAATCACCGAAACGGCTGCGGGAGCCTTTGAGGGCGGGCAATCCTGTACAGACCGTGTAGTTTGTTCTTACCTTAAGGCCCTCGCTATTCACCGACGTTCAGCCGGTCGAAGCGGCCTTGAAGACGGCAAGCTGGTCGGCAAAGGCGCGTTGATAGGCCGGACGCGCCTCACCGCGAGCCACATAGGCTGAAAGGTTTGGATATTCGTCGAGGATGCCTGAGCTTTTTATCCTTTGCAGCACCGATATCATCAACAGATCTCCAGCGCTGAACGCACCGTCGAGCCAGTAGTCGTCACCGAGGCAGCGGGAGAGTTCGCCGAGCCGCTTGCGGATATTTTTATCGATCATCGCTAAGCGCTCTTCGTACCAGCTCTTGTCGCCCTCCAGAAATCGGGCAATCGAGCGGTCAACTATTGGCGGCTCCACCGTGTTGAGCGCGGCGAACATCCAGGTTATCGCCCGTGCCCGCGCATTCACATCCCGCGGCAACAGGCCGGCATTGCGCTCCGCGATGTGGAAAATGATCGCGCCGGATTCGAACAGTACAAGGTCGCCCTCCTCATAGGTCGGGATTTGTCCGAATGGCTGAAGTGCCAGATGCGCAGGTTCCCGCATCGCCTTGAAGGAAAGAAGGCGAACATCGTAGGACAGTCCCGCTTCCTCCAGCGCCCAGCGGACGCGCATGTCGCGTGCCAGACCCTTGCCGCCATCAGGCGAGCGTTCAAAAGCGGTGATCGTGATCGTCATTGCTGTTCCCCATCGCGTCTGTTTGGAGACTATTGGCTCATTTTGGTCGAGCATCAGCTTTTTGCGCCGGCCGGAAAAGGCAGCGCGTCAGAATAGGCGTTTGCCAGAACGAAAACAATCCTTGTACGTTTCAATGACAGGTCATTAGCGTGCCGTTTGCCGTGGAAAGGGCTGGCCATTTCACGCAAAAACTCTAAGCTCCTGCGCCGGACGCGGATTGCCAAAACCTTCAGGATTTCAATTTAAATCATTAGGGAGAAACCATCAGATGAGCCTGCGTATAAACGACATCGCACCCGATTTCACCGCCGAGACCACACACGGTCCGGTGAGCTTTCACGAATGGATCGGCGACGGCTGGGCGGTCCTGTTTTCGCATCCGAAGAATTTCACGCCGGTCTGCACCACGGAACTCGGCGCGATGGGCGGCCTGCAGCCGGAATTCGAAAAGCGCGGCGTCAAGATCATCGGCATTTCGGTCGATCCGGTCGAAAGCCATGAGAAATGGAAAAACGACATCCGCACCGCGACCGGCTTTAATGTCGATTATCCGCTGATCGGCGACAAGGACCTGAAAGTCGCGAAGCTCTATGACATGCTGCCGGCGGGCGCTGGAGACAGTTCCGAAGGCCGCACGCCGGCCGACAACGCCACCGTGCGCTCCGTCTTCGTTGTCGGTCCCGACAAGAAGATCAAGCTGGTCCTCACCTACCCGATGACCACCGGGCGGAACTTCGACGAAATTCTTCGCGCGATCGATTCCATCCAGCTGACTTCTAAACATCAGGTGGCGACACCGGCAAACTGGAAACAGGGCGAAGACGTCATTATCACCGCCGCCGTCTCCAACGAGGATGCGATTGCCCGTTTCGGCTCTTATGACACTGTTCTTCCATACCTGCGCAAGACGAAGCAGCCCGGCTGATTTGAAATCGATAAAGGGGCGATGGATCTCCATCGTCCCTGTTTGATCTTACTCGCGGCGCGGCTACGGCTTTATCACGCCGCCGTGGTAGTCGAGCCGGTACACCTCAACGCTGTCCCGATATATGCGCTCCACGCCGGTAAAAGACCGGAATTCGCCCTCATTGGTATCGACATAGATCATGTCTTCGACCTCGTGGGTGAAGCCGCCGAGGAAGCGCCCTTCCCTGTATAGCGTGGAAAGCGATCGCTGGATCACCCTGCCCGCCACCGTGCCGTCGATTAGCTCAGGGCGGATGATGCGGCCGTAATAATTCATGGCCCAAAGTGGAATTCCCTGATGCCAGACGACCTCCTGACCGATGAAGTCGGTTCCGCCGAAATAGCTATCGATATAGTTCCAGTCGCCACTTCGAAAGCCGAGGTCGTGTGAGCCGATGCGGGTGGGTGTCGAGGATTTGTTGCCGCCGCCCACATAAGTGGCGGACTTGGCCTGCACGATGAATTCTTCCAGCATCGGGAATACCTCACATCAGGAACATAAAGTGAACATACTGGACTTGTGTGAAGGTCGCAAGCGTATTCCTTACCCTGCCTGTCGCCATATTTTCACAGATGGCGGGCTTGGTAATCGCAGCGTTTGCCCTTAAAAGCGATGCATAAATGATCCTCGAAGAGTGCCCATGTCGCAGACCCCGCAAATCTATGTCGATGCCGACGCTTGCCCCGTGAAACCCGAGATTCTCAAGGTGGCGGAACGGCATGGGCTGGAGGTGACTTTCGTTGCGAATTCCGGTTTGCGCCCGTCGCGCGATCCGATGGTAAAAAACGTGATCGTATCGGCCGGCTTCGATGCGGCGGATGACTGGATTGCGGAGCGTGCGGGCGAAAACGATATCGTCATTACCGCCGATGTGCCGCTCGCCGGGCGTTGCGTTGCCAGGGGCGCGCTGGTGACGGGACCGACCGGCCGCGTTTTCGACCAAACCAACATCGGCATGGCAACTGCGATGCGCGACCTTGGCGCACACCTGCGCGAAACCGGTGAGAGCAAGGGATATAACGCGGCTTTCTCGCCGCGCGACCGGTCTGCTTTTCTGGAGACGCTTGACCGTTTCTGCCGCCGTGTCAAAAAATGACCGCGTAAACAGGAAGGCGCAGCCCATGACCCCGGCCAATCCGCAGAGCAACACCTATAGCCGCCATAAGCCTTTCTTCGTCGCTCTTTTTGTTGGCGCCTTCGGCCTTGGCTTGGCGCTGGCATTCGCACGGCCGCTCGCCATCGAAATTGCAGCCATTCTGTTTTTCCTGACCTATCTCGGGCTGGTGGCCTTTCGGCTTCCGAAATTAACGGCCCAGCACCTGAAAGCGCATGCCGATAGTGATGACCTGCCGGCAATGGCCATCATCGCCATTACGCTGATCGCTGCCACCGTCGCCGTCGTTTCACTTTTCCAAGCACTCAACCATTCCGGCGAAACCGTCTGGACGCTGCTGCTCGCCTTCGGCTCCGTGATTTTCGGGTGGCTGACAATCCACACCATGACCGCCTTGCACTACGCACATCTTTACTGGCGTCCGGAAATCGTTGATGGCAAGCGCAAGCATCGCGGCGGCATGGATTTCCCGGCAACGAAGGAACCCTGCGGTTACGACTTCCTCTATTTCGCTGTTGTCATCGGCATGACGGCGCAGACCTCGGATGTTGCTGTAACCACGACACCGATGCGCAAGGTCACCCTGTTGCACTCCATCGTCTCCTTCTTCTTCAACACGGTTCTGGTAGCAGCGGCGGTCAATGCTGCGGTCGCGCTTGCGGGCTGAACCGGAAAAAACTCTTCATAAAGGAATGGCTTCATGAATATCATCTCGCAAAATACGGCCTTTGGCGGCATGCAGGGCGTATTTTCGCACCCATCCGAAACCCTGAAATGCGAGATGACCTTTGCAGTCTATGTGCCGCCGAAGGCGATCAGCGAGCCGTGCCCGGTTCTGTGGTATCTTTCCGGCCTCACTTGCACCCACGCCAATGTCATGGAAAAAGGCGAATATCGCCGCATGGCATCCGAACTCGGGCTGATCATCGTTTGCCCGGATACCAGCCCGCGTGGCAACGATGTGCCTGATGAAGTGACCAACTGGCAAATGGGCAAGGGCGCGGGCTTTTATCTCGACGCCACGCAGGAGCCTTGGTCGGAGCACTACCATATGTACAGCTACGTGACGGAAGAGCTGCCAGCCTTCATTGGCCAGCATTTCCGCGCGGATATGAGCCGTCAGGGCATTTTCGGCCATTCGATGGGCGGCCATGGTGCCATGACGATTGCGCTTAAGAACCCAGACCGCTTCAAGAGCTGCTCCGCCTTCGCCCCAATCGTCGCCCCCTCCTCTGCCGACTGGTCCGAACCGGCGCTGGAAAAATATCTCGGAACGGATCGTGCCGCATGGCGGCAATACGACGCCTGCTCGCTGGTCGAAGACGGCGCCCGTTTTCCGGAATTCCTGATCGACCAGGGCAAGGCCGACAGTTTCCTCGAAAAAGGCCTGCGTCCCTGGCTGTTCGAAGAGGCGATCAAAGGAACCGATATCGGCCTGACGCTGCGCATGCACGAGCGTTACGACCACTCCTATTATTTCATCTCCAGCTTCATGGATGACCATCTGAAATGGCATGCCGAGCGACTTGGCTAAGGCTGCGAAAGGGGAAGCTTAACCTGCGCGGTTTGGATTCGTCCGACATCTTGAACAGCGACGTGACGGCGTTTTTAGTACGCCGTCTTCGCTATGGCTTTCGGAGATTTATGCATCCAAAGGAATGCGGGCGATGACCTTGATCTCGAAATCGAAGCCCGCGAGCCAGTTCACGCCTATTGCAGTCCAGTTCGGGTAAGGCTTCGTGCTGAAAATCTGCTGCTTGACGGCCATGATGGTTCCGAACTGTTTTTCGGGGTCCGTATGGAATGTCGTCACGTCGACAATATCATCAAATGTACAGCCCGCTGCATGCAGCGTGGCTTTGAGATTTTCGAAAGCCAATTGTACCTGACGTTCAAAATCGGGTTCTGGCGTTCCATCGGAAAGGCTGCCCACCTGCCCGGAAACGAACAGAAGGTCCCCGGATCGGATAGCCGCCGAATAGCCGTGCTCCTCGTAAAGAGCATGTCTGTTTGCGGGAAAGATTGCTTCGCGCTTCGCCATTTTTAAATCTCTCTTCTTTGTAATCAAGTGCACTCTCTGGGCGGAACGTTACGCTTCGAGCGCTTCACACAACGCCTTATTTGATATACGGTGCGTATTTGAATTTGGTGGCATACGTTCCGTATGTCAACCCGTATACGTCACGTATGTGAAATTGAGGAGAGTATGGCGAAAAGACGCGCGGAAACGATGGAGGAAAATCGCGTAAAACTGATCGCGGCTGCACGAAAGATTTTCGCCGAAAAGGGATACTCTTCCGCATCAATGGACGAGTTGACTGCTGAGGTTGGTCTGACGCGTGGGGCGCTTTATCACAATTTCGGAGATAAGCGTGGGCTGCTGGCGGCGGTGGTCGATCAGATCGATTCTGAAATGGCGTCTCGCGCTCAAGAGATCGGGGCATTGGCCGAGGACGATTGGCAAGGTTTGCTCGCCGAGGGCGCCGCCTATATCGAAATGGCGCTTGATCCGGAAGTACAACGCATCGTTCTGCTCGACGGGCCTGCGGTCCGTCGCAGTGGCCTAGCCAGAGCAGTTGTCTGCATGCGACCAAGCGAACGGTTCAGAGCCTCATCGAACAAGGGGTCATCAAGTCAGTCGATGCGGAAGCTGCTGCCCGGCTTCTAAGCGGCGCTGCACTTAATGCTGCGCTATGGATCGCCGCCAGTGACGATCCCGTGAGGGTGCTGCCGAAGGCTGTCGAGGCTTTCCAGTCCATGGCCACCGGCCTTCTTGTGAAACCAGTTTAAACTCTATCTGGAAACCATATTTGTTCACGGAAACAACGCCGTCGCGAGCGTTGTCGGTCCGGGTCGGCTCAGCCGGAACTCGCGGATCACGCGCTCCGCGACGCCGTAAGCGAGATCCTGCTCGATCGACTGATTGTCGAAGCTGACGACGGTGGCTGTGAATTTGGCCTCGGCGATCACCTCGCCCGTCGCCACGGCGGCCGCACGAACGATGACACGGGCCGATGCCCGTTCTCCAAACAGGAAGGGGCCGCGGGTGACGGATGCGAGGCGAATGGTCAGCACAACGCGCGGTCTGATTTCGCCGCGTGCCGTCGTTTTGATGGCATTCTGTAGTTGCGCATGAATGGATTGCATCAATGCCGGCGCTACATCCGGCCGTGCCGCTACAAAGGCGCCGCGCACATCATAAAGCAGCCGGTCGGCATTGGTCGCCTCCGGTTCCAGCCTGAAAGACATGAGCGTGAAACACGCCAGCACAACAATGCCAAGGCGTTTCAATCGAGTGTTCATGATCTGCGGCTCCCCTAACGTGAGGTAACCGCATATTCGGTCATCAGGGTTAGAAAAGCGTTAAGGCGCGCTCTTCAACGCCTCCAGAACGTTGAGTGCTGCACGCATGTCGATGAGCCTGGTGGCGCGGCGCTCCAGCGCCTCCTCGTCCTCGCCCCAATGTTCGGCGGTCCAGTCCTCGTCAAGATGGGCCAGCGCCCAGGTTTCCTCCAGCGTCAGCTGCCCTTCCGCCAGTGCCAGCGCCAGAATGGCGGAGCCGGTCAGCGACGTCATGGTGTGCAGGGCGGCAAGCGCGATCGGCGTATCGTATTTTTTGAGCGTCACGGCAAAGGCTGCAACGGCTTCCCGAGGCTGATCGCGATGCATGACGCCTTCGACGAGAATGAAGCGTGCGCCGAGAACATTGGCCGCCCAGTCGATCACCGGATCCCAATGGTCCGCCTGCCGCGCCACAAGCGCTTCCGGTTGACCTGCGCGGTAGCACAGGAGATCGGAAGAGGAAAAGCGCAGTATGTCCTCGAAAACCGCCTGGGTGTCGCTGGCGATGCCGTCGATGGCGGTGTTCACATGCCGCGAGACCGGCATGACGACCGGGTTCACCACTTCTTTCTGCGCATCCCATTCATCGCGAAGCAGGTCCGCAAGCGCCTTCGAGGGCAAGACAAGCGGCTTCTTGGCGGGCGTTCGCAAAGGTTTGCCATCGAGATGGATGGTGAAGCCGCCGTCTTCCACGTCAGCAACGGTAACGTCCTTATAGAAACGTTTCGGCAGGGGCCGCTGCATCTGGATTTGGGCGCGAAGGATCGGATCGGGGTGGCTGAGGCCTTCCGAAAGGTCGTTCAGGAGATCACGCATGGCACGTCCTCATCAGTCGAATAGAAAGGATCATTCAAGAATATCGGCGGGAACATGGGCCGGAATTTCGCTCGGATGGCTGACGACGGCGTCTGCGCCGGCCTTCCAGAGATCATCGACCGAGGCGTAGCCCCAGGCAACGCCGATGGCCTTTGCGCCGGCGGCCTTTGCCATCTGCATGTCATAGATAGCATCGCCGATGACGACAGTGTCGGCCGGAACCATGCCGGTTTCATGGCAACATTCCATCACCATGGCCGGATGCGGCTTGGAAGGGCAATCATCCGCCGTGCGCGACACGATGAAATGCTCGGCAAAACCATGCGTTTCGAGAATATGGGTCAACCCGCGACGGCCCTTGCCGGTGACCGCGCCGATCAACACCTCATCCCGCCTGGCGAGCGTGTCGATCAAGGGCGCGATACCGTCGAACAGCGGCTCGATCATGCCAGGTCGGGCGCGGATCGGGTGATAGATTTCCCGATAGCGCTCAGTCATCGCGCGCGCCTCGTCATCCACATGCGCCTTACCGAGCATGCGGGCGATGGCGATGTCGAGCGTCAGGCCGATAATTGCCTTGGTCTGTGCAATATCAGGCCGTGGCTTTCCGAAATCGGCGAAGGTATCCACCATGACGGCATGGATAAGGCCGGCGCTGTCGACCAGCGTGCCGTCACAATCGAAAAGAACGAGTTTCATCTGATATCAGCCTTCCCTGTCGCCATCGGCCACGTCGAGGCCGAGCAGGTTCCAAGTCTGTACCATATGCGGTGGCAAAGGCGCGCTGACGCGAAGCCGGCCGCCATTCGGGTGCGGAATGTCGATATGGCGTGCATGCAGGTGCAGACGCTTTTGTACACCGCCCGGAAAATCCCAGTTCGGATCATCGATGTAATATTTCGGATCGCCGATAATCGGGTGCCCCATATGCAGTGCGTGAACGCGCAGCTGGTGGGTACGGCCGGTATAGGGCTCCATTTCCAGCCAGGCGAGGTTCTGCGCGGCGGTATCGATGACACGGTAATAGGAAATGGCGTGATCTGCCCCCTCTTCGCCGTGCTTGGCAATGCGCATGCGGTCGCCGTCGGGGGTCTGCTCCTTGACCAGCCAGGTGGAAATCTTGTCCTGATGCTTGCGTGGTACGCCGCGAACCAGCGCCCAATAGGTCTTCTTGGTATCGCGCTCGCGGAAAGCGGCCGTCAGCTTTTGTGCAGCACCTCGGGTGCGGGCCACCACCAGCACGCCCGACGTGTCACGGTCCAGACGGTGCACCAGACGCGGCTTTTCGCCCTTCGGGCTGGTCCATGCTTCCAGAAGCCCGTCGATGTGACGGTTGACGCCCGAGCCGCCCTGCACGGCAATGCCGGCCGGCTTGTTGAACACCAGAACCTTGTCGTCCTCATGCAGCAGCATGCGCGCCAGAAGTTCACCGTCTGCCGAATGTTTGAGGTCCCTGGATCCGATCGGTCCGCTTTTGACCTTGAGGTCGGAATCAACAGGCGGCACACGCACCATCTGTCCCGGCTGCACCCGTGCGTCCGTCTTCACCCGGCCGCCGTCCACACGCACCTGTCCGGAGCGCAGAAGCTTTTGCAGCTGCCCGAACCCCAGACCCGGATAGTGAATCTTGAACCAGCGATCGAGGCGCATACCGGCCTCGTCGGCCTCGACCTTGATATGCTCGATACCTGCCATGAAATTTCCAGTCTCTCTGTCTTGATCGCGCGCCCTGTTATCCGGCGCACCGTTTGGAGCAAGCCTTTAGAACAAACTGCGGCCCAAGGCCAGCCCGGCGAAAACCGCCGCGATGGAAACCACCAGGCTTGCCGTGATGTAAACCGCCGAAAGGCCGAGCGCGCCGCGTTCGAAAAGCGCTACCGCATCCAGCGAGAAGGACGAAAAGGTGGTGAAGCCACCGAGAACGCCGGTGACCAGAAACAGGCGCATCTCCATGGACGCGTTCAGCCGCCTTGCAACAAGCTCAACCAGGAAACCGATGAGAAAGGATCCGACCACATTCACCGCCAGCGTTCCCCAAGGGAAAGTCATACCCACAAGGCGCACACTCAACAGACCCACGAGATAGCGGAAAACCGAACCGATTGCGCCGCCTGCTGCGACAAGAGCGATATTCAGCATTTGGGGAATGTCTCCGGAGAAATACCCGACGGGTCTGTTGAAGACGTTTTCTAGAACATAGCCACGGGTGGTGAAACCCCCTCGTCCCGACCTTTTTTCGATTAAAACTCGATTAAATTGCACGTCCGCGATTTAGGCTTCCAACAAGACGCAGCTGCTAATCTGCGGTTTTACGGGTCGGCGAAGGATGGCCGGAGGTTGGATGACACAGGTTCTTTCCGTTTCTGCAAACACTGCGGCCTACGCACTGGAGGCCGTGAAGCCGTCGCAGCGTGTATCGCGCAGAAGCGAGGTTGAGGAAGCCATTCACGAATTGGCGCGCAAGGCCGAACAGGGAGACGATTTCCAGTTGAGAGCCTTGCTCACCGCCATCAAGCCGCCGGCCTTGACCCTCTATTTCCTGACAAGCGCCAGCCATCGCAACGCCCCCCAGACAACACTCGATCAGGCCGTGCAGGCCTACAAGGAAAACCAATCCAATAAAAACTTATAATATCAATCTGATATCCATACTTATTAAATCGATTTATAAGTTTTTTAGTGCGCATTTCGCCCGTTCAGGTTGTTGTCAGATTCAAATTTTAGTCCTTCGGTACCAACTGGAGGAAGATCATGATTTCTATTGCCCGTCACGTCACAGCCACCACGATCGCGCTCCTTGTTTCGGCGCCGGCTTTCGCGGCCACGACCATCAAGGTCACCGAAGGCGGTGAAGGTGGCGGACCAATGACACTCGTGATGGACCAGACGACGGTCAAAGCCGGTGAAGCCGTGTTTCATGTGCATAACGATGCCATGAGCGAGCAGCACGAAATGGTGCTCGTCAAGCTGAAGTCTGCAGACGAAAAAATACCGCTCAATACCGCGAAACACCGTGTCGATGAAAAACAGCTTAAAAGTCTTGGCGAAGTGGCCGACCTGAAGCCCGGCGGCGATGGTCAGCTCAAGGCAAAGCTTACGCCCGGCACATATCTCCTCTTATGCAACATAAAAGGTCACTACGAAGCGGGTATGCAGGCCAAGCTGACTGTTACAAAATAATATTGGTCGAACAAGCTGAGGCTGCCGGATGAGTATTGCGTTCCGGCAGCCTCTTTTTTGCGTCAGTTGTGCTGGTGAGCGTTCTTGTCGTCACCACCCTTGGCCGAGCCTGCGGAAAGCACAATCTCGACCTTGCCAGCCTTTTCAAAGATCAGCGTCACCGGTACCTTGTCGCCTTCGGCGAACGGCTTCTTCACGTTGAAGAACATCATGTGCAGGCCGCCGGGCTTCAGCTCCACTGTCTCGCCGGCGGGAATGACGATGCCGTCATCCAGCTTGCGCATCTTCATGACGTCGTTGACCATGGCCATTTCGTGAATTTCCGCACGGCCGGCGGCGGAGGATTCGACGCCGATCAGCTTGTCGTCGCTGGAACCGGTATTCTTGATCGTCACATAACCGCCGCCCACAGGCTGACCGGGCAGCATGGCCTTTGTCGCGCCAGCCGAAAGCTCGAGACTGCCAGCCTTCACCACGTCCATATCCATGGCCATAGCGGAATGGTCATGCCCGCCGGCATGGGCTTTTGCGGTAACGCGGATGGTCGGCGCCGGGCTTTTCAAGGAATGCGGATCGACGCCTGCGGCCGCCACCTCGTCCCAGGAAACCTTGCCTTTGTCGCCGCAAAGCTGCGTTACCTTGAAGGGAAGGTCCTGCCCGGCCTCTATGCCGGAGATTTTTCCCTGAACGGCAAAGGTGTCATAGAATTCATCCGGCAGATTGCCGCCCTTCCAGCGGATTTCGACCGCGCCGCTTTTGATGTCCTTTCCGTGGTTCTTGTAGGCTTTCTGATAGTCGCCCTTGATGACCTCAAGGTCCCAACCGGCCTTGGGCTGCGGCTTGGCAGTGATGAAGCCTTCCGGCAGCTTGATCTGCACTTCTGTGGTGGCAAGTCCGCCATCGCAGCCATGCGGCACCTGAAGTGCGGCAACGATGGTGCTTTCCTGTTCGGCCGAACCGTCAACGAAGGTCGTATGGGCCAAGGCCTGCGCCGTGGAGACGGAGGCGACGAACAGGGTGCAGGTGATGATCTTGGTGGTTTTCATTTGTTTGTCCTTGCGACTGCGGCGCCATTGGCCCGGGCAGCTGCTCCGTGCCGCCACCCGGCGGCGATGATCCTGTGAAACGAAGAGGTCAGGCGGACAGGGATGGCGGGCCGCGTGCGGACGGTTTGCGGATCGTCTGGACCGAGTGAAAGCCCCATTCCGCGGTCAGGCGATTGTCGAGCCAGGCGAATTCCGTCCTCAGCCAGCCGGCCGCATCGGGCACCGGCAAGAGAATGGACGAGGCCAGCAGGCAGGCCTCGCAAAACAGGATCGCATCGCTTGAATGGGCGGGGCCGTCATTGGGGTGCGAGGCATTTACCCCGCCGCTGTGGCCAAGGCAGATTTCGGCAAAGGTGCCGTCCGGCAGCCGGTAACTCTCATCCAGAAGAACGGCAGGTGCCGCGGCGAGCGCGGGCTTGTGGGCAAAACCAAGCGACAACATCAAAAGCGCGCAGAAAATGCGAAGCATTTTCTCCACCCTTGTCAGCGGTCGTTTTCGATTTGCGTCCATCTTCTGGCGATACCCCTCTTTCCTTCCGATTTCAAAGGGGAAATTTGCCGCAGGCCCAATCGCTCAAAGGAACAATCGATACAGGGCGGCATTTCCTTTCCAATACGGATCGTTTCGGAAGGAGTACCGACATGCCAGCCAAATCGAAAGCCCAGCAGAAAGCCGCAGGTGCGGCGCTGGCCGCCAAACGCGGTGAAGTCAAGAAATCCAGTTTACAAGGTGCTTCAAAAAGCATGGAGAAGTCCATGACAGAAAAGGAACTTGATGAACTGGCGTCGACAAAGCGCAAGGGTCTGCCGGAGAAAAAATCAGACTGACGGCACGCTTCGTGCATGGAACTCGCCGTGTATCTAGCCAGCGATGGCGCAGATGGAGCAAAAATCTGTTCAGATGCGTCATTTCGTCCTTGCCAATGACCGGGCTTCGAAGATAATGAGCCTCGCATCATCGTTGGGAGAAACCGCTTCATTGCGGTGCCGAAGGAGCAACCGCCCCGGAAACTCTCAGGCAAAAGGACCACCGGTGACGACGGAACTCTGGAGAGAAGCCACCTTTCATAAGGACGGCTCGCCGAAGGGATAACAATCTCAGGCGACAAGGACAGAGGGGGCTCTTGAACCCGGCGCGTTTTTCGCGTCATGACCTGAGCCCGCGCGATCTTTCGCGCAACCCTGGAGGCGTCCTTGGACGATACCGCCGAGCTTAAAATCACGCCGCTCCATTCCCTGCATGTTTCCCTTGGCGCCCGCATGGTGCCTTTCGCCGGTTACGACATGCCGGTACAATATCCGGCGGGCGTGCTGAAGGAACATCTTCAGACCCGTACCTCTGCTGGCCTCTTCGACGTGTCCCACATGGGCCAGGTTATCGTGAAGGCGAAGTCGGGCAACAATGCCGACGCTGCAATCGCGCTTGAAAAACTGGTGCCGGTTGACATTCTCGGCCTAAAGGAAGGCCGCCAGCGTTACGGTTTCTTCACCGATGA
This sequence comes from Agrobacterium sp. 22-3639C2, assembly GCF_053522105.1. NCBI lineage: Bacteria > Pseudomonadati > Pseudomonadota > Alphaproteobacteria > Hyphomicrobiales > Rhizobiaceae > Agrobacterium > Agrobacterium sp. 22-3639C2. The sequence goes on along the minus strand of NZ_JBNWDB010000001.1, from coordinate 426,797 downwards.
AAACGGCTGCATCCTCGATGATCTGATGATCACGAATCGTGGCGATCACCTTTTCGTCGTCGTCAACGCGGCGTGCAAGGACGCTGATGTCGCCCATATGAAGGCGCATCTTTCTGACACTTGCGACATTACCCTTCTCGATGATCGAGCGCTGATTGCGCTTCAGGGGCCACGCGCGGAAGCGGTTCTGGCCGAGCTTTGGGCCGGTGTTTCCGAAATGAAGTTCATGGACGTGCTGGAAGTTCCGCTGCACGACGTTCCCTGCATCGTTTCCCGTTCCGGTTATTCCGGCGAGGATGGTTTTGAAATCTCCGTGCCTGCCGAAAAGGCGGAAGAGATCGCCAAGGCCCTGCTTGAGCACCCTGATTGCGAGCCGATCGGGCTTGGAGCGCGCGATAGCCTGCGTCTTGAAGCTGGCCTTTGTCTCTACGGCAACGATATCGATACAACGACCTCCCCCATCGAAGCCTCGCTTGAATGGGCGATCCAGAAGGCGCGCCGCGCCGGTGGTGATCGCGAAGGCGGTTTCCCTGGGGCAGAGCGTATTCTCGGTGAACTCAAGGACGGCACATCGCGTCGTCGCGTCGGCCTGAAGCCAGAGGGCAAGGCACCGGTGCGCGGTCATTCCAAGCTTTTCGCGGATGCCGAAGGCAAGACGGAAATCGGCGAAGTGACTTCCGGCGGCTTCGGTCCGTCGGTCGAAGGTCCCGTTGCCATGGGTTACGTCCCTGCGGCCCATACTGCTCCCGGCACGGCGATCTTTGCGGAAGTGCGCGGCAAATATCTGCCCGTCACCGTCGCTGCCCTGCCCTTCATCAAGCCTACCTACAAACGATAATCTTCATCCCATCTCCGGAGAGAATACGATGCTGAAATTTACCGCAGAACACGAATGGCTGAAGTTCGAAGGCGATATCGCCACCGTTGGCATTACCAGCCACGCCGCTGAACAGCTTGGCGACCTCGTCTTCGTCGAATTGCCGGAAGTGGGCGCCACCTTCTCCAAGAATGGCGACGCGGCGACCGTTGAATCCGTCAAGGCGGCTTCCGATGTCTATTGTCCGCTGGATGGCGAAGTGGTGGAAATCAACCAGGCCATCGTCGACGATCCCTCGCTGGTCAATTCCGATCCGCAGGGTGCCGGCTGGTTCTTCAAGCTGAAGCTCTCCAACGCCGCGGATGCCGATACGCTGCTCGACGAGGCAGCCTACAAGGAGCTGATCGCGTAATGACGACGCCCACGGAATTCCATTTCACCGACTATCAGCCCTATGATTTCGCCAACCGGCGTCACATCGGGCCGTCGCCGTCGGAAATGGCGGAGATGCTGAAGGTCATCGGCTACAAGAGCCTCGATGCCCTGATCGACGCCACCGTTCCCTCCTCCATCCGCCAGAAGGTGCCGCTGACCTGGGGTGCAGCGCTGACCGAACGCGAGGCGCTCGACCGCCTGCGCGAAACGGCCAACAAGAACCAGGTGCTGACCTCGCTGATCGGCCAGGGCTATTACGGTACAATCACCCCGCCCGTGATCCAGCGCAACATTCTGGAAAACCCGGCCTGGTACACCGCCTATACGCCTTACCAGCCAGAAATCAGCCAGGGCCGTCTTGAGGCGCTGCTGAACTACCAGACCATGGTCTGCGATCTGACCGGCCTCGATGTCGCCAATGCATCGCTGCTTGATGAAGCGACCGCCGCTGCCGAAGCCATGGCGATGTGCCAGCGCGTCGCGAAGTCCAAGGCAACCGCCTTCTTCGTCGATGCCAATTGCCATCCGCAGACCATCGCGCTGATCGAGACACGTGCGGCGCCACTCGGCTGGAAGGTGATCGTTGGTAATCCCTTTACCGATCTCGATCCTGTCGACGTGTTCGGCGCGATCTTCCAGTATCCGGGCACCCACGGTCATGTCAGCGATTTCTCGGGCCTGATTTCCCGCCTGCACCAGACGGGTGCCATCGCTGCCGTTGCCGCCGATCTTCTGGCGCTGACGCTGTTGAAGTCACCCGGTGAAATGGGTGCGGATATCGCCATCGGCACCTCGCAGCGTTTCGGCGTTCCGGTCGGCTATGGTGGTCCGCATGCGGCTTACATGTCCGTCAAGGATGCACATAAGCGCTCCATGCCTGGCCGTCTGGTCGGCGTCTCAGTCGATGCGCGCGGCAATCGCGCCTATCGTCTGTCGCTGCAGACCCGCGAGCAGCATATCCGCCGCGAGAAGGCTACCTCCAACATCTGCACCGCGCAGGTGCTGCTTGCAGTCATGGCGTCGATGTATGGCGTCTTCCATGGCCCGCAGGGCATCAAGGCGATTGCCCAGCAGACCCACCAGAAAGCCGTTTTGATGGCCAAGGGCTTGGAGAAGCTTGGCTACGTCATCGAGCCGGAAACCTTCTTCGACACCATCACCGTCGAAGTCGGCCATATGCAGGGCGTCATCCTGCGCTCGGCCGTTGCGGAAGGTGTGAACCTGCGCAAGGTCGGCGCGACCAAGATCGGCATGAGCCTTGACGAGCGCACGCGTCCCGCGACGCTTGAGGCGGTCTGGCGCGCATTCGGCGGCAATTTCTCGATCTCGGATTTCGAGTTGGAATATCGCCTGCCGAAGGAACTGCTGCGCACCAGCCAGTACATGACGCATCCGATCTTCCACATGAACCGTGCCGAAAGCGAGATGACCCGTTACATCCGCCGTCTTTCGGACCGTGATCTCGCGCTCGACCGCTCGATGATCCCGCTCGGTTCCTGCACCATGAAACTGAACGCAACTGCGGAAATGCTGCCCATAACGTGGCCGGAATTTTCCGACATCCATCCCTTCGTGCCGGCCAATCAGGCGCTCGGCTACAAGGAAATGATCGATGACCTCTCGGAAAAGCTGTGCTCGGTCACCGGTTACGACGCCTTCTCCATGCAGCCGAATTCCGGCGCGCAGGGTGAATATGCGGGGCTCCTGACCATCCGCAACTACCACATCGCCAATGGCGGTGCACATCGCGACGTTTGCCTCATTCCAACCTCGGCGCATGGCACCAATCCAGCGTCCGCGCAGATGGTTGGCATGAAAGTGGTGCCGGTGAAAGTGCGGGAAAATGGCGACATCGATATCGACGATTTTCGAGCAAAAGCAGAGCAGTATGCGGAAAACCTCTCGTGCTGCATGATCACCTATCCGTCCACCCATGGCGTGTTTGAGGAGACGGTTCGCGAGATTTGCGAGATCACCCATAAACACGGTGGTCAGGTCTATCTCGACGGCGCCAACATGAACGCCATGGTCGGTCTTGCCCGTCCCGGCGATATCGGTTCCGACGTCAGCCACCTCAACCTGCACAAGACCTTCTGCATCCCGCATGGCGGCGGCGGTCCGGGCATGGGGCCGATCGGCGTCAAGGCGCATCTTGCTCCCTATCTTCCCGGCCATCCGACGACGGACGGTCGTGAAGGTGCGGTTTCGGCTGCCCCCTTCGGCTCGCCGTCGATCCTGCCGATTTCCTGGAGCTACTGCCTGATGATGGGCGGCGAAGGGCTGACGCAGGCGACCAAGGTTGCGATCCTCAACGCCAACTACATCGCCGAACGGCTGAAGGGCGCTTACGACGTGCTCTACAAGTCCGAAACGGGACGTGTGGCGCATGAGTGCATCATCGACACCCGCCCGCTGGCAGACAGTTGCGGCGTGACGGTGGACGACGTTGCAAAGCGCCTCGTCGACTGCGGTTTCCATGCGCCGACCATGAGCTGGCCGGTTGCCGGCACGCTGATGATCGAGCCAACGGAATCCGAGACCAAAGCGGAAATCGACCGTTTCTGCGATGCCATGCTGGCGATCCGCGAGGAAGCCCGCGACATCGAGGAAGGCCGTGCGGACAAGACCAACAATCCGCTGAAGAACGCGCCGCACACGGTGGAAGATCTCGTCGGCGAGTGGGATCGTCCCTACAGCCGCGAACAGGGTTGCTTCCCGCCCGGCGCCTTCCGCATCGACAAATACTGGTCGCCGGTAAACCGCATTGACAATGTCTATGGCGACCGCAACCTCATCTGCACCTGCCCGCCGATGGAGGCTTATGCCGAGGCCGCCGAATAAAGGCATCGGTACGAACGAACTTATGAAGGCCCGGAGCGATCCGGGCCTTTTTCGTTCCGGACACAAGCCCCAAGACCGGGCGACCACGTCACATGCGATTGATCGTAACCCGTTCCATGCTAAACCGGATGCTGCAATTTAAGCGGTGATGGAGTTTGAATGCGTTTGATTTGCCTGAATGGTTGGGGCGGAAAGCTCCATGACGAGCTTGTTCCCTATATCTCCGCGTCCGATCCCGACATTCTATGTTTGCAGGAAGTGGTGCATACACCGGCAGCCGAAGAGGACTGGCTGAGCTATCGCGATGACGGTAGGGATCTGCCGCAAAGGGCGAACTTTCTTCGCGATGTCGAAGAAGCCCTACCCGATCATCTGGCAATCTTTTGCCCGGCGTCACAGGGGGACCTCTGGCACGGGGAGACACGATATCCCTCTCAATGGGGGCTGGCGACTTTCGTGCGTAAATCCATCGCGATTGTTGCGCAGGCTCAAGGTTTTGTGCACGGCTGCTTTTCTGCGAATGGATACGGAGATCACCCGCGTTCGCGCACGGGCCATGCTGTCAGGGTTTTCGACTTCACGACCGGCCAGCCAGCCGTCATCGCCCATATGCATGGGCTGCGTGACCCCAACGGTAAACACGATATTCCCGCCCGTCTGATGCAGGCAAAACGCCTCGTGAAACTCGTCAAAGACATCGCGGAGGATGGTGACCGGATCATCGTGTGCGGCGATTTTAATGTTCTGCCTGAGAGCGACACCTTCACGGTATTGAAGGAACTGGATCTCATCGAACTCGTCACGACACGTGGTTTCACAGACACGCGCACCTCGCATTATGCCAAACAAAACCGTTTTGCAGATTACATGCTGGTCAACCCAGTTGTGCAGGTCGATCATTTCGATGTGGTGAGACAGCCAGAAGTCTCGGATCATTGCCCCTTGCTGCTCGAATTCAGCTAGAGGCTTAAGCCGCCTTATCGGTCGTTGTCTTCATCTCACAGTTTGGTCAGCGCACGAGCCGGATATCGCTCGTCACCACCGTCTTGCCGGTCCTGCCGTCCTTGTCGGTGGTGCGAAGCCGCAGGCCGTTTTGCCCGACTTTTTCGATTGTCATGGCTGCGACGCGGTCGCCGTTGATGTCGCGGTTCCAGCGAACCGTCAGATTGATTGCATTTCCCTGCCGCGTACCGGAAAGGGCAGACGGTCGGCCGGAGGGTCCGGTGTAAGCGCCGCTGTAACGTCCACCTTTCTCCGACAGGTCGGCTGCAATTGCGCGCCTGACCACTAGAAGGCCACGGCATGTGCCGGACATATTGAGCGACGAGGTCCCCGCTTTGGAATTCAGCGTACAATTGACGTTGATTGGCGGCGTGCCAATGCGGGTGATCACGGTTCCCTTACCCGCCCATGTGCCTTTCAGCGACGAGAGGAATTCGCGTTCGTCCGCTAATGCCGGCTGCACACCGAGCAGCCCTGCAAAAAATAAACTCGTGATAGCCGTCGTTTTCATGGCGCGTATCCAATTTTTCACGAAGACTAACTCGCTTGCACCGTCAAACGTTCCTCCGGTTTATTTAGCAACTGTCAAAAAATTCGAGAGGCTCATGTTTCTATCGTGCCGATGCAACCAAATGCAGGCATAGATGTTTCTCGCCAGCGTCGATCAATTTCTGATCACCTACCGCATATTTTTCGGAGCATATTTCATGACGACGATCGGCGTTTTGGCACCGCGCGGCAGCCTCCCCTCCGGCGGTCTGCCTCGCAGCGGTGGTATGTCAGACCGCACGCTTTTTGCCCTTGCGGCGCTTAATTTCTTTCTGGCCGATGCCCGCGACGGGCTAGGGCCGTTCCTGGACGCATTTTTGGCGACACAGGGCTGGTCATCGCTTTCGCTGGGGATGATTGCCACGGTCGGTGGCCTTGTCGGTCTGCTTGCCACACCGCTCTGCGGCGCGTTGGTGGACGGCACGACGTGGAAAAGAACGTTGATTGCCATCCCCGTCGTTCTCGTCACCGTCGGCGCGCTGATTACGCTGATCTTTCCCGATGCGTGGATCGTCTGGACCGGCCAGATCATGACTGCGGTTGTCGGCGCCGTCGTTGGACCGGCTCTGGCCGGACTGACGCTTGGTCTGGTCGGTGAACGCCTGTTCTCCCGTCAGATATCGCGAAACGAATTCTGGAACCATGGCGGCAATTTCGCATCGCTCTTCGCCACTTACGTTGCCGTTTCCTTCTTCGGCCTGCATGGCGTCATCGGACTGATGCTTCTGACGGCTGCCGGCGCACTTGTTGCCGCCGCCGCCATCGACCCCGACAGGATCGACCACAAGGTGGCGCGAGGCCTTGGCGAGGACAAGGGCGAACCGGGGCCTTCAGGCATCAACGTGCTGCTTCACGAACGCGGTCTGATATTCCTCGCGATCATTCTTCTTATCTTCCACTTCGGCAACGCGCCGATGGGGCGGCTTATCGCGCAGAATTTTGCCATCGAACTGCAGACACCATTCCGCACGACAGCGATCATTACTGGCGTCGCGCAATTTGCCATGATCTTCGTTGCGGCCCTGGCGCCGTGGCTGATCCGTCGCTTCGGTCTTGCGACGGTGTTCCTGATCGCGCTTGCGGCCCTGCCGATCCGCGGTCTGCTGGCTTCCGCCTTCACCGATTTCTGGGTAATCTTTCCGGTACAGTTGCTTGACGGTATCGGTGCCGGCCTTCTGGGCATCGTGACGCCTGTGGCCGCCGAACGCATTCTCAAGGGAACAGGCCGGTTCAATGTCGGCCTTGCAAGCGTCATGATGGTGCAGGGCATTGGTGCGTCCCTCAGCAACGTCGTTGCCGGCTGGCTGGTCACCAAAGGCGGTTACGCCCTTTCGCACTTGGTCGGCGGCGGGATATCGGCCATCGCCATCGCTCTCTTCTTCATCTACCGAAACGAGATCGCCCCGAAGCAGGCCGACGAAGCGCTGCCTCAGTAAACCGTACAAATAAAAAAGGAGGCCTCGGGGCCTCCTTCATCCAACTTGCGCAAATGTCGGTTATCCGACGAAAGCGCGCTCGATGACGAACTCGGCAGGCTTGTTGTTCGCACCCTCGTTAAGCCCGGCCTTTTCAAGAAGCTCCTTCGTGTCCTTCAGCATGGCCGAAGAACCGCAGATCATGCCGCGATCGATCGCGGGATCGAGTGCGGGAACACCCAGATCCGCAAACAGCTTGCCGTTCTCAATCAGCGAGGTGATGCGGCCCTTGAAGGGATAATCCTCGCGCGTGACAGTCGCATAATGCTTGAGCTTGTCGCCGACGATCTCGTTCAGGAATTCATGGTTCCTGATTTCCTCGACCAGATCGAAACCGTATTTCAGTTCGGCCACATCGCGGCAGGTATGGGTGAGGATGACCTCTTCAAACTTTTCATAGGTCTCGGGATCGCGGATCAGGCTTGCGAAAGGTGCAATGCCGGTGCCGGTCGAGAACATATAGAGCCGTCTGCCTGGTGTCAGCGCATCCAGAACCAGAGTGCCTGTCGGCTTCTTGCGCATAAGCACGGTATCGCCGGGCTTGATCGCCTGAAGATGCGAGGTCAGCGGGCCATCCGGAACCTTGATCGAGAAGAATTCAAGTTCCTCGTCCCAAGCAGGGCTGGCGATGGAATAAGCGCGGTAGATCGGCTTTTCGCCGACCATCAGGCCGATCATGGCGAATTCGCCGGAACGGAAGCGGAAGCCGGCCGGACGCGTCATGCGGAAACGGAACAGGTGATCCGTATAGTGCTCCACCGACAAAACTGTCTCGGCGTAAACACCATCAGGTATCTTGATCGCGAAATCTTCCGTCTTGGCTGGCGCGTTCATTTCAGGTTCCGTCCATTCATTCGATAAGCGACATTCTTCGACCGGGCAATTATACCATTTTTGCCGCGGTTTGAAGGCATGAGAATATCAATACTGCCATGCGCGCAGAAAATATGCATATAAAACTCATATTTCCGCGCAACGCGTCATTGGGCCGCACGGCGGCGCCAGCTATAGGCCTCTCCACCGTTGGCCGGAAGGGCCGTCGGCTGGTAATAGACCGGGATTTCCGGCAGGCGATTTTCGGACAGGCGGCGGATCGCCGTCTCGTTCGTCACCGCAAAGCTGGTGAAGCCGGTGCGCAGCATCAGCGGCACCTGGTCGATCAAAACATCGCCAACCGCCCTCACCTCGCCGGCAAAATCAAGACGGCTGCGCAGCAACGAGGCATGGCTGAAACCCCGCCCGTCATTGAAGGCCGGGAAGCTGACGGCGACAAGGTCGATACGGTCGAGATAGGGCTCGAGCCGGGTGACATCGTCGGCAGGCGCAATCAGAACGCCGAGGCCGACATCATTGCTTTCAGCCGCACGGACAAGGAAATCAGCAAGCGACAGCACCGGTTTCTGCTCGGCAGTTGCCTTCACTTCTTCCGTTTCGATCACCCAGGGATCATTTTCCACGAAGCCGTCGCGGTTCCAGATTTTCGTCATGGCAATCTCCTCAGGCGGCTTCAGCGGCGGAACCGTAGAGCGCATCCTTGAACGGCTGCGGTCCAACGCGGCGATAGGCTTCGAGGAAGGTTTCTTCCTTCGAAAGACGCAAGCCCAGATAGGTGTCGACGATGGTTTCCACCGCGTCGGTCACTTTTTCCGGCTCGAAACCACGGCCAATGATCTCACCAATCGACGTGTTTTCATCACCCGATCCGCCAAGCGTGATCTGGTAGAGTTCCGCCCCCTTCTTCTCAACACCCAGAAGGCCGATATGGCCGACATGGTGATGGCCGCAGGCATTGATGCAGCCGGAAATCTTGATCTTAAGCTCGCCGATTTCCGCCTGACGTTCCGGCGCGCCAAAACGGGTAGAGATTTCCTGCGCCACCGGAATGGAGCGCGCATTGGCAAGCGCGCAATAGTCCAGCCCGGGACAGGCAATGATATCGGTGATCAACCCGGCATTGGCAGTCGCCAGTCCGGCTCCTACAAGTGCGCGATAGACCGGCTCGAGATCGGCCAGTGCCACATGCGGCAGGATGATGTTCTGCTCGTGGCTGATGCGGATTTCGTCAAACGCGTATTCGGCGGCGATATCGGCGACGAGTTCCATCTGCTCGTCGGTCGCATCGCCGGGAATGCCGCCAATCGGCTTCAGGGAAATCGTCACCATGCCGTAGTCCGGATGCTTATGCGGCTGGACGTTCTGCTCGACAAAACGGGCAAAACCCTCATCCGCCCGCTTCCAGCGCGCCAGGCTCTCCCAGCCTTCAGGACGGTCCTTAAGTGCTGGCGGTGCGAAATAGGCGGTAATGGCCGCAATGTCGGCATCCGGCAGCTTCAATTCCGTGTTTTTCAGCTCCGCGAATTCAACCTCGACCTGGCGGGCCAGTTCTTCTGCGCCGGTTTCATGCACGAGGATCTTGATACGCGCCTTGTACTTGTTGTCGCGGCGGCCGTGCAGGTTGTAAACGCGCATGACGGCCGTGGTATAGGACAGCAGGTCTTCTTCCGGCAGGAAGTCGCGGATCTTCTTGGCGATCATCGGCGTACGGCCCTGCCCGCCGCCGACATAGACGGCAAAACCGATCTCGCCCTTGTCGTTCTTTTTCAGATGCAGGCCGATATCGTGAACCTGAATCGCGGCGCGGTCGCGCTCGGCGCCCGTTACAGCGATCTTGAACTTGCGCGGCAGGAACGAGAACTCCGGATGCACGGAAGACCATTGACGCAGGATTTCCGCATAAGGACGCGGATCGGCGACCTCGTCTGCGGCGGCGCCCGCGAAATGGTCGGCGGTCACGTTGCGAATGCAGTTACCCGAGGTCTGCAGCGCATGCATTTCCACGCTTGCCAGTTCGGAGAGTATATCGGGCGTGTCGGACAGGCGCGGCCAGTTGTACTGAATGTTCTGGCGGGTTGTGAAGTGGCCGTAACCCCGGTCATATTTGCGGGCGATATGGGCCAGCATCCGCATCTGCTGCGAATTCAGCGTGCCGTAGGGAATGGCGACGCGCAGCATATAGGCGTGGAGCTGGAGATAGACACCGTTCATAAGGCGCAGCGGCTTGAACGCGTCCTCGGCAAGCTCGCCGGACAAGCGGCGCTCGACCTGATCGCGAAACTGTGCCACGCGGCCTTCAACAAATGCGTGATCGAACTCGTCGTAACGGTACATATTCTTCCTCAGACTGCGATGAATGCTGCATCGGCCGGCTTGAAGCCGTTGGCATAGTGCATGGTCGGGCCAGCGGCGCGAATGCGCTCACGAAGCCGCGTCGGCCAAAGCTTGCCATTCTCCTCCACCACGTCGATGACATTCACGTCAACGACCTTGTTGGCGGAAAAATCCCGCTTGCCGATTTCCTCGAACGAAGCGACGGCCTCTGCGTGGCGGGCGACGATTGCGTCCTGCAGGTTCTCCGTCCATTCGCCATTGGCATCGAGCCATACAGCGATCCCATCGCCCAGGCGGTTGGCGGTCAAAACCTTGTCAGCCATTTGCATACTCCCTTTTAAGGTTCGCTGGCCGCGCAACAAGCGCGAGCGCCTCGGACCTGTCAAAATTGGCGCCCGCCACCGCATCGCCGATGATGACCATGACCGGACCGGTCAGTTCGTCGCGATGTTCGAGGTCGGGCAGATCGTTCAAAGTGCCATGCAGCAGGCGGCGATCCGCGCGGCTGGCATTTTCGATGACGGCTACGGTCGTTTCCACGCCGAGACCTGCCTCTATCAGCCTCGTCGCGACCGACGCGGCAACGCTGCGGCCCATATAGACAGCAATGGTAGCGCCGGAGACGGCAAGCCGCGCCCAATCCGGCAGGACATCGCCGGTCAGATCGTGGCCGGTGGTGAAAATCAGCGACGAAGCGACACCGCGCAGCGTCAAGGGCAATTCGAAATCCGCAGCAGCGGCGAAGGCGGAGGTAATGCCCGGAACGATCTCGTAACCTATACCGGCATCGCGCAGCGCCGCCATCTCCTCTCCCGCCCGGCCATAGACCAGCGGATCACCGGATTTGAGGCGCACGACGCGCTTGCCGTCTTTACCAAGACGCACCAGCAGGCGGTTGATCTCATCCTGCGACTTGCTGTGGCAGCCCTTGCGTTTGCCGACGGACAGCCGCTCGGCGTCGCGGCGCCCCATGTCAACGATTGCCTGCGGCACTAGCGCATCGTAGACGATCACATCCGCTTCCATCAGCACGCGCTGCGCGCGCAGCGTCAGCAAATCTTCGGCACCGGGACCAGCGCCCACAAGCCAGACGCGGCCTTCGCTGCGCTCGGGCGATTGCAGCAAACGGTCAGCGGCATGGCGGGCGGATGATGTATCGCCGAGAGCGACGGCATCTGCGACAGCACCGGAAAAGAACCGGCGCCAGAAATTGCGCCGCAACGCGCCCTTGGGAACATTCTGCTCGGCGGCGTCACGATATTGCACGGCGAGGCGCGCAAGCTTGCCCAGCGACGGAGACAGCATCTGGTCGATGCGTGCACGGATCATCTGGGCAAGAACCGGGCCTGCGCCTTCGGTGCCAATGGCGATGGCGACGGGTGCGCGGGCGACGAGTGCCGGCGTGAAGAAATCGCAGAACTCCGGCTGATCCACCGCATTGGCAGGGATTTTCTTGGCGCGCGCAGCCAAAACGATCTCACGGTCCAGTGCCTCGTCTCCAGTGGCGGCAAAAACCAGCGTTGCGCCTTCAATCAACTGGCTTGCGAAACCCATGGCCCGATGATCGATGCCGTTTTCGCTGATATAGCGCGCAAAATCCGCTTCCGGCTGGTCGGCATAAGCAATGATATGTGCATTGGTATTGGCAAGCAGCCTTACCTTCGCAAAGGCCTCGTCACCATTGCCGAAAACAGCGACCCGCCGTCCTTCAACCCGGAAGAACGCGGGGAAGGTCGAAAGGCGATCGCCAGAAGCGGAAAAATCGTGTTCCTTGTGCATCGGGCATTTATCCCGCATTGCGGCGCAAGATTGAAGAAACAGAAATTCAAGCCTTTCCGACACCTGGATTTTTATTTCTCGAACACCCCTGTTTTTGAGGAAAACTAACCGGCGCACCTTTATCAACCCTGTCGAACGCCTCTAAATCCCATGAGAATCCCTTGACAAACCAGGCCCTCGCGCCGAACAAGAAGGGACTATTTTCGTCGATATCTCCATGCAAAAACCGCTTCGCCCTGAGGCGGTACGAAGGATCAGACCCTTGACCAGCTCGACAATTGCCGCCCGTCTTCTCGATGTTATCGAACAAGATATCCTGCCCCTGACGGCGCGCGGCGTCAGCCTCGGCAACAAGGTTTTCGGTGCGGCGATCCTGCGTAAATCCGATCTGTCGCTGGTGATCGCAGAGACGAATAACGAGTTGGAAAACCCGCTCTGGCATGGTGAAGTGCACGCGCTGAAGCGGTTTTACGAGCTGGGTGAGAAGCCGAACACCAAGGAATTGATTTTCCTTTCCACCCATGAACCCTGCACCATGTGCATGTCCGCCATCACCTGGGCCGGCTTCGACAATTTCTACTCCTTTTTCAGCCACGAGGATTCGCGCGACGCTTTCGCCATTCCGCACGACCTGAAAATCCTCAAGGAAGTTTTCGGGCTGGAGCCGGGCGGGTACCGCCGCAGCAACGCCTTCTGGAACTCTTTCTTCATTGCCGATCTGGTGGAGAGCGAAGACGATCCGCTGAAGACCGAGCTGAAGGCGCAGACGGCCCGCATCAAGGCTGCCTATGACGAGCTTTCCACCAGCTATCAGTCATCGAAGAGCGGCAACGATATTCCGCTGAACTAGAGCATTTCTAGACGGTTTTCCGCCTGGATATGTATGAAAATAAAGAACGAAGGTTTGAAAGACTATGGAAGCCTCGAAGGATATTTCCCGCCTGATCGAGATCATGGAAGCCCTGCGCCAGCCGGAAACCGGCTGCCCCTGGGATGTCGTCCAGACCTTCGAGACGATCAAGCCTTACACCATCGAAGAGGCTTATGAGGTTGCCGACGCCATCGAGCGCAAGGATATGGACGATCTTTGCGAAGAACTGGGCGACCTCTTGCTGCAGGTGGTTTTCCATGCCCGCATCGCCGAGGAACGGGGCGAATTCGCCTTTGGCGACGTGGTTGAGGCCGTGACGTCCAAAATGATCCGCCGCCATCCGCACGTCTTTGCCGTTTCCGCCGCCAATACGCCTGACAGCGTCAAGCTGCAATGGGACCAGATTAAAGCCGAGGAAAAGCGCGAGCGCGCGGAACGGCGCGCCCGCCGCGGTATCACCGAGGATTTCAAGGCCGGCTTTTTAGGCGGTGTGCAGCGTAGCCAGCCGGCTCTGACCGAGGCTCTCAAGTTGCAGGAACAGGCTGCGCGCGTCGGTTTCGATTGGTCGGATCCAGCCCCCATTCTCGACAAGATCGAGGAGGAAATCGCCGAACTGCGTGAAGCGCTGGCGGAGGGAAAGCCGGAGAAGGTCTCTGATGAACTTGGCGATCTCATCTTCGCGCTGGTCAATATCGGCCGCCATGTCAAAGCCGATCCGGAAGACGCGCTGCGCGGCACCAATACGAAATTCCGCAGACGTTTCAATCACATCGAGACGTCGCTCACCGAAAATGGCGAAACGCTTCAGGAAGCGAGCCTTGAGAGAATGGAAGACCTGTGGCAGGCGGCAAAACGCATAGAACGCTCGCTGGATATGATTTCGTCCTGATCACCCGGATATGCTGAAAAACTCAGAGCGCCCGGTGCTTTCGACAGTGGTGACGAAAACCTAGAACCTCTCCTGCGTCACGCTCGGGCCTGCCCCGAGCATATGCGACGTCCTGATTGTATCTTGTGTGTCTAGATCCTTGGGACAAGCCCAAGGATGACGTTGAGTATAAGGGAACATACCGCAATCGTTCTCGGAGCGCTTACTGCTCCCAGTCTTCCCGCTCGCGGATGGTTGCCTTTCCAAGCTTCCGTTCCAGCTCGGTGGCCTGCGCTTCCGACAGGCGTACATCAAGGGAAACCGAACCGTCCTCATTGTCTTCGCGGCTATCCACGATGGAGTTGCTATAGACCCATGAGATCAGCGGCAATTGCTCGACGGAGAGGACTACAGTCGTTTCCGTCAGGACACCTGACAGACGGCCGGAAATCTCGTCCATCAGGGCATCGACGCCCTCGCCCGTGACCGCCGAAACGGCACGAATATCGGAGCGGCCCTCGGCACGTTCAATGATGGCGTCATGCGCTTCGGGTTCGAGACGATCGACCTTGTTCCAGACCTCGATGATGCGCTTTTCGGCTTCCTTTTCGTCGATGCCGAGATCGCCAAGAATGCGCAGCACATCGGCCGACTGGGCGGCATTATCCGGATCGGACATGTCGCGCACGTGCAAAATAAGATCGGCTTCCAGCACCTCTTCCAGCGTTGCGCGGAAAGCGGCGACGAGATGTGTCGGCAGATCGGAGATGAAACCGACGGTATCGGACAGGATAACCGTGCGGCCATGCGGCAGCTTCATGCGGCGCAAGGTTGGATCGAGCGTTGCGAACAGCATGTCTTCCGCCAGAACGCCAGCGCCGGTAATACGATTGAACAGGGTGGACTTGCCGGCATTGGTATAACCGACCAGCGCCACGATCGGATGCGGCACCTTTCGGCGCTTGGCGCGGTGAAGCTGGCGGGTGCGCACGACCTGCTCCAGCTCGCGCTCGAGCTTGACGATGCGATCCTGCAGCAGCCGACGGTCGGCCTCGATCTGCGTTTCACCCGGACCGCCCATGAAGCCCGCGCCACCGCGCTGGCGTTCAAGGTGGGTCCAGCTTCTGACGAGGCGGCCCTTCTGATAGTTCAGATGCGCAAGATCGACCTGCAACGTGCCTTCCTTGGTGGAGGCACGGCGGCCGAAGATTTCGAGGATCAGGCCCGTCCTGTCGATGACCTTGGCATTCCACTGCTTTTCAAGATTGCGCTGCTGCACCGGGGTCAAAGGATGATCGACGATCACCAGACCGGAATTGGTTTCATCCAGAAGATGGCCGATTTCCTCGATCTTGCCGGTTCCAAACAAAGTCGCCGGACGCGGCTGGTTGACCGGCACGACAAGACCTTGCGTCACCTCAAGATCAATGGCGAGCGCCAGCCCCTTTGCTTCCTCAAGCTTGGCCTCAACAGACCGTACAGGAGAAACCGGACCCGCCACCGCATCACGGCTTTCGCGCTGCTGCTTGAGGACAGGCACGATGACCACCGCACGCATGTCGTCGCGGTGCTTTTCCTGTTCGGGGATCATCGATTCGTTCGAGGTGTCGCGCGTCGTAATGGGTTCAGCCTTATCAAGAAATGAATTTGCAGCCGACCGCATCCGTGCGGACGACTATGTGGATTAACCTGATTGAACCGGAAATGTTCCCGGTTCAGGTCAGCTTATATCGAAGATACCGTTGAGGGAGCCTGATCAGGCTGCGCCTTCTTCGCTCTCGAACATCTGCATCGGCTGGCCGGGCATGATGGTGGAGATCGCATGCTTGTAAACAAGCTGCGAGTGACCGTCACGGCGCAGAAGCACGCAGAAATTATCGAAGGAAGTGACAACGCCCGTCAGCTTGACGCCGTTGATCAGGAAAATCGTGAGCGAAATCTTTTGCTTACGAACGGTATTGAGGAAAAGATCCTGAAGGTTTTGAGAACGTTCCGCCATGGCGCCGCTTCTTTCTTTTTTGCCGGCAGGGATACCGGAAAATAATCAATCAATAATAAGCCGGCCGAGTCTAGTCCCCCGCTTGGCCGACCTGCAACTCTGGTATCAAATCGTGTCCTGTTCCGCAACGGCGAAAACAGCCGAATGAGTACGAGTATTGACCTGCTTTTTCGATTCGAAACAGTCAGAAATATTGTATCGAAACCCGGAAAAGCTGTTCCACGTCGCGCACCGCATCGGCAGATGCAAACAGCACGACGCGGTCCTTCGCCTTGATCTTCGTGCTGCCGTCCGGGCGGATCACCACACCGTCGCGATAGATCGCGCCGATGCGCACGCCATCAGGCATATCGATGTCACGGAAGGACTGGCCGACCAGCGGCGAAGTCTCCAGCGCCTCTGCCTCGATTACCTCCGCCGAGCCGCGCTGAACGGCATAAACCGACCGGATACGGCCCTTGCGCACATGCTGGAGAACGCGCGAAATGGTAACGGCCCGGGGATTAATATAGGCGTCGAGACCGAGTGAATCCGCAACCTCGTGAAAGGACGAGCTGTTCAACAATGCAAGGTTGGATTTGCAGCCGAGCTGCTTGGCCATCACCGCCGCCAGTATATTGGTCTGATCGCTGTTGGTCAGCGTCACGATCAGATCCGCATCCTGAATATCGGCCTGCAGCAAAATCTTCTGGTCCAGCGCCGAACCATGCATGACAATGGTGTTGCTGAGCTGTTCCGATGCGGCAATAGCCCTGTCGCGATCCGCCTCGATGATCTTTACCCGCGTCTTAGGCTGCAACTCCTCGATCTTCTGCGCGACGAAGTGGCCAATATTGCCGGCGCCCGCAATGACGATGCGCTGCGCCTCCTGCTCCTCATGGCCGAAGAGGCCAAGGGTGCGGCGTGCGTGCTGGCGCTGACAGATGACATAAGCGAGGTCGCCGACGCGCAGCTGCTCGGAGGAGTGCGCGACCTTGAGGATGCCGTTCCGGTAGACACCCACCACGGTTGCGATAAGGTCCGGAAAGAGGTTGGAAAGCTGCTGGAGCGGCGTATTGATGACCGGGCAGTCCTCCATGCACTCGATTGCCAGCATGAAGACCGTGTCGTCGGCGAAACGCACGACATCGGTGGCACCCGGAAAGGCGATGCGCCTGAGTACCATCTTGCCGACTTCGACTTCAGGCGAAATCGTCACGTCGATCGACATGTTTTCGCGGCTGAACAGATCGGCATATTCCGGTTTCAGATAGCTTTGGTCGCGGATGCGGGCGATCTTGGTCGGAACGCTGAACAGCGCATGCGCAACCTCGCAGGCGACGATATTGATCTCGTCATGCAGGGTCACGGCGATGATCATGTCGGCCTGGTCCGCACCCGCCTTTGCCAGCATGTCGGGATGGGCGCCATGGCCGACATAACCGCGCACATCCAGCGTCTCTGTAATGGCGGTAATGAGGGTCGCGGAGGTATCGATGACCGATACCTCATTATCCTCGCGCGACAGTTGTTCGGCAATGCCGTAACCCACCTGCCCTGCGCCGCAAATGATGACTTTCATGCTGTCTCTCTGACGGAATAATCGATTACGACGACTTGGGCCTTCGTCTCTTATACGCCGAGAGATTTCAGTTTGCGATGCAGTGCCGATCTTTCCATGCCGACAAATTCCGCCGTTCGTGAAATATTGCCGCCGAAGCGGTTGATCTGGGCGACCAGATAGTCCCGCTCGAACATTTCACGTGCTTCGCGCAGCGGCAGGGTCATGATGTGCTGATCGCCTTGCGCCGAAATCTTCGGCAGCATGTCGCCAATATCCGCCGGCAACATGTCTGCCGAGATTGGTGCCTCACCGCCTTCGGGGCGTGCCAGAATCATCAGCCGCTCGATATTGTTGCGGAGCTGGCGAATGTTACCCGGCCAGTCATGCGTCTGGAGAACGGCCATGGCGTCATCGCCGATCTTGCGCGGGCGGATGCCGGCCTGTTCGGAAATCTGCCGCATGAACATGTCTACGAGGAAAGGAATATCCTCACGCCGCTCGGACAGCGCCGGCACCTTCACCGGCACCACGGCGAGGCGATGGTAGAGATCTTCGCGGAACTGGCCTTCGGCGATCAGGCCTTCGAGGTGATGGGCGGTTGAGGAGATGATGCGCACATCCACCTTTACCCGCTTGCCGCCACCGACACGCTCGAACTGCTGATCGACCAGCACGCGCAGGATCTTGTTCTGCGTTTCGCGCGGCATCTCGCCGACTTCATCGAGATAGAGAACACCGCGATGGGCCTCTTCCAGAGCGCCCACCTTGCGCGGCTGCCCGGGCAGGCCTTCCGTGCCGAACAAGGCGATTTCCATGCGGTCCGGCGTGATGGTCGCAGCGTTCAGCGCAACGAAAGGTCCTGTAGCACGCGAGGATTTCTTGTGCACCATGCGCGCCACCAGCTCCTTTCCGGAACCGGAGGGGCCGAGAATCATGATGCGGCTGTTGGTGGGCGCCACGCGGTCAATGGTCTGGCGAAGTTGGGAAACCGCAAGCGACGCGCCGACGAGTTCAACCGCATCGCCAGTGCGCTTCTTGAGTTCCTGCACCTCCCGCTTCAGCTTGGAGTTCTCCAGCGCGCGTTCGGCAATCAGGATCAGGCGGTCTGCCTTGAACGGCTTCTCAATGAAATCGAACGCGCCGCGCTTGATGGCGTTGACGGCGGTTTCGATGTTGCCGTGACCGGAAATCATCACAACAGGGATATCGGGATGGCGGCTCTTGATCTCGTCCAGCAGGGCCAGACCGTCGAGCTTCGACCCCTGCATCCAGATGTCGAGAAAGATGAGACGCGGAACGCGTTCGGAAATGGCGGCCAGCGCGCTGTCGCTGTCGAACGCCATGCGCGTCTCGTGGCCTTCATCGGAAAGAATACCCGCTACGATTTCGCGAATGTCCGCCTCGTCATCCACGACCAGAATATCAGACGCCATATGCTGCTTCCTTGTTATTTTTGCCGCCGACCGCCTCGATATAGGGCAGCAGCACTCTGATCATGGCACCGTGGCCATGGTCGAACTCCGGCGGGGCATCGTGGAGTTCCAGATACCCGCCATGCTCTTCGATGATTTTCTTGACGATGGCGAGGCCGAGGCCCGTACCCTTGTCCCGCATCGTCATATAGGGTTCGAGAATGCGGTGACGGTTCTCGACGGGCAAGCCTCTGCCATTGTCGATGATGTCAGCCACGAACCGCGAATTGGCCTCGTCGAAGGATGCGCGCACCAGGATTTTACCTGGCCGCTTTTCGCCTTCCACCGCTTCGATCGCTTCCGTTGCATTCTTGATGAGATTGCCGAACGCCTGTCCCAGCATGCGGGCATCGAACATGCCCTCCAGCGGGACATCGCCAAATTCCGTCGAGAATTTCGTGTCTGCGGCGCTTATTTCGCGCAGGAATGCCGCGTCCTTCAAGATCGAACGCAGGTCCGACTTTTCCTTCGTGGGCTTCGGCATGCGCGCAAAGGCCGAGAATTCATCCACCATCCGGCCGATGTCACCAACCTGCCGGACGATGGTGTCCGTACACTGGTCAAAGATGGCGCGATCGTTCTCGTCGATCTGCTTGCCGAAGCGGCGTTTGATGCGCTCGGCAGAAAGCTGGATAGGTGTCAGAGGATTCTTGATCTCATGCGCAATACGCCGCGCGACGTCGGACCAGGCGGTCGAGCGCTGGGCAATGACGAGATCGGTGATATCGTCGAGCGTGATGACGTAGCTGTCGCGGCTGTCGCGCGCATCCTCACGGGTCACCTGCACATTGAGCGTCCGTTCCGTGCCGCGCCGCATGATGTTGATCTGCTTGCGGAAATTGCCGCGCGACCAGGTGTTGGCCTCGGTCACGACCTCTTCGATTTCAGGCGCGATATCAGATAGTTGCGCACCGATAAGCTGGTCGGAGGAAAGCGCCACGAATTCTTCAGCCGAAGGATTGACGATGGTGATCCTGCGGTTTTCATCAATGCCGATAACGGCGGCGGTAACGCCCGACAACACGGCCTCGATGAAGCGGCGGCGATCATCGATGTCGTCTTTCGCTTCAATGATCTGTTCCTGTTGGCTGCGCAGTTCCGAGACCATCTTGTTGAAGGTGCGCGACAGGCGGCCAACGTCGCCATCGATGGCGCGAACGGGAACCAGCACATGCATGTTTCCGGTGGCGACACTGTCTGCGGCGCTGATGAGGAGACGGATAGGACGCACGATACGGTCGGCCACCGCAATCGCGGTCCAGATCGCCGCCAGAAGCACGATCAGCGCGAAACCGAGATAAAGGATTGCAAACGCAATCTGCAACGGCGCACGGCCGGCCTCCATCGCCTTGTATTCGGCGCGGTTCTCTTCCATCAGCCGCATCGCGCCCATCACCTTGGGATCGACGGCACGCACGGTATAAAGAAACGTACCGCTGATGCCCTCGAGCTTGATGATGGCGCCGACGAGATTGGTGATGCCAGGCGGAATAAGGGTTGGCTGACCAGCGGCGGCCTTTTCAAGCGCATCGTGCGGAATGGCCGGAAGCGGCTTTTCCGTCTTGATATCGGCTTGCGCGACGGCGTCGCCGTCTTCCTGCACCAGGAATGCGCCGAGAAGACCACGGCCCTTGGCCTGACGGGTCATGAGATCGACGAAGCCGGTGCGGTCGAGATAAAAGAGCGCGCGATTGCGGTCGAGGTCGGTGGCCATCGACAGGGTCTGTCCCTGAAGATAACCGGCATTCTCCATCATATAGGCCTGGGCGATATTGCTGGAGGAATCGACGATCGACTGGGTACGTAGCGCAAACCAGCGGTCGAGACCGACATTCAGCGTCAGACTGGCGAAGATGGCGACAAGAACGGCCGGTGTAATCGCAACGATGGAAAACAGCACGACGATGCGCACATGCAATCGTGCCGCCGCCCTGCCCTTTTTCCGCGCTTTCAGCAGGCGGTTGATTTCCCGACCGATGAGAAAGATCAGTCCGATCACAAAGACCGAATTGATGACGACCGAGGCGATGACGACATTCGATGTCGGCGCAATCGGTGTTACGCCCAGAAGCACGAAAAGTGTCAGTATGGCGCAAACAAGGGCGACACCGGCAAGCACCAGCCCCGGCAGAGCGAAAGACATCCTGCGATCGGCTACCACCATTCCCGCTGCGTCTTCGGCAACGGCTTTTTCGGCGGCGGGTTTCCGCATGCATTTCTCCCAATCGCTGGCTAGCCAGCACCACATTCATGAAAATGGGCGAATCCGCCTCGTGCCGGCGAATCTCTCTCCATCCTAGTGTTTTCCAAGCAACACAATGTGGCGAAAATGCAACGACAACCGCGGCCTTGTCAACATTCTCAGCTGGGGCGGGAGCTGCGATACACGGAAACGCCAAGCTCGCGAATCTTCTTGCGCAGCGTATTGCGGTTGAGGCCAAGAAGATCGGCGGCCTTGATCTGGTTACCGCGCGTCGCCGTCAGGGCGGCAAGAATAAGCGGATATTCCAGTTCGCGCAGAACACGGTCGTAGAGACCCGGCGGCGGCAGGCCTTCGCCGAAACTTGCGAAATAATCCCGCATGTTTTCCTCGACCGCCTGCGAAATGGTCAATGAGCCGGTGCGAACCGCCATCTTGTCGAGCGGGCTGTCTGGAACATCCGACTGCAATTCCTGCTCGATGATCTCGCGGGTGATGACTTCCTGCGGATAAAGCGCCATCAGGCGACGGATCAGGTTTTCGAGTTCGCGCACGTTGCCGGGCCAGGCATAGGCCTTCATGACTTCCAGCGCCTCGGTCTCGAAGCGCTTTCCTTCCAGCCCCTCCTTCTCACCCGTCTGGATGAAATGGCGAACCAGATCGGGAATATCCTCAGCGCGGTCGCGCAGCGGCGGTAGGCGCAGCGGCACGACGTTTAGGCGGTAATAGAGGTCTTCGCGGAAAAGGCCCTGGTTGATCGACTGCTTCAAGTCCTTGTTGGTGGCGGCGACGATACGAACATCGGTCCTGATCGGCGTGCGTCCACCGACCGTCGTATATTCGCCCTGCTGCAATACGCGCAGCAGCCGCGTCTGGGCGTCCATTGGCATATCGCCGATTTCGTCGAGAAACAGCGTGCCGCCCTCGGCCTGTTCGAAACGGCCGGTCGAGCGGTTCTGCGCGCCGGTGAAGGCGCCCTTCTCATGGCCGAACAGTTCGGATTCGATCAGATCACGCGGGATTGCCGCCATGTTGATGGCGACGAAGGGGCCGTTGCGGCGCTTGCCGTAATCATGCAGCGCGCGCGCCACCAGTTCCTTGCCGGTGCCGGATTCGCCGGTAATCATTAGCGTCAGGTCGGTTTGCATCAGGCGGGCGAGAACCCGGTAGATTTCCTGCATGGCGGCCGAGCGGCCGACGAGCGGCATGCCGTCCTGCATATCGTCGTCCAGTTTGGCGGGCTTGCGCTTCGGCTCCGACAAGGCGCGGCCGATGATGGCAATCAGCTCCGTCAGGTCGAAGGGCTTGGGCAGGTAATCGTAAGCGCCCTTTTCCGAAGCCTTGATCGCGGTCATGAAAGTGTTTTGGGCACTCATCACCAGAACCGGCAGGTCCGGGCGAGCCTTCTTGATGCGCGGAAGCAGATCGAAGGCATTTTCATCGGGCATCACGACATCGGTAACGACCAGATCGCCCTCGCCGGCAGAAACCCAGCGCCAGAGCGTTGCGGCATTGGACGTGATGCGCACATCGTAACCGGCACGGCTGAGCGCCTGATTAAGCACGGTGCGGATTGCGGCATCATCATCGGCGACGAGGATAGTAGCTGTCATCTGTCATTTCCTGTCGAGTTCGGCAAGATGCGGTCGTCCAACGCCACTTCAGGCGAGACGGGCATCAATACGCGGAAAGTCGTGCGATGGTTCTGGCTGTCGCATTCGACGATGCCGCCATGGGCGCCGATCAGTTTGGCGACAAGCGCCAGACCCAGGCCCGAACCATTCGTCTTGGTGGTAATGAAGGGGTCGAAGAGATGCGGCAGGAGATCGGCCGGCACTCCCGGCCCATTGTCATGGACGCAAAACTCAAGCGGCAGCGAGATGCGTTCGCGGCTGCCCGCCACGGACATGCGCATGCCGGGACGATATGCCGTCGTCAGCACGATCTCGCCCTCCGACTGATTCCCGACGGCTTCCGCCGCGTTTTTCACCAGATTGAGAAAGACCTGAACCAGCTGGTCGCGATTGGCATAAACCGCCGGCAACGATGGATCATAATTCTCGGAAATCTTGATGTTGCGGGCAAAGCCAGCCTTGGCTATGGCCTTCACATGGTCGAGCACCGAATGGATGTTGACTGGCACGCGGTCCACCGGACGCTCGTCGGAGAACACTTCCATGCGGTCAACCAGCGAGACGATACGATCGGTCTCGTCGCAGATCAGCCGCGTCAGCGCACGGTCCTCATCGGCAACCGATGTCTCGAGAAGCTGCGCGGCACCACGAATGCCCGAAAGCGGGTTCTTGATCTCATGCGCCAGCATCGAGGCAAGGCCGGTGACAGAGCGTGCAGCAGCCCGATGGGTCAATTGCCGGTCGATCTTGTCAGCCATCGACCGTTCCTGGAAGACGACGACAACAGACCCCGGCTCGCTGACAACAGGCGCGACATAGAGATCGACGAGCTTGTCCTGTCCAAGCCGGGGGGAGCTCAGATCGACCCGATATTCATTTACCGGCGCGCGGCGTTCCCGCACCTGATCGATCAGCGCAAGCAGCGGACTGCCGAAGGGAATGAAGGTGGAGACGCGGTAGCGGGCGAGATGGGAGGCGCTGGCCCCGAAAAAAGCTTCTGCTTCCCAATTGGCAAAAGCGATGAAACCTTCGGCATCCACCAGAATAACGGGATTCTGCACCGCGTTCAGAACCGCCATGGCGAGCGGGTTCGCATCTGCCGGGCTGTGTTTATCAGCGCTCATGCGGCCTTCCTTGCGGCTTCTTCGCCCGCATTGTCGCAAAGGGCGGAGCGCAGCAGATCAGCCACTTCCCCCGTATCACGCGATGTCATGATTTTAGCCTTGTCGGTGGTGGCGATCTCCGTCGCGAAACGGTCGAGATACCAGCCCAGATGTTTGCGGGCATGCCGAAGACCGGCTTCCCTTCCATAAAATTCGAGCATCATGTCGTAATGTTCGACGGCGATATCGGCAATATCGGCGCGTTGCGGCGCTGCATGTCCGGCCAGTACCGCCGGCAGCCAGGGTTGACCCTGTGCACCGCGACCGACCATAACGGCATCCGCGCCGGAACGGCTGAGGATTTCACGCGCATCTTCGGCGGTCTCGACATCGCCATTGGCGATCAGCGGCACGGAAATCACCTCGCGCACGGCGCGAATGGCATCCCAGTTCGCCCGTCCTTCGTAAAACTGCATGCGGGTGCGGCCGTGAATGGTGATGAGCTGGACGCCAGCGGCTTGAGCGCGGCGAGCAATTTCGGGTGCATTGATGGTGTTTTCATCCCAGCCGAGCCGCATCTTCAGCGTCACGGGCACATCGACCGCGCCGACGGTCGCCTCGATCAACGACAGCGCATGGTCAGGATCCCGCATCAAGGCTGAACCGGAGTACCCGCCCGTCACCTTCTTGGCCGGACAACCCATATTGATGTCGATGATGCCAGCGCCATTGTCAGCCGCAATTTTTGCCGCTTCCGCCATAAAATGCGCTTCGCGCCCGGCGAGCTGCACCATATGCGGAACCATCCCGGCATTTTTCAGCCGCGCCCAGGATTCCCCACGATTGGCGACAAGTTCCCGGCTTGCGACCATTTCAGTCACCACAAGGCCCGCGCCGTAACGCCAGGCGAGCTGACGGAAAGGCAAATCTGTCACGCCCGACATAGGCGCCAGCACTGCGCGATTACGGATCGCGACTGAGCCGATGCTGAACGGGACTGACAACTCCGGAAGGGGCAAGTGATGATCTTTCGTGCAGAAGAGTTATATGCATTATTTTTAGACAGTGTTTGCGCAGTTGCCAAGCACTTTTACAGGGTTGCACCTTTTATTTGCGCGTGGCCTGCCTGCCTGTTTTGCTGGCGGCGGCAATTTGTGCAGGTTTGAACAAACGGGATGACCGATCCTGCGGCATGTGGGTGCGGGTGGGCGGCTTATCGGGCTGGCCATTCGGGTTTTGAAACGCTAGAGCAGGACTGTCAACCATTAAGGGTTGCGCACAAAGCATAAGACCAATGCAGGAAAGTACTATGAAACTCGGCATCGTCGTTGTCGCCGCAGGACGCGGAGAAAGAGCCGGCTCCCCCGAGGAAGGGCCGAAACAATATCGCCCGATCGGTGGCAAGGCCGTGATCGAGCATACATTGTCGACCTTTCTTGCCTGGGCAGACACATCCCCTATCGTGGTCGTTATCCATGCCGACGATGCGGCGCTCCTGTCACCAATCCTTGAACGGCTGAATGCCGGGGAGCGGATCGTCACCGTCACGGGCGGCGCAACCCGGCAGCAATCGGTGCTCGCTGGTCTGGAAGCGCTGGCCGCGCAAGACCTCACACATGTGATGATCCACGATGCCGTGCGGCCTTTCATCGCCGTGGACATGCTGGAACGCATCGTGGCGCTGCACAAGGCGGGCGCTGTCGGCGTTCTGCCTGCCCTGCCCGTCACTGATACGCTGAAGCGTGGCGCAGGCGATTCTGTCGCGGAAACGGTTTCAAGGCAGGGTCTTTATGCGGCGCAGACACCGCAAAGCTTCGGCTATGGCGAAATCCTCGCCGCGCATCGCGCTGCTGCCACATCTGGAAAAGCCGACTTTACCGATGACGCCTCGATCGCCGAGTGGGCAAGTCTACCTGTGACGCTGACCGAAGGCTCGGTCGACAATGTGAAACTCACTCTCAAGCGGGATATCGCCATGGCCGATGAAAAGCTCTCCTACGGACTGCCTGACGTGCGCACCGGCAATGGTTACGACGTGCACCAGCTAGAAGCCGGAGACGGCGTGACGCTGTGCGGCGTCTTCATCGAACACGACCAGAAACTCAAAGGCCATTCGGATGCCGATGTGGCGCTGCATGCGCTGACGGATGCCCTGCTCGCCACCTGCGGCGCTGGCGACATAGGCGATCACTTCCCGCCTTCCGATCCGCAATGGAAGGGTGCTGCTTCGCGCATCTTCCTCGAACACGCGGCCAAGGTAGTCCGCGGCAGTGGCGGCACGATCATGAATGCCGATGTCTCGCTGATTGCCGAAGCGCCGCGCATCGGACCGCATCGGCAGGCCATGCGTGAGGCGCTTTCCGACATGCTCGGCATCGCGCTGGAGCGCTGCTCGGTCAAGGCGACCACCAACGAGACGATCGGCTTCGTCGGCCGCCGCGAAGGTATTGCTGCGATTGCCACTGCCACTGTGGTCTACAAGGGCAGACCGCTATGAGCCTGTTTCCTGCGGATATAGAAGAACTGGCGCGGCGGGTCATTTCTGACTTTACCGCCGGCGGCTTCATGGTCTCGACGGCGGAAAGCTGTACGGGCGGCCTGATTGCTGGTTCGCTGACGGAAATCGCCGGCTCTTCTGCCGTCGTCGATCGCGGCTTCGTCACCTACACGAACCAAGCCAAGATGGACATGCTTGGGGTTGGAACTGAGACGCTGGCGAATTTCGGCGCCGTATCCCGACAGACCGCGCTGCAAATGGCGCATGGCGCGCTATTTCGTTCCCGGGCGGATTTTGCCGTAGCCGTGACCGGCATTGCCGGTCCGGGCGGAGGTTCGGCTGAAAAACCGGTGGGGCTGGTGCATCTGGCCGCCAGGTCGCGCAGCGGTAAAATCCTGCACCATGAAATGCACTACGGAGAGATCGGGCGCACGGAAATCCGTCTTGCGACCGTCAGGACGGCGCTCGAGATGCTGATTACCCTCAATCAGGCTGGGTCCGCGTAGATTTTATCGGCGCGGGTCTCGAAGGCTTCGGCGAACATGCGGAAGGCCCTGTCGAACATCGATCCCATGACCGCACCGAGCAGCCGGTTCTTGAATTCATACTCGATGAAAAAATGAATGGCCGAGCCGCCCTCTGCGGAGGCTTCAAAACGCCAGCGATTGTCGAGATATTTGAACGGGCCGTCGATATATTTCACGTCGATAGCGCGCTCTGCCGGGTTCAGCAGCACCTGCGTGGTGAAGGTCTCGCGAATGGCCTTGTAGCCCACCGTCATATCTGCCACCAGCAGGGTCTTGCCGTCCCGCTCCTTGCGCGAGCGGATGACCAGCGCTTCGCAAAGCGGCAGAAACTGCGGATACTTCTCCACATCGGCGACGAGGTCGTACATGCGGTCGGGCGAGTGTTTTACAAGGCGATGCGTTTCGAACTGTGGCATGAGCGGGAGTTAATCCTCGATAACAAGAAGATCAAGAAGGCGGCGAAGCTGTTTTCGGCTTTTAAGCTGGAATACCGGCACGTTGGGACCATAAAGCGCGAAATTCTGCTCGAAGATCGGAGCGTGGCGGCGTTCGAAATTCCAGATATAGCGCAGGAAATCGAGATCCAGTCTTTCGGGGCACCCTTCAGCCATTTCAGGACGCGCCTTGCCATACCCCTTGGCAATCCGGGTGATGGCGCCCCAAAGGCAAAGCCAGCGCGGCATGCGCACCCAAAGGACGATGTCGGATCTCGGCAGACGCATGTCGAAAGACGATGGATTGCTGCCGTCCATCAGCCACCGGTCTTTGGCGACGATAGCGGCAATCCTTTGTCGCTGTTCTTGGCGCGGGCGTGCCTGCCAGCCAGGCAACCAGAAAATATCGCGATCCATGGAAATGTATTCAAATCCAAAACGCCTTACGAGCTTCCGGGAAAGCGTCGATTTTCCGCCTCCGGAGCAACCGACGACCGAAATACGCTGTGCAGATGCGATAATCGCAGCCGCGTCCTCCACGTTTTCAAGATAGTTCGGCATCGAATAAACCTCGTCTTCGCCACCATGCCATTTTTAAATAGCGCGGCTATTATTCTGCGGCGGCATGGCCGCGGCGTCCGATGTTACGGAAATTTAACTATTGCAACCCCCTCGCAGGGATTGCTATTTATTTGCGACTAATATTACACCCATGGGATGCAACGGCGCTGGAACCTCCCATTTTCACCGCGCTTATTCATCCCTGGGTTCACACCCACACACATAACCCGCTTTGAGCCACTGAGTGAGCCGATGGACGATTTTTCCAACATCATCAACCTTCTCGAATCCGCCAAGCAACTTGCATCGATGAACGAAATGCCGATGCTTGCCTATCTCATCGACGTTGCGAAATGCGAGGCGAGAGAGAACAAGCCGGTTTTGCGCAAGCGCAAACGCGGCGAATCGACCGCCAAGGAAGAATGTTAGACGCCGGCTCGATAAAGCCGGCTGGCCCAATCTTCAAGACGATGTCATAATCAGGACTGAAACCGGCCGCTTTTCGAGGCGGCCGTTTCTTTTCACGATGGAAATGACAATCTCATGATCGCCGCATCCGCCGATATCAGGACCTATACGCAGGAAAGACCGAAGGAACGGCACGGCTTCGTGCAGATCGTTCTTCCGGTCTCGGGATGTCTGCGGATCGATGTAGCAGGGCTACAGGACGAATTGTCCACCGGGCGCGCGGTCTTCATTCATCCCAACACATCGCACACACAGGAAGCGACGACGATCAACCGGTCGCTGGTGGTCGATATCGACGAAACTGCTGTTCCCGAACAGGTGCTGGAGAGATTTGTCCACAAGCCGTTTCTCGATATCGCACGGGATACACGGCAGCTGATCGCTTACATGCGCGGCGTCATCGGATCGGATGGGCCGCGTGCGGATATTGCCAACCTCTGGGCACCGCTCCTGATCGACAGCCTTGCGACTGAAAAGACCGATATCCGCCACCGCCTGCATGCGCTGGGCGAGATCGTCAGAGCGGAGCCATTTTTCCCCTGGACCATCGAGACGCTCGCATCCTGCGCCGCGATCAGCGATAGCCGCCTGCATGCGCTGTTTCTGGAAGAGTTTAGCCTCCCTCCTCACCGCTGGCTTGCAGAGCTGCGCATGGACAAGGTCTGCGCATTGCTGCGCCACTCCACATTGCCGATTGCGGAAATTGCCTTGCGGGCCGGCTTTTCCGACCAGACGGCACTGACGCGCGCCATGCGCAACGCGATGGGCAAAACGCCTGCTGCTTATCGCCGGGCCTTCGGAATTCACTGAAAGCACAGCACCTCTCCTCTCAGGAGTTTTTGTCAAGACAGCCGTACTTGGCTGTGGCACATCGCGGGCAATCGTGAATGCGGATGTGACATGACATGAACAAGACAAGCCTAGGTGTTATCTACGGCATGATGGCGGGCGCTCTCTGGGGTGCGATCTTTCTCGCCCCGAAACTCGTACCGGATTTTTCCGCCCTGCAACTGTCGACGGCCCGTTACCTGACCTACGGGCTAATTTCGCTCGTCATCATAGGACCGCGCCTGAAACGGGTATCTGCCCATTTCGGTGCGCGCGAATGGATCGCGCTCGGCTGGCTGAGCATGATCGGCAACATCGCCTATTATGTCTTCATATCAACGGCGGTGAAACTGAGCGGCGTTGCCTTCACGTCCATCATCATCGGCTTCCTGCCGGTTGCCGTCACCATCATCGGCACGCGCGATCATGGCGCGGTATCGCTCAAGCGTCTGTGGCCGTCGCTCGCCTTTGGCGCAATCGGCATTATCGGCATATCCTGGCAGTCGTTGACGGAAAGCGATACGGGGCTGGATGTCTCCCGCCTGATCGGGCTGGCCTGTGCGCTTGGCGCGCTCGCCTCATGGACGGCCTTTGCGGTTGGCAATGCCCGCTGGCTGTCACGCCTTCACGATGTCAGCGCCGACGACTGGAACATGATGACGGGTGTGGTGACCGGAGGGCTGGCGCTGGCGCTCGCCATACCGGCCTTTGCTTTCGGCGGGGAAGGCCATAGCTCCGAGGACTGGCTGCATTTTGCGGCCATCGCCGCCGGTCTCG
Source organism: Agrobacterium sp. 22-3639C2 (assembly GCF_053522105.1). Taxonomy (NCBI): domain Bacteria; kingdom Pseudomonadati; phylum Pseudomonadota; class Alphaproteobacteria; order Hyphomicrobiales; family Rhizobiaceae; genus Agrobacterium; species Agrobacterium sp. 22-3639C2. Next base: position 396,949 of record NZ_JBNWDB010000001.1, on the reverse strand, counting down.
GTTTCACCGCATCCATTCTCGGAAATGCTCTCTGGAACCGCATGAGCCGCCTGCTGCCGCTCACCATGGTTGGGCAGATGATCCTGTTCGAGACGCTCTTTGCCTTGCTCTATGGTTTCCTCTGGGAAGGTCGTGGGCCAACAATCGTAGAGGTCCTGGCGATTTCCTCAGTCGTGCTGAGCGTCATCCTGTGCATGCGCGCGCATCGGCCGGAGAAGGTTGTGGCCGGACTTCAGGTGAAAGCAGCAACGTCATCCTCGGGACAAGCCCAAGGATGACGCGTGAGAGAAATTGCCCGCCCCGCCCACTTACTCCGCAGCGGCCAGAATCTTCTTCTCGCGGGCTGCGCGCAGGCGTGCAAAATCGTCGCCCGCATGGTGGGAAGAACGCGTCAGCGGGCTGGAGGAGACCATCAGGAAGCCCTTGGTATAGGCGACCGTCTCATAGGACTTGAATTCCTCCGGCGTGACGTAAGCCTCGACCTTGTGGTGCTTGCGGGTCGGCTGCAGATACTGGCCGATAGTCAGGAAGTCCACGTCAGCACTGCGCAGATCGTCCATCAACTGCAGCACTTCGTTGCGCTCTTCGCCAAGGCCGACCATGATACCTGATTTGGTGAACATGGTGGGGTCCAGTTCCTTGACGCGCTGCAACAGGCGCACGGAATGAAAATAACGCGCACCGGGGCGAACCGTGAGGTAATTGCCGGGAACGGTTTCCATATTGTGGTTGAAGACATCGGGCTTCGCCGCGACGACACGCTCCAGCGCGCCGGGCTTCTTCAGGAAGTCCGGGGTCAGAATTTCGATGGTGGTGTTGGGAGACGCAGCGCGGATCGCCCAGATCACCTTTTCGAAGTGCTCCGCGCCGCCATCGGCGAGATCATCGCGGTCGACCGAGGTAATGACGACGTGGCTGAGGCCCATCTGCTTGACGGCCTTGGCGACGTTTTCCGGCTCGTCCATGTCAAGCGCATTGGGCTTGCCGGTCGCGACGTTGCAGAAGGCGCAGGCGCGGGTGCAGATCTCACCCATGATCATGAAGGTCGCGTGTTTCTTGTCCCAGCATTCGCCGATATTTGGACAGCCGGCTTCCTCGCACACCGTCACCAGCTTGTGACTGCGCACCAGTTCGCGCGTCTCGTGGTAGCCTTTGGATGTCGGCGCCTTGACGCGGATCCATTCCGGCTTGCGCATGACTTCGGTATCGGGCCGATGGGCCTTTTCCGGGTGGCGGATACGCTTTTCTTCGGACGAAGTCCTGTCGAGAATAGTGACCATAAGAAACCTGTTTCTATCGCTTGCCGCGATCATCACATTTATTGACGCGATGCTTTAGAACAATTCCAGAAAAAGCGTAAGCCCCTTCCGTGCACGAAGCCTAGTCAGCGCCGTACCAGCTTAGCCATGAACAACAACAGGCTGGCGCCGATGAAGGACGTTACGAAATAACCGAGCCTGCTGTCCTGCACGAAAACGTCGAAGGTTCTCAGCACCGCAACGGCAACCACCGAACCGACGATGCCGAGAACTATATTCATGAAGATGCCGAAACGCATATCCATGAGTTTGCCGGCGAGCCAGCCGGCAAGACCGCCGATGATGATTGCCGCAATCCAGCCGATATTTTCCATTCCCGCGCTCCCTTATAGAACCAGCGTTGAGACATATGGGACACCCGGCATGGTTAGACAATGCCGGGCATCACGGGGCACTCATGCGTTCAGCACACGTCCGTAGGCGTCGAGCACGCTTTCCTTCATCGACTCGGAAATGGTCGGATGCGGGAAGATCGTGTGCATCAGTTCTTCTTCGGTGGTTTCGAGGTTCATGGCGACCACGAAGCCCTGAATGAGTTCGGTGACTTCCGCACCAACCATGTGCGCGCCGATCAACTCGCCCGTCTTCTTGTCGAAGATGGTCTTGACCATGCCCTGATCTTCACCGAGCGCCACGGCCTTGCCGTTGGCCGCAAAGGAGAAGCGGCCGACGCGAATATCGCGGCCCAGTTCCTTCGCCTTGGCTTCGGTGAGACCAACAGAGGCGACCTGCGGGTTGCAATAGGTGCAGCCGGGGATCTTGAGCTTGTCCATCGGGTGAACATTCGGCAGACCGGCGATCTTTTCAACGCAGATCACGGCCTCATGCTCGGCCTTGTGGGCGAGCAGCGGCGGGCCGGCGACATCGCCGATGGCGTAGACGCCAGGCACGTTGGTCTTGCCGTAACCGTCGATGACGATGAAGCCGCGATCGGTCTTCACGCCGACGGCCTCAAGGCCGATGCCTTCGATGTTGGCGACGACGCCGACAGCCGAAATCATCCGGTCAGCGGTGATCTTCTCGGACGAACCGTCCTTCTTCTCGAGCGTCGCAGTAACCGAATTCGCAGCCTTCTCGACCTTCGCAACCTTGGTTTCCAGATGGAACTTGATGCCCTGCTTCTCCAGCTGCTTCTTGGCGAAGGCAGAGATCTCCGCATCTTCGACCGGCATCACCTGGCTCATGATTTCAACGACGGTAACGTCGACACCCATGGTGCGGTAGAAGCTGGCGAATTCGATGCCGATGGCGCCGGAACCCATGACGAGCAGCGACTTCGGCAGTTCTTCCGGCTTCATTGCCTCGAAATAGGTCCAGATCAGCTTGCCATCCGGTTCGATGCCTGGAAGCGCGCGCGGGCGGGCGCCTGTGGCGACGATGATGTGCTTGGCGGTATAGGTGCCCTCGCCCAGCGTGTTCTTCGGAACCGGGCCCATCGGTTCGACGGGCTTCTTCTGGGTCTTGGAAACCACGATTTCACCGGGCTTGGTGATCTTGGCCTCGCCCCAGATGATATCGACCTTGTTCTTCTTGAACAGGAAACCGACGCCGTTGTTCATGCGGTGCGCGATGCCGCGCGAACGATCAACGATCGCCTTGACATCAGGCTTGATCGAGCCTTCGAGCGTCAGGCCGTAATCCTTGGCGTGCTGAGCCGTATGCAAGACATCGGCAGTACGCAGCAGCGCCTTGGTAGGAATGCAGCCCCAGTTGGAGCAGATGCCTGCAAGGTGCTCGCGCTCGACCACGGCAACCTTCATGCCGAGCTGGGCTGCGCGAATCGCGGCAATATAACCGCCCGGTCCCGAACCGATGATGATGACGTCATAAGATTGAGCCATAGGTATCCTGCCTTGTCCTATCGGGTCACGGCATGCCGTTCCGAAACGAGAATTGTTGTCAAAGTCCGAGCATCATGCGAACGACGGGCTCCAGCCCGCGCCCGATGGCCCGCGTGTTTTCAGCATCGAGATGAACGCCGTCCACGGGCGTCGTGCGGGCAACTGACCCCGCATCGAAAAATCCGCAATCGAGATCGTCGGCCAAATCCCGGTAGACCGGGGCGAGCATCGCCGATTCATCGATCGCATCGCGAAAGATAGCGCCCATCACGGGGTTGGCCGTTTCGCACAGTTGCGGCGGCGCGACGATCAGAACATCCGGCGCTTCCCAGTCCGGCACCTGCCAGACATGGTTGCGCACCAGTTTGACCAGCCGCTCCACACCCTTCATCGCGACGATGGCCGAGCCATGAATCGACGGTTTCAAGTCGTTGGTGCCGAGCATGATGATGACCAGATCAAGCGGCGCGTGGCTGTGCAGAAGCGTCGGCAAGAGCCTTGCGCCGTTGCGATCGCAATCAGCGGTATGGTCATCATAGGCGGTGGTTCGTCCACCCAGCCCTTCGTGGATCACCTTCACATCAGGCCCGAGCGCCTTTTGCAAGACGCTCGGCCAAAGATCGTCATGGCTGTGCCGGCCACCCGTTTCCGCATCTGATCCCCATGTGAGGGAATCGCCAAAGCAGAGGACCGACTTCACCATCTCACTCTCCGATCAAACCAGCATGCCCATCGGGTTTTCGATATAGCGCTTGAAGGCGCCGATCAGTTCGGCTCCGAGCGCGCCATCGACGCAACGGTGGTCGGTAGAGAGCGTAACCGTCATGACATTGGCGATCTTGATCTCGCCGTTCTTCACGACAGCACGCTGTTCGCCCGCGCCGACTGCCAGAATGGTGGCATGCGGCGGGTTGATGACGGCGGAGAAGCTCTTGACGCCCATCATGCCCATGTTGGACACGGCCGTCGTGCCGCCCTGATACTCCTCGGGCTTCAGCTTGCGCTCCTTGGCGCGCTTGCCGTAGTCCTTCATCTCGTTTGAGATGGTGGAGAGCGACTTCTCTTCCGCCTTGCGGATGATCGGCGTGATCAGGCCACCCGGAATGGAAACGGCAACGCCGACATCCGAATGCTTGTGCTTGACCATGTTGCTTTCCGTCCAGGAGACGTTGGCATCAGGCACATCGCGCAGCGCGAGAGCCAGCGCCTTGATGACCATGTCGTTGACCGAAAGCTTGTAGGCGGGCTTGCCGTCCTTTTCGGGAGCGGCGGCGTTGAGCTGGGCGCGCAGCGCCAGAAGCGTATCCAGTTCGCAATCCACCGAAACGTAGAAATGCGGAACGGTCTGCTTGGATTCGACCAGACGCTTGGCGATGACCTTGCGCATGCCGTCATGCGGCACCAGTTCGTAAGAACCGGGTTCGAACAGCTTGAGAACAGCTTCTTCGGACGGGCCCTTGGCAAGTGCGGCAGCCGGTGCGCCTGCGGATGCTGCGGCGGCAGGAGCTGCCTTCGCACCACCGGAAGCGGCGGCCTTTTCCACGTCTGTCTTGACGATACGGCCATGCGGGCCTGAACCGGACACGGCCGTGAGGTCGAGACCGGCTTCCTTGGCGAGACGACGGGCAAGCGGCGAAGCGAAGATGCGCTCGCCGGACTTTGCAACCGGGGCCGGGGTGGAAGGTGCGGAGGCCTGGTCGGCAGCTGGCTTTTCAGCCTTGGCCGGAACAGCTTCTTCCTTTGGCGCTTCAGCCTTCGCAGCTTCCTGCTTCGGAGCCTCGGCTTTGGCCTGGGACGCGGCAGGAGCAGCATTGCCGCCCTTTGCTGCCTCAGCCACATCCTCGCCATCGGCGGCGAGGATAGCGATCAGGGCGTTGACCTTGACCGCTTCCGTGCCTGCGGGAACCACGAGCTTAGCGACCGTGCCCTCATCGACGGCTTCCACTTCCATGGTTGCCTTGTCGGTCTCGATCTCGGCGATCACGTCACCGGGTGCGACCTTGTCGCCTTCCTTGACCAGCCACTTGGCCAGATTGCCCTCTTCCATGGTGGGAGAAAGGGCAGGCATGGTGATGTTTATCGGCATCGAAACGCCTCCCCTTACTTGTAGCAGACGGTTTTGACGGCCTGAACGACTTCATCGACGTTCGGCAAAGCCAGCTTTTCGAGGTTTGCCGCGTAAGGCATCGGAACGTCTTTGCCGGCAATCGTCAGGATCGGCGCATCGAGATAGTCGAAAGCGGCACGCATGACCTGGTTGGCGATGAAGTCACCAACCGATGACTGCGGGAAGCCTTCCTCGACGGTGACCAGACGACCGGTCTTCTTGACCGATTCGATGACGGTGGGCAGATCCATCGGGCGGATGGTGCGCAGGTCGATCAGTTCGACGTCGATGCCGAGCTTTTCGAGTTCCGCAACAGCCTTGATTGCGTAGGTCATGCCGATGCCGAAGGAAACGATCGTCGCATCCTTGCCCTTGCGGTGAATGCGCGCCTTGCCGATCGGCAGCACGAAATCGTCGAGCTTCGGCACTTCGAAGCTCTGGCCGTAGAGAATTTCATTCTCAAGGAAGATGACCGGGTTCGGGTCACGGATGGCTGCCTTCAGGAGACCCTTGGCGTCCGCTGCCGTGTAGGGCATGACGACCTTGAGGCCCGGAATATGGCTGTACCATGCGGCGTAACATTGCGAATGCTGAGCGCCAACGCGGGCAGCAGCACCCGAGGGGCCACGGAACACCATCGGCGCACCCATCTGGCCGCCCGACATGTAAAGCGTCTTCGCCGCCGAGTTGACGATCTGGTCGATCGCCTGCATGGCGAAGTTGAAGGTCATGAATTCGACGATGGGCCGCAGGCCCGTCATTGCCGCACCGACGCCGATACCGGCAAAACCGTGCTCGGTGATCGGGGTGTCGATGACGCGGCGTTCGCCGAATTCCTGCAACAGGCCTTGGGTAATCTTGTAGGCGCCCTGATATTCGGCGACTTCCTCACCCATGACGAAGACTTTTTCGTCGGCGCGCATTTCTTCGGCCATCGCGTCGCGCAGCGCTTCACGCACCGTCGTCATCACCATTTCGGTGCCTTCAGGAATATCCGGATCGGCAGCGACTTCGATCTTAGGTGCTGCCGGAACCTTTGCAGCTTCCTTGGCAGCGCTCGGCTCCTCGGATGCTTCGCGGGTCTTGCCGCCTGCGGCATCCGAATCGGAATTTGCAGCTTCAGCCTTCGGCTCTTCTTTCTTGGCGGAAGAAGAAATGTCGGCAGCGCTTTCGCCTTCCTGGATGAGAACGGCGATCGGCGTGTTGACCTTGACGCCTTCGGTGCCGGCGTCGATCAGCAGCTTGCCGATAACACCTTCATCCACAGCTTCCACTTCCATGGTCGCCTTGTCGGTCTCGATCTCGGCAATCACGTCGCCGGAAGTGACCTTGTCGCCTTCCTTTTTAAGCCATTTGGAAAGCGTGCCTTCCTCCATGGTCGGGGAAAGGGCGGGCATAAGAATTTCTACTGGCATGGGTTTCCCTTTCCCGATCAGAGCAGAATGTCGGTGTAGAGCTCGGATACATCCGGCTCTGGGTCGTTCTGGGCGAAGTCTGCGCTATCGGCGACGATATCACGGACATCCTTGTCGATGGCCTTGAGTTCGTCTTCGCTTGCCCAGCCCTGCTCCAGAAGCCGTGCCTTGACCTGCTCAATCGGGTCATGTTCGGAGCGCATCTTCTGCACTTCGTCTTTCGAACGGTATTTCGCCGGGTCGGACATGGAGTGACCGCGGTAACGGTAGGTCAGCATTTCCAGAATGATCGGACCCTTGCCAGAGCGGCAATGTTCCAGCGCCTGATCGGCGGCGGCCTTTACGGCGCGCACATCCATGCCATCCACCTGAATGCCGGGAATGCCGAAGGACTGGCCACGCAGCGAATAGTTCGACTGTGCGGTGGCGCGGGCGGTCGAGGTGCCCATGGCGTAACGGTTGTTTTCAACGATATAGATGATCGGCAGTTTCCAGAGAGCGGCCATATTGAAGCTCTCGTAGACCTGACCCTGGTTGGCGGCGCCGTCACCGAAATAGGTCACGGAGACATTGTCGTTGCCGCGATATTTATTGGCGAAGGCAAGACCGGTTCCGAGCGAAACCTGCGCACCGACGATGCCGTGGCCGCCGTAGAAATGCTTCTCCTTGGAGAACATGTGCATCGAGCCGCCCTTGCCTTTCGACAGGCCGCCCTTGCGGCCGGTCAACTCAGCCATGACGCCACGCGCGCTCATGCCCAGAGCCAACATATGGCCGTGGTCACGGTAAGCGGTGATGACCTGATCGCCTTCCTTCTGAGACATCTGCATGCCGACAACAACGGCTTCCTGACCGATGTAGAGGTGACAGAAACCACCGATGAAGCCCATGCCGTAAAGCTGGCCGGCTTTTTCCTCGAAGCGACGGATGAGAAGCATCTCACGATAGGCGTGAAGCTCTTCTTCCTTCGAAAAGTCCGGGCTGTTCTTACCGGTGAATTCGCCTGCAGCCTTTGCCGTTGTCTTTCGGCCGGATACGGACGCGGTTTTTCGCGGCGCCATTCATCCCTCCCTGAGTTGCCGTTTGAATGGATAGATTGGCGCGTACCATATGCAAGAAAATGCCATGCAGCAATGCTTTAAACGCATGGCACATATTCACGCTAAAGTGCTGTGAATAAATCACAAATCATTAATTAACTTGATTTCGGTTAATTAGAAGTAGGTATTCATGATGACAATTTCGTCCGTACGGGACATATTCAACTGATAACGGGAAATCTCGTCAATCATGTCACGTTCGAGAGAACCGTCGCTCAATAATTCGACCTGCCGCTCCAGCGCAACGCGCGCCTGCGTCAGCTTGGCAAGCTCTGCCGTTCTGGCAATACGCTGCCGCTCCAGCCGCTCCGTCGCCTGAAGGCCGAAGTCGCCGTGGATGGAATGATACCCGAAATAGGAAAGAAAAGCGATCGTAATGGCCGGAACGATCAAACGGCCGAATCGTCTCTTTTTATGATGTCTGGTCCACATGCCGGAGAGAAGCCTTAAAACGCATAATGTGAGTCTCGAGACTAATGCGGATTGTTTAACTATCCGTTGACCTTAAATTCCGCGCGACTGATAGACACAAAAAAGCCCGCCAGAGGCGGGCTAATAATGACGACGATATCAGAGAGAGTTCGTTATGCCGAGCGTGATCCGGCATCAAGCCACAGCGCGTCTTCGCCGTGAAAAGAGTCCTTTCAACCCAGGGACCTGGGCTGACTAAACCCCGGATCAACTCGGGAGTGAGCAGTGCGGATAAACCGCCCATCCCTGAGACTGGCCCGCCAGGCGGCGGGCCATATCGCGAAACCCGAACGCGAATTATCCGCGCAGGATCGAACGGCCGGCGTAAGCAGCCTGTGGGCCCAGCATCTCTTCAATGCGGATAAGCTGGTTGTACTTTGCGAGCCGGTCGGAACGGGCAAGCGAGCCGGTCTTGATCTGACCGCAGTTGGTTGCGACCGCGAGATCGGCGATGGTGGAATCTTCCGTTTCGCCCGAACGGTGCGACATGACGGCGGTGTAACCTGCCTTGTGCGCGGTTTCGACTGCGTCCAGCGTCTCGGAAAGCGAACCGATCTGGTTGACCTTGACGAGGATGGAGTTGGCGACACCCATCTTGATACCGTCGCGAAGGCGGGCGGAGTTGGTGACGAAAAGATCGTCGCCCACCAGCTGGCACTTGTTGCCAATGAGATCGGTCAGCGCCTTCCAGCCATCCCAGTCGTCTTCAGCCATGCCGTCTTCGACGGAGATGATCGGATATTTCGCCACGAGTTCGGCCAGGTATTCGGCCTGCTCGACCGGCGAACGGGTCTTGCCTTCGCCTTCATAAACGTAATTGCCGTTCTTGAAGAACTCGGTCGCCGCACAGTCGAGACCGATGAACATGTCGTCGCCCGGACGGTAGCCAGCCTTTTCGATCGACTTCATGATGAAATCGAGTGCTGCCGGCGCGCTTTCGAGACCCGGTGCAAAACCGCCCTCATCGCCGACATTGGTGTTGTGGCCCTGTGCGGACAGTTCTTTTTTCAGCGTATGGAAGACTTCGGAGCCCATGCGCACGGCTTCGCGAATATTTTCTGCGCCGACCGGCAGGATCATGAATTCCTGGAAGTCGATGGGGTTATCGGCATGCGCGCCGCCGTTGATGATGTTCATCATCGGAACCGGCAGCAGATGCGCGTTCGGGCCGCCGACATAGCGGTAAAGCGGCAGGCCGGAGGCTTCAGCGGCAGCCTTCGCAACGGCGAGCGACACGCCGAGGATGGCGTTGGCGCCGATGCGCGACTTGTTCGGCGTGCCGTCGAGCGCGATCATCATCTGGTCGATCTGGATCTGGTTTTCAGCGTCGAAACCGCCAATCGCGTCGAAGATTTCTGTATTGACGGCTTCGACCGCCTTTTCCACGCCCTTGCCGAGATAACGCTTGCCGCCATCGCGCAGCTCAACCGCCTCATGCGCGCCGGTGGAGGCGCCGGAGGGAACGGCGGCACGGCCCATGGAGCCGTCTTCGAGATAAACGTCGACTTCAACGGTCGGATTGCCGCGGCTGTCGAGAATTTCGCGCGCGATGATATCGGTAATGGCAGTCATGGTCTCTCCCTTGGGAATGGAACAGATATTTTCCGTCGCCTGTCTTAGACGATGGCGAAGAAATTACAATGACGGTGGGCAGCGGAAACGGCCCGCCCGCCATTAAAATCGATTGGCACAAAAGTGCCCGCCGTCACGGTCAGCCGATCAGGCTTTCGTAATCGCGTCGAAAGCCAGAAGCTTTTCGAGCATTTTCGGCATGTCCTTCAGATGGACCATGTTAGGGCCGTCTGACGGCGCATTGTCCGGATCCTCATGCGTCTCGATGAAGAGGCCGGCCACGCCAACCGCAACGGCCGCACGCGCCAACGTCTCGACGAATTCGCGCTGGCCACCTGTGGAGCCGCCCTGCCCGCCCGGCTGCTGCACCGAATGGGTGGCATCGAACACGACAGGTGCGCCGAGCGCTGCCATGATCGGCAAAGAGCGCATGTCGGAAACCAGCGTGTTGTAACCGAAGGACGCGCCGCGCTCGCACAACATCACATTCGGATTGCCGCTCTCATTGAGCTTGGCAAGCACGTTCTTCATGTCCCAGGGCGCCAGAAACTGGCCTTTCTTGACGTTGATGACGCGGCCGGTTTTGGCGGCAGCAACGAGAAGATCGGTCTGGCGGCTGAGGAACGCCGGGATCTGCAGCACGTCCACTACCTCGGAAACGATGGCGCATTGCTCTTCCGTGTGGATGTCGGTCAGAACAGGAAAACCGAATTCCTTTTTGAGATCGGTAAAAACCTGCATCGCGTTATCCAGGCCGATGCCGCGTTTTCCGGAAAGCGAAGTGCGGTTCGCCTTGTCGAAAGAGGACTTGTAGACAAGCCCTATTCCCAGCTTGTCGCAAAGCTCCTTCAGGACGCCAGCGATCATGAAGGCATGTTCGCGGCTTTCCATCTGGCAGGGACCGGCAATCAGCGAAAACCGCTCAGTATTCGAGAAGGAAACCTTGCTGGCGCCGTCGCCGGCAGTGACTTTAAGATTGTTCGTAACGCTCATCATTTTTCCTCGAAGGCGAAGGCAACGCCCTGACCGGGTGCTGCGGGCACCACCAGACGGCCGTCCGCTTTTGCGCAGGACACGCCATTAGCAGCAAGCACCGCCTCTGTCACGGCAAGATCGTGTGACGAAAAGACGATGCCCGCGCCGCGCAATCCGCCTTCGTTGCCATCCTGAGCACTCAGGGCCTGCCCGCCGAAAGGCGGTTTTCCGGTCAATCTGATGCTGGCATTGCCGGTCGCGAAAACCATATCACCGCGCGGAGACCATTTACCTTCACAGCCAAACACCGTCTCGATCAGGCCCGCCACCTTCGCATCGCCGCCGGTAAACAGGACGATTTCACTCAGGCCGGTGACACCATTGGCGTGGCGCTCAAGCATGGTGCGATCGCCCGGAAGGGCTTGAAGCCGTTGACAACTGAACAAAAAGAAATCCGCGGCCGCCCCGCTTGCCGCAAAAGCCAGCCGGAACGCCGCCTCGCCTTGCGAGCCATCCGGCATCCGAACAGGCCGCGAAAACTCGAAAACATCGCCCGCCGAAAGGCCGGCTGCCCGAAACCGCTCATGGTCAACCAAGGCGTCTTTAGTCCTGGCGACAAGAGCCGAAAAACCCTCCTGCCCGTCCCGTTGCCGGAAGGCCACATCCCTGCCGGTGAACACATCACCCCCCTCTATTGACGCATTATATTTAGCCGGATCAGCAATTGCGAGCGGCTCCAGATAGGTGCCATCGGCGAAAAATACGCAGGCATTTTGGGTGCCGAAAGGGTGCAGAGCCTCCGGCGCAACCGTAAAGCCAAGACTGACGAGGCGCTTCACGGCGACGCCTATGACTTCCACGGGCAAAACGAGATGGTCAACGCTATAGGGTTTCGTCATGACATGTATCCTGCTGGCCTTCCGCCCGGAGCATGCCGGGACGGTTTTGACCGCACAAAAGCACAATTGCGTGCTATGAGGCAAATCATCACAGCAATAAATGGCACCTTCACGAAATTTTAGGGGATTGCAGAACACATATGGAACATATAGTGTTCGTTCTGTATTTGTTTCGCGACTTCCACTACGATTCTAAAGGGTGTTTTCCTCATGCTCACGCGCAAACAGCAGGAATTGCTTCTCTTCATTCATGAACGAATGAAAGAGTCCGGCGTGCCGCCCTCCTTCGATGAAATGAAGGACGCACTCGATCTTGCTTCGAAATCCGGCATCCACCGCCTGATAACCGCTCTCGAAGAGCGCGGGTTCATTCGTCGGCTACCGAATAGAGCTCGGGCGCTGGAAGTCATCAAGCTGCCCGAGGCTTATACGCCGGGCGCAAGGCCGCAGCGCGGCTTTTCGCCAAGCGTTATCGAAGGCAGCCTTGGCAAACCCAAAACGCCGGAACCGGCCCCTGCCCCCAAGACGCCGGCCAACGATCTGGGCGGGGCTGTCACCGTGCCGGTCATGGGCCGCATCGCTGCGGGCGTGCCGATTTCCGCCATTCAGAACAACACCCATGATGTGGCCGTGCCAGTAGACATGCTTGGCACGGGCGAACATTACGCTCTTGAGGTCAAGGGTGATTCGATGATCGAGGCCGGCATTTTCGACGGCGACACAGTCATCATCCGCAACGGCAACACCGCCAATCCCGGGGATATCGTTGTGGCTCTGGTGGATGACGAGGAAGCCACGCTGAAGCGCTTCCGCCGCAAGGGTGCCTCCATTGCGCTCGAGGCGGCAAACCCAGCCTATGAGACCCGTATTTTCGGGCCCGACCGGGTGAAAATTCAGGGCAAGCTGGTGGGGCTGATCCGCCGCTACCATTGATCTTATCGAACCGAACGTGCTCACTTTACATTAGGCGTCATCGTGAAGATGGCGCCTATATATGGTTTGGCTGTTTCCAAACGTGGCGTGCTTTAGCGGGTGCACGAGGATATGCGCCATTCAGCCTATGCGCGTTGCCCTTTCCAAACTAAGTTCCTGCTCCATAAAGATGCTTCGGTTTCGCTACAGGCGTGGTGGCGAATGGGCTGTTCGCTGTAATTGTCGAAGCGATCCCATCCGCTGTTTTTTAGCGACGTTGTTCTGTCGTGTTGCGCAGTCAGTTTAGTGGTCACCAAAGGGTGACTTATCGCAAGGCGCGCTCTCAGTGACCCCACATCACCATTCATCAACGGCGTTTATGGGAGCCATGGATAATTTTCGATATTCCGTGAACGCTTGGCAGGTGTAGAAATACGCGTCATATCCGGGAGATACGCCATGTACGATCTTTATATAGCCAACAAGAACTATTCTTCATGGTCGCTGCGGCCGTGGGTATTGATGCGCACGCTCGGTATCGCCTTTGATGAAAAGCTCATTCCGTTCGGCGAAGGCGTCTCCTTCTCCTCCTTTTCGCCGACGGGCAAGGTGCCCTGCCTGGTCGACGAGGGTATGACGGTTTGGGAAACGCTTTCGATCGTCGAATATCTTGCTGAAAGACACCAGAGCGTCTGGGCAAGCGACAAGCATGCGAGGGCCTGGTCGCGTTCGGCCGCAAGTGAGATGCATGCCGGCTTTTCCTCGCTGCGCAATCTCTATCCCATGTCGGTGGGCATTCGGGTCAAACCCAGGGGCGGCGATTCCGGGCTTAAAGCCGATATAAAGCGGATCGATGCGTTGTGGAGCGAGGGTCTCACAAAATTCGGCGGGCCATATCTTGCCGGTCAAAAGTTCACGGCGGTCGATGCTTTCTTCTGCCCGGTTGCATTCCGTTTCCAGACCTATGGCAGCGCGGATCTTTCGCCAGCAGCGAAAGCCTATTGCGACCGGCTGCTCGCCCTACCTGCCATGCAAGAATGGTACGAGGCCGGTTTGAAGGAGAGCTGGCGCGACGCTGGTCATGAAGAGGAAGTTGGCGGGATCGGCGAATTGACTGAAGATTTGCGCGCCAAGGCCCGATGATCCATGCTGACGGCGGTCATTGCGACGCCGCCAGCAGCCGGACGATGGGCTGCGGCAGATCACGGTCGAAACGTCCGCTTTTCCAGTCGTAATAACGGTGCTGGCTCCAGGGCCTGTCCGTTCCGGCGATTGCGGCGCGCAACCCGCTCGCCACACCCTCCTCCCTCTTGTCGGCAAAATCTATTTCCACAGAACCGAGACGCCGCAAGATGTCACGGCTGAGCAGGAGTGCACCCGAGCGGCACTTAGAAAAAGAGGTTCTGCGGGAAACAACGACGATATCGGCAATATCGCAGGCTTTTCCCGCGAAGCGGCCATCTTCCAGAACGACGATCCACTCTCCGCTTGCGGCGCTCGCTACGCACCATATGTCTTTCCTGCAGGTGAAGACGCCAGCTTTGGCGTCTTTGAGCGCCGCCGTCATCTCGCGTACCACGACAGCCATGTCTTCCGGCGACAGTTTCGATCTCGAGTCAGAACCAGCAGTATTTGCCATGCTCTCACCATTTATAAAATCTGGCGGCACGGTTTTTTCCGGCAGCAGCAGCGCCCTTTGCCACTGGCCGTAAACGAAGCCCTGCGGACGGGCTTTTGTGGTTGAGACCTTGCCGTCCTCCAGGAGTGCCACCAAGTCGCCGTCCTCGTGAATCAATAGATCCGGCAGATCACGATAGGCCGTAACTGCCGACACACCGAAGGCGAAGAGCAGAAACGGGATGCCAAGAAGCGCAAGCCGGCTGCGCAGCAATGTCAGCAGCAGGAAACCCACCGAAGCCAAACCGATAAACCAGCCGTGCGGACGCCCAGTCGCTGCGCTGCCGCCCCAGGAGGCCACCTCGTTTGCAACCTCGATGACGAGTGCCATGCCATAACCCATGATCTTCAGGAACGGCGCATCGAGCCCGAAGGGCATCAGCAGCATGGCGATAAGAGCGAATGGCATGACGATCAGCGACATGAGCGGCATTGCAGCCAGATTGGCGAACAGTCCATAGGTGGTGACACGGTGAAAATGTTCGGCCGAATAGATCGCCGTAGAAAGGCCCCCGATCAGCGACGTCGTGATAACGCCGCCAATGACCGCGCCCATCATTTCCGCCACCTTCAGCCATGCGGGCTTGCGCCCGATGAACAGCCGCTCGCGATCCGTGCGCCAACGGCTCCAGAAGGCATAGGCCGAAACAAGCGCTATGGTGGCCGCAAATGACATCTGAAAACTCGGACCCATGATTTCCGAGGGCGAGAAAGCCAGAATGATCAGGGCGGAAATGGCAACGTTTCTGAGGCTGAGTGATGGCTGATCGAAAAGGACCGCGATCAGCATCACAGACATCATCAGCCAGGCACGCTCGGCGGAAACGGCGAAACCGGAAATCAGATAATAGGCAAGCGTCATCAGCAGTGCCGCGAAAGCCGCGATCTTCTTGACCGGCCAGCGCTGCGCAAAGGCGGGAAACAGGCTGAAAGCCAGTCTCAGGCCAACAAAGAATATGCCGGAGGCCAGTGCCATGTTGAGCCCGGATATGGCAACGATATGGGCAAGGCCGGAGAGCCGCAACGCCTCCATCGTCTCCGCCGATATGGCCTGTCTCTCATCGGTGATGATGGAGGCGGCGAAGGCTCCGGCATCACCGCCGATGGTGGTGCGGATGCGTTCGGCAATTGCGCTGCGAAGGCCGTAAAGCCGCATATCGGCCCATTCCAACCAACCCTTGTCAGGCCTTGCGTCACCAACGGGTGATACAAGCGCCTGCGGTGATTTATAAAAGAAACCGGTCGCGCCTATGCCTTTGAAATAGGACGTGAAGGCGAAGTCGTTCAGTCCCGGTAAGGCCGGGCCGGATGGCGGCGAGAGGCGGACCTTGCCGCGAAGGGTTGCGCCGAGTGCGATCGGCTCGCCTCCGCCACGCGAAAGCACCGATATCCTCTGCGGCGGACGCGACAATGTCGGGTCCGCTGTTGCGGTCAGATCGACGACATATCGCCAGTAGCCGCGTGCATCGACCTCCCGGCGCGCCACGGTGCCGGTGATGGTGGTGGTGACGGGGGTATCCAGCACCACGGTCCCTGCCCTTCGGGTTTCGAAATCTGCCAGAAGCATGCCCAGCAATAGAAAAGCGAAAGGGCCGCAAACCGCCGCCGCAATGCCAGCTTTATATCTCACAAAGAGCGCCAGAACGGCGACAAAAAGAAATGTGGCAATCAAAACGACCGGGGAAGGCGTGGCATCTAGAGAAAACCAGAGTACCGCGCCGCAGCCGATGGAAACGGGAATGAAAAGAAAATCGTGGCCGAATGCGCGCTCCTCGGCCAGGCACATGGCGATTTTTT
This sequence comes from Agrobacterium sp. 22-3639C2, assembly GCF_053522105.1. Classification (NCBI taxonomy): domain Bacteria; kingdom Pseudomonadati; phylum Pseudomonadota; class Alphaproteobacteria; order Hyphomicrobiales; family Rhizobiaceae; genus Agrobacterium; species Agrobacterium sp. 22-3639C2. The sequence continues at coordinate 380,864 of NZ_JBNWDB010000001.1, read as the reverse complement.
CGGCCACGGTAGTGTTGCGGTTAATCTCGGGAATAATGGCGGGAGTGTCATATGTTGCCGCATCACTGCTTCGGCGGAGAGGAAACAGAATTTCCCGTGTGCCGGGCAAGTCTCCCTGCATCGTTTTAGCATATTCGAAATGCTGTTTTTCCCCTTGACCGAGCAATCCCCACCGCCCCTTGCCGCACCAAAAACAGGTTTGCAGACCAGCGCTGGGGATTGCAATCCTTTACTTTAACGATGCGTTGACCGAGATTGAATTGCTGCTGCCGGGAAAGCCTGAAGCAACGCGATTGCGTTTGCCGCAATGCACAATTTGACCTTTGGATAGCTTGGCATCCGCGCAAGGATCATATAGCTAATCGGTAGACGCTTAACCGCGGGGCGTATCTCAACGCCCCCACCCGCATGTTTTCGGAGGATCAGTATGACGGAAAAAAGCGCTACAGTGACACTTGGCGAAAAACAGGTCGAACTCCCGGTCAGGGAAGGCACGATTGGACCAAGCGTCGTCGATATCGCCACGCTGTACAAGCACACGGGCTCCTTCACCTACGACCCCGGCTTCACCTCGACAGCCTCCTGCGAATCCAAGATCACCTATATCGATGGTGACGAAGGCGTTCTTCTGCACCGCGGCTTCCCCATTGAGCAGCTTGCCGAACAGGGCGACTTCCTGGAAACCTGCTATCTGCTGCTTTACGGAGAATTGCCGACAGCTGCGCAGAAGAAGGACTTCGACACCCGCGTAACGCGCCACACCATGGTGCACGAGCAGATGAGCCGCTTCTTCACCGGCTACCGTCGCGACGCACATCCGATGGCTGTCATGTGCGGCACGGTCGGCGCTCTGTCGGCCTTCTATCACGACTCGACGGACATTACGGATCCGCACCAGCGCATGGTCGCTTCGCTGCGGATGATCGCGAAAATGCCGACGATCGCCGCCATGGCCTACAAGTACCATATCGGCCAGCCCTTCGTTTACCCGAAGAACGACCTCGATTACGCTTCCAACTTCCTGCACATGTGCTTTGCCGTGCCTTGCGAAGAGTACAAGGTCGATCCGGTTCTGGCTCGCGCCATGGACCGCATCTTCATCCTGCATGCGGATCACGAACAGAACGCTTCCACCTCCACGGTGCGTCTTGCCGGTTCGTCGGGTGCAAACCCGTTCGCCTGTATTGCAGCGGGCATCGCCTGCCTCTGGGGTCCGGCACATGGCGGCGCCAACGAAGCGGCGCTCAACATGCTCAACGAAATCGGCACGGTTGACCGCATTCCGGAGTACATTGCCCGCGCCAAGGACAAGAACGATCCGTTCCGCCTGATGGGCTTTGGCCACCGCGTGTACAAGAACTACGACCCGCGCGCCAAGATCATGCAGAAGACGATGTACGAAGTGCTGGAAGCCACCGGCAACTCCGACGATCCGATCATGCAGGTCGCGCTCGAACTCGAAAAGATCGCTCTTTCCGATCCTTATTTCGTCGAGAAGAAGCTGTACCCGAACGTCGACTTCTATTCGGGTATCACGCTGAAGGCGCTTGGCTTCCCCACGACCATGTTTACCGTGCTGTTCGCACTGGCCCGCACCGTCGGCTGGATCGCGCAGTGGAACGAAATGATCGAGGATCCGCAGCAGCGCATCGGCCGTCCGCGCCAGCTCTACACGGGCGCCGGCAAGCGTGACTACGTTCCGGTTTCCAAGCGTTAAGCCGGGAAACCAACCAACATAAAAAAGCCGGCGGGTTTTATCCGCCGGCTTTTTTGTTGGATATGATCATCGATAAGAATAGCGAAACCTGCCCTGCCGACCCCAGGAAGCAGACAGGATCGCTACCGGTTCAGCCTTGCCGTTTGCGGCTGTTCAGCACATCGAGAAGGATAAGGGCGCCGGTTTCGCCAGGAGGCACTTCTGTGTGCAAACGCTCCTGCACAAGAGCATAGCCTTCCAGCATCGCCCGCCGTTCGGTGGTGTCGGATGAGAGCCGCTCGGCCCAACGCAACATCGACCCTGCCCGTACCACCTCGTTGAAATATTCCGGCACCACGACATAGTCGGCAATCAGGTTCGGAAGCGCACCTGTCCAGGTTTTCACCCGCTTGCTCAGCATCGTGAAAATCCAGTCGGTCTTGTAGACCGATATGGTTGGTACGCCGACGAGCGCGAGCTCGAGAATAACGGTGCCGGACGCGGCAATCGCCGCATCGGCGCGCGCAAATGCATTCCACTTGAAGGCGGGATCGATGCCGATTTCAGGCCTGATATCCTGCGGCCATGTTGCCGCCAGTTCGCGGATGCGGTTTTCCTGGCGCGGCACTGTCGGCAGCAGAAACTTCGTCGGGCCGTTGCGCTCGACATATGCTTTTGCCGCTTCCTGAAACGGCTCCATCAACCGGGTCGTTTCGGTGGAACGTGACCCCGGCAGGAGCAGAATAGTTTTCGGTTCGCCGTTGGCAGGCAGGGGCCGCTCAGCCCGCCTCTGCCGCACGGAGAGCACGTCTTGATCGACGCTGAGGCGATGGCCGACAAAGGTTGTCGGTGGGCCGCCGAGACGCCGCATCGCCTCCGGCTCGAATGGAAGCAGGGCCAGAACGTGATCGACATAGGACAACATCGCAGTGGCGCGATATTCCTTCCACGCCCAGACGCTGGGGCAGACATAATTGACGACCGGCAGATGCGGCAATTGTTTGCGGACTTTTTTCGCAACACGATGGGTGAAATCCGGGCTGTCGATGATCAGCAGAATATCCGGCTTTGCGACAATGATTGCCTGCGCAGTCTGGTTGATCCGCGAAATCAGCTTCGGCAGCTTCTTCAGAACCTGCGTGAAGCCCATGATGGAGAGTTCGGAATAATCGAACAGCGAAACCAGCCCCTGCGCCTCCAGAGCCTCACCGCCGACGCCCATCAGCTCGACAGAACCCGAATAATGGCCTTTCAGGGACCGGATGAGATCGGCACCCAGAAGATCGCCGGATACCTCGCCGGCTATAACCGCCACCTTCAATGTTGCCGTCATCCCACCATGTCTCCGCCCATCATGTCTTCACCGAGTGACGTATCGATACCGCACACGAATATGCCGGCCTGATCTGCCGCCTTCAACATCTCATCGCGATCAAGTACCAGCGCGCGCCCGGCTTCAACGGCGATCCCCGCCAGCCCGGCCTTATGCGCGTTCTCCACCGTTTCCACGCCGATGGTCGGCAAGTCAGCGCGGATATCCTGCTGCGGCTTGCAGAGCTTCACCAAAACACCCTTGCGACGGGTCGAGATGCGGCCCTCAGCGCGTAATGCCGCGACACGCGCCAGCATCGCGTCTGTGCCCTCGACGCCCTCCAGTGCAACGATACGGCCGCCAACGGCGACTGCACCCTGCCCGACATCAAGCGTGCCGAGTGCCAGTGCGGCCTGCGCGGCCTTGCGTATGTCGCGCAGATCGTCTTCAGCAGGTTTATGCGCACCGAAAGGGCCGGTCGTAGCAAGCAGACCGGGTGCGATCTCGTGGGCGCCAATGACTTTTGCCCCAAGCGTGCCGATGACCTTGATGACCATCTGTAAAACGGCGTCATCGCCGCTCGACAGCAGGGTGCGGACGATGGATGGCAGTTTCAGCAATATGCCGATCGTGGGGCGGATTTCCCGCCATTCAGGGCGCCGCGCCACGGCGCCGGAAAGCACGACGCGGTCCACCTGGTTTTCGCGCAGCAGGCGACCAAGCCCGGCGACATCGCCGACGCTAATCACCGCATTGTCGAAACCGCTCCAGTCAAACTGGGAATCATCGCGTAGCTGTACAATGAAGGGGTTCTCCCCCATCTCGCGCGCGGCCGCCGCGACATGCAGCGGCAGCTGGCCGCTGCCGGCCACGATGGCGAGACGCCCGCCGCCTGTCACGGCTCACTTGCCCCGGTTTGGCGAAGAAAGCGCGCGGTCGCTGTCCGCACCGATGAAATCGAGGATTTCGATGACCTGGGGGCAATCGAGATATTCTGCGCGGTCAATCGCAGCCGCATTGCTGCGGATGGCGCCTTCGCCTTCGAATATCTGCTTGAAGACACGCCTGACCTTGTGAATATCCGCGCGGTCGATACCGGAACGCGTCATGCCAACGACATTCAGCCCGCCGAGAATGCCGGGATTACCGTTCAGCATGCCATAGGGAATGACGTCATAATTGACCGCCGACAACCCGCCGATAAAGGCCTGACGACCGATTCGAGTGAACTGGTGCACGGCACAGCCGCCGCCCAGGATAGCGCGGTCCTCAATGGTGACATGTCCCGCCAGCATCACATTGTTCGACAGGATGATATGGCTGCCGAGGCGACAATCATGCGCCACATGCGAATTGGCGAGGAACAGGTTGTCATCGCCGACAATCGTCTTGCCGCTGCCGTCGGAGCTGCCCGCATTCATCGTAACGCCTTCGCGCATGATGCAGCGCGCACCGATCTCGAGCGTCGTTTCCGAGCCATCGTGGCGAATTGCCTGCGGTGTACCGCCAATAACGGCCATTGGATGGATGACCGAACCACGGCCAATGACGGTGAGACCGGAGACGACGGCATGATTGTGCAGCGTGACCTCGTCTTGCAGAGTAACTTTCGCGCCGACATAGCTCAGGGCACCGATGACGACATTTTCACCGATAACCGCGCCGTCTTCTACAACGGCGGTCGGGTGAATTTTTGCCGAAGCCGCAATAGTGCTCATTGCTGGTCCTCGGGGATCATCATCGCACCGACGTCAGCTTCCGCCACCAGCGCGCCTTCGACCTTGGCCTCGCAATGAAATTTGAAGACATTGCCCCGCTGGCGCTGCTTGACCACGTGAATTTCCAGACGATCGCCGGGAACGACGGGTCTGCGGAAGCGCGCGTTGTCGATTGTCATGAAATAGACGAGATAACCGCCCTCACCCTGGCTGCGGGCGCAGATCGCACCTGCCGTCTGGGCCATGGCCTCGACGATCAAAACGCCCGGCATGATCGGGCGATCCGGGAAATGACCGGTGAAATGCGGTTCGTTGACCGTCACGTTCTTGATGCCAATCGCCGAATTATTACCATCGATCTCGATGATCTTGTCGATGAGCAAGAACGGGTAACGATGCGGCAAAAGCTTCATGACTTCCAGAATGTCAGCCGCGCCGAGCGTCGTCTTGGTTTCTTCAGTCATCGTTTTTTTCTCCTGTTTTTTTATCACGCCCTTCAGCGCGTGCCAGAATATCGGCCATGTCGCGCAGGAAATACTTCATCGGACGCGCTGGCGTCCCACCATAACGGGCGCCGGCCGGAACGTCGGCGACAACACCGCTCATCGCCGCAATCTGCACGCCGTCACCAATAGTGATATGGCCGTTGATACCCGCCGCGCCGCCGATCATCACACCATCGCCGATGCGGGTGCTGCCCGCAATGCCGACCTTGCTGACGATGCCGCAATGGCGGCCGATGCGGACGTTGTGGCCGATCTGAACCTGATTGTCGATCTTGGTACCTTCGCCGATGACCGTATCGTCCATCGTGCCACGGTCGATCGTCGTATTAGCGCCGATCTCAACATTATCCTGAATGATAACCCGGCCGATCTGCACGATTTTCAGCATGCCGCGCGGACCGGGCGCATAACCGAACCCGTCCTGACCGATGCGCGCTCCGTTGTGAATAATCACATTGTTGCCGATGAGAGCGGCAAGAATGCTCGCGCCGCCGGCAATCGTGCAATCACGCCCCACCTGAACATCCGCGCCGATGATGACACCAGGCCCGATCCGCGTACCGGCGCCGATATGGGCACCAGCGCCAATCACGGCGAGCGGCTCGACAATCACGCCAGCTTCCAGCTTTGCAGACGGATCGACATGCGCGGTATGGGAAACTTCAGCTTCCATCACCACAATCGTACCGGGACGCATCGCGGCGGGATGCAACAAGGCACCTACCTGCGCAAAAAGCGTGTGCGGGTTTTTCGATATCAGCGCCGGGATGTGAGACGGCAGCATATCCGCAAGTGCGGCGTCACAAATGACGGCGCCAGCCTCACAGGTCGGCAACTCATCGCGGTTCTTGCGAGAAAGAATATAGCAGAGCTGGTCGGGTTTTGCCCGGTAGACCGGCGCAACGGATCTGATGATCCGTTCTCCCGCCGCCTCATCAGACAGTTCCGCCCCAAAACGGTCTGCGATGTCTTTCAATCGCAGTCCCTCGTGGGGCGGAAAAAACGCGTTGTATTCCATTAGCCGGACACTCCAGAACGTTCAAAGTTGCAGTTCTGGACTGCCGATATCAGAAAGTGTTGGACATGCCAAACCGGAAACGCTGTTCCTCGTCGTAGTCTTCCTTGGCGATCGGAACCGCATAGTCGACGCGGATCGGGCCGAAGGGCGATGCCCACATCACGCCGATACCGGCGGATGCGCGGATGGAGTTGTCATCCTTCACGCCTGCGCTGTTTGCAACCTTGTTGCCGTACAGCGTACCGGCATCGACGAAACCGGCGAGACGGAGGCCGAAATCTTCCGGAACACCTGGCATCGGAGCCGTGACTTCAGCAGAAGCCGCGAAGTAGGTCGTGCCACCGATGGAGTCGGAACCGATACGCGGGCCAATACCATCGTTCTTGAAGCCACGAACCTGACGACCACCGAACTTGAACTGATCGAACACCAGCAGATTGTCGCCCGTCGGAACGACGTGACCCGCCTGACCGGTGAGCGAGCCGATAACATCGTACTCGTCCGAAAGCGTGTAGTAGAAGCGCGCCTTGGCGTAGATCTTGTAATATTCGGAATCGCCGCCGAGGCCTGCAAATTCGTTCGTCAAGGCAGCCTGCCAGCCTTCGCGCGGCATGTTGCGGTCGTCGAGCGTATTGTAGTTCAGCGTGTTGGAGATGATGGACTGTGTCCAGTCACCGCCACGGATCAGAGCCTTATAGGGCTCGGCAAGATTGCTGCCGGTTTCCCAATCGCCCTCACCGTCGTAGTTGAGCTGCTTGTAGGTGTACTTGAACGTCGTCGAGAGGTTCTCGGTGATCGGCGCAGTCACGCGCAGTGCGAAGCCCTGCTCGTCGTAATCGTAATAGTCTTCGCTGCGGCTCTGGCTCTTGAACAGGTCGAAACCTGCGGCCAGACGGTAACCAAGGAAATACGGCTCGGTGAAGGACAGCGTGTAGCTGCGTGCATCGTCTTCACCCGCACCGGCGGCGAGACGAATGTACTGGCCACGACCGAGGAAGTTCTTCTCTTCGATCGATGCTTCAAGCAGCACACCGTCGTTCTGCGAGTAACCCGCACCGATACCGAACGAACCTGTCGACTGATCTTCAACGTCGACAACGATGACGACGCGATCAGGCGCGCTACCGCCGGCAGTCGAGACATTGACCTTCGAGAAGTAACCGAGCGCTTCAAGACGGCGCTTGGCAGCCGTGATGACCGTCTGGTTGAAAGCATCGCCTTCGGAAATATCGAACTCGCGGCGAATGACGTAGTCACGCGTACGCGTGTTGCCACGGATTTCGATACGCTCGACATAGGCGCGCTCGCCCTGATCGACGATATAGGTCACACCGATGGTGTTACCGGACATATCGCGGTCGCCGCGCGGCGTTACACGGGCGAAAGGATACCCCTCACCGGCAACGCGCTTGGAAATCGCTTCCATGCTCTGCTGGACTTCCTTGGCGCTGTAGCTAGCGCCCTGGCGGGTTTCCACGAGACCCTGAAGCTCGGAGCCGTCAATACCCGGAACAGTCGATTCGACTGCGACGTTGCCGAAGTCGTACTTCTTGCCTTCGTCGACCGTGATGGAGATGGTGTATTCGTTCTTGGACTCATCAAGCACAGCGTCGGACGACACGACCCGGAAGTCGGCATAACCACGGTTGTAGTAGAACTGGCGCAGCGCCTCTTCGTCGGCGCGCAGCTTGTCCTCGTTATAGACGTCCTTGCGTGTCAGGAACGACAGCATGTTGGACTTCTTGGTATTGATGACAGCGGCCAGACGACCGTCGCTATAGGAATTGTTGCCGACAAAATCGATGCGGCCGATCTTCGTGCGCTCGCCTTCGTTAATGACGAAAGCGATGTTCACACGGCCCTGACCAACGGAAACGGTCTGGGTGGTGATTTCGACGTCGCTGCGGCCGATCGCGGAATAGGCTTCCTTGATGCGCGCGATATCGGCAGTAACGATTGCCTGATTGAACGGGCCGAGCGGCTGGGTCTGCACGACGCCAGCGAGCTTGTCGTCCTTGATCTTGCGGTTACCGTTGAAAACCACCTGATTGACGAGCTGGTTTTCGTTGACCGTTACAACCAGCGTGCTGCCGGAAACGCGCATGGAGACATTCGAGAAGTAACCGGTGGCGTAAAGACGCTTCACCGATTCATCGATGTCCGAATTGGAAAAGTTCTTACCCGGCGCAATGGTGATGTTGGAGCGTACGGAGTCCGCACCGGATCTCTCAGCGCCACGAACATCAATCTTGCTGATGACGGCTGCATTCGCAGCACCAGCAGAGGCAAGCACGCCGAGGCCCGCAACCGAAGAAACACCAGCAGACAGCGCAACCGCCGACACCGCGTTCAAAAATCTTGAACCAGCCTTCATTTCAATTCTTACCTTTTTACGTTGTCCCTCAGCGGGCGGAACCCGACTCCGGCCATGTGCGTCGTTTTACCTGCTTTTCCCCTACAAGCAAGTCAGAACGTTAAATTCTGTTTACTTCGTGATCCAGAGTGGCGCATTCGCCACTTCGGGATAAAAACAGGGTAAACAATCGACTAACAAAACCGTTAAAACACTATCCTCAGCCAATCAAGCTGCTGATATCATTCCATGTTGCAAAAACCATAAGACCCAAAATCATTGCCATGCCGATACGGAACGCAACCTCCTGCGCACCGGCACCAAGCGGTCTGCCGCGGATGGCCTCGATTGCATAAAACACCAGATGTCCGCCGTCCAGAACCGGCACAGGCATCAGGTTCAAAAGACCGATCGATACGGAAAGAACCGCTGCAAGCTGGATGACAGCCGAAATACCGAGCGTCGCCATCTGACCGGAAGCCTGTGCTACGCGGACTGGACCGCCCAGTTGATCGGCGTTCATGCGCCCGGTCACGAGGTTACCGATGTAGTTGAAAGTACCGGTGATGACGTGGCCAGTTTCACGCACGCCCTCAAGCAGCGCCTCAGACGGCGAATACTCGATGTGGCGGAAATTGCCGCTGTTCTGGTCGGTGACAATGCCGATGATGCCCATTTCCAGTTTGTTGCCGAACTGGTCCGTGGTTTCGGTGCGGGTCGGAACCATCGGAAGCTTCAGCTCCTCGCCTGCCCTTTCGACGGTCACGGTGATCGGCGTGCCCGGACGGATGCCGACATAACGGCGTACGTCCTCGAACGTCTTGACCTTTTCACCGTCGATCGCAACGAGGCGGTCACCGGGGTGCACGCCGGCGGCCGCAGCCGCGCTGTTTTCACGCACTTCCGCCACGACCGGATCGGCGATCATACGGCCATAGACACCGAACAGGACCGCGAAGATGAGAATGGCGAGAATGAAATTGGCAATAGGTCCGGCGGCAACCGTCGCCGCCCTTTTCCACAGCTTAGCGCCGGAAAGCGTCTGCGCCCTCTCCTCAAGCGACATGTGCGACAGGCCGGAACTATCCGGCTTGCTGGATGCATCCTCGTCGCCGAAGAATTTTACATAGCCGCCGAGCGGTATGGCGGAAATCTTCCACCGCGTGCCGTGCCTGTCGGTAAAGCCAATCAGCTCCGGGCCGAAACCGATGGAAAAGGCCGTGGAGCGAATGCCGCTCCAGCGGCCGACAAGGTAGTGGCCCATTTCATGGACGAAAACGAGCAGGGAAAGTACGAGGACGAAGGGCACGATATAGCCGGTCAGAAAACCGGTCGCCGCCATTACTGTGTTCATGACAATCTGCCCTTTATTTCATGACCTTGCGTGCCGCTTAAAAGCCCGGCAACAGGCCGCCGCCCGATCCGGGCACGTCGCCGGTTGCCGCCGCATGCACGAAAGCAATGAGGAATACCGTAAAGCAGGCGAAAACAAGACCGTCAACCCGGTCCATGAAGCCGCCATGGCCGGGAATGAGATGGCTCGAATCCTTGACCTGAAAACGCCGTTTCACGAAGGATTCGAAGAGATCGCCTATCTGGCTGAACACCGAAAGAATGAGAGCGAGCCCAAGCAGCAGCAGGCTGATCCTGCCGTGATAGGCAAGAGACACCGCGCCGCCGCCGATCAATGCGGCGACCGCTCCGCCGATTGCGCCTGACCAAGTCTTGCCCGGTGAAATCGACGGCGCAAGCTTTGGCCCGCCGATGGCGCGCCCGACGAAATAAGCGAGAATATCCGTTGACCAGACGACAGCGAAAATGAACAGGATGGCGACGAAACCGGTCAGCTCATCGCCGCGAATGGCGGCCAGCGATATGCCGCTCAGACCCGCATAAACGATGCCGCCCACCAGCCACCAGTTTCTGCCACGCAACACGGGAAAAAGTGCCGCCGTCAGCGTGAAGCCGGAGAGTAGAGGCAGATCGAGCGAAGGTTCGCCGAAAATCGTGTTGCCGGCGATGACGGCAACCGCAAACCAGCCCCAGGCATTGCCGGTGGAATTGGTTTCCGACATGCGGGTGATTGTCGCCCATTCATAATAGATGAGGATCGCCAGCAGACCGGCCACGATGCGGAACAGAATGCCGCCATACCAGGTCGCAGCCAAAATGACCGCCGCCATGACGATTGCGGATATGATCCGCAGTCTGAGTTCACGGCTCATCAGGCGCCTGCCACGGCAACCTGCTCGGCCAGAGCGCCAAAACGGCGATCACGCGTTGCATATTGCTCGATTGCGGAAAAAAACCGCTGCCGGTCGAAGTCGGGCCAATATTCGGGAACGAACAGGAACTCGGAATAGGCGGCCTGCCAGAGCAGGAAGTTCGACAGCCGTTCCTCGCCGCTGGTGCGGATGATCAGATCAGGATCCGGTATGCCTGATGTATCAAGTCTTGTCGAAATAATCTCCGGCGTGATCGATTCTGCATCCAGCCGGCCTTCGGCGACATCGCGGGCAATCGCCATTGTCGCGCGGGCAATCTCGTCGCGGCTGCCGTAATTGAAGGCAATCACCAGCGTCAGCCTGGTGTTATCAGCCGTCATATGTTCCGCTTCTTCGAGAAGACTGCGGATATCGTTTTTCAGCCCCTGCCTATCGCCGATGATGCGCACACGCACGTTTTCGCGGTGCAGTTCCGCAAGGTCGCGCCTAATGAAAGCCTTCAAGAGCCCCATCAGGTCGCTGACCTCGGATTCGGGCCTGCGCCAGTTTTCCGACGAGAACGCGAAAAGTGTGAGATAGCGGACACCGCAGTCGCCGGCCGCGCGCACCGTTTCGCGCACAGCCTCGACCCCGCGGCGATGCCCCATCACGCGCGGGAGACCGCGCTGTTTTGCCCACCGCCCATTTCCATCCATGATGATGGCGACGTGCTCGGGTATTGAGGAACGTGTCGTCGTCGGCATATCGATCCAGTAACAGGCAGCGCGGAATTAAAACGAATAAAATACAGGTCTATCGCAAGCGATACTAGACCTGCATGATTTCCTTTTCCTTCTCGCCAAGCAAGCGCTCAATTTCCGAAATCGTGTCGTCGGTGATTTTCTGCACTTTTTCCGACTGTCCACGGCTTTCGTCCTGACCGATATCACCGTCTTTTTCGGCTTTTTTCAGACCATCCATGCCATCGCGACGCACGTGACGAATCGCTACCTTGGACTTCTCGGCGTAGTCATGAGCTACCTTGACGAGCGATTTGCGGCGCTCCTCGTTGAGTTCTGGCAGCGGGATACGCAGGTTCTGACCATCAACGATCGGGTTGAGGCCGAGATTGGATTCGCGGATGGCACGGTCGACGGCGTTCACCATCGACTTGTCCCAGATGTTGACGCCGAGCATGCGCGGCTCCGGAACCGTGATGTTTGCGACCTGGTTTAGCGGAACGCGCGAGCCATAGGCCTCGATGGTCACCGGATCGAGAATGTTGGCCGAAGCGCGGCCAGTGCGCAGCGATGCGATATCGCTTTTGAATGCATTGATGGCACCATCCATGCGGCGCTTGATATCGTTGAGGTCAATACCACTCATCTTGATACTCCATCTCTATCGGCCGTGGCGGCCGGAATACGCCACAGGGGCGACATCGTTTTTTGATTATTTGTCGTGCACGATGGTCTTGCGGCCGCCGCCGGTCAATATCTGCGCGAAACCGCCCTTCTCGTGGATCGAGAAAACAATGATCGGGATGTGATTCTCGCGGGCAAGCGCGACAGCTGCAATATCCATGACCGCCAGTCCCTTGCCTAGCACTTCGCTGTGGGTCAGCTCGTCGAAACGGGTGGCTGCCGGGTCCTTTTTCGGATCGGCGGAATAGATGCCGTCCACCTGGGTGCCCTTGAAGATTGCTTCCGCACCCATTTCCGCGGCGCGCAGCGCTGCAGCGGAATCGGTTGTAAAGAAGGGGTTGCCCGTGCCGCCGGCAAAAATCACCACGCGGCCCTGCGCCAGATGGTGGAGCGCTGCACGCTGCGAGAAGCTCTCACAGATTTCCGGCATCGCGATTGCGGACAGAACGACGGTGTCAATGCTGAGCTTGCGCAGGGAGGTTGCGAGCGCCAGCGCGTTGATGACGGTGGCCAGCATGCCCATATGGTCGCCGGTAACGCGATCACCGCCCTTGGACGCCACGGCAACGCCGCGGAAAATATTGCCACCGCCGACGACAACGCCGACTTCAACGCCCATCGCCCTCGCCTCGGCAATATCGGAGGCGATACGGTCTGCAACCGCCACATCGATACCGAAACCCTGATCGCCCATAAGGGCTTCGCCGGAAGCCTTGAGAAGAACACGTTTGTAGATCGGCTTGGAAGACATCATGACTCCTCGGAAATGTAACCGAAACGCGGATACACGAAGGGCACCGCGTTGTCACGCGATGCCCTCCCGTTTTCCCAAGATTGGGTAAATATAATCAGCCCTTGGCGACTGCGGCGACTTCTGCTGCGAAATCGCTTTCTTCCTTTTCGACGCCTTCGCCGAGCAGCAGGCGAACCATGCCCGTCACTTCGATGGCAGCACCGGCTTCCTTTTCAGCTTCCTTGACGGCAGCGCCGACAGTGATGTCGGGATTGATGACGAAAGCCTGCGACAGAAGAGCGACTTCTTCGAAGAACTTGCGCATACGGCCATCAACCATCTTTTCGATGATGGCTTCCGGCTTGCCGGATTCGCGGGCCTGCTCGATGAAGACGTTGCGTTCGCGCTCGGCCACGGCTGCGTCAACTTCCTCGGCGCGGATGGCGAGCGGGTTGGTTGCAGCGATGTGCATGGCGACCTGGCGGCCGATGGAGCTCAGAACGGCCTTGTCGCCGACCGACTTCAGGGCAACGAGAACGCCAAGCTTGCCGATGCCTTCGCCGGCAGCATTGTGGATGTAGGTCGCGACAACGCCGTGCTCGACTTCGAGTGCTGCCGAACGGCGCAGCGTCATGTTCTCGCCGATGGTGGCGATCGCGTCCTTGATGCTGTCGGAAACGGACTTGCCGGTTGCCGGATAGGTGGCGGCGCTGACGGCTTCAACGGTGCCGTCGGTGGAGAGCGCTACCTGGGCAATGCCGCGAATGAGATCCTGGAACGCGTCGTTGCGAGCAACGAAGTCGGTTTCGGAGTTGAGTTCGACAACAACAGCCTTGTGACCCATGGTGGCGACGCCGATCAGACCTTCGGCAGCCGTACGGCCAGACTTCTTGTCGGCCTTTGCGATGCCCTTGGCGCGCAGCCAGTCGATCGCCGCTTCCATGTCGCCATTGGTTTCAGCAAGAGCCTTCTTGCAGTCCATCATGCCTGCGCCGGATTTCTCGCGCAGTTCCTTCACCATTGCGGCTGTGATTTCGGTCATTGTTTGCCTCTTATCGGTTCGATCGGTCAGCCGGCTGAATTCGCCGTGCCGAAGTTCTGGGTGATGAGTGTACCCGGCCGCACACCCTTTGAAACCGGGACGATTTCGGAAAGGGGCATGCGCATTCCCAAGTGCTGCGGCGTCTCCATACATCGAAACGATGGGTGCCGCTCAAGTGTGACAGCGTTATGAAGGCTGCCACCGGATTTCATCCGCATCAAAACGCCAGAGACTTCACCGAAGCCCCGACGGAGCGGTTTGAAACGAACAAGGCCGTCAACCCATTTAAGGTCTTTGACGGCCTTGTCATATCCTGGTCGAGGAGACGGCGACAAGAAATCGCCGCCAGACAGGGCCTATATCAGGCGCCAGCCTCGTCTTCGAGCGCGGGCTCGATCGGAGCTTCTTCCGAAGCGCCGATGTCACGGCCGGACGAACCCTGCTGACGCAGGATGCCGTCGATGGCGGCGCGGGCGATCAGGTCGCAATAGAGCGAGATGGCGCGCGATGCGTCGTCGTTACCCGGGATCGGATAGTCGATGTGATCCGGATCGCAGTTGGAGTCGATGATCGCAACGACCGGAATGCCAAGACGCTTGGCTTCTTCGATCGCGATCTTTTCCTTGTTGGTGTCGATGATGAACATCAGGTCCGGAACGCCGCCCATATCGCGGATACCGCCGAGAGCCTTTTCAAGCTTTTCGCGTTCGCGCTCGAGGGTCAGACGCTCTTTCTTGGAATAGCCGGTGCCTTCCGAGTTCAGGATCTCGTCAACCTTGCGCAGACGCTGGATCGAGTTGGAGATCGTCTTCCAGTTGGTCATCATGCCGCCGAGCCAGCGGGAGTTGACGTAATACTGGGCCGAACGCTTTGCGCTGTCGGCGATGATTTCAGACGCCTGACGCTTGGTGCCGACGAACAGAACGCGGCCGCCACGAGCAACGGTGTCGGACACGACCTGAAGGGCGCGCGACAGCATCGGAACGGTCTGAGCCAGGTCGATGATGTGGATGTTGTTACGGTCGCCGAAGATGTACGGCTTCATCTTCGGGTTCCAGCGATGCGTCTGGTGACCAAAGTGAACACCAGCTTCCAGAAGCTGACGCATAGAAAAATCGGGCAATGCCATGCCTAGTTACTCCTTTTCCGGTTTAACCCCCGCGAAGCGAACAGCGCCGATTTTCATCGACACCACCGGGCGGAACGGACCGGATTTCTCCCGGAACATCCCAAGCTTCGCGTGTGGAATGGTGAGGCGCATACAGTCGCCTCAGATAAAAAGCAAGCATTTCTGCGAAAAAACCACGCAAACGGTCCGTCTTTTAGCGAACCGGCTTGTTTTCGCAGGTTTCCGGCTTGAGGATATCAAGCTTCGCGAGCTTGCCGGTCAGAACGAAATCGCCGTAATCCATCGTCAGATCGCGGGTGATTCCGTTATCGTAAAGCTTGAACGACATGCGGTAGATCGGCAGGGCGTCGGTGCCGGTCTTGTCGTTGTAATAAGCGATCGTCACCGGCCAGAACGCGGCTTTGCCGAATTCGCCCGCCTTGCCGGCCTCGGCATCGCCGTCCTTCGGCATCTGCGCCTTTCCGACCAGCGTCGAAGTGATCAGGCTTTCATCGCCGTCATCCGAGCCGTCGAAAATACGGGATTCGAAGATGCGCTTTCCCTGCTTGGCGTTTTCAATGACCTGAAACATGTGCTCGGTCGGAAATTCGCTGGCGACGAGATCGATCTGACGGGGGTCCGGGCGGGTCAGATCAACCTTCACACCCTCTTTGTTGTCGATTGCAGCGCCCTGCACTTCCTTGTCCAGCTTGTCGTCGGTGTAGGACTTGGTCTCGAAGGTGAACTTCCTGGCCGCCAGGTCCTCGAAGGTCGTCGTCTGCTGGTCGGTCATGCGGACCGCGTCGCCGGTGTTGATCTGTGTCACGAAACGGAAATCCGTCTTGTAACCCTGACACGCAGAGCCAGTGAATTCATAGACCATTCGGCCCGTCATGCCCTCGATACCGGAACGATCCGTCGCGTCCTTGAGTTCGAGATCGTAGACGGCGCGATGGGCGATGAGGTCCGGAACCGTGACGGGCAAGGCATTGGCACCGTTCGACAGGCCGGTCATGAGCCCTGTGGCGGCAACGAAACCAAGCGTCCTGACAAACATTCAATATCTCCTGTTGGACTCGCTGCTCATATTGTACAAGCAACCGCCCGGCTTTTGGATCAACATCTTCTGAATGCCGGATTCTTGAAGGATTTACAACAAAACCGGAGACGAAAATGTCTGATGTCATCGAAGGCCGCCTCAAGGAACTGGGCTTTACTCTTCCCGTAGCGGCAGCACCTGCCGCAAACTACGTTCCGTTCACCATCAGCGGCAATCTTCTTTATGTATCGGGTCAACTGCCGATGGAATCAGGCAAGATTGCGGTGACGGGCCTCGTTGGCCGCGATGTTGACGTTGCAACCGCCCAGCGCGCCGCCGAATTGTGCGCCGTCAACATTCTCGCACAGGTCAAGGCTGCCTTGAACGGCGACCTCTCGAAAATCCGTCGTATCCTCAAGCTGAACGGCTTCGTTGCCTCGGTTCCGGAGTTCGTTGAACAGCATCTCGTCATTAACGGCGCCTCCAATCTGCTCGCCAACGTTCTGGGTGATGCCGGCAAGCATGCCCGCGCCGCCGTCGGCATGGCCTGCCTGCCCTTCAATGCCGCCGTCGAGATCGACGCGATCGTGGAAATCGACGTATGACCCTTAAACTTTCCTGGCTTACCGCCCAGCCCGTCGCCCATCGCGGTTATCATGACCTGAACAAGGCGGTATGGGAAAACACGCTATCCGCATTTTCGCGCGCCATCGACGCTGGTTTTGCCATCGAATGCGACGTGCAGCTGGCCGCCGATAGCGTGCCTGTGATTTTTCACGACGACGACATGGCCCGGCTGACGGGTATCAAGGGCGACGTGCGAGAACATACCGCCAGTGAATTGTCTCTGCTTTCGGTCGGTCAGACCAAGGACCGCATACCGACGCTGAAACAGCTTCTGACGCTATGCGCCGGCAAGGTGCCGCTGGTGATCGAACTGAAAGGACGCCAGGGCGAAGGCGTCGATGACGGGTTTGCCGAAGCGGTGCTGGAAGATCTCGAGGGCTACAAGGGCCAGGTGGCGCTGATGAGCTTCGACCATCACCTGCTAAGAGACCTGAAGGCTGCAGGCTCGCCCTGGCCGCTCGGCCTTACCGCCGAAGGCGCCAAGCCGGAAGACTTCTTCAAACACGACGAGGCGATGCAGATCGGTGTTGATTTCATCTCCTATCATTGGGGTCATTTGCCCAACAGTTTCATCGAGGCGCAAAGAAAACTTGGGCTTCCCGTGATTACCTGGACTGTCAGGGATGAAAATGCGCGCGAGACTACCTATAAATATGCGGACCAGATGACATTCGAAGGTTTCGACCCGAGAGAGAACCCCTCCGCCACGGCATGACAGAAGACTATTCCATACGCGTTGCGCAATCCCTGAGGGATATTGATCCGGACAGCTGGAAACGGCTTTCCGGAACATCACGCAATGTGTCAGGAAAACCGTACAATCCTTTCATTTCCCACGCATTTCTATCCTCGATGGAAGATTCTGGATCGGCCACTGCCAAGACCGGCTGGCTTGGGCACCATCTGCTTCTCGAAAACGCGTCGGGTGAACTCGTCGGAGCCGTTCCGGCCTATCTGAAGAACCACAGCAAGGGCGAATATGTCTTCGACCATGGCTGGGCGGATGCCTTTGAGCGAGCCGGCGGCCATTATTATCCGAAGCTGCAATGTTCGGTGCCGTTTACGCCGGCGAGCGGGCCGCGGCTGCTGGTATCCGAAACCGAAGACGAGACGCGCTTCAAACCGCTTCTGGCATCCGGCCTTGTCCAGGTGACGGAAAAGATCGGCGTTTCTTCCGCGCATGTCACGTTTCTGGAAGACGCCGACCTATCCGCGCTTCTGCCCCGGGACTTCCTGCACAGGACCGATCAGCAATTCCACTTCATCAATGACGGCTATCGCGATCACGACGATTTTCTCGATGCCCTTTCATCGCGCAAGCGCAAGGGGCTGAAAAAGGAACGTCGGGCAGCGCTGGAAAACGGCATCGAGATCGACTGGTTGACCGGAAGCGACCTGACAGAGGAGATCTGGGACCAGTTCTTCGCCTTCTACATGGATACCGGCAGCCGCAAATGGGGACGGCCCTATCTGACGCGGGAATTCTATTCGCTGATCGGCGAGCGCATGCCTGACGACGTTCTGCTGGTCATGGCCAGACGCGAGGGACGCTATATCGCCGGTGCAATCAATTTCATTGGCTCGGATGCGCTTTACGGCCGACACTGGGGATGTATCGAGGACCATCCCTTCCTGCATTTCGAGGTCTGTTACCATCAGGCGATCGATTTCGCGCTGTCGAAGGGTTTGAAGCGGGTGGAGGCGGGTGCGCAGGGTGAGCACAAGCTGGCGCGCGGTTACGTGCCGGTCACCACCCATTCAGCGCATTTCATCGTTCATCCGGGTCTGCGCCGCGCGATTGCCGATTATCTTCAGCGCGAGCGTGAAGAGGTCGAACATATTGGCGACTATCTGGAAGACCACACGCCCTTCCGCAAGGGTGAGCGACAGGAACACGAGCCGGATGCATAAAGCTGTCGCGATCTTTCAGATTCGCTGCCTACGCTTTATGCCTTTGTTTTGTCGCATGTCGTTATCGCAAAACCGCTACACGCTTTTAGGCGACATGCTTTAGTCCGTTACGAGGAGAGACCACCGATGACCGCCAGCGCCTATGATGACAACAATATCTTCGCGAAAATCCTGCGCGGCGAAATTCCGAGCCACAAGCTCTATGAAGACGAGCATACGCTGGCTTTCATGGATGTGATGCCGCAGGCACCCGGCCATCTTCTGGTCGTTCCGAAAACCGGCTCGCGCAATCTGCTCGATGCCGACCCGCAAGTGCTGGCAAAGACCATTGCCGTGGTGCAGAAACTGGCAGTCGCAGCAAAGGAAGCCTTCGACGCTGATGGCGTCTTTATCGCCCAGTTCAACGAACCGGCAGCCGGCCAGACCGTGTTCCACCTGCATTTCCACGTCATTCCGCGCAAGGAAGGCGAACCGCTGAAGCCACATTCCGGCGCTATGGCCGATGGCGAAGTGCTGAAGGCCCATGCGGAAAAGATAAAGGCAGCGCTTGCCTCGTGATGTTTGCCAAGACGCCCACGCGTTTGGCAGAATGGCGGCATCCGCACACCGTCACCCCGGAGCTTATCCGGGGTGCGGCGCGATCCAGTCCTTGATCGCGCGATATTCCTCTCGGCGCAGACGCGCCTTGGCTGGTTGCCTGATCTAGTCCGGCATGACGACCGTGGTGTTTATTATCATTCCACGGGACGGTAGGCATTCCTCTCCGGCCAGGGCCAGCCTTCAAGCACCGCCATATCCGGCCGGAATATCTCCACCTTCAGGGGATAGCACGGGACCGCGTCGCTCGAATGGCTGGCGCCACAATCGCCGCCGGGGCAAGCGGAGAGCGCGCCGATGAGATCAATTTCCGCGAAGAGTTCCAGATAGTCGCCCGGCCGCACCGGGCTTGCCTTCATGAAATACTGATGCGTATCGCGGGTGAAACCCGTGCACATAAAGACGTTCAGAACATCGTGCACATGCGGTTCCGCCTCGCCGAATGACAGGCCTTTGGCCGCGGCGAGCGCATTGGTGAGGTTCGAATGGCAGCAATGGTGATAGTCGCCGCCGCTCAACAGCTTGTTGGTGTAGGGATCGCACCGGGTGCCGATCACATCATGCACGCCACCGCCATCTTCATCCCAGCCATACCATGACAAAGTATCATGGGTGATGGTCGCCATCGGCCGCAGGGACGGCAGATTGCTCCACAGCCGGTTGCCTACGGAAACATGGGTCGCATGCAGGGCGCGGGTTTTGCCGCTGAAAAAGCGCTCCGTAAGATCATGGGCATTCCAGAGGTTCAAATCCCCCACCTGTGGGCCTTCGGTGCTGACGATGCGGAAAAAGTGTCCCTTCGGAACATTGAAAGTGCCGCCCTCGCGCGGTGGCACGATGACTTCGTCTATCTTCACCATGGCTTTTTTAGCCTGTTCAAGACGCGCAAGGCCCGGTGTCTGAAGTGTGCCGTTCGGATAAACGACGACGGGACGGACGGCGCGGCGCGCGGTGGCATCAATGGGTTCGGCGGCGGACACGGGGGTCATGAAATCCTCGGATGGATGAAAATGTGAAGCGAAATTGCGGTATGAATGGCGTGATGACAAGACGGGTTTTTCTTGCGCTCAGACCAAGTCTGACTTAGCCTCGCAGCATCATGAAACTGCCACCGCTCGCCACCCTCCGCGCGTTTGAAGCTGCGGCCAGAAGGACAAGTTTTTCCCTGGCCGCGCAGGAACTCGGCATGACGGCGACGGCCGTAAGCCAGCATGTGCGCAATCTGGAAACATGGCTCGGCGCGCCGCTTTTCGAGCGCCATGCAAGAGGCGTGAGACTGACGCCGGCGGGTCAGGAATTCGGCATGACGGTTTCGTCCGGCTTGGGGCAGATCGCTTCCGGTGCGGAACGGATCAGCCGGGGCCGAAACCGCATCACCGTTAGTCTGGCCAGCCTGCCTTCAGTGGTTGCGCATTTTCTGACACCCCGCCTGCCCCGTTTCCGCGCGCTCTATCCAGACATACAGGTGTCAATCAGCTATTCCGGCAGGAATGAGACCACGCAGCCCGATCTCAGCATCACCCACGGCCCACGCCCTGCGCAAAAAGCCGTGGCGCTTTTCAGTGCCGAGACGCGCCCGACATGCGCACCCGCTTACGCCACGAAGTCCGGTCCCTTCAACGATGTCTCAAGCCTGCTGCGGGCCGAATTGCTGCATGACGCCACCGAGACGGCATGGCGGGACTGGCTGGCGACTGCTGGCCTATCCCTGTTCCAGGGCACGGGCCCAATCTTTGCGGACTTCAATCTGCTCGTGACCGCTCTCAAGGCGGGACACGGCATCGGCCTTTGCCCAACAGCGCTTCTTCGCGACGAAATCGCCGACGGTCAATTGACCGTGCTTTTCGATCGGGCGGCCGATGCGGACAAATATTACTGGTTGATTGAAGCAGAAGAGATGACCGCATCAGCCCGGCTCCTGTCGGACTGGCTTGTCGATGAGGCGCGCGAGAGCGGAAACCGGGGCGATTACTCCGCCGCGATGACTTGAGTCGAAGCGCGAGCCTTCTCTTCGTTTCTTTCCCTTACCGAAAGCCACTTGAGCAGCCAGGCTGAGGCTGCACAGACGATTGCAAACGCGACGAGACCGCCGAAAACATCAGACAGATGATGACCGCCCTGAACGAGAACGGCGGGCAACATCAAGAGATTGATCGGTAAGATTACCGCCATCACCAACCAGTGACGCGGAACAAACCAGACGGACATCGCCGCCATGAAGGTGTGGAACGATGGGAAACTGATTAAACCTAGAACGTTTCGCGGAGATATATACGCTACTCCCTCCTGACCCAGCCTTATGGTCTCACGACCGTACGCAGGATCAAGTGCGATGGGAATGGTTTCCGAAACCCATTGTGGGAGTTCGTTATATGCTGCGGCTCCGTAGGTTGGAAAAAAAATCCAGAAGATGATGCTCGCAAAGGCCCCAAGCACCCCTGTTACCAGAAACTGGTGCAGCATCCGGTCCTTGCCGGTAAAGCCCAGAATTATGATTATTGCCAAAAGCTGTGGCAACGACGTCGCGTAGACCAAAAACAGGATTTTTCCGATCCATGGGTATGTTGCAGCCCATATGACAATGCCTGTCCAGCTATAACCGAAGGCCGCGTCCACGCGGAAAAGCAAGTGATCGATTGCCGGGAAAGAGACGGGCAGAAACATGTAATTAAAGACGGACGCGACAAGCGTAAACAGAATGAACAGTCCACCAGAAATCAGAGCGGCGGCTATGCGCAGATCGCGGCCGCTTGTGCGATAGAACTGACCGAGGATAAAAATGCCGGCACCCGCGAGTCCGCATAAAAAATATCCGGCGTAATCGACATGAATATCTTTGGCAAAGATCAATACTGTATCTGTTAAGAACAAGATGGCGACAAAGCCAAGTACAAAACGTTCTGCCGCAAATAGTCGCATTGAATTGACGCCCCGGTTCAAGCCAGCAGTAAACTAGAGTAGAGCGCTTAATATTCGGATAAGACGAGTACTAAAAGCCAAGCACAAATAACCCGGCTGCCAAAAGTGCGATAGGCACGGCTACGCCGACAATGACGCGTTGGCCGGCCGCCAGGAACGCTGTGAAACCGAGTGCTGCCGCGCCGATGCGTAGCCATAGCGGTGAAGCTTCAAGCGTTCCGGTTGGAAAGACGATCAGCTTGGCGGTGACGGCCATCACGAGCGCGGTGGCGACTGCCCTCACCCAGTATAGCGCCTCGGAATCCTCCTTCAGCCGGTTGCCGGCGAGCACGCCGAGCCAGCGCCAGAGATCGGTCGCCAGCCAGCCGGCAATGGCGATGAAGAGGTAGGGCGCCCACCACTGTTCGGTCATCATGGTTCGCTCTCCGGTGAGACGGGAATGATCTTTCGACGAAAGACGAAACGGTCGATCAGATAAGCCACCGTCCCGCCACCGATCCCGGCATAGAGAATGTCGAATTCCGGCGCGATTACCGCAAAGACCGGCCCCGCGATCACACCGATGATGAAGGCGACCTTGACGACGGAATGGCGGGCGGTCGCCCAGATCGACGCTATGAAATAGACAGGCGTCAGAAAAAACAGCACGCCTGCGACAAGGGGTGGAAAAGCCGCGACGACGCCGTAACAAAGGCCGACAATGATAGCGTTGACGACGGTAAGGGTAATGCCGAAACCGGCAAACCACGCAGCCCGTGCTTCGCGCGGTATTTTGGAAAGGTTTTGCGTGGCGAAGACCCAGGCGGTGATCGCCACGAAGTGGGAGAGGAACAACAAAATCCATGTCGGCGTTTTTGCGCCACGCATCTCCGGAACGATGGAGGCAACCATGGGCATCATTCGCACCGATGACAGCGTCACCGCCAGAAAACACGCGGCAAGATTGGCGCCGCCGACCATCGAGCCGATCAGGATCATCTTGGCCGGCAAAGCCCAGATAACCAGCGTCATAAACACCGCTTCCCCACGTTGAACGCCCGATTCCAGCGCGAAGGCGCTGAAACCGACGAAGGATGTCATGAGAATAAGCGAGGGCAGCGAGAATATGCCCCGCATTCCCCTCAAAAACCAGCCGCGCAGGGGGATGGTATCGCTGTCTGCTGATCGCATTGCTGGTCCACTAATGCATGTCGTCCGAAAGTGCGCAGCGGTTTCGGAATGACGAGAAAAATAAAGCGCGTTTCACGAATCCGGTAAAATGCGAGGCACTTCAGGCATGAAAATGCCGGGCTTTCGCCCGGCACCGTTTGTCGGTCGGAAGACCGTTATCATTTCTTCTTCGGCACCTTCGGCACCGTATTCGCCTTGCGGCGCGGCTTGCTATCCTCGTCGGGCTTGCTCGCCTCGGCAACCAGAACATCCGCTTCCTCATTGGCAATCGCTGCCTTCGAGGCGGGCTTCGCCTTGGTCTTAGACGCCTTGCCCGGAGACTTGGCAGCATTGAGCTCTGCTTCCGGCTTCGGCTTTACCGGCGCTGTTTCCGGCAGAACCTCGAGCTTGAGGCCGTCGGAACCATCGTCCTTCTTGCCGACGGTGACGCTGACGACACCGCCCTTCTTGAGCTTGCCAAAGAGGATTTCGTTGGCGAGCGGCTTCTTGATGTGCTCCTGGATCACGCGCGACAGCGGGCGAGCGCCCATCTTTTCGTCGTAACCCTTTTCCGCCAGCCAGGAGATCGCGTCTTCGTGCAGATCGAAGGTGACATTCCGCTCGGAGAGCTGGGTCTCGAGCTGCATGACGAACTTCTGTACCACCTTGTGGATAACGGCAGTCGGCAGCGGCGAGAACGGAATGATCGCATCCAGACGGTTGCGGAATTCCGGTGTGAACAGGCGATTGATCGCCTCTTCATCCTCGCCCGTGCGTCGCGAAGAACCGAAACCGATGGCCGATTTCGCCATTTCGGAAGCACCCGCATTGGTCGTCATGATGAGAATGACGTTGCGGAAGTCGATCTTCTTGCCGTTATGGTCGGTCAGCGAGCCATGGTCCATCACCTGCAACAGGATGTTGTAGATGTCCGGATGGGCCTTCTCGATCTCGTCCAGCAACACCACGGAATGCGGATGCTGATCGACGCCATCGGTCAAGAGACCGCCCTGATCGAAGCCGACATAACCGGGAGGTGCACCGAGCAGACGCGAAACGGTATGGCGCTCCATATATTCCGACATGTCGAACCGCAGCATCTCGACACCGAGTGAGGCGGCGAGCTGCTTGGCCACTTCGGTCTTGCCCACGCCTGTCGGGCCGGAGAAGACATATGAGCCGATCGGCTTGTTCGGTTCGCGCAGACCGGCGCGTGCCAGCTTGATGGCGGTGGCCAGCGCCTCGATGGCGATGTCCTGACCATAAACGACCGAGCGCAGTTCCTTTTCGAGGTTGGCGAGAACCATCTCGTCATCCTTGGAAACGGTCTTCGGGGGAATGCGGGCCATCGTCGCGATGGTTGCTTCGATTTCCCGTTCCGTGATCAGCTTGCGGCGCTTGGACGCCGGCAGCAACATCTGCGCCGCACCGGTCTCGTCGATTACGTCGATCGCCTTGTCCGGCAGCTTACGGTCGGAAATGTAGCGGGCCGACAATTCGACCGCAGCCTTGATCGCTTCGTTGGAATATCTGAGGTGATGATAATCCTCGAAGTAAGGCTTCAGGCCTTTCATGATCGCGATAGCATCATCGATCGACGGCTCGTTGACGTCGATTTTCTGGAAGCGACGCACCAGCGCGCGGTCCTTCTCGAAGAACTGGCGATATTCCTTGTAGGTGGTTGAACCGATGCAGCGGATCGCGCCTGACGACAGCGCCGGCTTCAACAGGTTCGATGCATCCATTGCGCCGCCAGACGTCGCACCCGCACCGATGACGGTGTGGATTTCGTCGATAAACAGGACTGCGCCGGGATATTCCTCGAGCTCCTTGACGACCTGCTTCAGGCGTTCCTCAAAATCACCACGATAGCGGGTTCCGGCCAGAAGCGTGCCCATGTCGAGCGAGAAGATCGTGTCATTGGCCAGCGCTTCAGGCACCTTGCCTTCAACGATACGCTTGGCCAAACCTTCGGCGATCGCCGTCTTGCCCACGCCCGGATCGCCCACATACAGCGGGTTGTTCTTGGAGCGGCGGCAGAGGATCTGGATGGTGCGGTTGACTTCCTCATGACGGCCGATCAACGGGTCGATCTTGCCGTTTTTCGCCTTTTCATTGAGGTTGACGCAATAGGCCTTCAGCGCATCCTGCTGTTTCTTGGCGGATGAGCCTTCTTCCTCGGGATTGCTGCGTGCAGCCTTGGGGTCTGCTTCCGGCTCGTCTGCGCCACGCGGAGCGCGGGTCTGCGACGTGCCCGGACGCTTGCCGATGCCGTGGGAGATATAATTGACCGCATCGTAACGGGTCATTTCCTGCTCCTGCAGGAAATAGGCAGCGTGGCTTTCGCGCTCGGCGAAAATGGCCACAAGCACGTTCGCTCCGGTCACTTCCTCGCGGCCGGACGACTGAACATGAATGACAGCCCGCTGGATAACCCGCTGGAAGCCGGATGTGGGCTTGGAATCCTCGTCATAACCGGTCACGAGGTTGGTCAGTTCGTTGTCGACGTAATCGCTGACAGTCTTGCGAAGCGCATCGAGATCGACATTACAGGCGCCCATCACGGCAGCGGCATCCGCGTCGTCGATCAGCGCCAGAAGGAGATGTTCCAGCGTCGCATATTCGTGGTGACGCTCATTTGCAAAGGTCAGTGCCTGGTGCAGCGCCTTCTCGAGACTTGGGGAAAAAGTTGGCACGTTGCGATCCTCATTTCTTTTCCATGACGCATTGCAGCGGATGCTGGTGCTGTCGGGCGAAATCCATGACCTGGCTTACTTTCGTCTCTGCGACCTCATATGTAAACACCCCACATTCTCCTACGCCGTGCTGGTGCACGTGCAGCATGATGCGGGTCGCCGCTTCGCGATCCTTCTGGAAAAAACGCTCCAGAATATGAATGACGAACTCCATTGGAGTGTAATCGTCATTCAGTAAAAGAACACGGTACAAATTCGGTCTTTTCGTCTTTGGCTTGACGCGGGTTATAACGGACGTTCCGCGGTTCGTACCGCCGTCTTCCCCGTCGCCCTCGCCCTGCATGTAGATCGGCTCAGCGATCATCTTTCATCATTCTCCAAACCGTTCTCAAACCGGCAGTCATCACCAGGAGGGAGAACTTCGCCTCTACATATCTAGGTCGTTAAGATCGGATTTTAAGCCCCCTGTGAAACGGTGCAATCACTATTGCGTTTGCGAAGAGGCAAACCTTGGGAAAAACAGGGGGCTTGCGATAGCACTGCGGGAAAGCGCGGTGCTATCCGCCTTTCCTGACGTGGTTTGAGCCTTGACGCGAAGCGCCTGCAAGGGAATCGCGAGCAACAGCGGACCTAATCTCACGCCCGCGCCATCCGCCGTCATTCCTTGTTGTCGAGCATTTCGCGAACGGCGATCGCCAACTGTTTCAGCGAGAAGGGTTTTGGCAGGAAGCCGAACTTGGCATCCGCCGGAAGGTTTTTCGCAAACGCGTCCTCGGCATAACCAGAAACGAAGATGAATTTCAGGTCGGGATAGGATTTGCGCAATTCCCTCAGGAGTGAAGGACCGTCCATCTCGGGCATAACGACGTCCGACACGACGATATCGACCTTGCCTTCCAGCTCTTCCATCACCTCCAGCGCCTCGACACCCGAACCCGCCTCATGAACGGTGTAACCACGGGTTTCCAGCATGCGTTTGCCGCCGCGCCGCACTGCTTCCTCGTCCTCCACCAGAAGGACGACGGCGGAGTTGCCGGTCAGATCCAGCGGCTCTTCCTTCACCGGTTCGGGCAGAGCCACAGGGGCGAGTGCCGCTTCACCGGGCTGCTGGCCCGGAACGTGCACCACTTCCACCACGTGGCGCGGCAAATAGATGCGGAACGCAGTGCCTTTGCCCACTTCCGATTCGGGATAGATGTAACCGCCGGACTGCTTCACGATGCCATAGACCATCGACAGGCCGAGACCGGTGCCCTTGCCGACATCCTTGGTGGTGAAGAAAGGCTCGAAGATCTTGTCCATGATCTCCGGGGGAATGCCGGTTCCGTTATCGGCGACCTCCACCATAACCATGTCTTCCGCCGGGACTTCCGGCCGACCGAGCGCTGCGGCTTCATCCGCATCCACATTGCGCGTGCGGATGGTGATCTTGCCGCCATCGGGCATGGCATCGCGCGCGTTGACGCAAAGATTGATCAGCACCTGCTCAAATTGCGACAGGTCGGTCTTCACCGGCCAGAGATCGCGGCCGTAATCCACTTCCAACTTGACATTGGTGCCGGAAATCAACCGGTCTACCAGCATGCGCAGGTCGCCGATAACGTCGGTCAGGTTGAGGATCGCCGGGCGCATCGTCTGTTTGCGCGAGAAAGCGAGAAGCTGTCGCACCAGCACCGCCGCGCGGTTGGCGTTGCGCTTGATCTCCATCAGGTCGGCGAAGCTCGGGTCTGCGGGCCGGGCCTGCAACAGCAGATGGTCTGATGACAACAGGATCGCAGTCAGCACATTGTTGAAATCGTGGGCGATGCCGCCTGCCAGCGTGCCGACGGCGTTCATCTTCTGCGTCTGCGCCATCTGGGTTTCGAGCGCCTTCTGCTCCGTCACCTCGATCGCATAAACGATTGCAACCTCTTCGGGCGCCTCGTCGTCCTGATCGATGACGGCATTGACGTAGAAACGGAAATGGCGGCCCTCGTCGCTCGGATGGCGGGAATCGAACGGGGCGATATCGCCCTGCCGGTCTTTCGCCTCGGCCAGCGCCTGCTCAAGCCTGGGTTTCTCATTGTCGTGGATGATGGCTTCGAGGGCAACGCCGCGATCGATATCGTCACGCCCGACGACGCCGGAGAACAGCTTGAGGAATGGCGCGTTGATACGAAGAATGCGGCCTTCGCCGTCGAGCGAGGCAATGGCCATCGGCGTATTGTTGAAGAAACGCGTGAAGCGCATGGCGGACGAGGATTCCGTATCCTCCTGCCCTTTCGGACGCATCAGAACAATTGTCCGGCTTTCGCCGGGCGCGCCGTCCTTCGAGGTAACCTGATGCACGAGGCGGGCCGGCATGCTCTGGCCGTTGACCCGGCGCATGTCGAGATCGAGAATCTCGGTGCGCTTGGCTGAACCCTGCGGATGGACGGATTCGATCAGCGCCATACCCTCGCCGGCGACGATGTCCGACACAGTCATCGAACCGGGCGAAAATTGCGCGAGATCGATGCCGAGCCATTCGGACAGGGTGGCGTTCAGATAAACGATCTCACCCTTGCGACCTGCGGAAAAGAAACCGGCCGGCGCATGGTCGAGATAATCGATGGCGTTCTGCAATTCGCGGAAGAAGCGTTCCTGATCTTCCCGCTCAGGCGTGATGTCGGCGATCTGGAAGACGTGCAGCGCCTCGCCGCCCGCATCCTTCAGCACCCGACCTTTCAGCCGGTACCAGTGCGGCCCGCCGGAAGTGGCCTCCCCGAGCGGCTTGAGCAGACGGAACTCCTCGTAACCGTCACGCCCCTCCCGCAAAACATTGATGAGGCGATAGAGCGCCTCGGTCGATTCCCGGCTGCGCGAGAGCAGCGTCTCCAGGCTCTGGATATCGCTCGCCTTCGTGGTGCCGCTCATCCGGCAATAGGTGGCGTTGGCGTAGACCATATGCCCCTTGGCATCGGTAATCAGTGTGCCGTCCGGGTGTGCCGACAGGAAACGGCGGGCCAGCCCGTCCGATTGCGACTGCGGCATGACCTCGATGAAACCGATGATCGACGACACCAGAAAAAAGATACCCATCATCGCCAGCACGCCGAGAATGCCGAGCACGATTTCGTTTTCCAGCGAATCCTTGAAATAGACGAAAGCAGCAGCGGCAGCGATGAGCACCAGCGCCAGCAGCAGAATCCGCAAAACCGTGCCGGAACGGGCACGCCTGTCCACCAGCGGAAGGTCGTTGTCGCTTGTCTCGCGCACCCGTGTCATCTTGGCCTCGCAGTCCTGCAGGTCGTCATTCGGTCAGCCCTATTTCCTCAACGGAATCGGGCAGTAGAATTTCTTGTAGCAACTCGCTTGACCGTCAAAAAGCTCCGCTGCACCACAAAGGCTTAAAATCGCACAGAGAAACGGCCCTAAAGAGGCGCAAATGCCTCAGAAGTCTATTTTGCGGCTGCAGGTCAGCGCTTTAACCTGGCATTGAATGCGCGGCGCGGAGCAGACGATATTGCCATCCGCAACCGTGCAAACCGAGCATCCATCCGTGAAATCGATACAGGATGGATTGTCTCTTACGAACTCAATCATGTTCGCAGGATTTTCGGACGCCTTGTCATCCGCCGTCGCGGCCTGAGCGGGAAAAACAAATCCCGGCAATCCAAATAAAACACCAAAAATGAAAACTCTTACCGGAAACCCGTCAACCAGCAATTTCGCAAGCATTTACAATCGCTCCT
Organism: Agrobacterium sp. 22-3639C2; assembly: GCF_053522105.1. Taxonomy (NCBI): domain Bacteria; kingdom Pseudomonadati; phylum Pseudomonadota; class Alphaproteobacteria; order Hyphomicrobiales; family Rhizobiaceae; genus Agrobacterium; species Agrobacterium sp. 22-3639C2. Next base: position 351,099 of record NZ_JBNWDB010000001.1, on the reverse strand, counting down.
TCGAAGAGAGAATTGCAACCTTCATTGCTCCCCGGCATTGAAGGGAAAGATATGGCGCTTTGGAGGCGCACGGCCGGCTGACGAGACGATCCTATGAAGCGATCCTGGGGACGAAATGAATAAACCTTGTATCACGCTTTAAAAAATCGTCTTTTCCTGCTTGACGTTCACATTATAAGAACCACGGCAATATTAATTGCACGAAAAAATCTGAAGGGATGATCTCCATGATGGAAGATTTTATCGGCACCTATGGAAACAATCTCATCGTCGCCGTCGTCGGTGTCGGTCTCGCCCTGCTTGTTCTGGCAATTGTTCTCTGGATACTGCGCAGGCGCGGCGGGGCGGCCCCGTTTATCCGTGGCGGTCGCAACCGGCAGCCGCGCTTGCAGGTTCTCGATGCGACGGCGGTGGACGCCCGGCGCCGTCTGGTGCTGGTGCGCCGCGACAATGTCGAGCATCTTGTCATGATTGGAGGTCCAACCGATATCGTCATCGAGAGTGGTATCGGCGCGATCCCAATCGTCAGGGAAGTGCGCGAACCGCAGGAAGCGGAACTCAAGGCGCTGCCGCGTCAGGACAGCGAACCTAAAAGGGCTGAACCGCCGATCCCTCGCGAAAGCCGCCCAGCTTTGCCACAGCAGCCAATCGCAGCGGCATCTCCAGCCTCCTTGCCGGAAGAACCCGTAAAGCAGCCGCAGCGGCCGGAACCGCCTGCCCCGGCTGCTCGTGCAGCACCCACCCCTGCATCGGCCGCATCGCTGCCACCACGTCCGTCTACGCCGCCGCAACCCGTATCCACGCCCACGACGGCACGCGAGCCCGTTGCACCGATAAGACCAGCCGCTCCGGAAAGGGATATTACCCGTCCTGCGCCACCACCGGCATCGGTCATTGCGGCACCGGCCGCCGCTGTTCTGCCTCTCGCCGCCGCATCACTCGACATGCCCGCCGAGCGACCGGAACAGCGTCGCCCTGATCCCTTCGCGCCGGCTCCTCTACCCTCGGCGCCGCCCGCACCGCCTGTCCAGGCAACGGTTCCTGAAGAACGGCCGACGGTCGTTGCGCCGCCGGTTTTTGCCGCGCGCGAACCGGTCATCGACCAAACGAATGCCGCAGATTTTCTGGATGCCGCGCGCGAGCGCGTTCTACCCGGCCTGAAACCAGGGCAAGATGCGCCTGCGCCCTTTGCGCCAAAGCCCGAAAATCCGCCCGTCGTCTCCGCTAATGCCGAGCCGAAATTTTCCGATGACCTTGCCAGCGATTTCGAAAGCTTTCTTGAGGCGGAGATCGCCAAGAGCAAGGATGCGGATAGCGAACAGGCAGTCGCCGCTGCTGCGGAAAAGCCAAAAACCGAACCCGTCTCGCCGCCTGTTACCGGTGCAACGCCGGATGGCGACATGCAGAAGGAAATGGCGCGTATTTTCGGCGAACTTTCCGTTACCCGCGACCGCTGACAGGTTCACATCTGTCGGCAGACAGACATTCAAAACAAAAAAAGGGCGCGGAAACAAATCCGTGCCCTTTGTCATTTTGGTTTTGTTCATTGGCCGGCTCGCCGAAGCGCCCGGAACAACGCTGGCTTTATTCGTCGCGGTAGACTTTTTCACGACGCTCGTGACGTTCCTGCGCCTCGATGGACAGGGTCGCTATCGGTCGTGCGTCGAGGCGCTTGAGGCCAATAGGCTCACCCGTTTCTTCACAGTAACCGTAAGTGCCGTCATCAATCCGCTGAAGGGCAGAGTCGATCTTGGAGATCAACTTGCGCTGGCGGTCACGGGCGCGAAGTTCGATCGCCCGGTCAGTTTCCGAAGATGCCCGATCGGCTAGGTCGGGATGGTTGGCGCTTTCTTCGGCGAGATGTCCGAGGGTCTCGCGCGCTTCTCTCAGGATGTCGTTTCTCCAGGCCACCAGCTTCGCGCGGAAGTAGGCACGCTGGTTTGCATTCATGAACTCGTCGTCTTCCGAGAGCACATATTTGCTAAGATCGATCTTCTCACTCAACGCGATTCTCCTCGAAGAACATCTCAATGCGGCGGTGTATACTCCAATGATATAGGCTGATTCAAGTCTACAGATCAGTTTTCAGGCATTTTTAAAACTGACACAAAAATCATCTAAATGACTAATTTTTATCCTTTATTCGTATTCAAGCGATCTCTTCTTAAATCACTTAAACGCGACTTACCAACAGGAAAGAGGACTTGCGGTCATGCAACCCTATCCTGTAGCATTCCTCCATTGCCTCCCAATCGAACGTCGGTCCCCGCCCTTGACAGCATCTTCTCCGAGCCGAGTGTATCTTTTGCGCCACGCCAAGGCCGCCTGGGCGGCACCGGGAGAACGCGATTTCGACCGGGGATTGAACGAGGCCGGTTTTGCCGAGGCGGAGATCATCGCCGACCTTGCCGCAGACCGGCGCTACCGCCCGGACGTGCTCTTGTCTTCCACGGCCACGCGCTGCCGGCAGACCACGCAGGCCTGGCAGCGGGGGCCTTCAACGAGGGCATCGACATCGTCTATATCGACGAAATGTACAATGCGCGCAGCGAAACCTATCTTTCTCTCATCGCCGCGCAAACGGACGCACAGTCCGTGATGCTGGTCGGGCACAACCCCACAATGGAGGCGACGCTGGAGGCGATGATTGGCGAGGACCTGCTGCATGCCGCCCTGCCCTCCGGTTTTCCGACATCCGGTCTTGCGGTTCTCGATCACGACGACAGTGCCGGGAATGGTAAAAATCGCTGGCGGCTGGTCGATTTTCTCTCGCCCGGCAAATAGCCGCAGCAGCGTGTGACCAATGCGTTGCCGACGCCGGACTCGTTGAAAATCCATTGGCGCGCTTCTTTTTTGGGCAACCGCCCCTTCCTATATTGCAGCTGTGACCGTGAAAAATAGCTGGGAAACTGCCATTGCCGCCTTCTCTTACGTCCCTGACAGACAGTGCGCTCATCGCATTCGACAATCTGGCCGACCGTGCGAGCACCCTTACAAATCCGACATTGCGGCTTGGCGTCACCGGTCTTTCGCGGGCGGGCAAGACGGTTTTCATCTCCTCGCTCGTCCACAATCTTCTGAATGGCGGTCGTCTGCCGCTGTTTGAGGCCATGCGTTCCGGGCGCGTCTCGAATGTGCGTCTGGAGCCGCAACCGGACGATGCCATTCCCCGGTTTCAGTATGAGGATCATATTCAGGCTCTGGTACGCGACAGGCTCTGGCCGGATTCGACACGGGCAATCTCTGAACTGCGGATCACGCTCGACTACCAGAGCGCAAGCGGTTGGGGCCGTTGGTTTTCCGCGGGCAAGCTCTCCATCGATATCGTCGATTATCCCGGCGAATGGCTGCTCGACCTGCCGCTGCTTTCGCAGGACTACAAGAGCTTCAGCGACAGTACCGTCGCGCTGGCGCAAAATGGCATCCGCGCCGAACTCGCGCAGGAATGGTTGGCAATAGCCTCCTCGCTCGACATCAATGCGCCCGCCGACGAGATGACGGCGCGACGCCTCGCGGAAAGCTTCGCCGCCTATCTGAAGGCCTGCAAATCCGATGAGCGGTCGCTCTCCACCTTGCCGCCGGGCCGTCTGCTGATGCCGGGGGATCTCGAAGGATCACCGGCGCTGACCTTTGCGCCCCTGCCGGGCCTGACAGACGACAAGGCACCAAAGGGGTCGCTGCGCGCCATGATGGAGCGGCGCTACGACGCCTACAAGGCAATCGTGGTGAAACCCTTCTTCCGCGAACATTTCGCCCGCCTCGACCGGCAGATCGTGCTGATCGACACTCTTCAGGCGGTCAATCGCGGCCCCGAGGCGGTGCAGGATCTGGAACGGGCGCTGGGCGATGTTCTCGCCTGTTTCCGCCCTGGCACCAACAGTCTTTTGTCATCACTGCTGGGCCGGCGTATCGACAAGGTGTTGATTGCCGCTACCAAGGCCGACCACCTGCATCATGAAAGCCACGACCGGCTGGAACGGCTAACCCGCCGTCTGGTGGACCGCGCCATTACCACCATCGGCATGAATGGCGCCGGCATCGAGGTCATGGCGCTGGCTTCCGTGCGCGCTACGCGGGAAGCAAGCGTGAGACAGGACGGTCACGAGCTTCCGGTCATCGTCGGCACGCCGATGGCGGGTGAAACCATCAACGGCGAGATATTTGACGGCAACCGTAAGACGGCGATCTTTCCCGGCGACCTGCCCGAAGACCCGGAGCCGCTTTTCCGCAGCATCGACAGGGATGGCGACAAGGCGACGTTGCCGGACGTCAATGTCGTGCGTTTCCGCCCGCCCAATATCGATGAACCGGGCAGCGGCGGCATCCGGCTTTCCGTTCCCCACATAAGGCTCGACCGCGCCATGCAGTTCCTGTTTGGAGACAAGCTCGCATGAAGGCTCCCACACCAAACGATCCGCAGGCACGCCGCCCGGCGGCTTTCACGCTCGAAACCGAAGAAACGGCACGGCCAACCGTCGCGCAAAAACGCGCACCGCGCAGCTTCGACACCGAGATTTCCCTCACGCCCGATGAGGATGATCCATTTTTAGCACCTGAAGAGACGGATGCCGCCGCATTGCCGGTGGCCGTGCCAAAGAAAGGCCGCTTCTCCTTCGGCAAGCTCGCGCTTGGTGCACTCGGCGTGCTGTTCTCGCTGGCCTTCGGGCTCTGGGCGGATCAGCTTATCCGCAATCTCTTTTCCCGCTCCGACTGGCTGGGTTACACGGCGAGCATTGCGCTCCTTGTTGCGCTTTTTGCCGTCCTCGTTCTGGTCGGACGAGAAGTGTTCGGCATCATGAGGCTCAACGCCGTTCAATCGCTGAAAGCCGATGCGGAGACAGCCAGCCTCGACAAGAGCTCGAAACCCGCCCGCGCCATCGTTACCCGCCTCAATGCAGTTCTCTCCCACCGCGCGGAAACTGCCAAGGGGCGCGCCGCACTCAAGGACACCGAAAACGACGTGATCGACGGGCCGCATCTGATCGAGCTTGCCGAACGCGAATTGCTGGTGCCGCTCGACCGGCAGGCTCGCGCGCTGATCCTCAACTCCTCCAAACGCGTCTCCGTCGTTACCGCCGTCAGCCCACGCGCCGTGGTCGATCTCGCCTATGTGCTGTTCGAGGTGACAAGGCTGGTGCGCGCCATGGCGGAACTTTACGGCGGCCGGCCGGGCACGCTCGGCATGCTGAGGCTTTTGCGTGACGTCGTCGCTCATCTCGCGGTCACAGGTTCGATCGCCGTCGGTGATGGGCTTGCCCAGCAGGTTCTCGGTCACGGGCTTGCCTCAAAACTCTCTGCACGCCTGGGTGAAGGTGTCATCAACGGTCTGATGACGGCGCGAATCGGCATTGCGGCGATGGATCTGTGCCGCCCGCTACCCTTCAAGGCGGTAAAGCGACCCGGCATAGGTGATTTCATGTCTGACCTCACGCCCGATCTTGGTGGCGGAAAAACCGGTCAAAAAGCCTGATCAGCCGGACTTGTACGGCTCAAAAGGTTACGGACAAAGCTGTAAATAAAGCCGAAATAAACCAAGCATTAACCATTCCGCCGGTAGATTGCCGATTATCGAACAGGCTTCTTCGCCGGGGAAAGTATCATGTATTCGCGCTTCTTTTCGCTTGTGGGCGGACTTGCCGCCATATTGTCCGTCAGCGGCAGCTTCGGCCTGTCTGACGTCCATGCCGCATCGCGCGATCGCGACGACGTGTTTTTCCGTTCCGTTGCGGGAAGCTGGAAAGGTCCGGGCGAAATCGTCGCCGGCAAGTACAAGGGTACCAAGTTCACCTGCGACCTGACGGGCGAACCGCTCGACGACAAGCAGACGGGCATCAAGCTCGCCGGCACCTGCCGCGTCGGCGTCTTCAGCCAGCCCATGTCCGCGGTCATCAGCCAAAAGGGCGGCTCTTACGAGGGCAAGTTCCTAGACGGCGCCGAAGGCAAGGGACTGGACATCATTTCCGGGCAGGTCAGCGGCGACAAGGTCGTTGTGGGCATCAATCGCGCCAAGCTCAACGGTGCCATGGTCGCCCGCGTCTCGAACGATAATTCGATGAACATCACCATTTCCGTCAAGGTCGCCGACCAGATGATCCCGGTTATCGGCGTCACACTCGCGCGCGACATCGACCAGATCGCCGTCGGTTCGATCAAGCCGTAAAACCCGCGACTTCTTCAGCCATCGCCAAGCGGGAGTGTCCACCACTCCCGTTTTTCGTTTGCGCTGATGATGCCGGTTTTATCCGCCTGCCGCAGCCATTCCCGCACGGGCTTGCCCCGGACATCGAGATCGGGTGCGATATCGGCTAGCGGCATCAGCACGAAGGCACGCTCCGTCATGCGCGGATGCGGCACTTCAATGCTTTCCGTAACGACAACATCATTACCATAGGTCAGCACGTCGATATCGATGGTGCGTGGCCCCCAGCGCTCCGTTCTGACCCGTTTCATGCCCTTTTCGATATCGAGGCACAATTGCAGCAGTGCGGGTGCTGAAAGCGAGGTTTCGACCAGCGCACAGCAATTGAAAAAATCCGCCTGGTCCGTCTTACCCCAGGGCGGCGTGCGATAAAGCCCGGAGACAGACAGCACCCGGCAATCGCCGTGTGCATCCAGTTCGCGCAAGGCTCTGGCCATTGCAGCGGCGGGGTCACCGATATTCCCGCCAAGGCCTAGTGCGGCAACTGTCATCCTGTCAGGCACGGTGTTCAACACTCACCTGCGCATAGTCGAGAATGCCGGGAACCGGCGCAGAGGGCTTGCGAACCGTGATACGCAGCCAGACAATCTGCGGATAACGCGCGCGCAGGGCCTTGGCGATATCGTTCGCGAGGGCCTCGATCAGGTAACGGCGCTGGCCGACGACGATCTTTTCGATAACGGCGAAGGCGACGCCATAATCGACGGTATTTTCGATATCGTCGGTCTCGAGCGCGTTACCCGCTTCAACCTCCATCTCGGCATCGACGAAAAAGCGCTGGCCCAGCACCTCCTCCTGCTCGAGAAGGCCATGACGGGCGAAAAAGGAACAGTTTTTCAGAATAATGGTGTAGCGGCTCATCGCATCGCCTCCATGGCGGGGTTATACCGGAATAGCCGGCCTCTTTTAAGGCATGCGGCACTCCGGCATCTATTGATCTATGCATCGGGCCTTGCCGACGCTTTGGCAAGAACCGCGTCGGCAATTGCCAGCGCATCGCGTGTTACGGCGACATTGTGCACGCGAAAAATCGCGGCACCCGCCAGCCTGAGGATCACTGTCGTCGCTGCTGTTCCGATATCGCGTTCGTGGGCCGCATCCCTGCCCGTCAGCGACCCGATGAACCGCTTGCGCGACGTCCCGGCCAGAACAGGCAGGTCAAACGCGGCAAGTTCGCCAAAGCGCGCCATCAGCTCGACATTTTCACGCTCGTCCTTGGCAAAACCGAAACCGGGATCGAGCACGATGGCGTCGCGGGCGATTCCCGCAGCTTCCGCCATCTCAAGCGAACGATTGAGGAATTCGAACTGATCCTCGATAACATCGGCGCGCTTCTGCCTGTCGCGCCCGGTATGCATGATGCAGACGCCCGCGCGCGCGGCGGCAACCACGCCCGCCATGTTCCCGTCCTTCTGCAGGCCGAAAACATCGTTGACGATATGGGCGCCCGCCTCGATCGCCAGCCTTGCTGTGGATGCGCGGTAGGTGTCGACGGAAATCAGAACATCAGTCTCGCGACGGAGCCGTTCGATAACCGGCAGCACGCGATCCTGTTCCTCACCCTCGGTCACCTCGGCCGCGCCAGGGCGGGTGGATTCGCCGCCGATATCAATGATATCCGCCCCCTCCTCAACACATGTCAGAGCATGGGAAAAAGCCGCATCAACGGCAAGATAACGGCCGCCATCCGAAAAGGAATCGGGCGTCGCATTGACGATGGCCATAATACGGCCACGTCCATCAAGTTTCAGGGAGCGACCATGGGCCGCTTGCCACACATTGCTGCCGGCTGTTATCACGTAACACGCGCCTTTCGGGAATAACGGAGTGTTATGCCAATTCTTATAAGTTCCGCTCCGCCTATGCAGCAAACGTTTTTCAAGTTCAACCGGAAGGCCGGGTTATGACCATATCTTCACGTGCTCTTTGCGCCGTTTTCGCTGGCGCATTAGCCCTTTCCATGCCCGGATCGGCCTTTTCCGAAACCATCGTCAGCAAGACCTATTCCTATTTTTCGATCAGCGGTAAAACCGCCGCTGACCTCGACAAGCAGCTTTCCAAGCATGGCCCGCTGACGCGCAACACCGGCGCACGCCATCCCGGAGCCACCGAGATCAAATTCGGCGGCGAACTCACCTATGTCGAGAAAAACGGCATGTGCAGCGTTGGAAGCACCAAGGTGTTGCTGAACACCCGTATTCTCCTGCCGCAATGGAAAAACCGCCGCCGCACCACGGCGGAACTGGCCTTCATCTGGGATACGTTGCTTGCAGATATCAAGCGCCACGAGGAACGGCACGCGGAAATCGCCCGCACCCATGCCCGCTCGCTCGAAAGGCAACTGACGGCGCTTCGTCCGCAAAAAGACTGTGAAACGCTACAGGCAATGGTCGGCAAGATCACCCAGACCGTCATGGACGAGCACGACAAGGATCAGTTGAGGTTCGATATCGTGGAATCCAAAAACTTCGACGCGCGCATGACCCGGCTTTTGAAGAACCGGATCGAACAGGGCCAGAACCGGCGCTGAGCCGCCTTTCCGCCCATACTCCCCTGGACGCGAAACGCAACGCTAACATGACGTTACGTCATGTTCGATATCACCCGTGACTTCTCGTCATGGTGCGGTCAACGAGACTCATTGTAGCTTGTTCACATGGTTTTTAACGGTGGTGATCCGCAGGGGTCCGGCGTTCGAAACCACCTCCGGTTCTCCCGGTGCGCACTTGAGGCTCGCAGGTGTTTCCTCCCTCGCTTGCATGCTGCGTACCCGCCTCGCCCCGCTCCCCGCTAACAGGTGAGCGGGGCTTTTTCTGTGCCGTATAATTCGGCTTGCCGTCAGCCCTGACGTTCGGGAACGTGAACGACTAGGCCGTCAAGCTCGTCCTTCATCTTGATCTGACAGGAAAGACGCGAGGTAGGGCGTACTTCGAAGGCGAAGTCCAGCATGTCCTCTTCCATCGGCTCGGGTCCGCCGACACGTTCCGCCCATGCGTCATCCACATAGACATGACAGGTCGCACAGGCACAGGCGCCGCCGCATTCCGCATCGATGCCGGGTATGGAGTTGCGCACGGCATTCTCCATGACGGTGGAACCGTTGCTTACGTCGAGTTCATGGGGCGTGCCGTCAAAGGCAACAATGGTCAGTTTTGTCATGCCGGAGATCCAAAATGGTGTCTAAGAACTGTTCTAAACAAACACATAGAAAGGCCGGTTCGCCTTGGCAACCCGCTTCTCGCAGGCGCCAAGCGCAACCGGCCCTGTAAAACAGACTGGATTCGCCTTAGCGGCAGAGCTTGAGGATGAAATTTTCCGCTTCGACAATCGCTGCCGCAAGTCTGGCTACGGCCGCGCTATCGTTGCCCTTGTCCTCCACTGCCGCCGCCGCCGTGGAAACGGTGGAGGCACCAACCGCCTGCGCGGCCCCCTTCAGACGATGGGCAGTTGCCTTGACGGTCTTGTCGTCAGCGCCGGCCATTTCATGCAGAGCAGCACGGGCGTTACGGCTGAAGAGTTGCAGCACCTCGATTTCAAGTTCCTTGTCGCCCATCGTCTGGCGCGCGAGATGTTCGAAATCGATTGGTCTTGTCGCGGCGGCCGGCGCACCACCAAAATTATCCGGAGCTTCGAAAGCAATACTGACGGCTGCCATATCTGAAATTCCTTTGTCTCGCCGTTTCCTGTTTCGTGTCACATCTGTGTCGTATTTACGCATTGAAGCCGGTGCTATCAGCTTAAATTACGGCGTGACGCGGGCGAAAATCTTCTGCTATGGTTAATTTATGCTAAACTTATGCGAAACAAGGCGTTCAGCGTGAAACTCAGGTTTAAAAACTGTTAAAAAGCCGACACTTCGCTGCTGCGGCAAACCCGCATTAATTGTTTCGAACACCTAAATGTGTCACTACGGTACTGCCGTTCCGACGAGGCTTATGCTCAAGCTTTGTTATTCCGGCACAGTGATGTAATTTCGCCCGAAAGCTGGACCACCAGCAATTCGGGATTGGTAATGGCGGAATTGTTCTCTTTAACGGGATAATGTTCCGCTGGCATGATGGCGGCAGTCCATTTGCGGGTCGCAGATGGTCAAACGGCATGAAGCCGGGCGTATGTGTAACGAGGCGTAACCGCATGGCGAATAACAAGATCAGCGACTCTGTCGACGAGACTGCATTTCAGGCGTTGGAAGACGCCCTGCAGCTTGGTGCTTTCGAAGACAAGCCGGAATCGCGGAAGACGACAGCGCCAAAGCAGCCGGAGGCCAGATTGAAGGAAGCAAGCAGACAGCCCCCTGCTCCCGAGGCCGCGCGCGCGCCTGCCGAACAGGCGCCCAGATCCCCCAATCTGGAAGCTGCCAACGACGGCTCCAAGCGCAGCCCGGCCATGATCCTGAAATCGCTCGAAGGCGGCTCCATCGGCGGCGCGCTCAGAAACGCGACGATCATGTCGGTGATCTGGGCGCTCGGCGGCCTCGGCATCGCGCATCTTATCTACGGCAGTGCACTCTGGAACATCGGCTCGGTTGCCGATCTCGCCGCAATACCTGGGCTGATGGCGATCGTCGTCGGCATCGTCGTTCCGATCATGCTGTTCTTCGCCTTCGCGATCATGATGGCGCGTGCCCGCGATCTGCGCAACGCTGCCCGGTCGATGGCAGAAGTCGCCCTTCGTCTTGCCGAACCCGAAACTGTCGCCTCCGACCGGATCATGTCCGTCGGCCAGGCGGTTCGCCGAGAAGTCTCGGCCATGAACGACGGCATCGAGCGCACCATTGCCCGCGCGACCGAACTCGAAACGCTCGTCCATTCTGAAGTCAACGCGCTTGAGCGCAGCTATGCAGACAATGAACTGCGCGTGCGCAGCCTCGTGCAGGAACTGAGCGCCGAGCGTGACGCTATCGTCAACCATGCGGAGCGCATCCGCTCCTCCATTGTAGGCGCGCAAGAACAGATCAAGGAAGAGCTTTCCATCGTCGGCGAAGAGCTTTCGATGCGGCTTTCCACGACCGGTGAGGCCTTCGCCTCGATGATCGACACACGCTCGGCCGCGCTGCTCGAAAAATCGCGCGCCTCGACCGAGGCGATGGGCAGCCTGATTGCCGCCAAGACCGAAAACCTGCTTCAGGCACTGAATTCCTCGGGCGCAACGCTATCGAGCGAATTCGACATGCGTCTGCACAACCTCACCTCGACGCTGGACGAGCGCGGCGAAGTGCTGCTGGAACGCTTCGCGATCCACGCCTCGACGCTGGACAGCGGCGCGGAAAGCCTCAACAGCGCACTCGAGGAACGCACCCGCCAGCTCAACGAGACCCTTTCCACCCGCACGCTCGAACTCAACCGCAATATCGATCGCGGCCAGCAGATCATCGGCGGTTCGCTGGATAACGTGCTCGACAAGCTGTCCACGACGCTTGAAGAAAAAGGCCTGTCTTTCCGCCAGAGCCTGCAAAGCACGGCTGATGACGCGATCATGGATCTCGATCTTCGCTCGGGCCTCTATGAAGAACGCCTGCAGGCGACGGTCGGCCAGGTCAACTCCGCCTTCGACGAACATGTGGCGGATTTCGCCAGTGCCTTCGACCAGCGCGCCGGCAGCCTCGACAGTAAGCTGATGGAGAGCCTCGCCCGGATCAACGAAACCGTTGCTGGCGGCTCCGAAGCCCTCGACACCATGCTGACCAGCGGACTTGAGCGCATCGGCAACACCATGACCGACCAGTCGCTTGCTCTTGCAACCGCACTGGGCACCGGCCAGGAAATGCTCGAAAGCGCGCTTGAGACCCGTACCCGCGCGTTCAGCGACGCAATCGGCCAGCGCACCGCTGAAATCACCGATGCCTTCGCCAATTCGCACGAGAAGATCGACGGCGTGCTGGCGGAGCGCAGCAATGCCCTGTTTGGCGCGCTTTCGGCAAGCCAGGACCGTTTCGACGAGGCGCTCGCCAGCCGTTCGCTGGCCATTACCGGCTCGGTCTCCGGCACGGCGGAACGTCTAGCCGCGATGCTTGAGGAGCGTGCAGCCGCAATCAACAGCGTCGTTGCCGATGTCGAGCGCCGTCTTTCGGAAACGCTCGAAACCCGCGCCGCCGCCATCACCGGCACCGTTTCCGGCATTGAGGACCGCATTTCCGATACGCTGGAAAGCCGCACGGCTGCCCTGCACGACGTCGTATCCGGTGCGGAAAACCGTATTGCCGAGACGCTGGATGGCCGCACGGCCGCTCTTTCCAGCGCCATTTCCGGCGTCGAGGAACGCATCGCCGACACGATGGACAGCCGCACGCTGTCGCTCGACATGACCTTCGCCAATGTCGAGGAGAGGCTGTCGGAAACGCTCGACAACCGTACCTCCGCTCTGTCCGGCATTGTGGCAAGTGCCGAAGAGAGGATTGCGGGCGCACTCGACAGCCGCACGTCCACCTTCGGCGACGTGGTTGCCGGTGCCGAGAGCCGTATCGCGGAAACGCTTGATGGTCGCACGGCAGCACTCAACGCCGTCGTTTCGGGGGCTGAAGAACGCATTGCGGATGCACTCGACAGCCGCACCATGGCACTCGACATGGCGTTTTCCGGCGCCGAGGAAAAAATTACCGAAGCACTCGATACCCGCACCGCCGTCCTTGGCGAATTGGTGGCCGGTGCAGAGACCCGTATCGCAGAAACGCTTGATGGCCGCACGGCGGCGCTTAACGCCGTCGTCTCCGGCGTTGAAGAACGCATTGCAGATGCACTCGACAGCCGCACCATGGCATTTGACATGGCGTTTTCCGGCGCCGAGGAAAAAATTACCGAAGCGCTCGATACCCGCACCGCCGTTCTTGGCGAATTGGTGGCCGGTGCCGAGACCCGCATTGCCAGCGCACTCGACAGCCGCACGGCTTCGCTCAAAAACGTCGTATCCGGCGCGGAAGAGCGGATCACGGACGTGCTCGACAGCCGCACCATGGCGCTCGACCTGAGCTTCTCCGGTGTCGAGGAAAAGATCGCCGACATCCTCGACGGACGCACTGCTGCGCTTCACTCGGCGGTTTCCGGGGTCGAAGATCGTATTGCCGATGCCCTGGACAGCCGCACTGCCACCCTTTCCGGCATTGTCTCCAGTGCGGAAGAACGCATCGCGGACGCTCTCGACAGCCGCACCATGGCGCTCGACATGACGATTTCTGGCGTTGAGGAGCGTATCTCCGAGGCGATGGATGCCAGAACCGCATCACTGTCGCTCGCGGCCGCAGGCGTCGGCCAGCGACTGGAATCGACGGCTTTCACGCTTGAAAACGCACTCGCCAGCGGCCACGAGCGGCTGGAGACCATGCTCGGTTCGCAGGCCGAACGCATTGCCGGCTCGCTTGAGCGCAATAGCGGCCTGATCGAGCAGAGCGTCTCCGGCGCGGCCAGCCGCATCGAAAGCGTCGTGGAAGACGGCAGCAGCCGTTTTGCGCAGACGGTGGAAGAAGGCGTCTCCCGCCTCGAAAACAACCTCTCGCAATCGCATGAAGACATCCGTACCGCGCTCGAGCAGCGCCAGGCGGATATCGCCGCGACGTTGAGCTCAGCCACGACCCAGATGGGCGACATGCTCTCCGAGCAGGCGATGATGATCGGCACCACCGTTGCATCCAGCGCCAGCATGCTCGAACTCTCGCTCGAAACCCAGCAGGAGACGTTACAGAAGGCCATAGACGGCAGTGCAGCCACGCTGGAACAGCGTCTTCGCAACAGCGCCGGTGATATTGCCGTCAAGATCGGTGAGGCCGCCCGCGAAATTGGCGGTGCGACCGATGCTCTCTCCTCGCGGATCGAAACCTCGATCGGAAGCGTCACGGGCAGGCTCGACGAGACCGGCACCCGCATCGAGACCTCGCTCGGAGCGCTGCAGGAGCGTGTGTCGAGCGATCTCGGCAACGTCAACACGTCGATCGAGGATGCCGGACGTCGCTTTGCCGACGCGCTGGAAGACAAGACAGCCGCCTTCGCCCGCACCAGCGACGATGCTGCTCAACGTATCACCGGCATTCTGGACGAGCAGACGATACGGGTTGCCGACACCTTCGAAAGCCGCACCAGCCGTCTGGCGGAAACCTTCGATGCCGGTTCGGCCCGCATCGATGAACGCCTCGGCACCATGGACCGCGCGCTGACGATCGGCCTCGAAAACGTCAACCGAACCATCGAAGGCAAGGCGAGTGAGCTTGCGGTCGGCCTGCGTGGGGCGGTCATTTCCGCCACCCAGAGCATCGACGAGGAAGCCGTTCGCTCCACTGCCCTGCTTGCGAAAACCGGCTCGGAATTCGCCGAACAGGTGCAGGCGCAGAACGACGCCTTCACCAAGGCGATCGAAGAACGCTCCGGCGAGATCGTCAATCGCATCTCGGATGCACAGACGCGCCTGTCCGGCCAGGCGGCAGCCGTCGCCCAGACCTTCTCCGAGGCGGGCAACATCATCGTCAACAAGGTTGCCGAGGCCGAAGCGGTCGTGCGCTCGCAGGTGGGCGTCATTTCCGAGACCCTGACCGGTGTCGAATCCGCTCTCGATGCGCGCGGCGAATCCATCCGCTCGGCGCTGGACAACCGCACTCGCGAACTCAACTCGATGCTGGCCAGCCGTTCTGCTGAACTGTCGCGCCTGATCGAAGAGAAGGCAAAGCCTGTCGTCGACGAATACGCCACCATCGGTCGCGAAGCCGCCGAAAAGATCGTCTCCGCCGCCCAGCAGAGCGCCGAACTTCTGTCGCAGAGCAACAGCGGCATGGTCGGCATGGTGGAACAGGCGATCAGCGATTATGCCAACGCCGGAAGCGAGGCAGCAAGCAAGCTTGTCGCGGCAACCCGCCAGAGCACGGACATGCTGTCGCAGACGCATACGGCCATGGCCGACGCCGTCGAAGAAGGTATCGACAAATACACCCGCACGGGCAGCGATGTGGCAAACAAGCTTGTCGCCGCCACGCGCCAGAGCACGGATATGCTGTCGCAGACCCATAACAGCATGGCCGAAATCGTCGAAAAGTCGGCAAACAACTTCAACTCTGCGGTTGAGCGCGCCGCGCAGGAATTCGGCACGGCCGACGAAGCGTTGAACGCATCGGCCACCCGCTTCTCCGAATCCGCCTCGCAGGCCGCCGACATGGTGTCCAGCTCCAGCCGTCTGCTGGAAGGAAAGATCGATCGTCTGTCGAATATTTCCGGCCAGACACTGGCGCAGGTTGCCGGCATCGTCGGACGTTTCGAGGAACATTCGAAGGTTCTCAGCCAGGCGTCCGAACTGCTCAATGCCGCGCAGTCGAGCCTTGTCGGTACGCTGGAAGAGCGTCAGGATGCACTTCGCAGCCTGTCTGTCGGACTAGTCAAGCGTTCCGAGGAAATCGAAACCGCCATGCGCGGCGTCGTCAGCGTGGTGGAAACCACGCTCAACGAGGCCGAGGAGCGTTCGCAGAACGTCGCCGGCAACCTGCGTGACAATCTGCAGGCATCCTTCTCCGATATCGGCCGTTCGCTCGACGAGACGGAACAGCGCGCCCGCTCGGCAGCACAGACCATGCGGGGTGCCCTCCTCGCCGCTGGTCAGGATGCCAGCCGTTCGATCGAGAGCACGCTTTCCGACGCGCAGAAATATTCCGACGAGCTGGTCAACCGCCTGCGTGGCGGTGTCGAATCCTCGCTTTCGGAAGTCGACAACTTGCTCGGCAGTGCCTCGGAAAAATCCAATGCCGCCGCCGCCAACCTCAAGGAAACGCTGCGTCAGGCAGTTGAGGAAGCTGTCAGCCGTTTTGCCGGCGCGACGGACGAAATCCGCCGCTCCAGCCACGATATCCGCCGCGAGCTGGATGCGACCCGTGCCGAACTGAAGCGTGGCGCGTTCGACCTGCCGGAAGAGGCCAAGGAAAGCGCCGCAGCGATGCGCCGCGCCGTTTCCGAGCAGATCAAGGCCCTGCAGGATATTTCCCAGCTTGTCGGTCGCTCGACCCAACAGATGGAAGTTTCCGAACCCGTCGCCCGCGCCATTGCCGCGACCCAGCCTGCCGCTGAACGCCGTGTCGAAGCGCGTCCGCAGCCGGCAGCAGCCACGCCGGCACAGCCACCACGCCCGGCTCAGCCGCAGCCGGCAGCCGCACCCGCCTTGCGTGGCACCCTGCCGCTTGAGAACCGCCAGGTCGAAAACCGTCAGGCGCCTGCCCCGTCCCAGGCAACTGCGGCTCCTGCCGCACGCCGCGAAGAAGGCGGTGGCTGGATCAGCGATCTTCTGCGCGGCGCCTCGCAGGAATCGGCCGCCGCTTCCGCACCCCGCGCAAGCGGCGATCAGCAGCCGACCCGTGCTGCCGATACCCGCAATCCGCGTCACATGGTGGAATCGCTGAACTCGCTGTCCGTCGACATCGCCCGCGCGATCGACCACGATGCCTCGGTGGAACTGTGGCGCCGGTACCAGCGCGGCGAACGTGACGTCTTCACCCGTCGCCTCTATACGCTGAAGGGCCAGACGACGTTTGACGAGATCAAGCGCAAATACGAGCGGGAGGCCGAATTCCGCACCGCCGTGGACCGCTACATCACCGATTTCGAAAAGCTGCTCGCTGATGTCGCCCGCACGGACCGTGACCGGACAGTCACCCAGTCCTACCTCACCTCCGATACCGGCAAGGTCTACACGATGCTTGCCCATGCGGCGGGTCGGTTCAACTGATCTCTGGTTAAGACCAGAAACAATAAAACCCCGGTCATGGCCGGGGTTTTTCTTTTTGGTCGGCAGGTAGCTTTTTGACTGTAGTTCAGTCGCTCACGTTGAAATCAGATCTCGAACGTACCCGATGCTACACGGACCGCGTGGCCACCGATGCGGGCGCGGGCGATTTCGTTGTCCTTGATGTCCATGCGCAGATGGATGTGGGAAGGACGTTCCATCTCCACGCCCTGCTCTATCAAGAGCGGATAGTGACCGTCTGTCAGGCCGTCGAAATGATGGATTGCACCGGAAAGGGCGGCGGCGGCGGAACCGGTGGCGGGGTCTTCCGAAATCCCCATTTCCGGGGAAAACATACGGGCATGGAACTTTGCCGCGTGATTGACGCCGCCGCGACAGTAGATATAGGCCGCCGTCAGGCGCCCCTCCACCAGCGGTGCGGTGCGCAGCCAGAGATTGGCGTCGAAATCCATTTCGCTGATAGCGGCAATATTGTGCAGCGGCACGAGCAGGAACGGCACACCGGCCGTCCAGATCGACGGTACGTGGTTCTCAAAGCCTAGATGGCCTTCGCTCACGCCCAGCGCATCGGCAAGTGCGGCATGATCGAGCGGCAGGGTGACGCGGGACGATTTGCGCGGCAGGTCGAATTCGGCGAAGCTGACCGCACCGGCGCGCATTTTCACCGCACAGCGGACCGGACCCACCTTTTCCTCCAGCACACAGACCATATCGATATCGTCGTCACCTTCATTGCGATTGCGCTCGGCAATAGCGATCGCTGCGCCAACAGTCGGGTGGCCCGCGAAAGGCAACTCGCCCGAAGGCGTGAAGATACGCAGCGAAGCCGCGTGGGCCGGGTTGCCCGAGCGGTTGACGAAAACGGTCTCGGAGAGGTTCATTTCTCTGGCTATCGCCTGCATCGTCACTTGGTCGAGGCCATCCGCGTCATACATGACCGCCAGCGGATTTCCCGCCATTTTGGTCTCGGTAAAGACATCGTAGATATTGTAATTCAGCACCACGCCCGTCTCCTGCCACTCGCCGTTCCGCTTGTTTCGCGCAAGTTGCCTCACGTCGCGCCGCATCGCAACCCTTGTCGAAGGCCGGAAACCAAGAAGCTGTGGACCGCACGCGGGTAAACCCGCCTGCTGCGAACGCCTGTCCGCTGGAAAGGCCTTGTCGCCTGCTGCCGTCTTCATGTACCAAGGATGCGTCTTGTGGCTTGCGATCGACCGTTTTATCGACGTTTGGAGATTATGAGCTGCTTCAACAGGTTACAGCATCGTCCGCATATCGATTCCGGTATGCGTCTTTGCCGAGGGAAGCGAATGTCGCATTCTAACTGTTCACTATCCTTCGTCGCCTCCGCAACCGAGGAGGCGCAGAGGGCGCTGGAGGAGCTGAAAGGCGCTTACGGCAACACGCCCTTCGACGAGGCGGAAGTGATCGTGGCGCTCGGCGGCGATGGCTTCATGCTGCAAATTCTCAACGAAACGATGAATTCCGGCAAGCGGGTCTATGGCATGAACCGGGGATCGGTCGGCTTTCTGATGAACGACTACCGGGTAGACGGCCTGGTCGAGCGTATTGCGGTGGCGACCGGCAATGATTTTCATCCGCTGCGCATGACGACGACGGATTCCGACGGCGATGAATTTACGGCGCTTGCCATGAACGAGGTCAGCCTGTTCCGGCAATCGCATCAGGCCGCCAAGCTTCGTGTCGAGGTGGACGGCAAGACGAGGCTTGAAGAGTTGATTTGCGACGGCATGATGGTTGCGACACCGGCAGGATCGACAGCTTATAACTTCTCAGCCCATGGACCGATCCTGCCGTTGGAATCACCGCTTCTGGCGCTCACACCCGTCAGCGCCTTCCGGCCAAGGCGTTGGCGCGGCGCACTTTTGCCCAACAAGGTGACGGTCGATATTCACGTTCTGGAGCGCGACAAGCGTCCGGTGAACGCGGTCGCCGACCATACGGAGGTGAAATCCGTACGGCATGTGCGGATTGCGCAATCGCAGGACAGGACGGCCAGAATTCTCTCGGACCCGGACCGTTCATGGTCAGACCGCGTACTCGCCGAACAATTCAACAATTGACGCCAACCACTGATGATGGCCATGCCCCTGAAAAAACCTCTTCTTGCCGCCCTCATTTTCGCCGCCACAGCGCTTCCCGTGCGGGCGCAAACGGAGGCCATCGACAACTTGCCGGTATCGGCGATCTTCGTTGTCAGCAGCGGCATGTGGGAAGAGCATAATCTTGAGCCGGTGAAAGGTCCTGATGGCCAGTTGCGGCCGCCGCCAGCGACACCCTCGCGCGGTTATTACAAGGTGGTTGCAATCCGCCAGGGCGATGGCACCGCTAAAGTCTATCTGCAGCGCATCGCCACTACCGCAAACGGACCGAACCTTCTCGAAAACATCGAGCTGGAAGAGTTCAGCCAGATGAAGTCCTACGTCACGGATATTCGCCCCGAAAGCTCAAACGGTGCATCGGCCTCGCCCGGCCTGTTTGTGACCGTCTATCTGAAAACCGATCCGCAGATCAGGGAAGCGGAAAGCTGGACGATCCTGATCGACGAACTCGGCGAGATGAAGATCGAAAAGGCCTCGAACTGAGGGCGAGAGAACGTCGGTTTGAACGGAATCGTTGGAGGTTCTCTACCTCCTGGATTATATGCAGTTTTACTGGAAACTCTCTACGCGTTAAGCTCATGCGGCCCGGCCAGAACCGCACCGAAATGATGTTTCCATAGTCTGGCGCCGAGTTCGCCGCTGCGATCGAGGCTGGAGCCCACCGTCAGCCATGGCAGAAGCGTGGGATGAAGCCCCGCATCGAACAGGGCAAAACCCGCAGCCAGCACGCAGGTATCGGCCTGAATGCCGCAGACCAGCACCCTGTCGAGCTTTAGAGACAGGAGGTGGTCGATGGCCGCCCTTGGCGGCGCGTAGCCGTGCTTTATGAAAATCCAGTCTGCCGCAACCAGCGAGCAGTCGTCCCTGCCCGGCTTCCAGCCGAGTTGCCGCTCGAAAGGCGTGACGCTTTCATCATGGCGCTCGACGCTGGCAACGCTTGGCATGGTGGCGGCCAGCGCGGATATGTCCGCCACAAGCGCAGCCGGCGGATTGAAGCTCCGCTGAACGTCGACGATGTAAAGCGCCTGTTTCATCCATCTCCTCCAACGAAAAACCCCTCGCAATGGGTTTGCGAGGGGTGATTTTTTCAAGCGACGCTGTGACGCGTCAGTCGATATCAGCCACTTCCACGTCTGCGCCGCCGCTGATGCGGTGCGCGAGGGCCGCTTCCATGAACTGGTTCAGATCGCCATCCAGCACGTTGCCGGGTGCGGTGCTTTCCACGCCGGTGCGCAGGTCCTTGATCAACTGGTAGGGTTGCAGAACGTAGGAGCGGATCTGGTGGCCCCAGCCGATATCCGTCTTGGATGCGGCCTGGGCGTTTGCCGCATCTTCCCGCTTTTGCAGTTCCACCTCGTAAAGGCGGGCGCGCAGCATGTCCCACGCCTTGGCGCGGTTCTTGTGCTGGGAACGCTCCTGCTGGCAGGCCACGGCAATACCGGTCGGTATGTGGGTAATACGCACGGCCGAATCGGTGGTGTTGACGTGCTGGCCGCCTGCACCGGACGAACGATAGGTATCGATGCGGCAATCGCTCTCATTGATGTCGATCTGGATCGAATCATCGACCACCGGGTAAACCCAGACGGAGGAGAACGATGTGTGGCGACGCGCATTGCTGTCATAAGGCGAGATGCGGACGAGGCGGTGTACGCCCGATTCCGTCTTCAGCCAGCCGAAGGCATTGTGGCCCTTGACGAGGATCGTCGCGGACTTGATGCCAGCCTCTTCGCCGTCATGAACTTCCAGCACTTCAACCTTGAAGCCTTCGCGGTCAGCCCAGCGGGTATACATGCGCAGCAGCATGTTGGCCCAGTCCTGGCTTTCCGTACCGCCGGCGCCGGAATGAACTTCGAGATAGGTATCGTTGCTATCAGCTTCACCGGAAAGCATGGCTTCCACCTGACGGCGGTTCGCCTCGCTCCTCAGCGCCTTCAGCGCATCTTCGGCGTCCTTGACGATCTCGTCGTCGCCTTCCATCTCGCCGAGTTCGATCAGCTCGACATTGTCCTTGAGCTGCTGCTCAAGCGCCTTCACGCCATTGATGCTGTCATCCAGCTGCTGGCGCTCGCGCATCAGTTTCTGCGCTTCGGTGGCATCGTTCCAGAGGGTCGGGTCCTCTGCCTTGTTATTCAACCAGTCCAGTCGTCTTATCGCCTGGTCCCAGTCAAAGATGCCTCCTCAGCAGGCTTATGGCCTGCTTGATTTCGTCGACTACGTTCACAATTTCATTGCGCATTTCGCTGGTTCTTCGCCTTCATTTAAACTGGTAGCTCAAATAAATGCGGGGGGCGCGGATGTAAAGACCCGCGCCCCCCGCCAAACATAAGACTGGTATCAATAAAGACCGCCGCCACCGCCGGTGATGGCCTGCTGGGCCTGTGGCGAGGTCTTCAGAATATCCTCCTGCGACATGCCTTCCGCGCCGATCACCGAGAAGGTATCGGCCGGGCCGGTGCCCGGCTTGAAGGCTTCCATGATCGTATCAGGTTCGCCTTCCGAAGCGGCCATGCCGGTCTTGCGGTTGACGGCGATGAACTTCATGCCTTCAGGCACGATGAACTTGCTCGGTTCCAGGTGCTTGGCCGCATCGGCGATGAACTCGCCGAAGATCGGTGCCGACAGCGAACCACCGGTGCCGCCGCGCCCAAGCGGTGCGGGCGAATCGAAGCCGATATAAAGACCGGCAACCATGTCCGGCGTGTAACCGACGAACCAGGCGTCCTTTTCATCGTTGGTGGTGCCCGTCTTGCCAGCAACCGGCAGATCGACCTTGATCTTGCCCGCCGCCGTGCCGCGCTGCACGACACCTTCAAGCATGGAGGTCGTCTGGTAAGCGGTCATCGGGTCGAGAACCTGCTCGCGGTTATCAACGATGACCGGCTCGTCCTGATTTTGCCAGCTGGTGGCGTTGCAGCCCTCGCAGGCACGCTCCTCATGCCGGAAGATCGTCTTGCCGTAACGGTCCTGGATGCGGTCGATCAGCGTCGGCTTGATCTGCTTGCCGCCATTGGCGATCACAGAATAGGCCGAGACCATGCGCATGATGGTTGTTTCACCCGAACCGAGCGACATTGCCAGAAGCGGCGGCATCTTGTCGTAGATGCCGAAGCGTTCGGCATATTCAGCGACCAGATTCATGCCCATGTCCTGCGCCAGACGCACTGTCATGAGGTTACGGGATTTTTCGATGCCGAGACGCAGGGTCGAAGGACCGGCGGAACCCCCGCCGTAATTCTGCGGCTTCCAGACCTGGCCGCCCGAAACAACCTCGATTGGCGCGTCGAGAATGACCGAGGCCGGGGTATAGCCGTTGTCGAGTGCAGCCGCATAGATGAACGGCTTGAAGGAGGAGCCGGGCTGGCGCATCGCCTGCGTGGCGCGGTTGAATTCCGATTGCGCATAGGAGAAGCCGCCGACCATGGCCAGAACGCGGCCAGTGTGCGGATCCATCACCATCATGCCGCCCTGCACCTTCGGGGGCTGGCGCAGACGATATTCGTTGCCGGAACCGGACAGCGGCTGTGCGTAAACGACGTCACCAACAGCCAGAACGCCAACCGGCGACTTAGCCGTCGGCTTTTTGCCTGTGGCATCGCGATAGGCCCAACGCATGTTTTCAGCGGAGATATGGCCGCGTGTGCGCTTGTCGCCATCCTCGGCATCAGGATCGACCTGCACGCCAATATCAATGCCATCTGCAGCAACGGCGAGGACAACTGCGATCTTCCATTCGGGAACGTCGCGAAGGCCCTTTACCTTGGCGAGCGCCGCAGTCCAGTCACCGGTTGTCTCGATCTTTTCGACGGGTCCGCGGAAACCGCGACGCTCGTCATATTGCACCAGACCGTCCTGAAGCGCCTTGCGCGCCTCCATCTGGATCTGCGGATCGAAAGAGGTGCGAACCGAAAGGCCGCCTTCAAGAAGCGCCTGCTCGCCGTATTTCTCGACGATCTGGCGGCGGACTTCCTCGGCGAAATAGTCAGACGCGAAGATATGCGCGCCGCCACGGCGCAGATTGACGCCAAGCGGCTGCTTCTTTGCATCCTCGGCATCGCCGACCGTGATGTAGCCGTTCTCGGCCATGCGGTCGATCACCCAGTTGCGGCGTTCCAGCGCAGCCTTCTCGCGGCGGATCGGATGGTAGTTGGCCGGGCCCTTCGGCAGCGATGCGAGATAGGCGGTTTCCGCGATCGTCAGTTCCGTGACCGATTTGTTGAAATAGGTGAGTGCCGCACCGGCGATACCGTAGGAATTCAGGCCGAAAAAAATCTCGTTGAGATAAAGCTCGAGGATCTTGTCCTTGGAATAGGTCTGCTCAATGCGGAAGGACAGAAGCGCTTCCTTGAGCTTGCGGTCGAAGGTCTGGTCGTTGGTGAGCAGGAAGTTCTTTGCCACCTGCTGGGTGATTGTGGACGCGCCGACCGGACGACGGCCGGAGCCGATATTCTGGAGGTTGACGAGAACGGCACGGCCGAGACCCCAGATGTCCACACCCGGATGGTTGTAGAAATTCTTGTCTTCCGCCGAAAGGAAAGCTGCCTTCACACGGTCCGGGATAGCCTGGATCGGCAGGAACAGGCGTTTTTCATGGGCGTATTCCGCCATTAGCGCGCCGTTGCCGGCGTGCACTCGGGTCGTCACCGGCGGCTCATAAGTGCTCAGAACTGCGTAATCCGGCAGGTCCTTCGTCACGCCGTGCAAATAAATCGCACCGGCGGCGGCGGCGCACAGGAAGAGCACGCTGGCCAAGCCGAAAAAATATCCAATCAGTCTGATCATACCAAGCTACCGATAATTCGAATCGTAACCATCAACGCCCGATGATACGGGCGCATCCTTGCATATCGCGTGCCGTTTTGCACACCATACCTTCGATGACAAGCCGGAACGACAGCATTCGCTGATATGTTACCGGGCCGACTGCCGCAATTGCGGTTCCAGCCGCAATGGCGGATCACCACAGAATCCGCTTCCGCAATAACGCGGCGAATGTGAGTAAAATAGGGCTTCGCCAACGTAATCGTCCGCAAGGCCCAAGAATTGAACAGCTTTTCGGCAGCAAGGGGCACGGCGACAACGGGGGCGCCGCTCGCCCGCCCGGCCCTTTAGCCGCCGTTCGCCATGGCCTTGGTGCGGTATCGTCCGACCGCAGTTGCAAGCGTATCGGCGACCTTCTTGCGCCATTCCGCATCAAGAAGGAGTTTTTCATCTTCCGGATTGGAGAGAAAGCCGAGTTCCAGCAACACCGATGGCACGTCATGGGCGCGCAGCACCATGAAACCGGCATAACGATGCGGATTGTTGATGAGGCCGACCTGTCCCTCGAAGGACGACACGATATTTTCTGCCAGCGTCACAGAGAAGGCCTGTGTTTCGCGCCGGGTGAAATCGAGAAGGATATCGGCCACCTCAGGCGGCTCGCTGGAGGCTGCCACACCGGCAATCTGGTCGGACTTGTTTTCGCGCTCGGCCAGCTCCTGCGCCCTGCGGTCTGAGGCGCGGTCTGACAATGTATAGACGGTCGCGCCCCGGATGCCCTTCTGCTTCAGTGTATCGGCGTGCAATGAAATAAACAGGTTGGCATTGTTCTGCCGGGCGATCGTCACCCGCTCGGACAAAGCGAGAAACGTGTCGGAATCACGCGTCAGGAACGCCTTGATGCCGGGCTCCCGGTTCATCCGCTCCACAAGTTCCTTGGCAAAGGTCAGCGTGATGACCTTTTCCTCCGTGCCGGTTACGCCGCCGGAAGCGCCGGCATCGATGCCCCCATGGCCGGCATCAACAGCGATGACGAAATCCGTCTGCCGCGATGTCTTGTCGTCAGGTGTGATCGCCGCTGTCGAGACCGGCGCCGGCGCGCGCCATTGCTGCTCTTTCACCAGTTCGGCGAATTTGGCTTTGGTGGTGATCTCCGCATCCAGGACGAAACGGAACGATGTGCCGTCCTCGCTCTTCTTGGTTTCGGCAACCGCCACCTGAACCGGTTTTTTTGCCGTCAGCACGATGCGGGCGCTGTCTTGCCCCATGCTACCGAAGCGAATGTCCGAGAAAAGGCCGGTTGGCGCCAGAGCCGATGCGGGGAACGCAAAATTCACCGCCGGAAAGTCCACGACGATGCGGGCGGGCGAATCGAGATAGTGAATGTCGAATTCCGGCTCCTCGGCAAAATCGAGAACGATGCGCGTACGCGCCTCGTCGCCGATGATGCGTGCCTGATTGGCGATGAGCGGCTCCACGGCGAAGGCCTGTGGAACGCAGGAGACGAATGCGGCGACCGAAAAGACAACCGGCAAGACAAGGGCACCCGCAAGCCGCGCGATTCGCGCGCCAAGCGGCACTGCCCCATCGAATATCGCTGCGCTGCGCGTGAAATTCATGGTCTTCAAGAAATTCCGTATTTCAGTCATTTTTCATAAATGGTGCGGCAAAGTGCCGGGAACGTCGTAATTTCGGCCACGCCGGACGCGTGTTTGTGCGTTTGCGCCCCACAATCGCAGGCGTTGGTGAACCAATTGTTAACCCGGAAATTCCACCAACAATATGGCATATTTAGCCAGCCTATTGCTATTATGACAGAGAAAACATACAACAAGGATGAGGGTTAAAAGTGTTGACGGGATAGATGCCCGCCGGCTGCCAATCGAAAAAGACGCTGGCGCTGCAAAACGGGCAATCATCTGCCGTCGTTACATTTATCCTGAAACTGGATCAATTCCGGCCGTGGTCGGAGACCTACCCGGTGGCAATGCCACCGCTGCTCTGAGGAGAGCAAATTCATCGGACCCCAAGGGGTCTATATATTATTGTCGTTCCGCCTGGCCAATGATGTCGCAGCAGTTTTCATATGAACCGGATACCAGGAGCAGGCCAAGCGCCTCGCCGTCGGTCCGGATGCTGCCAGTTTACAGAGGCCCGGCTGGAGACTTCATTTCCGGCACATCCTTGCACTCATATGAAAGGCTCGTCCGTGTGGCGGGCCTGTTCTCGTATAAAACAAGGCTGCGCCGAGGAGCACAGCTTACATGGCAGACAAAATGCTTATCGACGCCTCCCACGAAGAGGAGACACGCGTAGTCGTTGTCCGTGGGAACCGGATCGAGGAATTCGACTTCGAATCGGAGCACAAGAAACAGATCCGCGGCAATATCTACCTTGCCAAGGTCACGAGGGTTGAGCCCTCCCTTCAGGCGGCGTTCGTCGATTACGGTGGAAATCGCCACGGGTTTCTCGCTTTTGCGGAAATCCACCCTGACTATTACCAGATCCCGCTCGCCGACCGTCAGGCGCTCCTCAAGGCGGAAGCCGAGGATCATCGCCGCAGCGACGACTTTGAATCGGCTGACGCCCCCGAGCCCGGCGCACCGGCTGTCGATCTATCGCAGGCGGACCAGCCGGATGTCGGCATCGTTGCCGTCAGCGAGACGACTGACGCCGTGGTCGTGGACGAAACCGTTGCCGCTGCCGCTGCCGAAGAGGTATCCGAAGACGTGACTGCTGTGGCCGTCGAGGCCGTTGCGGAAGAAGCACCGAAGAAGCGTACCCGCCGCCCCCGCGCCAAGAAGAAGGTCGCGGAAGAAGAAGCCGTTTCCGACACTACTGCTGAGGCCTCTTCCGAAGAAGACGGCAGCACGGGCGGCGAAATGGCTGCCATGGTCGATACAGATACGATTTCCGAGGAAGTCGAGGGTCTTCGCCGTGGCAATGACGATGATGACGACGACGATGATGACGATCATCACGAAAAGGAAGTGATCGAATCCGTCGGCGCCGAAGACGCCATGGAAGAGGTTCCCGATCGCGTTGCCCGCAAGCCGCGCAAGCAGTATCGCATTCAGGAAGTCATCAAGCGCCGCCAGATCCTTCTCGTGCAGGTTGCCAAGGAAGAACGCGGCAATAAGGGTGCCGCACTCACCACCTATCTGTCGCTTGCCGGCCGTTATTCCGTGCTGATGCCGAATACCGCACGCGGCGGTGGCATTTCCCGCAAGATCACCCAGCCGACCGACCGCAAGCGCCTGAAGGAAATCGCGCGCGATCTGGAAGTTCCGCAGGGCATGGGCGTCATTCTGCGTACCGCAGGCGCCAACCGCACCCGCGTCGAGATCAAGCGCGACTTCGAATATCTGATGCGCCTGTGGGAAAACGTCCGCACGCTGACGCTGAACTCCACGGCCCCCTGCCTCGTTTACGAGGAAGGCTCCCTCATCAAGCGTTCGATCCGCGATCTCTACAACAAGGATATCAGCGAGATCATCGTTTCGGGCGAAGAAGGCTACCGTGAAGCAAAAGACTTCATGAAGATGCTGATGCCGAGCCATGCCAAGGTGGTTCAGCCTTACCGCGACATCCACCCGATCTTCTCGCGCTCGGGCATCGAAGCCCAGCTCGACCGCATGCTGCAGCCGCAGGTTACGCTGAAATCGGGCGGTTACCTCATCATCAACCAGACGGAAGCTCTGGTTGCCATCGACGTGAACTCCGGTCGTTCGACCCGCGAGCATTCCATTGAAGAAACGGCGCTGACGACCAATCTGGAAGCGGCGGAAGAAGTGGCTCGCCAGCTGCGTCTTCGCGACCTTGCCGGTCTTGTTGTCATCGACTTCATCGACATGGAAGAAAAGCGCAACAACCGCTCCGTCGAGAAGAAGCTCAAGGACTGCCTGAAAAACGACCGGGCGCGCATCCAGGTCGGCCGTATCTCGCATTTCGGTCTTCTGGAAATGTCGCGCCAGCGCATCCGCGCTTCGGTGCTGGAATCGACCACGCAGGTCTGCCAGCATTGCGGCGGCACGGGTCACGTTCGCTCGGAATCCTCCATCGCGCTGCACGTGCTGCGCGGCGTTGAGGAATATCTGCTGCGCAACACGACCCACAATATCACCGTGCGCTGCACGCCGGAAACGGCTCTCTATCTGCTCAACCACAAGCGCGGCACGATTGTCGATTATGAAGGCCGCTTCGGTGTGGCGATCATCATTGCGGCCGATGCCGGCGTCGGCGCGCAGCATTTCGCCATCGATCGTGGTGAAGCGGTTGAAAATCCGGTGAAGATCGAAAGCCTTATCCAGATGCTCCCGAGCTTCGTGGAAGAGGAAGACGATTTCGTTGTTGAGGTGGAAGAGGACGAAGAAGAGGAAGAAATCGTCAAGGCGCAGGCTAGCGAGCCGCGCCAGCAACAGCAGCAGGGCGACAATGGTGAAGACGGCAAGCGCAAGCGCAAGCGTCGTCGTCGCCGTCGTGGCAAGGGCGGACAGAACGACCAGAACGGTGCAGTTGATGCGCAGGCTGGCGATGACACCGGCGCTGATGATGCGGACGACGAAGATGGCGTCGAAACCGATGAAGCCGCAGACGACGCTGATGAAAACGGTGTGAACGAAGCTGCAAGCTCTGATGAAGAGGGTAAGCGCAAGCGTCGCCGTCGTGGCAAGCGTGGCGGCCGTCGCAACCGTGCTGAAGACGAGGCTCTCGATGCCGCAGGCACTGAGTCCGGCGAAGAAGGCGAAACGGAAGGCGAAAGCGAAGAGGTTTCCGCCGCAGCATCCGTAACCGAAGAGCCTACCGCTGCCGAAGTGGTGGAAGGTGTGGTTGCCGACGTCGTGGAAGCGGAAGCCCCGAAGAAACCGCGCCGCACCCGCAAGGCGAAGGCCAAGAACGAAGACGTACCGCCGGCTGAAGCGGCACCGCAGGCTGAAGTCGCAGCCAAAACCGTTGAAACGGTCGAGCCGGTGATCGTCGAGCCCGCAGTCGTTGTGGAAACCGTCGTCGATGTCGCCCTCGACGAAGTGGGTGAAGCCTCGGCCGATCTGGGTTCGGAAGCGGTAGCACCGGCGACGGAAGAAAAGGTTCGCGCGAACCGGGGCAGCAATGTTTCGAGTTCGGAGCCGGTCGTGACCTCGTCGGGCACGCCCGCCAACCCTGACGGCGACGAGCCGAAGCCGCGCAAGGGCGGCTGGTGGCAGCGCAAAGGCTTCTTTTGATAGAAGACACTGAAACAAAAAACGCCCGCAACCATGTTGCGGGCGTTTTGCCTTGTTGGCGGATGTTAGGTTTATCTCATGCCGTAATCGATCCGGCATCCAGCCACGGCGCGTCTGCGCCGTGAAAGAAATATCTCGCGATCAAGGATTTGACCGCGTTGGCAAAGGACCAAGTCCGGGGTGACGGAAGCCCGATATGCCAATCGTCAAACAGACCGTGTCAGACCACCATCGACGCGGATGTTCTGGCCAGTGATGTAACCCGCACCTTCCGAGGCGAGGAAGGCAACGGTTGCGGCTATCTCCTCGCTCGTTCCGTAACGCTGCATCGGCACACCCTGGCGGCGCTCTTCCGTGGCTGGCAGGCTATCGATCCAACCGGGCAGAACATTGTTCATGCGCACATTGTCGGCCGCATAGGTATCGGAAAAAATCTTGGTGTAGGAAGCAAGGCCGGCGCGGAACACTGCAGAAGTCGGGAACATGCTGCTCGGCTCGAAAGCCCAGGCAGTCGAGATGTTGATGATCGACCCGGCTTTCTGTTTCACCATGAATGGAGCCACAATCCGTGTCGGGCGGATGACGTTCATCAGGTAGACATCGAGACCCGTGTGCCATTGCTCATCGGTGATATCGAGGATGGAGGCGCGCGGGCCATGGCCTGCACTGTTCACGAGAACGTCGATACGGCCGAATTTTTCGAGCGTCAGCTCCACCAGTCGATTGAGATCGTCGTTGGACTGGTTGGAGCCGGTGACGCCGATGCCGCCCAGTTCCTTCGCCAGCGCCTCTCCCTTGCCGGAGGACGACAGGATCGCGAGCTTGTAACCATCAGCGCTTAGACGTTTCGCCACGGCCGCGCCCATGCCGCTGCCGCCTGCCGTCACAATCGCCACTTTTTCTGCCGACATCGTTCTTCTCTCCATGTCCAATCGGGCGGACCGCCGCGTGGCAGCCCTTCTCCATCCATAACCCGCTCCTTCTATAGCGGGTTTTGGCAGCGAGTTCGAACCAGAAAGCCTTGGACCGGCTTGAAGAAAAACTGATCTGAAGGCCCG
The DNA here is from genome assembly GCF_053522105.1 of Agrobacterium sp. 22-3639C2. Taxonomy (NCBI): domain Bacteria; kingdom Pseudomonadati; phylum Pseudomonadota; class Alphaproteobacteria; order Hyphomicrobiales; family Rhizobiaceae; genus Agrobacterium; species Agrobacterium sp. 22-3639C2. The sequence continues at coordinate 321,032 of NZ_JBNWDB010000001.1, read as the reverse complement.
TCAACGCCGCACTTGATCATCCGCCGCATGGGCCTGTCTGCTGTCGATCGGGGCCTCCTCCCTCTCCTTCAAACCATAGTCCCGCATCACGGTGGCGATACGCAGGCGATAATTGCAAAAGACGCCGGACCGTCCCAGCGACTGTGCTGCGCGATGCGACGCGGTGTTGCGCCATGCCTTCACCGCCTCCTCATCCCTGAAGAATGACAGCGAAAGCATCTTGTCGGGATTGCCGATGCTCTGAAAGCGTTCGACGGACAGGAAGCCGTCGATGGTTTCGAGCTCGGCGCGCAGGCTGGCGGCAATATCGAGATAATGCTGTTTTTCGCCCTCAGCCGGCCATACCTCGAATATGACGGCGATCATCGTTCGCCTCCGCCGTGCGGCGCAGATGCCAGCCTCAGGAACAGCCGGTCCTCACGGCGGATGAATTGCTCGCGCCGGGCGAATTCATAATTTTCCCGCCCTGCCGGGTCGGCGGCAAGTCGCGCCCGGTAGGCTTCGTACGCGGCAAGGTTTTCGATGTTATAGACGCCGTAGGCAATAGTGCTCGATCCCTCTTTCGGCGCGTAATAGCCGATCAGATCGGCGCCGCAGCGCGGTATCGCCTCACCCCAGTTGCGGGCATATTGATCGAAAGAATCGGCCTTGAAGGGGTCGATCTCGTAACGGATGAAACAGGTCAGCATCGGCAGTCTCCTCGTGTTCTGCCTTCCCTGTCTACGCCATTGCCTCACATCAATGCTTCGGCTATCATCGAACTATGAAAGACGGACCCTTGATCGCAAATGTCGCCGCCCTGATCGGCGACCCCGCACGCGCCAACATATTGACGGCGCTGATGGACGGACGCGCGCTGACGGCAAGCGAGCTTGCCGAAGCCGCCGGCGTGACACTGCAGACCGCTAGCGGGCATCTGTCAAAACTCTCCGACGCCCAATTGCTCAAAGCGGAAAAACAGGGGCGGCATCGCTATTTCCGGCTTTCCGACGCGGATGTGGCGCAGGTTCTTGAAGCGCTGATGGGACTTGCGCAGCGCACCGGGGCCGTGCGCGTGCGTACCGGACCAAAGGACACCGCGCTTCGCGAGGCGCGCATCTGTTACGATCATCTGGCCGGAGAAAGTGGCGTGGCACTGCTTTCGACTATCACCGCAAAAGGTCTCGTCACGTCAGGCGACGATCCCGCACTTACGGATAGCGGGCGGGATTTCTTCTCAAGCTTCGGCATTGATCTTTCGCCGCTGGAAAAGGCAAGGCGCCCGGTTTGCCTGCATTGCCTGGACTGGAGCGAACGTCGTCACCACCTCGGGGGCGGGCTCGGCGCATCGCTTCTGAAAGCCATGCAGCAGCGCGACTGGCTGCGGCAAGGAAACGGGCGTGTGCTGACCTTCACCACAAAGGGTGAAAAGGCCTTTGCCAGCACCTTCGGTTGCTCGCCCGCCTGATCCCCGCCAAAGGGGAGAAAAACCCAAGGGCTTATTTCAGCCAACCAGCAATGCGCCCAACGGCCTCGGCAATATCCGACACCGAACCCGCATAGGAAATGCGCAGCGCCCTGTGGCCCTCCTCTGGATCGAAATCCATGCCGGGCGTCGCCGCAACGTCGATTTCCGCCAGCATGCGTTTGGCGAAATCCATGCTGTCATTAGAGAAGCGGCTGGTATCGACATAGGCGTAAAATGCGCCATCCATGGGAGACGCCAGCGGCAGGCCTATTTCCGGAAGGCGCGTCATCAGGAAATCGCGGTTCGTGCGGTAGCTTTCCCGGTAGACGTCGAGTTCCTCCGCCGCCGAAAAGGCTGCGGTTGCCGCCAGCTGGGATAGTTCCGGCGGTGAAATATACAGGCTCTGAGCAAGACATTCGACCGGACGGACGAGTTTTTCCGGCAGGACCATCCAGCCGATGCGCCAGCCGGTCATGCAATAATATTTCGAGAAGGAATTGATGACGACGGCATTGTCGGTGAGTTCGAGCGCGCTCGTTTCCTCGCCGACGAAAGTCAGGCCGTGGTATATCTCGTCGGAAATGAAGGCGATATCCCGGCTTTCACAATAGTTTGCCAGCCGTTTCAGCGCTTCGCGACCGGTGACCGTGCCGGTTGGGTTGGCCGGGCTTGCCAGGAGCACGCCCTTCAACTTGCAGCCCGCCCTGGTTTCAGCCCGCTCGAGGCTGGCAGGCGTCAGAGTATAGCCGGTTTCCGCTGTTACCGGCACTTCCACGACATTGAGGCCAAGAGCTTTCAAGATATTGCGATAGGCGGGATAACCGGGCCTTGCGATCGCGACATGATCACCGGCATCGAAAAGGCTGAGGAAGGCGAGGTTGAAAGCGGCAGAAGACCCGGTGGTGACGGCAATGCGCGCCGGATCGACGATAACCTGGTGGCGCAGCCGGTAGTGGCCGGCAATCGCTTCGCGCAGTTCACGCAGGCCCAGCGCATCGGTATAGCCGATCCGCCCATGCTTCAGCGCCTCCTGCGCGGCCGCCAGAGAGGCTTTCGGTGCGGGATGGGAAGGCTGCCCGACAGCCATGGAAATGACGGGGCGTCCCGCCTGCCGTCGCCGGTTCGCCTCCGCCAGAATATCCATGGCGTGAAAGGGTTCGACTGCGCTCCGCTTCGACATCGTTATCAAGGGCATGCTCTTTCCTGAACCGTATTTCAGAGACTTGCCCCAGAATCACACGCTTCACAATCGTGCGACCATAATGCGGACAACTATTTTTGGCGTATGGCATTTGGCTTAAAGTAAGGTAATTGCATCATAACATTCATGAGGCATTGGCCGCACAGTATGAGGACCGATATGGCGCATCTTCTCCGTTCAACCCTTCTCGCCAGCGTAACGGCCCTTTCCATGGCTTTCGCTTCTCTGCCCGCCCATGCCCTCGATGACAAGCAGAAGAAGGAATTGGGTGAGTTCATCAAGCAATATCTGATCGAGAACCCCGAGATCATGCTTGAAGTTCAGGACGCGCTTGAACGCAAGCAATATGCGACCCGCAACGCCAAGGCGGCGGAAGCCGTGGCCGACAACCAGAAGACCATCTTCGAATCGAAATACGATCTGGCGCTCGGCAATCCGGACGGCGACGTCACGCTGGTCGAGTTCTTCGATTACAATTGCGGTTATTGCAAACGCGCCATGGGCGACATGGACAATATTCTGAAGACGGACAAGAAAGTACGCGTCGTGCTCAAGGAATTCCCGATCCTCGGGCCGGAATCGGTCGCAGCGCATCGGGTCTCCAACGCCGTCAAGCTGCTTGCACCTGCCAAATATCCCGAATTCCAGCGCGCCTTGCTGGGCGGCCGCGGACGGGCGAATGAAGACAGCGCCATGGAAGTCGCGACGTCGCTCGGTCTCAAGGAGGCCGATATCCGCAAATCGATGGCAGAAAACCCCAACGACGCGCAGGTGCAGGAAACCTACAAGCTCGCCAACAGCCTCGGCATAACAGGAACACCGTCCTATATCGTCGGCAACGAGGCCGTTTTCGGCGCTGTTGGTGCGGACCCGTTGAAGGAAAAAATCGCCAATATGCGCAGCTGCGGAAAAGCCACCTGCTCCTGATTCCGCAAAAAGCCGCTGCATTCCCTGTGGATGCCGGGCCTGCCGGCTGTTTACGGCTTTCGGGGGCTTTTCCTTGAAGGCTGCGCAGTCTATAGGTGTCGCTGATTTTCTTATGGAAACACGAATGGGCAACATCATCATCGTCATCAACGGCCCCAATCTCAACATGCTGGGAAAAAGGGAACCGGGTATCTATGGTGGCAAGACGCTGAAAGACATCGAGAATGATTGTCTCGCTGCTGGTGCAGATCTCGGGTTCGCTGTGGAATTCCGCCAGTCCAACCACGAAGGCGTGCTCGTGGACTGGTTGCATGAGGCGGGAGAGAGAGCGGCAGGTGTCGTCATCAATCCCGGCGCCTACAGCCACACCTCGATCGCGCTGCATGACGCCATTCGTGCGATTTCCACGCCCGTCGTGGAAGTGCATATTTCCAACATCCACGCGCGGGAAGAGTTCCGTCACAAATCGATGGTATCGCCCGCCGCGAAGGGCATGGTCTGCGGTTTCGGACCATATGGCTACATCATGGCGCTTCACGCGCTGAAGAACATCACGGCATAAAAAGAAACAAAGAATAGGGTTTGTCATGTCTGAAAAGAAACAGGGTATCGACAAGGAACTGATCCGCGAGCTCGCGAATATCCTCAACGATACCGACCTTTCGGAAATCGAAGTGGAGCAGGAAGACCTGCGCATCCGCGTTTCCCGCGCCGCTCCGCCCACCACGGTATATGCCGCAGCGCCCACCGGTTACGCAGCACCGGCACCAGCCCCTGCAGCGGCGGCAGTTGCCGCTCCGGCAGCACCTGCGGTCGCCGCAGCACCTGCCCGCAACCCGGCCAATACCGTTACCTCGCCAATGGTCGGCACGGTTTACCTGTCGCCTGCTCCGGGCGCACGTCCGTTCGTCGAAGTGGGCGCGACCGTCAAGGAAGGCCAGACCATCCTCATCGTCGAAGCCATGAAGACCATGAACCAGATCCCGGCTCCGAAGTCCGGCAAGGTCGTGGAAATCGTCGTCAACGACTCACAGCCCGTGGAGTATGGTGAAGCTCTCGTGGTCATCGAATAAAGGCGGTTCAGCATGGTTTCGAAGATCCTCATAGCCAACCGCGGCGAGATTGCGCTGCGCGTCCTGCGCGCTGCCAAGGAGCTTGGCATTCCGACAGTCGCCGTGCATTCCACCGCAGACGCGGACGCCATGCATGTGCGCCTTGCCGACGAAAGTGTGTGCATCGGCCCGCCGCCTTCGCGTGACAGCTACCTCAACATCCACCAGATCGTTGCGGCCTGCGAAATCACCGGTGCGGACGCCGTTCACCCCGGTTACGGCTTCCTGTCGGAAAACGCCAAGTTCGCCGATATCCTCGACGCGCACGGCATTACCTTCATCGGACCGACCGCAGAGCATATCCGCCTCATGGGCGACAAGATCACCGCCAAGCAGACGGCGCAGGAACTCGGTATTCCCGTGGTTCCCGGCTCCGACGGCGAAGTGAAGCCCGAGAATGCGCTCGAAATCGCCCGGACGATCGGCTTCCCGGTCCTGATCAAGGCGACGGCAGGCGGCGGCGGTCGCGGCATGAAGGTGGCGAAGACGGAAGCGGATCTCGACGAGGCGGTCTCGACGGCCCGCTCCGAAGCGGCAGCTGCCTTCGGCAACGACGCCGTTTATATGGAAAAATACCTCGGCAAGCCGCGCCATATCGAAGTGCAGGTTTTCGGCGACGGCGAAGGCAACGCCATTCATCTTGGCGAACGCGACTGCTCGCTGCAGCGCCGTCACCAGAAGGTGCTGGAAGAGGCGAACTCCCCGGCCCTCACCGTTGAACAGCGCATGAAGATCGGCGAAATTTGTGCAAGCGCCATGCGCAAGCTGAAATATCGCGGTGCCGGCACCATCGAGTTCCTTTACGAAAACGGCGAGTTCTATTTCATTGAAATGAACACGCGTCTTCAGGTGGAACATCCAGTCACGGAAGCGATCACCGGCATGGACCTCGTGCAGGAACAGATCAGGGTTGCTTCGGGACAGGGCCTGTCGGTCACGCAGGCGGATATCGAATTCCATGGCCATGCCATCGAATGCCGTATCAATGCCGAGGACCCGCGCACATTCGTTCCCTCCCCCGGCACGTTGACCTATTTCCATACGCCGGGCGGCCTTGGCGTGCGCGTCGATTCGGGTGCCTATCAGGGCTACAAGATCCCGCCTTATTACGACAGCATGATCGGCAAGCTTATCGTTCACGGTCGCGACCGTGACGAATGCATCCGCCGTCTACGCCGGGCACTGGACGAGTTCGTCGTCGACGGCATCAAGACCACGCTCCCGCTTTTCCAGGATCTTCTTCAGAACGAAGATATCCTCAGCGGCAATTACGACATTCACTGGCTGGAAAAATACCTGGCCGGTGATGCGTCTCACTAAGAGATATGGTTGGGCGGCGCAGCAAAAATAACGGCATAACCGTCGATATATTGCTGCGCGCCTATTCCGCCGGCCTGTTCCCGATGGCCGATTCGGCTGATGATCCCGAGCTTTTCTGGGTCGAGCCGGAAATACGCGGAATCATTCCGCTCAACGATTTCCACATTTCCAAAAGCCTCGCCAAGGCGATGCGCAAGAAGCCGTTCGAGATACGCTTCAATACCGCTTTCGAAGCGGTGATGGCAGGATGTGCGGCTGAAGCGCCGGACAGGCCGAGCACCTGGATCAACGCCACAATTCGCAAACTCTACACCGAACTGCACCAGATCGGCCATGCCCATAGTGTCGAGGCGTGGGATGGCAAGGAACTTGTCGGCGGACTTTACGGCGTATCGCTTGGGGCCGCATTCTTCGGCGAGAGCATGTTTTCCCGCCGCACCAACGCCTCGAAAATTTGCCTCGTGCATCTGGTGGAGCGGCTGAGAGCAAGCGGTTTCGTGTTGCTCGACACTCAATTCACCACCGAGCATCTGAAGACATTCGGCGCGATCGACGTGCCGAAGCAGCAATACGCGAAAATGCTCGATCAGGCCGTCAACCAGCCAGACCTGCAATTCTAAAAATCATAACGTAACGTTATTTGCTTGCCGTTGAGGGAGCGGGAACTTCGGAGTCCTGCTTGCAGCCCGTCAGCCATACGTCGTAGATCGGGTGCTCGACGGCATTGAGGCCGGGGCTGTCGGCGAACATCCAGCCAGTGAAAATCCGCTTTATCTTGCGGTCGAGAGTGATTTCATCCACCTCGATGAAAGCATCGATCTTCTGGGCTTCCGTCTGGTCGCGCGAGTAACAGACCTTAGGCGTCACCTGGAGCGCGCCGAACTGAACCGTTTCGTCGATATAGACATCGAAAGACGTAATGCGGCCGGTGATCTTGTCGATGCCGGAAAACACTGCCACGCGGTTTTCAAGACGGGCGGCGGAGACGGGCGATACGAGGATGACAGCAGAGACCGCTGCAAACAGCGAGACTGTCAGCGCACGCAAAGAACGATCCCGCGTGAATATCCTCATACGATATGTCTCCAAAAAATTGCCTGTGTCGGGACGACTACCGGATCAACGCGTAAGGGCGGAATGTGGCAAAAACCGGTGAGGTCGGGTGCCAAGCGCGGCGTTTTGCACAACACCGCGCATCGCAATGCTCATTTTGCTCTGCTCAGTTGCCGGGGGTCCAGGCGTCGTAGTCGCCGGTTACGCGTGGACGCTCGCCTGCGACCGCCAGCGATCCCTGTGGGCGATAGGCCTTGGATGTGCCGGTAAGGTTGGCCTGATGCGCCTTCTGCCATTCCCGCGGAACATATGTTTCCTGGCTCGGCGGCACGTCGGTGCGGTAGTGCATCCAGCCATGCCAGCCGGGCGGAATGGCCGAAGCTTCGGCATAACCGTTATAGATCACCCAACGGCGCGGCATACCCCAGGAGGTGGTGCCGCCTTCGTAATAGGTGTTGCCCAACTCGTCCTGTCCGACCTTCTTGCCGAAACGCCAGGTGTGAAACCGCGTTCCGATCGTCTGGCCATTCCACCAGGTGAAGATTTGCGTCAGGAGAGTCTTCATTATGCGTTCCTCGGGCTTGAATGCGCCGCAGCGATTTTCCGTGCACGGCACAAGACAAGCTTATGCCGCCCCTCACGGCGATTGTCCAGTATTTCCCGATATATCCGCGCTATTTCAGCTTCATCCTGAAACCGAAATGCCGCTTCTCGAAACCCAGCCGCTCGTAAAAGCGATGGGCATCGAGCCTCGCCACGTTGGAGGTGAGCTGCACGGCTTTCATGCCCCTGGCGCGCGCTTCATCAAGGCAATAGTTGATCATGACCGCACCTATGCCACGGCCGCGCATGTCGGGCCGCGTCTGCACCGCTTCAATCACCATGGATTTGGCGCCGCGCCCGATAAGCTTGGTCAGGATGGCCGTCTGGAAAGTGCCGACGATCTCGCCGTCCAGTCCCGCCACGTAAAGCGTCTCGGTGGGTGACGCCTCGATTTCGCGGAAGGCCGCGAGATAGTCCGGCAGCGCCGATTCGTCGGCCGTATCGCCGTGGCCTCCGATTTCGTCAGCGGCATAGATGGCCGCGAGTGCGGGAACATCCTCTTGCCGTGCCGCGCGGATTACCAGCGTATCTAATGTCGCATTCATCGTTTCAGGCTCTTTTCCATGACGATACCGGGAAAACCATCGATACCCGCCATGCGCTCGATTCGGTCAACCTCGGTAAATCCGACGCCTTCATAAAAGGCTATTGCGACAGTATTTTTGGGCTCCACTTCCAGACGCATGATTTCCGCATCCGGAAAGCAGGTTTCAAGCTCGGCGAAGAGATCGCGGCCGACGCCCTGACGCTGGAATTCAGGTGCAACATAAAGCTGGTGCAACAGGGCTGTCTTGCTCATCTTCGCAGACATGGAAGCATAAGCCATACCGCCGATCTGCCGGCCATTATCGGCCACCAGAAATTCGCCGCCCTTTTTCTCGATGCGGTCCTTCATGGCCTGTGGCGAATGCCATGCGGCAATCAGCTCCTTCACCTTGTCTGCGCCGTAGATCGCGTCGTAGGTCGCATGCCAGGTGGTAGCCAGAAGCGCCCGGACCGGCTCGATATCGCGCTGGCTTGCCGTGCGTATGAAAAACATGATGTTTGCTCCGTCTCGAAACAGAAATGCCGGGCGTGATCCCGGCATAAATCAATGTCAGTACCAGTGCTCGACGTCATCCTCGGGCTTATGCCGAGAATGACGGATGAGAACTTGCTACTTCAATGCCATTGTACCGGCACGGGAAGCAGCGTCCGCTTACTCGTCCTCGATGCCGAGCTTGGCCTTCACCAGCGCCTGCACGGCCTGCGGGTTGGCCTTGCCGCCCGTCGCCTTCATGACCTGGCCGACGAACCAACCGGCAAGCGCCGGCTTCGCCTTCACCTTCTCGACCTGATCTGGGTTGGCGGCGATGATCTCGTCCACGGCCTTTTCGATGGCGCCGGTATCCGTCACCTGCTTCATGCCGCGCGTCTCGACGATTTCGGCCGGGTTGCCACCCTCGTTCCAGACGATTTCGAACACATCCTTGGCGATCTTGCCCGAAATGGTCTCGGACTTGATGAGATCGATAATGCCGCCCAGCTGGTCGGGAGAAACCGGCGTCGTCTCGATGTCCTTGCCTGACTTGTTCAGCGCACCGAGAAGATCGTTGATGATCCAGTTGGCGGCGGCCTTAGGGTCGCGGCCGGCAGCAACAGACTCGTAGTAATCGGCGATCGCCTTTTCCGAAACGAGGATCGAGGCGTCGTAGACCGACAGGCCAAGATCGGCGACGAAACGGGCCTTCTTGTCATCAGGCAGTTCCGGCAGATCGACCTTCAGCGCATCGACGAAAGCATCGTCGAATTCGAGCGGCAGCAGGTCCGGATCAGGGAAATAGCGATAGTCATGCGCGTCTTCCTTGGAGCGCATGGAACGCGTCTCACCCTTGCCGGGATCGAACAGGCGAGTTTCCTGATCGATGACACCGCCGTCTTCGAGAATGGCGATCTGGCGGCGCGCCTCATATTCGATGGCCTGGCCGACGAAGCGGATGGAGTTGACGTTCTTGATCTCGCAGCGCGTGCCGAAACCTTCGCCGGGACGGCGCACGGAGACGTTGACGTCGGCGCGCATTGAGCCTTCGTCCATGTTGCCGTCGCAGGTGCCGAGATAACGCACGATGGACCGCAGCTTGGTGAGATAGGCCTTTGCCTCATCCGACGAGCGCATGTCGGGCTTGGAGACGATTTCCATCAGCGCCACGCCCGAACGGTTCAGGTCCACGAAGGACATGGTCGGGTGCTGGTCGTGCATGGACTTGCCGGCGTCCTGCTCCAGATGCAGGCGCTCGATGCCGATCTCGATGTCCTCGAAATTGCCCTGACGATCCGGACCGAGTGAAATCGTGATGATGCCCTCGCCGACGATCGGGTCCTTGAACTGCGAAATCTGGTAGCCCTGCGGCAAATCCGGATAGAAATAGTTCTTGCGGTCGAAGATCGAACGGTTGTTGATCTTGGCCTTCAGGCCGAGACCGGTGCGCACCGCCTGCTTGACGCATTCCTCGTTGATGACGGGAAGCATGCCGGGCATGGCGGCGTCCACCAGCGACACGTTGGAGTTCGGCGCATTGCCGAAAGTGGTCGAAGCGCCGGAAAACAGCTTGGAATTGGAGAGAACCTGCGCATGCACCTCCAGGCCGATCACGATTTCCCAATCGCCGGTGGCGCCGGGAATGAAGCGTTTCGGGTCGGGGGTGCGCACGTCTACAAGGGTCATATGAAGCTCACGATATACGGGTTCTTTGGCCTTGGTGGGTAGAACAAATGGAGCGCGGGCGCAAGACATCTTGCACCCTGTCGCGCCAGGCGCCGGATTTTCGCCGGAACCTGATACGCGTTTTTTACGGTTCTCAGTTTCAATTCACGTCATGACCATGATCGCTCTCTGCTTCATGACCTATATGGCCTTCAATCTTTTCGTCTTTCTTGTCTATTGGTGGGACAAGGAGGCGGCAAGAAACGGTGGCTGGCGCATTCGGGAAAGTACTCTGTTATTGCTTGCTTTCATTGGCGGCAGCTTGGGCGCAGTCTCGGCTCAACAACTGCTGCGCCACAAAACCCGCAAGGAACCCTTCCGCAGCATCCTGATATCCATCGTAATTCTACAGGTGGGCCTTGTCGCGTCCCTCGCCATCATGCCGGACTGGCCGATACGGCTTGTAACCGGCTTGCAGACGCTCTCTCAGAACCCCGGCCCATAAAGGCCGCTCTCGACCTCGACCAGCTGCTTTTGCAGGCCGACGGATTGCACGTCGCGATCAAGCTTCGGCGCATAGGAGACGGAGAGCCAGTGGACGCTGTAACCGTGATGACGGAAAAAGGCGACCGCCGGTTCGTTCTGCGCATGGGTTTCAAGCCGGATGGTTTCGAAATCACGTTGCAATATCTGCCGTTCGATATCCGCAAGCAGGAGGCTGCCTATACCCCTGCGCTGAAAATCCGGATCGATCCAGAAATCGGAAATCGCCTCGTTGAAATGTTCCCGTGCCGCCCATCCGGCAACCGCGCCGCCGAACTCGGCCACGCGGATGGCAAGCCAGGACGAGCGGGTGAAATTGGAAAAGGCACTGGCTGCGTTATCGTAAAGCGTCGTGGTAATGCCGAGCGCCGTTGTGGCCTGCCGCCATGCCCTGAGGCCGATGGCTGCCAGAACCTCCGCTTCCTGCTCCTGCGCATTGCGAATGACGATCAAGCCGCGCCCTCCATGGCCCAACGAAGTAAAGCACCGGCGGCGCGATTCGGCCAGTGCGGTTTCCACACGCCCTGCCCGCCCGGTCGGGTGATGCCCGTGGGACTTGACCGCACACGTCTCCCCCGCTAACCAAAAAGAGCAAACAAGGAGCTTTTATGTTCGCTCAATCGGAGTCCCGGTAACGGCCCTGCCCGCAAGTTTCTTGCGCGCCGGGCCATGATGAAACCGACCTGGATGCCTTAACGGCACCCGGACATGTTTTCATGCGTCTAGAAGACGCCGACCGGATTTCCGACAATGGACATTTCCCGCGCCGAACAGCGCATTCTTCACCTGCTCGCCCAGGGCGGCAGCATCGAACTCGTTCGAGACGACCATCACAAAATCGAAAAACTCGCGCTCTATACGCGCGACGGCTGGATTTTCAGCGGCCTCGATCTCCTCACCTTCCGCAAACTGAAGCAGAAGAGAGCCATCGCCTCCTCGGGCGGCAAGCCTTACCGCATCACGACGCGTGGTTTGGAACTCGTACGGGGTGAGCTGGACAATCGATAAAAACAAACGGGCGGCACTTGATGCCGCCCGTGACAATTATAGAGCTTTTGTTCAGCCGCTTACCACCACTTGGCGGGGGTGAACTTGCCGGCAGCCTGCTCGATGGCATGCGCCGTCTTGAAGAGCGTCTCTTCTTCGAAAGGCTTGCCGATGAGCTGCAAGCCGAGCGGCAGGCCCTTGCCGTCCAGGCCGGCAGGCACCGAGAGGCCGGGAAGACCGGCCATGTTGACCGTGATGGTGAAGACGTCCTGGAGGTACATCTTCACGGGATCGGAAGCGAGTTCCTCATCACCGACAGCGAAGGCGGAAGACGGGGTAATCGGCGCCAGAATGGCGTCGACGCCCTCATGGAAGACGTTTTCGAAATCGCGCTTGATCAGCGTGCGGACCTTTTGCGCCTTCAGGTAATAGGCGTCGTAATAACCGGCTGAAAGCACGTAGGTGCCGACCATGATACGGCGCTGCACTTCCTTGCCGAAACCGGCTGCACGGCTCTTCTCGTACATATCGGCAATGTCCTTGCCGTCGACGCGCAGGCCGTAACGTACGCCGTCATAACGAGCGAGGTTGGACGAAGCTTCCGCGGGCGCGACGATGTAATAGGCAGGAAGCGCGTATTTGGTGTGCGGCAGCGAGATATCGACCACTTCGGCACCGGCATCGCGCAGCCATTCGACGCCCTTTGCCCAGAGCTTTTCGATTTCTTCCGGCATGCCATCGACGCGATATTCCCTGGGGATACCGATCTTCAGGCCCTTGAGCGACTGGCCGATGGCCTTTTCGTAATCCGGCACCGGCAGGTCGACGGAGGTCGTATCCTTTGCGTCAACGCTCGCCATCGTCTTCAACAGGATAGCGGCGTCGCGCACGTCACGTGCGATCGGGCCGGCCTGATCGAGCGAGGAAGCATAAGCAACGATGCCGTAACGCGAGCAACGGCCATAAGTAGGCTTGATGCCGACGGTGCCGGTAAAGGCCGCCGGCTGGCGGATGGAGCCGCCGGTGTCGGTTGCCGTGGCGCCGGCGCACAGATGCGCGGCAACGGCTGCGGCCGAACCGCCGGAGGAGCCACCGGGCACGAGCTTCTGCTCCGAGCCGTTGGCGCGCCAGGGGTTGATGGCCGGACCGTACCAGGAGCTTTCGTTGGACGAGCCCATGGCGAACTCGTCCATGTTGAGCTTGCCGAGCATGACGGCGCCCTGGTCCCAAAGGTTCTGGGTGACGGTCGATTCGTATTTCGGCTTGAAGCCATCGAGAACATGCGAACACGCCTGCGTGTGCACGTCACGGGTGGCGAAAAGGTCTTTCACGCCAAGCGGAACGCCTTCCAGCTCGCCCGCCGCGCCTGCGGCGATGCGGCCATCGGAGGCTTTCGCCATGTCGCGCGCCTTTTCAGGCGTCAAGGCAACATAGGCGTTCAGCGCGCCGTTGGCGGCGTCGATGGCGGCAATATAGGCGTCGGTCAGCTCGAGGGCGGAAAACTCTTTCGCCTTGAGCTTTTCGCGGGCTTCGGCAATGGTCAGGCTCGTCAGGTCGGTCATGGTCGGCAACGGCTTTCGAAATCTTGGAAAAATCGGGCGGCAAACGGCGGTCGGATTACTCGACCACTTTCGGAACCATGAAGAAGTCCCGGTCGGTCGCAGGCGCATTGGCGACGATGTCTTCCGCCTTGTTGCCGTCGGTGACGACGTCGGCACGCTTTTTCATATCCACGGGGGTAACGGAGGTCATCGGCTCGACGCCGTCAACATTCACTTCCGAAAGCTGCTCCACAAAACCGAGTATGCCGTTCAACTGGCCAAGCATATTTTGTGCTTCGTCTTCAGTAACAGCGATACGGGCAAGGCGCGCAACGCGCTTTACGGTGGCGAGATCGACGGACATGGTTCTACTCCGGTCAGAATTTTCCTAACCGCTATAATCACCATGTCCGCCATTCGCAACGGTAGAAAGCATGTCGCGTAAAACTGTGTAGCGGTTTTGCTGTAGCGACATGCGTCAGCAAAATGTCAGAAGGACAGTATTTCGCCCGGCTTCGGCGTGTGGACGCGCGCATCCGAGCCTTCCATGCCGGCCACGAACTTCTCCGGCGTCTGGTCAACGATCGGGAAGGAACCATAGTGGCAGGGAATGACGTTGGCGAATTTGAAAAAGCGCTGGCAGGCGAGTGCAGCCACCGCACCACCCATCGTGAAGCGGTCGCCGATTGGCACGAGACCGATATCCGGCTGGTGCAATTCGTTGATGAGCTTCATGTCGGAGAAAATATCCGTATCGCCCATATGATAGACGGCCGGACCGTCTTCGAAATGCAGCATCAGTCCATTGGCGTTGCCGAGTGAATGGGAAACGCCATCCTCAGTGATCTGGGCGGATGAATGCAGCGCATTGGTAAAGGTTACGGAAAAACCGTCGAAATGTACCGTGCCGCCAGTATTACCCATATCGACCTTCGCCACGCCCTTGGTGGAAAGCCAGGCGGCGAGATCGGCATTGGCAAGCACCGTCGCGCCCGTTTCGCGAGCAAGCTGGACGGTATCCCCCACATGATCGCCGTGGCCGTGGGTCAGGAGAATATGGGTGATGCCTTCAGCCGCGCTTTTCGCATCCTGTCCGGCAAAACCGGGATTGCCGGTGAAAAACGGATCGATAAGGATCTTCGCGCTGCCGTTTTCAAGGCGGAAGGCGGAATGGCCGAGCCAGGTGATTTTCATGGGAAGTTCTCCTTTGTATTGCCCGTATATTATGACATAGGACGGCTTGAACAACCGCACTACCGATATTTCAGAGAGGCGACAATGGCCGCGGATAATGACGATTACGTGTATGACGAGGCGACCGGCGAATGGCGGCCTGCGTCCGAGCTGGCCGCAGAAGCTTTGCGCGCGAACGAAGTGCGCGATGCGGCAGGCAACGTGCTTGCGGATGGTGACCAGGTAACGCTGATCAAGGATCTGAAGGTCAAAGGCACCAATACGGTCATCAAGCAGGGCACTGTCATCAAATCGATCCGCCTGACCGGAAATCCGGAAGAAATCGATTGCAGGCACGAGACGGTCAAGGGTCTGGTGCTGCGCACCGAATTCGTCCGAAAAAGATAAAGGACAGCGTACGACATGGCGATACTTACCATCGAGGAGCTCGCGGAAACGCTTCAGCCGGCGCAGGCGATTGCGGGCCTCGACCTTGGGACGAAAACCATCGGACTTGCCATGTCGGACCTGTCGCGGCGCTTCGCCACGCCGCGCCCCGTCATCAAACGGGTCAAATTCACTCGGGATGCCGAGGTGCTGCTGGCCTTTGCCGAAAAGGAAAAGGTATCAGCTTTCATCATCGGCCTGCCCATAAACATGGATGGATCGGCCGGACCACGCGCGCAGGCAACACGCGCCTTCGTTCGTACCATGGGGGAAAAAACCGCCCTGCCCTTCATTTTCTGGGATGAACGGCTTTCAACGGTCGCCGCCGAACGTGTGCTTCTGGAAATGGATGTCTCACGCGCCAAACGGGCCGAACGCATCGATTCGGCAGCCGCAAGCTTCATTCTTCAGGGCGCGCTGGACAGGCTTTCGGCACTCGCCCGCGCAACGGGCTGACGTCCCTGCCACCAATTGGCAATCTGTTTTCGCTTGCGGAAAGCAAGGATCGCAAAAACGATCAGGCTGTCGACCGCTATGGCGCGCGCGACCAGCGGCGGCAGGCTTTCCGGCGGCAGGCCGAGGATATTGCCGTAAATCTGGAATACCAGATCATGCGTCTGGCGCGTCAGCATGAAGAAGCCGAAGCTCAAGTCGTAATAGGATAGCCAGTACCAGCTGCCGAGCAATGCGACGGGACCGGCCCAGAGGATCAAAAACCACTTCATGCAGTCTGCTCCCGCGTGAAAATCGTATCGGGAATGCCAGCAAGCACCGCCCAGCGCACCAGAGCCATCAGGCAAAGGTTAAACGCTGGCGCGTCAATATCCAACGGCAGCATAGCAAAAAACGTCATCATGACGCCCAAAGCTGTCCAGCGGCTCACTTGCGGCTCCCTTATACGCAGTCATTGCGCATGGTTAACATTTTGTTAATGCACACTGGACCGGTAACCATGGCTAAGCAAATGAAAGCTGTCGGTATGGTTAACGGTGGCGGGTTCGGCTGTGGAAAACACCCCTCACGAAGCCAACGGCATGCGATGCCGCAAGGTTGCCGGACCACTGAAAACATGGTTGATTTTTCGTCAAATAACGGCCGATTTTGTTAAGGCGACCGTCTCGCCCGGCTCGTTACGCCGCGCTCAGCCGTAAACGCCGCGCACCAGTCTTTTGACGGCGGTTGCAATCTTGTCCCAGTCCTTGTCCGACTTCAACGGCACGCCGGCGAACTGGCCGCTGGTGGCGGCGGAAATCACGAGATGCTGGATGGCGGCGAACAACACGGCATTGACGGCTGCGGTATCTACGCCCTTGGGTGCTGCCAGCGATCCGCGCATGCGCTCCAGCCATTTGCCGAGCGATTTGGCACGGGCTTCGGCAAGCTGCCTGACCTGCGGCGAGCCATCCGACACTTCCCAGGCAATGATCTTGCAGACGAGAGGATCGCTGCGCAGCGCATCCATGAAATAAAGCGCCAGCTTTTCCATGAGATCGCCATAGGTCAACAGGAACATGCCGCCGGTATCTTCAGGAATACGGTCCTTCACCCAGGATCCGAGATCCTCGCCGATCGCCTCGATCAACCCTTCCAGACCGCCGAAATAACGGTAGATCAGCTGCTTGTCGCATCCGGCGCGGCGGGCAACGGCATTGATGCCAAAACCCTGAAAGCCCTCTTCGGCCAGAAGCGACCGGGCCGCCTCAAAAATCGCCTTCTCGGTCGCAGCGCGATCCTTGATGCGCTTTTCCGGCTTGTCGGCTGAAATCACCTCTGCGGTCGCCAGCATGCTTCCCTACCCGTCTTTTAAAAGGCCTGACCCAACGGGTTAACAAAGCATGAAGACGAGGACAATGCAGCGCAGCAGCTGGGGAGAAGGTTCCTGTGGATGAATGAAGATCGAGGACCCGTACCCCGCAAATAATCACTCCAGCGCCATTCCAAACCACACGGTGCCTGTTGTGTCGTGAGTTTCGAGACGTTTGAAGCCGCGGGTTTCCCAAAAGCGGATACCCGCCTGGTTGCGCTCGCTGGCGCCGAGGTGGATGCCATAGACGTTGTTTTGTCTCGCCATATCCAGCCAGCGCGACAAAAGCCGCGTGCCGCCGCCCTTGCCCTGTGTGCGTGGCAGAAGGTTCAGGTGGATATGGGCCGGAAACGGATCGGTCAGCCAGGTTGGCGTGTGGCGCGGGTGGTGGATGAAATGTGCACGGCGCTGATCGGCGTCCCATGTTTGCTGGTCGCCAACGGGGTCGGGATAAAGGGCGCGCAGATGCGGCCACCACTCACGCTCCAGCCGCTCATCATGCAAGGCGGTATCGAGCGCGCCGGCGATGTAACCGCAGACACCCTCTTCGTCTTCCGCCACAAAAACGGCATCGGGCCACAGATGCAGATAAGGCACGGAATAAATATGCCCCACCATGCGGCCATCGCGATAAAGCGGGGTGGCATCCTGCCCGGCATCGCCGGTGGCAAGACTGATGGCGTAGAGCGCCTCTTCATCTTCAGGACGGGCGGAGCGGAAGGTCAGCATCTGCTATCGACCTCCATCTTCATGCGCGCGCACGTGCCCAACGACTTAAAGACAGAAATACGCCCCACGCCAACGCCTTTTCTCAAATCCGATACCCCTCCCACAGGGACTGCAACAACAGCTTTCCACCCTTTATCGGTCAGGACGCGGGCGGATACAATAAATCGATTATATAATTCGGATCAAAGCGAGAATCGAGCATGCCGTAAGTATGTCGCCAACCACCCGCCAGACGGGTTTCGAGGAAGGCGTCTGCGATCTTGCCGGCGCCGAGCCGGCAAAGCTCTGCGGCAGCGGCAGCAAGTGCGAATTGCTCCACCAGCAGGCGGGCAGCACCCTCATCGCGTTCGGCAAGCGCGATTGCGGCGCGCAGCACATCCGTGGTCTTTTTTCCGGCGGGTCCGAGGTCGCGCTCCAGCGTCTGGAAAACGAGATCGAACAGATCCTTGCCGCGCTGAAGAACACGCAGCACATCCAGCGCCATGACGTTGCCGGAGCCTTCCCAGATGGCATTGACCGGCGCTTCGCGGTAGTGGCGGGCAATCGGCCGTTCTTCCACATATCCGTTGCCGCCAAGGCACTCCATCGCCTCGTAGATCAACGCCGGCGCGATCTTGCAGCACCAGTATTTCACAATCGGCGTCATCACCCGCGCATAGGCCGCCTCGGCGGCATTGTTGCGGGCGGCATCGAATGCCGATGCCAGCCGGAAGGAGAGTGCCGTCGCGGCTGCGACATCCAGCGCCATATCGGCGAGAACGCGCGTCATGATCGGCTGGCTGACCAGCGTCTTGCCGAAGACGGAACGGCCGCGTGCGAAATGCACGGCTTCGGCGAGCGAAGCGCGCATCATGCCTGATGATGCCAAAGCGCAGTCGAGCCGCGTCAGCGTCACCATGTCGAGAATGGTGCGCACACCGCTGCCGGGTTCACCCAGAAGATAACCGAAAGCATCGGTGAACTCGACTTCGGCGGAGGCATTGGAGCGGTTGCCGAGCTTGTCCTTCAGGCGCTGGAAATGCAGGCCGTTGGCGGAACCGTCTTCCAGATAACGCGGCACCAGGAAACAGCCCATGCCGTCGCCCATCTGCGCCAGCATGACGAAACCGTCGCTCATCGGCGCGGACAAGAACCATTTGTGGCCGGACAGGCGATAGATGCCCTCGCCCACCCGCTCCGCCGTGCTGCGGTTGGCGCGCACATCCGTGCCGCCCTGTTTTTCCGTCATGCCCATGCCGACGGTGACGGCGGTTTTCTGCAAGGCCGGCTTCTGCGAGGAATCATATTTCCGCGACAGTATCTTCGGCACCCATTCCTTCTGCACACGCGACGAGGTCATGATGGCGGCAACGGAGGCGCTGGTCATGGTCAAGGGGCAGAGATGCCCGGCCTCGAGCTGCGAGGTCAGATAAAATTTGGTGGCGCGCGCCTTGTGTTCATTGCCGCGCGTTTCGGCTGCATTTTCCCAGACGCTGGAATGAAGACCCGATGACATGGAACGGCGCATCAGTGCGTGCCATGCGGGATGGAACTCAACCTGATCGAGACGTTCCCCGCGCGGGCCATGCGTGTGCAGCTGCGGCACGCCCTGATTGGCCATGCGCGCCAGTTCCTGCGCTTCGTGCGAGGTTACGTAACGGCCGAGCTGGTCGAACTCGTCCCTCAGATTGCGTGACAGGCCGGATGTGAGGTCGACGATCAGCGGATCGGAACGATAGGCATTGATACCGGACCATAGGCTAGGCTGGTTTAGTTCGGCGAGCGATTCTTCTGTCCGGTTCATGCCTGTCATTCGCATCCTTCTATCGGGATTCGTGCTTTATTGCGTGTATATGCCAAAACCCGGCTTATCGCATGCTTGCCCGCAAAGCCACCTGTCTTTATAGACCCGTTGACTATTGCGACCCGGAGGACAATTTCCATGGTCTATTTTCCCCACCGCCATCTCCTCGGCATAAAGGGGCTTTCCCATCAGGATATAACCCTGCTTCTCGACAAGGCCGACGAAGCGGTGAAAATCAGCCGTCAGCGCGAGAAAAAAACCTCGACGCTTCGGGGCCTCACGCAGATCAACCTGTTCTTCGAAGCTTCGACCCGGACACAATCCTCCTTCGAACTTGCCGGAAAACGGCTTGGCGCCGATGTGATGAACATGTCGGTCAGCAATTCCTCGGTGAAGAAGGGCGAAACTCTGATCGACACGGCGATGACGCTGAACGCCATGCGCCCCGATGTGCTGATCGTGCGTCACTCCTCGGCCGGTGCCGCAGCCCTTCTCGCGCAGAAGGTTGCCTGCTCTGTGGTCAATGCCGGCGACGGCCAGCATGAACACCCGACGCAGGCCCTTCTCGACGCGCTGACCATTCGCCGCGCCAAGGGTGATCTTTCGGGAATAACGGTGGCGATCTGCGGCGACGTACTGCATTCGCGCGTTGCCCGCTCCAACATCATCCTGCTCAACCAGATGGGCGCGCGCGTGCGCGTCGTGGCTCCCGCGACGCTTCTTCCCTCCGGTATCCGCGACATGAGCGTCGAGGTCTTCCATGACATGAAGGAAGGCTTGAAGAACGCCGATGTTGTGATGATGCTGCGCCTGCAGCGCGAGCGCATGTCCGGCTCCTTCGTGCCTTCGGTGCGCGAATATTTCCACTATTACGGTCTCGATGCCGAAAAGTTGAAGGCAGCGAAAGAAGATGCGCTGGTCATGCATCCCGGCCCGATGAACCGTGGCGTGGAAATCTCATCCGAAGTGGCTGATGGTCCGCAGAGCGTCATCGAAAGCCAGGTGGAAATGGGGGTTGCCGTGCGCATGGCTGTCATGGAAACCCTGCTTGTCTCGCAAAATCAGGGTGAGCGCGTATGAGTGCCGTGACCGTTCTCAAAAACCTTCGCATCGTTGATCCCTCCCGCAATCTGGACGAGGTGGGCAGCATCGTCATCGGTGCCGACGGCACGATCCTCGCCTCCGGCGGGCAGGCACACAACCAGGGTGTGCCCGAGGGTGCGACGGTTCGCGACTGCAAGGGGCTGCTGGCCGTTCCCGGTCTGGTGGATGCCCGCGTCTTTGTCGGTGAGCCGGGTGGCGAACACCGTGAAACCATCGAATCCGCATCGCGCGCGGCAGCGGCCGGCGGCGTCACCAGCATCATCGTCATGCCGGACACCGACCCCGTTATCGACGACATTGCGCTGGTCGAATATGTGAAAAAGGCGGCACGCGACAAGGCGCTCGTCAATGTGCATCCCGCCGCAGCCCTGACCAAGGGCCTCAACGGCGAGGAAATGACCGAGATCGGTATGCTGAAGGAAGCCGGTGCGGTTACCTTCACCAATGGCCGCAGGGCGCTTTCCGACACGCTGGTGCTGCGCCGCGCCATGACCTATGCGCGCGAATTGGGTGCGGTGATTGCACTTGAGACCCGCGACAAATATATCGGCGGCGGCGACATGAACGAGGGGCTTTTCGCAAGCTGGCTCGGTCTGTCCGGAATCCCCAAGGAAGCCGAGATCATTCCGCTGGAGCGCGACCTGCGCATTGCCGGTCTGACGCAAGCGATCTATCACGCCGCCAAGATTTCCGTGCCGGAATCGGCAGAAGCGATCCGTCTTGCCCGGCAGCGGGGCGTCAAGGCGACCTGCGGCATCTCGATCAACCATCTGACGCTGAACGAGAACGATATCGGCGAATACCGTACGTTCTTCAAGCTCTCACCTCCCTTGCGCGCAGAAGACGACCGCAAGGCCATGGTCGAGGCGCTGAAGGATGGCACGATCGACATAATCGTGTCCTCGCACGACCCGCAGGACGTGGACACCAAGCGCCTGCCCTTTTCGGATGCGGCAAGCGGTGCGGTGGGGCTGGAAACCATGCTGGCGGCGGCGCTTCGCCTTCACCATAGCGGCGAGGTTCCGCTGATGCGGCTGATCGATGCGCTTTCCACCCGCCCGGCGAAAATCTTCGGACTGGATGCGGGAACGCTTAAAGCCGGCGCGAAGGCTGATATCACGCTGATCGACCTGGACGAGCCTTGGCTGGTTGCGAGAGATCAACTGGTGTCGAAATCCAAGAATACGCCGTTTGAGGATGCCCGTTTCAGCGGCCGCGCTGTCGCCACTTATGTGGCTGGCAAAGCGGTTCATTCCTTGGCATAAGATCACGGGCATGGGATCACGCGGGCGCGCGACGAGAGGGAACGTTGAATGAGTGCTTTGACTGACTGGCAGACGGCGCCTGCCCTTCTCGCGCTTGCGGCGCTGATTGGCTATCTATTCGGCTCGATACCCTTCGGCCTGCTTCTCACCCGCATGGCGGGGCTGGGCGATGTGCGCAAGATTGGTTCCGGCAATATTGGCGCCACCAATGTGCTGCGCACCGGCAACAAGAAGCTCGCCGCAGCGACATTGCTGCTCGATGCGCTGAAGGGCACCGCCGCAGTGCTCGTCGCCAATGCGCTCTGGGGTTACGAGGCGTCGCTGGTTGCCGGTTTCTTTGCCTTTCTCGGCCATCTGTTTCCGGTGTGGCTCGGTTTCAAGGGCGGCAAGGGCGTGGCGACCTATATCGGCGTGCTTTTAGGCGCTGCCCCCCTGATGATGCTGGCTTTTGCGCTGATCTGGCTCGCAACCGCGTTCATCACCCGGTATTCCTCGCTGTCGGCGCTGGTTGCCATGCTTGTGATCCCGGTCGCCCTCTGGATAGTCGGGCCTGAAAAGACGGCGCTTCTGGTAACGTTGCTGAGCGTGATTTCCTGGTGGAAACACCGGGAAAACATCGCACGGCTTCTGGCCGGCACGGAAAGCAGGATCGGGCAAAAGGGCTAAGGCGAGCTTTAAGGATAAGTCATGCCGCATGAGGAAACGACACGGCAGGGCATAGAGCTTTCCGCGCGGCAGCGGGTCGCATGGCTTCGGCTGATCCGCAGCGACAATATCGGCCCCGTCACCTTCCGCGAACTCATCAATCATTTTGGCAGCGCTGAAAAAGCGCTCTCTGCCCTGCCCGAGCTTTCAAGGCGCGGCGGTTCATTGCGCAGCCCGCGCATTGCCACACAGGCGGAAGCGGAAGGCGAAATCGAAACGGCTGAAAGATTCGGCGCTCGCTTCGTCGGCATCGGTGAGCCGGACTACCCGCCTGCCCTGCGACAGCTCGACGGCGCGCCGCCACTGATCGCCATGAAGGGCTCGGCTTCCACCGCAACAAGACCTTGCGTCGGCATCGTCGGATCACGCAACGCCTCCATCAACGGCGCGAAATTCGCCGCGATGCTGGCGCGCGATTGCGGTCGTGCGGGCTATACGATCGCTTCCGGGCTGGCGCGCGGCATCGATGCGGCGGCGCACCGGGCGAGCCTTGCAACCGGTACGGTGGCCATGCTGGCGGGCGGTCTCGACCGTCCCTACCCGCAGGAAAATTTCGGGCTCTTGCAGGACATCTACGAACAGGGCGGCGCGACGATCAGCGAAATGCCCTTCGGCTGGGAACCACGCGCTCGGGATTTCCCCCGCCGCAACCGGCTGATATCGGGCGTCTCACTCGGCGTCGTCATAGTGGAAGCGGCGGAACGATCCGGTTCGCTGATCACGGCGCGGCTTGCCGGCGAAGCGGGCCGGCTGGTTTTCGCCGTGCCAGGCTCCCCACTCGATGCGCGCTGCGAAGGCACCAACCGGCTGATCAAGGAAGGCGCGACGCTGACCACGGGGGCGGCCGATATTCTCGATGCGCTACGACCGCTGATGGAACCGCAATTGCCCTATGACCGCAAGGTCGAGGAACCACGATCCGATGAGGAAATGTCACCACCCGGAGATGACGAGCGTAGCATCGTTGCCGCCGCTCTCGGGCACTCACCCGTCGAAACGGACGATATCATTCGCCACACGGGTTTTTCCGCGGCCACGGTTCACATGGTGCTGCTGGAACTCGATATTGCCGGGCGGTTAAACCGGCACGCCGGGGGGCGGGTTTCGCTCCTCGCGGATTGATAGCTTGCGCCGCCCGCTCTGGATATCGCCGACTTCCACATAGGCCATTTCAATCAGATAGCACAGCATGTCGGCGCCCTCGCGATTGGCGACGAGCCTCAGTTCCGCGAGCATCTGGCGAATGTAAGCCAAGTTCTCTCTGGTCCCTTCATTATCGGCATTATTGTTTGTTGCGTTCGGGACCATATATCTATCCTGGAATTTCAACCTGAAACAAAGATCATTACGTCAATTCAAATCATGTTGGTCACTATAACAAATTTACCAAAGATTGCAATACAACGACAGATTATCCATAGGTTGCAATTGCCTTGGAGCGATAAAATCGGGCTTGCCTCTTGACCCGCGCGCATTACCTGTCCATGTCGAATTATAAAGAAGGCGAATTGCGGCATTATGCCGTGATCCGGCTATGTTAACGGACCAGTTCCAGAGAAAAAACAATATGAATGTCGTCGTCGTAGAATCTCCTGCCAAAGCCAAGACGATCAACAAGTATCTTGGTCCGGGCTACAAGGTTCTTGCATCCTTTGGCCACGTCCGGGACCTTCCTGCCAAGGACGGATCTGTGCTGCCCGACCAGGACTTCGAAATGTCCTGGGAGGTCGATAGCGCATCCGCCAAGCGCATGAAGGACATTGCCGACGCGGTGAAATCCTCCGACGGCCTGTTTCTCGCAACCGACCCGGATCGCGAGGGTGAAGCGATTTCCTGGCATGTGCTTGATCTCTTGAAGAAGAAGCGCGTTCTCGGCGACAAGCCGGTGAAGCGCGTGGTCTTCAACGCCATCACCAAAAAGGCGGTACTGGACGCGATGGCGAACCCGCGCGACATCGACGTGCCGCTGGTCGATGCCTATCTTGCCCGCCGTGCGCTGGATTATCTCGTCGGTTTCAACCTGTCGCCGGTTTTGTGGCGCAAGCTGCCGGGCGCCCGTTCCGCCGGCCGCGTGCAGTCCGTTTCGCTGCGTCTCGTCTGCGACCGCGAAGCCGAGATCGAGCGTTTCGTCTCCGAGGAATACTGGAACATCAGCGCGCTGTTGAAGACACCGCGCGGTGACGAGTTCGAGGCGAAGCTGGTTTCCGCCGATGGCAAGAAGCTGCAAGGCCGTTCGATCAAGACAGGAGATGACGCCAACCGCCTGAAGGCGCTCCTGGAAGGCGCGACCTATATTGTCGATACGGTCGAGGCGAAACCCGTCAAGCGCAATCCCGGCCCGCCCTTCACCACCTCGACGCTGCAGCAGGCTGCCTCCTCGCGCATGGGCTTTTCGGCCTCGCGTACCATGCAGGTGGCCCAGAAGCTTTATGAAGGTATCGACATCGGCGGCGAAACCGTTGGTTTGATCACCTATATGCGTACCGACGGCGTGCAGATGGCGCCGGAAGCGATCGATGCCGCACGCCGCGCCATCGGCGAGCAATTCGGCGACCGCTATGTGCCGGAAAAGGCGCGCTTATACTCGACCAAGGCGAAGAACGCGCAGGAAGCGCACGAAGCTATCCGTCCGACCGATTTTAACCGCACGCCGGATCAGGTGAAGCGTTACCTCGATGCCGACCAGTTGCGTCTTTACGACCTGATCTGGAAGCGCGGCATTGCGAGCCAGATGGCATCTGCCGAAATCGAACGTACCACGGTGGAAATCCTTGCCGACAAGGACGGTGAAAAGGCCGGGCTTCGTGCTGTCGGTTCCGTCATCCGCTTCGACGGCTTCATCGCCGCCTATACCGACCAGAAAGAAGATGGCGAGCAGAGCGACGACGGTGACGATGAAGGCCGCCTGCCACAGATCAATGCGCGCGAGAACCTCGCCAAGCAGAAGATCAACGCCAGCCAGCACTTCACCGAGCCGCCGCCGCGTTATTCGGAAGCATCGCTCATCAAGAAGATGGAAGAACTCGGCATCGGCCGTCCTTCCACCTATGCGGCGACACTGAAGACGCTAAGCGACCGCGAATATATCATCATCGACAAGCGCAAGCTCATTCCCCATTCGCGCGGACGGCTGGTGACGGCTTTCCTCGAAAGCTTCTTTGCCAAATATGTCGAATACGACTTCACCGCCGATCTGGAAGAAAAGCTCGACCGCATTTCCGCGGGCGAACTGGACTGGAAGCAGGTGCTGCGCGATTTCTGGAAGGATTTCTTCGCGCAGATCGAAGATACCAAGGAATTGCGCGTTACCAACGTGCTGGATGCGCTCAATGAAGTTCTGGCCCCGCTGGTCTTCCCCAAGCGTGAGGACGGTTCCGATCCGCGCATCTGTCAGGTTTGCGGCACCGGCAACCTTTCGCTGAAGCTCGGCAAATATGGCGCTTTCGTCGGTTGCTCCAATTATCCGGAGTGCAACTTTACCCGCCAGCTCACGTCCGATGGCTCGGAAGCCGAAGCTTCCGTGTCCAATGAGCCGAAAGCGCTGGGTGCCGATCCGATGACCGGCGAGGAGTTGACGCTTCGGTCTGGCCGTTTCGGCCCGTACATCCAGCGCGGCGATGGCAAGGAGGCCAAGCGCTCCTCGCTGCCCAAGGGCTGGAAGCCTGAGGACATCGACCACGAAAAGGCGCTGGCGCTCATCAACCTGCCGCGCGATATCGGCAAGCATCCCGAAACCGGCAAGATGATTTCCGCCGGGCTTGGCCGCTACGGACCCTTCCTGTTGCATGACGGTTCCTATGCGAACCTCGAAAGCATCGAAGATGTGTTCTCGATCGGCCTCAACCGTGCCGTTACCGTTATTGCCGAGAAGCAGAGCAAGGGACCGGGGCGCGGCCGCAACGGCACGCCTGCGGCGCTGAAGGAACTGGGTGATCACCCAGATGGCGGCCCGATCACCGTCCGCGACGGGCGTTACGGCGCTTACGTCAACTGGGGCAAAGTTAACGCCACCATTCCAAAGGGGCAGGATCCGACCTCCGTGACGCTGGACGAATCGCTGGTGCTGATTGCCGAGCGTATCGCCAAGACAGGAACCGGCGGCAAGCCCGCCAAGGCCAAGAAACCTGCTGCCAAGAAGGCCGATGGCGACACAGCCGCAAAGCCGAAGGCGACAAAAGCCAAGGCCGCAACGAAAAGCAAGACGGCTGCCAAGCCGAAGGCCGCAGCCAAACCCAAGAAGGCAGAATCGTGAGCAAGGCGCCGCGTCAGAGACAGGGTTCCGCCAGCGACGGCTTCGGACGTACCGGGCGCGGCAAGCGGGCAAATGAAGGTGAAGGCATCATCCATGGCGAGGTGCCTTCCCGCGAAGTGCTGCTGAAATTCATCGCCGAGCATCCGCAGCAGGCCTCCAAGCGCGAAATCGCCAAGGCTTTCGGGCTGAAGGGCGACGACCGCGTTGTGCTCAAGGCACTGCTGAAGGAGCTTGAAACCGATGGCATGGTGCAGAAGAGCCGCAAGACGCTGACGCGACCGGGTGGCCTGCCGCCGGTGACGGTTCTCGACATCACCACCCGCGACAAGGACGGCGAATTGATCGGCCGGCCTGCCGAATGGCCTGAAGATCAGGGCGCGGCCCCCGCCGTGCTCATCCGCCAGTCCTCGCAGGATCGCAGTAAGAAAGCCCCTGCCGCCGGTCTCGGCGATCGCATTCTGGCAAAAATATTCCCGTCCAAGGACAGCGTCGGCCCGGCCTACACGGCCCGCGTCGTCAAGCTGATCGACCGCCGTCAGAACGCACTGCTTGGCGTGTTCAAGGAAACGGAAGGCGGCGGCGGACGCCTGATGCCGATCGACCGGCGCGGCGAGGAAATGGTCATCGACCCCGAGAGTGTGGGCGATGCCAAGGACGGCGACCTGATCGAGGTGGAAACCTCGCGCAACAGCGGTCGTTACGGCCTGACGCGCGCAAAGGTTCTTTCGGTCGTCGGCTCAGTCGCCTCGGAAAAGGCGATCTCGATGATCGCGATCCATGCCCACGGTATTCCGCACATCTTCCCGCCGAATGTTCTGGCCGAGGCGGATGCCGCAAAACCCGCGACCATGTCGCACCGTGAAGACTGGCGCGACCTGCCGCTGATCACGATCGATCCGGCCGACGCCAAGGACCATGACGACGCGGTCTATGCCGAACTCGACCCCTCGCCCGACAATCCTGATGGAGTGATCGTCACCGTCGCTATCGCCGACGTGTCCTGGTATGTGCGATCAGGCGCACCGCTCGACCGCGAGGCGCTGAAGCGTGGTAACTCCGTCTATTTCCCTGATCGTGTCGTGCCGATGCTGCCGGAACGCATCTCCAACGACCTCTGCTCGCTGAAGGAAGGCGTCGACCGCCCTGCCCTTGCTGTGCGGATGACGTTCTCGAAGGAAGGCCGCAAGGCGAGCCACACTTTCCATCGCATCATGATGAAGAGTGCCGCCAAGCTCTCCTACCAGCAGGCGCAGGCCGCAATCGACGGCCGCCCGGACGACAAGACCGGCACGCTGCTGGAGCCGATCCTGAAGCCGCTGTGGCACGCCTATGCCGTGATGAAGCGCGGCCGCGATCGCCGCCAGCCGCTGGAACTCGACATGCCGGAGCGCAAGATCCAGCTCAGGCCCGACGGCACTGTGGACAAGGTCATCATTCCCGAACGCCTCGACGCGCACAAGCTGATCGAGGAAATGATGATTCAGGCGAACGTCGCCGCCGCAGAGACCCTGGAAAAGAAAAAGCAGCGGCTGGTCTACCGCGTGCATGACGCCCCCACACTTACCAAGCAGGAAGTGCTGCGCGAATTCCTCGGCACCATCGGCATTTCCATGGCCAAGGGTGTCGCGATGCGCGCCAATTCCTTCAACGGCATTCTGGCGCGCGCACTCGACACGCCGCACCAGATCATGGTCAACGAGATGGTGCTGCGCAGCCAGAGCCAGGCGATCTACAGCCCGGAAAATATCGGCCATTTCGGCCTCAACCTGATGAAGTACGCGCATTTCACCTCACCGATCCGCCGTTATGCCGACCTGATCGTGCATCGGGCGCT
This sequence comes from Agrobacterium sp. 22-3639C2, assembly GCF_053522105.1. Lineage (NCBI taxonomy): Bacteria > Pseudomonadati > Pseudomonadota > Alphaproteobacteria > Hyphomicrobiales > Rhizobiaceae > Agrobacterium > Agrobacterium sp. 22-3639C2. Next base: position 292,519 of record NZ_JBNWDB010000001.1, on the reverse strand, counting down.
GGTCGGATCGCTAGGCCTCGGCGAAGGCGGCATCACCCCGCATGAAGAGGCGACGCTGGACGATATAGCCGCCGAAATCTCGACCTTCGAGCGCCGCGCCATGGCCGCAGAGCGCGACACCATCAACCGGCTGATCGCGCACCATCTTTCCGAGCGCGTCGGTGAGGAGTTCGATGGCCGCGTCGCGGGTGTCACCAAGGCGGGACTATTTGTCGCGCTGCCGCAGTTTGGCGCCGACGGGTTTGTTCCTATATCTACACTTGGAACCGACTATTTCCTCTACGACGAAGCCCATCAGGCTCTGACGGGGGAAAAGACGGGTCTCGGTTATCAACTCGGCGATACGGTTCAGGTGCGGCTTGCAGAAGCGGTACCCTTGGCTGGTGCGCTGCGGTTTGAAATGCTGAGCCCGGGGCGCAAGATGCCGGTCGGCTCGCGGTCGTTCCACAAGGCAGGCCGGCGGACATCACGTCCTTCCGCCAAGCCGGGAACAAGGCCGCCGAGAGGACGTCGGTAACAAGACCGCGTCAAGCGGTTAAGACAAACGGGAGAAGGACTTCAGGATGAGTGCAAATCAGGGCTCGGAAACGGTTACCTTCGGAGATGGAAGCGCGGAGCGTCCGCTTGGCCGCTCGATCATGCGGGGCATGGCCAATCGCTGCCCGGCCTGTGGCAGCGGTCGCCTGTTTCGGGCCTTCCTGAAGCCGGTGGACAATTGCGCGGCCTGCGGCGAGGAAATGCATCATCACCGCTCCGACGACCTGCCGCCCTATATTTCCATCGTCATCATCGGCCATATCGCCGTTGGCGGCTTCATGATGACCGATCTCGTGCTTTCCGTTCCCATGTGGGTACACTTCGCCATCTGGGTGCCTATCACCATTCTGGCCGCGCTTCTGACGCTGCAACCGATCAAGGGTGGCGTCATCGGCCTGCAATGGGCACTTAGAATGCACGGCTTCGACGGAAAACAGCCAAAAGTGCAGATAGACGGCTCCTCCCACTGACGGCGGACGGGAATTTGAACGTGTCCGAGCTTCCCTCGAGCACCCAGGCGGCGAGCGGCCCGTTGCGGCCGCGCGATGCCGCCTCGATCATCCTGTTTGATCGTTCCGGCCCTGCTATTCGCGTGCTGATGGGCCGGCGCAGTAACGCCCACATATTCATGCCCGGCGCTTACGTGTTTCCCGGCGGCAAACGCGATCCACGCGACCACGCTCTGCCCTTCTCCGGCGATCTGCACCCCGCCGTGCTGCGCAGCCTCACCTCGTCTGCCGCGCGCCGCCTGAGCGCTGCCGGGGCACGGGCGCTGGCGCTTGCCGCCGCGCGCGAGCTCGTGGAGGAAACCGGCGTCGATATGGGCATGGACGCTGATGGTCCGGATCTTTCGCGTTTTCGATATGTGGCGCGCGCAATCACCCCGCCCGGCAATATCAGGCGTTACGACACGCGATTCTTTTGCTGTTACGCCGACGAGTTACGGCTGGATACCCGGCTAATCAGGGATTCAGATGAGCTGCACAATGTGCAATGGCTTGACATGACAGCGCTTTCCAGTCTGAACATGCCGAAAATCACACGCACGGTTCTCGAAGATGTCACAAAACTCATGATAGGTGATCCGTCACTGCCCTTTGAAAGCCCCGCGCGGCTCTATGTCACGCGCCACGGCCGATTCATTCGAGACTTTGTATAAAGGCCGTCATGTCACAAATGAAATGCGAAGCGGACGCCATTCACTGGCCCTCACTGATCGCCGCCATCTCCGCCATCAGTGCGGTCGGTGTCGCCATCGGCCTGGGCCTGCCGCTCCTGTCGATCATCCTTGAGAAGCGCGGCATCTCCTCCACCATGATCGGGGTAAATTCGGCAATGGCCGGCGTTGCGGCGATGATGGCAGCGCCGGTGACCACCAAGATCGCCCATGATTTCGGCGTGGCGCGAACGATGCTATTTGCCGTTGTCGTGTCGGCCCTGAGTGCGCTCTGTTTCTATTTCGCCGACGCCTTCTGGATGTGGTTTCCGCTGCGAATCGTCTTCCATGGCGCAACCACCACGCTGTTCATCCTCTCCGAATACTGGATCAACATGACCGCGCCACCGAAAAAACGCGGCATGGTTCTCGGCATCTACGCCACCGGACTTGCGGTTGGGTTTGCGGTTGGCCCGTTATTGTTTTCCGTGGTCGGCAGCGATGGCATCCTGCCGTTTCTGGTCGGGGCAGCAATCATACTGCTTGCCGCGATCCCGATCTTCCTTGCGCGCGGCGAAAGCCCGGAGCTGAGCGAAAGGCCGAACCACCATTTCGCCCGTTATATATGGCTGGTGCCGATGGCTTCTGCGGCGGCCTTCGTGTTCGGCGCCGTGCAAGCGGGCGGTCTGTCGCTCTTTCCCATCTATGCGACCCGCGAAGGCTTCAACGAATCGCAGGCGGCACTTCTGCTGACCGTGATGGGCATCGGCAACATGGTCTTCCAGATACCGATCGGCCTGCTTTCGGACCGAATGAAGGACCGGCGCACAATGCTGGCGCTGATGGCCTTTGCGGGCGTTTGCGGCACGCTGGCGCTGCCCTTGCTGGTGGATAGATGGATTCTCGTCGCGGCCCTGCTGCTGTTCTGGGGCGGCCTCGTATCCGGCATGTATACCGTCGGCCTTACCCATCTGGGATCGCGTCTCAAAGGGGCCGATCTGGTGGCCGCCAACGCCGCCTTCATCTTCTGCTATGCCATGGGCACAATAGCCGGACCACAGGCCGTCGGCATTTCCATGGATGTTGCGGGTACCGATGGTTTCGCCTGGGCGCTTGCCGTGTTTTTCGGGCTTTACGTGGTGCTTTATGCCTTCCGTTTTGTTTTCAGGGCAAAACAGACTTGACTTTTCAGGCGCGATACGTAGTTTCGCGCCAGATTTAGCCGAGGTGAGAAGCGCCTGCGGCTTCTCTTTTGTTTAAAGGCAGGACGACCATGGCGAAAGCTACAACAATCAAGATCAAGCTGCTGTCGACAGCCGACACCGGTACCTTCTACGTGACCACCAAGAACAGCCGTACGTTCACGGACAAGATGACGAAGACGAAGTATGACCCGGTTGTACGCAAGCACGTTGAATTCAAGGAAACCAAGATCAAGTAATTCTTGATCGGGTTCTCCGGCAAAAGCGCGCCCAACGGGCGCGTTTTTTGTTTGTACGGAAAGGATTGCCGCCAACGGCATTCTTTGCGCCAGCGCCCTCGCAAGGCCCGCCACGGGCCAACGAATCGTAACCTTCCTAGTTGCGGTTCTTGAGTTTGGAACCCAGTCGGCGCTATTGGCACGGCGGGAAAACTCTTTATCACCGTCTCGCCTAATCAGCGCCTCTCCTAATCAGCGTCTCATCGGCCAAATGCGCCAATCGCTGCGACAGCGCGCTGCCTGCGCGCGCAGCCGGATGTTCTGCGCTATAAGCGGCAGCACAAGCACAGAATATTTTCGGAGATAAGGCGGTCGGCCAACGATGTGATCACGGCACGAGGAACCGATTCGGACATCGTCAGCCGACCGACCCCACGATCCAGGAGATGCGGCGGACCTGAGCATCATGGGGCATTCAAACTACGCAATACCAGCCCCTGACGACCGAAACATCAGCGGTGTAAACCGCCATCGTTTCTTCATCACTAGACGGAAAAACCGCCGGAAGAACTGTTATTCTCGATTGGGAGTGTGCGCAGAAGTAAAATAAAAATCAACAAATTCTTAAGCCAGAGATACATCACCTGGAAAACATGGTTAAATATACAACGCTGGCACACTATAGTTCCGTGAGCGATTGAATTCAACGTATTTTTCAACTTGAACTCTATTAACCCTGTTAGACTTCACCCCCTCATTGTAAGAAGATAAAATACTGGCAAGGTCAGGGACTTCGCGCTTGCCACAGCTTGCCGTCAGGTCTTTGGGCGGCTATCGATAACGGTAAACGTCGAAAGTCTCAAAAGGCGGCACGGATTGTCAGCGTCATGGTCTGCGCCTTTAGGCGGCGGCCGCCACGACGCGGTTGCGTCCTGTGTGTTTCGCCTCGTAGAGCGCCCTGTCGGCCTGCTTCAGAAGCTCGTCCGGCGCGCCGAATGCTCCACTGCTGGTGGCGATGCCGAGCGAAGCCGTGATACTCAACTCGCGGTCGATGGAACGAACGTGAAACGGCTTGTCCTCGATGATTGCCCGCAGGCGTTCGGCAACGCTTGTGGCAAGCTCCATCGGCGTGTCGGGCATCACGACCACGAATTCCTCCCCGCCATACCGGCAGGCAAGATCGGCGCCGCGCACCGTGCTGCGGATGCGGGCTGCAAACTCGCGCAGAACCTCATCGCCGACATCGTGGCCATAGGTATCGTTGACCAGCTTGAAGCGGTCGATATCGGTCATGCAAATGGAAATCGGGCGGCCACGCACGGCGGCGCGGTCGAAAAGTATCTTCAGATGATTGTCGAGATAACGGCGATTGTTAAGACCAGTCAGCCCATCGACGATAGCAAGCTCCATCGTGTGCTGGAGATTGAGCCGCAGATGCTCGTTATAGCGCTTGCGCCGGATCTGCGTCAGAGACCGGGCGACAAGTTCGTTGGGATCGATCGGGCGGAGAATATAATCGTTCACGCCAAGATCGAGCGCCCGCGCCACCATGTCGTCCGCCCCCTGTTCCGCTACCAGAAGCAACGGCAGGAACCGGGTACGCTCCAGCGAACGAAGCTGCGAACACAGTCTCAGCGGATCGTAATCCTCAAAATTGGAATTGACGATGACAAGCTCGAAGGGGTTGCTCGCGGCCTTCAACAGGGCCGCCTGAGGCTCCGTGACGGCATCGACCTCGGCAACCGGCTTCAGCGCCCTGACGATGCGTTCCTGCGAGCTGGCGCGGCCATCCGCCACCAGAACGCGGCCAGGCGTCTGCATGAGGCCATCGCTGCGCAGCATCTCCTCGATGCCGATCTCGCGCGCGGTCTCGGCCCGCAGCCGCAATTCGTCACTGACGGCCTTGAGGCGCACGAGGCTTTTGACACGGGCGATCAATTGAAGGTCGTTAACGGGCTTGGTCAGAAAATCATCGGCGCCGGCTTTCAGGCCGCGCACGCGATCTGAGGGCTGATCGAGTGCGGTGACCATGACAACAGGAATATGCGCCGTTTTCGGATTGGCCTTCAGTCGTTCGCAGACCTCGAAACCGTCCATGCCAGGCATCATGATGTCCAGCAGGATGATATCGACCTGTTCCTGGTCGCAAATATCAAGCGCCTTGAAACCATCCTCGGCGGTTACGACGTCGAAATATTCCGCGACAAGCCGGGCTTCGAGAAGCTTTACGTTTGCGGGTATGTCGTCAACAACCAGAACTCTCGCCGTCATAACAGTTCCCCAACCGCCTTACGCATCGCCTAGATAGGTCTTGATGATTTCGATGAATTTCGGAACGGAGATCGGCTTGGACACATAGGCCTCGCATCCGCCCTGACGAATGCGCTCCTCATCCCCCTTCATGGCGAAGGCGGTTACCGCGATGACCGGAATGACGTGCAGCTCGTCATCTTCCTTCAGCCATTTCGTCACCTCCAGCCCGGAAACCTCCGGCAGCTGAATATCCATGAGAATGAGGTCGGGGCGATGCTTGCGGGCTAGATCCAGCGCTTCCATGCCATTGCGCGTCTGGATCGTCGTATAGCCAGACGCCTCGATCAGGTCACGAAAGAGCTTCATGTTCAGCTCGTTGTCTTCGACTATCATGACCTGCTTGGGCATGGTGGGCAGTCCCCGTTTCGCTTTGAAACCTTCTCCCAGACATATAGGGTGCCAGAGAACCGATTCCATCGTCCATTTGTTGCGCAACGCTAGAACGATTTGGTTTCAAAATAGGTAACTTCGGTAGAGAAATGCTGAGAGATACAAAAAACAAAGACAATGCCGGAAAAGATCCGCAAGAAACGGCAGCCGCCATACTTGGCTGGCTGGCAAACGAGCCGGAAATGCTCGGGCGTTTTCTGGCGCTGAGCGGATTGCAGGCCAATATGCTGCGCCATGCCGCCCACGATCCCGGCTTTCTGGCGGGGCTCACCGATTTTCTGATGAGCCACGAACCAGACCTCATGGCCTTCTGCGCGGCGACCGACACATCCCCCGAAACGGTTGCCGCTGCCTGGCACCATTTTTCCGGCCCGGGGCTGGATTCGGGTGAGTATTGACAGGCCACCCCTTGAGCCACCGTCACGGCCGGAGTATGGTTAGCGACGTTCTGGTTTTGTTTTCGGCCCATGTCCACGTCGCATCTTTATGATCCCGGTTTTTGCCGCGACTGTCTGACCGGCCAGCCAGCGGACCTGAGGCGTTGTCGCGCCTGTGGCAGTCCCCGCCTCGTCTACCATGACGAACTCTACGACCTCAGCATCGCCCATATCGATTGCGACGCCTTTTACGCCTCCGTTGAAAAACGGGACAATCCCGATCTTGCCGACAAGCCGTTGATCATCGGCGGCGGAAAACGCGGCGTGGTTTCCACTGCCTGCTACATTGCCCGCATCCAGGGCGTGCGTTCCGCCATGCCGATGTTCAAGGCGCTGGAAGCTTGTCCGGACGCCGTGGTCATAAAGCCCGACATGGAAAAATACAGCCGCGTCGGCCGTCAGATCCGAACAATGATGCAGGATTTGACGCCGCTCGTGCAGCCGCTTTCCATAGACGAGGCGTTTCTCGATCTTTCCGGAACGGAGAGGCTGCATCACGATCCACCTGCCCGGGTTCTGGCGAAATTTGTGAAACGGGTGGAAAAAGAAGTGGGCGTGACCGTCTCGGCCGGTCTGTCCTACTGCAAATTTCTGGCCAAGGTCGCGTCTGACCTTAAAAAACCGCGCGGCTTTTCGGTGATCGGCGAAGCGGAAGCGCTTTCCTTTCTGGCAGCACGGCCCGTCACGACGATATGGGGCGTTGGAAAGGCGTTTGCGGCGACGCTGGAGGCGGACGGCATCCGCATGATCGCGCAGTTGCAGGAGATGGAGGAAGGCGACCTGATGCGCCGCTATGGCGTGATGGGACAACGGCTGTTCCGGCTTTCGCGCGGCATCGATGAACGGCACGTGCACAATAACGACCCCGTGAAAAGCGTGTCTTCCGAGACCACCTTCTTCAACGATATTTCCCGGCACGAGGACCTCGTACCGATCCTGCGGTCGCTTTCCGAAAAAGTTGCCTGGCGCCTGAAGAAGAGCGGCATTTCCGGCCAGACGGTTGTACTGAAAATGAAGACGGCCGATTTCAAACTCCGCACCCGCAACCGCAAGCTTGATGACCCTACCCAGCTTGCCGACCGCATATTCCGTACCGGCCTTTCGCTGCTTGCGAAAGAAACCGACGGCACCAAGTTTCGCCTGATCGGCATAGGCGTCAGTGATCTGCGCGATGCGGACCTTGCCGATCCTCCCGATCTCGTCGACAGGCAGGCGGAACGGCGGGCGGCGGCGGAAGCGGCAATGGACAAGCTGCGCGACAAGTTCGGCAAGGGCAGCGTCGAGACCGGCTACACTTTCGGCACACGCAAATAGCGGCCATGCCGCTTGCAAACGCCGTGAAACCCTGCGGCCTGCAACACCCCGCCCCTATTTTAGATATTACACAAATTAGTGATGTGGCAGACGCCCTATCCTTAAACTTCATTAAACTTCGCGTGGTTGAGTAAACGAAGTTTTGTGCATGTGGTGTATTGCGTCATGTCCCTTCGCTTCCGTCTTCTGACCGGCATGCTGTCGGCCAGCATTCTTGCCTTTCCGGCGCTTGCCGCCGACAACAAGTCCCTGCAGATCGTCGTTTCGAAAAGCGATCAATCGCTGGCGCTTTACGAGAACGGCGAGATCGTTGCTACATCCAAAGTCTCAACCGGCAAGGCCGGGCATGAGACGCCGAGCGGCATTTTTTCGATTCTGGAAAAACGCAAATACCACGAATCGAACATCTACTCGGCCGCGCCCATGCCTTTCATGCAGCGACTGACATGGTCGGGCATCGCGTTGCACGAAGGCAAGGTGCCGAATTACCCGGCCTCGCATGGCTGCGTGCGCCTGCCTTCGAAATTCGCGCAGTCGCTGTTCGGCGAGACCCGCTACGGCGTGCATGTCATCATCACCGACCGGCCGGTTTCTCTGCGCTCCGTACAACATTCAGCCCTGTTTGAGCCGCGGGACGATGCCGATGACGGCAAGCTGCTTTTATCCGACGTCGAGCTGCGCCCCGCGACCTTCGACGCCGCATTGGGCACCGTTGAGGTGGCCGTGAATGAAAAAACGCAAGCCATCAAACCGATGGCCAAAGGCAAGGAGCCCTCGCCCTTGCGCATCCTCATCACCCGGCGCGGCGAGCGCGAAAAGGTGATGGATATTCAGGCCGTGCTGACGCGCCTTGGCTTCGATGCCGGCGCACCGGACGGCTATACCGGAGAAATGACGATCAGCGCCGTCAACGGTTTCAAGCGCTGGAAGGGGCTGAAAACTACCGGGCCGCTACTGACCGACGATTTCGTTGCTGCACTTTACGCATCCGCCGACGAAGATCATCCACCGAATGGCCAGATCATGGTGCGACAGGATTTCAAGCCGCTATTCGAGGCTGCGATCGACATCAAGGATCCCGAGGTGGCACTCGGAACGCATTTCTTCGAAGCCGTTGCCGTCAACCGCGCAGCCGGAACCGCCGAATGGAATGGCGTAACACTGGAAAACCGTCTGCCGGCCGCAGCCCGCAAACGGCTCGGCATCACCGTTACCGAAGCGCCCGGTGGCTTTGACCAGCTAAGCGCCGTACTAGGCCGCCTTGAAATACCGGCCGAAATTCGCTCCCGAATCGAGAAAGAGCTTTCAACCGGCAGTTCGATTACCGTTTCCGACCTCAGTCACCAGATGGAGACAGGGATGGGAACGGACTTCATTACCGTGACAAAGGAAGGGCCGGTTTGAGGGCTTGAGGCCTCACACCAGCTCCACATCAACAACGCCGGGGGCAGAGCGAAGTGCGGCGGCGATCTCAGGGGAAATACGGTATTTCTCCGTCAGCTCCACCTCGATCTCACGGCTCCCCTCGTCCTTGATGACGATGAAATAAACCGATCCGTCGCCTTTGGTATTGAGGTGGCGGGCGACGGTTTTCAGCGGGCCTGAATCGCGCACATAAACCCGCAACGCCTTTTGCATTTGGACGGATTTTTCCTCGAGCGATTGCGCCGTCTGGATGCGAAGACCGATGCCTTCCGGGCGCTCTTCCGCCTGCACGGTGATAACAAGGGATTTGCCAACCTCGAGCAGATCGCGAAACTGGGCAAGCCCTTCGGAAAACAACACCGCCTCATATTGACCGGAGGCATCGGAGAAGGTGACGATACCCATCTTGTTTCCGGTCCGGGTCTTGCGCTCCTGCTTGCCGGTGACGGTGCCGGCCAGACGCCCGGCGGTCGCACCCTGTTTCACTGCGGCGGAAAAATCGGCGAAATTCTGCACCCTCAACTTTTCCAATACAGGGCGGTAGGTATCGAGCGGATGTGCGGTCAGGTAAAAACCGAGCACCTGATATTCGCGCAGCAGTTTCTCCGAGGCGAGCCAGGGCTGGAAAGCAGGCAGGATGAGCTTTTCCGGGCCGCTTGCGCCGCCGGAGCCGAACATGTCCGACTGGCCGGTAACGCGGCTTTCCTGCGCGCGTTGCGAATAACCGATAATGCGGTCCAGCCCGCCGATCATCTCGGCGCGGTCGCGGCCAAAACAATCGAAACCGCCAGCGTTGATGAGGCTTTCGAGCACACGCCGGTTGATCTGCTTCGGATCGATGCGCAGGCAGAAATCCTCCAGGCTCGCAAATGGCTTGCCGTCGCGCACGGTAACGATGTGTTCCACCGCGCCCTCGCCCACGCCCTTGATGGCGGCCAGCGAATAATAGATGCGGTTCTCACCCGTCTCGAACTGCCGGAAGGACGTCTGCACCGAAGGTGCCACGACCTCTATACCGAGACGGCTGGCATCCTGGCGGAAATCATTGAGTTTTTCCGTGTTGGCCATATCCAGCGTCATGGAGGCCGCAAGGAACTCCACCGGATAATGCGCCTTCATATAGGCGGTCTGATAGGACACGATGGCGTAAGCGGCGGCGTGGCTCTTGTTGAAGCCGTAATTGGCGAATTTCGCCAGAAGGTCGAAGATGGTGTTGGCCTGCGGCTTCGACACGCTGTTTCTGATCGCGCCGTCCACGAAGCGCTCGCGCTGCTGGTCCATCTCCTCCTTGATCTTCTTGCCCATGGCGCGGCGCAGAAGATCGGCTTCGCCGAGCGAATAACCTGACAGAACCTGGGCGATCTGCATCACCTGTTCCTGATAGACGATAACGCCCTGCGTTTCCTTCAGAAGATGGTCGATGGTGGGGTGGATCGACTCCAGCTCCTCCTCGCCATGCTTGCGGGCATTGTAGACCGGAATGTTTTCCATCGGACCCGGACGATAAAGCGCCACCAGCGCAATGATGTCCTCGATGCAGTCCGGGCGCATGCCGATAAGCGCCTTGCGCATGCCGGCACTTTCCACCTGGAACACGCCGATGGTTTCGCCGCGTGACAACATCTCGTAGGTTTTGGCGTCGTCCAGCGGAATTGCGGCGAGATCGACCTTGATGCCGCGTTTGGCAACGAAATCGACAGCAACCTTCAGCACCGTCAGGGTCTTCAGACCGAGAAAGTCGAATTTGACGAGGCCGGCGCTTTCCACCCACTTCATGTTGAACTGGGTAACCGGCATGTCGGAGCGCGGATCGCGATACATCGGCACCAGCTTCGACAGCGGCCGGTCACCGATGACGATACCGGCAGCATGGGTGGAGGCGTGACGGTAAAGCCCCTCGATCTTCTGGGCGATATCCAGAAGTCGGGCAACGACGGGTTCCTTGTCCGCCTCTTCCTGCAGACGCGGCTCTTCCTCGATCGCTTTTGACAGCGGCGTCGGATTGGCCGGGTTGTTGGGGACCAGCTTGCAGATCTTGTCCACCTGTCCATAGGGCATTTCCAGCACGCGGCCGACGTCGCGCAATGCCGCGCGCGCCTGCAACGAACCGAAGGTAATGATCTGCGCCACCTGCTCGCGGCCATATTTGCGCTGCACGTAGCGGATCACCTCTTCGCGGCGGTCCTGGCAGAAGTCGATATCGAAGTCGGGCATCGACACGCGTTCGGGATTGAGGAAGCGTTCGAACAGCAGCGAGAAGCGCAGAGGATCGACATCGGTGATGGTCAGCGCATAGGCCACGAGCGAGCCTGCACCCGAACCGCGGCCGGGGCCGACTGGAATATCCTGCTGCTTGGCCCATTTGATGAAGTCCGCAACGATCAGGAAGTAACCGGGAAAACCCATGCGTTCGATGACGCCAAGCTCGAAATCCAGCCTGTCGCGATATTCCTGCTCTGTGTAGCCTGGTGCCATGCCGAGGGCCGCAAGGCGAAGATCAAGACCTTCGACGGCCTGACGGCGAAGCTCTTCGGCCTCTGCCCGTTGCGCCGCTTCGGGATCGTCGCTGGCACCGGTGAAGCGCGGCAGGATCGGCCCACGCTTCTTCAGCACGTACGAGCAACGCATTGCGATTTCGACGGTGTTTTCCAGTGCCTCCGGAAGGTCGGCAAACAGCTCCGCCATCTCCTCACGGCTTTTCATATAATGGTCGGGGGTCAGGCGGAACCGGCTGTCATCCGAAACGATGGCGTTATGCGCCACCGCCATCAATGCATCATGCGCCTCATAATCGGCCCTCGAAGGGAAGAACGCCTCGTTGGTGGCGACCAGCGGAATATCATGTTCATAAGCAAGCCCGATCATACGCCGCTCATGGGCGCGGTCGAAACCGGACTGACGCTGCAATTCGATATAAAGCTTGTCACCGAAGAGTGATTTCAGCGCCAGCAGGCGTTCTCTCGCCTGCGCCGTATGCCCTTCCTTCAGAGCCATATCCACCGGACCACCGGAGGCACCCGTCAGCACGATCAGCCCGGCATTGGAGGCTTCCTCCAGCCATGCACGGGTAATATGCACGGACTGGCCACCGCTTTCGCCTTCCAGATAGGCGCGGCTGATAAGGTCCACCAGCCGCTCGTACCCTCCGGCATCAGCCGCGAGCAGCACGATGGCTGGAAGCTTGGCAAGGTGGCTGTTGTGGTTGCGGCGATCATCCACCGCATCCTGCATGTCGATCGACACCTGACAGCCGATAATAGGCTGCAAGCCCTCATCACGCGCCTTTTCGGAAAACTCCAGCGCGACGAAAAGATTGTTGGTGTCGGTAATGGCTATGGCCGGCTGGCCGTCTGCAACGGCCTTGGACATGATTTTCTTGAGGGGTAAAGCCCCCTCAAGCAGGGAGTAAGCGGAGTGAACCCGCAGATGGACGAAACCGGGTGTTTTCAGCGTTTCGCCAGAGGTCTCTCCACGCGTAACCGTCTCGCCCATATCGTCATCCTGTCATTCTGAATCGAGGGGGCGATTTTCCGATTTTCGGCCTTCAAAGTCCACCGCCTTTCGGCGTCTATACAGGCTTCTGCGCCGGTGTGCCCTTCACAGGGCAGTGAGGATCACCGAAAAGCTGGCGACAAACACAGCGATGGAGGCGAAAGCGGCAACGTCACGGATGAAATCAGTCATTGGTCTCTCCTTACTCGTTATGTTCTAACTTTGTTCTCATTTTGTTCGATTGTCAACAGGCTTTTATTGATAGTCTCCTTGCTAACGCGGCAGAATCGGCCGCGGTTCCACCTTCGTGAATGGCAAGCCACTGACTCCAAAGCAAAAAAACCCGGAGGCAAAAACACCTCCGGGTTCGTGAAAATTCAATTGTGGAAGGACGAGTGGCCTTGCGGGAAACGTGAACGTAGACAGACTCAGCCGCAGAAAAGATCTCAAAGGCGGCGTTATGGTCGCCTTACTGCATCACGATCAGAAGTCTACGATCTTGCCGTCTGCAAGCGTCACGCGGCGGTCCATGCGGTTGGCGAGCTCGTGATTATGGGTGGCGATCAGTGCGGCAAGGCCGGACTGGCGCACCAGCGCCTCCAGCGCATCGAACACGTAATGCGCGGTCTCGGGATCGAGATTGCCGGTCGGCTCGTCGGCGAGAAGCAGGAGCGGTGCGTTGGCAACGGCGCGCGCAATCGCCACACGTTGCTGTTCACCGCCGGAAAGCTCAGCCGGGCGATGTTCGCCGCGATGGCCGACGCGCATGTAATCGAGTAGCGCGCTCGCACGCTTGCGAGCCTCGCCCTGCGTCAGACCGGCGATGAGCTGCGGCATCATCACGTTCTCCACCGCCGTGAACTCCGGCAGCAGATGATGGAACTGGTAGACGAAACCGATGTCGCTGCGGCGGATCGCCGTGCGCTTTTCATCCGGCAGACCATTGCAGGGCGCGTCATTGATGAAAACCTCGCCAGCATCCGGATGTTCGAGAAGCCCGGCGAGATGCAACAGCGTGGATTTGCCGGTGCCCGAGGGGGCAACAAGCGCCACCATCTCACCGCTCTTCAACTCGAAATCGGCCTTGCGCAGAATGGAGAGCGACGTCTCGCCCTGACCATAGGTCCTCTCGACGCCGGTAAGCCGCAGCACTGATTTTTTTGCCATATTGTGAAGCGGTCCTTATTCGTAACGCAGGGCCTGCACCGGATCGAGCTTGGAAGCCCGCCATGCCGGAAAGATGGTTGCCAGGAAAGAAAGCGTCAGCGCCATGATGACGACGGTAATGGTCTCGCTGATATCCATTTCGGCCGGAAGCTGGCTGAGGAAATAGAGCTGCGGATCAAACAGCACCGTGCCTGATACCCAGGAGAAGAACTGCCGGATCGATTCCACATTGAGGCAGACGATGACGCCGAGTGCCACACCGGCGAATGTGCCGACCGTGCCGATGGCAGCTCCCGTCATGAAGAAGATACGCATGACGGCGCCGGAACTGGCGCCCATGGTGCGCAGAATGGCGATATCGCTGCCCTTGTCCTTCACCAGCATGATGAGGCCGGAAATGATGTTGAGCGCCGCTACCAGAACGATGAGCGTCAGTATCATGAACATCACGTTTCTTTCCACCTGCAGGGCGGAAAAGAAGGTCTGGTTACGCTGTCTCCAGTCGGTGATATATATCTGCCGTTCAGCTGCCTGCTCCACCAGGGGGCGGATGCCGTCGACATTGTCTGGGCGACTGACGTAAAGCTCGATGGATTGCACCAGGCCTTCGGCATTGAAATAAAGCTGGGCTTCGGACAGCGGCATATAGATCATCGACGCGTCATATTCCGACATGCCGATCTCGAAGACGCCCGAAATCTTGTAGGATTTGACGCGGGGGTTGACACCCATCGGCGTCACATCGCCTTCAGGCGAAATGAGGGTGATATCGTCGCCCGCCGTCACGCCAAGCTGTGCGGCAAGCCTTGAGCCAACCAGAACCCCGTCGCCCGCCATGAAGCCGACGAGATCGCCGGTCTTGACGTTGGTGGCGACTTCCTTGATCTTGTCGATATCGTCCTGGCGAACGCCGCGCACGAGCGCACCCGAGCCGGCGCCACCGCGACCGGAGGCCAATGTCTGCCCCTCTACCAGCGGCAGGGCCATCGTCACGCCCGGAATGGCGGAGAACTTCTTCGCCAGCTCATCGTAATTGTTGAAGGGCTGGTCGATCGGCTGGACGATCATATGGCCGTTGATGCCGAGAATTCGCGAAATCAGCTCGGTGCGAAAACCGTTCATGACAGCCATGACGATGATAAGCGTCGCGACGCCCAGCATGATGCCGACGAAGGAAAAGCCGGCGATGACGGAAATGAACGCTTCCTTGCGCCGCGACCGCAGATAGCGCCAGGCCACCATGCGCTCGAAAGCAGAAAACGGCCGGGCGGTCCTTTCCCGGGCGGAAGGAGCCGCACCCTTGTCAGCCTCGGCTTTTGCCATGTCGTCTCCCTGATCTGAACTTGAAAGGCCGGTTTTCACAAAAAACCGACCCCTGATCTTGATCTCATAAAGCTGGAGCGGATTTCAGGCGAAAACCGCTCGTCACTTTCACCATTTCGCGCTTAGCCAAGCACCCTGTTCATTGCCGCTTCGATTGTGACGGTTTCACGGTCGCCGGTCTTGCGATCCTTCACCTCGACTTCACCGTTCGCTGCCGAACGTGGGCCGACGATGATCTGCATCGGCACGCCGATCAGGTCAGCAGTCGCGAACTTCTGGCCCGCGCGGTCGTCCGTATCGTCATAAAGAACATCCTTGCCGGCATTGGAGAGCGAGTAATACAGCTTTTCGCACGCCGCATCACAGGCTGCGTCACCTGCCTTCATGTTGATAATCACGACATCGAAAGGAGCGACCGAAGCCGGCCAGATGATTCCGTTTTCGTCATGCGATGCTTCAATGATGGCGGGAACAAGGCGTGTCGGGCCAATGCCGTAGGACCCCATGTGAACGGGGTGTTCCTTGCCATCAGCACCCTGCACCTTGGCGCCCATCGGCTCGGAATATTTGGTGCCGAAATAGAAGATGTGGCCGACTTCGATGCCGCGCGCCGAAAGGCGCTCGCCATCGGGAATGGCCTCATAAGCAGATTCGTCGTGCATTTCCGAGGTGGCAGCATAGTCGGCCGTCCATTCGTTGAAAACGCCTTGAAGGGCTGCGACGTCGTCGAAGTTGGTATCGTCGGCGGGGATGGCGCGGTCGAGGAAGCTCTTGTGGCAGAAGACTTCGGATTCGCCGGTATCGGCCAGAATGATGAATTCGTGGCTGTGATTGCCGCCGATAGGGCCGGTATCGGCACGCATGGGAATGGCGCGCAGGCCAAGGCGCTCAAAGGTGCGCAGGTAAGCCACGAACATCTTGTTATAGGAGTGGATCGCGTCTTCCTTGGTCAGATCGAAGGAATAAGCATCCTTCATCAAAAACTCGCGCGAGCGCATGGTGCCGAAACGGGGGCGCACCTCGTCGCGGAACTTCAGCTGAATATGATAGAGGTTCAGCGGCAGGTTCTTGTAGGATTTCACATAGGACCGGAAGATGTCAGTGATCATCTCCTCGTTAGTGGGGCCATACAGCATCTGGCGGTCCTGACGGTCCTTGATGCGCAGCATTTCCTTGCCGTAATCGTCATAACGGCCGCTCTCCTGCCACAGCTCAGCGGTCTGCAGCGTCGGCATCAGAAGCTCGATCGCGCCTGAGCGATCCTGCTCTTCGCGGATGATCCTGTTGACCTTGTCCAGAACGCGCTTGCCGAGCGGTAGCCAGGAATAGATGCCAGCCGATTGCTGCCGGATCATGCCCGCACGCAGCATGAGGCGATGGGAGACAATCTCCGCTTCCTTGGGGTTTTCCTTCAGGATGGGCATGAAATAACGGCTGAGACGCATGACGACTTCCATTGGTATGGGCAACAACACGCAAAGGCGCGGGAATCGCCCCGAATAGAGGGATATTGGCGCCGTACATAGCTGTTTCTGACCAAGAAGAAAACCCGCCATGCAAAGACCTGCCCAGGCGATTTCGTGGCATTTTCGCGATAGCTAATTCGCGTCAAAACGCTTTGGCCGGAATATTATTCTTGATCCGGTGCGACAAATTGCACCACAGGGAATTTTTTGCCGACTGTAACAAATATGCAAAAAATGAGATGACAAGCATGGGTGATTGGGCTAACTTTAGCTCACAAAAGAGGCAGGAAGTCTAAATTCTTGCCGTTTTCGCGGTCAGTCTTGGGAGGATTCGATCTTAGGCGCGCTTGTCGCTGCCCCGGTAACGGTTACAGATCACGCGAAACCTGAAAAACAAGGCTGAAATGCCTTGTTTTTTTTTGATTCCGGCGAAGTTCACAACCCCGAATGCTTATTCCGGTAAAATTGTGACAGCGAATTGCCCGCCAGACACGCTCATGGTGTGTGCACGACTGATATGACATCCATGTGACAACACTGGCGCATCTTGTGGCGACCGTTCATAAAGCGGCAGCACAGCTTATGTTGCCTTAAATCGCATCACGAAGCCCGCCACGCTGCAAAATTCTGCGGCGCGCTTAATCCTGGCGCGTGGGTGAAGTGCTTCAGTCGAAAACCGGGATAATTCTCGGAAGGTCGTCCATGCTGACGCCGAACCACCAGGTTACGCCGTACCAGAGCCCGCAGATCAAAGCCGATATCAGCGTTGTCCACAAGACGATGCGCCCGCCCCTGAACCTTGACGGGGCGCTTGCAACCGTGCCGATCGCCACATCGCCGTCTTCCTCCTGAGTGCGAAGGCCAATCGGCAGCACAACGAAAAGCACCGTCCACCAGACGATGAAATAAATGGCGAAGACCGAAAGAAGCGGCATGACGTCCTCCTGCGTGATGCGCCCCTTGTAACGCATTCATCCGCGAACCGGAATCACTTCCCTGCAAGATGTGTAAAAAGCTGCAAGAGAGGAGAAGGAACGATCGCGGACGGCGATTGCGTCATGTCCGAGATGGCCCGGACATGACGGGGCGTGACGGTTTGAAAACCCGGGATTTTCCGGTTCAGACCTTGGTGACGAAAACCGTCACGATCGGCTTCTTGCCCCATGCCTGATTGGCAGCGGCGCGTACGGCGCGGCGCACTGACTCGCGCAGCAGCGCAAGATCCTTGCGGCGGGCCCGGGGGATGCTTTCCACGGCGCCGAGTACGGCGTCATAGAGCGTATCTTCCATATCCTCGCCCTCATCATCGAATTCCGGCAGGCCGAAAGGTACGACATCGGGATCTCCGAGGAAGTCGTAGCGGCTGTCCAGCAGCACATTGACGGAGACATGGCCGGCGAAGGAAAGCTTGCGGCGGTTGCTGATCCCCATCTCGTCGAGGTCACCGATGAGGTTGCCGTCCTTGAAGACGCGGCCGTGCGGTGCGTCGTTGATGACTTCCGCAGGACCAGGCGCCAGACGCAGAATGTTGCCGTTACGAACCTTCGGCACCTGAGAAATGCCGGCCTGTTCGGCCAGTTCCTTCTGCGCCACCAGATGCGCCGCCTCGCCATGCACCGGCACCAGGATTTGCGGCTTGGTCCATTCGTACATCCTCAGAAGTTCGTTACGGCGGGGATGGCCGGAGACATGCACCAAAGCCTCATTGTCGGTAACGATATGGATGCCCTGCTCTATCAGGCCGTTCTTGATCTCGATGATCGCCTTTTCGTTGCCGGGAATGGCGCGCGAGGAAAATACCACCGTATCACCGGCAGCCAGCGCCACATTACGCATCTCATCGCGCGAAAGCTTGGCAAGGGCTGCCCGCGGCTCACCCTGCGAACCGGTGAGAATGACGACCACCTTGTTGCGCGGAATATAGCCGTATTCGTCTTCAGCCAGGAACGGCTTGATACCTTCCATGATGCCGAGATCCTGCGAAACGTTGACGACGCGCTTCAGCGACGAGCCGAGCAGCAGCACTTCGCGTCCGGCAGCTTCCGCAGCCTGCGCGATGGAGCGGATACGGCCGACATTGGAGGAGAAGGTGGTGATGGCCACGCGACCCTCGGCATTTTCAATGATCTGGCGCAGCCCCTCAGACACTTCGTGCTCCGAAGGCGATACGCCGTCACGCAGCGAGTTGGTGCTGTCGCACATCAACGCCAGCACGCCCTCCTCGCCGATGGCGCGGAAACGCGCCTCATCCGTCAACGGACCGAGAGACGGCGCCTCGTCAATCTTCCAGTCGCCCGTGTGGATGACATTGCCAAGCGGCGTGCGGATGACCAGCGACATTGGCTCGGGGATCGAATGGTTGACGCCGACGGCCTCGATTTCGAAAGGGCCGACATTGATGCGATCACCCGCCTTGAACGGGGTGATTGGAATTTCGGCACGACTGCCCTCGTAGGCGCGCTTTGCCTCCAGCATGCCGGCGGTGAAACCCGAGGCATAGACGGGCACGTTGAGGCCCGGCCACAGATCGTTCAGCGCGCCGTAGTGATCCTCATGGGCGTGGGTGATGATGATGCCTTTGAGGTTCTTCTTCTGCTCGGCGATATAGCTGATATCGGGCAGAACCAGATCGACACCAGGCAGATCGAGACCGGCAAAGGTAACGCCGCAATCCACCATGATCCATTGGCGCTTGCTTTCCGGACCGTAGCCGTACAGCGCCAGATTCATGCCGATTTCACCGACGCCGCCAAGCGGCAGAAATACCAGTTCGTCCTGTTTAGTCATTGTTCTTCTTATCCATTCACAAGAGCGCGCTGGCGACGGCAATATGCCGCGCCCAGCCGCCCGTTTAACAGCATCGGACCTGAAACATCATCTGATCGACCGGGCCGATGCGGAGCCGGTTTGTCACCCTGCTTTTCATGAGCAGCAGGAAAGCTCCAACCTGTGGGAAGAGGTTCGGCGCGGGTCTTTGAAGACACGCCGTCCACCTCATCCAAAAAACACGTCGCCGGCGGCGATGGAGCGCCTTGTGCCCTCATCCTCATCCAGCAGCAGATAACCATTATCATCAATTCCAACGAAACGCCCGCCGATCGAGCGATCCGGAAAATTGACGGTGATATGTTCGCCGATACCGCAGGCAGCCGCCCGCCATCCGGCCATGACACCGGAAACGCCCCTGCCCTCATCCCAGCTTTGCAGCACATCCGCTGTCTCGCGGAAGAGATGCGCGAACAGCTCGTCGGGGGAGCACGACGCCCCGTGTTCGGACAGCATAGTGACGGGATAAAGCGGATTTTCAGGCTTGTGGGCGATATTGATGCCGATGCCGATGACGATGGCGCGGCGTCCATCCGGCAGAAGTTCGGCTTCCATCAGAATGCCGCAGGTCTTCCGGCGCCCGATCAGCACGTCATTCGGCCATTTTATCTCTAGCGGTTCGCCACCCGTCGGCAGCACAGCGCGAATGGCGCGGTAGACGGCGAGCGCAAAGGCAAGCGGCAATGAACCGATGCGGTCCATTGGCGCGGGATCGATGAGAAGAAGCGAAGCGTAGAGATTGCCTGGTTCAGACACCCAAGGCCGGCCGCGGCGACCGCGCCCGCCAGTCTGGCGGATGGCGGTGATCCACAGATTGCCGCCATCGGCTGCCCTTGCCCGGGCGAAACATTCTATGTTGGTCGATGGCGTTTCCGCCATCGCCTCGTGCCGGAAGTCATCGATGGACATCCGGCCCGTATGCTTGTGCGTATTGCTCAAAAGAACGTCTTTGCCGCAACCGTGACTGCATTGCCGAGCGCACCACCGAAGACGATGAAAGCGACGACGAACAGTCCAGAGAGCGCATAAACGATTTTCAGTTCGCCAGCCGGACGCTCGAAGCTGCCCTTGGCTTCATCGAACCACATGACCTTGACGACGCGGATATAATAATACGCACCGACAACCGAGCCGATCACACCGATGACGGCAAGCGGATAGAGTTTGGCTTCAATGGCAGCAAGGAAGACGTAGTACTTGCCGAAGAATCCGGCAAGCGGCGGAATGCCGGCAAGCGAGAACATCAGGATCGTCAGAACAACTGCCATGAAGGGGTTGGTGGACGAAAGCCCGGCCAGATCCTCGACATTTTCGACATTGCCGATTTCCTTGCGACGCATGGAGAGAATGCAGGCGAAGGTGCCGAGCGTCATGACCATGTAGATGGTCATGTAGAGAATGACGCCCGAGATACCCGCCTCGGTGCCCGCCGCAAGACCAACCAGCGCGTAACCCATGTGACCGATGGAAGAATAGGCCATCAGGCGCTTGATGTTCTTCTGGCCGATTGCCGCGAACGAGCCGAGCAGCATGGAGGCGATGGAAATGAAGACGACGATCTGCTGCCAGTCGGCAAAGACCGGCTGGAAAGCGTCAACAACGATGCGAACGAAGATCGCCATGGCGCCGATCTTGGGGGCGGCAGACAGGAAGGCCGTGACCGGTGTCGGCGCACCCTCATAAACATCCGGCGTCCACATGTGGAACGGCACGGCGGAAATCTTGAATGCCAGACCGGCAAGAACGAAAACCAGACCGAAGACGAGGCCGAGCGAACGGGTCTCCGCCGTCAGAACCTGGGCGATTTCGGTAAAGCCGGTATTGCCGGTAAAGCCGTAAACCAGCGACATGCCGTAAAGCAGCATGCCCGAGGAGAGCGCACCGAGAACAAAATATTTCAGGCCCGCTTCGGTGGAGCGCAGGCTTTCCCGGTTGATGGCGCAGACGACGTAGAGCGCAAGCGACTGCAGCTCCAGCGCCATATAGAGCGAGATCAGGTTGTTGGCCGAAATCATCAGCAGGATGCCGAGAGTCGCCAGAACCAGAAGCACCGGATACTCGAACCGGCCGACCGGCTCAAAACGGCTCTGGCCGACAGAAAGGATCATGGCGGTGATCGACCCGATCAGCGCCAGCACCTTCATGAAGTTGCCGAAGGCATCGGCGACGTAAACGCCGCCGAAAGCCACACCCGAAGCGGGCGCAAAGACGATCCAGAGACCGACGACGAGCAGCAAGGCCACGGAGAGGCCCGTGACCGTCGTTGTCGACTTGTCGCCCGAGAAGACGCCAATCATGAGCAGCGCCAGCGCGCCGACCGCAAGGATCAGCTCGGGCGTCGCGATGTGCAGACTGGCAAAAAGAATTTCAGCGGTCATGTCCAACGGGTCCTGTCGTCAATTCATAGAAAGCGCAACATTTTGCGCCGCCTGCAATGCAGCCGTATAGTTGTTTACCAGAAGATCGACCGAAGCGGCTGTCGCATCGAAAACCGGAGCCGGATAGACGCCGAAGAAGATCGTCAGCGCAACCAGCGGATAAAGGATGACCTTTTCGCGGGTTGACAGATCGAGCATCGATTTCAGGCTTTCCTTCTCAAGCGCACCGAAAATCACGCGGCGGTAGAGCCACAGCGCGTAAGCGGCCGAGAGGATGACGCCGGTTGCCGCAAACAGCGCGACCAGCGTGTTGGCGCGGAATACGCCGATCAGCGTCAGGAATTCACCAACGAAGCCGGAGGTGCCGGGCAGACCGACATTGGCCATGGTGAAGATCATGAAGGCGACGGCATATTTCGGCATGTTGTTCACGAGACCGCCGTAGGCAGAGATCTCACGGGTATGCAGCCGATCGTAAACGACGCCGACGCAGAGGAAGAGCGCGCCCGACACGATGCCGTGCGACAGCATCTGGAAGATTGCGCCCTGCACGCCCTGCACATTGGCCGCGAAGATGCCCATGGTCACGTAACCCATGTGGGCAACGGAGGAATAGGCGATCAGCTTCTTGATGTCGTCTTGCATCATCGCCACCAGCGAGGTGTAGATAATGGCGAGAACCGACAGCGTGAAGACGAAGGGTGCGAAATAGTCCGACGCCAAGGGGAACATCGACAGCGAGAAACGGATGAAACCGTAACCGCCAAGCTTCAGCATGACGCCTGCCAGAATGACGGAACCTGCGGTCGGCGCCTGCACGTGGGCATCCGGAAGCCAGGTATGTACCGGCCACATCGGCATCTTGACCGAGAATGCCGCGAAACAGGCAAGCCATAGCCACGTCTGCATGCCGGCCGGGAAGCCGTATTTCAGAAGTTCGGTCATATCGGTCGTGCCGGACTGCCAGTACATCGCCATGATGGCGAGCATGGTCAGAACCGAGCCAAGCAGCGTGTAGAGGAAGAACTTGTAGGATGCGTAGACGCGATCCTTGCCGCCCCAGACGCCGATGATGATGAACATCGGGATCAGCGTTGCTTCGAAGAAGACGTAGAAAAGAACCGTATCCAGCGCCACGAAGACGCCGATCATGACGACTTCCAGAAGCAGGAAGGCGATCATGTATTCCTTGATGCGCTTTTCAACCGACTGCCAGCTTGCCAGCACGCAGAAAGGCATGAGGAAGGTGGTGAGGATGACGAACAGCATGGAGATGCCGTCGACGCCCAGATGATAGGCGGCGATGTTGCCGAACCATGCGTGTTTTTCCACCATCTGGAAACCGGGGTTCGAATTATCGAAGCCGATCCAGACGAACAGCGAAACCAGGAAGGTGAAAACGGTCGTCAGCAGCGAGACGTTGAGAATGTTGCGGCGACCGTAAGGGCCGTTCTCATTGGTCAGCAGCAAGAGCACCACGCCGACGAGCGGCAGAAAGGTGACCGTTGAAAGAATTGGCCAATCGGTCATCAAAACGCACTCCCGAGCATCATCCAGGTGACAAGCGCCGCGATGCCGATCAGCATCGCAAAGGCATAGTGATAAAGGTAACCGGATTGCAGGCGGACCATGCGGTTGGTCACGTCAACCACACGCGCTGCAATGCCGTTCGGTCCATAGTGGTCGATGACGGCCACGTCGCCCTTCTTCCACAGGAAGCGGCCAAGCGCCTTTGCGGAACGCACGAACAGGAAGTCGTAAAGCTCGTCGAAATACCACTTGTTCAAGAGGAACTGATAGAGGCCGCGATGGGTCGCTGCCAGACGCTTCGGCGTCTCTGGCGACTTGATATACATGTACCATGCGGTGACAAAACCAAGCGCCATGGCGAAGAACGGGCTCCACTTGACCCACAGCGGAACATGGTGGAACTCGTCAAGGATTTCATTTTCCGGAAGCGTGAAGAGAGCACCCTTCCAGAACTCGGCATATTCATGGCCGAAGAAATAACCTTCGAAGACAACACCGGCGAAAATCGCGCCGACGGTGAGGATGAAGAGCGGGATCAGCATGACCATCGGCGATTCATGCACATGGTGCATCACGTCAGCCGAAGCGCGCGGCTTTCCGAAGAAGGTCATGAACGCCAGACGCCAGGAATAGAAGCTGGTGAACAGCGCTGCGATGACCAGCAGCGTGAAGGCGAAACCCGACAGTACCGAATGGGACGCATAAGCGGATTCGATGATGACGTCCTTCGAGAAGAAGCCGGCAAAGCCGATCATCGTGCCCGGAATGCCTACACCTGTCAGCGCAAGCGTGCCGACGGTCATCGTCCAGAAGGTGATGGGGATATGCTTGCGCAGGCCGCCCATGTAACGCATGTCCTGCTCGCCATCGACGGCATGGATAACCGAACCGGCGCACAAGAACAGCAGTGCCTTGAAGAAGGCATGCGTGAAGAGGTGGAACACGGCCGCGCCATAAGCGCCAACGCCAAGTGCCACGAACATGTAACCGAGCTGCGAGCAGGTCGAATAGGCAATCACGCGCTTGATATCATTCTGCACGAGACCGACGGTCGCTGCGAAGAAGGCGGTGATGGCGCCGACCAGCGTCACGACGGTGAGCGCATCATGCGACAATTCGAACAGCGGCGACATGCGGGCAACCAGGAAGACACCGGCGGTGACCATGGTTGCGGCGTGAATGAGGGCGGACACAGGGGTCGGGCCTTCCATCGCGTCCGGCAGCCAGGTGTGCAGCAGGAACTGCGCCGACTTACCCATGGCGCCCATAAAAAGCAGCAGGCAGACGCCCGTCATCGCATTGGCCTTGTCCAGCTGCATGCCGAACAGGTTGATGACGGTTTCGGTGGAAGCTGCACCTTCAGCCGGCAGATAGGTGCTGGCGGCAGCGAAGATGGTCTCAAAATTGATCGAGCCGAACAGCACGAAGACGCCTGATATGCCGAGAATGAAGCCGAAGTCGCCAACACGGTTGACGATGAACGCCTTCATGGCAGCAGCAGACGCCGAAGGCTTCTTGAACCAGAAACCGATCAGCAGGTACGACGCCAGACCAACGCCTTCCCAGCCGAAGAACATCTGCAGCAGGTTGTCGGAGGTCACCAGCATCAGCATCGCGAAGGTGAACAGCGAAAGATAGGCAAAGAAGCGCGGACGATGCGGATCGTGGTGCATGTATCCGATCGAATAGAGGTGCACCAGCGTCGAGACGGTGTTGACGACGACGAACATGACGGCCGTCAGGGTATCGATGCGGAACGCCCACTCGACGTCGATGCCGCCGGACTGGATCCAGCGCAGCACGGTGACCTTGATCACCTCGCCCGGCTCGCCATGGGCAAGCGCGACGGAGAAGAAGACGATCCACGACAGGACGGCGACCACGATCATCAGACCGGTGGTGACATATTCCGAAGCCTTGGCGCCGATCGACCGGCCAAACAGGCCGGCAATCAGGAAGCCGATCAGGGGAAGAAAGACGATAGCCTTGTAGATCATAGCCTTATCAGCCCTTCATCATATTGACGTCTTCGACAGCGATCGATCCGCGGTTGCGGTAGAAGACAACGAGTATTGCAAGACCGATGGCCGCTTCGGCGGCTGCGACGGTCAGAATGAACAGTGCGAAGACCTGGCCGACGATGTCGTTCAGGAAAGCCGAGAACGCCACCATGTTGATGTTCACCGCCAACAGGATGAGTTCGATCGACATGAGGATGACGATGACGTTCTTCCGGTTGAGGAAGATACCGAAGATGCCGATCGTGAAGAGGATCGCGCTGACCGTCAGGTAGTGGGAAAGACCGATTTCCATATTCTGTTTCCTTGGATCCGTTCGCGCCTTCAGATGCCCTGGCCCGGCTTGACCTTGACCGTGGTGACGGCGGTCTTCGGGTCACGGCCGACCTGCGTGGATATGTTCTGCCGCTTGATGTCGGTGCGGTGACGCAGCGTCAGCACGATGGCGCCGATCATGGCCACCAGCAGCACGAGACCTGCAAGCTGGAAGAAGTAGACGTAATTGGTATAGAGCACGTCGCCCAGCGCGGCCGTATTGGTGCGCACGGCCGGTGACGGGATCGGCATGGTAATCGATTTGGCGGCCTGCGGGTTAAGCACGCTGCCGCCGACCACGACGATCAGTTCAGCCGCGAGGATGATACCGATCAGCGCACCGATCGGCGCATATTGCAGCACGCCGGAGCGCAGCTCCGCAAAATCCACATCCAGCATCATGACGACGAAGAGGAAGAGCACCGCCACCGCACCGACATAAACGACGAGCAGGATCATGGCGAGGAATTCGGCCCCCGTCAGCAGGAACAGCGCGGCTGCGTTGAAGAAGGTCAAAATCAGAAACAGCACCGAATGAACAGGGTTCTTCGATGCGATGACCATGAACGCAGACGCCACGGCGACGAAAGCGAATATATAAAAGAATACAGCGTGCAGACCCATGTTGGTGCCTTCTTGTCCTCATCCGGGCAAAGACCGCGCAATCGCGCGCTCTACCCGTTTCGTCCCCGCCGGCGATAACCGTGCAGGCTCTTTTACTCTTTCTTCGCTTTCCGGGGTCTCCCCCGGAAAGACGGTTGCGCCTTAACGGTAAGGCGCATCCAGTGCGAGGTTGCGCGCAATTTCACGCTCCCAGCGGTCGCCATTGTCGAGAAGCCTTTGCTTGTCGAAATAAAGCTCCTCGCGGGTTTCCGTCGCGAATTCGAAGTTCGGACCTTCGACGATGGCATCCACCGGGCAGGCTTCCTGGCAGAAACCGCAATAGATGCATTTCACCATGTCGATGTCGTAACGCACCGTGCGGCGGGTGCCGTCATTGCGGCGCGGACCGGCTTCGATGGTGATCGCCTGAGCGGGACAGATCGCCTCACACAGCTTGCAGGCGATGCAGCGCTCTTCACCGTTCGGATAACGGCGCAGCGCATGCTCGCCGCGGAAGCGCGGAGACACCGGGCCCTTTTCGAAAGGATAATTCACCGTGGCCTTCTGCTTGAAGAAGTGGCGCATCGTCAGGAAGATCGCACCGACGAACTCCTTGAGGAACAGTGAATTGACGGCTTGGGAAAGGCTTGCCATCTCAAACTCCAGATTTCTGAGCGAGGCGTACGGACATCAACCGGCCCACCCCGTCAGCTTCAATACGAATGCAACAATAACGACCATGGCGAGCGACAGCGGCAGGAACACCTTCCAGCCAAGGCGCATGAGCTGGTCATAGCGGTAACGCGGAACGAAGGCCTTCACCAGAGCGATCATGAAGAAAACCATGCAGCCCTTGAGCGCGAACCAGACAATACCCGGAATCCAGTTCAGGAACCACACATCCACGATCGGCAGCCAGCCACCAAGGAACAGGATCGTCGTCAGGCAGCAGATCAGAACGATCGCAGCATATTCGCCGAGCATGAACATCATGTAAGGCGTCGAGCCATATTCGACCATGTGACCGGCAACCAGTTCCGATTCCGCTTCCGGAAGGTCGAAGGGCGGACGGTTGGTTTCGGCAAGGCCCGAGATGAAGAACACGATGAACATCGGGAACAGCGACAGCCAGTGCCAGTCGAGGAACGAGGCCGGCAGACCGATCATCGTGCCGAGGCCGGTGCGCTGCGCCAGAACGATATCCGTGAGGTTGAGCGAGCCGACGCACAGAAGCACGGTGACGATGACGAGGCCGATCGACACTTCGTAGGACACCATCTGCGCCGCCGAACGAAGCGCGCCGAGGAACGGGTACTTCGAGTTCGAAGCCCAGCCGCCCATGATGATGCCGTACACTTCAAGCGAGGAAATCGCGAAAATGTAGAGAATGCCGACATTGATATTGGCAACGACCCAGCCATCGGCAAAGGGGATGACCGCGTAGGTGGCGAGCGCCAGCGTTACGGCAACCAGCGGCGCCAGAAGGAAGACCGCCTTGTTGGCGCCCGCCGGAATGACGGGCTCCTTCAGGATGAATTTCAAAAGGTCGGCGAAGGACTGGAACAGACCAAAGGGGCCGACGACGTTGGGACCACGGCGCAACTGCACGGCTGCCCATACCTTACGGTCGGCAAGCAGAAGGAAGGCGATGGCCACCAGAAGGCAAACGAGAAGCAGCAGGGACTGGCCGACCATGATCAGCGCGGGCCAGACGTAGCTCCAGAAAAACGATTCCATAATCCCCTACCCTTACTCTGCCGCAGCCTGGAAATTGTTGCGGGCCAATGCGGAACACTCGGCCATGACGGCGGATGCGCGCGCAATCGGGTTCGTCAAATAAAAGTCTTTTACCGGCGAGGCAAACGCAGACTTATTGAGGCTGCCCGCGCGAGCGGCAAGTGCCTCGACATCCGCGCCGTTGCCGGCAACGATCTCATCGGTTTCCGCCAGATGCGGATGCGCGACATAAAGCTGGCCGCGCAGCGCAGACAGCGAATCGAACGGCAGCTTCTTGCCGAGCACGTCGGAAAGCGCACGCAGGATCGCCCAGTCTTCACGGGCCTCGCCCGGTGCGAAACCGGCGCGGTTGCCCACCTGAACGCGGCCTTCGGTGTTGACCCAGATACCGGATTTTTCGGTATAGGCCGCACCCGGAAGGATGACGTCGGCGTTCATCGCGCCATGATCGCCGTGGCTGCCGATGTAGACGGTGAACTTGGCGCCCTTGTTCGACAGGTCGATTTCATCGGCGCCGAGCAGGAAGAGAACGTCCATGGACGTTACCATTTCGGCAGCAGCAACACCGCCCTCGCCCGGCACGAAGCCGATGTCGAGACCACCGACGCGGGCAGCTGCGGTGTGAAGCACCGAGAAACCGTTCCACTCTTCGCTGATTGCGCCAACCGAAACGGCAAGCTTCGCAGCGGCCGCGAGAACGGCTGCACCATCGGCGCGTGCCAGAGCGCCCTGGCCGATGATGATCAGCGGGTTCTTGGCGGACTTCAACTTTTCAACGAAGCTGTGAGAGCCATTGGCGAGATCGGAAAGCGTTTCAGCGCCGGAGCCTAGATATTCGTAGTTGTACCGCAGCTCACCGGCTTCGCCGATCACGCCGATCGGGAAACCACCGCGACGCCAGCGCTTGCGGATACGTGCATTGAGCACGGCCGCTTCATAACGCGGGTTGGCGCCGACGATCAGCAGCGCATCCGCGTGCTCAATGCCTTCGATTGTGGAATTGAACAGGTAGCTGGCGCGACCCAAAGACGGATCAAGCGCTGCGCCATCCTGACGGCAATCGACATTGGCCGAGCCGAGCGACGCCAGAAGCGACTTCAGCGCGAACATTTCCTCGACGGAAGCAAGGTCACCGGCAATCGCGCCGATCTTGCTGCCGCTGGTCGCGGCAACCGCCTGCTTGATAGCGCCGAAGGCTTCGCCCCAGCTTGCGGGCTGCAAGCGGCCATCCTTGCGGACGTAAGGGCGGTCGAGACGCTGCGTCTTCAGGCCGTCCCAGATGAAGCGGCTCTTGTCGGAAATCCACTCTTCGTTGATTGCCTCGTTGACACGCGGCATGACGCGCATGACTTCGCGGCCACGGGTATCGACGCGGATTGCCGAACCGAGAGCGTCCATCACGTCGATGGTTTCGGTCTTGTTCAGTTCCCACGGACGGGCAGTGAAAGCGAAAGGCTTGGAGGTCAGCGCACCGACCGGGCAAAGATCGACGACGTTGCCCTGAAGCTCGGAGGTCATCGCCTGCTCGAGATAGGTGGTGATTTCAGCGTCCTCGCCGCGGCCGATGAGGCCGAGTTCGGCGATGCCAGCAACTTCCGTTGTGAAACGGACGCAGCGGGTGCAGTGGATGCAGCGGTTCATTACCGTCTTGACGAGCGGGCCGATATATTTGTCTTCAACCGCACGCTTGTTTTCCGCGTAACGCGAACCGGCAATACCGAAGGCCATAGCTTGGTCCTGCAGGTCGCATTCGCCGCCCTGGTCGCAGATCGGGCAATCGAGCGGGTGGTTGATGAGAAGGAACTCCATCACGCCTTCGCGGGCCTTCTTGACCATCGGCGTGTTGGTGAAAACTTCAGGCAATTCGCCATTCGGGCCGCCGCGAACGTCGCGCACGCCCATGGCGCAGGATGCGGCGGGCTTGGGCGGTCCGCCCTTCACCTCAATCAGACACATGCGGCAGTTACCCGCGACCGACAAGCGCTCATGAAAACAAAAGCGCGGAACTTCAGCACCAGCCTCCTCGCACGCCTGCAACAGCGTGAAATGATCCGGAACCTCGATCTCTTTACCGTCAACCTTGAGCTTTGCCATGGTTCTACTTACGTCCTGTTGCCTGTTCGTCCCGTGTCTCTCACACGGTCCGCAACAAATCCTTAATCGCGCCCGAGACTTCATCTCGTCGGTCAGGCGCTTCATGGTTTTCCGGCGCCGGGATCATCCCCGCGCCGCATGCAAACTGCGAAAGCTTATTCGGCAGCTTCCAGAACAGCGCCATCATCCATGGCCCTGTAGGTATATTGGTCGATGCGCTTTTCGATTTCCGGACGGAAATTGCGGATCAGCGCCTGTACCGGCCATGCGGCGG
The DNA here is from genome assembly GCF_053522105.1 of Agrobacterium sp. 22-3639C2. Taxonomy (NCBI): domain Bacteria; kingdom Pseudomonadati; phylum Pseudomonadota; class Alphaproteobacteria; order Hyphomicrobiales; family Rhizobiaceae; genus Agrobacterium; species Agrobacterium sp. 22-3639C2. The sequence goes on along the minus strand of NZ_JBNWDB010000001.1, from coordinate 262,304 downwards.
CGTCGCCGAGCGCACAGATGGTGTGGCCTTCGATCTGCTTCGTCACTTCGAACAGCATGTCGATTTCGCGCTTCTGCGCGTTGCCCTTCACCATGCGTTCCAGCACGCGCCACATCCAGCCGGTGCCTTCACGGCACGGCGTGCACTGGCCGCAGCTTTCATGCTTGAAGAAGGCCGCGATGCGGGCGATCGCCTTGATGACGTCGGTGGACTTGTCCATGACGATCATGCCGCCGGTGCCGAAGGACGACTTCACTTCGCGCATGCCGTCGAAGTCCATGATGGCGTCCTTCATGTCCTCACCGCGCACGATGGGGCAGGATGCGCCGCCGGGAATGACGCCAAGCAGATTGTCCCAGCCGCCGCGAATGCCACCGCAATGGTGTTCGATCAGCTCACGGAAGGACAGGCCCAGCGCATCTTCGAAGGTGCATGGACGCTCGACATGGCCGGAGACCATGAACAGCTTGGTGCCGACATTGTTCGGACGGCCGATAGACGAGAACCATGCCGCACCTCGGCGCAGAATGGTCGGAGCAACGGCGATGGATTCGACGTTGTTGACGGTCGTCGGGCAACCGTAAAGACCCATATTGGCCGGGAACGGCGGCTTCAGGCGCGGCTGGCCCTTCTTGCCCTCGAGGCTTTCAAGCAGTGCCGTCTCTTCGCCGCAGATATAGGCACCTGCGCCGTGATGGACGTAGATGTCGAAATCCCAGCCGTTCTTGTTGTTCTTGCCGAGCAGGCCCGCATCGTAACATTCGTCGATGGCCGCCTGAAGCGCCTCACGTTCGCGCATATATTCGCCGCGCACGTAGATATAGGCGGTGTGCGCACCCATGGCGAAACCGGCGATAACGCAGCCTTCGATCAGCGTATGCGGATCGTTGCGCAGGATTTCGCGGTCCTTGCAGGTGCCGGGCTCGGATTCGTCGGCGTTGACCACGAGATAATGCGGACGGCCGTCGCTTTCCTTGGGCATGAAGGACCACTTGAGACCCGTCGGGAAGCCTGCGCCGCCGCGACCGCGAAGGCCGGAAGCCTTCATCTCGTTGATGATCCAGTCACGACCCTTTTCGATGATCTGTTTGGTGCCATCCCAATGGCCGCGCGCCATCACGCCCTTCAGGGACTTGTCCTTGAGGCCGTAGAGATTGGTAAAGATGCGATCCTGATCTTTTAACATGCTTCACCCTTTACCGCGGCTTCTTGCCGAAGACCCTGATATACTCGGCTTCGCCACCCTTGGCGAGCGCCTCGGCCTGCTTGATCCACTCATCGCGTTCGATGCGGCCCTTGAAATTCAGATAACCATCCACCCAGTCGCACTCGGCCTTCTTCCAGCCGGCAATCTGCGCATAGGTGAAGATGCCGAGCTCGTTAAGCGTGCCTTCGATCTTCGGGCCGACGCCTGAAATGAGTTTCAGGTCATCGGGCGCAGCGGGCTTTTCAATGCCTGCCGGACGGTCGGCTGACTCAAGCGACGGTCTGGATGCTGTCGCTTCCTTGCCTGCCGATTGCTGTTCCCCTGCCTTTGCGTTTTCCGCAGCAGCCTTGGGCTCGTTCGCAGGCGTCTTCAGCTTCGGATCGGTTTCCGGTGCGTCCGTCTTCGGCTTGGCGGCATTCGAAGGAAGAACGGGGGCTGCTTCCGCCGGAGCTTCCGCAGGCTTGTCGAGATTGGAGCGATCTGGCTTGATCTCTTCCGTCAGCGTCGTCAGGCCGCCAACGGGCACCGACTGGTGACGGTCGATCTGGGGACCTGTCTTGACCGTGTCGCCCTTGCCTGCCTCGAACGTGTCGATGATCTCTTCCAGGCGCTCGGGCGTCAGATCCTCATAGGCATCCTTGAAGATGATGACCATCGGCGCGTTGACGCAGGCGCCCTGACATTCCACTTCTTCCCAGGACAGCGTGCCGCTCTCGTTGGTGTGCAGCGGATCGTGATGGATTTTCTTGCGGCAGACATCCATCAGCGCTTCGGAGCCGCGCAGCATGCAGGGCGTGGTGCCGCAAACCTGAACATGGGCGCGTGTGCCGACCGGCTTCAGCTGGAACTGGGTGTAGAAGGTCGCCACTTCCATGACGCGGATATAGGCCATATCCAGCATATCGGCGATTTTTTCGATGGCGGCGCGGGTAACCCAGCCGTCCTGCTCCTGCGCACGCATAAGCAGCGGGATAACCGCCGATTGCTGGCGTCCCTCCGGATATTTCTGGATCGTCTTTTCCGCCCATGCGGTATTATCCGCGTTAAAGGCAAATGCCACGGGCTGGAACTGATCTTCGGCTAGTCGACGAACGGACATACTTCCTCACGCCTTTTCAGTTTAACGTCTCACAACGCGATCTCGCCACCGTGACGAATTCGCAGGCATAAGCCGCCTTGTCTTTCTGCATGAACACGATGAACTTGCTGCCATTGGGAACCGAGGCCTTGATCTCGTATCCCGAAGACAGAAGCTGCTTGATGGTGGAACCGCCGCTGCTTGATAGCGACACGCCCCCCTCGTCCGTCGCCGTCTGGGCGAGAACGGAGGTCGACATCGCAGCAAGAAAAGCCAAGATGGCCAGCGGCAGACGCATCAGCGGTCGACCTCCCCGAACACGATGTCGAGGGAGCCGAGCACGGCTGTAACGTCGGCAAGCTGATGGCCCTTGCACAGGAAATCCATCGCCTGCAAATGTGCATAACCCGGCGCGCGGATCTTGCAGCGGTAGGGCTTGTTCGAACCATCGGCGACCACGTAGACGCCGAACTCACCCTTCGGCGCTTCGACGGCGGCGTAAACTTCGCCGGCCGGAACGTGATAGCCTTCGGTATAGAGCTTGAAGTGATGGATAAGAGCTTCCATCGAACGCTTCATCTCGCCGCGCTTGGGCGGAACCACCTTGCCATCCAACGAGGAGACCGGGCCGATGCGGTGCTTGCCGGAGAGAAGATCGACGCACTGCTTCATGATCTTCACCGATTCGCGCATTTCCTGCATGCGGATCAGGTAACGGTCATAGCAGTCGCCGTTCTTGCCGACGGGGATATCGAACTCCAGATCGGAATAGCACTCGTAGGGCTGCGCGCGACGCAAATCCCAGGCAGCACCCGAACCGCGCACCATGACGCCCGTGAAACCCCAGGCAAAGGCGTCTTCAAGCGAGACGACGCCGATATCGACGTTACGCTGCTTGTAGATGCGGTTGTCGGTCAACAGGCCTTCGATATTGTCGAGAACGGTAATGAAGGGATCGCACCATTTGCCGATATCTTCCACCAGCTCCGGCGGCAGATCCTGATGCACGCCGCCCGGACGGACATAGGCCGAGTGCATGCGGGCGCCACAGGCGCGCTCGTAGAAGACCATCAGCTTTTCACGTTCCTCGAAGCCCCAGACAGGCGGCGTCATTGCGCCGACGTCCATGGCCTGAGTCGTCACGTTCATGATGTGCGACAGGATGCGGCCGATTTCCGAATAAAGCACGCGGATCAGCTGGCCGCGCATCGGGATTTCGAGACCCAGCAGCTTTTCGACGGCGAGCGCGAAAGCGTGTTCCTGGTTCATCGGCGCGACGTAGTCGAGACGGTCGAAATAAGGCACCGCCTGAAGGTAGGTCTTGGTCTCGATCAGCTTTTCGGTGCCGCGATGCAGAAGACCGATATGCGGATCGACGCGCTCGACGATTTCGCCGTCCAGTTCCAGAACCAGGCGCAGCACGCCGTGCGCGGAAGGATGTTCCGGACCGAAGTTGATCGTGAAATTGCGGACGTTATGCTCAGTCATTCTAGTGCTCCGCCGAGGTGATCATGGCGATGAATTCGGGGCCGGTCATGTTCTGCGTGGTTTGCGCGAAAGAATAGCTCGAAGGCTTCTCATCCGTGAAAATCTGCGACGCAAAATGGAAACTGGAAGGGTTGTCGAAAGCCTGCAACGAGACGGCAAAATGCTTGCCATCCTTGGAGCGCCACATCAGCGTGCTGCCGCAATTCTTGCAGAAGCAGCGCTCGCCCCATTCCGACGAGGTATAAACACCGAAATGTTCCTCGTTCTCGATGGCGACGTCAGCGCATTCGACAGCCAGAAATGTTCCGCCGGACCAGCGGCGGCACATCGAGCAATGGCAAACGCCGAATTCGCGGGCGCCGATGCTGGCATTGAAGCCAACGGCGCCGCAAAGACATTGTCCGTGCTCTGTCGCGGGGGCTTCGCTCATTGCTTGGCCTTTTCGTCACCCGGGAGAACATAGTCAGTCCCCTCCCAGGGAGAGAGGAAATCGAAATTGCGGAATTCCTGCTTCAGTTCGACCGGCTCATAGAGAACCCGCTTCAGAACGTCATCGTAGCGTACTTCCACAAAGCCGGTAACCGGAAAATCCTTGCGCAGCGGATGACCTTCGAAACCGTAATCGGTGAGGATTCGGCGAAGATCCGCATGGCCTTCGAAAGGAATGCCGTACATATCCCAGGCTTCACGCTCGAACCAGTCTGCACCCATGTAAACGGAGGTTGCCGAGGGAACGCCCTCGTCTTCCGCCACCTGCAGCTTGATGCGCACGCGCAGATTCTGGCGCGGCGACAAGAGGTGATAGACAACGTCGAAACGCTTCTCGCGCTGCGGCCAGTCGACGCCGCAGATATCGATGATGTTGACGAAACCGCACTGCACATCGTCACGCAGGAACGTCAAAAGCGCGATAACGCTTTCCGTCGTCGTGTTCAGCGTCAGCTCGCCATAGGCGATATCGGCCGAAACCACGAGGGAACCACGCGCTTCCTTAACGTAAGCAGCAAGATCGTTTAGAGCTTCGCTCATTCCTTAATCCGTCCTTTGCCCTTAGCGCTCGATGGTACCGGTACGCCGGATCTTCTTCTGCAGCAGAAGCACGCCGTAAAGCAGCGCCTCCGCCGTGGGGGGACAGCCCGGAACGTAGATATCCACCGGGACGACTCGGTCGCAGCCGCGCACGACGGCGTAGGAATAATGGTAATAGCCGCCGCCATTGGCGCAGGAGCCCATGGAGATGACGTAACGCGGCTCAGGCATCTGGTCATAGACCTTGCGCAGTGCCGGCGCCATCTTGTTGGTCAGCGTTCCCGCGACGATCATGACGTCCGACTGGCGCGGCGAGGCGCGCGGGGCGACACCGAAGCGCTCCATGTCGTAACGCGGGCCGGAAGCCTGCATCAGACCCTCGACGGCGCAGCAGGCAAGACCGAACTGCATCCACATCAGGGAGCCGGTACGCGCCCACGTGATCAGCTCGTCGGTCGAGGTGACGAGAAAGCCCTTGTCGGCCAGCTCGTCGTTGATTTCCGTGAAGTAGGCATCGTTGCTGCCGACAGGCTTGCCGGTCGCGGGATCGATGATCCCCTTCGGCTGCGGTGCAACGAGCGTGCTGTTGTTCTGGCTCATGCCCATTCCAGCGCTCCCTTCTTCCACTCATAGATAAAGCCGATGGTGAGAACGGCGAGGAACACCATCATAGACCAGAAACCGAACCAGCCCATATCACCGAAGGACACAGCCCAGGGGAACAGGAAGGCGACTTCCAGGTCGAAGATGATGAAGAGAATGGACACCAGATAAAACCGGATATCGAACTTCATGCGGGCGTCGTCGAAGGCATTGAAACCGCACTCGAAAGCGGAGAGCTTTTCCGGGTCCGGCGCCTTATAAGCGACAGCGAAAGGCGCGATGAGAAGCGCCAGGCCAATGACAAGAGCGATACCGATAAAGATTGCGATCGGAATATAGGAACTGAGGAGTTCAGTCATGGTCTCTTCCCTGTCCGGCCGGGTGCCGGACCTGCCTTTGCGACTGAAAGTCTAAAGGCGCACAAATATGTTGCAACGCCAAAGTGGTTAGCGCAGCCGCGCTCTCTCTGCAAGAGTTTAGGCACCATTTCAAGACACCTGCCGCATTGATTGGCAACAATATTGCCGGAATTGACGCAAATTTGGGCCACAATTCCGGGCTAAGCCCCTCAAATACAATAATAATCGATTGAACGACGCAACCGCAAAAAAGTCACACGAATTTTACGTCAAAATGGCAGCGAAGTGACGATCTCTCGATATCGAAACTTGACTAAAAACAGCAGGAAAAACCGCGCTCGCGAATGCCGGAAACAGGCGCTGAAATCGCCATTGCCGATATGGCAGGACGATGCCTGCTTGCTTCGTTTGGGAGTGTCATTTCGGTGAAAGAAATGGCGCGAGTGACGGGGCTCGAACCCGCGACCTCCGGCGTGACAGGCCGGCACTCTAACCGACTGAGCTACACCCGCGCTCCACAGACATTCGTCTGCGTTTTTTCCGAGGAACAGGATGGCGCGAGTGACGGGGCTCGAACCCGCGACCTCCGGCGTGACAGGCCGGCACTCTAACCAACTGAGCTACACCCGCTTATCCTGACCGACAAGACCTTAGTCTCGCCGTACGAACCAGCCTCGGCTGTTCGTTGAGCGGCTAACTACGGCGTTCGTGCGGGGGTGTCAAGCAGGTTTCACGACAAAAGAATAAGCTTCTTCATTTTGATCGGAAAAAACTGAAAGGCCTTTGACCGGCATTGCGGCGAATGCCTTGTTTTCCGGGCTTTTCCCAACAAAAACAAAAAACTTGTCCACAGCCGGGGCGTCCGTAACGCGATTCCAGCATACCGCCAAAGGTAAAGGCCGGGCGTTGTTTTTATCGAAAAGCCCGCAGTTCCCGGCTTTTTGCCGATCACCTCTGCCAATGGGCAAAGCTGTCCGGAAAAAAAACAAAAAAACTTCACAAAAGCCCTTGCGGTTTTTTTCCGATCCGAATACATCACGGCCACCGACGCGGCAGACACGATCTGCAGGACGCGAAGGGCGATTAGCTCAGTTGGTAGAGCGCCTCGTTTACACCGAGGATGTCGGGAGTTCGAGTCTCTCATCGCCCACCATTTTCCAGCTTCTTCAAATTGTGCGCATTACCAAGCCGAAGCTCTTTCGGATGTCGGTGCGTTTTACCGTAAACTTCCTGCATCGGGAATCACGGCCCCTGCCCCCGATTCTGTAGACGGCCGCGGCCTTGGGCTGGGGGAGCGGCTTTTCCGGCGTGAGTCTATGCCAGATCGGCACTCCTGTTCCACATTCATACAGGCCGGCTCCTATAGGTGTGCCACCCCGCAACATCCCGAAAAATAAGCAGATTCAGACTTTTTAAAGAGATTTCATGCATTGTTTTCGAGCCGTTTCATGATGAACGGTATAAATGATGGATGAAACCATGTCGGTCGACGCGTTTGTAACACTCGCGCTTATTGCGCTGCCTGTTTATATTTTTTTCCGCTGGGTCCAGCAGGACTCGGAAAAAGACAGCACTCCCAGAAGCAAGAATTCCATGGGGCGGTGATCTCTAGCGATCTGGTCCACTGCACATTCATGGAAATCCTCCGGATAACACCCTCGATTATGCGATAGCGACGCGACCATGCCGGTTTTAACGGCTGGTGTGCGACTCATCGTGGGGAATCGGCATTCCCCAGATCGGGGTTTCTTCCGCCGCACAAAAAAGCCGGGCTATGCCCGGCTTTTCTCATTTGCGATTCTATTCGGACCGATCAGTTGATCGCCTTTAGATCGACGGTAAAGAACAGCGTTTCGCCGGAAGATCCGTCGACGCCGTCATTGTCAGTGACGATATAGGCCGTTCCTGCCTTGTCGAAGGTGAAGCCTTCCAGCTTGTCAACGGTATAGCCATTCGTCTGGGCCTTGAGGTCCGGCAGGAAATCATGTGCTTCCTGCTTGGCCACCAGCGGCAGTTCGCCACCGATTTTGCCCGGCTTCAGGTCAGCGATCGCGACGCGGTAAAGCTTCTTGATCTTTGCCTTGTCACCGACCTGATTGTCGCGCTCGACGATATAGACATAGTCGCCCTGTGCGGTGATTTCAGAAAGGCCGACCCAGCCTGCCTCGGTCTTGTCGAGCGGGTAACGCACGGCGCCCCATTCCTTGGACTTCGGATTGTAGGAGACGAGCTTGACGAAACCCTTCTCGTCCGTGCCCCATTCGCGCTGTACGGCCATCCACAGCGTCGCGTCGTCGCCCTTGCCGATCATGGTCACGCCTTCGAAACCGAAGCGGGTTTCGCCAGCCAGCAATTCCTTCGGCAGAGCGATCTCAGCCTTGATCTCGCCCTTGGCGCTGACATTGTAGAGTGCGTGGGGCACTAGCTTGGCACTGTCACCTTCCGAGGCCAGCCAGAAGCCGCCCTTACCGTCAAGCGTAATGCCTTCGATGTCGAGTTTCTGGGCTGCGATACCGTCGCGCTTGATGCGCAGGGCGCTGGTTATGGTGGCGGGCTTCTTCGTTGCGTCGATGGTGTAGATCGACGGCTGGTTTCCATAGACCGAGTCGGACACGGCATAGAGGATGCCAGGCTTTTCAGCATCGCCCACCAGACCGGAGAGAGCGCCCCAGCCGATCGGTGTGCCGTCAACGGTGGCGGAAGCGAGCTGCGGGTAGGCAATCTGGCCTTCTGCACGTTCATAGATCATGACATGCGAGCGAGCGCCGCCATCTTCGACGAGATCGGCTTCGTTGGCAGTGACGAGGAGATTGCGCGACGGAATGGCGACGGCGCCTTCAGGCGAAATGCCCGAGGGCAGAAGCTGGACCAGTTCCGGTGTGCCGCCCGTATCCTTGTAGACCGCAGCGAGAGACGCGCGCTCGGCAAGAACGAAGAAGTACTTCTGGCCATCGAAGGTTGCCGCCTCCAGACCTTCCGGCTCGATGCCCTTGGCCTTTGAACGCTTTTCCGGATAGTGGCCGATGCTGGCGGCGGCGTGCTCAAGGGTGGCACCGGCTTCATAAAGAAGCTTGCCGGTCTTGTCGAAAATGGTGAAGCCGCGCGCGCCGCCCTGCCAGTCACCCTCATTGGCGATGACGATTCGGTCATTGTCCAGCCACTTCACGGCATCTGGCTCACGCTTGCGGCCTTCCTGCTTGTCGGTGAACTTGATCTGGCCGTCCGTCTTCGTGTCGACGCCTTCCAGATCAACCGTGCCAGCGGAGAAATGCGTCTTTACCGTACCGGTCTTGCCGTCGATGATGACGATGTGGTTGTTTTCCTGCAGCGTGAGCGCGATCTCGCCATTGGCATTGATCGAGACGAATTCCGGCTCCGGATCTTCCGGGGAGATTTCGGCAAGGCCGGTCACGTCGATCTTCTTCAGCGTCGCGCAGTCGGCAACGCCGTTTTTCAGACCGACCGTCACCAGATAACCGGCCGGCATCTGTGGCAGGGCGCCCTCGTTCACCTCTTCATCGCGTTCGTTTTCGATCGCGATGGCGGCGAAGGTCTTGTCCGGGGAAATTGCGACAGAATCGGGCTGGCCGCCGAGATCGCAGCTCGCTTCGATCTTCTTGGTGGCGATATCGACCGTCACCAGCTTGCCGGACGGCTTGGCTCGGTTTTCGGACGTGTTGACACCGGCCAGAACCTTGGCGCCAGCAACGGCAACAGAGGTCGGTTCGCCTTCCAGCAGCAACGCGCCGCCAGCCTTGGGTGCCTTCGCATCGGTGATGTCAACGAAACCAATGCCGCCAAGCGGGCTGTCCGAATAGATCAGCGTCTTACCGTCTTCGCTGGCGGTTACGATTTCAGCTGAAGTGACGGCCTTCGCGTCCTTGTCCGCTGGCAAGTTCTTTACGACCGGGAAAGATGCGATGCGGTTGAAAACCGGCTCGGCAGCAGCCGGAAAGGCCGCGGACGCGAGCAGAGCAGCAGTCAAAGCCATCTGAGAAAGTCGGAACGCCATTATAAATCCCCCTTGGATCCAAAAAAACACCCTATGGCTTCTGCGTCAGAGACATGACAGCGGCATGACATTTCCTGTCGGAGGAATCAAAAAGCCCGACCATGAAGGCCGGGCTTTCCTGTTCGTGCGCACATTCCGCGTATCAGAGCGCCGTGTGACCGGATGGAGGCTACACAGGCGCGCTCTCCTACTTTCAAGTACATCTTGCCGGTTCGAAAAAAGGGCTATCCGAAAAAGCATTTCGAAAAGCCGCCCGGTTTACGTGCCGGCATGATGGCGTCAGGGCGTCAAAACATGTTTCCTCGTGAACCTGAAAAGCCGCCCGCCCGCCGCCGGACGTCACGGCCTTTCGGAAACCTTACGAGTTGACGGCGTCCTTCAGGCCCTTGCCTGCGGAAAACTTCGGTACGTTGCGAGCCGGGATATCGACTTCAGCACCCGTGGAAGGGTTACGACCCTTGGAGGCTTCACGACGGCTTACGGAGAAGCTGCCGAAGCCAGCGAGACGGATGTCGCCACCGCTCTTCAGTTCGTTCTGTACGGTTTCGAATACGGCATCAACAGCGGAAGCAGCATCTGCCTTCGTGAGACCAGCCTTTTCGGCAACAGCAGAGACGAGCTCGTTCTTGTTCATGTTTCCACCCCTTTCAATGGTTTGAAACGACTCAAATTAAGCCGGCGCAGAATACGTCTGTATCCGCGCGCAGCAACTCAAAAGCGCTGGAATCGCCTGAAAAACAAGGGGTCTGCGGGGTTTTTCACAAAAAAGGCCGACATTTCTGCCGGCCTTTCCCTTAAACGTGCCAATTTCGCACCAGTTCTGCGAGCATCAAAGAAGCATCGCGCCTTTCGGCATCTAACACATTGAATCTACGCACAGGTGTCGCGAAAACCGATTCTGGCTTTCACAACCACTTGGCAATCAATGTGCGATCGTCTGTCCGCCCTCGTCGACACCGTCGACAGTTGCGATAACAGGCGTTTCGATGCTGCCGTCCCACTCGATTGGCTCGGGCATGCGAAGCAGCGCGTGCTTGATGACCTCACCCATGCGAGAAACCGGGATGATCTCCATCTCGTTCTTCACATTATCAGGAATATCCGCCAGGTCCTTGGCGTTTTCTTCCGGGATGAGCACCTTCTTGATGCCGCCGCGAAGCGCCGCAAGCAGCTTTTCCTTCAGGCCGCCGATTGGCAGCACGCGACCACGAAGTGTGATCTCGCCCGTCATCGCCACATCCTTGGAGACCGGGATACCGGTCATGATGGAGACGATGGCGGTTGCCATGGCGACACCGGCAGACGGTCCATCCTTCGGGGTAGCCCCTTCCGGAACGTGAACGTGGATGTCGCTCTTGTCGAAACGCGGCGGTTCGATGCCGAAGTCCACGGCGCGCGAGCGGACATAGGATGCCGCTGCCGAAATGGATTCCTTCATCACTTCCTTGAGGTTGCCGGTGACCGTCATGCGGCCCTTGCCCGGCATCATCACGCCTTCGATGGTGAGCAACTCACCGCCGACTTCCGTCCATGCCAGACCGGTGACGACACCAACCTGATCCTCACGCTCGGCCTCGCCGTGGCGGAACCGCGGAACGCCCAGATAATCCGGGACATTGGCTGCGGTGACTTCCACGGACTTGACCTTGCCCTTGATGATCTCGGTCACGGCCTTTCGCGCAAGCTTCATCAACTCGCGCTCGAAGCTGCGCACGCCCGCCTCGCGGGTGTACTGCTGGATCACGATCATCAGAGCGTCGTCGCTCACCGAGAACTCTTCCGGACGCAGGGCATGTTCCTTGATCGCCTTCGGCAGCAGGTGACGCTTGGCGATTTCGCGCTTTTCGTCCTCCGTGTAACCGGCGATGCGGATCACTTCCATACGGTCCATCAGGGGACCTGGAATATTCAGCGTGTTGGCCGTGGTCACGAACATCACGTCGGACAGGTCGTATTCCACTTCAAGATAGTGGTCCATGAAGGTGGAGTTCTGTTCCGGATCGAGCACCTCCAGCAGTGCGGAAGACGGATCGCCACGGAAATCCATGCCCATCTTGTCGATCTCGTCGAGCAGGAAGAGCGGATTGGACTTCTTGGCCTTCTTCATCGACTGAACGATCTTGCCCGGCATGGAGCCGATATAGGTACGGCGATGACCGCGGATTTCCGCCTCATCACGCACACCACCCAGCGCCATACGCACATATTCGCGGCCGGTCGCCTTGGCGATCGACTTGGCGAGCGAAGTCTTGCCGACGCCGGGAGGACCGACGAGGCACAGGATCGGGCCACGGATCTTCGAAGCGCGAGCCTGCACGGCCAGATATTCAACGATGCGTTCCTTGACTTTGTCCAGACCGAAATGATCCTGATCGAGGACCGCCTCGGCGCTGTTGAGATCAACCTTGACCTTCGACTTCTTGCCCCAGGGCAGGCTGAGCAGCCAGTCCAGATAGTTGCGCACGACAGTCGCTTCCGCAGACATCGGGCTCATCTGGCGAAGCTTCTTCATTTCCGCCTCGGCCTTATCCTTGGCCTCCTTGGAAAGCTTGGTCTTGGCAATGCGCTCTTCCAGTTCGGCCATCTCGTCACGGCCATCCTCGCCGTCGCCGAGCTCCTTCTGGATCGCCTTCATCTGTTCGTTCAGATAATATTCGCGCTGCGTCTTCTCCATCTGGCGCTTGACGCGCGAGCGGATACGCTTCTCGACCTGAAGCACGGAAATTTCGCCTTCCATGAAGCCGAGCGCTTTTTCAAGCCGCTGCTTCACGCTGACGGTTTCCAGCATTTCCTGCTTTTCGGTGATCTTGATCGACAGGTGCGACGCAACAGTGTCGGCCAGCTTCGAATAATCGTCGATCTGGCCGGCAGCGCCGACAACCTCGGGCGAAATCTTCTTGTTGAGCTTCACATAGCTCTCGAACTCCGAAACAACGGAACGCGACAGCGCCTCGATCTCAACCGGGTCTTCCGCAGGCTCCTGCAGCGGCGTCGCAGACGCTTCGTAGAAATCCTCGCGGTCTGTATAGGCCTCGATCTGGGCGCGACCCTTGCCTTCCACAAGCACCTTCACGGTGCCGTCAGGCAGCTTCAGCAGCTGGAGAACGTTAGCGACCGTGCCGACCTTGTGGATGGCTTCCGGGGACGGATCGTCATCGCTGGCGTTGATCTGGGTAACAAGCATGATCTGCTTGTCCGAGCCCATGACCTCTTCGAGAGCGCGAATGGATTTTTCCCGCCCGACGAACAGGGGAACGATCATATGCGGGAAAACGACAATGTCGCGCAGGGGAAGTACCGGATAGATACCGCCGGATGCCGCAGACGTGATGTTCGTCATATCATTTCCTTTCATGGTCCCTTTCAGGACACTTTGCCTGACGTCTTGGGGCGTCCGGCATATTCATTTCTCGAGACTGAAAGTGGAGTTTCGGAACGCCGATTTCAAGTCACCGGAAGAGACGACCCCGCGCAACGGCACGGCCGTAAAATTCAAACAAATACAGCGCCGGCTATTACTCCCGACATTTCCGGTTATCCCACAGGATCAGGAACCGGGTCGCCGACGGTAATTCACATTTCCGTCATATCGCGCTGCAAATCAGTTTTAAGACTTTATCAGCAAAGCGCAATCCGCTCCAAACGCAAAATCGGGTTACTCCAAGTTAGCGGCAAGTTTCGCACCTGCCACAACAGAAAAGGCCCACACGAGTGCGGGCCTTTTGAATTCATCAAAGCGTCGGATCGGTCAATCAAGCCGAAACATTGGCCTTTTCTTCCTGACGATCCGCATAGATGTAGAGCGGGCGAGCGATGCCGCTGACGACATCGTTGGAGATCACCACTTCGCGCACGCCTTCCAGCGTCGGCAGTTCGAACATGGTATCCAGAAGGATCTTTTCCATGATCGAGCGCAGACCGCGGGCACCCGTCTTGCGGGTAATCGCCCGGCGGGCAATCTCGCGCAACGCGTCCTCGTGGAAGGTCAGTTCCACATCTTCCATCTCGAACAGACGCTGATACTGCTTGACCAGCGCGTTCTTCGGCTCGGACAGGATCTGGATCAGCGCATCCTCATCAAGGTCCTCCAGCGTCGCCAGAACCGGCAGACGGCCGATGAATTCCGGAATAAGACCGAATTTCACCAGATCTTCCGGCTCCAGTTCGCGCAACACCTCGCCAACGCGGCGATCGTCTTCCGCCTTGACGGTCGCACCGAAGCCAATCGAGGTCTTTTCGCCCCTGGCCGAGATGATCTTGTCCAGGCCGGCAAACGCGCCGCCGCAGATGAACAGGATGTTGGTCGTATCCACCTGCAGGAATTCCTGCTGCGGATGCTTGCGGCCGCCCTGCGGCGGAACGGAAGCGACCGTGCCTTCCATGATCTTCAGAAGCGCCTGCTGAACGCCCTCGCCCGACACGTCACGCGTGATCGACGGGTTATCCGACTTGCGGGAGATCTTGTCGACTTCGTCGATATAGACGATGCCGCGCTGGGCGCGCTCAACATTGTAATCCGCAGCCTGCAACAGCTTGAGGATGATGTTTTCCACGTCCTCGCCGACATAACCGGCTTCGGTCAGCGTCGTTGCGTCTGCCATCGTGAAGGGAACGTCGATGATGCGGGCGAGCGTCTGGGCAAGATAGGTCTTGCCGCAACCCGTCGGACCGACGAGCATGATGTTCGACTTCGCAAGCTCGACATCGCCATTCTTGGAGGCGTGCGCGAGGCGCTTGTAATGGTTGTGAACGGCCACCGACAGGATCTTTTTCGCCTGCTTCTGGCCGATGACGTATTCGTCGAGGATCTTGATGATGTCCTGCGGGGTTGGAACACCCTCGCGCGACTTCACCATCGACGTCTTGTTCTCCTCGCGGATGATGTCCATGCACAATTCGACGCATTCATCGCAGATGAATACCGTCGGTCCGGCAATGAGTTTCCGGACTTCGTGCTGGCTCTTGCCGCAGAATGAACAATAGAGTGTATTCTTAGAGTCGCCGCCGTTGCTGCCGCTGACTTTGCTCATATCACTTTCCTTCCAGCACGCCGCAGGTCCGCCAAACGGATCGCGGTCAACTTACCGCCCGCCGATACGGCCGCCCTTGGGTGCATCGCCGTATCCGCCTCGTTTCCCGGGGTACTAACCGGTATCAGATACATGAGCTGACAACCGGCTGCAACGAATTCCCCATCAAACCAAAGGCCACGTCATAAAAATTCAACACAGCCTTTATATATACTAATATCGCTTTCTGTTGCGGTTGAAAGCCCCGAAATTACTTTGCGGGGTTAAACAACCGTCAAAAAGCGTCGCGCCTTAATTCGCGGCGGCGCCTTCCATTTCCTGGCGCGAGGTGAGGATCTTGTCGATCACACCCCAGTCCTTGGCCTCGTCGGCATCCATGAAGTGGTCGCGATCAAGGGTTTTTTCAACCTCTTCCAGCGTACGGCCGGTGTGCTTCACGTAGACTTCATTAAGGCGACGCTTCATTTTGATGATGTCGCGGGCGTGACGCTCGATATCCGAAGCCTGCCCCTGGAAGCCGCCGGAGGGCTGATGCACCATGATGCGGGCGTTCGGAGTTGCGAAACGCATTCCCTTTTCGCCAGCGGCCAGAAGCAGCGAGCCCATGGATGCGGCCTGGCCGACGCAAAGCGTAGAAACGGCAGGGCGGATGAACTGCATCGTATCGTAGATCGCCATGCCGGCGGTCACGACGCCACCCGGCGAATTGATGTAGAGCGCGATTTCCTTCTTCGGGTTTTCAGCCTCGAGGAAAAGCAGCTGCGCGCAGACGAGCGAGGCCATCTGGTCTTCCACCGGTCCGGTGAGGAAAATGATGCGTTCCTTGAGAAGACGGGAAAATATGTCATAGGAGCGTTCGCCGCGATTGGTCTGCTCTACGACCATCGGCACCAGAGCCATGGCGGTATCAACTGGATTTTTCATGTCCGTCCTTTGTCAAACTCTGCCCTTCGCGGAAAACCGCTCCGGAATCACTTCTAACCTTCGTTCTCCCTACATAGAGTGTCCCTGCCCGGTACTTCAAGACACGAAGCCGCATATCCTTAACGGCTCAACAGCGTTTACGGGCGTTTTCCACCCGCGGGGTAACGGCTATGGACAAGCCGATGCCAACCGGACCATTCTCTGTCGCCCGCATTATTTTTTAACAGGAGCAAACCGCAAACGCAAAAACCGGTGTGTTGCCCAGATATAACTTCTCACTGGCAAGAACTCGTTAGGTATTTGCGGCTGATACTACGCCCGCGAATTTCCGGTTTCCCGTCAGGGGGCGGGAGCCTCTTTTGAGGCGAAATGGCATCTCCACCAATTCGGCGGGCATTGCGCACATCGTGCCGCGAACCGCTTTTACGGCATGATAGCGCAGATAGGATTTTGCAATGCTGGATGCAAAGACGGGCATGCTGCTTTGGGCGTCGGAAACGCTGACCCTTGCCCTGCTGCTGGGAACCCTGTGGCTGCACCGCCCTGCCCGCCGGCACAATATCTATTTCGCCGCCGGTTTTGCCGCAACGAGCGCCGGCACGGTGATGGTGGCGCTGCGCGGCGATATTCCCAACTTCCTGTCGATCGAAGTCGGCAATACGCTTGCCCTTTCGGCCTTCAGTTTCTGGCTCGCCGGTCTCCTGTCCTTCGAACAGCGCAAGACCGCCGGCTGGATCGCCATTCCGGCGCTGTTATGGGTGGCGGGCATGCTGATCGGCCCCGTACGCGAAAACATGGTCCCGCGCATCCTGCTCTATCACATCTGTGCCGCCACCGGTTATTTCATGCTGGCCGGCATTCTTCTGGCCAGCAAGGCACGCGCGTCATTCAGCCGCAAGGTGCTGGCGGCCACCTTCATCGTGCAGGCGTTTTGCGGGGCGCTCGTGGCGTCCATCGTCATTCCCGTCAACGCCGCCGCCCCCAACGCCATTCCGCTGACGGCAGCGCTCGCCTTTTCAGGCATTCTCGGCTTTACCATCATCGTCATGATGAGCGCCAAGATCATCATGGAAGACACGGAAACCCGCCTGCACCGGCTGGCCATGACCGACCACCTGACCGGCGTCCTCAACCGGCGAGGGCTGCTTGAAGAGTTCGAACACATCAAAAAAAGGTCGCCCGGCTCCAGCCGTTACGTGGCGCTGGCGCTGTTTGACATCGACCATTTCAAGAAGATCAACGACAAATACGGCCATCAGTCGGGAGACGCGGTGCTTGTGCATTTTTGCAATATGGCGCAGCGGGTCATCGGTGAGCGCGGCCTGTTCGTCAGGATGGGCGGAGAAGAATTCGCGCTCGTCGCCGAAGTGGAAAGCCCCTCCAGCACCGTGACGCTTGCGGAAGCCATCCGCAGCAACCTGCGCCTTTCGAAGATCAGCGCACGCGGCGAAAACATCGAGGTCACGACCAGCGTCGGCATATCCGAAGCCATGATCAAGGATGCGGATCTGAGCGTGATGATGACGGAGGCCGACCGCGCGCTTTACGCGGCCAAGAAGGCCGGCCGCAACCGCACCGTGATCCACGTCAATTCAGCCAATGTTGTCGTCCCCTCTCCGGACCGGGACGAAAACCCGATGGACAACAATGCCAACCGGCAGGTTGCGGCGCTGAACCGGATAGCGGCCATCGCCAACCGGTGACAAAGTAACCGCACAGTGACATGCGGATAAACACACGAAACGGCATTTTCACGCCCTTCCCAAAGTGCGGCGCGCGGAATAAACCATGGACATGACAGCGACATTTCCCTTTCTCAAAATCGATCCCGCCACGCGTCGTGTTTCACTCGATGCCCGCAATCCGGCTTTCTACAACGATCCGAACCCGGTTTATGCTGCCCTGCATGCCCAATGTCCCACTTTCTATTGGGAAGAGCAGCGGCAGTGGTTTTTCACCGAATACGACCATGTCAGCGCCCTCCTGCGCGACCGCCGGTTCGGACGGCAGATCCTGCATGTTGCGAGCCGCGAGGAGATCGGTCTGGCAGAGCCGCTCGAGCATGTGAAGCATTTCGACGCCGCAGAGCAGCACTCGCTTCTGGAGCTGGAGCCGCCGGAACACACACGGCTGCGCACCCTCATCAACCGCGCTTTCGTTTCGCGGCATGTCGACAAGATGAAGCCAGAAATAGAGGAACTCGCCAACCGGCTGATCGACGCCTTCGAAAGAAACGGCGAGACGGAACTGCTTTCTTCCTATGCCGATATCATCCCGGTCACGATGATCGCGCGCATGATCGGCATTCCCGAGGAAATGGGACCGCAGCTTTTGAAATGGTCACATGCCTATGTCGGCATGTACATGTTCAAGCGCACGCCCGAGGACGAGCTTCTGGCCGACAGGGCCGCACATGAGTTTTCAGACTATGTGCGCAGTGTGATCGCGGAGCGCCGGGCGGAGCCGAAAGACGATCTGCTGAGCCACATGATCCATACGGAGCACAAGGGCCAGTATCTGACCGACGACGAGCTGATCTCGACCACCATCGTTCTGTTGAACGCCGGGCACGAGGCGACGGTGCACCAGATCGGCAATTCCGTGCGCATCATTCTGGAAAGCGGCATCTCGCCCGACACACTTTTCCACGACGAGACGGCAACGGAACGCACGGTGGAAGAAACGCTGCGTATCTGCGCGCCCGTCCATATTTTCCAGCGCTGGGTTCTGGAGCCGGTCGAGATCGATGGCGTGGAATTCAAACGCGGCGACAAGGTCAGCCTCATTCTGGCGGCCGCCAATCTCGATCCGGCCAAGTTTTCCGATCCCCTGGCATTCAGGCCGGACCGAAACGAAGGCGCCAACGTCTCCTTCGGCGCCGGCATCCATTTCTGCATTGGCGCGCCGCTGGCAAGGCTGGAGCTGAACCTAGCCTTGCCTCTGCTTTTCAAGCGACTGCCGGGACTGAAGATTGCCGAGCCACCCAGGGTCAAGGACGTCTATCACTTCCATGGTCTGGAACGGCTCGATCTCAGCTGGTGACAGCCACGCCGGGAACAACCTTTATCCCGGCGATGGACCAATAGAAATCATCCGGCCCCTACAACCGGATGACATAATCCTTGCGGGTCGTTTCGACGACCTCCCAGGTTCCCTTGAAGCCCGGCCGCAGGACCAGCCTGTCGCCCGGTTTCAGGTCGCGCGGGGATCCGCCATCCTCCGTCAGGATCGAGTGACCCTCGAGAATGTTGAAATATTCCCATTCGTCATAGACCACCCGCCATTTGCCGGGTGTCGACTGCCAGATGCCGGCATAGATGCCACCGGGCGCTTCCTCCAGATTCCACGTGGTGAATTTGGGGTCGCCGGAAATCAGCCTTTCCGGTGCGGGTGCACTGTGCTCCACCTCCGCCTCGACATCACTGGCCGTAGCGGTTCGTGTATCTTCGAATGCGAGAAAATTCGTCATGACGACCCCGGTCTCTCAGAGCTTCGCAAGCGATTGTTCGAGATCGGCGATGATGTCCTTGACATCCTCGATGCCGATCGAGAGGCGCACCACATCCGGTCCGGCACCCGCCGCCGTCTGCTGTTCCGGTGTCAGCTGCGCATGTGTCGTGGAAGCCGGGTGGATGACGAGAGAGCGTGTATCGCCGATATTGGCGAGATGGGAGAAGAGTTGCAGACCTTCCACCAGCGCCTTGCCGGCGGCATAACCGCCCTTGATGCCGAAGGTGAAGACGGAACCAGCGCCCTTTGGCGAATAATGCTGCTGGATTGCGTAGTTGTCGCTGTCCTCCAGCCCGGCATAATGCACCCAGCCCACCTTGGGGTGCGCTTTCAGCCATTTGGCGACGGCCAGCGCATTATCGGAGTGGCGCTGAACGCGCAGCGGCAGGGTCTCTATGCCCGTGAGGATGAGGAAGGCATTGAAGGGCGAGATCGCAGGGCCGAGATCGCGTAAGCCAAGAACGCGGCAGGCAATCGCGAAGGCGAAATTGCCGAAGGTCTGGTGCAGCACGACGCCGGAATATTCTGGGCGGGGCTGCGACAGCGACGGATATTTATCCGTGGCCGACCAGTCGAAAGTGCCGCCATCGACGATGATGCCACCCATGGAATTGCCATGGCCGCCGAGGAATTTCGTCAACGAATGCAATACGATATCCGCGCCATGTTCCAGCGGCCGCAACAAATAGGGGCTTGCCATGGTGTTATCGACGATGAGCGGCAGGCCGTGACGATGGGCGACATCTGCAATCGCGGCGATATCCACGAATGTGCCGCCCGGGTTGGCGAGGCTTTCGATGAAGATGGCGCGTGTGCGGTCGTCGATCTGCCGTTCGAAAGTGGCCGGATCAGCCGCATCGGCCCAGCGCACCTGCCAGTCGAAACCCTTGAAGGCGTGGCCGAACTGATTGATGGAGCCGCCATAAAGTTGGCGTGCCGCGACGAAATTGTCGCCGTGTTGCAGCAATGTGTGGAAAACCAGCAATTGCGCGGCGTGACCGGATGCAACGGCAAGTGCCGCCGTGCCGCCTTCAAGCGCTGCGACACGCTCCTCCAGAACCGCCTGGGTTGGGTTCATGATGCGCGTGTAGATATTGCCGAACTCTTTTAATCCGAACAGCGCGGCTGCGTGATCGGCGTCACGGAAGGCATAGGCCGTTGTCTGGTAGATCGGCGTCGCGCGCGCACCGGTGGTCGGATCGGGCTGTGCGCCCGCGTGCACGGCCAACGTTGAGAACCCGGGATTGCTGCTCGGCATGATGTTTCCTCCAATGATATTTTGGAGGGATCATAATGCCTTGCCGCCAAATGATAAGTCCAATCCGTACCAACTATCGCACAATATTGAGACGCGGATACTCAATTGCGGGGCAACGGTCCATCACCACGTTCATGCCGTAGGCCTCGGCCTTGGCCGCCGCATTGTCGTCTCTGACCGACAGCTGGCCCCAGATCACCGATGGCCGCTGCGGCAGCAATATCGCCTCTTCGACAATTGCCGACAAATATTCCGGCGCCCGGAACACATCGACCATATCAACGGGTTCCGGAATGTCGGCAAGCCGCGCATACACTTTCTGCCCCAATATCTCCTTGCCCGCCTGACCGGGATTGACCGGAAACACGCGGTAACCCTTGGACAGCAGAAAGCGCATGACGCCGTGGCTCGGCCGATCCGGATTGGGAGAGGCGCCAAGCAGGGCGATGGTCCTGACATCCGTCAGAATTTTTCTGAGGTAATCCGGTTCATAGGTATCATGCTGCATGTCAACTTTTCCCTCTGCCATATCGCGCGGTTCAAGGACCTCATGCGCCGGCTCGACGCTCAATGGCCCAGCGAGAATTGCCTCTCCCGCATAAATCCGCGGACGAGCTTTTCGCACCGCTTTTTTGCGGCCGCTTTCCTAAATCTAGGAACCCTCATCCTTCTCTTGAACCCCTGCCCGAATGAAAATATTGAACAAGCCGGACTCGTGGTGTCACGAAAGTACACCTAGTTTGCGCAAAATGATTTCACAAAAACACCTTAAGCGGCGTTGTGCTGAGTATTTTTATCCAGTTTTTCAAAAGCATACATTTCGATGAATATTTGCTGAAACAACATTTGCGTGCATCTTATGCGCCCTTCGTCTCCTGTTTGTTTTCATTCCGTTCACCGATGCATTAGGCGTATCTAATTTTCAGAAAGTTATTCTGTAAATCAAGTTATAGGTAAAACTGTAACGTTGTAGCGAGCCATTCAGTAATGAATTGAAACTTCTTTTCATTTTGAGCCTGCATGTGCTCGCTTGATTGATACAGTTTTATCTTCTGGATATGGGCAATTTTGAGCAGGAATAATCGCCGCAATCGGTCGCATTTTTGCAAAAAACACGTTCCACAGCAAAACCATAAGCTGTGCATCCGGCATCGGCGCGTATGTCCTGCTGATGAAATCGTGAGCACGGCCGCATATCGCCTCTCGCACAGTTACCCACTCCATCCCGCAACACGCACAAACCCGAAACTTGACACGCGTCATAATCTGCAAAGAAGCAACCGCTTACGACAGGAGGATTTGCGTCTCCCACAGCCACCACGGAAAATGGATTCCGGTTTTCAAGCCGATGCTGTAGGTTGCCTGGAATAGCCCATGAGCGAGTCTCTATCGTGACATTTGACATTCTAATTCTGGTGCTTCTGGGCGCGATATTGCATGCCGGATGGAATGCGCTGGTAAAATCCGGATCCGACAAGTCGCTGGACGCCTCGCTGATCGCGGCGGGCGCCGCAGCTTGTTCTTTACCCTTCCTGCCCTTCCTGCCGTTTCCTGCGCCGGTGGCCATTCCCTTTCTCATCGCCTCGGCCGTTCTGCAATTTGCCTATTTCCGCCTAGTCGCCGCCGCCTATACGATCGGCGATATCGGCCTCGTCTATCCCGTCATGCGTGGCGTGGCGCCGCTGATCGTCGCAGCGACGAGCAGCCTTTTCCTCGGCGAGATTTTAAGCCCGCTTGCGCTTGCCGGGATTGCCATCATTTCCGGCGGCATCCTGACGCTTGCCTTCGAGGCGCGGCGCGGCGGCGGAAAGGCGATCATTGTCGCGCTCATCAACGCCTTCGTGATTGCCTCCTACACCTTCGTTGATGGTGTCGGCGCAAGGCTTTCCGGCAATGCGATTTCCTATACGCTGTGGATGTCGCTTCTGCCGCCCGTCCTCCTCTTTGGTTTCGCCTTTTACCAGCGCGGCGTAAGCGCCGTTACGCAGCATGTGCGGCGAAACTGGTGGCGCGGCCTGATCGGCGGCGGCGGCTCCATCCTCTCCTACGGGCTGGCGCTCTACGCCATGACCAAGGCCCCCGTCGCCGTCGTCGCGGCGCTGCGCGAAACCTCAATTCTGTTTGCGCTGGTGAT
This sequence comes from Agrobacterium sp. 22-3639C2, assembly GCF_053522105.1. Lineage (NCBI taxonomy): Bacteria > Pseudomonadati > Pseudomonadota > Alphaproteobacteria > Hyphomicrobiales > Rhizobiaceae > Agrobacterium > Agrobacterium sp. 22-3639C2. The sequence goes on along the minus strand of NZ_JBNWDB010000001.1, from coordinate 239,672 downwards.
CTCCGTCGTCATCCTCAAAGAACGCGCCAGCGTCTGGCGTTATCTCGCTGGCGGCATCATCGCAGCGGGTGTTCTGGTCATGCGGCTGGGATGAAACAGGTGAATCTATGGGGTAAAATAATACCACATAAATAAACCATTGTTTTTATTGATTTATTTTTACAGTCAGCAAAATCCGTCATATTGACGCTTCATCCAGCACACCGTATAAGCGCGCCAGATCGGATTCCAAAGGGAATATGGTCATTTGCGGTCGCCTTCGGGTGACCAAACCAAGCAACAAGAAACGCCCGTATGCTCTTACTTTAAAAGAGGATGACGGGTCCACGTTAGAAAGTGAAATCCATGTCTACTTTCGTTCAGAAGCCTGCTGAGGTGGAGAAGAAGTGGGTCATCATCGACGCCGAAGGCCTCGTTGTTGGTCGCCTCGCCACCATCATTGCAACCCGCCTGCGCGGCAAGCACAAGGCCACCTACACCCCCCACGTCGATGATGGCGACAACGTCATCGTCATCAACGCGGAAAAGATTGCCTTCACCGGCAACAAGTACTCCGACAAGAAGTACTACTGGCACACCGGTCACCCGGGTGGCATCAAGGAGCGTACGGCTCGCCAGATCATCGAAGGTCGCTTCCCGGAGCGCGTCGTTGAAAAGGCCGTCGAGCGCATGATCCCGCGCGGCCCGCTCGGCCGTCGTCAGATGAAGAACCTGCGCGTTTACGCCGGCTCGAACCACCCGCACGAAGCACAGCAGCCCGTCGTTCTCGACGTAGCCGTGCTCAACAAGAAGAACGTAAGGAGCGCCTGATAATGGCCGATCTTTCCTCTCTGAAAGACCTCGCCCCTGCATCGGAAGCTTCTGCTCCCGTGCACGTCCGCAAGGTTGACACTCTCGGCCGCTCCTACGCGACCGGCAAGCGCAAGAACGCCGTTGCCCGCGTATGGGTAAAGCCGGGTTCTGGCAAGATCATCATCAACGGCCGCGATTTCACCACGTATTTCGCACGTCCGGTTCTGCAGATGATCCTTCAGCAGCCGATCGTTGCCGTTGCACGCACGGGCCAGTTCGACATCATCGCTACCGTTGCCGGTGGTGGTCTGTCCGGTCAGGCCGGTGCCGTTCGTCACGGTCTGTCCAAGGCCCTCACCTACTTCGAACCGGGCCTGCGCGCCGTTCTGAAGAAGGGTGGCTTCCTGACCCGCGACAGCCGCGTTGTCGAACGTAAGAAGTACGGTAAGGCCAAGGCCCGCCGTTCGTTCCAGTTCTCCAAGCGCTAATCGCTTCTCGGAACCGTTCGTTCAAAACTTCGAAAAGGCGGGGCTTCGGCTCCGCCTTTTTTCATTGCCATCCTCCTTGTTTTTTCGGCGAGAAGACAGCACCCTCAGCGCAAACCGCAATGGGGTGATCAATGCCATCAAAAACCATCGACCATGCCTTCACCGCAGCAACGCTGACATCGGCTGCGACCGACCCGACCCATGCGGGCGTCCTCTCCTTCATGCGGCGCAAATATACCAAGATCCTCAAGGGCGTATCGACGGCCGTCTGGGGTGTCCCCTTTGATGCAGCGACATCCAACAGGCCGGGTGCACGCTTCGGGCCGCAGGCGATCCGCCGCGCCTCCGCGATTTTCGACAACGACCCGCAATATCCCTTTGCCCGCGATCTTTTCGCCCATATGCCGACCATCGATTATGGCGACTGCCTGCTCGACTACGGCAATCACTGGAAAACGCCTGATACGATCGAAAAGGAAGCGCGCAAGATCATCTCCAAGACGGATTATCTGCTGACGCTTGGCGGCGACCATTTCATCACCTGGCCGCTGCTGAAGGCGCATGTGGCAAAGCACGGCCCGCTGGCGCTGGTGCATTTCGATGCGCATCAGGATACCTGGTTCGACGACGGCAAACGCATTGACCATGGTTCCTTCGTGGCCCGCGCCGTGCGCGATGGTCTGATCGATGCCGATCGTTCCATCCAGATCGGCATTCGCACCCATGCGCCTGAGGATTTCGGCATCCGCATTCTCCACGGTTACGAGGTGGAGGAGATGCGGGCGAGCGACATCGCCTCGCTGATCATCAAGCACACGGCAGGCATGCCCACCTATCTGACCTTCGATATCGATTGCCTCGATCCAGCCTTCGCGCCCGGAACCGGTACGCCTGTGGCCGGTGGGCCGACAAGCGCCAAGATATTGTCCGTCCTTCGCGGACTCGGGCAGCTCGATATTCGCGGCTCCGATGTGGTGGAGGTCGCGCCCGCTTACGACCATGCTGATATCACTGCCATTGCCGGAGCGACCGTTGCAATGTATATGCTTGGCCTGCGCGCCGAACGGCTGGCGAAGGCCGGCTGAACCGACGCCCGGGCGCTTAGCAAACTGAATCCGATTACACTCGCAACCCTCTGAAAAGTCAGGACAAGGACATGACAGCGAAGATCTTCATCGATGGCGAACACGGCACAACGGGTCTGCAGATCCGCACGCGCCTTGCTGGTCGCCGCGATATCGAGTTGCTGTCCATTCCCGAAGCCGAGCGCCGCAACGCCGCTATCCGCGAGGACATGCTCAACAACGCCGACATTTCGATTCTCTGCCTGCCGGATGATGCTTCCAGAGAAGCTGTCACCATGGTGGCGGGCAACAACAATGTCCGCATCATCGACACCTCGACCGCCTATCGTATCCATAAGGACTGGGCTTACGGCTTTGCCGAAATGGACAAGGAACAGGGCGAAAAGGTTCGTTCCGCCCGCTTCGTCGCCAATCCGGGCTGCTACCCGACCGGCGCGATCGGCCTTCTTCGTCCGCTGCGCGCCGCCGGCATTCTGCCCGATGGTTATCCCGTCAGCGTCAACGCCGTGTCCGGATATACCGGCGGCGGCAAGCAGATGATCGCGCAGATGGAAGATCAGAGCAGGGAAGATGCGATCAGTGCCAACAACTTCCTCTATGGCCTGACGCTTGCACACAAGCACGTGCCGGAAATGACCATTCACGGCCAGCTGGACCGCGCGCCGCTGTTTGCACCCTCCGTCGGGCGCTTCCCGCAGGGCATGATCGTGCAGGTTCCGCTGTTTGCCGCCGACCTCAAGGACGGCGCGACCATCGAGACCGTGCATGCCGCGCTCACCGCCCATTATGCCGGACAGGACATCGTCAGCGTCGTTCCACTTGCCGAAAGCAAGGGGCTGTCCCGCATCGATGCCGAGGAACTGGCGGGCAAGGACACGATGAAGCTGTTCGTCTTCGGCACGCCGGGCGGCGAACACATCAATCTCGTCGCGCTGCTCGACAATCTCGGCAAGGGCGCATCGGGTGCGGCTGTCCAGAACATGGAGCTGATGCTCTCGGCATGAGGCTTTTTGCGTGAGCCGAGCTATCCCCTTTTTTCCGGCCTCGTGGAATATCGAGGCCGCAAAACAGATTGCCGATACGCCGGCCGGGGTGGTTTACGAAGTCAGACTTGGCAATGGTTCCCTTGCCATCGCCAAGGTACTTAAACACAAGGTTCTGAAAGACAGCCTTCGCGGGGCGGATTTCATCGAATGGCGGGCAGGTGTCGGCTGCGTGAAGCTGCTCGATCGCTCCGACGACATATTGCTCATGGAACATGCCGGCAATGAGACATTGCGCGACGTGCTTTTCCGCGACGGCGACGATGATGCCACGACCGCAATCGCCGCTGACGTTCTCCTTCACTATCACCAGCCTTCAACGCAGACGCCACCAGCAAGCCTGCTGACGCTGCCGCAATATTTCGAAAGTCTGTTCCGTAAAGCCGAGCACGATCGCAGCGAAGGCACGAACAGCCCCTATATCGAAGCCGCTTCGCTTGCCGAGGAGCTTATCGGGCACCAAAGCAATATTCGACCGCTGCACGGCGATCTGCATCACGAAAACATCATGCGCAGTGCGCGTGGCTGGATCATCATCGACCCGGCAGGCCTGATCGGCGATGAAGCACTCGACGTCGCCAACATGTTCTCCAATCCGCTCGACCGCTTCGATCTGACACGCAGCGAGGCACGCATCGCCTCCATGGCGTCGATTTTTGCGAAAGCGCTCAAACGGGACGAACGGGTGCTTCTGCAATATGCCTTCGCCTACGGCTGCCTTTCGGCAGCATGGCACGAGGAAGATGGCAACACGCGCGAACGCGACGACGAACTGGCCGTCGCGACAACCATCAAGTCTGTCCTGAAGCAATTTTAAGGGTTTTCAGTCCCTGATCTCAACCGCGACAGGTGCCGGGTATTCGCCGAGGAAGCCTCGCCAATGGGCGACTGCAAAACCAAGTACCAGCAGCGCCATGCCCTGATGGGCGAGCGCCACATGAATGTCCACATGCATCAGAAGCGTGGTGATGCCGAGCGCCGCCTGAATGGAGATCAACACGAAGAACAGCACGGCGCGGCGGGCATGCGGCGTGCCGGGCAAGGCGCGAGCCAAGGACACCATATGCCACAGCGTGGCGGCAAACAGCGTATAGGCGCCGAGGCGGTGGACGAACTGCACCGTCTTCGGGTTTTCGAACAAGTTGATCCACCAGGGCTGTTGCAGGAAAAGATCGCCGGGCACCAGGGAGCCGTCCATCAGCGGCCACGTGTTGTAGGACAGGCCGGCATTCAACCCCGCCACCAGCGCGCCGAGATAAATCTGGAACAGACAGAGGAAGGTCAGCAGCGCGGCAAAACGGCGGCCGGTCGTTTCATTGGCAGCATCGGGCGAATGGTGCGACAGGCCGCGCAATATCCACATGCAGCCCGCAAAGATGAGGCACGCGATCGTCAGATGCGTTGCCAGGCGATATTGCGAGACATCTGTACGGTTGACGAGGCCGGAAGACACCATCCACCAGCCGACGAAGCCCTGAAAGCCGCCAAGTCCCAGAAGGCCGATGAGCGGCAGGCGCAAGCGCTTTTCGATGCGGCCGGTCAGCCAGAAGAAGGCGAGTGGCAGGGCGAAGATGAGACCGATGGCGCGGGCAAGCAGTCGATGCGCCCACTCCCACCAGAAGATCGTCTTGAACTCATCGAGCGACATGCCCCGGTTGATTTCCTGATATTGGGGAATACGCTTGTAGAGCTGGAATTCCTCTTCCCATTCGGCAACTGAAAGCGGCGGAATGGCGCCGTGGATGGGCTTCCATTCGGTAATTGACAGGCCAGACTCGGTCAGCCGCGTGGCGCCGCCGACAAGCACGAGACAGAACAGCGTGAAGAGAACGACGCGCAGCCAGATGCGCAGCAGGCGGCGATCCTTCTCCTGCTTCTGCAGGGCAGCCTCCACCACCATTTCCGCAGAACCATTTGCCATCGTCATGCCGCTCGAATGCATCTTTGAGGTCTCCATCATACAGTCATGTTGATTAGCCCCAACCGGCACCACAAAACAAGGCCTCAGGGTTTGCGGCATCCGGTCGCGGCGGTATAGTTGCGCCAGACACTAGATCGTCCTGTCTCTGCTTCGAATCACCACGACGATCTAGATTTTTTGTTTTACGCATGTCTTTTCCCCAAAACCGATGACACTTTTGGGATACATGCTCGGTTACGGAAGATTTCATGCACCCTCGCCTCAGATCGCTCATCGGCACCATCGTCATCATCTGCCTCGTCGTCATCTACGCCGTAGCGGCGACGGCCATCGCGTCGGCGACGCTGGCGCAATCTCCATGGTGGGTGCATCTTGCCTACTTCGTGCTGAGTGGGCTTTTGTGGATACTGCCCGCCATGCTGGTCATCAAATGGATGGCCGGCTCCAAAAAACAGGAATAGGCACCTGCCTTCTACGGGACATCCAGAGGTCGCAATTTTATAAACCTCTTGTTTGCCGCTCAACGATATAGTCTCACCGAAACAACCGGAGAGCGTGGATGGCGGCTGAAGCGCCGGTCATAGTCAGCGAGGGTGAAGGACCAGCCGCCGTGCAAAACGAGCGGCGGGGCGCCGATCGCCTGGCTATCGATCTCGTCGACGATGCCTCCACTATCCGCGCCGACTGGGAACAGCTGGAGAGCGACCCGCTCAATTCGCTGCATCAGGGTTATGGCTGGTGCTCCATCTGGGCGCAAACGCAGGACAGACCCCTCCTCATCATTCGCGGCAGGCAAAGCGGAAAGACCGTGTTCCTGCTGCCGCTCGAAATCGTTCTGGAAGGCGGCATCCGCAAGGCACGTTTTCCCGGCGGCCGTTTCAACAATATCAATACCGGGCTTTTCGACCGGTCCTTCGCCGAAGCAGCCAGCCACAAAACGGCAGCAGCCATTGCCCGCGAAGCGCGAAAGCTGCTGCGTGGCCAGGCGGATATTCTTGCCTTGCAGAACATACCGCTGATCTGGCGCGGCAGGACCAACCCGCTCTCGCATCTGGCATCAGTCGAAAACCAGAACCCGGCCTTCCAGATTCCCTTACTGGCAAATTTTGAGAGCACGCTTCGGCAGATCAACGCCAAGAGGCGCCGGAAGAAATTCCGCATCCAGAGCCGGAGAGCCGAGGAAATGGGTGGTTACAGCCATGTGATCGCGCGTTCGCCACAGGAAAAGTGCGAATTATTGCAGACGTTTTTCCGGCAGAAGGCAGCCCGGTTCGCATCGCAGGGCATTCCGGATGTTTTTCGCGATCAATCGGTAAAAGACTTTTTCTATGACCTCGCAAATTTTCCGGAGATCGGCACAGACAGTCTTCTGGAAATACACGCCATTCGTCTGCATGGTCAAAATGAAGGTTTCATCGCTGCCATATCCGGCCTTTCGCGCAAGCAGGATCACATCATCTGCCAGTTCGGTTCTATCGATGAGACCTTCGCGGAAATCAGCCCCGGTGAGCTGCTGTTCTGGCTGATGATCGAACGGGCTTGCAGTGAAAATGCGGCGATCTTCGATTTCGGCGTCGGTGACCAGCCCTACAAGCGCAGCTGGTGTCCGCTTTTCACCGTGCAGCATGATATTTTCCTGCCGGTGACGTTGAAGGGCCGCGCGGCAGCCTCTGCCTACGTTGCCATTGCCCGGACAAAGAGCCTGATCAAATCCAATCCGGCACTCTATGCGTTCATTCAGCGTTTCCGCGCCGGTCGGCCGAGCATGGACGCAACGCCCGCTGCCGACTGACCGGTTATCGGCCACAGCATCTCAGGCGGCGCTCAGACGGTCCGGTTTGCGCATGCCGGTCATCGGCAATGCCTGCTCGTAGCCGTGGGCAACCAGTTCTCCGAGGGTCTTTTCCAGCAATTCGCTATCATTACCGGGAACGGACACGACGATTTCCGCCGGCAGATTGCGCAGCATTTTCTCAAGGCTCGATATCTGCACCGCGCCGCATTCCACGAGAACCGTGTCATAGGCGTCGGAAAGCGCGCTGAGGATCATGGTCAACCGGTCGATCGCGCGCATGGCCTCACGCGGCTGCGCATTGCCGCGCGGCACGATATGGGCATCGGAAAGCCGGTCGCCGTGAATGGTTTCGCCAAAGGCGGCGGCACCCGCCAAAAGGTCCATGACGCCCGGCAGTCCGGTCTCAGGCGCCATCAGGCGCGTCGGACAGGCCGATGCCGTCATATCGACGAGAACGACCGAACGGCCCATTTCGGACAGGGCGCGCGCCAGCATGACGGTGGTGGTCGAACCACTATCACCAGCTGGAGACACGACCGCTGCGACGGATTTGGCAAGACGGGTGGCGAGGAAAGACGCGACGGCGTCGATCGAGAAATTGTCGGCGTTGTCGATCTCTTCTTCCGCAGCGTCCACTTTCGCAGCCGCAGCGTCTGCAACCGGCAGGGCCGATTTGGCAGCAACGGCTGCGACCGGTATCTGCGCTTCCTGTTCGACAATGGACTGGCGGGCAGCGGCAGGCATGGAACGAACCGCAGGCGGCGCATCCTCTTCACGTGCGGGAAGCGGTTGCTCCGGCGTATCCGGTGTCTCATCCGTGTCAGCACGCGCTCTCGCGGGCGGTGGTGGATCGGACAGCGGCGGGACATGGGTCTTGCCAACCGGCTTCAACGCCCGCCCGGTGAACAGTTCCACGAGCATGACGACGATGCAGGAGAGAAGGAAGGCCGCCAGCGTGACGACAATGGTGATGGCGCCGGTCTTCGGGAAGTAGGGTTCGCGCGGCTCCACTGCCGTTGAAATCACGCGGGCATCGGCGGGCGTGGATTCGGCTGAACCGGCGCGCGACGTCGCCTCGCGGTAACGGGCGAGATAGGTTTCAAGAAGCTGGCGCTGGGCCGAAGCCTCGCGCTCCAGGTCGTTTAGGCCAACCTGCTGCTCACCGGCGCGTACGCTTTCCGTTTTCAGCACATTCAATTGCTGAACCAGTTGCCGCTCCCGCAGGCGGGACACATTGGCCTCGTTTTCGAGACTTGCGAGCACCTTGCGGGTCTCTTCCTGAATCTGCCGTTGTATGCCGTCAATTTGGCTGCGCAGCGCCTTGATACGCGGATGGCCTTCCAGCAGCGAGGAAGACAGATCGGAAATCTGGCTGCGCATGGCAGCCTCGCTTTCCTTCAGTCTCTGGATCATCGGCGAGGCGACGACGTCGGGGAAAGTATCCAGCGGGCGGCCGCTCGAAAGCGCGTTGCGCACGCCTTCTGCCCGCGCCTCCGCATTCGCCCGCTCGCCGCGGATACGGCCAAGTTCGGTCGAGATATCGCTGAGTTGCCGGGTGGCGAGCGTTTCGCCCTGCCCTGCCGACAGAATATCGGACGAGGCGCGGTAGTCCGCGACCTTCCTGTCCGCATCGCGAACCTTCTCACGCAGACTGGCGATTTCCGGCTCCAGCCAGCGTGCCGCCTCCGTGCTTGTGTCCAGTTTCGCGCCGCTCTGCAGCGCGATATAGGCCTTCATCATCGCGTTGGGGACTGCTGCCGCAAGCATGGGGTCCTCGGACGAGAACTCGACCGTGATGACGCGCGAGCTTTCTACCTGGTAGACCTGCAACCTCTCCTGGAACGCCTTCAGTATCCGTTCCTCTGGCGGCACCTGCTGCGGATCTTTCTTGACGCCGACAGCAACCAGCAGCTTCGAGACGAGAGAAGGACGCGCGGCCGGGTCAAGCTCCTGCCGCTCATAAAGCTTCATATCTTTCGCGACCTGCTTGATGAGGTCAACAGATTGCAGGATCTGCACCTGGCTGGAGATGGTCAATTCATCGAGCACGGGTTCGGCGGGCGCATTCGACTGCTGCGACGCACCGAAGGAGGCCGCGCGCGATTCGATGAGGACGCGCGCCTCGCCCTTGTAAGCGGGCGACATCATGCTTGCGACAACGAAGGCGGCGCCCCCGGCAAGCAGCGTGATCGCCGCTATCCTGCCCTTGCGCTGCCATATGGCAGCGACGAGCCGCGCGAGATCGATATCCACATCCCTGTCATCAATGCGATCGCCGTTCATACGGGCTCCGTAACCGAGATACACCTCGGGCGCTCAAATATAGAGGCCAATTTTCGCGAAGTTTAAGTCTTTCCGGTAACACAACAGTTAATTGTGACGAAGCCGATGAAATAAAGCCGATATTACCATCCTTGCGACTGGCTGTTTACCGCCCATTAACCCTAACAGAACGATAAGAATGCTCATAGTTCGACTCGGAGCCAGATGAGATGCCGCTCGCCGGATCACGACATGTCACCGCACTGACGCTTGCCGTTCTAACGGCCCTTTCCGGTTGCGCGGCATATCAACCTGCGCCCAAGGCGTTTCACGAGGGCGCCCTGCAGCCCTATCATGTCGATAGCGGTGACAGGCTGCGCATCAACGTGTTCGAACAGACCGAGCTGACAAATACCTATACTGTCGATCAGGCCGGTTATGTCGCCTTCCCGCTTGTCGGTCAGGTTCCCGCCCGAGGCAAGACGCTGCCGCAGCTCGAAGCCGCCATTGCCGCCAAGTTGCGTCAGGGTTATCTGCGCGATCCCGATGTGACGATCGAGATCGATCGTTATCGCCCCGTCTTCATCATGGGCGAAGTCGGCCGTCCCGGCCAATATTCCTACGTGCCGGGCATGACGGCGCAGAACGCCATCGCCATCGCCGGCGGCTTCACGCCACGCGCCAATCAGGCCGATGTCGATATCACCCGCAAGATCAATACCGAGGTGATGACCGGCAGGATCGGGATCACCGCACCAATTCTTGCGGGCGATACGGTCTATGTGCGTGAACGCTTCTTCTGAAAAACGGAGCGGCTGACATGGCGGATGACGGTCCTCCCCTGCGCATCATTCACTGTTTCCGCTCTCCCGTCGGTGGCGTGTTCCGCCATGTCCGCGACCTGATCGAAGAACACGTCAAGCAGGGCCACAAGGTCGGCATCGTCTGTGACAGCTCGACCGGCGGCGCGCATGAGGAACGGCTTTTCGCGCAGATCGCCCCGATGCTGGAGCTAGGGTTGACCCGCCTGCCGATCAAGCGCTCGATCAGCCCCGGTGACCTGTGGGCGCTCGTTAAGTCCTACAACCATATCAAAAGTTTGCGGCCGGATATTTTGCATGGGCACAGCGCCAAGGGTGGCGCTCTGGCCCGGCTGATCGGCTCACTGTTGCGGGTGAACAAGTATCGCGTAGCCCGCCTCTATTCGCCGCACGGCGGCAGCCTGCATTACGATCGCAAAAGCCTTAAAGGGCAGCTGTTCCTGCGTATCGAGCGGTTTCAGGAGCATTTCACGGACGCCCTGTGTTTCGTTTGCAATTTCGAACAGGAAACCTACGAAAACAAGGTCGGCAAACCACGCACCCGCACGGCGATGATCTATAACGGCGTGCAGGAAAGCGAGTTTGAAACCGTGCCCGCCCGCGAAGGGGCAGCGCGCTTTCTCTATATCGGCATGCTGCGTGACCTGAAGGGCCCCGACATCTTCATCAAGGCATTCGCCAAGATGGAACGCAGCATCGGCCAGCCCATGTCCGGCGTCATTGTGGGCGATGGGCCGGACAGGGACAAATATGCTGATATGATCGTCAAGGCCGGACTTTCGCAGCGCATTTCCATGCACGCCGCCATGCCAGCGAGACAGGCGTTCGCGCTAGCGACGACTGTTGTCGTCCCCTCACGCGCCGAGGCGATGCCTTACATCGTGCTGGAAGCGCTTGCTGCGGGCAAAACCGTCATCGCCTCGCATGTTGGAGGCATAGCTGAGGTTCTGGGAGAAGACAGCGAGGCGCTCGTTCCGGCTGGAGACGCTGATGCGCTGGCAAAGATAATGGTCAAGGATGCAGAGAGCCCGGACTGGGGAAAACGGGTGATGCCCCGCCCCGACAGCTTCAAGGCGAAATTTTCAACGCCTGTCATGGCCGACGACATGATGAAGCTCTATCGTCACCTGCTTTCGCTGTAGAAACATTTCAAAAACACGATTTTTAATTGTATATTCCGCCGTCCTGTAGAAACTCATCATAAACGTTTCTTAGCATGTTTCGGCTAGTTTCCTGCTCGTAGAGCGCACGTATCCGCACGGATGCGAAAACTGTGCTCTACCACTTTGAAGTTGCGCATCGTTCCCTTCGAAAATCGATTCCGATTTTCGGGCCGATGGGCTGGAGGGTGCGGACCAAAGCAATGACCAAGGCTGACAAGGGAAGACTTGAATTCGATCTGGCGACGTTGCGCCAGCAAATCTCCGGGCGGGATGCGGGTGAGCCTTCCGCATCGGAAAGCGTTGTTCTCAATCCACTTGCACGGCAGATCGCCAACCAGCTTCGCGCCGGCAACCATTCGCCAAACATGGTCATCGGCCAATTGCGTCTTCTCGAATTTTCGATGCTTGCGATCATCGCGGCCATCGTCAACGGCATCGCTGCGCGGCAGGGGCTTGAAACCTTTCTTGCGGTTTTCGGCATTGGGGTGCTGGGCGCGGCGGTTTGCGTGTTTCTTTTGCAGGCCGGCGACTGTTACCAGTTGCCGACGCTGCGCGCGCCGCTGAAAATGTTTGCCCGCATTCAGGGCGCCGTCTGCCTGTCCTTCGTCACCGTCGCCGGCATCCTTCTCCTGTTTTTGCCGGAAGCGCTGCATTCCTGGCAGACTTTTGCCATCTGGTACGCCACCGGCGCAATCGCCATTTTCACCGGACGGCTGATCCTCGGCTTCGCCATTCGCCACTGGGGCCGCAACGGCGTGATGGAGCGTCGCGCCGTGATCGTCGGTGGCGGCGATGCCGCCAAGGACCTCATCCGCTCGCTCGAACAGCAAACGGACAATGATATCCGCATCTGCGGCATTTTCGACGACCGGAAAAGCGAGCGTTCGCCCGATGTGGTTGCCGGCTACCCCAAGCTCGGCACCTTCGCGGAACTGGTGGAATTCGCCCGCCTGACGAAGCTCGACATGCTGATCATCGCCCTGCCGCTCAGTGCCGAGGCGCGTATCCTCCAGCTCCTGCGCAAGCTGTGGGTGCTACCCGTCGATATCCGTATCGCGGCGCATGCCAACAAATTGCGTTTCCGCCCCCGCGCCTATTCCCATGTCGGCGCAGTGCCGATGCTCGACGTGTTCGACAAGCCGATACGCGACTGGGATTCGGTGGGGAAAAGGGTGTTCGACATCGTCTTCAGCATTATCGGCATCGTTCTGTTGTGGCCGGTGATGCTTGGCGCGGCGATTGCCGTCAAGACGACATCCAAAGGCCCGGTGTTCTTCAAGCAGAAGCGTCATGGCTTCAACAATGAAACGATCAATGTCTGGAAGTTCCGTTCCATGTATACGGAACTCAGCGATCCCACGGCAAAAAAGGCCGTCACGAAAAACGATCCGCGTGTCACGCCGGTCGGGCGGTTCCTGCGAAAATCCTCGATGGACGAGCTGCCACAGCTTTTCAACGTTCTTTACGGCGATCTTTCACTGGTCGGGCCGCGTCCGCACGCCGTGCACGCCCAGACGGGCGACCTGAAATATACCGAGGTGGTGGAGCATTATTTTGCCCGGCACAAGGTCAAGCCCGGTGTTACCGGCTGGGCGCAGATCAATGGCTGGCGTGGTGAGATTGACCACGGCGACAAGATCAAGTTCCGCACCGAATACGATCTCTATTATATCGAGAACTGGTCGCTGCTTCTCGATCTCAAGATCCTGTTCCTGACGCCGATCCGGCTGCTCAAATCGGAAAATGCCTATTGACCCACACCGGTTACCAGCACGCACCGGATTTTGACGCACCGCTTGCTGCCATGCGGCTGGTCGGCGCGTTCTTCATTGCCTTCGGCGTCTTTCTTTCCGGCTTCGTGATTTCCGAACCGGCGCCCTATGAGCTGATGATGGTGGGGCAAGTAGCCATCTGGTTCCTGCTGGGATTGCGCCTTTCGCGCACCGTCGTCCTGCTTTTGTGCCTGCTGCTTGCCTTCAATGTCGGCGGTTATCTTTCGCTGACCACCATGGCCAATCTCGACGAGGGGCCGCTTTATCTCGCCGTGTCGACCTTTCTGGCGCTGACCTCGGTTTTTTATGCTGCGATCATCGAGGACAAGCACCAGCGGCTGCTGCTGATTTTCCGGGCCTGGCTCGCCGCAGCGTTGATTACCTCCCTGCTCGGCATCATCGGATATTTTCACGCCATTCCCGGTTTCGAGGTCTTTACCCTTTACGATCGCGCCAAGGGCGCCTTTCAGGACCCGAACGTCTTCGGTCCCTTCCTGGTGACGCCGTCGCTGTACCTGATTTACGGCCTGCTCTCCGGCAAGGCGATGCATGCGCCATGGCGGATCCTTGGCCTGCTCATTCTGTCTCTTGCCGTGTTCCTGTCGTTTTCACGCGCCGCATGGGGCCTTTTCCTGTTTTCGGCAGTGCTTCTGGTTTTCGTCATGCTGCTGAAAGAGCGTACGGCGGCATTCCGGCTGAAAATCCTCGTTCTGTTTCTCGTCGCCGTGGCATTGATGGTGGCAGCCGTCATCATCGCCCTGCAATTCAAGCAGGTAGCAGACCTGTTCTCCAGCCGCGCCTCGGCGGTGCAATCCTATGATGGCGGCCATCTCGGACGTTTTGCCCGCCACTATCTCGGTTTCCTGATGGCGATGGAACATCCGCTCGGCATCGGCCCCATGGTGTTCGACGACATCTTTCCCGCCGCGGAACATAATATCTGGCTGAAGAGCCTGACCACGCATGGCTGGTTCGGCTTCGTCATCTATCTCACGCTGATCTGCTGGACCATTGCCGCCTGCTTCAAACTGCTGCTGCGCCAGCGGCCCTGGCAGCCGTTTCTCATCATTTCCTGGGTAACCTTTGTCGGGCATGTGATGATCGGCAACGTCATTGACACCGACCACTGGCGGCATTTCTTCCTGCTGCTCGGCATATTGTGGGGATGCATGGCTCTGGAAAAGCGCGAAAGCCTGCGCCAAAGCAGAAGTGCCACCTAAAGTCCTTCCCCTTACGGAACCTTACATTATTTCATGCGTTTAGCCCGCGATCATGATTGTCAAACGGGGAGACATCCTATGACGCAGACGAATAATCTCTATTTTATCATTGGCGCACTTCTGGTGGTTCTTGTCGGGCTTGGAGCCTATGTCTGGCACGAAGAAAGCAAACCGAAGGGGATCGAGATGAATATCGGCCCGAACGGTGTTTCCGTGCAGGAAAACTGAGCACTTCCAGTAAAAAATGCGTAGCGGTTTCATGACTGAAACCAAGGCATTGAGTGCGTCCAACGCTTCCGTTCATTAGAGACGCACTATATGTCCGCAAGCGTCGCGCAAAGTTCGGCTATTAGACCGGGTGCATCCCAAGCTTGAGACGGCTGGGGATACACCCGGTCTTCTTATGAGAGGAGACGAAAGGCGGGATCGAGGATCTTCGCCGAGCCGGTTCGGTATGCATGACGTGTATCGGCCTGATCATGGAAACAGTGAGCGCAATGGTCTCCTCCGTCGACCTGTCCACACGCATCAACTCCACCAAACTCGCACTCAAGGCCATCAAGGAGCAGGAGGACAATTCCGCTTCGACCTCCTCGCCACGAACTGCGATCCTCGACTCCTACGGGATCGACACCTCGCCCTCCTCCACCAATACGCGGCTGACACAGCTTCTGGCGCAATATGCGCAAGTCTCCGGCCCTGACGCGGAGACCGACGACACCAGCACACAGGCGCCATCCGGCGACATTACACAGGCCAGTTTCATGACAAGCCTGAAGGCGACGCTGGAAGAACTCTCCAAGGACCCAAGCAAGGCTACGCAAGCCAAGGCAATGCTGGAAGCGCTGGCCGCTGGAACGCTGACAGTCTCCGATCCGACCGAAGGCGCAAAGATAAAAGCCTGGGACGTGGAGGCCGACAAGACAACCACCTCAAAACCGGCAACCGAGATCACCACGACCGGCTGGAGCGATTTTCTGAAGGACCACCTCAAGCGCGACGGTTCCGCTTATGCCAAGACCACCGGTGGCGCCTATGTCGACAGTATTTCCGGCGACAATGCATTTTTTGGCAATGTCGGTAGTCGGTATTATTATCTGACCTGGCCGCAGCCTAAAACCGGAACGCTGACGGTTTAAGCCAACGTTTCCGGCGAGGGTCGCAAAGAGCGCCACCGCACTTTTATAGATCTGCTGCGACATAAAACATGCCGCAGCATCTTCTCCTTGCCTCGTTCAGACGGCAGGCGCTGCGGCTTGTTCCGTTCCGCCGGAAAGCGCCTTTTGCAGTTGCGCTTCCTGCTCTGGCGAAAGCGAGGTTTTGATGACCCGCCCACGAAGACCCTCCAGTTCCGCCATCACCTTTTCCGGCTGCACCTTGCGGATCAGCACGAACAACGCCGAAGAGCCATTCGGGATGGTTTCACCCAGAGATTTGATGAAATCGTCGTCGATGCCGTAATCCGTCAGCGACCCCGCAAGCGCACCCGTTCCCGCACCGATCGCGCCGCCAATCGCAAATCCCGCGAGCGGATTGAGGAACAGCAGGCCAACGAGGCCGCCCCAGAGACCACCGGAGAGAAAACCGGAGCTTGCACCGATCGCCGTCAGATTGACGCTCTGCTTCAGGTGCACCTTGCCGTTTTCATCGCGAACGACGACGACGGCATCTTCCAGATCGACCAGATATTCTTTTTTCATTCCAGCAAGTTTCAGAAGGACCCGGTCGGCCTCTTCCGTTCCGTCAAAACCGACAACGACGAGTTCGGACATGTTTCATCTCCCTGAATTTCAGTTTCGCTTAGATTGGAACGCCAAAGAACACGGCAGGTTCCCGCCATGATGGAAGGATGATGTGTCACGCGTTTGACGGGCAACATCTTCGGGAAGAAAGTCCCCTGCTCACCGTCCACAGCCTTTATTCCTTTTTTCAAGAAAAGGCTATTTTCCGCTTGCGCCCTAACAGGCTTATATATAAACGGCTTTCAGGTTCGGAGCGTAGCGCAGCCCGGTAGCGCACTTGACTGGGGGTCAAGGGGTCGTGGGTTCGAATCCCGCCGCTCCGACCATTAAAAACAGATAGATAGCCAGTTCCCCCAGAGCTGGCTATAATTTTTTCAGCCACATTCTCGCCGGCGCCATGCGCGAATTGACAAGATGCGGTCTGGGTGTGCGTTTATCCAAGCCTGAGAACGAGGTGTGCTGTGATGGTCAAAAAAACAAAAATTGAACACTCGGAATTCTCAGGCGAATTTGAAGACGACGGTATCACGGTTCTGGTTGATATCTACCGGCCGGCCGGCACCCAGCAGGATTGGACGCTCGAGGTTATCAGCGAGCATGATGATGTCACCACCTGGGAAGAACCTTTCACGACAGACAAGGACGCCTGGGAAGAATTCCTGGCCACCTGTGAGAAAGATGGAATTCGCAGCTTCCTGGACGGCGAAGATCCATCCGTTCATTGACGCTTGACACTGCGGTGCGAGGCCGTGGCAGGCGCGAGTGCATTCAACGATAATTCCAGAAATATACTCTTATTGCAAAGCCTGTGACCGTCCAGAGACGGCACGCATTTGCCTTGTTGACTCTCTGCTAAAATTAGAACATTTAGTGAACAAACGAGAGGTCAACCGATATGCCCGATGCGGAAAAAATCACCCCTGTACGGCCTGACGACATAGCTGGATATGTCATCCAGTGTCATGATGGCGATGCGAAGGCGGCTGTTGAAACGCTGCTGGGCGAAATCGAACATTTGCAGGAACAGCTTTCCCTTGCGGTTGCCATCATGGGAAAAGGCTATACGCGTGGATGGACGCCGGATTTGGGAAGTGACTGAACCAGCCACAAGCTGCGTTTGATGCAGCTTGTGGAATATCAGTGAATGCTGCGCAGCCTTCAGGCCTTTTCAGCCAGTTCGCCGATTTCGCGGTCAATCAGATAAAGCGCATTGGGACCGTCACCGATCAGCTCGATCTTGCCCATTATCGTGCGGCACAGGCTGTCCTCCTCATGCTGTTCGTTCACGAACCATTGCAGGAAGGATGTGGTCGCATGGTCTTTTTCAGACCGCGCGAGATCAACCGCCGCGTTGATGGCGGCGGTGACACGCGATTCGTGTTGCGCGACAATTGCAAACAACCCCTTGATATCGTTTGCGGTAACCTGTGGGGCAGGTAGCTCGGTGAAAATAACTGGAGCTCCGAGATCGTTCAGAAAGCTGAAGATACGGTGCATATGCTCCAGCTCTTCGGCAGCATGGCCAAGCAGAAACTTGTAGCAACCATCGAGATTGCGCTCAGCCGCCCAGGCGGCCGCCTGAAGATAGGCGTGGTGGGCGCGCAATTCGCCGTTGAGCAGGTCGTTCAATGTCGTTTCGACTAGTTTATTTGCCATTGGTTTATCCTTGTTATGGTGATTGCAGCCAATTTTTTCGTGTGGGCTGCTTCACACACCCGGCGAGCGAGATAAGAGGGATCGAGCGTCCCATCCGGTCGAGCACGGAGATGGCGTCATTGCGCCGGCGTTACCTGTGCCAGAGCCGCGTCCAGCCTTTCGCCCTTCATGACCAGTTTGGGGCGCAGCTTCTCCGCCTTTTGCCTGACCGCTTCCAGATTGACGGGCTTGCCGACCTGGATCACACCGATCATCGCCATCATCAGATGCGGTGGGCAATAATAGAGATAGACGCCTTCCTTCTCGACGGTAACGGTGAAGGCCTCATCGAGCTTGCCTTTCCACGGCGTTACGCCTTCCGGAACGGCATAGGACTGCACGTAATGGCTGGAATTTTGCGGCACGAAGGTGATGGTGTCGCCGGGCTCTGCCTTTACATAGGAAGGCTCAAACACCATGCTGCCGTCCGTGCCGTAATTGAGCATCAGCACCTTGTGTTCGGCAGCAAAGGACGGCGCGACAGAAAAGGTTACGGCCAAAGCCGCGGCAAACGTCATCAAAAATCGTTTCATGCAATTATTCCTTCAAGGGTTTTCAAATGTTCGGGCAGCGGGTCGCCAGCCGGCTGAATGACGGGATTGCCGCGCCTGTCCCGCAAAACTTCCACCGCCACCCCGTAGGTCTCGGAAATGAGCTTCGGCGTGACGATATCTCCCGGCGCGCCGGTCGCCTTCAATGCGCCATCGGAAATCACCAGCAGGTTGTCGGCATATTGGCAGGCGAGGTTGAGATCATGCAGCACGACCAGCGTTACCCAGCCATTGGCGCGGGTTTCCTGCCGCACCAGATCGAGAAGCGCCACCTGATGCTTGAGGTCCAGCGCGCTGACCGGCTCGTCCAGCAGCATCGCCTGCGGCTCGCGCATCAGAACCTGCGCGAAAAGCGCCATCTGCCGCTGCCCGCCGCTGAGGGAGGCGATCTCCCTGCCCGCCAGATGCGCTATTCCCGCCTGATGCAGGCGTGTCATGGCCAGGTCGAGCGTCTCGTCGTCAATATGCAACGACAGACGCCCGAACCGGCCGAGTGCCACCACCTCCAGCACGCTGAGCGCAATATCGGCCGTGGTGTCCTGCGGCATGTAGGCAAAGCCATCGCGCCACTGCCTTATATACCGCCCCGCCCGCTCCCCGGCCCGAAGACGGCGGTCGCCGAGGCTGATCGAACCGGCAGCAAGTGGCAGATCGCCGAAGATCGCTCTCAGAAGGGTCGTCTTGCCCGTTCCGTTTGGGCCGATGACGGCATGAATATGCCCCGCCTCCAGACGCGCCGACAGCCCTTTCACAACAGTCTGTCCGCCGCGCTCGGCGGAAATCGAATCGAGAACCATCATCGGCCGCGCCTCTTCGGAGCGAAAATCAGCCACATCAGAAACGGCACGCCGACAATGGCCGTGACGATGCCAACCGGGAACAGCGCACCGGGAACGATCGATTTGGAGAGGATCGAGGCAGCCGACAGCATCAGCGCGCCGCTCAGCACCGACATGGGCAGGAAGAAGCGCTGATCCTCGCCCACGGTCATGCGGGCGATATGCGGCGCGACCAGCCCGATAAAACCGATGACGCCGACGAAGCTGGTGGCCGTCGCGGTCATGATGGCGACGATGACGAGAACCTTCATGCGCAGCCAGCGGACATTGATGCCGAGGCTTGCCGCCCGCATCTCCCCCATTCTGAGCGCGGTCAGCTTCCAGCAATCCGCCATCAGCAGGGCGCAGCAGAGGGCGGTCACGGCAGCGGTCAGGCCAAGCGTCGGCCAGGTCGCCTTGGTCAGGCTGCCGAACAGCCAGAAAAGGATCTGCTGGGACAGCTCCGGTGAGGACAGGAACTGGATGAGCGACAGCAGCGACTGAAACAGGAAAAGAAGCGCGATGCCGCCGAGAATGATGGTTTCGGTCGTCATCTGCCGCATGGAGGCCAGCGTGAAGAGAAAAAGTGCTGCGAGCATGGAAAAGACGAACGCGCCCAGCGGAACGGCAATCATGGCATCCAGCCCAAGACCGCCAAGCGCCAGTACCAGCGCCGCACCGAAACCGGCCGCTGCGGCCATACCGAGCGTATAGGGGCTCGCCATGGGATTATTGAGCAGGGTCTGCATTTGCGCGCCGCCTGCCCCGAGTGCCGCACCGACGGCAAGCGCCATCAACGCCATGGGCAGGCGAAGGCCGCGCACGATGGAATCGGTCATGGCGGCCCGTTCGCCAAGGCCGGTCAGCGACTTCACCACTTCGGCGGGCGACAGCAGCGAAGGACCAGTGGCGATATCGAGAACGAGGCTCACCGCCATCAACACGAAGAAGATAGAGACGACACGCCAGCGACGGCGCTCGCGCAGCCGGTGCGCACCGATGGCCTCGGCGTTGCGGGCAGCAATTGTCATGAAAACCTGCCTGAAAGGACTGTCTGGAAAAGCGGACGCCGCAACGGCGGCGTTCGCGAGATTTCGCCACTGTGGCGGCGAAGAAAGCACGTTTCCGTGCCGCCACAGGCAAGCGCGATATCAATCCTTGACGGCGATGGCGAAAGTGCCTTGAGGCGTTACCGGAAGGTACTTCTTGTAATAGCCGAGATAGTTGGCGATCGGATCGACATCCTTGAACTGCTCGGGATATAGCTGCTTTGCGATGTACTGAACCATGGCGAAATCGGAGAGCGTGCGCGACGCACCCTGGTAGACACCGAACAGCTGGCCGTTCTTGATGGCGGGCAATTCGCTCCAGCCCTGGCGGGCCTCAAATGCCTTGAGTTTCTCGCCTGCGTCTGCCGCCTTCACCGCCTGTCCCATGGGCAGCGCTGCCGGGTTCTTGTTGTTTTCGCGACCGGAAATGAAGATGGCGTCAGGCTTGGACGCCAGAACCTGTTCTGGATTGATCGGTCCCCACCATTCGACGAAGGGAGCGGCAATGTTGTCGCCGCCAGCCGCCGTGGACATGGCGCCCCACATGTTCTTGCCGTAGGTGAAAGAATATTCGGCCGGGCCCTTGTTGCCGAACTCGACGTAGACCTTCGGTTTCGGCTTTCCGGACTTGGCGACCCGGTCAGCGACCTCTTTCAGCGAACCGGCATAGAAGTCGGCAATTTCCTTGCCACGCTTCTCCTGGCCGGTCAGGTCGCCAAAAAGCCGGGTCGAGGCGACGTGCCGCTCGACCGTCTGGGCGTTGTAGTCGACGACGACGACGGGAATGCCTTCTTCTTCCAGACGATCGGCATCGAGACCAAGCGCTTTGTATTGCCAGTCCGCCAGAATCACCAGATCGGGATTGAGGCTCAACACTTTTTCGACCGAGAAAGTCTGCGCTTCCACTTCACCGACATCGGCAATGTCGGCAAGCGAGGCGCGATGCGCGAGGTGCATCTTCCAGTTGGCGGGTACCCAGCCTTCCCAGGCTTCGCGAGAAATGCCGACGACGGAATCATAGGCTTTCTCGCCGCCGACCGCCATGTAGTCCTCGAAGTAGAAACCGAGAACAACGCGCTTTGCTGGAAGGTCAACCTTCACTTCGCGTCCGATGACATCTGTGATGGTCTTTTGTTCAGCCATTACATACGGGGCGGTAAAGAGAATAGACAAGAGCGATGCGGCAAGGCCGCTCATAAATGATTTTGGTGTCATGATGCGATCCAGAAGTTGAAACAACGTCGCTCTATAAAAGATGATTAAAGGAGTCAACTTAATTGTTGGATCGCATAAGTTACTAATATATAGACAGAAAATGTGATTTCCGACGAACCTTGAGAGGGAGAAATCGGGTCGCCTGATGAAAGACAGGCTGCGTCGTTGAGAACTCAACAGTTAAGAAACCAAGCGTTTGGGTCCCGTCCCGACCGTTGCGCGATCAGAACAGAACGCAAAATCCCGCTTCAGGAGATCGATCAGCAATTTTGCGGATGTTATGCCCGACCGTTTTCAAAACTCGTTTGAAGCAATTGTGAAGTCGTCGGCGATCGACATGTGTTCGACATTTTCCCAGGTCTGGTCCATGGCATAGGTCTCAGACAGATAGGGGATGCCGATATGGCCGTAGCGGACGGAAAGCTGACTCTCAGCCGCCTTTTCACCGAGATACGCGACGCGGCCGAGATAAAGCGCGGTCGCAAGGCCTGTCCTGTCCGCACCGGACTTGCAATGGATGAGGATGGGTTTCGGCGCATCACGCATGATCGCGACCAACTGGTTCACCTTGGTCATGTCGAGTTCGTGGCGGGCTGACATGCCAAAATCGATATGGGTCAACCCAAGCTCGCGCGAGGTTTTGATCTCATCCTTGTACCAGTCCTCGGATTCATTCTCTCCGCGCAGATTGATGACCGTCTTGATGCCATTGTCCCTGGTATAGCGGACCAGCTGCTCACTGCTTGGCTGGTTGGAGCGGTAAAGCTGCCCTGCCACCACCTCGTGAAAGTTGCCGAGAAGCTGGATGGCCAGGAGATAACCGCCTGCGGCAAGCACAGCAATACCCATGCCCCCCAAGGAGCACTTCCATAATCTTCGCATAATAAATCGGTTCTCTCATTGGACGAGACAACCGATACAGCTGGATTCTGACAGTAGGCTGAAAGTTATGCGACAGTATTGTAAGAGTAGAAAAACTGCGTTTCGTCAGCGCACGAAAACGTAGACCGCATAGATGGCGATGAGCGCTGCGGCCACAGCGGCGGCAATAACACCAAGGCGTTTTTCGATGAAGTGGCGCACCGGTTCACCGTATCTTTGCAGCAACCCGGCGAGGATGAAAAAGCGCGCGCCGCGCGTGACGACAGCCGAGAGAATGAAAAGGCCTAGGCTGATATTGGCCGCACCGGAGAGGATGGTGACAACCTTGATCGGCGGCAGATGCGCAAAGCCAGATGTCACCAGCAGGAGAATGATGGTCTCGTAATTTACCGAATTCTTGAGCTGCTCGAAGCTGTCCAGCTTGCCATAAAATTCCAGAATTGGCCGCGCGATACTCTCGAAAGCATAGTGGCCGAGAAACCAGCCGGCAATGCCACCGAGAACGGAAGCGACCGTTGCGACGAGCGCATAAAACATCGCCTTTTTTGGCTTTGCCAGCACCATGGGCAGGAAAAGCACATCCGCCGGCACAACGAAGACGGAGCTTTCGACGAAGGCCACGATCGCCAGCCACCACACGGCGCTTTTGCGCGCGGCAAGCGCCATCGTCCAGGCATAGATGTTTTTCAGCATTTAATGTCCTCGGGAAGATCGTTTTAGACCGAAGGCAAGGCGGGAGCCTAGACATCTCAGTGGCGGTTTGTCAGCGGCGGACGTTCTGACTATCGACCGCCGCCAAATCAGGATTAGAGACAACGCAAGAGAATGGCAAATGTTGGAAGATTTATTTTTTGCGTTGCGGCAAATGAGAAAAACAAACAATTCCAGACCGCAGCGGCGAATGGTTGCTGCGATGCGAAATTTCATCCTCAGGTAGATAAACCGGCCTTTTTGCGGTAGAATAAGGTGTGGCGGAAAGAGGAGGAAGTTATCATGGACTATGTAAGCTTCATTACGTCGATCAATCCGGTCATACTGGTCATCCTGCTGATTGTTCTTCTCGCAGGCGCCTACAGCAGCTGGGTTTCCCACTGACAAAGGCGGGCGGCAGCACCGGTCCGAAAAGACGCTGATTTTCCATCGGCGGTAGGCATTCGGCCGGATGAATGTTATCAAACCCGGAGTTAAAGCAACTTCCGGGAAGCCTGATGTCGAACGAATTCGCATTCACTGATACGTCTGAAAAGCTCAGCACCACGCTCGAAAAGCTGATTGGGAAACTGCAAGGTCAGACGATCACATTGCGCGAGCTGATGGAGGCAATCGGCGAACAGGGCCTGCTGCTCATCTGTGCCATAGCTTCCCTGCCCTTCCTCATTCCGGTCTCCATTCCAGGCGTCAGCACCGTGTTTGGCGCAGCGATCATTCTCGTCAGTCTGGCCATCACCCTCAACCGTCTGCCATGGCTGCCGGCCAGGATTCTCGACCGGCAGATGGAAACGGCAAAGCTGGTGCCGGCACTGCAGAAAGGCGTCGCCATCGTCTCCAGGCTCGATCGCTTCATCCGCCCGCGCCTTCCGGCGCTGACGGCGGGCATCGTCGCCAATAGAGTGAACGGACTTGCGCTGATGACCGCTGGCGTGTTGCTGATGATGCCGCTCGGCTTCATTCCCTTCTCCAACACCCTGCCGGGCGTCGCCATCCTGCTTTTTTCGGCGGGTATGATCCAGAGGGACGGCGTGACCGTTCTCGGCGGGTATCTGTTTCTCATCCTGACGGCGATTTATTTTGCAGCACTCGCCTATGCCGCCTTCTGGGCCGGACAGGGCCTCAGCAGCTCGATGGGCGGCTGAGCCTTATTGTCCACCTCTATTGCGGGTGTTGCGACCATTGCGTCGCGATGCCCACCACACTGCCAGCCGCCGCCGCCTGCGGCGAACCGCCGGCAAATCGTGGGAAAGCACGATAAGACCAAGCGGGACCATCCAGAAACCGAGGATGGGCAAAAACCCGAGCGTTCCGCCCACCACCAGCGCCGAGCCGGTGGCGATCCTACCGACGCGCGAACGCGGCATGGCAACGCTCCATTTTCCGAGATTGAGACGACCCGTTCTGTGGTCCATTCCAAATTTCATTCCATACTGCCCTTTAACATCTGGCCTGTGGATAATTTTTTCACCGTCGATAAGCCCGGAAAATCGGGACTCCGGCGAGATAAAACAAGATGAATGCGTTTTTTTTGAAAAAAGCGCTTGGCAAATCGGAAAAGCATTTGTATTACCCCGCTCACACCGCGCCAAGCAGCGCACGTTCCCTGGTAGCTCAGCGGTAGAGCATTCGACTGTTAATCGACAGGTCGCCGGTTCGAATCCGGCCCGGGGAGCCATTTTTCCAAAATATGGCATGATGAGCGAGATGCCGCAGCATTCGCTCTATATCGATCTTGGCATAGGCGCGAAGCTGGGCGTTATTGACCTCAGGTCTTCTTCGCCACACGCTTCGTCGAAGTAGACGCGTTGGTGAGTGCCGGCGGATCGCTTGCCGGGAAACTTTCCTCCAGGCTTTCGGTCAGGTCGTCGTCTCTTCGGCTGGTCTCCGCTTTTTGCTCTTTCTGAAGAGATTTTACCGCTGGTGATTTGGCATTTTTTGCCGAAGCCTTATCCGCAGTCACCTTCTTCTGGACCAAGGGCTTGGCGGCAGCGGGTTTCTTCGCGCCATTTTTGCCATTGGTCTTTCCGGTTTCCGTGCTTGCCGAGACCTCCCGTTCCGCCTCCATCCAGTGGCGTTCGTGATGTCCCTCCGGCCTGCCTTCCCTCTCCCATATTGCGCGGGCTTTTTCGCGGATTGCTGCTTCGCGATCATGGTTCATAACGTCCTCCTCTTTGCGTCGCATCGGCTTTGACTGTGCCAATTGAAAAACAGAAATGGCCGGAAATTGTTCCGCGTCCGGAGATTGCGCATGCGCATTTCCCTGAAAAAAGGGAACCCTACTCACTGCAGGATCGTTTGTCCGGCAGGAACCCGCAGGAGGACCATCCATGAGCGATCCGAAACAGAAGAAAAACGAACCTCTCGATATCAAAGACGAAGATTTGCCGCGTTTTGAAACCGACAGCGAACTCAAATCGAAAGAAAGTGAGATTTACCCCGATGAATCCATAAGCCTGCGCGCACGCCGGCAGGCAGCGCGGCAACACGAGGATGCCTTCATCGTCGCCACAGACCTTGAGGACGATGACCAGCGCGATGCGGCACCCGGCACAAGGGAACAGCCATAGTGGCCTTAAAACGCATAAGGCGGGCCACAGCCCGCCTTTATAAGGATCGTCGTAAAGTTGGTCCGGGCTTCAGCGACGCACGGAAACGATGGCCTTGCGGTTGAAGTTCGACACCTGCACCCGGCCGGACTGATTGCCACCGAGAATTTGCGCTGTCTTGCCGCTCATGCTCTTCAATATTCCGGCGTGATAACCGCGGCCGTTGCGAATGACGACAACATCGCCCGGTTTGGCGGCGGCGACGGGAACGGCATAACCGAATGACGTCCAGGATTTTGCAAATCCGTAGGATTTGGGCGATGCGCGCCCGGCCTTGCTGGCAACGGCATGCAGGAACAGGCCACACCACGGTGTGCTGCGGGGATTTGCCCCAAGAATATTCTTCAGGCTCTTGTTGTTTTTGGATTCATGCAGTCCGGTGTATTTTTCAGCCTGGTTCAGCATGCCAGCCGACGCGGGTGCCACGACTGTAAAAGCCAAGGCAGCGGATAGAATTAACGCGGATACTCTCAAACGTCTCGCCCTTATGTTAGAGGGCGTCCGTGTATTGTGACAATTTAGCGACAATTTGACGAGAAAAGGGCAGAAATCAGACGGCTATTCATGTGGACTGATCTGTCATTGCTTTAAAACAGGCTGCCCTGTGCATCGTCAGCACGGCTGCGGCCGGCATTTTCGAGATCCAGCATGCGTAATTTGGTGTTCGTACCGCCCGGCGCGGAAAAGCCACCCAGCCGACCGCCAGCCGCCAGAACACGGTGGCAGGGAATGATCAGCGGCACGGGATTTTTCGCCATGGCCTGCCCGACGTCGCGGGCCTTTTCCATGGAGAGGCCCAGCGTTTTTACGATACCGCCATAGGTCGTCGTGCGGCCCCAGCCGATATGCCGTGCCACCTCATAGACATCTAGAAAGAACCGCTCCTGCCCGGCAAGATCGAGTTCCACGGGCGTAAAATCAATCTCTTCACCATCGAAATAGCGGGTAACCATCGCAATCGCCTCACGGGCGCGTGTGTCGGGTACAGCAATGGAAGATGACGGCAGGCGTTTCTGGATAAGTTTCTCGGTTTCACCGGCATCTGTGCTGGGCAATTGCAGACGGGCGATACCGCGCTCTGCCCATGCGAGGCCGCAATGGCCGAGAGCTGTCGGGAAAACAATATAGCCGTAGTGGTTGGTCATTGCCGTATTCATCCGCTTTGCACGCGCACGATGCCATATCCTGCGTTCGACACAACCCGTTTCTGGCGGCGGATAAAACAAGGCCACCCGGCTTTACGGGTGGCCTTTCACATCTCAATCCGGCAACGCTGTCAGGATGCAAGTTTACCCTGATCTTCCACCTTGTTTCCGGCCTCCAAGAGGCATTGCGCCTGCCGGCTTGCGGTAACGAAGGCGGCGCGCGCAATCTCTCCAGCCACGTCCCCCATCAGCGAGGCGCGGCACAGACGCAGGGCCTGCTCATGCGCCTTGTCACCGCGTTGTGGCCATTCGTGCTGGAGAAAATCGAAGGCCTCGTAAACGCCGTTGAAAATCCGGGGAGCACCGTTTTCCAAGGATATGGTAACAGGCTTTTCCCACTTAACGTCTTTCAGCAACATTGATTGTACTTCCATGCTCTATTAACCAGCGAAAAACGCCGGCTCCTCCAGTTGGTTCCCTTCACTTTCGGTTTCAAGGTCGAAAAAATAGCCCTCGAAAAACCATGTGCCTCCAGCTTTCCATTCTACGCGATTTGAGGAACAAAGCGTTTCAACACTCGTTCAAGCGGAAGTGAACCGGATCCCTTCATGCCAACAAAATCCTCTCCTGTTATCGTCTGGCTCCGCAAGGACTTGCGTCTTGCGGACAATCTCGCCCTTCTTGCAGCGGTGGAGCATGGCGGCCCCGTCATACCGCTCTATATCCGTGAGACATCCAGCGGCCCGCTGGGCGGCGCGCAGGAATGGTGGCTTCACCATTCGCTTGCCTCTCTTTCCGCGGCGCTGGAAAAATGCGGCAGCCGTCTACTGCTCAGAAGCGGCAACGCAGAGGAGACGCTGCGCCGGCTTATAGCCGAAACCGGCGCGAATGCAGTCCTCTGGAACCGTCGCTATGAGCCGACCGGCATGGCAACGGACAAGGCACTAAAAGAGGCGCTTGGGGACGACGGACTGACAGTTCGCAGCTTTGCCGGACACCTGCTGCATGAACCGTCCCGCGTGCAGACCAAATCCGGCGGTCCTTACCGGGTCTACACGCCCTTCTGGCGGGCTCTGGAGGGCGGCGAGGAGCCACATACGCCGGCGGATGCACCGCAGAGCCTGAAGGCACCTGAGACATGGCCAAAATCGGAGAAACTCGATGATTGGAAGCTTCTGCCGGTCAAACCGGACTGGGCCAAGGGTTTCAGCGAGATATGGACACCCGGTGAAAATGCAGCGCGGGAAAAACTCGATGATTTCATCGATGGTGCCTTGAAAGGTTATGAGGAAGGCCGCGATTTTCCGGCGAAGGACGCCACGTCGCTTCTTGCGCCGCATCTGGCGCTCGGCGAAATATCGCCCGCCGCCGTGTGGCATGCGACGAAGGGGCTATCACGCCATATCCCGTCCAACGATATCAGCCGTTTCCGCAAGGAACTCGTCTGGCGGGAATTCTGCTACCATCTGCTGTTCCACTTTCCCGAGCTGGACGAGAAAAACTGGAACGACAGTTTCGACGCCTTCGGCTGGCGGGACGATGACACATCCTTCAACGCCTGGACGCGTGGCATGACGGGTTATCCGATCGTGGATGCCGGCATGCGGCAATTGTGGAAACATGGCACCATGCACAACCGGGTGCGCATGATAGTGGCATCCTTCCTCATCAAACATCTACTTATCGACTGGCGCAAAGGCGAGAAGTGGTTTCGCGATACGCTTGTTGATGCCGATCCGGCCTCCAACGCTGCCAACTGGCAGTGGGTGGCGGGTTCGGGCGCGGACGCCTCGCCGTTCTTCCGCATTTTCAACCCCATATTGCAGGGGGAGAAATTCGATGCCGAGCGAGACTACGTGCGCCGCTTCGTGCCGGAGCTTGAAAAGCTTGAGCGAAAATACATCCACAAGCCGTTTGCAGCACCGAAAGAGGTGCTTAAAAAGGCGGGTATCGAGCTGGGCAAGACCTATCCCCTGCCGATCGTCGACCATGGGAAGGCACGGGAAAGAGCACTTGCAGCCTATGCCGCAGTGAAGAACAACGCATAAAATTGGGTATCGGCAAAATTTTGCGTGGCGAAGCCTAAGGCGGGAAGATAATTTCTTGCCTTGAGGCGGTTGTAACGGGACATAACGGCACCTAATTTCCGCTCAGACAAGAAGGCTCAATCATGACCATTCATCCCTCTGCGCTCAGTGCTATCGGCAACACGCCGCTTATCCGTCTGAAAGCTGCCTCTGAAGCGACGGGGTGTGAAATCCTCGGCAAGGCGGAGTTTCTCAATCCCGGCCAATCGGTGAAAGATCGCGCCGCGCTTTACATCATCCGCGATGCGGAACGGCGCGGACAGCTGCGGCCGGGCGGCACGATCGTGGAAGGCACGGCAGGCAATACCGGCATCGGCCTGTCGCTGGTGGCCAATGCGCTCGGCTACAAGACTGTCATCGTCATTCCCGAGACGCAAAGCCAGGAAAAGAAGGATGCGCTGAAGCTTCTCGGCGCAA
This sequence comes from Agrobacterium sp. 22-3639C2, assembly GCF_053522105.1. Lineage (NCBI taxonomy): Bacteria > Pseudomonadati > Pseudomonadota > Alphaproteobacteria > Hyphomicrobiales > Rhizobiaceae > Agrobacterium > Agrobacterium sp. 22-3639C2. Next base: position 210,392 of record NZ_JBNWDB010000001.1, on the reverse strand, counting down.
AGCTGGTCGAGGTTCCGGCGGCACCCTATTCCAACCCGAACAATTACGTGAAGGTTTCCGGCCGTCTGGCAAAACAGCTGGCCGCGACGGATGAAAACGGCGCGATCTGGGCCAACCAGTTCGACAATATCGCCAACCGTCAGGCCCATATTGAGACAACGGCACCGGAAATATGGGACCAGACGGACGGCAAGGTCGATGGTTTCATTTGCTCCGTCGGTTCCGGCGGAACGCTTGCGGGCGTGGCTGACGGCCTGCGCGATTTCAATCCCGACATCAAGATCGGCCTTGCCGACCCTGAGGGCGCCGCCCTCTACGAATTTTACAAGCATGGCGTCCTGAAGTCGGAAGGCTCCTCTATCACCGAGGGCATCGGACAGGGGCGCATCACCGCCAATCTGGAAGGCTTCGCGCCGGATTTCTCTTATCGTATTTCGGATGCGGAAGCCCTGCCGGTGCTGTTCGATCTGGTCACGAAAGAGGGTCTTTGCCTCGGTGGCTCCTCCGGCATCAACATTGCCGGCGCAATCCGCCTTGCCCGCGAGCTTGGTCCGGGGCATACAATCGTGACGATACTTTGCGACTACGGTAATCGTTATCAGTCGAAGCTGTTCAATCCGGATTTCCTGCGCTCCAAGGGGCTTCCGGTTCCGCAGTGGCTGGCAACGAAAAGCGAGATTGCGGTTCCGTACGAAACCGTTTGAGGACATGCCGAAATGCCTGTGAATGCCCTGTTCCGTGACGATTTTTATCTTTCCACCGCAGAAGCGATCGTCACGGCGGTGCATGAGGATGGCGGCATCGAGCTCGACCAGACCTGCTTTTACGCCACGTCCGGCGGCCAGCCGGGCGACAGCGGTTTTCTCGAGCGGGCCGATGGTTCGCGCATCGAACTCGGCATTACCAAAAATGGCGCCGACAAGAGCGTTATCATCCATGTGCCGCTGGAAGGTCAGCCTTCCCCCGAGGTCGGTGAAAAACTGACCCTGCATGTAGACTGGCCGCGCCGTTACAAGCTGATGCGCATGCACACGGCCTGCCATCTGCTATCCGTCGTCTGCCAGTGGCCAATCACCGGTGCTGCCGTCGGCGAAGACGAATCGCGCGTCGATTTCGACATGTCGGAAACCATCGACAAAGATGAAGTGACGGCAAAGCTGATGGAACTGGTGAAAGCCAACCATCCCGTTTTCCTGCAATGGATTACCGACGAAGAACTTCAGGCCAATCCGGGCATCGTCAAATCCAAGAATGTGCGCCCGCCAATCGGCCTTGGCCGGGTCAGCCTTGTCTGCATCGGCGAAAATTCCACCATCGACAGCCAGCCCTGCGGCGGCACCCATGTTTCCGAAACGCAGGAAGTGGGCGATATTCACATTGCCAAGATAGAAAAGAAGGGCAAGGAGAACAGGCGGTTCCGCATTCGTTTCGGCACGCCTGAAGCTGCTGCCTGAAATCAGGAGAGACATCGTGAGCACGGATAAGAGCCGTTTCGTCGTTTCGGCGGACTGGGTAGAAAAGCAGCTCGGCACGGCCGGGTTTCGTCTCGTTGATGCCTCGTGGTATCTGCCGGCGCATAAACGCAACGGTGCGGAAGAATTTGCGGCGGGTCACCTGCCCGGTGCTGTGTTTTTCGATCAGGACAAGATCGCCGATCATGCAACCGGATTGCCGCATTCCCTGCCCTCGCCAGAGTTCTTTGCGGAACAGGCGGGAGAGCTTGGCCTCAGCGACACCGATACCATCGTGGTCTATGATGGCCCCGGTTTCTTTTCCGCACCGCGCGTGTGGTGGATGCTGCGGGTGATGGGCGTGCGCAAGGCCTACGTGCTGGATGGCGGTCTTGACGGCTGGAAGCGCGAAGGCCGGCCGCTAGAAACCGGCACGCCGGAGATCGAACCCGCCACCTTCACACCCGATTTCAACGAAAAGCGCGTGACCTCGCTATCGACCATGCGCGGCATCGTTGACAGTGGTGAAAAGCAGATTGCCGATGCCCGCGGCGCGGGACGTTTCACCGGCGACGAGGCCGAGCCGCGTGCCGGCATGCGTTCAGGCCATATGCCTGGTGCTCGCAGCCTGCCCGCCACCGCATTTTCCGAGAACGGCCACTTCAAGGACCTCACCGCCATCCGCAAGATGGTGGCGGATGCCGGTATCGATCTTGGCAAGCCAGTGGTGACGAGCTGCGGCTCGGGTGTTACCGCCGCCGTCATTACGCTGGCGCTGGAATCGCTCGGCCACCAGGATAATTCGCTATATGACGGTTCGTGGTCGGAATGGGGTGGACTGGAAGACACGCCTGTTGTCACCGGCCCTGCCGAACCTCTTCCCGTGGTGTCACATGGGCCGTTGAAGGCGCATGTCACGCAGCTTGAAATGACGGCGCCGCCGAAGGTCAGCCTTGCTATCCCCGTCAACATCCAGACGGCACTGATGCGGGTCACCGATATTCCCTTGCACTTCTACCGCTACATGTACTGGCGGGTGGGAAAACGTTGGCACTGGCAGAAACGCATGCGCATGAGCGATGCGGAACTGTCCGCCGTCCTCAAGGACCCGAAGAACAGCGTCACCGTCCTTTATATGAATGGTGCACCCGCCGGTTTCTTCGAGCTGAACAAGGCAAGCGACGAGGTAACCGAGCTTTCCTATTTCGGGCTTCTCGAAGAGGCAATCGGTGCTGGCGTCGGCAAGTGGTTCCTGTTGCAGGCGCTTTACGCCGCCTGGCAGGACAATCCGAAGCGCGTGACGGTGACCACCAACACGCTTGACCATCCCCGCGCGCTGCAACTCTACCAGATGATGGGATTTTCGCCTGTTGGTACCTATGAGGCCTGGGTAGAGCCGCTGTCCGATACGGAGCTTCTGGAAATCTCGCTGCGCAACTGAGTTCGTCACGTCGGGGATGGCCCGCTATTCCCCGACTATAGAGCAGATCCGACTACTCCTCCCTCATTCCTTTGCTTGTCACAGGAATGAGGGAGTGGGAGGCAACCGCACATGAAACCATTGTGTAGTTTGCGACTCAGGCTTTATCGATAATCAAATGGGTCGCGCCCTCGCCGGCCACTGTTGCGGTGCAGCGATAACCAAGCGCAGGCAAATCCAGCCCGTCGAAGAGGTTTTCGCCCTTGCCGAGAAACACCGGGGCCAGCGCCAGATGCAGTTCGTCGATCATGCTTCCGGCCATATATTGCCGAATGGTCGAAACGCCGCCGCCGATCCGGACGTCCCTGCCGTTTGCCGCCTCCAACGCGATGTCGAGGGCGGCCTTGATGCCCGTGTTGACGAAATGAAACACGGTGCCGCCCTTCATCGCAAAGGAGGCGCGCGCATGGTGCGTGAGCACGAAAACCGGCACGTGATAGGGCGGCTCTTCCCCCCACCAGCCCTTCCAGTGTTCATCCGGCCAGGCACCACGGATAGGGCCGAACATGTTGCGGCCCAAGATCCAGGCGCCGATATTTTCGAAACTCTTCTCGGAAAACTGCTCGTCCGTGCCGGTCGAGCCGCCTTGCTTGCCGAACATGCGGTGAAAGGTACGAGTCTTGAACGCCCATTGATGCAGCGTTTCGCCATTCACACCCAGCGGGTTCTGAAGACTTTGATCCGGCCCGGCACCGTATCCGTCAATCGAAATGGCGAAATTTCGAACGACAACCTTCGGCATGGCAATATCCTCCCGTTTCAAGAGGACAGGTTGCCGTGCATCCGGTAACTGGCCTCAGATTTCTCTTTCCAGAGTAACGGCCGTCGGGGTATGCCCGCCGGCGGAACCTTTGTCTTCGGTAACGCTGTTGAGGAGATGATCGGCAATCAGCTCCGCCTGGAATTTACCCAGCTCGTAGCAATAGGTGATCTCACGTTTTTCGGCCGACCAGTAGACATCGGGACGCCCGCAGGACTTCGCCGTCAACTTGACCTCGCCTTTCAAGCCGTAAACGCCGAAACTGCGGCTGATAAGATCGAGAACCTTCGATTCCTTGACCATGATGGCGTAAGGTTCCAGCTCAGGATCGCGCGGCGGCACGTAGCTAACGGTAAATCTGGATGGTGTCTGCGCGCGGTGGGGCGTCAGAAAATCTTCCCACGCCGATGCGATACGCGGATAGGCGGCGCCACATTTGGCAAATTCGTCATTGGCGAGCCCCATCATGGTGGCAAGATCACCATAGCCGTCTTTGTCGCGGCCGACCATCAGGCAGGCCATGTTGCGATCGCGGCTCCTGTCGGGAACAAGTGCCGAAAACACCGGTGCTTCGTGCTGGGGCAAAGCCTCCGTCTCGCGCGCCAGATACCAGCTGTCGGTAGCGTTGACGAGTGCGGTATCAAGCCATTCCTCGTTGGCCTGAAGGATGAGCGTGCCCGCCAGCTGATCGGCAGGTGCTTGCGCGCTGCCGGTCTCCGGCGCGCCGAAATCCGAGATCAGCATGCGTGCACCTTCGTGATAAAGCGAGAAGATCGCATTGCCGATGACGAAATTGACCGCTTGCTGGAGCTGATCGTCGGACAGGCCATCGAGACCGGAGGCGACCTGCGCCTGCGTGTCGATCGGAACCGTCAAAGAAACGAAAGCCAGCGGAACGGCGGCCAGAAAACGACGGAACATAAAATCAGACCTTCCGGGATCGAGGAGCGCCACTGATTCCCGATGCTAACGAGTCACGCAATGGGCTGGTTGCATCACCCGTCAAGAATCGGGTGGATAGAGGTCTGTTTCGGGATCATAGCTGCAAAGAAGCAACGCCGATCCCAACAGAAGGACCTCGCCATGACCGATCTCGTCTTTACAGCAATGCCGGCTAAGGAAGCTGAAGCTTTCCGGGCGGGAGCCGCCGACGCCTATGGCAACCCGCCGGAAAAGGCCGTTTCTCCAGGCGGCATGCCGTGCCGCCATTGCCTTTCCCAGATTAATGAAGGCGAAGGAATGCTGATCCTCGCCTACCGGCCCTTCCCTTCGCTCCAGCCCTATGCGGAAACGGGGCCAGTCTTTCTTCACGCTGAGGCCTGTGAGCACTATCCGCAGACGGATGCCCTTCCCCCGATGCTTAACAGCCCCGATTATATCGTTCGCGGCTATGGCACTGACGACCGCATCGTCTACGGCACCGGAGCGGTGACGGCGACGGACGAAATCCTTTCACGCGCAGCGCATCTTCTGGAGCGGGCAGACGTCGCTTATGTGCATGTGCGCTCCGCCCGCAACAATTGCTATCAGTGCCGTATCGACAAAGCATAATCGCGCGATTACTTGCAATTTTAAGCAAACGGCTAAACGGCTCTCAAACTTTCTACGTCATGATGAAAGCATCGGAAACAATTGATTTGAGTAGCGAAATGACAAACAACCTCAATATGGCGACCCGCACTGCGACCCGTAGCAAGACCCGGATCTACGCGACCGTGCACTATTTCAGCCAGTCGACCCGAGGCCGCGTGGTGGACCTGTCCGCCACCGGCATGGCGCTCGAACTGGACGGACCTTTCGCTGCCGCCAAGGGAAGCCGAGTGAAGGTGCAGAGTGAAGATCTGGGTTTCATCGAGGGTGTCGTGCAATGGCAGCACATGAACCGGCTCGGCCTGCAACTCAAACTTTCCACCAACACGCTGGCACAGCTGTCGTCTTATTTCCGCTTCTTCCACGAAGAAGTAAAACCGACTCTCGCCCGCTAAGCAGACGTTTCCGACAAGGGGAATGCGCAGGCCGGACAAAGCGCATTCCCGAAGCGCACCATGCGCGCGCGGCCACCTTGTGACAAAAAATTTATCAAACGGTTGAAAACTGGCCCGTCCGTCACGGGCTTGTCATTTTGATGATGGACTCCTCGGGGATTGCTTCTACCTTGTCGTTTTCCTGACAGAGCAAGCTTCATACGAAGGAGTTCCCATGTCGTCGCTTCTCGCTCTCCACCCCATCACTCGCCGTTCGCTTCTGGGTGGCATCGCCGCCTCTTCGGCTCTGGTGCTGTTGCATCCCTTCGCCGCGCGCGCCGCAGCCAACCAGGCGCATCTGCGCATCATGGAAACGACTGACATCCACGTTCACGTCTTTCCCTATGATTATTACGCCGACAAACCGAACGACACGATGGGTCTGGCGCGCACCGCTTCGATCATCGGCGCCATCCGTGCCGAGGCCGGAAACTCGATGCTGGTGGACAATGGCGACTTCCTGCAGGGCAATCCGCTCGGCGACTACATAGCCTATGAGCGCGGCATGAAGGCCGGCGACAAACATCCCGTCATCAACGCCATGAATGTCCTTGGCTATGATTGCGGCACGCTTGGCAACCACGAATTCAATTACGGCCTCGACTATATGTCCAATACGCTGGCGGGCGCCGGTTTCCCTTATGTCTGCGCCAACCTCACCAAGGGTCATCTGGCTTCCGATCCCAAGCAGGATGAGCTGTTCTTCAAGCCTTACGTCATCCTCGAGAAACAGATCCGCGATGGTGCAGGCGTAACCAGCCCGGTCAAGGTCGGTATCATCGGTTTCGTGCCGCCGCAGATCATGATGTGGGATTCCAAGAATCTGGAGGGCAAGGCCCAGACGCGCGATATCGTCGAGGCGGCTAAAGCCTGGGTTCCGGTCATGAAGGAAGAAGGTGCCGATATCGTCATCGCCCTTTCCCATTCCGGCATCGATGGCAAGGGCCAGACCGATCGCATGGAAAACGCCTCGCTTTATCTGGCGGGCGTGGAAGGTATTGACGCCATCTTCACTGGTCACCAGCATCTGGTCTTCCCCGGTCCAAAGACATGGGACGGCATCGAGGGTGCGGATGCGGTCAAGGGTACGCTGATGGGCAAGCCGGCCGTGATGGCCGGTTTCTGGGGCTCGCATATGGGCCTCATTGACCTTCTGCTCGAAAAGGACGGCAAAAGCTGGAAGATCGTCGATTTCACCTCGGAGGCCCGGCCGATCTACCACCGCGACGACAATCGCAAGGTCGTTGCAGATGTCACGGACAAACCGGAGGTCATAGCCGCCGCCAAGGCAGATCACGAAGCGGCGCTCGCCTATGTGCGTCGTCCGGTCGGCAAGACGTCGGCGCCACTCTATTCCTACTTCGCGCTGGTGGCCGACGACCCGTCCGTGCAGATCGTCTCCAATGCCCAGACGTGGTACATCAAGGACATGCTGAAGGAAGGGCAATATAAGGATCTGCCCGTGCTTTCGGCAGCAGCGCCCTTCAAGTCTGGCGGTCGCGGTGGTGCGGATTATTACACCGATGTCCCTGCCGGTGACATCGCCATCAAGAACGTCGCCGATCTCTACCTCTACCCCAACACGGTGCAGGCGGTGCTGATCAACGGTGCGCAGGTGAAGAACTGGCTGGAAATGTCCGCCGGCATGTTCAACACGGTCGAGGCCGGCGCAAAGGATGCGCCGCTCCTAAACGCGGATTTTCCGTCCTATAATTTCGACGTCATCGACGGTGTCACCTACCAGATCGACATTTCCAAACCGGCAAAGTTCGACAAGGACGGCAAGGCCGTCAATCCCGACAGCAACCGCATCGTCAACCTGCAATTCGACGGCAAGCCGATCGACCCCGAGCAGAAATTCGTGGTGGCGACCAACAATTACCGTGCAAGCGGCGGCGGAAAATTCCCCGATATCGCCGCCGACAAGGTGATCTTCGTGGCGCCCGACACCAACCGCGACGTGATCGTGCGCTATATCATCGATCAGGGCACCATTAACCCGTCGGCGGATGCCAACTGGTCCTTCGCCCCAGTTGCCAATACGACCGCCATCTTCGAGACTGGCCCGAAGGGTCGCAATTACGCGGCTGACATCAAGGGCGCAAAAATCGAGGATGCCGGCGACGGCGCCGAAGGTTTCGCAAAGTTCCGCCTCGTTCTCTAGAGCTTGCAGCCCTCCCGGCGTTTCATCGGCCGGGAGGGCATTTACTCAATTGCGGTCACTGACGATACGCAACAACAGTGGCAGTTCCGGCGGTGGCTTCTGCTCGATGCGTTGATAGTCGCTGCCATCGCGATTACGGCGAATGAGCCGGAGACCCGCCATGTCACGCCGCAGCATCGCGGCATCTCCAAACAGGTGCAGACCATCGAGAAAGCTGCTGAATTCGCGCTCTGAGAAACTGCGACCGGCTGGTATTCTTGCCCACAGATACCAGAGGCACAGTTCCTGCTGGGAGCGGCGGGCCGGCCACTGCACCAATCTACCGGCAGCGTCGAAAGTCCGCGCGGTCTTCAGCACCCTGCCCTCATTGGCAGGCATTGTCTCCGGTCGTGTCTGCGGTAGCGGCAAGCCACTTGTTACGGGTGGCGTGCGCGCGGCGCGCAGATGCTGAAAGTTGCGAAACCCGGCAGCCCGGCTCAGGAGATTGAGCATCTCCACATGGCTTGGCTGGCGGTCCAGCCTGCCGATTTGTTCGCGTAGCGATTTGGCAAATGTGGAGAGGTCGGCGATATCAATGGAAAAGATCGAACGTGGCATGACTTACCCTCGAGTGCCATTCCGAAGAGGTGTCGCTGATCGCCGGCTTCCGACTAGGCACGGGATAAGTGCTGTCAATCTTTCAAAATGCAGGTTTAGCTTCCCTTGCGGGACGGCGATGCCTCGGTGAACTGCTGACCGTGTTTCCTGTATAAGGCAGGCCATTCACCTTCGTCAATTGGTCACTCAGTCAACCCATGTCACTCGGCGGCGACAGAAATAGTCCGCTGTTTGCCTCCGGCAATTATCCTGTTGAAATCCTTCTGGTTCGGGCATGCCGACAGACGCTGCTGAAAGGCCGTGGCAAGCCACTGGCCAGCGGGACCGGCGGGTGAATCCACCCGGCGCAGCGCAAAGATTGGATATTCGCCCTGCTCATAAGCTTCGAGATCAAGTGCCTTCAGGCTGCCATTGGTCAGGTCGTTGCGCACGATCGATGCGGGCAGACCGCCCCAGCCGAGACCGCCTTTGATGAGCTGGTATTTCGTGGCAATGTCGCTGACCCGCCATGTCTTGTAAGACAGCACGTTGAAATCACGCCCCTTGGTCAGCCCCGACGCATCGGTGACGACGAGCTGGACCTCCTCGCGGACATCGCCCAGAACCAGCGGCCTCTCGATCTGTGCCAGTGGATGATCAGCGGCGACGACCGGCAGCATGAAGGAATGGCCGACCTTTTCGACGACGAGTTCGTCATCCTGGCGCAACAGCGCCCCGCCGATGCCAATCCCAGCCTTGCGGGAGAGCACCATATCCATAACCATGCCCAACTCACCCACATTAAGACTGAGGGTAACGGTGGGGAATTCCTTTCGAAAATCGCGAAGCACCGCAACGACGGCTTCCGCCGGCACCATGGTGCTGATGGCGACAGAAAGCTCGGCCTCCAGCCCCTGCTTCAAACCCTTGGCGCGCGCACGCATTTCCTGCAGACCGGCCACGATGCGCCTTGCATCTTCCAGCATGGCGCGACCCTCGTCCGTCAATCGAGGCTGGCGTACGCCATTGCGCTCGAACAGGCTGACTTCAAGCTGCGCCTCGAGATTGGCGATGGTGTAGCTGACAACAGACTGGGCGCGATTGAGCGCCCGTGACGCGGCAGAGAAACTTCCGGTTTCGGCAACCGTCAAAAACACCTGCAATTGGTCGAGCGTCGGGTTCGCGTCCATGTTCCATCCATTTCATCGATAGGTCGCTTCCACATTATCACAGTTTTCTTGATGGCATCAATTGGTCATATAGGGGGCAAAGGAAGGGCATCGTGCTCTCCCGCCCTCCCAAGGCGCCCGTCAATTCATCGCTTATGCAAGGAAAGACCATGTCCAACATTCTGCTCATCACCTCCAGCCCGCGTGGCGACGAGTCGGTTTCCAACAAGTTTTCCGGCGAACTCGCAAACAAGCTGAAGGCCAAGTCGGCTTCCAATACCCTTGTCCACCGCGATCTTGCTGCCGACCCCATTCCGCATCTCGACACCGTCAAGACCGCTGCGATCCGCAAGGCTCCAGACCAGCGCACGGCTGAAGAAGCGGTTGCAGCCGATTATTCCGACAAGCTGGTTGCAGAGCTTATGGCCGCCGACACTGTCGTCATCGGCACCGGCCTCATCAACTTCAATATCTATTCCGGCCTGAAGTCGTGGATCGACAACGTCGCCCGCGCTGGCCAGACCTTCAAGTACACCGAAACCGGCCCGGTTGGTCTTGCCACCGGCAAGAAGGTCTACATCGTGCTGGCCGCCGCCGGCGTTTATTCCGAAGGCCCGGCTGTGTCGATGAACCACGCCGTTCCCTACCTCAAGACCGTTCTTGGCTTCATGGGCATGACGGATGTGGAAGTGATCTATGTCGAAGGTCTGGCATTCGGACCGGAAGCCGTTGAGAAGGCCGTTGCGGCAGCCGAAGCAAAGGTTGCCGAACTGGCGCAGGCCGCCTGAGGCGCCATTTGACACATGGTGATGCCGGCTCGATTGCCGGTATCAGCCGACCCACATTCCGTAACGGCCGTGCACCTGATCGCGGCCGTTATTTTTTGCCGCATAGAGCCGCGCATCGGCTTCCGATAGCAGCGCGCGGAAAAGCTGCCCGTCCTCGAAAGCCGTGGCGACGCCGATGCTGACAGTCAGCGGCGAACCGTCTGGCCGTTGCAGATCCTTCAATATCGCCGTCCGCAGACCTGCTGAAAAGGCAAGTGCCCCCTCATGGGTCATCGTCGGCAACAGGGCCACGAACTCCTCGCCGCCGAACCGGTAGAGATGGCCGTGCGGTTGCACGATGCGTTTCAGAACGGCGGCGAATTCCCGCAACATCTCATCGCCCTGCAAATGCCCAAAGGTATCGTTGACGGTCTTGAAGTGATCGATATCGACGATCAGCACGCTGACGGGACGTTTCTTTTCCAGACATTCCACGACGACGGACGGCGCATCGAGTTCCATGCGGGCGCGGTCAGACACACCGGTCAGCATGTCGCGGCCGGAACGGGACAAAAGCTCCTCGTAGCGTTCCCTGAAGGTGAGGTCGTTGAAGACATCGGCAACGCTGCGGCGCGTCAGGAAGCGGCCTTTCGCCGCCGTCAGCTTCAGATAAATGGCAAAGAGCAGAGCATAGATGGCAACGGCCACCATCTTCGCTTTCCAGCCATCGTAAAAGACATCGACAGGCGCGTTCAGCATATATCGCAACGCCGCGTAAAAGCCTGCCTGATCCAGGCTCAAAATCACCACGCCACAGATTGCGAAGCGCAGGACAATATGGCGCTGCAAATAGCGTCCCAGCTTTTCGTAAAACAGGATGATGGCGATGGCGTCGATATAAAGCAGGCTGGTTCCCCAGACCATCAGCACGCCCATCTCATCCAGAAATCCGGTATCTACCGACTGTCCGGGGACAATTGCCAACGTCGGATGGAAGCGGATGATCTGCACCATGATGATGGTGAGTATATTGCCGAGAAACAGGCCGTAGATCGGCTGGCGGACGACTGCCGCATCCTCGCGCATATAGAGCATGAGGATCATCATCAGTTTGCCGGCAAAAAGGATCGAGGAGCCGGGTGATACCACGCCAAAGGGCAGCTCGACGTAAAAGACCGCCGCCAGGTAGGTTTCCAGGAAATGCATGACGCCAAGCGCGGTGAGAAAAACACCGATGCCGAGAATATGCCGGTAATGAAGGAATGCCGTCATTACCGAAAAATAGACTATGGCTTCCGCCACGAAGAGGGCCAGATTTGCCCATTGCATCGGCATACGCCCTATCGATCCACATCGCGCCGGTTCATCGGCGCGACTTCATGCCCTCTGAAGACGATAGGCCGAAGCAACCAACGGAATCTTAATGTCCAGCAGAAGAAACCGCCGTCATTTTCCTGGGAAGAGCGATGCACCGTTCTGGTCGATGATCAGCTTTGCCTTACGGATGGTGAACTCAACCGCATCGTCCATGCTGGTGAAGACATCGGCGCGCACGAATTCATGCACGAGCGTTTCCTCGCCGTCCTTTTTCTCGATGCGGCCCGCCAAACGGAACTGGCCGCCTTCCTTCAGCGGCGTCGCATAGATCAGATAGTCTCCATGCACATGCGGTTCCGACTGCGCTGCCTTCTGCGGCGCATCCGCGGACTGGCCGGAGCCGAAGGCCGAAAGGATTTTGGAAAAAAACGATGCCATGGCTTTCACTCCCTTAATCTGTCTCGCATTTCGAAGGGCGGATATGCTCCGCCCTTCCCCGTCGCTCTTATCCCGATCAGATGATCAGGTTCGACAGGATCTCGTTTTCGGTAATATCCTCATAGCCGAGGCCCGCAGCCTCGAAACGTTCAAGAAGCCCTGCGAAGTTTTCCTGCGCGTTGGTTTCGATGCCGATCAGGATCGAACCGAAATTGCGGGCCGATTTCTTCAGATACTCGAAACGGGCGATATCGTCGTCCGGGCCAAGCAGATTGAGGAAATCGCGTAGCGCGCCGGGGCGCTGCGGCAGGCGCAGAATGAAGTATTTCTTCACGCCGGTGTAACGCATGGCGCGTTCCTTGACGTCAGGCAGGCGCTCGAAATCGAAATTGCCGCCGGAGACGACGACGATAACCGTCTTGCCTTCCAGTTTCTCGCGGCCGAGCTTCTCCAGCGCGGCAATGGACAGCGCACCCGCTGGCTCCAGCACCACGCCTTCGAGGTTCAGCATCTCGATGATGGTCACGCAGATGGCGTTTTCGGGGATGAGCAAAACCTGCTCGGCCGGAAAATCCTTCAGCGCCTGGAAGTTGAGATCGCCGATGCGGGCAACGGCGGCGCCGTCGACGAAATTGTCGACCTTGGGGAGCGTTACCGCTTCGCCGCGCTCGAGGCTCCTTTTCAGGCTCGGCGCGCCTTCCGGCTCGCAGAACACGAAGTTGCCCTTTTCAACGGTGCCCGCCAGAAAGCCGGTAAGGCCTGCCGAAAGCCCGCCGCCGCCAACCGGCATGACAACCATATCCGGTTTGGTGCCTTCGGGAAGCTGGTCCATGATTTCGGCAGCAACCGTCGCCTGGCCTTCGATGATATCCTGATGGTCGAAGGGCGGCACCATGTAGGCGTCATTGTCTTCGACGTATTTGCGCGCGGCGGCGTAACATTGGTCGAAAATATCGCCCACCAGACGGATGCTGATGAATTCGCCACCGAAGATACGGGTCTTGTCGATCTTCTGCTGCGGCGTGGTCACCGGCATGAAAACAACACCGTGAACGCCGAAATGGCGGCAGGCGAAAGCAAAGCCCTGCGCATGGTTGCCGGCCGAAGCACAGACGAAAACCTTGTCCTTGCCAGCCTTCGCGACAGCCTTGCGGAGAAAGTTGAATGCGCCTCTAATCTTGTAGGAACGAACCGGAGACAGATCCTCACGCTTCAGCCAAATCGACGCGCCATACCGACGGCTGAGATGTTCATTCAACTGCAACGGCGTTTCCGGGAATATCTCCCGCACTTCCCGCCGCGCTGCCTCCACAAGCTGCTTGTCCACGATTGTCAATCCATTGAAATTCATAATGGCACCCGCTATGCCATAGGAAGGCGTCAGAGACAAAGACTCATTTCACGCTGCCACGAACCCTGGGTTTCATTTCTTGAACAGCAATCTTCTGCGCTCGGTCATATATGTGGCGTCCATCTTCGGGCTCTATCTCGCGACGGCCATGTTCCTGCCCGCGCTGACGGACCTTTATTACGGCAATGACGACTGGACGGTGTTTGCGCTTTCAGGCTTCATGTGCGGCGGCTTTGCACTTGCCTGTGCGCTGGCCACGCGCGCACCGATCGCGTCCTTCAATAAACGTTTCGGCTTCCTGCTCGTCAACGTGCTCTGGCTTGTATTTTCCATTGTCGGAGCGGTTCCGCTCTATCTGTCCGAGCTTGACCTGACGCCCGGTCAGGCCCTTTTCGAATCGGTCTCGGCCATCACAACGACGGGATCGACCGCCATATCCGGCCTCGATAATGCGCCGCAGGGCATACTTCTGTGGCGGTCGTTGCTCTGTTGGCTCGGCGGCATCGGTATTGTCGCGCTTGGCCTCTTCATCCTGCCGCTTTTGCGCGTTGGCGGCATGACCTTCTTCCGCATGGAATCATCCGACACCGGCAATGACCGGCCCTTCGCGCGGCTGGCAAGCTTCACCCGCGCTTTCGTGGCGATCTACATCATCATGACCATCGCCTGCACGGTGGCTTTCGATTTTGCTGGCATGTCGCATTTCGATGCCCTCAACCATGCCATGTCGACGGTTGCGACCGGCGGTTTTTCCACCCACGACGCCTCGTTTGCCTATTTCAACAACACGGCGCTGCTTTGGATTGCCACCATCTTCCTGATCTTCGGCAGCCTGCCCTTCTCGGTGATGATCCTGCTTGCGGTGCGCCGCAGGTTGGAGACGCTGCGCGACCCGCAGATAGCGGTCTTCCTTGGCTATCTCTGCGCGATTTCCATCGCAGTCGGCGTTTATCACCACCTTAGAAACGGCGTACCGCTGGATACTGCGCTCAGCCACTCCTTCTTCAACATGACATCAATCCTCTCGACCGGTGGCTTTGCGAGCGACGACTACACGCTGTGGGGTCCGTTCGTTGTCGTCGTTGCATTTTTCGCAACCTTCATGGGCGGCTGCTCCGGCTCGACGGCGGGTGGTATCAAGGCCTATCGTTTTCTGATCATGTTCAATGTCGTTCGGGCGGGCCTCAAAAAGCTGATCTATCCGAACGCCGTTTATTCGGTCCGTTACGGGCAGCAGGTGGTCGATCCCGACACGATCCGGACGATCTTCCTTTTCGTCAGCTGTTTCATCGCGCTCTGGATCGCCGGCAGCCTTGCCATGAGCCTGATGGGTTACGATTTCCTGACTGCGACCTCGGGCGTTGCGACCGCACTTGCCAATGTCGGCCCTGGCATCGGCCCGATCATCGGGCCTGTCGGCAATTTCTCCACGATCAGTGATCCGGCGCTCTATCTCCTGTCTGTCCTGATGCTGCTTGGACGTCTTGAAATCCTCACCGTTCTCGTGCTGCTGATGCCGATTTTCTGGCGCAACTAAAATGCCGGTGCGCTTATTTTGGCTGCCTTAATAAAGCGCTTGACCTTCCCACGTTGGAATAGTCCAGGCTCCTGCTGTTACGAGTTCCAACCCAAGGAGAACCGCCTATGTGCACCGCCCACCAGCATCACCCCGAAACCGCTGCCGCACCTGTTGATGCCGACCTTTCTTTCCACGTTGAAGACATGACCTGCGGTCACTGCGCCGGTGTGATCAAGGGCGCAATCGAAAAGACCGTCCCCGGCGCCGCCGTTCATGCTGATCCGGCAAGCCGCACGGTTGTGGTTGGCGGCGTCTCCGACGCGGCACGTATTGCTGAAATCATCACCGCTGCAGGCTATACGCCAGAGGCGCGCGCCTGATTTGACGAGATGCCGGCGGCGGCCTTCATCCCTGCCGCCGGATCGACCTGCCTGCCCCCGCTTCACGCCGAGCTTGCGTGACAGCCGCTGGACGATACCAACGTTCGTCCTTCTCCATACCTCCCGCGGCAAGTGCCTCTCCCTTTCGACCGGGGATGACAGTGGAGGTTTTCCCGGTTCCTGAAATTCATATTTTCAACGGCTGACAAGGTCTGAAAACCTGTCCTTCATCATGCTTGGGCCTGTCCGGGCATCTGATACCTATTGATCTTACGATAGGTGGAAAGATCCTTAGGACGAGGATGACGTTGAGTGTGGGCGATGGCCTGTCAACAGGCAAAACCCGGCTCTTTCGAGCCGGGCCATATCTCGTCAGCAATGTCACATTGGCCTATTTCACTGCCAGATCCTTGGTCATGATAAAGTAGTTGATCGGATGCGGCTTGAAGTTTTCGACCTTGTCCGAATAGGCATCGAAAGCGGTCTCATGGACGAGGTAGACGGTGACGGCTTCGTCGTAAATCCGCTTCGCCGCCTCGGCATAGATGGCGTAACGTTTGGCCGGCTCAGCCGCCATATAGGCCGATTTGATCAGCTTGTCCGTCTCCTCACTGCAATAATGGGAGATGTTGTAGCCGCCTCCGCAGGTATAGTCGGCGTTGAGGAACCCGACCGGTTCTGCAACATCGGTGGCATAACCGCGTGACAGAAGGACCATGTCGAAATTGCCGGACAGGAGATCGGGCTCGATCGCAGTGTAATCAGCAACGCGAACATCGACCTTGATGCCGATTTCCTGCAATTGGGCCTGAATAACGGCGGCAACATCCTTGAGTTCGGTTCTTTCAGTATAGGCCAGAAGTGTCAGCTTCAGGCTGCCGGGGGCAATGCCCGCCTCTTTCAGCAGAGCCTTTGCCTTCTCTATGTCATAAGCGGGCGTGACGTTTTGCGGCGCCCACGGCTCTCCCGGTGCGAAGGGCATCGTTGCGGGCTTTACCATGCCTTCATAGATGCTGTCGGCAATACCGGCGGTGTCGATGGCGGCCCGGATCGCCTGCCGAACCTTGATGTCCTTGAACGGCGGCTTCGAATTATTGAGCAGCATTTCCGTAATCCGGGGCACGGTAATTGGCGCAACCTTGACACCCTTCGTGGCTACAATGGTCTTTACCGCCCAAGGTGGAATCACGCGCGAAATCTGCACTTCACCGCTTCTTATCTGGGTGGCGCGGGTATCGGCATCCGGAATAAAGTTCACACGGCCGCCCGAGAGCTTCGGCATACCGTTCCAATAGTCATGGTTCGCCGTCAGTTCCATATATTGGCTGGCATCGAGCTTGGTGATCTTGAACGGTCCGGTGCAGGTTCCGATCGGATCGACCTTGCCGTCCTTATAGGCGGATGGCGCGAGGATCGAAGTCGCCGGGCTTGCCATTTGCGCCGGCAGCAGCACCGATGGCTCGATGGTCGTGATCTTCACGATATCGTCGCCACCAACCTCGACGGCAGCGACCAGCTTAGGCGAAAAGGCCCGGGCCGGAACGGGCGCTTTCAGAAGATTGGTGAGCGCATTGACCGCGGCTTTTGCATTAAGCGGCTCGCCGTTCTGGAACTTCACGCCCTTGCGTAACTTGAACTCCCAAACCTTCGGTGAGGTTTGTGTCCAGGATTCGGCCAAGCCCGGCTCCAGTGCGGTGTCATAGCCGACGCGGACCATGCTTTCGAAACACCCTGCGCGCGAACCGAGATAGGCATCGTCGGAAGCCATCTGCCAGCCGGTCTTGACGCCGGTATAATCGTCATAGGTGATCGTTCCGGCCGTCGCCGCTTGCGTTCCAAAAGAGACCACAATGGCGCTTGTCGCCAAAAGTACGTGCTTTATCATTGAATATTCCCCTTTTATTTTTGATGACAACGCTCAAAAGTCAGTCGTCTTACGAGATTTAAGATCTTCGTAAAAATAGATCTCGAAAGACACAAGAATATCCTTCGGACGCTCCACGAACATCCGCTTGAATATCATTCATTTTATGTTTTTATACTCGGAATTTAATTCCGATATTAATTCATAAACGCACGATTCATCTGTTTTTACAGAACCAGAAGAATGTAACCGCGCTGCTTCTCAACCCCATTCGCGCCAGTGATGGCAACGAGCGAAATGCTCCCCGGCGACGTCTTCCAGAACCGGTTCCTGTTCGCTGCAAATCTGCGTCGCATATTTGCAGCGGGTGTGAAACTTGCAGCCACTTGGAGGATTGAGCGGGCTTGGCAAATCACCATCCAGAAGCATTTCCGGTGCATATAGTCCGGTTTCATCAAGCATCGACGAGGCAATAAGAGCCTTCGTATAGGGATGCTTAGGCGCCCGGAAAAGCTCATCCCGGTCGGCGATTTCAACGATCCGCCCGAGATACATCACCGCGATACGGTCGCAGAGATAACGCACTACGCGCAGGTCATGGGAAATCATCAGCACCGTCAAACCATGACGACGCTTCATGTCCATCAGCAGGTTCAGGATCTGCGTACGCATGGAGGCGTCGAGCGCCGATGTCGGTTCGTCGCACACAAGGAAGCTTGGATTGAGAAGAAGCGCGCGTCCTATGACCACGCGTTGCAACTGCCCGCCGGAGCACTGGCTCGGATAACGGTCATAATAGGAGGCATCGAGGCCGACCTCCTCCAGCATCTTGAACACGCGCGCGATGCGTTCTTCGCGCGTGCCGATGCCGTGCTGGGCAAGCGGCGCTTCCATGCTTTGCCCTATGCGCATGCGCGGGTCGAGCGCGGAATAAGGATCCTGGAACACTAGTTGCACGACACGGCGCATGCGCCGCAGCGTCTCGCCCTGCATGTGCAGAATATCGTGGTCTCCGATGCTGACCTCGCCTTTCGTCGCGTTGGTCAACCGCGTTATCAGCCCGGCGACAGTGCTTTTGCCGCAGCCGGATTCGCCAACGAGACCAAGAACCTCGCCCTCGCCGATCGTGAGGGAAACATCGTCCACGGATTTGACCACGCGATTGCCGAAACCCGATATCGGATAATATTTGCACAGGTTGTTTGCGACCACATAGGGCTTGATCTTGCCATCCGCCTGAGGCTGGTTCGGTGTTTTCACTGTCGATAGCATCGCAACCCTCCTTCAGCAGACTGTGTGACTGGCATGGCTGCCGGCATGGTCGTCGTCGACCGCCCAGCACCGCGCCTTGCGGCCTTCCGGCAAGGCATTCAGATCCGGCTCCGTTGCCATGCAACGGCCGCCCATGCCGGCCGACTGTGCAAGCGCGCAGCGGGGATGGAAACGGCAACCGCAGGACATGTCATGGGCCTGCGAGCTGGAGCCGGGGATCGTCAGCAGCTGCCCCTCGCTGTCGGTCGTCAGAAGCGAGCAGCTGATGAGCGCCTTGGTATAGGGATGTTGCGGCGCCTTGAGGATTGCCTGCGTCGGCCCCTCCTCGACAATGCGCCCAGCATACATCACCGCAATCCGGTCCGCGAAAGCGGCAACGACCGAGAGGTCATGGGTGATGAGCAGCGTGGCAAGCCGCCGCTTCCGACGCTCATCGTCGAGCAGGCGCAATATTTGTGCCTGGACGGTGACATCGAGTGCCGTCGTCGGTTCATCGGCGATCAGCAGTTGCGGATTGCCGGAGAGTGCCGCAGCAATCATGACGCGCTGCGCCATGCCGCCGGAGAGTTCATGTGCGAAGCATTGCGCCCGCGCCGACGGATCGGGAATTCCGACATCCGACAGCATGCCGACAACCCGGCCCAGTGCCGCATGCCGGCTCATCTTGCGGTGGACCCACAGTGGCTCGGCGACCTGCGTCCTGACCCGGCTGGTCGGATCGAGCATGGCCTGCGGTTGCTGAAAAAGCATTCCGATATCGGCGCCGCGCAACGCATCAAGCTCGGAGGGCGAGAGAGTAAGAATGTCGCGCCCGGCAAAGGAAATGCGGCCGGAGTTGATTTCCGCGCCGTGCGGCAACAGCCGCATCAGCGACAGAGCCGTCATGCTCTTGCCGGATCCGGATTCGCCGACCAGTGCAACGACCTCTCCGGCATCGACGGAGAGCGTCAGACCGGAGATAACAAACTTGCGGCCATTTGCAGACGGCACCGAAACGTGCAGATCCTCGATTTCCAGAAGCGGTGTCCGCTCCGGGGCGATGGCCGTATTGGCATGCGTGTGTCCTTCGATATTCATAAGAGTTCCCCTTATTATTATTGCATCGGAGGCATGGGCGTATTTTCAAGCGGCTTCAGACGATAATACTCTCCTTGGGGCTATCGTGCCCTGTGTATGTTTGATCGGCGCGGGTGCCGGTCATTGCTCTAACCGCAGGCGTCAATGGCCGTTCGGTTTCCTGGTATCCATGTTCAGGCCGTGGCCGATCCATGTCACGCTCAACGCCGACAGGAAAATCGCCAGACCCGGTGCGATCACGAGAATGGGCATACGTTCCGCATAGGCCTGCGCATCGGCCAGCATCAGCGCCCAGTCTGCGGCAGGCGGCTGCACGCCGAGGCCGAGAAACGACAGTCCGCCCACCGTGATCAGCTTGTGGCCGAAGCGCAGGAAGGCAACTGCTGCGATGGGCCAGATCGTGTTGGGAATGACATGCCGGAAAATAATGAAGCGGCGTGTGCATCCAAGCACCTCGGCGGCGCGCATATATTCTCGGGAATTGATCGAAAGCGTCAGTCCGCGTGCCAGTCGCGCAAAAGGTGTCCAGCCGACGATCGTCAGCGACGCGATCAACGTTCCATATCCCGGGCCGAAGATGGCGACGAGGAAAATGGCGATCACCACGTCAGGGATGGCGATGAGCAGATCCACCACCCGCATCAGGACTTCATCGACAACGCCGCGGCTGCGACCGCTGATGATGCCGATAAATGTTCCGATGGCGACCGACAGGATGACGGTGATGGCGGCAATCGTGACCGTGAAGCGTCCGCCGATAAGCAACCGGCTCAAAACATCACGCCCAAGATGGTCAGTGCCCAGCCAGTAGGCGGCGCTTGGCGCATTCAATCGCAGGCGAAGGCTTTGCTGCGCGGGATTATAGGGCGAAATCCACGGCGCGATGACGAGCAGCACGATGATGACGAGAAAAATCGCCGAACCCGCGTAGAACGTCCAGTGCCGCCGGCGGATGAAATCCGTGAACCGGAAAAGTGTCGACGGGCGCTTGGGCAAGGTCATTGGCATGGCGGCTACCGGCGCGCTCGGGAAGTGACTAATGGTCATGTTGACCTCGCATTGCTGGATTGATCAGGACATAGAGGCCATCGGCCAGGGTATTGATCAGGATGGAAAGGGCGACGATGCAGATGAAACCGCCCTGCAGCATGGGGATGTCCCGATTGACCACGGCGTCGTAAAGAAGCCGGCCCATTCCGGGGATGGCGAATATCACCTCCACGACCACCGATCCGCCAAGCAGGCCCGCAAGCCACAGGGCAAAGAAGGTGACGATCGGAAGCGAACCGTTGCGAATGCCGTGGCGCATGACCGTGCCATGCATGCCGAGACCGCGGCTGCGGGCCGCCGTGATGTAAGGCGCGCGCAGAACCTCAGCCATGGCGGCGCGCGTCACCTGCGTGAAATAGGCCAGTGGGCGCAGCGTCAATGTCAAAGCGGGAAGCACCAGCGAGCGCCAGCTATCCCAGCCCGCGGACGGCAACCAGCCGAGATAAAGCGCAAAGACGAGCGCCGACATCGGCGCAAACCAGTATTCCGGCGTGGCAACGAAGGTCTGGATCATCAGCGTTGCGAAATTGTCCAGCCGGCCACCCGGACGCATCGCCGCCAACGTGCCGAGCGGCAGGGCGACGGCGACCGCAATCGCCAGCGCCGTCAGTGCTAATGTCACGGACACGCCGAGAGAGCGCAAAAGCTCACCCGCCACCGGCTGGCTGCTGGTGAAGGAAAAGCCCAGATCACCGCGCAGCGCGCCCGACAGCCATGCGAAATATTGGACGTAAAGCGGCCGGTCGAGCCCGAGGCTTAACCGAAGGGCCTCGACTGCATGCGGATCGAGCGCCGTATCGCGCATGCGCGAAAACAGAATGGTGCGGGCAGGATCGCCACCGGCCATGTAGGGCAAAAGAAACGCGATGACGGAGACGATCATCAGCATAAGGCACAGAATAAGGAAGCGTTGTATTATCTGTATCCACATTGCCTGTTCTCCTTCGCCGAAAATGGCCATTGCACTGCAATTGATGATCGGTCCCCGCCGGGGAAATGCGGTTTATTTCATGAGGCGCGGCAAATCCGTCACCACACCGGACGTGCCCTTCAGCATGCCGGAACGCTTGGGCAGGATCGCCACCGGCGTAAAATCGGGGTCTTCAGATTGGGCAAGATCCTGAATGATCGGGCAATCCGGTTCACCATTGTCAGGGCAATAGGTCGCGATATTTCGCAGCGTGTCGGCCATCTCCCGAAGAGCATGCATCTTGGCCTCGAGATCTACGACATGTTCCATGACGATGCGCTTGACGTCGCAGGATGCACCGCCGGGATCGCGCCACAGGGTCATGAGCTGCCTGATCTTTTCGATCGAGAAACCGAGGTCGCGGCCGCGGCGGATGAAACGCAGCGTCTCCAGATCGTTGGTCGTGTAGACCCGATAACCGGATTCCGTGCGGTTTGCGGATTTGATCAGCCCGATCGTCTCGTAGTGGCGGATCATCTTTGCGGAAACACCGGATGCGGTGGCGGCTGTACCAATGTTCATCGATCCTGCTCCTATCTTTCCGGGGTGAAAAACACGTCTGCATGAATGTCGGCGGTGCGGATGCCCCTTGCCAGGAGCTGCGGCACCGTTGCCTCGATCATCGCCGGCGGTCCGGCCAGATAGGCTTTCCAGCCATCGAGATCGTCGAAGTCGTCTGCCACGGCGGAACCGACATAACCGCGCCGTATCTGCGCATGGTCTTCATTCGAGAGAACCGGAACGAAGCTCAGATTGCCGTGGCTTACGGCAAGTTCTTCGAAACGGTCGACCATATAGAGGTCACGCTCGGCGCGGGCGCCGAAATAGACATGGATCGGGCGTTCCCGGCCCGTGGTGCGATCAGTGGCAAGCGCTGCCTCTACCACCGCCTTCACCGGCGCCAGCCCCGAACCGCCGGCAATGCCGAGGATCGGTCCGCAATGCTTTTCCCGCAAATACGAAGCCCCGAAGGGACCGACCAGCACGACAGGGTCACCCGCCTTGGCGTTCGCGAAAATATGGCCACTCGTGACGCCGCCGGGGACATGCCGGATATGGAATTCGATCAGGTCCTCATCGATGCGGCTGGCAATGGAATAGTCACGCGGCGAACAGTCCGGATAAAGCAGGCGCACATATTGGCCGGCCTTGAAGGTAAACAGTTCGCGATCGTCGAGCCTGATGCGGATGAGCTTGATATCATGCGTCGCATCCACCGCTTCCGCGATGACGCCATCAAAGCGGCCGGCCGGAATATCGGCAAACTCATCCTCACCGTCGAGCCAGCCGATCGTCACGTCGCTCAACGGCACGGCGCGGCACGCGAGTGTCAGTCCTTCCGCCTTTTCCTCTTCTGTCAACGAAAAGGGCGTATGCTTGAGAAGGTCGATCTCGCCTGAGACGAGGTGCGATTTGCACGCCCCGCACCGGCCCATGCGACAGCCGTGCGGATAGGAAATTCTGGCGGCAAGGGCGGCCTGAAGGACGGTCTCGCCCTGCGCTGCCACAATGCTGCGTCCGATACGTGGCAAATAGACTGTGTTTCCAGGCGTCATCACATCCGCCCCCTATTCTGCCGCTGCGAGTTGCATGCCGGACGATCTGTCAAGCAGCGGCGGGCGGAAGCTTTTGAGACGCAGCGCGTTGGTCAAGACAAACACGCTGGAAAGCGCCATGGCTCCGGCTGCAAGGACAGGCGACAGCAGAACACCGTTGGCAGGATACAATATTCCGGCCGCCACGGGAACGAGTGCGGCATTATAGGCAAAGGCCCAGAACAGGTTCTGGCGGATGTTGCGGATCGTCGCCTTGGACAACGCAATGGCATTCGCGACACCGCGCAAATCGCCAGACATCAATACCACATCGGCGCTTTCTATGGCGACATCCGTACCCGTGCCGATTGCCAGACCGACATCGGCCGCCGCAAGGGCCGGCGCATCGTTGATGCCATCACCGACGAAGGCCACCCGCCGGCCATCGGCCGCAAGTCTTTTAACGGCCTCGACCTTGCCGTCAGGCAGCACTTCCGCCACCACTTCGTCGATACCAAGACGGCGGGCAATGGCTTCGGCCGTGCGGCGGTTATCGCCTGTTATCATCGTGACCTTGAGACCAAGCGCATGCAGCGCTGCTATCGCCTCCGGGGTCGTCGGCTTGATCGGATCGGCAACAGCGATGATGGCGGCCAGCCGGCCATCGACAGCGGCATAAAGCGGCGACTGCCCTTCCCTGCCCAGCCGGTCGGCATCGTCGGCGAACTTCGCAATATCGTAACCGAGCTTCACCATGAAGCGGTCGGCGCCCGCCTCGACCTTGCGGCCGTCAACCGTTGCCGCAACGCCGAAACCGGGGGTCGCCTCAAAGCCGGCCGCGTCGGCAAGCGTCAGGCCACCATGTTTCGCCGCCTCGACGATCGCTTCGGCTATGGGATGCTCGGAACGGCTCTCAAGCGAGGCGACAAGGCGCAACACCTCATCCTGATCGAAGCCTTCTGTCGTGGTGAAATGCACCAGTGTCGGCTTGCCGAGCGTCAGCGTGCCGGTCTTGTCGACGGCGATGACATCGGCGTCACGCAAAGTCTGGAGAGCATCGCCGCGCCGGAACAGCACGCCCATTTCGGCTGCACGGCCGGTTCCGACCATGATCGAGGTCGGGGTGGCAAGGCCCATGGCGCAGGGGCAAGCGATGATGAGGACAGCGACGGCGTTAACCAGCGCAAAGGTCAAGGCCGGGTCCGGTCCGAGAATGAACCAGACGATGAAGGTGACGAGTGCAGCGAGCATGACTGCAGGCACGAACCAGTTGGTCACCTTGTCCACCAGCGCCTGTATCGGCAGTTTGTCGGCCTGCGCTTCCTCGACCATGCGGATGATCTGCGCGATCAGCGTGTCGGCGCCGACCTTCGTGGCGCGGAACGTGAAGGAGCCGTTTCTGTTGACCGTACCGCCCACGACTTCGGACCCAGCCGTCTTGGTCACCGGCACTGGTTCGCCTGTAATCATCGATTCGTCGACATAGGAAGAACCATCAAGCACCAGACCATCGACTGGCACTTTCTCGCCGGGACGGACGACGATGACATCGCCGGTCGCAACATCCTGCAGCGGCACATCGATGATTTCACCATTGCGCATCACGCGGGCGGACTTGGCCTGCAGGCCGACGAGCCGCTTTATCGCCTCGCTGGTGCGGCCCTTGGCGCGCGCCTCGAGGAAACGGCCGAGCAGGATAAGCGTGACGATCACCGCTGCGGCCTCATAATAGACATTGGCCGTGCCTCTCGGCAGGATTTCGGGCACGAAGGTGGCGACGACCGAGAACCCCCAGGCGGCGGCAGTGCCCAGCACCACCAGCGAATTCATATCTGGCGCCAGCCGCAGAAGTGCGGGGATGCCTTTTTTGAAGAACCGCAGGCCCGGCCCGAAGAGGACAAGCGTGGTCAGCGCGAATTGCAGATACCAGCTTTCCCGCATGCCGACGGTTTCCATCACGAAATCATGGATGGCGGGCACAAGATGCGAGCCCATCTCCAGAATGAAGACCGGCAGCGTCAGGGCAACAGCGGTGGCCAGGCTGATTTTCAAACCGCGCAATTCGGCTTCGCGCCGGTCCGGCTCGTCACCCTTGGCCTTGTCGGCGACGATCTCGTTTGCCTTGTAACCGGCTTGGCTGATTGCTTCGGCCAGCCTGGCGGCAGAGACGGCATTGCCGGCGACGCGGACGGTGGCGCGCTCCGTTGCGAGATTGACACTCGCGTCGGAGACACCGGAAACGGCCTTCAGCGCCTTTTCGACACGGCCGACACAGGACGCGCAAGTCATGCCCTCGATATCGAGTTCGATGGTTTTCTCGTCGACGCTATAGCCTGCATTTCGCACGGCATCGACAACGGCCGAAACGTTGGGCGCTCCTGAAAAAGCAATATCGGCGCGCTCCGTCGCAAGATTGACCGAAGCCTTGACGACCCCCGGCACCTTGGCAATAGCCTTCTCGACACGACCGACGCAGGAGGCACATGTCATTCCCTCGATGGCTATCGAATGGTTCGCCTGTATCTGGATTTGTGACATGCGCATGACCTCTTTTTCTCTTTACAAAAAAAAGATAGGGCTTCCCATCGTGGCAAGGTCAATAGGCTCTTTTGGATGATTTTCACGGAGAAATGCCGCGAGCGTGAACAAGCCCATTTTTTAGGCTGACTCATCCGTCATGATGCAATCGATTGCCCGGATATCGACTATCCTGGCGCAGAATCCATCCCGAATGCCCGCATGTCGCAGGAAAACGGCAGAGAAATCTTTTAATTGGAGATGGAAATGGTGCGGACGGCGGGACTTGAACCCGCAAGACCAATGGTCGGCAGATTTTAAGTCTGCTGCGTCTACCGATTTCGCCACGTCCGCATTGTCGCGCCGCGTGCCAACAGGCCCCGGCGCTACAAAATTGCCTTGTCATTCCTCAGGCGCAGGATCGAACGAAACCCTGACCCCAAGCACCGACAGCGCCACATCTACACAGGCCGCACCGTTTCGGTCAACCGGGCCTTAGCCACACCAGGACTGATTTTTTGCCGAGACCGGATGAGCCAGGCCTTCCCGCACGAGTTGATCGGCAAAGGATACGCCCGAACGTGAAATCCGTTTGCGTTCCATGGCTTGCCCGCCGGCTGTTGCCGACGACGCCACATCGAATGCGCCGGCATTCAACATATCCCGCAACCGCACCTTGGCAATGAAACCGCGCTGACGCTCTTCCATGCATCGCGCCCGGTCGATCTGCGGGACCTCAATGCCGGCGAGCTGCATTTTCACGCCCTTCATCCAGAAGGTATTGCCATCGGCCACGCAATTTGTGAGACCTGAGCGACCACAAAAGGCAAAGGCGCCGCTTTTTTCTCCCAGCGAGACTTTTTCGACCGAAGGGCGTGTTTCCGGCAGGATAGCGGCAACCTGGCTCTGCTGTGCCGCAGGCGGCATGGCAATCGAGCGTGGCGGCACCGGACCATTGATCGGTGAAACCGGCGATGCGGGGCGGATGGCCGCCACCTTCTCCGGTGCGGCCGTCTCGCGTTTGGCGGCTACGGCGATCTTGGGGGAATTTGTCGTCGTGGATGTTGCCTTCGCGACATGCCGCTGCGGCATAAGACTGTCGCGATGTTCGTAAGCCTGAATGCCGCCGGCCACGACGCCCAGCATTAGCACCCAGGGCCAAACGCTGCCACCGGCCGATTTCTTCGCCGTACGGCGTCGCGTTGTCGGTTTTCGATTGCTCACGATCAGACTCCTTTTTACGGAGCCGCATTATCGGTCAAGAGAGTTTCTGAAAGGTTGGCATTCCAGAGCGCCTTCGCTTTTCCTGAAAATGCTCGAACAGAGTTGTGGAAAAACGATCAGCGAACCTGATCAAGCAGCCGCTTGCATTCGAGAAGATCGAACAGCGCCTCCTGCAACAGCGCTTGGTCATCCTTGCCGATGCCAGATTTGCCGACCGATATCTCGGTATCGCTGTTACCGCCGCCGAAGCCGAAAAATCGGCCGCTCGGCTTGGCTTTCGGGCGGCCGACGACCTCGTCTCCGTCCGGATCCAGCACGCGCGGTTCGGCAACTTCCTTTTCGCCGCTCGCTGCCATGATGGCTTCCATGGTAGCAAGATCGCCCGACGCGATTGCCGCCACGAAACGGTTTCCGTTGGTTTTCAGAAGTTTCTGCACACCTTTGATGGTGTAGCCGTGGTCATAAAGAAGATGACGAATGCCCTTGAGGAGATCGATATCATCAGGGCGGTAATAACGGCGGCCCCCGCCCCGTTTCATCGGCTTGATCTGCGGAAAGCGCGTTTCCCAGAAACGCAGCACGTGCTGCGGCAGGTTCAGCTCATCCGCCACTTCACTGATCGTCCGAAACGCGTCGGGGCTTTTGTCCAAACTTCCACTCCCATCCGGACCTTGAGCGCCATGCACCCAGCCGGACACTGAACAAGAACGCTTTTCACCAGCCGATACCGTGCATCATGTCTTGCGAAAAATCGAACCCGATCCTCGCACCGATGCCCGTGGCGGCAAGATACCATTTATCTAAAATTGATTATGATGTGAGTCGACCAGATTTCAACGGCTTGCACGTCGAAATTCAAGCATGTTCACAAGAAGAATGGGGATAAAGGCTTGCCATGCGGCAAAAAACCCGTGTTACAGCCGGCTTACGCCCCGGCTTTCTGACCCTTTTGCTTGGTCTTGCGAGCCGTATGCGCCTTCAGGATTCGCTGTTTCAGCACGTTTGACGCCTTGAAGGTCATGACGCGGCGTGGCGAAATCGGAACTTCCTCACCCGTTTTCGGGTTGCGGCCGATACGCTCGTTCTTTTCCCTGATCTGAAATGTCGCGAAGGACGAGAGCTTGACGACCTCGCCGCGCGTGATCGCATTACAAATCTCGTCGATGATCGTTTCGACCAGTTCGGCGGATTCGGTGCGGGACAGCCCGACTTTACGAAACACAGATTCTGCAAGATCTGCGCGTGTCACTGTCTTCCCGGCCATTTTTCCCCACAAACCGTGTCTGAATTTTTCTCTAGGAGCCGCCGAGATTATTTCCCTTGTGGCGACCGGTCAAGGGATTGTTCCAGATTCATTTGAGGCTTTCGGCAATCAGTGCAATGGCTTAGAGCGACTGACGCGGTTTTGCCGCACGCGGGGGTCGCTTCAGCGCGTTTGAACGGGGTACTGCCGCAAAAATCACAACCGATTTTGTGCCAACGCCCCGGTAAACGCTAAAATTTGCCGTTACCAGCGCAGCAGCACTGCGCCCCAGGTGAAACCGCCGCCCATCGCCTCCAGCATGACCAGATCGCCTTTCTTGATGCGTCCGTCACTGGCCGCAACGGCAAGCGCCAGCGGAATGGATGCGGCCGACGTATTGCCATGCTTATCGACGGTGATGACGACTTTTTCCGGATCGATATTGAGCTTTTTTGCCGATCCGTCGATGATGCGCTTGTTGGCCTGATGCGGGACGAGCCAGTCGAGATCATCAGCCGTCGTGCCTGTCGCCTCGAAAGCCTGTTCGATGACGTCGGTGATCATGCCGACAGCGTGCTTGAACACTTCCCGGCCTTCCATGCGCAGATGGCCGACCGTGCCGGTCGTGGAAGGTCCACCATCGACGTAAAGCTTGTCCTTGTGCGAACCGTCGGAGCGCAGCTGCGAGGTGAGGATGCCACGATCGCTGGAAGTACCTTCGCCTTCGCCTGCCTCGATTACGAGTGCGCCTGCACCATCACCGAACAGAACGCAGGTGGTGCGGTCCTTCCAGTCGAGAATGCGCGAGAATGTTTCGGCGCCGATCACCAGCACGCGCTTGGCCATGCCGCCGCGAATGTAAAGATCGGCGGTGGCCACGGCATAGACGAAGCCGGAGCAGACGGCCTGCATGTCGAAGGCGAAACCGTGGGTCATGCCGAGACGGTTCTGGATGTTTACCGCCGTTGCCGGAAATGTATTGTCCGGTGTCGAAGTTGCCAGAATGATGAGGTCGATATCATCGGGCGTCAGGCCGGCATTGTCGAGCGCCGCACGCGCCGCAGCCTCGCCGAGCGAAGCGGTGGTCTCACCTTCTCCCGCTATGTAGCGCTGACGAATGCCCGTGCGCTGCACGATCCATTCATCGGAAGTCTCTACGACCCCTTCGATTTCACTATTGGTCATGACACGCTTCGGAAGCGCTGCCCCGAAACCACGTACGATAGAGCGGATCATTCCCTTATTCCTCGTCAGCCACGAGAGCTTCGGGCGCCGGGGGCGGAAGCCGTCTTGCGTGGTAAATCTTCAGATCGTTTTCAATTTTTGCTGTAAGACCGTTATGGACCATGTCGTAGCCGACATCGACCGCGGAGGCAAAACCGATGGCATCCGTGCCGCCATGGCTTTTGATGACAATGCCGTTCAGGCCGAGAAACACGCCGCCATTGACCTTGCGCGGGTCCATTTTTTCTCGCAGCACATCGAAAGCGCTTTTCGCGAGAATATAACCGATCTTGGCAAAGAAGCTGCGGGAGATCGCCTCACGCAGAAGCGTGGTGATCTGGCGCGCCGTGCCTTCGGCGGCTTTGAGCGCAATGTTGCCGGTGAAACCTTCGGTCACCACCACATCCACCGTGCCCTTGCCAATGTCGTCACCCTCGACGAAACCGCGGTAATCGATGGTGCCTAGATCGGCCTCGCGGATCAGCCGTCCGGCTTCACGGACCTCTTCCTGACCCTTCACCTCCTCGACGCCGACATTCAGCAAACCGACGGTCGGACGGTCGATATCGAAAAGCGCACGCGCCATGGCGCCGCCCATCAGGGCAAAATCGAGCAATTGCTGGGAATCGGCGCCAATCGTGGCACCAACATCGAGCACGATGCTTTCGCCTTTCAGCGTCGGCCATATGCCGGCGATGGCCGGGCGTTCCACCCGCGCCATGGTGCGCAAACAGAATTTGGCCATGGCCATCAGCGCGCCAGTATTGCCGGCGGATACGACGACGTCCGCTTCACCGAGCTTCACGGCCTCGATGGCGCGCCACATGCTGGAGACATAGCGGCCACGACGAAGCGCCTGACTTGGCTTTTCGTCCATGGCGACCGAGATTTCACAATCGTGAAAGACCGATTTTTCCCGAAGTGCGGGATATTGTGCCAGAATGGGGTCGCACTTGCTTTTCTGCCCGTAGAGCAGAAAAGTCACATCGTTGTGCCGTTCAAGCGCCTTGGCGGCACCGGGTATGGCAACATCAGGGCCGAAATCGCCACCCATGACGTCAATCGCTATTCTGATCACTCGTCCCTTATCCTTTTTGCCGCCACTCAAGCGGATTTTGCGCGAAAATACCTGTTCCGGCCTGTGTTACAATAAAATTATTTCAGCCCGGCGGCGCATTCAGTCTTTTTTCCAGTCTTTCAACACGGCGAAAGGCGACGGACGCTTTTCTTCTTCAGGCTCATTTTCGGTCGTATCGGTAAATTCGATATCCGATTTGCGCGGATAGGGATCGATCGCAAGGGCTGCGAATTCCGCAACAGTCGCGCCAACATCAATGCTGTCGCCGGTGAACTGGTCGGGAATGTCAGGGCCATTGGGATCGAGTACGATCTCCCCTTCCTCATTGGTGACCATCCTCGCCAGCTTCGATCCTTCCGGAACGAAAATATGCTCGACGCTCTCGTCGATCTTGCTGGAAACCGGCTCCAGCGTCACGACGCAGGACTGGGTCACGGCCGCATGCACCTCGCCCTTGATCTTCACGCCATCCCTCTTCCAGCGGGTAACCTGCAGTTCCGCCTTCAGATATTCGACGGAAACCACATCCCAGAATTTCGCCAGCGCCTTCAGTTCCTCGGCATTGGCTTCAAGACCAATCCTCACCGGATTGGCGGAAATATGGCCTACCTTTACGGGGTAGGAAAAAGGCAGATCGTCATTTGCGGCGTGTCGCGCGTTCATCGTAAACCTCATAGTCCAGGCAAAGGCAGCTTCAGGCTTCCGGTTGCTATCGTTTCTTCGGAGCCTGCGGAAAGGGTGGAAGACGCCTCCATCATCCAGTCCGCAAGCCCGTCCAGTTCCGGTGCCTTCTCATCTGTCTGGGGGTATATATTGCGCCGGAGCGCTGCGGCAAGGGCAACGGGGTCGGATGCATCCAGCGCCGCCGCATAGGATTCGAGCCGCCCGTAGAACATACCGGCAAATTTCTTCATGCGCTTCGGCACGCCCTGGTCGCCAATGCCGAGCTCACGGATGGAATGGTCGATATCCTGAAAAAAGGCGTCGACGATCTCCTGGGCGATTTCCTGCCCGCTCACACCGGAGGATTTGGTGCGGCGGAAATAGAGAATCATGATGATCGACAGCATCTCGAAGCGGCCCATCACCGTGTCCGGAACGCCGAGATCAAGATAAAAAGCGGGCGTGCGGGCCGCAGCCGTCAGGATCGCATATTGCCGGTCTACTATGGCGCGGTTGTTGTTTTTCTGTCTGAACAGCCCGAATATCATCGTTTTTTTCCGAACGGGGCTGGTGAATTCGCTCACCCGCCTATCGCACTTGTTGCATGATCGCCAAAGCTGGTTTACCGAAGCATCCACGAATTGCAATGCTGTCGCGGTCACGTTCGTCTTTCGGCTGAAACAGTCTAAGAGACCGGAAGAGTTTCCAAAGGCCGTGAAAGCGTTGAATTTGGGGGGTGATCGGGATTTTCCGTCCCCGGATTGACACAATCATGTGCACAGACACTGTGCACCACGCAATGCCGGAAGGTGCCATTCATGATCGCAGTCGGGGAAAAGCAGTTGAGCAAGCAGAAATCCGCAAGTCACGGTAAAATTCTGGGCAAGACCGCCATCGCAATCGTCGTCGCGTCCACCCTGCTTTCCGCCTGCACCAGCACCACCGATGTGTTCCACAACGGCTACGTCATGGACGAGCAGTCGCTTCAGCTGATCCCGGAAGGTTCCAGCCGCGAGCAGGTTCTGCTGACCATGGGCACGCCCTCCACCACGGCGACGTTCGGCAACGAGGTTTTCTATTACATCTCGCAGAAGCGTGTGCGCCGCGCCGCTTTCATGAAGCCGACGTTGGTCGAACAGAACATTCTCGCGATCTATTTCAACAAGGACGGCGTAATCGAGCGTAAGGCCAATTACGCGCTGCAGGACGGCAAGGTCTTCGACACGATTTCGCGTACCACCCCGACAGGCGGCAAGGATCTCACCTTCCTGCAGCAGCTGCTGTCCGGCGGCACCTCGGGCGCCAACATCGCCAAGAGCATTCTTGGCCAGAGCGGCAACACCCCCTGATCGGAAGACGGAACGAAAATTCAAAGGCCCGGAGATCGCTCCCCGGGCCTTTTTCTTTGTCGATGCTGCAACTCCTTAGTGGGCGAGAACCGCCAATAGCAGTAGCGCCACGATATTGGTGATCTTGATAGCCGGGTTGACCGCCGGACCGGCGGTATCCTTGTAGGGATCGCCCACCGTATCGCCCGTAACCGACGCCTTGTGGGCGTCCGAACCCTTGACGTGGCGCACGCCGTCCTTGTCGATGAAGCCATCCTCGAAGCTTTTCTTGGCGTTATCCCACGCACCACCACCGGAGGTCATGGAAATCGCCACGAACAGGCCGTTGATGATGACGCCAAGCAACGATGCACCGAGTGCGGCAAAGGCAGAGGCCTTGGAACCTGATATAAGCAGCACGCCGAAATAAACGACGAGCGGCGCCAGAACCGGCAACAGCGACGGAATGATCATCTCCTTGATCGCCGCCTTGGTCAAAAGATCGACCGCCCTGCCGTAGTCCGGTTTTTCCGTTCCTGCCATGATGCCAGGCTTTTCGCGGAACTGGCGGCGAACTTCCTCGACGATCGAGCTTGCCGCCTTGCCCACCGCCGTCATGGCGATACCGCCAAAGAGATACGGAATGAGGCCGCCGAACAGCAGACCGGCAACGACGTAAGGATTGGCAAGGCTGAAGGATATTTCGCCGATATCCTTGAAGTAAGGATAGGTATCGCCATTGGCAGCGAAATAGGACAGGTCGTTGGAATAGGCGGCAAACAGCACCAGCGCGCCGAGACCGGCAGAGCCGATGGCGTAACCCTTGGTCACCGCCTTGGTGGTGTTGCCGACGGCATCCAGCGCGTCGGTCGCCTTACGCACATCCGGGTCGAGACCGGCCATTTCGGCAATGCCGCCGGCATTGTCAGTCACCGGACCGAAGGCGTCGAGCGCCACGATCATGCCCGCCAGACCAAGCATGGCGGTGACCGCGATGCCCGTGCCGAACAGGCCACCGAGCTGGTAGGTGCCGATGATGCCGCCAACGATGACAAGCGCCGGCAGCGCCGTCGATTCCAGCGAGACTGCAAGACCCTGGATGACGTTGGTGCCGTGGCCCGTGACCGAAGCCTGCGCGATGGAATTGACCGGGCGTTTGTTGGTGCCGGTATAATATTCGGTGATGACGACGATCAGCGCTGTTACCACAAGGCCGACCAGCCCGCACAGGAAGAGGTTTGTGCCGGTAATCTCCATTCCGGCAACCGTGCCGATGGTACCCCAGCCCACGGTCGCGTAAGTTGCCACGGCAAGCCCCGCAATCGAGAAGACACCGGTGGCAATCAGCCCTTTATAGAGAGCGCCCATGATGGAGTTGTTGGTGCCCAGCTTGACGAAGAAGGTGCCGGCAATCGAGGTCAGGATGCAGGCGCCGCAAATGGCCAGCGGGTAGACCATCGCGCTTTCCAGTATCGGCGTTCCGGCAAAGAAGATCGCCGCAAGCACCATGGTTGCGACCACCGAGACGGCATAGGTCTCGAAAAGGTCGGCCGCCATTCCGGCGCAATCGCCGACGTTGTCGCCGACATTGTCGGCGATGGTTGCCGGGTTGCGGGGGTCGTCCTCGGGAATGCCTGCTTCGACCTTGCCGACGAGATCGCCGCCGACATCTGCACCCTTGGTGAAGATGCCACCGCCGAGACGGGCGAAGATGGAGATAAGCGAAGCGCCGAAACCGAGCGACACCAGCGCGTCAATCACCTCACGCGATCCGGGCGCATGGCCGAGCACCGAGGTGAGGATGAAATAATAGATGGATACGCCAAGCAGCGCGAGGCCAGCCACCAGCATGCCCGTGATGGCGCCTGATTTGAACGCGATGTCGAGACCGGCGGCAAGGCTGTGGGATGCGGCTTGTGCGGTGCGCAGATTGGCACGGACGGAGACATGCATGCCGATGAAACCGGCAGCACCCGAAAGCACGGCGCCGATGATAAACCCGATGGCCGCGAGAGCCGACAGCAGATACCAGGCGAGAACGGCGACAATCAATCCGACGATGGCGATGGTGAGATATTGACGGGTGAGATAAGCCTGCGCACCTTCACGGATAAAACCTGCTATTTCACGCATACGCTCGTTGCCCTGATCGGCAGCGAGAACGCTCCTGGTCGTCCATGCCGCGTAAACCACGGACAGGACCCCACATAAAATCACTATGGGTATTACGGTCATGCGCACTTACCTCCCAAAAGGCCGGGTCTCACTCCCTCCCCGGCGTGGCGAACCATGTGCAAGGACAGGAGCGATCAAATGCGCGGCCTGTCCTGTCGTGGCCATTCTTCCCCTCCCAAGGAAAAATGACCTGCGCGGCAAGATTGCGTTGGCGAAAGGCGTGGCGTCAAGCCCACAAATTTGCCTGAAACATGAAAGGGGTAGAGATCGAAGGCGATCTTACGCGGCGTTTCTGCGCGGGGTCAGCAACAGCGACGCCACCAGCACGAGGCATAGCCCCGCAACCGGCCAGATAACGAGGTTCATGACCGACCAGCCCCAGGCTGTAAACACCTTGCCGGAAGAGAAGGACGACAGCGCTACCGTGCCGAACAGCACGATATCGTGAAAGCCCTGTACCTTGTCTGCCTCATGCGGGCGGTAGCTGGAGGTGATGATGGCGGTAGCGCCGATGAAGCCGAAGTTCCAGCCGAGACCGAGGAGAATGAGCGCCGCCCAGAAGTTCCACAATTCGATGCCCATATGGGCGACGACGGCGCAGGCCATCAGCACGACGAGACCGGCTGCAACGATTTTTTCCGCGCCGAATCGCGCAATCAACATACCGGTGAAGAAACTTGGGCCGAACATGGCGAGAACGTGCCACTGGATGCCGAGCGTCGCAAGTTCGGTGGGAAACCCGCAGCCGACCACCATGGCGAGCGGCGCGCCGGTCATCATGAAGGTCATCAACGCATAGGAACCGATGCCGCAGACCATGCCGGTGACAAACCGGTGCGTGCGCACGATTTCCGACAAAGGCCGTGCCGCCTGCGCGTGGATAGAGGCGGCCTTCGGGTCCGGCAATTTCAGGAATGCCAGAATGGCAATCGCGATGATGCCGAGCGGCACCAGCGCGATGAAAGCACCGGCGAAGGTGACCGGTGCGAAGACATCCTTGCCGAAAATGGCAAGCTGCGGCCCGATGATCGCCGAGACGATGCCACCCGCCAATATCCAGGAAATGGCTTTCGGCTTGTAGAAAGAGGGGGATGCGTCGGCAGCAGCGAAGCGGATTTTCTGCGTGAAGCCGCCGGAAATGCCGATCAGCAGCAGGCCGATCGCAAATAGCCAGAAGTCGGAGCGGAAGAGTGCCACGGCAGCAATGCCGCCGCCGATGGAGCACATCAGCGCGCCGACCATGAAGCCCGCCTTGCGGCCGAGAAAACGCGATGCTGCGGCAACGCAGATGGCGCCCAGCGCCACGCCGATGTTGAAACCGGTAAGCGGCGCCGTTGCCAGCGACTTGTCAGCCCCGAGCAACTGGTAACCGGCAAGCGCGCCAACCGAGAAGCTCATAGGTGCTGCCGAGCCCATGATCGCCTGTGCGGCGGTCAGGAGGAAGACGTTGCGCTTCGCCTCGTCCAGTTGAACTTCAAGTCCGGGGACGGAAACGGCGCTCATATCTTCCTCACCTAACGTATTTTAGCGTTTTGCCTCGCCGCGTACCTGCTTGGCAATGCGGTCCAGAACCGCGTTCACCAGCTTCGGCTCGTCATGCTCGAAGAAAGCACGGGCGATTTCGACATATTCCGTAACGATGACGGCGACCGGAACGTCCTTGCGCTCCAGAATCTCGAAAGCGCCGGCACGCAAGATAGCGCGAACGGTGGCATCAAGACGCGACAGCGGCCAGTCTTCCAGAAGTGCGGAGCGCACCAGTGGGTCGATCTTCGTCTGATCGCGGACGACGCCGGACACGATGGAACGGAACCAGGAAGGATCGGCCTTCAGATAGGTATCGCCATCGACTTCCTGACCGAGACGATGTGCCTCGTATTCCGCCACGACTTCCATCACGCCGGTGCCGCCGACATCCATCTGATAAAGTGCCTGCACGGCCGCGAGGCGCGCAGCGCCACGCTGGTTGGCGGGCTTTACCGAAGGCTGGCGCGGTTCGCCGCCATTTTCAACATCCGACATGCGTTCAGCCACCCAGTTTTTTCTTGAGCTCGATCATCGTCAGCGCGGCGCGGGCCGCAAAACCGCCCTTATCCTTGTCAGAACGGCGAACACGTGCCCATGCCTGATCGTCGTTTTCGACGGTGAGGATGCCGTTGCCGATGGCCAGCGATTCGCTGACGGCGAGATCCATCAGGGCGCGGGAGGATTCGTTGGAAACGATGTCGAAGTGGTAGGTCTCGCCACGAATGACCATGCCGAGCGCTACGAAACCATCATATTCCGTGCCTTCGTTGTCGCCGCCATCCAGCGCCATGGCAATGGCAGCGGGGATTTCGAGCGCGCCGGGAACGGTGATGACGTCATAGGTTGCGCCAGCCTCATCCAGCGCGAACTTCGCGCCTTCGAGAAGAGCGTCTGCCATATCGTCGTAAAAGCGTGCTTCCACGATAAGAAGATGGGGTTTGGACATGGGATTTTCCTGAAAAGGTTCGGGCCGGATCATACCGGCTTTTGCGGCGGTCAAACCACGGCTGGCCGTTTTTGGCAAGTAATTTCATGTGTCACCCGCGCAAGAGGCCCCGTTTGCAAGACAATTGCGCAGGTTTTCGCCGTATCAGGCGCGGCTTACGAAAATCAGGTTTTCTGGAAAGCCAGATGTACGCCAAGCCCCATCAGCAACGTTCCCGCAGTGCGACGGGCAAGCACCTGCACCCTGCTGGAGCGCTTGAGCCGCCCGACCATCGCGCCCGCCAGAAGCACGCCAACGAGATCGGCGGAGGAAAAAATGAAATTGACAGCGATACCGAGGATCAGCAATTGCAGCCAGATCGGAAAGGCCGCCGCCGGATCAACGAATTGCGGCAGAAACGCCAGAAAGAACAGCGCCGTCTTCGGATTGAGCACGTCGACGATGATGCTGTCGATGAAGGCGCGCCTTGCCGATTTCGGTTCGATGGTCAGATTGACGGTCTCACCTTCAAGCTTGCTGCGCAGCATCGAGAAGCCGAGCCAGATGAGATAAAGCGCGCCACACAGCTTCACGGCCAGATAAAGCCACGGCACCGCCTGGAACAGCACCGAAAGCCCCGCCGCAGAGGCGACGATATGGAAATAGCAGCCGACATGGATGCCAAGCACCGCCATCAGCCCGGCAAACCGGCCGCGCGCCATGGTCTGCGCCGCCGCATAAAGCATGGCCGGGCCGGGAATATAGGCAAACAGGGCGGTGGTGATGAAAAAGGCTGTCAGCAGTTCGAAAGACGGCATGTCGTAATCCCCCTACCCCGTTTGGGCCTAAAGACGTCTTTATAGTGTTTGCGCGTCAATCGAAAGCGGAGTGCGGGACAACAACTGATCTGTCGCGATGGCGGAGGACGGTAAAGTCTATCCGGCATTCTGGCCTTGAGAGGTAATTCAGTCAACGCGCGTCTGCGCGGCGGCAAGAGTCTTTTCAGCCCAAGGATTTGGGCTGGCTGGATACCGGCTCAAGGCCGGGAGTGTATTTCAGCACAATAGATGCCGAACGTTGTTACGCCGAGGGGAACTCCGCAAGCCTTGCGGCATATCGCGCCATGGTGTCGACTTCGAAATTGACGAAATCACCCGGTTGGCGCTCACCCCATGTGGTGACTGTGAGCGTATGGCGGATCAGGAGCACGTCGAAATCCGTTCCGTCGACCGCATTGACGGTCAGAGAAGTGCCATCGAGTGCAATGGAACCCTTGGGCGCCACGAATTTCGCCAGATGGTCGGGCGCGCGCAGGCGGATACGGACCGCCTCACCTTCCGGCTCGACAGACAGAATCTCCGCCTTGCCGTCGACATGGCCGGAAACGATGTGACCGCCAAGCTCGTCGCCAATCTTCAGGGCGCGCTCCAGATTGACGTGCGTGCCCTTCTGCCAGCCCGCAATCGTCGTCAGGCGCAATGCCTCTTCCCAGGCTTCGACCTCGTACCAGCGCTCGTTGCTGCCGTCTTCGGGCAGTTTGGTCACCGTCAGGCAGACGCCGCCATGGGAGATCGATGCGCCCATATCGATGGTCTTGGGATCGTAATTGGTCGCCACCCGCAGACGAATGCCTTCCGCCAGAGCTTCCAACTCGGACACGGTTCCAACATCGGTGACAATTCCGGTAAACATCAAAGCGGCCTTTCATAATCGAAGCAGCGATCCGGCCCGTAGGCGGTTTCGCTGACCAAAACATAATCGCCCGGAATATCGGCACGGCTGAGCGGCGTTTCAATCCCGCCTTCACCAACCACGACCGGGCTTTCAAACAGCATGATACGGTCCACGAGATCGGCTTCAAGGAACGATTTTGCGGCAAAAGCGCCGCCTTCGACCAGAAGTTCCGACATGCCGCGTTCAGCGAGAATGTGAAGGAGGTTCTCGAGGGTTGGTGCTTCAAGGATTTCGACGCCCGCGTCGGTCAGTTGTTGGCGTCGGCGGTCGGGGCTACCCCCCTCTGCCCTGCCGGGCACCTCCCCCCTTGAGGGCAAGATACCCGGCAGGTCAGAGGGGGATAACGCCGCGACGATTACCGGCACCTCGCGTGCACTTCCCGCCAGCTTAGACGTCGACGGTAGTTCAAACTTGCGATCAAGCACGATTCGGACCGGAGAACGATCTTCGAGACCTGCAATTCGAACGGTCAGTTCCGGATCGTCCGCTATCGCGGTACGGATGCCCACGAGGATGCAATCGCAGCGCGCTCTCAGTTCATGCACGGCGTGCCTGGCCTGCGGACCGGTGATCGCTACCTGCCCCTCCCCTTGTCTGCCGATCATGCCATCGGAAGAAATGGCAAGTTTCAGAATCACATGCGGGCGTTTTTTAACCTGGCGTGTGAGGTAACCCGCAAGCGCTCTCTTGCCTTGTTCGCGCAGCAGGCCGGTTTCCACGACAATGCCCGCCTCCCGCAGGATGGAGTAACCGCGACCGGAAACACGCTCGTCCGGGTCGTCTACCGCCACAACGACACGGGCCACGCCGTATTCGACCAGCGCGTTGGCGCAGGGCGGCGTCTTGCCCCAGTGCGAGCAGGGTTCAAGGGTGACATAGGCTGTTGCGCCGCGCGCCGCTTCGCCGGCGATTTCCAGCGCCTGGCGTTCGGCATGGGGGCGGCCGCCAATTGCGGTCACCGCTTCGGCGATGATTTTTCCGTCCTTTACGAGAACGCAACCGACGGAGGGATTGGTCTCGGTTTGACCCTGATGACGCAGGGAAACCTCGATTGCCCGGGCCATGAATTTTTCGTCATCGGCGCGGCTCGTCACGTCTATGCTCCGGCGTCTGTATCTCGGGCGATCTTGGCGTTGATTTCGGCAATCACGTTCTCGAAGTCCTCGGCATGACTGAAATCGCGATAGACCGAGGCGTAGCGTACGAAGGCCACGTCATCGAGGCTCTTCAGCGCTTCAAGCACCTGGAGGCCGATTTCTTCCGAGGGGATTTCCGTCTCACCGGAACTTTCCAGACGGCGAGCGATGCCCGAGACGGCCCGCTCGATCCGGTCCCGGTCAACCGGGCGTTTGCGTAGCGCGATCTCAAAGGATCGCACCAGCTTTTCCCGGTCGAAGGGCAGCTTGCGGCCGCTTTTCTTGATGACCATCAGCTCGCGCAGTTGCACGCGCTCATAGGTTGTGAAGCGGCCGCCGCAATCGGGGCAGATGCGCCGCCGGCGGATGGAGGTGTTATCCTCCGCCGGACGCGAGTCCTTGACCTGTGTGTCTTCGGAACCGCAGAATGGGCAGCGCATCTCTTTACGTCCTTACATGTACGGATACATCGGGAAACGGTCAGTCAGGCCGACGACCTTTTCGCGCACCGCAGCTTCAACAGCAGCGTTGCCCTCATCCGAATTGGCGACCTTCAGACCATCGAGAACCTCGACGATCAGCTTGCCGATTTCGCGGAATTCCGCTTCCTTGAAACCGCGCGTCGTGCCGGCCGGCGTGCCGAGACGCACACCCGAGGTGACGAAGGGCTTTTCCGGATCGAAAGGAATGCCGTTCTTGTTGCAGGTGACGTAGGCGCGACCGAGAGCTGCTTCAGCACGCTTGCCGGTGGCGTTCTTCTTGCGAAGGTCAACCAGCATCAGGTGGTTGTCGGTGCCGCCGGAGACGACATCAAGACCACCTTCGATCAGCGTTTCGGCAAGCGCCTTGGCGTTCTTGACGACCTGTGCGGCGTAATCCTTGAATTCCGGCTGCAAAGCTTCACCGAAGGCAACTGCCTTTGCGGCGATGACGTGCATCAGCGGACCGCCCTGCAGGCCGGGGAAAACGGCGGAGTTGAACTTCTTGGCCAGATCCTCGTCATTGGTGAGGATCATGCCGCCACGCGGGCCGCGCAACGACTTGTGCGTCGTCGTGGTGGCAACGTGGCAATGCGGGAACGGCGACGGATGCTGGCCACCGGCAACGAGACCAGCGATGTGGGCCATATCGACCATCAGATAGGCGCCGACTTCATCGGCGATCTCGCGGAAGCGCTTCCAGTCCCAGATACGGGAATAGGCGGTGCCGCCGGCAAGGATAAGCTTCGGCCGGGTTTCCTTGGCCTTGCGCTCCACCTCGTCCATGTCGAGCAGGTTGTCACCTTCGCGCACGCCGTAAGACACGACGTTGAACCACTTGCCGGACATGTTGACCGGCGAACCGTGCGTCAGATGGCCTCCGGAGTTCAGGTCGAGACCCATGAAGGTGTCGCCCGGCTGGAGCAGCGCGAGGAACACGGCCTGGTTCATCTGCGAACCGGAATTTGGCTGGACGTTGGCGAAGTTGACGCCGAACAGCTTCTTGGCGCGCTCGATGGCAAGCTCTTCAGCAATGTCTACGAACTGGCAGCCGCCGTAATAACGCTTGCCCGGATAACCTTCGGCATATTTGTTGGTCATGATCGAACCCTGCGCTTCAAGCACAGCGCGGGAAACGATGTTTTCCGAGGCGATCAGTTCGATCTCGTGGCGCTGGCGACCCAGTTCCTTCTCGATCGCGCCGAAAATATCCGGATCGACTTCGGCAAGCGGACGGGAGAAGAAAGCATCTGTGTTCGACATGGTGAAGGCTCCTGAAACAGTAATGCGATGGCGTCTTAGCGCCCTGCCCGAACAAGAGCAATACGGGCAGCGAGATTTGCCCGTCAAACTGCGACGTTGCGACAAAAAACGGCAGCTGTTTTTTCAAAACCAGCAGCGAAAATGAAAAAAGCCGCACCCGACGGGGTGCGGCCTTTCACTTAAATATAAAAACCTGATGGCAGCGCCGGATCAGTTGCGCGGCAACAGGTCGTCGTCGACAGGTCCAGCCGGCTGTTCGATGCCGGTGGTGGTGTTGAGCGCCAGTTCGGCGTTGCCGTCCTTTTCATAGATGTCGTCGCGGAACTGTACCACGCCGTCCTTCGCCGACCATGCGGTGATATAGACGAAATAGACAGGCACTTCCTGCGCCAGCTTGATCGGTGTGTTGACGCGGGTGGCGATGACGCGTTCCATTTCCTGACGCGACCAGCCGGGCGTGTCGCGCAGCAGCCAGCTTGTGAGGTCTCGCACGTTCTGTACGCGCACGCAGCCGGACGATTCGAACCGCATCAGCTTGTTGAACAGACCCTGCTGCGGCGTGTCGTGCATATATTCGTTGTTCGGATTGTGGAAGTTGATCTTCGTCGAGGACATGGCGTTGATCTTGCCGGGGTCCTGGCGGAACATCAGGTTCGGTGCCTTTGGCGCAAACCAGTCGACCGCCGTCGGCGAAACTTCCTGTCCCTTGCCGTCGATGAGGCGGATGTTGTTCCGCTCCAGATAGGTCGGGTCCTTCTGCATCAGCGGCACGATGTCCTTTTCGACGATCGAGCGCGGCGCTGTCCAGTAAGGGTTGAGGATGACTTCGTAAATCTTGGAATTGATGACGTGCGTCGGGCGGCTGGCGCGACCGACGACGGCGGTGTTGCGCAGGACGACGCGCTCATTCTCAACCGCTTCGATGGCAGCGGCCGGAATGTTCACCATCAGGTGACGCTGGCCGAGATCGCCGGACATGGACTGAATGCGCACGAGGTTGGTCTGCAACTGCGCCAGACGGATCTGGGCCGAAACATT
Source organism: Agrobacterium sp. 22-3639C2 (assembly GCF_053522105.1). Classification (NCBI taxonomy): domain Bacteria; kingdom Pseudomonadati; phylum Pseudomonadota; class Alphaproteobacteria; order Hyphomicrobiales; family Rhizobiaceae; genus Agrobacterium; species Agrobacterium sp. 22-3639C2. The sequence continues at coordinate 167,674 of NZ_JBNWDB010000001.1, read as the reverse complement.
GAGCGCCTTGGTCGTATATTCGCCGCTGACACCATCGGCGGGAAGGCCGTGGCGGGCCTGGAAGCGCTTCAACGCACCATCGACGTAAGAGTCGAAGGCGCTGGAAATGCCAGCTTCGCGCGGCAGGTCGCCGGAGACCATCAGTCGCTGGCGAAGCGCCTGAACGGAAGGATCGGAAACGCCGATCTGGAGACGCTGCTGGGTGACGGGCACGTCCGGCCAGCCGCCATTCTGCACGATCTGCTGATATTGCATGATTGCCTGCTGCATGTAGACAGGCGCTTCCCGTCCGAGAACCGGGTTGTTGGAAACGACACCAACGGCGGAACGCGACGAATTCGCGTCGAACTGGTCATCCCAGTTGCCGCGGCGCGATGAGCCCATGAGATCGTTGAGCGCATTCTGCGCCAGGGCGGGCGCGGCAAGCGCGGCAACACCAACGGAAACAGCCGAGCGCAGAAGCGCACGGCGCGATACGGATTCGGAAACGGATTTTTTTGTCATTCTACCTACCAGCCACTCTCTTCGGCATTCTCAACAATGCCTAAATCAATATGATTAACAAACACGTACAACGTGTCTGCCGGCCGGTAATGCTCAATACCCATGGTCTGGGCGCTATTGTCTGGCAGAACAGTCGGGACTTGCCACGACAGCAGGAGAAACCGCCGGCTCCTTCACCTTTGCGGGTCCCATATCAATATGGCCAATTCGTGTCACGGACCTTTTCTCACGAAGCTGTGTATGCCTGCAAAACAGGGCGAAAACGCACCTGAGAGACCGGGCTTGACACGCACAGGTGAACGGCGCCTCCAACACGAATCCGCAAACCGGAGGCAAACCGATGCCCCCGGCTCTAACAGTGAAACCGCCGCGGAATTAGAGACGATAAGCGATCGAGTCGTTCCAGAAGCGATCGAGGCGCTGCAGCAGCTTGTTCATTTCGGAGAATTCGCCGGTGCCGATGCCGCCGACCTTTTCGATCGAGCCGACGTGGCGCTCGTAGAGGTGAGCAACCGTTTCTGCGATTTCCTGGCCTTTTTCAGTCAGGCTGATGCGGACCGAGCGGCGGTCGACACGCGAGCGCTGGTGGTTGATGAGACCGAGGTCTACCAGCTTCTTGACGTTGTAGGAGACGTTCGATCCGAGGTAATAACCACGCGAACGAAGCTCGCCGGCCGTCAGTTCGGAATTGCCGATGTTGAACAGCAGGAGCGCCTGAACGGCGTTGACATCATCGCGACCCTGACGATCGAACTCGTCCTTGATGACATCGAGGAGGCGGCGGTGGAGACGTTCCACCAGGTGCAGCGACTCCATGTAGAGCGAACGGATGGTATCTTCATGTGCGTCGGCAACAACGGCCTGCGGCTTTGCTTTGCTATTGATCATGACTGCCTCACTGTTTTGTTTGGCGGTGTGTTTGTTTGTCTCCCGCCTTGAGTGAGAACCTAATCAATGCGCATAAAATTCTACTTAAAAGCTACGATTAACAAATGCTTACCTGCATTTTCCCAAGTGGGTCAAACTTGTGGCGAAGCGGGACTGGCTTATCGCCATGCATTACAAATCAAAGACTTAGCAATAAAATTCGACCGAAAACCAGGCTGAATTGCTTTATTCTTATGGTAAATCAATTCTTGCGCGCTCTTCATTCTGGCGCTGATCGAGCCAAAAAGCGACCAAGAATAGTATATAAATGGTTGCCACGAGACCGTGCATGACGGGTACAAGCGTGTTGGCGCCGAAGATATATGGCCACACCTTATACATGGCGATCTGGGTGCCGGCACCCAAGACCCACATGACCGCCCCCCAGGAGGCGCCGAGCCAGAGACCGAGCGCCGCGACCGGGAAAATCACCGCAAGCGCACTGCCCGCCACCCGCCATGGCAGGTTAAGCATATCGAACCGCCCATGCCCGCCGAGAGAATATCCCGTCAGCATCGCCCAATATTGCAGGCCGAACCAGAAACAGGAAACCGCGACCAGCCTCATGAAGACCAGAAAGAGGATTTCCGTCAGCGGACGTTTGGGCAGAGGTTGAGAATCAGGTTCCATGGCCGGAAGATACGGTTTCGACGGGCGGGCGACCAGCCCATATTGAATTCGGCGGCTTGCCTTGTCAAAGCACCCTCGCCCACCGGGGAAGTCCAGGGGGAAACATTGTCGCATTCGCACGGCGCTTGCTTCGTGTTATGCAGCTTTCCTGACTTGGGTGGGATACGAAGGACATTCTTACATGCAGGACAAAACGCATCTGGTCGACGCGATCACCGGCCATCGCCGCATGCGCCGCAATCGCAAGGCCGACTGGACTCGCCGTCTGGTTCAGGAAAGCCGCCTGACCGTCGATGATCTCATCTGGCCGGTCTTCATCGTACCGGGCAGCAATATCCTCGATCCCATACCGGCGATGCCCGGCGTAAACCGCATGAGCGTCGACAAGCTGGTCGAAGCGGCGAAGGAAGCCGCCGATCTCGGCATTCCGGCGATTGCGACCTTCCCGAATATCGAGATGGACTTGCGCGACGAGACCGGCTCGAATGCGCTCGAGGCCAACAACCTCATCAATCAGGCGACCATCGCGGTCAAAAAAGCGGTTCCGAATATCGGCATGATCACCGATGTTGCGCTCGATCCCTTCACCAGCCATGGGCATGACGGCATTCTGCGCGGCGATGAAATCGTCAATGACGAGACCGTGGATCAGGTCGTTCGTGCTGCAATCCTTCAGGCCGATGCCGGTTCGGACATTATTTCTCCGTCCGAGATGATGGATGGCCGCATCGGCGCCATCCGCCGCGGCCTGGATGCGGCCGGGCACCAGAACGTCGGCATCATGGCCTATGCCACAAAATTCTCCTCCGGCTATTACGGTCCGTATCGCGAGGCCATTTCGACGGCCGGACTGCTGAAGGGGGACAAGAACAGCTATTACATCAGCCCCGCCAACGGCATGGAGGCAATCCGCGACGCAGCGCTCGACGTGGAAGAAGGTGCTGACATGCTGATGGTCAAACCGGGCTTGCCCTATCTCGACATCTGTTGGCGGCTGAAAGAGAATTTCGGGCTGCCCACATTCGCCTATCAGGTGTCCGGTGAATATACCCAGATCAAGGCAGCGGCCATGCATGGCTGGATCGACGGCGAGCGCGTGATGATGGAAACGCTTCTCTGTTTCAAGCGTGCAGGCTGTGATGGCATTCTGAGCTATTTCGCAGTGGAAGCCGCGCGCAAACTCGCGAAGGGCTGACAGCCGACGCTTATTGTATTCGGTCGTTTTCTTCCCATATTGTTTGCTGACACGGAATGCTGCCTGACGAAAAGCGCGTTTCGAGCTGTCATGTCTTCTCAGGAGAAAACGACCGATGAACCTCGACCAGAACCCTACCTATGTCGCACCGGACGACTGGCGCGCCTATAGCGGCGTCCTGAGCCGACGCATCTTCGCTTTCCTGATCGATTACGCGATCGTTCTCCTGCTGTGCATTCCGGCGGCCGTGATCGTCTTCTTTCTCGGCGTGATTACGCTGGGTCTCGGCTTCTTCCTCTATCCGGCCCTGTTCGTCATCGTCGCGGTACTTTATTTCGGCGTAACGCTCAGCGGCCCGTCGCAGGCCTCACCTGGCATGCGGGCGATGGGCATCGCGATGGCGCGCATGGACGGACGGCGAATCGATTTCCTTCTGGCCACCGTGCACATTGCGCTTTTCTGGATCATCAACTCGGTTTTGACGCCGCTTATCCTGCTTGCAGGCCTTTTTACGGAGCGCTCTCGCCTCGTTCACGACTTCCTGCTCGGCACCGTCATGGTCAGAACCTACTGATATAAGGGAAAGCCACGAAAACGTGGCTTGCATATCAGGCAAATAGCGCATGGTGCAGTTGACGTTTTCCGTCATTTTGCCATTCTGTGACATTATGCATGTCGCTTGAAGCGTCGCCGCACCCCGTGAAATCGCGGCGCGCTTTCACAACAGACGCAGGAGGCGATCACGGTTCGATGAACACGCAGGCGACGCCCTCTCCCCAATTCTATCTTACGGCACCGGCCACCTGCCCCTACTTGCCGAACCAGATGGAGCGGAAGGTTTTCACGCATCTGGTCGGCCCGCGTGCGTCGGAAATGAACGACCTTCTGACCCAGGGCGGCTTCAGGCGTTCACAGAACATCGCCTATCGCCCGGCGTGCGAAACCTGTCGAGCTTGCGTTTCCGTGCGCATCCTTGCCGAACAGTTCCAGCCGACGAAATCGATGCGGCGCGTTCTCTCCATCAACAAGGATGTCGTCGCCACCGTTCATGCCGCTGAGCCATCCACCGAACAGTTCTCACTGTTTCGCCGCTATCTCGACCATCGGCACCAGTCAGGCGGCATGTCCGACATGTCGGCGCTCGACTATGCGATCATGATCGAAGACACGCACGTCAACACCCGCATCATCGAATACCGTGTGCGAGAGCCCGGCTCCGGCATCGATTCCAGCAAACGAGGTGAACTTCTCGCCGTAGCGCTGAGCGATGTGATGAGCGACGGGCTGTCGATGGTCTATTCCTTCTTCAACCCCGATCTAGAAAAGCGCTCGCTCGGCACTTTCATGATCATGGATCACATCACCCGCACACGCGCGCTCGGCCTGCCGCACGTCTATCTCGGCTACTGGGTCGATGGTTCTGAAAAGATGGGCTACAAGACGCGCTACCACCCGCAGGAGCATCTGACACCGCGTGGGTGGGAGGTTTATTTGCCTGCGGTAGAGACAGCCGAATAGATCCAGTCCAACACCGGCATTGTCTCACCGTGACGACCATGTTATAACTTGGTTATAACAGGAGTTGGCGTCATGAACATCACAATCCGGAAAATCGGTAATTCCGAAGGCATTATCATCCCAAAAGAAGTCCTGGATCGCATGGGTCTCAAGACGGGTGATACCCTTGAACTAAGGGAAGTCTCCGGGAACATCGAACTCGTCCCTGAACAAGCGGATTTGAGCGAGCAGCTTGAAGCTGCCCGGCGCGGCATGAAGAAATACCATGTGGCGCTGAGAGAACTCGCAAAATGAAAAAAATTAAGTGGCTGTCCCGAACTTCCATTGAAATAATACATCGGGAACAACTTGTTGAACATGGTGGCCTGCAAGGTCTAAAAGACGAGAACGCACTTGAGGCAGCTTTGGCACGCCCCCTTCACAAAGCCGCCTACGGTGAGGAAGACGCTCTAAGGCTTGCATCCGCCTATCTTTACGGGATAGCCCGCAACCACCCATTTTCAGATGGAAACAAACGAACCGCGTTTCTAGCGGCCTACACCTTCTTGTTCATCAACGGCCATGAAATCCACGCCGAGCAAGCTGATGTCATCGCTTTTGTTCTCGACGTCGCTGCCGGCAACATTGATGAGGACGGCGTTTATCTTTTTCTACGCGACCACGTCGTCCCACTCGATTAAACGGAAGCGCCGCACGTCTTTCGATATGCGGCGCTTCTTCTGTTTATATCGAGAGAGGACGGATTTACCCGCCAAATTTCCCGCTACGCGGAAAGCCCTTCGGTACGGTGCGGCCAACGGTGGCGCGGTCTGCCAGCCATTCGCGCAATTCCTCACCGACCTTGGTGAAGAGGCGCCCGGCCGTGTCGGACCAGCTCAAGCCGTCTGCGAGCGCGAAACATTTCACATCAACCACGCCGCCGTCCTTGTAGCGTTGCAGGCGCACGCCCTTGCCGCGTGACATTTCCGGCACCTGCGACAGCGGGAAGGCCAGAAGCTTGCGGTTTTCGCCAACGACGGCGACATGGTCGCCAGTAACAGGTACGGCGAGCTTGGCTTCGTCAGGCATGGCGACATTCATGATCTGCTTGCCCTTGCGGGTATTTGCGACCATTTCGCTTTCGGCCACGATGAAGCCGTTGCCGCCAGTCGAGACGAGCAGAAGCTTGCGCGACGGATCGTGAACGAAGGCCGTCAGGATGTCCTGATCGTTCTCCATATCGACCATGATGCGGATCGGCTCGCCATGGCCGCGACCGCCCGGCAGCTTGTCTGCGCCGAGCGTGTAGGCCTTGCCGCCGGTGGTCAACAGCAGCAACTTGTCGGTCGTCTGCGCCGGGAAGGCGAGCTTCGGGCCATCGCCCTCCTTGAAGGTGAGAGCCGACGTATCGGACATATGCCCCTTCAGCGCCCTGATCCACCCCTTCTGCGAGATGACGATGGTGACCGGTTCCTTTTCGATCATCGCCTGCTGGATGGCCTCGATGTCGGCATCCGGCGCATCCGCAAACTGCGTGCGGCGACGGCCGATCTCGGTTGCCTTGGCATATTTCTTTTTGACCTCGCCGATTTCCCAGGCGACGGTCTGCCATTGCTTTTCATCGGAGGCGAGCAGACCCTCGATTTCAGCCTTCTCGCTGCTGAGTTCGTCGAACTCCTTGCGGATTTCGAATTCCTCAAGCTTGCGCAGATTGCGCAGACGCATGTTGAGGATGGCTTCGGCCTGATTATCGGTGAGCGACCACTTGGCCATCATCACCTGTTTCGGCTCGTCCTCCTCGCGGATAATACGGATCACCTCATCGAGATTGAGATAGGCGACCAGCAGGCCGCCCAGAATCTCGAGCCTGCGATCGATGGCCGCGAGACGATGGCGGGAACGGCGGACCAGCACGTCCTTGCGGTGTGCCAGCCATTCGCTCAGCACCTCGTTCAGCGCCATGACCTTCGGCACCCTGCCAAGCGACAGTACGTTCATGTTGAGCGGCAGGCGGCTTTCAAGGTCGGACAGACGGAACAGCGATTCCATCAGCAGCGTCGCGTCGACAGTGCGGTTTTTCGGAACCAGCACGATACGCACGTCTTCGGCCGATTCGTCGCGGACATCCTCAAGCAGCGGCAGTTTGCGGGCAAGCAGCAGCTCGGCGATCTTTTCGATCAGCCGCGATTTCTGCACCTGGAACGGGATTTCGGTGATGACTATCTGATAGCCGCCACGTCCGAGGTCTTCCGTTTCCCATTTGGCGCGCACGCGGAAACCACCGCGCCCGGTCTTATAGGCTTCGAGAATATTCTCGCGGCTTTCGATGATCACGCCGCCGGTCGGCAGGTCGGGGCCGGGAATGAATTCCACCAGCTTTTCAACCGTCGCATCCGGATGCTTGATGAGATGCAGAGCTGCGTCGCACAGTTCATGGGCGTTGTGCGGCGGGATGGACGTCGCCATGCCGACGGCGATGCCGGAGGCACCGTTGGCAAGCAGATTGGGGAACGCGCCCGGCAGGACGACCGGCTCCTCGTCTTCCTCATTATAGGTAGCGCGGAAGTCAACCGCGTCCTCGCCGATGCCTTCGAGCAGCAGCGCTGCCACATCGGTCATGCGTGCTTCGGTATAACGATAGGCGGCGGCGCCGTCGCCATCGATATTGCCGAAATTGCCCTGCCCGTCCACGATCGGATAACGCTGCGAGAAATCCTGCGCGAGACGGACCAGCGCATCGTAGACCGACTGGTCGCCATGCGGATGGAACTTACCGATAACGTCACCGACGATACGGGCGCATTTCTTGAAAGCCGAGTTGGGGCGGATGCCCATTTCGCTCATGGCGTGGATGATGCGGCGGTGAACCGGCTTCAGTCCATCGCGTACATCCGGCAGCGCACGATGCATGATCGTGGACAAGGCGTAAGCGAGGTAGCGCTCTTCAAGCGCCGCCTTCAAATCGACCGGATGAATGTTATCGTCTCCGCCTGACGGAGGTACAAGATTTTTTCCCATGGTGCTTGACTAGCCGAAATGCCGATTCCCGGCAAGGAATTCGGGGGTCTCGGCTGTGGACGAAACGACGCCTTTTGTGAGGATTTTTATTAACTGCGTTGCGAATGCCGCAATGCCGCCGTCATACGAATCGATCTAAATCCTGTAGACCTTTGAATAATCGCGAATATAAATGTCACCATTCACATTTAGAACACGGTGCACATCCGCACATTGAGGGAAGAAACACTATGAGACTGAAATCCACCCGGCAGATTCTTTTCGCAAGTGCCGCGCTTCTCGCGCTTTCCGCACCGGCATTCGCACTGGATGGCAACGACGTTCTGAAAAAGATCAATGCCGCCTACGCCGCGCAGGGCGGTGAAATTGCCGCCGGATCCGTCGCCGTCAACGGCGACACGGTGACGCTGAACGGCGTGACCTTCAATGCGGCTGCCGATCCGGCCAAAAAAATTCCGGTCGGCAACGTCACCCTTGAAGGCGTCGAGGAAAACAACGGCGGCTACAAGATCAAGAACGCGCGCTTCGACAATGTCGATTACAAGCAGGAAAACGTGGAGATCAAGGCTAACGACATCTACATGTCAGGTCTCACCATCCCTGCCGATGCGACGACGGGCACGATTGACGCGCTGATGTTCTACGACGAGGCGCATAGCGGTCCGATTTCCGTCTCCATCGACGGCAAGCAGGCTTTCTCGCTCGAGGAAAGCAGCGCAACGATGTCTGTCAGCGACGACAAGGCCTCGATCGGCTTCGATCTCGACGCATCCGGCTTCAAAGCCGATCTCAGTGAAGTCAACGATCCGGCCACGAAGGACGCAATTGAAAAGCTCAATCTGCAGGCCCTTTCCGGCAACATGACCATGAGCGGAAGCTGGGAAGTTGCCTCCGGCACCGTAGACGTCGAGGAATATGCCATCGACCTCGACAAGGTCGGCCGTCTCAACATGTCGTTCGGTTTCTCCGGTTACACACTCGCCTTCATCAAATCGATGCAGGAGACGGTGAAGGCGCAGGCTGCAAATCCGAACAAGGAACAGGCGGAACAGGCAGCGGGCCTTGCCATGCTCGGCCTGATGCAGCAGCTTTCCTTCGTTAATGCCGAAATCAGCTTCGAAGATGCCAGCATCACCAAGCGCGCCATCGACTACGCTGCAAGCCAGCAGGGTATGACCAGCGATCAGCTTTCCCAGACCATCAAGGGCATGGCGCCCATCATGATGGCTTCGCTCAACGTTCCGGAATTGCAGAACATGGTGTCGGCTGCGATCAACGCCTATATCGACAATCCGAAGAGCTTCTCCATCTCGGCCGAACCGGAAAAGCCGGTTCCCTTCCCGATGATCATGGGCGCCGCAATGGGCGCGCCGAACACCCTGCCGACAATGCTCGGCGTCACGGTGACGGCAAACGAATAGCACAACAAAAAGCCCCGGTTACGCCGGGGCTTTTTACTTCTGGTCAGTGGAGTGGGGCTGTCGCTCCATCCTGCTTGTCGTGCAGGGCGAAACGGTCGATCATATGGGCGCTCGCTTCGTTGACGCCGATCACCTCGACCGTCTTGCCGGTCTTGCGGAATTTCAGCACGACCTTGTCCAGCGCACCGACAGCCGAAATGTCCCACAGATGCGCCTGTGTGACGTCGATGGTGACCGTTTCCACGTCTTCGGCAAAATCGAAGGCGGCAATGAAGCTTTCCGTCGAGGCGAAGAAAATCTGCCCATCGACGCGGTAGATGCGGTGCCGACCATCCGCGACAAGCTCTGGACGAACGTGGAAGAGTTTTGAAACCTTCCCCGCGAAAAACACGCCTGAGAGAAGCACGCCTGCGAGCACGCCTTTTGCGAGATCATGGGTCGCCAGCACGGTCCCGACCGTTACCAGCATGACGATGCTGGAAGACGGTGGATTGCGGCTGAGATCGAGAATCGAACGCCACGAGAAGGTGCCGATCGAAACCATGATCATGACAGCCACAAGAGCGGCCATTGGAATGATGCGGACAAGATCATCCAACACCAGAATGAGGAACAGCAGGAAGGCGCCCGCCACAAAGGTGGAGAGCCTGCCCCTGCCGCCGGATCTGACGTTGATGACCGACTGGCCGATCATGGCGCAGCCGCCCATCCCGCCGATCAGCGCGGAGGCGATGTTGCCTGTCCCCTGCCCGATGCATTCCCGGCTCTTGTTGCTGCCGGTATCTGTCATGTCGTCAACGATCTGTGCCGTCAGCAGGGATTCCAGGAGACCGACGGCAGCCAGCGCTGCGGAATACGGAAAGATGATCTGCAGCGTTTCGAAAGTCAGCGGCACCTGTGGCAGGGCGAAGACCGGCAGCGTCGAGGGCAGCTCGCCGAGATTGCCGACGGTGCGGATATCCATGCCGAAAAACACCGCCACGCAGGTCAAAACGACGATGGCGACCAGCGGCGACGGGATGATTTTCGTGACCAGCGGGAAGAGATAGATGATCGCAAGACCAGCCGCGATCATGACGTAGGTTGCGACAGGCACGCCTATCAACTCGGGCAATTGCGCCATGAAGATCAGGATCGCCAGCGCATTGACGAAGCCGGTCATGACCGAGCGCGAGACGAAGCGCATCACCCGCCCGAGCCTTGCAAAGCCCGCAGCGATCTGCAGCACACCCATGAGGATGGTCGCCGCAAAGAGATATTGCAGGCCGTGTTCCTTCACCAGCGTCACCATCAGGACGGCTGTGGCGGCGGTTGCCGCGGAAATCATGCCCGGACGGCCACCGGTGAAGGCGCAGACGCAGGCAATGGCGAAAGAAGCGAACAACCCCACCTTCGGATCGACGCCGGCGATGACGGAAAAGCCGATTGCTTCGGGAATGAGCGCGAGTGCGACGACGATGCCGGAAAGCACATCGCCGCGAATATTGGAAAACCACTCACGTCTGTAAGTCTGAAATCTGTTCATTTGATTTTTTCGCAAAGTATGACGCACCGGCCGGAAACGTGTCCGGTAGATTGAAAAAGAATGTCGGTGCTTTGCGTTGTCTGGCGGATCGGCGGCCAGAAGAGCCACCCGGAATTTCACCGGGTCCGTGGTGAATGCTCCACCTATAGACGGCAAAAAAGCGGGCAGCAAGTTGTCTGCCCGCCTTTCGATGCTGGCGATGCGCCTTACGAGGCTTCGCTGCGACCAATATTGGTGTTGTGCTGGGTTGGGCCGGTTCCCGACCAGTCGACCCTGCGGGTTGCGAACATGGTGGCAGCAATGGCGATGAAAGATATCAACGCGCCGGCCAGCAGCGCATATTCATCCTCATTCAGAACCAGATACATGACCCCATAAGCCACCGCCAGAACCGTGAACAGGGCTACCCCGTTCTTGCGGCTACGGGTTGCGCTTCCGAGATAGGAAGAGATCAGGAGCGCGGTCAGAAGCGACGCCGCAGCGTAGGCGATGGTGAAGCCCGTATGTTCCGCAAGTGCGAGCAGCAGCACGTAGAAAACGATCAGCGCCAGCCCCGTCAGCACGTACTGGATCCAGTGCACGCTGCTGCCGCCCCTCAGTTCGACGATGAAGACGGCCAGGAACACCAGAGAGATGAAGCCTATCGAATATTTGAGTGTCCGGGCGATGATCTGGTAGAATTTCACGGGCTCGACGAGGTTGATCCTCATCAGGCTGTCGGTCAGCGGCAGGCGCGAACTCTCGACCACGCGGTCTATGCCCCTTGCGAGATAGGGGATTGTCCAGTTGGCCGTGAAATCCGAGGCTGTGACGGTCTTTTCCTCCGGCAGGAACAGGCCTTCAAAGCCGGGATGCGGCCAGTTGGCCTTGGCCGCCAAACTGGTGGTCTGGCCGGCGGGCGCGACGGCAAAGCTGCCGGAACCATTCAGGGAGAAGGCTATATCGAAATCGAAGCCTTTCTCGACAAGGCCTCTTTCGATCGATCTGTGCACGCCGGCATCGGACCTGATGGACATGTCCTGCGCGCCCGTGCGGGGCGCTATGACAGAGATATCACGCATGCCGGGATCGAACGGCAATACGGAACCGCCATCGATCCTGACACCGGCGCTCGAGCGAATGCCGGTCATATCCTGTATGCTGAGAACGAGAATGGCGCTGTCGAGGCGGGGCGTGCCGGAGAAGCGGGCGAGATCCTGAAGGATGCCGGCACCGAACCGGCCTTTGAGGACAAGGTCGCCATTATAGACCGGCAGGCTGTAGATCGACAGCCGCTTCTCCTCGGTCTTCAGATCGGCCGTGACATCAAGCGTTTCCGGCATGACCAGCGCCCATTCGGTCGTGCGATCGACGATGCTCTGGCCGTTCACCTCGCGGCGTCTTTCCACGTCGAAAGGCACGGCGAGATAAGGGCCGTTCACCACCTGATCGCCACCCCAGCCGCTGGCGATACGGCCCGAAACATCCTCGGCCCGCGAGGCGCGCTCTTCCGTCAGCGCCCAGACGAGAAGCAGCGGTACGAGCAGAACCATCGATATGAAACCGATCATCAGAAACTTGGCGCCCGGTGAGCGCAGGCTGACGCCGAAGCCGTTGCGAGGCGGGGCTGGCGGCATCTGCCCACCGGCCGGGGCGAGGTCTTTTTCCGATACATGTGCCATTCTGAAATCCTTATAAATATGATCGCGCCGCAACCCCAAGCGAAGTTCGGCCGGCGCTGTCCCAAGTTTAAAATCCCCGATAGTCTTTGCGTCCCCAAAATGAGCGCAAAACTATACTGGGATCGGATTCCGGCTGATTACGTTCGGAATTCCGTTAAACTCGCGGTAAAATTGTGACTTTCCCACGTTCGTTGCAGAAACAGAAAGGGCCGGCGTCGCCGCCAGCCCTTTTGTTCAAAACCCGTGGCGGTTGAGATCAGTCCTTCTTGGACGGAACCACGCGCAGCGCCAGCTCGCGAAGCTGGGTCGGCGTTGCCGGGGACGGCGCGTTCATCAGCAGGTCCTGCGCCTGCTGGTTCATCGGGAACAGCGTGATTTCGCGCAGGTTCTTCGCACCAACCAGAAGCATGACCACGCGGTCGATACCGAAGGCGCAACCGCCATGCGGAGGCGCACCGTACTGGAAGGCGCGGTAGAGACCGCCGAAGCGCTCTTCCACGTCGCTCTGCGACAGGCCGACCTTTTCAAAAGCCTTGACCATCAGCTCGGGCGACTGGTTACGGATAGAGCCGGAGGCGATTTCGAAGCCGTTGCAGACCGCGTCATACTGGAAAGCCTTGATGGAGAGCGGATCCTGCCCTTCCAGCGCTTCCATGCCACCCTGCGGCATGGAGAATGGGTTGTGGGCGAAATCGATCTTCTTTTCTTCGTCGTTGTATTCGAAGAAGGGGAAATCGACGATCCAGCACATTTCGAAACGGTCGCGGTCAATCAGGTTCAGCTCGTCGGCGGCACGGGTGCGCGCCTCGCCGGCAAACTTGTAGAACTTGGCGGGATCGCCCGCGACGAAGAAGCAGGCGTCGCCCGCCTCAAGGCCGAGCTGCTGGCGCAGCGCCTCGGTGCGTTCCTCGCCGATGTTCTTGGCAAGCGGACCGGAGCCGGCAACCTTGCCTTCTTCTTCCTTCCAGAAGATGTAGCCGAGGCCCGGCTGGCCCTGGCTCTGCGCCCAGGCGTTCATGCGATCGCAGAATGCACGCGAACCACCGGTCTTGGCCGGGATAGCCCAGACCTGCACCTTGGGGTTGGAGGCGATCATGTTGGCGAAAACCTTGAAGCCCGAGCCATCGAAATGTTCGGTCACGGCTTCCATGACAATCGGGTTGCGCAGGTCCGGCTTGTCGGAGCCGTATTTACGGATCGATTCGTCATAGGGAATGCGCGGCCATTCTTTCGTCACCGGCTTGCCTTCGGCAAACTGTTCGAAAACGGCCGTCATCATCGGCTCCATCGTGGTCCAGACGTCTTCCTGGGTCACGAAGCTCATTTCGACGTCGAGCTGGTAGAATTCGCCCGGCAGACGGTCTGCACGCGGGTCTTCATCGCGGAAGCATGGAGCGATCTGGAAGTAGCGGTCGAAACCGGCCACCATCAGAAGCTGCTTGTACTGCTGCGGGGCCTGCGGCAGCGCGAAGAACTGGCCTTCGTGGATGCGCGAGGGAACGAGGAAGTCGCGCGCGCCTTCCGGCGAGGATGCGGTGAGGATCGGCGTCGTATATTCGGCAAAGCCCAGATCGCCCATACCCTTGCGCATGGAGGAGATGATCTGCGTGCGCTTGACGATGTTCTTGTGCAGGGTTTCGCGGCGCAGGTCGAGGAAGCGATACTTCAGGCGAACATCTTCGGGATATTCAGGCTCACCGAAGACGGGCAGCGGCAGTTCCTTAGCAACGCCCAGAACCTCGATCTCCTGCGCATAAAGCTCGATCTCGCCAGTGGCCATGCCCTTGTTGATGGTGTCCTCGGACCGCGCCTTGACGAGACCGTCAATGCGGATCACCCATTCACCGCGCACCGTCTCGGCAACCTTGAAGGCCGGGCTATCGGGGTCGGCCACGACCTGGGTAATGCCGTAGTGGTCGCGAAGGTCGATGAAGAGAACGCCGCCATGATCTCGCACGCGATGAACCCAACCGGAAAGGCGAACGGTTTCGCCGACGTCGGACTTGCGGAGAGCGGCACAGGTGTGGCTGCGGTAACGATGCATTTTAATATCCTGGAGCGTGTCGTGGGCCAGATGGGCGGCACTGTCGAAATTTGCCGGAAAAGCGCATGACCAGCCCGATTTGTCAAGGCAAAGCACAACAATGTCGCGTTCAGCCTGTCCTTTCGCGCACCTTCGCTTTAGATAGTGCTTATTCAGCCCGCCAAACCGAGTCGGCCCGCAATGAGCCAGATCAGACCTCTTATCCCGCTTCTCGTCACCGCCGGCATTCTGATTGGCGGCAACGGTCTGCAGGGAACCTATATCGCGCTGCGGGGCCTGTCCGAAGGGTTTTCGGCCAGCACCATCGGCCTCATCAGCGCCGCCTACAGTATCGGATTCGCGCTCGGCTGCATTTCGGTGACGCGCCTTCTGCGCAAGATTGGCCATATCCGCACCTTCGCCACCATGGCGGCGGTCGCATCGGCCGCCTCGATCGCCATGCCGCTTGTCCTTCATCCCTTGTTCTGGATGTTGATGCGCTTCGTCATCGGTATTGCTGTCGCCTGCCTTTTCGCCGCGATCGAAAGCTGGATCAATGCGCAGGTGACGAATTCCAACCGTGCGCGCACGCTGTCCATCTATCGTTTCGTCGATCTCGGTTCCGTAACGCTCGCCCAATATATCATTCCCGTCGCCGGCATTGACGGGCCCGTGGTGTTTTCGCTGATCGCCATGGCGCTCACGCTGTCGCTGGTGCCGATCTCGATTGCCGACAAATCCAACCCCGCGCCGCCGAAACAGATCCCGTTCAATCTTTTCGCGGTGTGGCGCATCTCACCGCTTGCCGTCGTCGGCTGCGTGGCTGTCGGCCTCAGCATGGCGGCTTTTCGCAACATCGGGCCAATCTATGCCGAACAGATCGGCCTTTCCGTCACCGCCATCGCCACCTTCATGAGTGCGGGCATCATCGGCGGCGTGGTCTTGCAATATCCGCTCGGCGTCTATTCCGACCGTTACGACCGCCGCATCATCATTCTCGCTACCACGGCCTGCTCCGTGATTGTCGGTCTGTTTCTCGCCCTGTTCGCCGGCTCGGACGAATGGAGCAACATCATCGGCGTCTTCGTTTTCGGCGCCTTTGCCCTGCCGCTCTATTCACTGAGTTCCGCCCATGGCAACGACCATGCCAAAGAGGGCGAACATGCGATGGTGTCTGCCGGGCTGCTGTTCTTCTGGTCGGTGGGTGCAACCGTCGGGCCGCTGCTCGCCTCCGTCCTGATCGACCAGTTCGGTCCCAAAGCGCTGTTCAGCTACACGGCCGCGATCCAGATCGTTTTCATCGCCTACACCATATACCGGCTACGGGTGCGCGAGGGAGTACCCGTCGAGGCGCGGAACTGGCGGTTCCGCCCGCTTTTGCGCACCTCGGCCTATTTTCAGAAGCTGGCCGCCCCTGCACCACCCAAAAACGACGGGCCGACGCCAAAACCACCTGAGAAAAACGATCCTTGAGCCTTCAAAAGCGGGCTTTGTATTGACATGCGCCCGGCAAAGGGAAAGTAAGACGGATAATTTTCACGAGTGGCCATTTGCAATGATTGAAACGACTGCCGCCCTCGCCGAAGCCTGCACGGAACTGGCGAAATCGGAATTCATTACCATCGACACCGAGTTTCTGCGTGAGACGACCTTCTGGCCCGAGCTTTGTCTCGTGCAGATGGCGAGCCCTACCCTTGAGGTACTGGTCGACCCGCTCGCCAAGGGCCTCGACCTTACGCCGCTGTTCGAACTCATGGCCAATCCCGATGTCGTGAAGGTTTTCCATGCGGCGCGTCAGGATATCGAAATCATCTATCATCTTGGCGGGCTTATTCCGCACCCGATCTTCGATACGCAGGTCGCGGCCATGGTGTGCGGTTTCGGCGATTCGATCTCTTACGACCAGCTGGTCCAGAGGATCAAGAATGTGCAGATCGACAAATCCTCACGTTTCACAGACTGGAGCCGCCGCCCGCTGACGGAAAAACAGCTGGATTATGCGCTGGCCGACGTCACCCATCTGCGCGATGTCTATCTGGCGCTCAAGGCGCAGCTGGAGCGTGAAGGCCGCTCGCTTTGGCTGACCGAAGAGATGGACATTCTGGAATCGCGCGAAACCTATGACATGCATCCCGACGATGCCTGGCTGCGGTTGAAATCGCGCCTGCGCAAGCCGACTGAACTCGCCATCCTCAAATTTGTAGCAGCATGGCGTGAACGTGAGGCGCGGTCGCGCAACGTGCCGCGCTCACGCGTGCTGAAAGACGATGCGATCTTCGAAATTGCCCAACAGCAGCCGAAGGACACCGAGGCGCTGTCGCGGCTTCGCACCATCCCGAAGGGCTGGGAGCGCTCTTCCTCCGGCACGGCCATCATCGAGACCGTGAATGCGGCGCTGGCACTTCCGAAAGAGGAAATGCCGAAGGCGCCACGTCACAGCCACGCACCGGAAGGCTCCGGCGCTGCCGTGGAGCTGTTGAAAGTTCTCCTGAAGCTGACGGCAGACAAGCACGGCGTCGCAGCAAAGGTCATCGCCAACAGCGAAGATCTGGACAAGATCGCTTCCGAGGGCGAGGCTGCCACCGTGGCAGCGCTGACCGGCTGGCGGCGCGAACTGTTTGGCGATGTGGCGCTGAAGCTCATCAATGGCGAAGTGGCATTGCGTTTCGCCGGCAAGAAGGTCGAGGCGGTTGATGTGGCGGTGAGCGAGGTCTGATCGCCCGCGCCTCGTGCAGTTTTGCGCGTTGTGCGGACGCGAAAGCGCTTCTGCTTTTACCGGACCTGCGCCAACCCAAATTTTGCCCGCATCGCGGTCCATCTCTTTGCAGATGGTCTCGCTTTGAGGGTATTTCCATGAAACCTGCCCGTGCTCTGCTGTTGGCCGCATCTATCGCGGCCGCAGGCATTTTCCCTACTTTTTCATCCACGTCAGCGCGCGCCGATGACGGCAAGGTCGATCTTCAGGGCGACTGGACGACCGATTGCCTTAAGATCGGCAAGAACGATCGTCACGGCATCGTCACGCGCATCACCATACGCGGTGGCCGCATGCATGCTGTCTCACAGATTTACGCCCGCAGCAGCTGCCAGCAGCCCACGGTGCAGGTGCGTTACGAAGGCACGCTGGACGGTGGCCTGAAGGACAACGACAGCCTGCTCTTTGCCCATACCGTCACCTCGATCGCCATGACACCCAACGGCCCCGCGGTTGTCGAGCATTTTAATGGCGACCCGAAGGGTACCGGCTGCGGGTTGACTGGCTGGAAAGAGAATATTCCCTTCGATGTCGATGGCCGGACCTGCGCGGCCATCACCTTTGCCGCCAAGGGAGTAACCCTGTTCGACCGGGCATGGATAGACGGCAACCGGCTGCGTTTTGCCGCCTTCCCCGTCACATGGTCGAACCGCTCGCCGGACGACCGTCCGCAATCCCCGCTTGAAACGGTCTATTACAGAACATCCTATTAAGTAGTAGAGCCGGGTTCACAGCCCTTTTGCGGCAACGGGGCAACAGCCTTTCCAATCCTTCATGTGACCTTACCGAATGGTCACTTTTTGCAGCGCATTTTCCACATTAATGTCGCATATGACCTGAACAGAAGCTTCGCCTGACGGGGGCACGACGCTTCCCTTCCCCGAGATCAAGAACCGACATGAGAAAATTGCTGCCCATTCTGGATTACGTGGTGCTCTTCGTTGCCGTGGCCGGCAGCGGCGTGGCCTACGCGTTTCTGGAATATGGCGGCGGCGCGCTCATTGGCGCCACCTATGCGCTGTTCGCCTGTGCGCCAATCCTCGCCTTCGAGCGTGGTTACGTGCTGCCCGGTCTGTCGCGGCAGGTAAGCGCATTGCCGACACCGGCCTATATTGCCGTCGGCCTCATCATCTACGCCGTCCTCGTCTTCTGTGGCTTCGGGCTTGGCGGTACCATTCTGTGGGTTAGCGGCATATTTCCCGGCACCTGGAAACGGGCGGTGCATGCCGAGGTGCAGACACTGATCTTCACCCTCATCGTCTGCGGCATCATAGTTTTCATCATGCGCGTGCGCGAACTGCTGGGCCGTGACATCTTCATCGATCTCATCCTTGGGCGCTATCGCCGTCCAGTCAGCGAAGACCGCGTCTTCATCTTCATCGACCTCGTCGGCTCCACTTCGTTTGCCGAAACCCATGGCGACCTGAAGGCGCAGGAGTTTCTGGGCGAAATCTTCGCGAGCTACGCAGCCCCCGTCAGAAGACATGGCGGCGTCATTGACGACTACATCGGCGACGCGGCCATCATCACCTGGCCCTATCACATGGCGATAAGACGGGCAGCCTGCGTGCGCTGTGTTTTCGATATCCAGGCGACCATCGAGGACAAGCGCGACATGTGGCTCGCCCGTTTCGGTGAAGTGCCGCGCCTTCGCTTTGCGATTCATGGCGGGCCGGTCATAACAGCCGAAATCGGCGTCGATCACCACAAGATCACCTATTTTGGCGACACGGTGAACACCACTTCGCGGCTCGAATCACTGAGCAAGATGCTCGGCCATCCCGTGCTGATTTCTGCCGATCTCGCCCATCAGCTGGTGCTACCCAAAGGTGTTCGCAGCGAATATCTCGGCGAACATGCTGTCAAGGGACGCGGGCAGACGCTCGGCGTGTGTACGCTCAGCCAATATCAGGCCCCAGCCGCCTGAAAAACCCCTGAAAACAAACGGGTAGCTTCGTTTTCCGAGGCCGCCCGCCATCAAAATTCATCAAAGCTTCAAACTGCAATCACCTGCCTGTCATGTGGCACCCCTATCGCCTCAGTCCTGTCTTCAACAGGCATTGAGGGGTCTCCACCATGAAGCATATTCTTTTCGCACCTTTCGCCGTTCTTGCGCTCGCAACCGCATCCCATGCAGAGCAGGAGTTTTCGGCAAAGCTGGTCTCGCACGCCATTCTGCCCGCCAACACCATCATCGCAGCACCTGCCGATGCGCCGGAATACCTCAAGACATCCGCCAAGTTCACGACGGCCGACCGCAAGCGCGCCGAGGGTCTCGGCACCGTGCCCGGCAAGGATGGCGTTCGCCCGACCGGCCTCTCCATGCCGTTCAACGGCCAGGCCATGCAGGGCTTTTCCGGCATCAAGGCCATGGAGGACGGCAGCTTCTGGAGCCTTTCCGATAATGGTTTCGGCTCGAAGCTCAACTCCAGCGATGCCATGCTGATGCTCCACCACATCAAATTCGACTGGGATGCCGGCAAGGTCAACGCGCTGGAGACGGTGTTCCTTTCCGACCCGGACAAGAAAGCTCCCTTCCCCATCGTCATGGAAGGTTCGACCAAACGTTACCTGACGGGCGCCGACTTCGATGTCGAATCCATTCAGCCCGTTGCCGACGGCTTCTGGGTGGGCGAAGAGTTCGGTCCCTACATCCTGAAATTCACCCGCGACGGCAAGCTGACCGACGTCATCGCCACCAAGGCCGGCGATATCGAGGTGAAGTCCCCGGATCATCCGACCCTGGCACTGCCCGGCAACCCCACGCAGAAAATGCCCGCCTTCAACCTGAAACGATCAGGTGGTTATGAAGGCATGGCGCTCTCCAAGGACGGCTCGAAGCTTTACGGCCTTCTCGAAGGCCCGCTCTACACCGCCGAAGGTCAGGTCGAAAAGACCGAAGACGGCTCAACCGCCCTTCGCATCATCGAGCTCGATACCGCCAAGAAGGAATGGACAGGCCGCACCTGGCTCTACCCGCTGGCGCAAGGTGGCGAAGCCATCGGCGATTTCAACATGCTGGACGAGAGCACCGCGCTGGTCATCGAGCGTGACAATGGCGCCGGCACCGCCGACAAGGCCTGCGCCGACCCGAAGAAGCCGGACGTAAACTGCTTTGCCGTACCTTCCAAGGTCAAGCGCATCTACAAGATCGAATTCAACGACGCCAATGCCGGCAAGGCGGCGCGCAAGATCGGCTATATCGATCTGCTGAAGATCTCCGATCCTGATAACAGGAAGCGTCAGGGCGGCGGCAACGGTTTCTACGACATGCCGTTCGTGACCATCGAGAATGTCGACCGTGTCGACGCCACCCATATTATCGTCGGCAACGACAACAACCTGCCCTTCTCGGCCGGTCGTGCGCTGGACAAGGCCGACGACAACGAGTTCGTCCTGCTGGAAGTCAAGGACCTTCTCGACGCGAAGTGAGGAAAAGGGTGCCGGAATTCGTTCCGGCACCGTCAGCGCATCGGCGCAATCTCAACTGAACGGAGCGTTCCTGCGGCCTGAAAAAGGAAGCGAGGCGCTCCGTTACTGTACCGACCCAACCTGACCCGGAACCCGGTTCCGAAACAGGAAAGACCCGTCATGCAGGACAATGCCGAACGACTGTATTACGCCCTGAGGAAAAGCTGGTCGCTCGAAACCAGCAGCCTGTGGTCGAGAGAAAACCCAGCCAGGGGGCAAGGCGGCGTTACAGCTCTTGTGGTGCAGGATATTTTCGGTGGCGACCTCGCCAAAACCGTCGTTAGCGGCGCCGACCATTTCTACAATATCGTCAACGGCACCCGCTGGGATTTCACCTTCACCCAGTTCGATATTCCGGTCGGTTACGAGGACAGGCCCGCCACCCGCACGGAGGCGATGGCAAGGGCCACGCCCCTGCAATATGCCTATCTCAGCGCCTGTATCAGGAAGGCGCTGGGGCACGGTTGAATAATAACGGCTTGTAGCGAGGCGACCGGTTTGTCTCGGCGACAAACCGATTTCGGTCTGTCGTGTTTTTCGTTTGCGGTTTCAAATCCACAACTTCAGCTTCTCCTCCCAAAGCAGACACAATCCATGGCATAGTACCGCAGGTAAACGAGGCGTGCCGAGAGGAGAGTTGTGCGATGAGTGAGAGCTGCCCGGTCCTGACGCCCGCCGAACGGCAGGTTCAGGATATATTGCAACGGACAGAATCGGCGATGGTGTCCACTATTTTCGCAGCGCTTGAGCGTGCAAGCAAACAGGCTGCTGACGAACTCCAGTCAATCGGGTCTGAAATACAGCCACCGCCTCGTGACTATTTTGCCGCTGTCGCACACCAGCAGCTTTTCCTGCTGCTATGCGGAGCCGACCTGGAAACATTCGAGGGCGGAGATCCCGAAGTCGCGCGTCACATCATTCAGAATGCCCAAAACATATCCGATCATTACTGGAAGTAAAAAAGCTGCGACCGCGGATGGTTCCGGCGGCTGACGGCGCTGTGTGAAGCCTGATTTCGTTTCACGCAAAGCGCGTACACGATCTGCATTTCAAAAGGATATCTGGCCTAATCGGCTTGCCTTCGCAATTTCACGTCATACGCCGTTCATAGTCCCCGGTTACGCAGGCCGAAATCCGGAGACAGGCATGCACTCAACCGCACAACTCAATCGCCCCAAGCTCGCAGAGACAGTTATCCATTCGACGGCAAGCATAAGGGACTCGAACATAGGTAGCTGCTGCGAAATTTTGGCCGATACCTCTCTGCACAACGTCGAACTCGGGAATTACTCCTACCTCGGACCCCGTTGTATTGTCGGTGATGCGACAATCGGGAAATTCTGCGCTATTGCCGCGGACGTCAGGATTGGCGCACCGAACCATCCAATGGACCGACCGTCCATGCACCGTTTCAGCTACTGCCCGGAATATTACGCTACAGAGGCGGTGCGCGACCACGCTTTTTTCGATCGCCGCAAGGAGGATCGCGCCGTCATCGGTCACGATGTCTGGATCGGTCATGGGGTCATCGTGTTGCCGGGCGTGAAGGTTGGAGACGGCGCCGTGCTCGCAGCAGGCGCGGTCGTCACCAAGGACGTGCCGCCCTACACCATCGTCGGCGGTGTTCCCGCGAAAATCATTCGCGAGCGGTTTTCGCAAACCGTGGCGGGGAAGCTTGCCAAAATCGCCTGGTGGGACTGGCCCTTCGAGACGATCATGGCGCGGCTAGCCGACTTTCAATCAAGCGATATCGACGCCTTTTGTCAGCGCTGGTCCTAGTATAGCCCCACAACTGCCTGCGGTGCCAAATGGCCGGCGTCTGCCCGTTACTCGAACACAAACGCCAACCGCTTGCCCGTCAGCTTCGCCAGTTGCTGCAGGCGTCCGTCCAGACGCTCGCCGGCAAAATCGCAATAGGCGTGTGGTACGACGAATTCCAGATCCAGATCCGGATTGGTGGATTTGCGGAATTTCAGGTGATCGACGACACCGGGCATGGAGGCTGAGAAGAGGTAAACGACGCGCAGCAGGCCGCCCAGCAACTTGCCGAGTTCCAGCAGGCGGTCACCCGCCATGGCGGCAAGCGGCTGTGTGGTACCGTTGTCGTTCAACCCTTCGAAGCGGTAATAATTGGCAAGCGCAATATAGGCGCGGCCCGGATGGGTGATCGCCACGAAGGAGGAGTGGGCGATGATGTTGAGCGCCTGCAGACCGCGATAGTCCGGATGTGCACGCCAGCTGATATCGGCCAGAAGGCAGGCCGCCTGCCGGTAACGGCTTTCCTCTTCCGTCTCCTCGATGCCGAAGACCGGAAAGGTGCGGCCGCTCCAGTCGGCCAGTTCGCGCGCATGTTCGGGCGAACGGGCACGCAGAATGGCAAGCTCGTCGGCCGTGACCAGCAGCGGGTCGGTATCCCGCTCCGCTTCCGTCAGCAGCGAATAAAGATAACCTTCGCGCACGCCCTGCGCCGAGAAGGCGATCGTTGCCGGCTTCATCGCCTTTAGAACTTCACGCATGGCGATGGCGCCGAACGGCAGAAGCGAACGGCGGTTCTTGGAGACCGCCTGCCAGGCCGGGTCCTTGCTGTCCCTGGAGACGATGACTTCTTCCAGAAAATTCAGCATTTCCGCCAGCGGCAATTCATATCCCTGCATCATGTGCAGCGGATAACCCGTGATCTCCATGTGCAGCTTTGCAATGTTTCGCCACGTGCCGCCCACGGCATAAAAGGTACGCCCCTCGCCGGCCGCCAGCAGCTTTGCGAAAGATTTGACGTGCTTGCGGGCAATTGTCGTCGCCTTCTCCAGCGAGCCATCCGATTGTTCCGACAACCGAAGGCCGCCGAGCGGCAGGGTGATGCCCTCGCCGCAGTTCTTGCCCTTGATGTCGATGAGTTCCAGCGAACCGCCGCCCAGGTCGCCTGCAATGCCATCCGGGTCGTGGAAACCGCTGATCACGCCATAGGCGGAATAAAGCGCTTCCTTTTCGCCGGACAGGACCTCGATCTCGCAACCAAGTATGGCTTCGGCTTCACGGATGAAATCCGGGCCGTTTTCCGCTTCACGCGCTGCCGCTGTCGCCAGTACGTAGAGTTGCTGCGCCTGCGCCTGTTCGGAAAGCGCATGGAAGCGACGCAGTGCCATCAAAGCCCGGCTAACGCCTTCCTCATGCATCCGGCCCGTGAGGGCCAGTCCCTTGCCGAGACCGCAAAGGACCTTTTCGTTGAACAGCACGGCGGGCGCGCGGGAAAGACCTTCATATACGACGAGACGAACGGAGTTCGAACCAATATCTATGACGGAAACGGGGGCAAGGCCGGTCAGCCGCCCCTGTGCTTCTGATCGAGTCATTCAGCCTGTTTCTTGCGGGAAGAAATCAACCCGGCAATCAATTTGGGCGCACTTGATTTCAGGGCTTCACCACGTCCGGAAAGGCTGGGATTGGTCATGAAATAGTGCTGCGCGTTGAACGGTTCTTCGCCTTTACGCACCTCGATGCGCCTCGACGTTCCGTCCGCAAGTATCTCGTAGCTCTGCTGGTTGTCAATGAGATTGCCCAGCATAATCTGTGAAAGAACCTGCTCGTGCACGGTAGGGTTGGTGAGCGGCACCAGCGTTTCAACCCGGCGATCAAGGTTGCGCGGCATCATGTCGGCGGAGCCGATATAGACCAGCGCCTTGTCGGACGGCAGGCCGAAACCATTGCCGAAGCAGAAGATTCGGCTGTGCTCGAGGAAGCGGCCGACAATCGACTTGACGCGGATATTGTCCGACAGACCCGCAACCTGTGGGCGCAGGCAGCAAATGCCGCGCACGACGAGATCGATCTCCACGCCAGCCGCGCTGGCGCGGTAAAGCGTATCGATAATCTCGGGATCGACCAGCGAGTTCATCTTCATCCAGATCGCCGCCGGCGCACCGCGCTTGGCGTGCTCGATCTCTTCGTTGATGTGCTTCACGATGCGCGCACGCAGCGTATAGGGCGAAATGGCGAGCTTCATGCCCTCTTCCGGTTCGCCGTAACCCGTGATGAAGTTGAAGATATTCGCCATGTCATGGGCGATCTTCGGGTTGCAGGTGAAGAAGGACAGGTCGGTATAGATCTTGGCCGTGATCGGGTGGTAGTTGCCGGTGCCGAGGTGGCAATAGGTTCTGAGCTTGCCGTCCTCGCGGCGCACCACCATCGACATCTTGGCATGCGTCTTGAGTTCGATGAAGCCGAACACCACCTGCACGCCGGCCCGCTCCAGATCGCGCGCCCAGCGGATGTTCGCCTCTTCGTCGAAACGCGCCTTCAATTCGACCAGCGCGGTCACGGATTTGCCGGCTTCCGCCGCGTCGATCAGCGCGCGAACGATCGGGCTGTCGTTGGAGGTGCGGTAAAGCGTCTGCTTGATGGCGAGCACTTCGGGGTCGCGCGCAGCCTGCAACAGGAACTGCACAACCACGTCGAAGCTTTCATAGGGGTGGTGAACCACCATGTCTTTTTCGCGGATGGCGGCAAGGCAATCGCCGGCATGTTCACGCACGCGCTCGGGGAAACGGGCGTTGTAAGGCTCGAACTTCAGATCGTCGCGCGGTGCGCGCACGATTTCCGAGATGGTGTTGAGGGCGAGCAAGCCGGGTAGAACGGCAACGCGATTATCAGGCACGCCAAGCTCGTGCACCACGAACTGGCGGAGCGACTGCGGCATTTCGCTGTCGGTCTCAATGCGGATAACCGAACCGCGGCGGCGGCGCTTCAGCGCGCTTTCGAAGAAGCGGACCAGATCTTCCGCCTCTTCCTCCACCTCGATATCGCTGTCACGGATGATGCGGAACGTGCCGAATCCCCGGACGGTATAGCCCGGATAAAGACGGTGAATGAACAGGCCGACCACATCTTCAAGCGTGATGTAGCGGATGGCGTTTTTCTCATCCGGCAAACGAACGAAGCGGTCGAGCGCCGTCGGGAGACGCAACAGCGCTGTCATCGGCTCGCGGCCGTTGACGCTGTCGAGCTGCAGGCCCATCGAGAAACCGAGGTTCGGAATGAAGGGGAACGGGTGCGCAGGGTCGATGGACAGCGGCGTCAGCACCGGGAAAATACGTTCCTCGAACTCGGTGCCCAGCCAGGTACGATCCGCTTCGGAAAGTGCGGCAGGCCGCACGATGAAGATTTCTTCCTTGGCGAGATATTGCTGCAGAACGGCAAGCGAAGCCTGCTGCTCCATCTGCAGGTTGTCGATTTCCTTCAAAATGTCTTCCAGCTGCTCGGCCGGTGTCTTGCCGTCAGGTGTCTTGACCGTAATCTTCTGGCGCACCTGGCCTTCGAGGCCGGCGACGCGGACCATGAAGAATTCATCGAGGTTGGCGGCGGAGATGGACAGGAAACGCAGCCGCTCCAACAGCGGATGATCCGTGTTCAGCGTTTCTTCCAGAACACGCCGATTGAACTGGAGCCAGGAGAATTCGCGGTTGATGAAGCGCGCGGGGCTGTCCCAGAGGTTCTCGCCCTCGGTCATCGGCTGAACCTTGTTGAAGTCGTCCTGCACAATAGCGTCCATGTCCTGTACCATCCCCTGACTTTCCGTCCCGTGATCCTGCTGCATCCCGCGATCGTCCCTCTTGCCCGTATAACAGTTTGACGACGGAACTGTGACAGTCAATCGACCTCCAGCCCGCTGCCCCTTGTCCCTTCGCCCATCGCGTTAAGGACTTCCGCCGCCAAGGGACGGGTTATCCTTGTTCCACGCGAAAGCGCCAGCCTGTCGATACGGTCCACAATCGTCTGCGCCGTATCGAGTGAACGCTCCATTCTGTTGACGATGTAGCCTATGAGTTTGTCATCCATATAAAGCTGCCGGTCGGCGAAGAGTTTCACCAGAACCTGTGCCAGAAGACCCTCGTCGGGCTCGCCTGTCTCCACCACAGTCACGGCTTTCAGGCGTGAGCGCAGGTCCGGCAAGGTCACCGGCCATGCGGCCGGCCATTGCCGGCTGGTCATCAAAAGCGTGGTGCCGTGCTGGCGCACGCTGTTGATGACATGGAAAAGTTCGGTGTCGTCAAAACCGCGGCGATCGGCATCCTCAAACAGAACCGGTCCGGTTTCGGCAATACGCGCAGCGCCAACACCGGCTTGCGGGTGGATATCCTGCGCGCTGCTGATATTTTTCCAGATATTGGCGAGATGCGATTTTCCCGAACCCGGAGGCCCGGCCAGCACCACTACGGGCGAAGGCCAGTTCGGCCATTCGTCCACAAGGCTGACGGCAGCCTTGAGCGAGTCGGACACGAGAAGATCGTCCCTTCCAGAAGCGGACTGGTGTGAGAATGCGAGCGGCAGCTGCTCGGCCTTCGACCGGGCGTTGTCGTTTTTGATTTGGTCAGTCATCGTTAGCCCTGAGAGTCAACCTTGCCGGAGGACGTTTCCTGTTCTTCCCAGGGAAGGTTGGCGGCGTGTCCATGGTAAAGATCGCTTTCAAGATATCGCGACAATGCAAAGCGGACAAGCACGCCAACGGCTGCCGCCGCCGGCACGGCGACCAGAAGGCCGACGAAACCGAAAAGCGCACCGAAGGCGAACAATGCGAACATCAGCCACACCGGATGCAGGCCGACGCTGCTGCCGACGAGCTTCGGCTGCAGGATGTTGCCTTCGATGAACTGGCCGGAAAAGAACACGGCAAGTGTCAGAAATACATAGATATAATCAGGCCAGAACTGCACGATGGCGACGCCGACGGCAAGGATGAGGCCGACCATCGAACCAATATAGGGAATGAAGCTGATAAGGCCGGAGAAAAGGCCGATCAGCAGGCCGAAATTCAGGCCCACCAACGACAGGCCGACAGCGTAATAAACGCCGAGGATGAGGCAGAGCGACCCCTGCCCGCGCACGAAGCCGGCAATCGTCCTGTCCATGTCGCGGGCGATCTGGCGGACCGTATGCACGTAGTCGCGCGGTATCCAGCTATCGACCTTGTCGATCATCCGGTCCCAGTCGAGCAGCAGGTAGAAGGCGACGACGGGTGTGACGACCAGCAGCGACATGACATCGACCAGCGATTTACCGGAATTCCAGATCTGCGTCAGCAGGGTGCCGATGAAGCCCGCGCCTTCGGTCAGCAGCTTGGAAAAATTCTCCTTCACTGCATTGATCTGGTTGCTCACCCAGTCAGGCAGCAGATTGGCGTCCGCACCGGCGATCAACTGCTGCAGGGACGAGATATATTGCGGGATGCGCGTGATGAATTCGGATGCCTGGGCGGCAATCAGCGGAATGATGATAATGAGCGACAGCGCGAAAATCAGCACGAAGGTGACGAGGATAACGACGGTGGCCATCAACCGGCTCAGGCCTCGGCGCTCCAGCCAGTCGGCAACCGGATCGAGAAAATAGGCAAGTGCCATGCCCGCCACGAAAGGCAGGAGGATGGAGCTGAAGACCATCAGGAAAAAGATAAAGACGGCAAGCACGCCAATCCAGAAAAAAACCTGCCGGCGCAGGCTCGTACCGCTCACATGGGGTTGCATCCGTTCATCCTCTTGTCGCCGTGCCGTCATTGCCCATGATGGAGATAGGATGCGCATATGCACATGGTCAAGGCCGGTGGCCCGGTAGCGATAGACACGGCGGTTACCAGGTCTGTGCAACGACGACGGGTTTTCAAGTATGCGCTGCGCATATCGCTGTCGAGAGGCCCGAGGCACACAAAACGTCAAACCGTCGCAAAGCCGTTAAAAACCGGAGCTTTTGCCACTCAAACCCTTGCATCAGGCCCCGTCCCGTGCGAATGGCGACGCCAAAGGAACCAGCGGAGACGAGAGCGATGAGCCAGTCGGGCAAGAACGGTCTTACCTATAGTGACGCAGGTGTGGATATCGACGCCGGCAACCTGATGGTCGAAAAGATCAAACCGGCGGTGCGCTCGACGCGGCGTCCCGGCGCGGATGGCGAAATCGGCGGCTTCGGCGGCCTGTTCGATCTGAAGGCCGCAGGCTTTAACGATCCGGTTCTGGTGGCCGCCAATGACGGCGTCGGCACCAAGTTGAAGATCGCCATCGACGCGAATTTCCATGACACCGTCGGCATCGACCTCGTAGCCATGTGCGTCAACGATCTCGTCGTGCAGGGCGCAGAACCACTGTTCTTCCTCGACTATTTCGCGACCGGCAAGCTCGACCCGGATCAGGGCGCTGCCATCGTGTCCGGCATTGCTGCCGGCTGCCGCGAATCCGGCTGTGCGCTGATCGGTGGTGAAACCGCTGAAATGCCCGGCATGTATTCCGATGGCGACTACGATCTCGCGGGCTTTGCCGTGGGTGCTGCCGAACGTGGCCAGCTTCTGCCCGCCGGCGATATTTCCGAAGGCGACGTCATTCTCGGACTTTCGTCCTCCGGCGTTCATTCCAACGGTTTTTCGCTGGTGCGCAAGATCGTTTCGATCTCCGGCCTTGACTGGGACGCCCCGGCACCCTTCGCAGATGGCAAGAAGCTTGGCGAAGCGCTGCTGACGCCGACGCGCATCTATGTAAAGCCGCTTTTGAAGGCAATTCGCGAGACCGGCGCGCTGAAGGCGCTGGCGCATATTACCGGCGGCGGCTTCCCGGAAAATATTCCGCGCGTTCTGCCCAAGCATCTCGCCGCCGAGATCGATCTCGACGCGATCGAGGTTCCGGCTGTGTTCTCGTGGCTTGCAAAAACCGGTGGCGTTGAAGCCAAAGAAATGCTGCGCACGTTTAACTGCGGTGTCGGCATGATCGTGGTCGTTTCGGCTGAAAATGCCGCCAAGGTCACCGATGCTCTGACGGCGGAAGGCGAGACCGTGTTCCCGCTCGGCCGCATGGTCGCCCGCGAAGAGGGTGCGCAAGGCACGATCTACAAGGGCGCCCTCAGCCTATGATGAGCGCCGCCTCTCGATCTGGCCGCGCACGTGTCGTCGTTTTCATTTCCGGCAGCGGCTCCAACATGGTGTCGCTTGCCAAGGCCTGTCAGGAGACGGATTTTCCGGCCGAGATCGCCTGTGTAATTTCGGACAAGGCGTCGGCAGGCGGGCTGGAAAAGGCGCGGGCGTTCGGTATTCCCACGCTCGTTTTCGAGCGCAAGACCTATGCCAGCAAAGCCGAGCATGAGGGCGCCATTCTGGCCGCACTTGGCGAGATTGCGCCTGATATCATCTGTCTTGCCGGTTACATGCGGCTGATCTCCGGGGATTTCATCGCCCCCTACGAAGGCCGCATCATCAATATCCACCCTTCCCTGCTGCCGCTTTTCCCCGGCCTGCACACCCACCAGCGCGCCATCGACAGCGGCATGAAGATTTCCGGCTGCACCGTACATTTTGTAACCGAAGGCATGGACGAAGGCCCGACGATCGCGCAGGGCGCGGTGCCGGTTCTTTCCGACGACACGGCCGAGACGCTGGCGGCGCGGATACTCACCGTCGAACACCAGCTTTATCCACTTGCCCTGAAGCAGCTTGCGGAAGGCAAGGTGCGGATGGAAGGTGGAAAAGCCATTTCCAGCGGCGACGCAAGTAAATCCGAGTATCCCAGCCTGATTTCTGTTAACTGATAAATATTTCACTAAAGTACAAAGATACTTAAAGTGGTATTTCCTATAAAATAAACCGAACGTTTACCATAATCACCTCTAATGCCCGCAACGGCCCCGCATTTTGGAGCCCTCCGGTCATTCAGGAGCGATTATGCTATTTTCGAGGTTTTCCCTGCCGCTTTCGGCCGTTTTACTGTTGGGCACGAGCCTGCCGCTCGCCGCCGAGCAAAGCGGCATCACCGCTTCGCTCGATGCCGGTGTTCTAAACATCAAGGCCACCGAGACCTTTTACAACGGAAGCCACAAAAACAGTCAACTTGACTGGAAAACAACAAATGCCATGGCGTTACGCGGATCGCTTGGACTTGAGCTGTCACCCGAGTGGCGCATAAAAACGGAAGGTCGAATCGGCTTTGCTGGCGATGGCTACATGACCGACTACGATTGGCTGCCTCCTTATTACAGGGATACATCGAAAACTGGATGGAGCGACCGCTCACAGCACAGCGACACCCGCCTCGACCACTACCTGACCGGAAGCATCGAAATCAACAGAACACTGCTGGAAGACCCGCTGCAGCACCTCAGTGCCGGTATCGGCTTTCGCTATACCGACGTGCAGTGGTCCGCCTATGGCGGTGACTACATCTACAGTTGGAGAGGATTTCGCAATAATGTCGGTGAGTTCAACAATAGCGAAAAAGCCATCACCTACCGGCAGCAAATCCCCGTATTTTACGGCAATGTGACCGGTGGGCGCAAATTAGGGAACTGGTCGCTGAATGCCGGCCTCGAAGGCGGCGCAATGATCTATGCGAAAGCTACGGACGATCACTGGATGCGTTCGATCCGCTTCACCGACAAATTCCATGTTGGCGGCATGTTCGGAGCAAAAGCGGGCATCGCCTATGCCCTGACTGAGAATGCCTCCCTCTACCTGGATGGCGCATACGAATATACGAGCTTCGGTCGCGGTGACAAAACCCTCACACCGACTGGCGGAACTACCGGCCTGTTTTATAAAGATTCGGCGGGCGGCGATATGCAGTCGCTTTTCGTTGGGGCCGGCGTAAAGGGCAGATTCTGAGTTGAAGGCTTCCGGTTGAGGCGGGGGAAGATGTTATTATCGCACGCAGAACGAAGCTGTGGCATGCCTCGTAAAAGCGATCGATCCTCAATCTCGTCGACACCTCATCTCTGCGACGCGGACAGAACGGTCGCAACGAAAAAAGACAACTCCGGATGAGGTCAAGGCGTGGAAAGAAGAAGGCCGCAAGTAATGGCCTTTGTCATGGACGCCTCGGTAGTCGCGGCTTGGTTCCTGCCTTACGAGGACGGCACAATCGCCGATCACGTCTCCATCATCCGCCTGGCACGAAACATGCGCTTCCCGCCTATGATGCTGCCTACCTCTCGCTTGCGATTTCGCACAATGTGCCTTTAGCAACACATGATAGGAAGCTTGCGGCTGCGGCAAAGTTGGAAAACGTTGCGTTCGCTTAAGGTTTGCGTAGAGCCGCTCGATTCAACATGGCCCACTGCAACAGAATAATCGTCTTGGAATCGGTGATTTCGCCGGACGCGATCATCGCGAAGGCTTCGTCGAGGCCGTAGGTCAGAACCTCCAGATCCTCGCCTTCGGTTTCCAGACCGCCACCGCTGCCGGCCTGCACGTCGAGATCGATGCGGGCGACGAAGAGGCTGACTTTTTCGGTGAGCGTTCCCGGGCTGGCATACATGTCGAACAGGTATTCGACCTTTTCCACCGCGTAGCCAGATTCTTCCATGGCCTCGCGGCGAATGGCGTCGGCCGCATTGTCGTCATCGAGGAGCCCCGCTGGCACTTCGATCATGAAGCTTGGATCGCCGTTCACGAAGACGGCAGGGCGGAACTGGCGCACCATCACCACGCTGTCGCGTTTGGCATCGTATAGAAGGATGGCGGCGGCGCTGCCGTGATCGTGGACTTCCCTGATGATGCGGATTGTCTTGCCATCCGGCATGCGCTGATCGAAAATGAGCTTCTGCATATGCACGAAGCCCTTCCACACCGTTTCCTTTTCCACCAGCCGGACCCTGCCGGAATCAGTGTCGGCCGGAACGTTTTTCGCTTGCGTCTGTGTCACCGGATATTCCCTTGCCTGTCGCGGAAGTGTTCAGCTTGGCCCTGTTGCGGTGCAATATCAAGCCTTTCAGGCTTCGTCGTCGCGGTGGAGCCACACCTTATTGTCGTGGAAAGCCGCGCCGCCATAGGGGGCGACGGCATCGGCGCCCGTCAGAACATTGATACCCTCGCCGTCCAGATGCGCCTTGTTGGGCCACAACCCTTCGGCAACCAGAACGCCGGGCCTCGCACCCTCCACGATTTTCGCGTGAAGACGCACTTCGCCGCGGCCATTGCCGATACGCACGATGTCGCCATCGGCTATACCGTTGCGGGTGGCGTCCTCGGAACAGATCATCACTTCCGGACGGCCTTCCTTCTGCACGGAGGTTTTCGTTTCCGCGAAGGTGGAGTTGAGGAAGTTGCGCGCTGGCGATGTCGCCAGTCGGAAAGGATGCTCTCCGTCGGCGGTTTCGATGACATCTACCTGATCCGGGAATTTCGGAAATTGCGCAACCGGCCCCATCACGCCGATGTTTTTCGGCGGTTTGTTTGGAGACGGCCCTGTCGCCCATTCGGGGCTGAAACGGAATTTTCCGTCACCATAACCAAAGCCCTCGAGATAATGCGCCACCTCGAAAGCGGGCTGCGCATCGATCCATTTTTCTTCCGCCAACGTATCGAAATCGCCCCAGCCGCTGACTTTCAGCATATGATCGACATGGTCGCGGGCTGAAAGACCGAAGCCCGGCATGTGGTCGATACCAAGACGTTTCGCCAGTTCTTCGATGACGAAGAGATTGGTGCGCACGGTTTCCGGCGGCTCCACCAGCTTGGGGCCAAGCAGAATGTGGTTCTGGCCACCGGCGCGGTAGATGTCGTCATGTTCAAGGAACATGGTGGCCGGCAGCACGATATCGGCCAACTCGGCCGTCTCCGTCATGAATTGCTCATGCACGGCAACAAAAAGATCGTCGCGCAGGAAACCCTGTTTCACCAACCGCTGCTCGGGTGCGACATTGACGGGGTTGGTGTTCTGGATGAGCAGCGCCGTCACCGGGCCACCATGTCGCAGCGCTTCCGCATCCCCCGTCAGCACGCGACCGATCTGCGACTGGTCGAGCTGGCGCACGTTGGGGTCGGCATAGGCTGTGCCCATCAGTTCCGCCTTGTTGAGCCGGAAGATATCGCCGTTATTGTGGAAGGCGCCGCCGCCTTCATATTTCCACGAGCCAAGAACGGTGGCGATCGAAAGGGCGGCATGCATGGCGACCGCGCCGTTGCGCTGGCGGGCGAAACCATAACCGAGCCGGAAGAACGTCTTTTTCGTCGTGCCCACGAGCCTTGCGAAATCCTCGATTTCCTCCACGGAAAGACCGGTGATTTCGGACGCCCATTGCGGCGTCTTCGATTTCAGATGCTTTTCAAGTCCCGCCGGATCGTCAGCGAAGCGCGCCATGTAATCGCGGTCGGCATAACCATCGCGGAAGGCAATGTGCATGATGGCGCAGGCGAGCGCCGCATCGGTGCCGGGACGCAGGACGATGCGCATATCGGCCTGTTTCATGGTCGGATTGTCATAGATATCGACGACGACGATCTTCGCGCCACGTTCCTTGCGGGCTTTTACCGCATGGGTCATGACGTTGACCTGCGTGGCGACAGCATTCGTACCCCAGATGACAACGACATCGGCCTTGCCGATTTCGCGCGGATCGGGCCCGCGCAGCGCGCCTGTACCCATCACATAACCCGTCCAGGCCATGTTGGTGCAGATCGATCCGAAAAAGCCGGAATATTTCTTGGCGTGACGCAGGCGCTCGATGGAATCGCGCTGAACCTGTCCCATGGTTCCGGCATAGAAATAAGGCCAGACGGCCTCGGCGCCGTGCTTTGCCTCGGCTTTGACGAAGGCGTCGGCAACCTCGTCCAATGCCGCTTCCCAGGATATCTCCTGCCAGTCGCCGGCACCCTTCGCACCCTTGCGGCGCTTCGGGGTCAAAAGACGGCCGGGATGATAGATACGCTCGGAGTAACGCGCCACCTTGGCGCAGATGACGCCGGCAGTGTATGTATTGGCATTGGCGCCGCGAACGCGGCCGATGCGGCCATCGGCAGTGATGTCCACTTCCAGCGCGCAGGCGCTCGGACAGTCGTGCGGACAGACTGTGTGGCCGATGCGCATGGCACTTTCGGCTTTCGGGGTGGCGTTTTTAGCGGAAATCGGGGTCGCAAGGTTCATGTCTTTTCTATATTGCATCAGCGACGCGGCAAAAAGGCCGAAGTGACGTCCATCAAGAATATTCATCATCCCCATCGGGAAGCGAGACACATCCCATGAACTATCGCCACATCTACCACGCCGGCAATTTCGCGGATGTTCTCAAACACGCCGTTCTCGCCCGTCTCGTCCGTTACCTGCAGAACAAGGACAAGGCGTTTCGGGTGCTGGATACTCATGCCGGCATCGGCCTCTACGACCTGTCATCGGAAGAGGCGCAGAAGACAGGCGAGTGGCAGACCGGCATCGGCAAGCTGATGGACGCCGATCTGCCGGCCCCTGTCGCCGAATTGCTGGAACCCTATCTTTCCACCGTCAGGGAACTCAACCCCGAAGGCGGCATGCAGTTCTACCCCGGCTCGCCAAAGCTCGCGCGCATGCTGTTCCGCCCGCAGGACAGGCTTTCGGCCATGGAACTGCACCCGGACGACGCACGCGCGCTGGCGCGTCTGTTCGAGGGAGATTATCAAGTTCGGGTGACGGAGCTCGATGGCTGGCTGTCGCTTGGCGCGCATCTGCCGCCGAAGGAAAAACGCGGCCTCATCCTCGTCGATCCGCCTTTCGAGCTTGAAAATGAATATCAGCGGCTGGCGGATGGGTTGAACAAGGCATATCGGCGTTTCTCCACCGGCACCTATTGCCTGTGGTATCCGCTCAAAAAAGGCGCACCGATCAAGGATTTCCACGAGCGGCTGCAATCCTTCGATATTCCGAAGATGCTGTGCGCGGAACTTTCCGTGAAAAGCGACCGGCTGGAAGGCTTGAGCGGCTCAGGCCTCATCGTCGTCAACCCGCCCTACACGCTGAAGGATGAGCTGCACACGCTGCTGCCATTCCTGAAGACGGTGATGGCGCAGGACAGATACGCCTCGCACCGCGCCTTCTGGCTGCGCGGCGAGGAAAAGCCGGAAGAGGATTGAGAGCTTACCCTAACCCCTTCCGCGCCTGTGCAAGCTGCGATCGCTCAAAGAACAGGATCACGAACAGCGCCATGACGAACGGGATGATGAGGTAGAACAGCCGGAACACCAGCAGCGCCGCAATCACGTCAGCCGGGTTCATATCAGGCAGGCCGGTGACGAACACCAGCTCCAGCACGCCAAGCCCGCCCGGCGCGTGCGAGATGAGCGCCGCGGAAAAGGAAATCAGGAAAATCCCGAGAATGACCATGAAACCGGGATTTCCGGCTTCCGGCAGCGCGAAATAGATGATGCCTGCAGCTCCGATCAGTTCGATCGGACCGATGACCAGCTGTTGCGCCACCAGTTTCGGCACGGGATATGGCAGAAAAAACGAACCGATTTTCAGCGGCCGCAGCTTCAAAAGACTGCCGAGCACATAAAGTGCGACGATGGCGAGCAGCAGGACGCCGGTTGTCGTTGACGCTTCCACGGGCAGGATGCCGGTAAAGCGCTCGGTAATGTCCGGTTCATAGACCAGCACCAGTCCGATGAGCATCATCGTTCCGATGATGAAGGTGAAGGAACAAAGGCCGACGAGAATGCCGACTTCGGCAGCGCTCAACCCCTTGGAAGTATAGGCCCGGTATCGGACGACGGCACCGGAAAACACGGATGCTCCGACATTGTGGGAAAGCGCGTAGGTGGTGAAGGAGGTGAGCGTGATGAAGAACCAGTTTACCTTCCGGCCGAGATGCTGGAGAGCGATGCGGTCGTAACCGGCAAGGGCGGCATAGGCGACAAGCGTCGACAGGCCGGAGCACACCCAGTCCCGCGCGCGAATGGCCGTGAGGCTTTCCCATAGATCATCGAGTGAAAGACCGCGCAGCTCGTGATAGAGCAGCCAGGCCGAAAAACCGATCGTTGCCAGACCAATGACGGGCCAGATGTATTTCTTCAATGTCATGCGGTCATGCCCGCCTATTTCCCCCAGCTTCACCCCAACCCGATTTCCGCACTCCGCAGAAGATTCGTTCGACTCTATTCGTTATGCGGCGAAGCTTTCAACCTTTTTGCCCGTTTGCCTCGTTCACAAATTTATGTAAGACCGCTTTGTCGTCTGCGGGCGATACGAGGTCGTCCATTTTCCGGAGAACGTGCACGAAATGAAGCGTTATGCCGGTTTCATCGCCCTCGGTCTTCTGTCGCTTGCGGCCCTTTGGTTTTCGCGGGAAAATCCGGCCCCGACCGGTTCTGCAACCAACCGGCAGACCCAATCCCAAACGCAGCCCGCCGGCACTTCCAGGCCCGAAACATCCCAGCCGGAAATTGCCCGACGAGACACGGGCAAAAACCCTGTGCCCGCCGGAACAGGCTTCGATTTTTATGTGCTTTCGCTCTCCTGGTCGCCGGCGTTCTGCGCCAGCTCCGAAGGTTCCGGCAATCGCCAGCAATGCGGCAGCAACAGGCGGTACGGTTTCGTCGTGCACGGGCTCTGGCCGCAAAACGAAACCGGATACCCCGAATTCTGCACGAGCAGCGAGCCGGACCGTGTGCCCGACGCAATCGGCCGCACGATGTTCGACATCATGCCCTCCATGGGCTTGATCGGCCACCAGTGGCGCAAGCACGGCGCCTGCTCCGGCCTTTCGCAGAAAGATTATTTTTCGGCAACACGAACCGCCTTCGAGGCGGTCAAGCTGCCGGAGACGATTGCCTCGGGCGCTAAAGGCGCCTCTCTTTCCGCCGACGCCATCGAAACCGCCTTCACCGACGCCAACCCCGGCATGTCGAAACGCGGCGTCTCGATCAGCTGCGACGGAAAACGCCTTGAGGAAGTCCGTATCTGCCTCAACAAGGACATGACATTCCGCGATTGCCCTGAGCTTGACCGCAAGGGCTGCCGCGTCAGCGCTACCGAAATCGTCCCCATTCGCTAATACCCACACATCAACATATGTCAGGACCCGACTATGGAACTGCTTTATTCCGTCACTTCTCCCTACTCCGCCAAGGTGCGCATGGCCGCCCGCCATCTCGGCATCGACATTACCAACGTCGCCGTCGACACCAATGCCGAGCCCGCGACGCTGGTTGACAACAATCCGCTCGGCAAAATTCCGGTCCTGCTTCTAGACGATGGCGGCTCGGTCTATGACAGCGTCGCGATCATGCACTATCTAGACCGCCTTTCGGGCGGCAAGCTCTACCCGAAAAAGAACGGCAAGCGCACCGAAGCGGAAATTCTGGAAGCGCTCTGCGACGGCATCATGGATTGCCTGCTGGCCATCGTTTACGAGCGCCGTTCCCGCCCGGAGGACAGAGTTCACCAGCCATGGATCGACAAGCAGTGGAAAAAGGCGGTGAAGGGTCTGGATCATCTCAAC
Organism: Agrobacterium sp. 22-3639C2; assembly: GCF_053522105.1. Classification (NCBI taxonomy): domain Bacteria; kingdom Pseudomonadati; phylum Pseudomonadota; class Alphaproteobacteria; order Hyphomicrobiales; family Rhizobiaceae; genus Agrobacterium; species Agrobacterium sp. 22-3639C2. The sequence continues at coordinate 129,839 of NZ_JBNWDB010000001.1, read as the reverse complement.
GCCAACCTGCCGAAAACCGGTAAGAAGCTGCATGGCGGACATTTCGCCCTTGCGGCGTTGATCGGTTATCTCGATCTGCGTTTTGCAGGTGAATGGGCCGAAGGGCACGAGGCGCTGGCGCAATGGCCGGAAACATTCGGCAAGCGTTTCGAAGCCTATAAGGACATGAGGGCTGCCGCCTGACGCCAATGTGAGCGCCATGCCTGGCCTGATCGCCGGGCATGGATGCTGTAACTGATGGCAAAAACGAAAAAGCCGGGGCGTAAACCCCGGCTTTTCTTTACCGATCCTTGAAGGATCAGAACTTGACGCCGATACCGGCCTTGACGGAGTGGTCGTCGAAGCCGCGCGAGAACGCGCCGGAGTCCAGGCTGTAGTCCTTCTTCTGGTAGTCGCTGTAGCGATATTCCAGACGGGCAGTGATGTTGTCCGTAACCATGGCTTCAACGCCGGCACCAACGGTGTAGCCGAGGGCGGTTGCGCTGTCCTTGGAGGTCGCGTCACGTACCTTGTTGTCGGAGGCTGCGAGACCAGCCGTACCGTACAGCAGGAACGGGTTCATGTCGTAACCGACGCGAGCACGCAGCGAGCCGTTGACGCCCTGCTTGCCTTCGACGGCGTTGCCACCAACCGTACCAGCGGAACCGCGCTCGCGGCCGAGGTTAACGTCTGCTTCGGCACCGTAAACGATCTGGCCGTTCTGCATGTTGTAACCGCCGTAGATGCCGCCGCCGGCGCCCTTGGCGTCACGGCCGTCGTTGCTGGAGCTGAAACGGCCCCAATCGTAGTTGGCGGTACCACCGAGGTAAGCGCCGGTCCAGTTCTTGACCGGAGCGGGCTGGTCGTAGGCTACCGGTGCCTGCGGCACGTCGTTTACGGCGTCAGCGGCGTGAGCAGCCGAGAAACCGGCGGCTGCAATGGTCGAAGCCATAATGGTTGCTACGAAAATACGCATGTTATTCTCCTTTCAGGACCGCGCCGTACTCAAAACATTGTTTTTAGACGCGGTAAATTCGTCGGGTTAATCGCCCCTCTGAAAATTGAATTTGATGGGAGAATGCGGAGATCAAAGAGCCAAAATGTGAATTGTTTGGGGCAGACACGTGACTAGAATTAGACGTTGCCTAATTGCCACAAGGGTTTTATTAACCCTACTGGAAACTTAATTTCCAATATATCGAATTTAAACTTAGTTATATTCAAATTAAATTTAAATTACATTACCAATAAAAATCCACACAATTCTTTTACGGCCCACGGACAGCTTGCGATTTGCGATTATATCCAGCAAATAGGGCGTGTATGAGCAAATGCAGGTCCGCTGTGAAAGAAAATATACCGAAGACAGTCTTGATAACGGGTGCCGCCCGGCGGCTCGGGCGGGCGATCGCCACGGATTTGGCCTCGCATGGCTTTGCGATTGCCGTCCACGCCAATGCCTCTATGGGGCAAGCCGAGGAATTCGCTAACGAAATAAGGCAAAAAGGCGGCAAGGCCGTTGCCGTTCAGGCGGATCTGACACAATCATCGCCAACAATGGCGCTTGTCGAACAGGCATCTTCGGCGCTCGGCCCGATAGGCGTCGTCGTCAACAATGCATCCATTTTTCTGGACGATTCGGCAGAAACGCCCGATCCGGCAATCTTCGACGCGCATTTTTCCGTGCATGTGCGGGCGCCTTCCCTCATCGCGGCCGCATTCGTTCAGCAATTGCCTCAGGATAAATCCGGACTGATCGTCAACATCATCGATCAGCGCGTACTTGCGCTAACGCCGCGTTTTTACTCCTATACGCTTTCGAAATCGGCCCTTTGGACAGCCACACGGACGATGGCGCAGAGTTTTGCGCCGCGGGTGCGCGTCAACGCCATCGGGCCGGGTCCCTCCTTCAAAAGCGAAAGACAGGCGCCGGAGGACTTTCAGGCGCAGATCGACGGCCTTATATTAAAGCGCGGTCCGGAACCCGACGAGTTCGGGCGGACGATTCGCTTTCTTTTTGATACGCCGTCGATCACCGGACAAATGATCGCGCTCGATGGCGGCCAGCATCTTGGCTGGGAAACCCCTGATGTGGCGGAGATACCTGAATGAACGGAAAGAAGCTGCCTGACGGCGGTATTCTCTTCGATGAAACCGATGACGAAGACGACGATGCAAACCTTGCCGCGACAGACGCGGCCGAGGCACCGCGCGACGTTGCCGGCATGGACTGGAATGCCGGCTGGAAAAACGAATCCGGCCTGAAGGGCATGGATCTGATCGGCGAATTCGTCAAACACCTGCCGAACTCGCCGGGTGTCTACCGCATGTTCAACGAGGCGAACGACGTTCTTTACGTCGGCAAGGCGCGCTCGCTGAAGAAGCGCGTCGGCAACTATGCCCAGGGTCGCGTGCATTCCAACCGCATTGCGCAGATGGTGCGGCTGACCGCCCATATGGAATTCGTCACCACCCGCACGGAAACCGAGGCGCTTCTCCTGGAAGCTAACCTCATCAAACGCTTGCGGCCGCGCTTTAACGTGCTTTTGCGCGACGACAAGTCATTTCCCTATATCCTGATCACAGCAGACAATCGTGCACCGGCGATTTTCAAGCACCGGGGTGCGCGGGCGCGCAAGGGCGACTACTTCGGGCCCTTCGCCTCTGCCGGAGCCGTTGGACGCACGATCAATTCACTGCAACGCGCGTTCTTGATCCGCACCTGCACCGACAGCGTTTTCGAAACCCGCACGCGTCCCTGTCTTCTTTACCAGATCAAGCGCTGTTCCGGCCCCTGCACACATGAGGTGAGCGATGAGGGGTATGCGGAACTCGTCAAGGAAGCCAAGGATTTCCTGTCCGGCAAGAGCCAGAGCGTCAAGACCGCGATTGCCCGGCAGATGAACGAGGCGGCCGAGGATCTCGACTTCGAGCGCGCCGCCGTCTATCGCGACCGGCTGGCGGCGCTCTCGCACGTCCAGAGCCATCAGGGCATCAATCCGGCCGGCATCGAGGAGGCGGATGTTTTCGCCATCCATCACGAGGGCGGCATATCCTGCATCCAGGTGTTCTTTTTCCGCACCGGCCAGAACTGGGGCAACCGCGCTTATTTCCCTAAGGCCGACCCGTCCCTGCCCGGCTCGGAAATCCTCAATGCGTTCCTGGCGCAGTTTTACGACGACAAACCGGTGCCGAAGCAGATCCTGCTTTCCGAAACCGTGGAGGAACAGGAATTGCTGGCCGCTGCTCTCGGCGAAAAAGCCGGACACAAGGTCACGATCAGCGTGCCGCAGCGCGGCGAGAAGAAGGACATCACCGACCATGTTCTTGCCAATGCCCGCGAGGCGCATGGCCGCAAGCTGGCGGAAACCTCGTCTCAGGCGCGATTGCTGAAGGGGTTCGCGGAAACCTTCAACCTTCCCTACGTGCCGCGCCGGATCGAGATTTACGACAACTCGCACATCATGGGCACCAATGCCGTGGGCGGCATGGTGGTGGCGGGGCCGGAAGGCTTCGTGAAAAACCAGTATCGCAAGTTCAACATCAAATCGACCGACATCACTCCCGGTGACGACTTCGGCATGATGCGTGAGGTCATGACCCGCCGCTTCTCGCGCCTGTTGAAGGAAGAGGGCAAGCCCGACCGCGCGCAGACGCTGACGCCCACACCCGAGGAAGCCGCGGACATGCCCTTCCCCGCCTGGCCGGACGTTATCCTGATCGATGGTGGTCAGGGACAGATGACGGCGGTGCGTGCCATCCTCGATGAGCTCGACATTCGCGACAGCGTGATTGCCATCGGCGTCGCCAAGGGTGTGGACCGCGAGGCGGGCCGCGAGCGCTTCTTTGCGGATGGCCGCAGCGATTTTTCCCTCCCGCCGCGCGATCCCGTGCTTTACTTCATCCAGCGCATGCGCGACGAGGCCCACCGTTTTGCCATCGGCTCACACCGGGCGCGGCGCAAGAAGGAAATGGTGCGCAATCCGCTGGATGAAATTTCGGGGATCGGCCCAGGACGCAAGCGCTCGCTGCTGCAGCATTTCGGTACGGCCAAGGCGGTTTCACGCGCAGGCCTCAACGATCTGATGAATGTCACCGGCATTTCAGAAGCCGTAGCGCGGCAAATCTACAATCACTTCCATGAGAGCAGTGGCGATTGAAGGCGCACTGTCGCAACGAACTGCTAAAAAAACATAATAACGTGTTGACCCTATGCGTCAGGGGCGGCATCAAGGCAGCTTATCCAGACTGACAGGTTTCCCATGGCTTCGCGCGCATACAGCATTCCCAACCTTCTCACCTATGCCCGCATTCTGGCGGTTCCCGTCATCGTTTTGTGTTTTTACATCGAAGGAAAGCTGGAAAGCTCGGATTTTGCGCGCTGGACGGCACTCTGGCTGTTCATCGTCGCCTCGCTGACCGATTTTCTGGATGGTTATCTGGCGCGTATCTGGAACCAGACCTCCAATATCGGCCGCATGCTGGACCCGATCGCCGACAAGCTGCTGGTCGCCTCAGTGCTGCTCTTGATGGCAGCGGACGGCACCATTGCCGGCTGGTCGCTCTGGGCCGCCATCACCATTCTCTGCCGCGAAATTCTGGTCTCGGGCCTGCGTGAATATCTGGCGGCGCTGAAGGTCAGCGTTCCCGTCACCCGTATCGCGAAGTGGAAGACCACCATCCAGATGGTGGCCATCGCCTTTCTTCTTGCCGGTCCCGCAGGAGACAAAGTTCTGCCCTACACGACCGAGATGGGAATTACGCTTCTCTGGCTTGCAGCAGCGCTTACCATGTACACCGGCTACGACTACTTCAAGGCGGGTCTCAAGCACATCGTGGACGAAGAATGATGGCGCGGATCGTTTATTTCGCCTGGGTTCGCGAAAAGATCGGCACGGCGGAAGAGGAGCTGGATATCCCCTCCTCCGTTACCACGGCCGGTGAGCTGATCGCCTATCTCTCAACCCTTGGTGAAAACTACGAAGCCGCCTTCGAATTTCCAGATGTGATCCGCGTTGCGGTGAATCAGGAACATGTTGAACATGACGAAAGCATTGCCGGTGCGCGCGAGATCGGCATTTTCCCGCCCATGACGGGGGGATAACCGGATGCAGCCGACGGTCCGCGTGCAGGCACAGGATTTCGACGCTGCGGAAGAAACCCGCAGGCTGACGGAAGGCGACAAGAGCATCGGCGCGGTGGTGGCCTTCACCGGGCTTTGTCGCGATGATGGCGGCACGCTCGCGGCGCTGGAACTCGAGCATTATCCCGGCATGGCCGAAGCGGAAATGACCCGCATCGCGCAACTCGCCATCGAACGCTTCGACCTCCTCGGCCTCACCGCCATTCATCGCCATGGCAAGATCGCCACCGGCGAGAATATCGTCCTCGTCATTGCCGCTTCCCGGCACCGGCAGGCCGCCTTCGACGGCGCAAATTTCGTGATGGACTACCTCAAGACGTCCGCCCCGTTCTGGAAAAAGGAACATGGCAAGGATGGCACGAAGGGCGACTGGGTTGCCGCAAAGACGACCGACGACACGGCCAAGGACAAATGGCGGTAACGCTTTGTGTTTTCCCGCACTTCCGGACGAAAACCGGACGCCACCCCTCCTGGAAATGCTCTAGGGCGCTTCCACCCTGCTACGCATGACGATCAGCCAGCCCACCAGAAGTGCCAGAACCGCCGCATCCCGCCAGATAACCGGGCCGTAACCGACCCATAGCGTTTCCGCGAACCCGACGGCAGCAGCCCCGAGCGCGCAGACGAGCGGGCTTGCATAACCGCCCGCTGCCGAAATCAGCACGACCTTCAGGCCGAACACCAGACCGGCACCGAAATCCATGGTGCCGTAATAAAACGTGGCGAGGACGCCGGCGATGGCGGCAAGCAGACCCGCTGCACAGTAGGACAGCAGGAACACCCTGCCTGCATTTACCCCGCACAGTGACGCGGCGAAAGCATCGTCCGACACCGCCTTCCAGCGTCTGCCAAAGCCGGAACGCTGGAGGTAGAAAGTGCCTGCGAGAACGAGCAGGCAGAAGACAGCCGTGTTCAGCATCTGCATCGACGTCAGGGTGACAGCGAAGCTTCCATCGGCCCAGAATCGCACCGGTTCCGACAAAAGCGGCGGCAGCCATAATTGCCGCGTGCCGGCGGCAAGTCTGGCACTTTCGGTGAGCGCGATCAGCACGCCAATGGAGGCGACCGTCACCGCATTGGGGGAGGCTTTAGCCAGGGGCCGCATCACCGCCCTGCCGATGAAAGCCGCCGCCCACAGACCGCCGAAAAGACCGGCCCCTGCCCCAAGCGCGAGTGTCGCAGGCAAGATCAGCCACAGCCGGTTCCAGCCAAAATCGGCAAACAGCAGACAGGTCTGACCGGCAAAAGCGAAGATCGCGCCATAGGTGACATCGGCCCTTTTCGTGACCGAAAAGGCGATGGCATAGCCGAACGCCAGAACCGCATAAAGCGAGGCGACCGGTACGGCATTCAGCAATTGTTGCAGGAAATAAGCCAATCCGTCCTCCCCATCGCATTATAACTGTTAAAATCCATTTTGATAGTTATAATGTCGCCATGACATTTCGCTGGACAGAACATCGTTTCGCAGGCGGCGCATTGGCCCTCGATGTCGCCAATAGCGTCATCCTGCGCGCGGACGCGGCAAAATCGGTCGACCGTTTTGCTGTGCCTGAGCAGATCGCCACTTTTGCCGAGGCGTCGACCCGACTCGGAGCGGAGCGCGACAGGTTTCCCACACTCATCGCGCCCGAAGCGGACATGAGGCAGGTATTTCTCGATCTTCGCGAGGCGATCGACGATTATTTCCGCTCTTCGATGACGAGTGGCGACGATGACGACGGTCGGCTGGCCGGGCTTCTCTTCGCATGCGGCACGGCACTACGGTTCTTTCCCCTGCGAGAGAGCCTTGCCAATGCGACCGCCCATTCAGCTCTGTCGCTGCTTGCGTCGGAGACGCGGAAACGGCTGCGGATTTGCGGCAATTGCGGTTGGCTTTTCATCGACCGCAGCAAGAACAGAAGCCGCATCTGGTGCGACATGACGGTGTGTGGCAACCGGCAGAAAGCCAGCCGGCATTATCACCGCAAGAAGGAAGCGCAGGCATGAAAGGAATAACCATTCCGTTGCTGGCGATCACTATGGTGCTCGGTCTTTCCGGTTGTCAGCGGGACGAGCCGCGCGATGTCGCGAAGGTTTCCGGCCGCATGTTCGTCTTTAACTACCGTGTGGCGATTGCCACCTATCTCGTGACCTTGCAGCGCATCGCCCCCATCCGCGACGGCAGCACGCTGGAAGCGACCTTCGAAAATCCCCGCGGTGGCACCGAGCTGACGACCAGGGAGAAGATTTTCCCGGCAGATGAAAAGATCGCCGTTCAAAGTCCGCCGGTCGAATGCGTGAAGCAGGACCGCCCCTACAAGGTCACGATCCGCATCAAAGGGCCGGAAGGCGATGTACTGCAGACGATAGAGACCACCATCCGCTCCGACACAGACCAATCGCTCCTTCCCGCCAAACCGCTGACGGTAGGGCCGCTCTACACGCCCAACCCGGACGTGTTCAAAGCGGACGGCACGACGGATATGCGGCCAGTCGAGGGGTGTCCGGCGTCGTGACGATCGTCGGAGTAGACGAAGCGAAAATTGAACCTCCCCTCATTCCTGTGCTTGTCACAGGAATCTAGCCAGCCCACGTCCTTGGGCTGGACAGACTCTTTCGCCGCGCGGACGCGCGTCGGCTGGATTCCTGTGACAAGCACAGGAATGAGGGGGGCGGGTGCTCGGCACAGGAAACAATCTACCTGCAAATAATACAAAAAAAACGGAGCCTTTCGGCTCCGTTTCATCGAGTCTTTTCAGCGGCTTCATGCCATCGCCTGAGATGGCGATTCAAGCCGTTGATATTTTGAATCAGCCGACGATTTCGGTTTCGGCGAACCAGTAGGCGATTTCCTGTGCGGCGGTTTCAGGAGCGTCCGAACCGTGAACGGAGTTTTCGCCGATGGAAAGCGCGAAGCTCTTGCGGATGGTGCCTTCAGCAGCCTGGGCCGGGTTGGTTGCGCCCATGATTTCGCGGTTCTTGAGGATGGCGTTTTCGCCTTCCAGAACCTGAACGATGGTCGGGCCGGAGGTCATGCCTTCAACGAGTTCGCCGAAGAAGGGACGCTCTTTGTGAACGGCGTAGAAGCCTTCGGCTTCGCGCTTGCTCATCCAGACGCGCTTGGAGGCGACGATGCGCAGACCGTTGTCTTCAAATACCTTGGTGATCGCGCCAGTCAGGTTACGCTTGGTTGCGTCCGGCTTGATCATCGAAAATGTGCGTTCAATCGCCATGTGTCCGTTTCCTTTTCCTATAGAGAAAGTGGGCGGTCTTTACCCGCCCAAAGGCCCGAAAACAAGGGGGATCAACCACATTGCGACGATGGCTGCAGACATTTCACGCCGCTGTCACACTGCGGCCTCTGGCGTCGTGGAGGTCTAGGCAACCTTCGAACCAGTCACGGACGGGGTCGTTTTCGGAAAACAGATCCGCTCCGGTGGTGATCCTTGCCCATTGCAGCGCACCGAAAACGATGTAATCCGCAAACAGCGGCGATGAGCCGCCGATGAAAGGCTGGAAGCCCAGCATGCGGCGGATCGGCGCCAGGAGCGATGGGAAGGCCGCGATTTCCGCCTCACGGTTCGCCACCACATCCTCGAGCGTCCGGCCGAGCGCCTTCGTCCTGCTGTCGCGGAAATAAAGGCGGTCAGGCTCATCAAGCATATTGTGGATATCGAGCACGGCAATGCGGGTGATGGCCGGGTGCAGTACCGTCTGCGACCAGCTTTCAACGAAACGCGCCATCGCCTTGCCGCCTTCCCCGTTAAACAGCGACGGCCGCTCCGGATAGGCCTCATCCAGATAAAGGGCGATCTCGAAACTGTCGCTCACCAGCTGGTCGCCATCACGAAGGATCGGCACGGTCCTCGAAAAACCGTCCTCCACCGTCGGGATGACCGTGAAGGGCAAGGGACGCTCCTCGAAATCCAGCCCCTTATGCGCCAGCGAAAGCACGGTTTTCCAGCAATGGGGAGAAAACGGCCGTGCGCTATCGCTTCCGCAAAGTGAATATAAGGTTCTGGAGGTCGTCATAGGCTGCACCCTCTTCTGCTACATCGATTATGCGATATAAAAACGACCGCCGCCTGAAATCAAATCAGGATTTGTCATACTACTGATCAACAAACGCATCCGGCGCTCCACCGTCCCCTCCACGAGAATTGGGGTCTCACGGCAATGAAAACCTCGTCAGGTTTAGCCTATTTTAAACCGTTGCTTGTAAGAATAATCGTGTTCAACAATCGGTTATCACCGGTGCATTCATAATTTATTGGTATTGGGGCTGTCAGTGACGTCAACGACGGGCGATAAAAAACGCGAGAAGGCAAGGAACGGTCTCGTCTTTACAAAAATTGCTCAGTTCATCGACAAGATGAATATTGCACCGCTGCCGCGAAACTACGAACTGATCTACGAAATATTGTCGGGGCATAACCCGGCGATGGGACGTGATATTCTCGCCCTTGGCAACGCGCCGCAACAGCATGAAATCGATATTGTCGGCCAGAGACACAATCTGCCGGGTTTTTCGAAGATCGAGGCCGAGCAGATGGCAGCGACGGCCTTCGAGACGCTGAAGCAGATTTCCGCGCGACTGGAAGCCGGCCTGCAACGCACCGAAACATTTATTGCCAGTCTTTCCGGGCAAGATCACTCCGAGCTGCCTGCAACGGAGCGGCTTGCGCAGTTGATGGGCGATATTCACGAGGAACAAACGAGTCTCCGGCATTTCGTTTCCATGGGGCTGATGAAAATCCGCGAGGTTGAGAAAAGCCGGACCGATCTTCAGGCGAATTCCCTGCGTGATGCCTTGACGGCGCTTCCCAACCGGGCGGCTTTCCTCGAGAAGCTCGGCGACCTGTTTTCGGGCGCTCAGGGGGCATCAGCCACATCGCTTGTGCTGCTCAACATCGACCATTTCCGCGAAATCAACGGCAAATACGGCCCCACCGCCGGCAACAAGGCGCTGCGCCGGCTGGCAGCGCTTTTCCGCAAGACGATCAAGAAGGACGATTTCGTAGCCCGCATCGGCGGAAACGAGTTCGCTTTTCTGTTCGCCGACGTCTCGCAAAATACAGCTGAAGCAATTGCAGAGCGGTTGCGGCAGAACGTCGAGGCGCTGCGTTTCGTCACCAGTGAGGGCGACGGCGAGCATCTGACCGTCTCGATCGGCGTTGCGGCAGTGGACTGCACCGCGACATCAGCCGAATTTTTCAGCCATGCCGAGCTCGCCCTGCTGTCCGCACGCTGCGGCACGCGCAATTGCGTCATAGGCTACTCCCGGGACGTGGCTCAACGCAGCCGCAGCAGCTATCTGGCGCAGCTCGGCTGTTGAAGCTGCATATCTGATCTGGTGTGGCGCGCGCGCTCTTGCCTTGGCCACGCAGTTCGGCCAAAACGGCGCCATGATTACGATTACCGATCTCTCCGCCCGCATCGCCGGGCGCCTGCTTCTCGACCACGCCAGCGTGACGCTTCCGGCTGGCGTGAAGGTGGGCCTCGTTGGCCGCAACGGCGCCGGCAAATCCACTCTTTTCCGGGTCATCACCGGTGACTTTTCAGCGGAAAGCGGTTCGGTAACGATCCCGAAACTGGCGCGCATCGGCCAGGTTGCGCAGGAAGCGCCGGGAACGGAAGAATCGCTGATTTCCATCGTGCTTTCCGCCGACAAGGAGCGCAGCGCGCTGCTGGCCGAGGCGGAAACCGCAACAGACCCGCACCGGATCGCGGAAATTCAGGTGCGGTTGGTCGATATCGACGCGCATTCGGCCGAAGCCCGTGCCTCCAGCATTCTCGCCGGTCTTGGCTTCGATCACGAGGCGCAGCTTCGCCCCGCCTCTTCGTTCTCCGGCGGCTGGCGCATGCGCGTGGCGCTCGCGTCCGTGCTGTTTGCCGAACCCGACCTCCTGCTGCTCGACGAGCCGACCAACTATCTCGACCTTGAAGGCACGCTCTGGCTGGAAGACTATATCCGGCGTTATCCGCATACCGTCATCATCATCAGCCACGACCGCGATCTGCTGAACAATGCCGTCAATTCCATCGTGCATCTGGACCAGAAGAAACTGACCTTCTATCGGGGCGGATACGACCAGTTCGAGCGCCAGAAAGCCGAAGCAGACGAATTGCAGATGAAGGCGAAGGTGAAAAACGACGCCGCGCGCAAACATCTGCAAAGCTTCATCGACCGTTTTCGCGCCAAGGCCACCAAGGCGCGCCAGGCGCAGAGCCGTATCAAGGCGCTGGAGCGCATGGGCACCGTCGCCGCCGTGATCGAGGACCACGTCCAGCCGATCACGTTCCCGGAGCCGGAAAAGCAGCCCGCCTCACCCATCGTAGCCATCAATGGCGGTGCCGTGGGTTACGAGCCGGGCAAATCCATTCTGAAGCAGCTCAATCTTCGCATCGACAATGACGACCGCATCGCTCTGCTCGGTTCCAACGGCAACGGCAAATCGACCTTTGCGAAATTCATCTCCGGTCGGCTTGCGCCGCAAGCGGGCGATCTTCGCATCGCCCCGGGCCTGAAGATCGGCTTCTTTGCGCAGCATCAGCTGGACGATCTCGTGCCGGACCAGACACCGGTCGAACATGTGCGCAAGCTGATGCCGCTGGCGTCTGAAGCGCAGGTGCGGGCGCGGGTAGCGCAGATGGGCCTTGCGACGGAGAAGATGGCGACGGCGGCGAAAGACCTGTCCGGCGGTGAAAAGGCCCGGCTGCTGATGGGACTTGCGGCCTTCCATGCGCCAAATCTGCTCATCCTCGACGAACCGACCAACCATCTCGACATCGACAGTCGCCGGGCGCTGATCGAGGCGCTGAACGACTATAACGGCGCCGTCATCCTCATCTCGCACGACCGGCATCTCATCGAGGCAACTGTCGACCGCCTATGGCTGGTGGCCGACGGCACGGTGAAGACCTTTGAAGGCGACATGGAGGAATATCGCGACCTCGTCGTCTCTTCCGGAAAAAAGAAGGAAGAGAAGACAGAAGCCGCCGCCGACCAGACATCGAAAGCCGACCAGCGCAAGGCCAATGCCGAAAAACGCGCCCAGCTTGCGCCGCTGAAGAAAAAGATCAATGAAATCGAATCTTTGACGGCGAAGCTTGAGAAAGTGATTCAGTCGCTCGACAAGGAACTGGCGGACCCTGCTTTGTACGAAAAGGCACCTGCCAAGGCCGCGCAGAAAGTCAAAGAGCGTGGCGAAGCCGCGAGTAAGCTTTCAGACGCCGAGGAGCAGTGGCTGATGCTTTCGAGCGAATATGAGGATGCAATGACGCAGTGATGCGTCATGATGCTGGTGCGAAAATCTAAGCGCACTCCCTGCGAGGCTGTAGCCGCTCGAGCGGCACGGCCGGCGAATAAAGATAGCCCTGACCGAAACGGATTCCCATCTGCATGAGCAGCCTGCTCTGCTCTTCCGTTTCTATACCTTCCGTCACCAGCGTGGCGCCGTAACGTTCGGCGCTTTCGAAGGCGAGCGCGATGGCCTCCCGGAACCGCGACTGTTCAAGCCGGGACGTCATCCAGTGATCGATCTTGACCTCCTCGAAGGGGAACCGCGCAAGCAGGGTGAGTGCCGCATAACCGGTGCCAAAATCATCGAGCGCCAGCCGCACGCACGCTTCGCTCAGCCTGTCGAAATTCTGCTGCACGATGTCGATGGCCGGTATCCTGCTCATCTCCGTCACTTCGATCGACAGACGGTGCGCCGGGACCCCCATCTCGTTCAAAAAGGCCACAACCCGCTCTCCGAAGCCCGCAGTGGCAAAAGACGATGCTGAAATGTTCACCGCCAGATGAAAGTCCGGGTCGAGACCCCGCAGGTCGATGAGGTCGCGGACGACGGCTTCGATCGTCGACCATTCAAACTCCACCAGCAGCCGGTGACGCTCGGCAATCTCCAGCACATAATAGGGCGAAAGCGGCTGTCCGCATGCATCCACCGCCCGTAAAAGAGCCTCCGCGCCAATCATGCGGCGATTGTGCATTTCGAATTTCGGCTGATAAAATATCGGCGGCTTGCCGGATCTGATCCAGTTGACCAGCATCTGGCGCACCCCCTCGTCCCGCGTGGCCTTATCGGCAAAGGAAAAGGGGAATATCTGCACCGGATTTTCGCTTCCTCGCAGCGCAAGACTAAGCTGCCGGAGGAAGGAAGCCACGTTCTGCCGGGAGAGCTTATCCAGATTAGCGGCACCGATTTTCAGATGCGGCACCGGTTCTGGATCCGCAGACCGTGAAAATGTACTTAACCCGTCGTGGAGACGCATTATCAGCCTTGTGCTTTCCGACTTCTCGAGCGAAATCCCCGACATGACGACTGCAAGCGTGGTATCGCCGAACATGAAGCTGCGCGGTGCATTGGAACTCGACAGCAGGCCGTTGTCATCGTTACAGATTTCCTGTGCCAGCCTCGGCCAGAAAAGATCGCCCCAATCCTCGCCCTGGCAGGCGGCGACATCGGCCATATTGACGATTTCTATGAGAAGGAGAGCGTGCGGAACGGCCGGCTCCTGCCGCATCACGACTTCGATATGGTCTTTGAGGGCACGCCTGTTGGGCAGGCCCGTCAACGAATCCGTCCGCGCCGCAGCATCGCGTTTCCTTGCCTCTTCACGCGCCCGCGCCTCGCTGCGCAGTAACAGAAACAGACAGGCGATCATCGGCAACCCGACAAACGAGCCGAAGATGCGCCGTCCGACGTTACTGAGAAAAACGTCCTGATTTATCATGCTGAGACTATAGGTCACGCAAACAGCGAACAACGCCGCGAAAATCCTGACCGCGAATACGCCGAAGACCTCGCGGACGCCGAGTTCAGTGAGACTGCGCCGGCGCATCCAGCCATACATTGCCATCCCGAAAGCCGAGATAATGCTCATATCCAGAAAAGCGGCCCCAAAGAGTGCCGGACCACCAAACAAAAATCGCCCTGCGGAGACGAGCGCCAGGCTTATCAAGCCGCCTTGCCAGGACCCCAACACGCCAGCCAGGAACAGCAGGTCAGAGCGGATATAGGGCTTGGAAGGCAGCTTGATAAACTCGGATACCAGTAGCGTCAGCAAGAAACCGGTAACCCCGAAGATGATGCCGTAGTAGATTTTATAACGAGCGTCATCGAGAGCGATGTTTCGCTGCAGAAGGATCAGCACCGACACCATGCCGACAAGGGCCGCAGCCTGGAGCAGCAGGAACGGCAACTCGGCGGCTGACGCGGCCGCCTGGGCGGCGATCAATTCCATCATCTCTGCATGTCCCCCGGTCATTACTATTCTTTTGCCGTGGTTCCGGCGTTTGACCTTCACAAATCCCGCGTTTACGCAGGAAAATCAGTACATATAGCCAATCGCTCCACACGACCTGTCGCTCCACCGCGGGCTGCCCCCGGCGAAATCGCCGGACACGTGCCAACAGCAAGCGGCTGACAAGACACGAGTTCGAGTACCTCCTCACCGCCGGCGTCGCACAATGCCGAGCAGGAAAATCAAGCAACGAAGCGAAGCGCCAACCAACAACCGAACGAGAAAACCATCGAGACAGTCTAACGAACGAATTTTACGTCGAAACTAAAGAACTTAGCGTAGATAAATATGCAAGAATTATGCTGTATGTATTTAGTTGACAATTGCATTCGTCTAACTACTTACAAAATCCATATAAATATGTATTTTAAATTCTGACTATAATACATTTAATAATGAAATTGAAATTGATTTACATATAAAATATACGTTAATATTTCGGAACTTAACTTCGAATTCGAATTTTAAAAGCATTAAGTTATAAAAATCAATACTTTTAAATTTGAAACAATATTTTCACATTTCAAATATTAGGCAACATAAAATATGCATACCGATTTTTGCCATGCCGTTACGCACGGAAAAAAGACGAGACCTGTAAGGACGATCGCCTTGCTCCTTTGATCGTTTCTGTTAAAAAACTCGTAAAGTCACACTTTATCCCACGCATCATACAAATGGGTCCCACTTCATGTCAGCCACCAAGCTTGCCATCGTCGGCGTCGGCAAAATCGTTCGCGACCAGCACCTTCCCGCCATCGCAGGCAATCCGGATTTTGAATTGATCTGCACGGCCAGCCGCCACGGTACCGTGGATGGCGTCGCTTCTTACGGCACCATCGAGACCATGCTGGAGGCCGTCGAGGATATCGAGGCCGTATCGCTCTGCATGCCGCCGCAGTACCGTTACGAGGCTGCATATGCGGCGCTGAATGCCGGCAAGCACGTTTTCCTCGAAAAGCCGCCGGGCGCAACGCTTTCGGAAGTTCAGGATCTCGTTCGTCTTGCGGATTCGAAGGGTCTTTCGCTATTTGCAAGCTGGCACTCGCGTTATGCGCCGGGCGTTGAAGCTGCAAAGGCGTTTCTCGCCTCGACAAAAATCGACAGCGTGCATGTCATCTGGAAAGAGGATGTGCGCCACTGGCACCCCAACCAGGCATGGATCTGGCAGGCGGGCGGTCTCGGTGTGTTCGATCCCGGCATCAATGCGCTGTCGATCATCACCCACATCCTGCCCCGCGCGCTGTTCCTGACCAAGGCAACGCTTGAGTTCCCGGAAAACCGCGACGCGCCCATCGCTGCCGAGCTGCATTTTTCCGACGTTACGAAAATGCCCGTGCGCGCCGAGTTCGACTGGCGCCAGACCGGCAAGCAGAGCTGGGATATCGTTGCCGAAACGGCGGCCGGGCAGATGGTGCTTTCGGAAGGCGGCGCGAAGCTCTCCATCAATGGCGAGCAGGCAGTGTCGGAACCCGAGCGGGAATATCCGGCGCTCTACGAGCGTTTTGCGGAAATCATCAAGGCCGGACGCTCTGATGTCGATCTTGCGCCATTGACTCATGTGGCCGATGCCTTCCTGCTCGGCCGCCACAAATTCGTGGATTCCTTCTACGACTGAGGAGCCGAAAGGCTTTTGGAAGCCTTCCGTAAGACAGGTGCATCAAAGGGCGCGGCTGACGAAACGGTCGCGCCCTGACTTTTTTGCCTGATACAGTGCCTCGTCAACGCTGCGCAAAAGCGTGGCGCGGTCAGCACCGGCCTGAGGGGCGATGGCGCCGCCAATGCTGAGACGCGCACCGACCGCCTGCCCGTCAACATCAAAGGGTTCACGGAAGGCTGCCAGAAGCCTGTCTGCCAGTCCGTTCATCACCTCAGACCTGCTGGGACGGGGTATGAAAATGGCGAATTCGTCGCCTCCCATGCGCACCACCGTATCTTCGCTGCGGATCGAATTGCGAATGCGGTCGGCGGCAGCGGTCAGCACCCTGTCACCCGCCGGGTGGCCGAACGTGTCATTGATCGCCTTGAAACCGTCCAGATCGAGATAGAGCACGCCGAAGGCCTCGTTCTCACGCAGAGCCGCGCCAAGCTGGCCATCGACAATCGCCTCCAGCGCCTTGCGATTGTAAAAGCCGGTCAACGGATCAGTCATCACCGCATCCCGCAATTCACGCTCCGCCAGACTCATTGTGAAATTGGCCTTCTGTAAACGCAGGAGTGCGGCCGCCAGCAGCGCAAAGTGCTTCAGATTGTCAATTTCGCTTTGAGAGAATTTTCTCGGCACCGTATCGACAAGGCAAAAGGCGCCGACCACAAGACCCGGTTCCAGCTCGATCGGCGCGCCAGCATAGGAACGCAATCCGGGACCGCCCTTCACATAGGACATGAAGCGGAAATCCGGATGCTGGGTCAGATCGGAAATGACCACGACATCCTGCCTGGCAATTACTCGGTTGCATATCGACAGATCGCGCGGGCATTCCGAAAGTTGCATTCCCGCCTGTTCGGCAATATGGAGCCAGTCCTCATCGACGATATGGACGGCCGCACGCGGGACGTCAAAGACGCCCTGCCCCAATCGAGACAGCACTTCCAGTTCCGGCATCTCGGCATTCTTGACGGACATGATTGACCGCACCGCGACCAGACGCTCTATTTCCCCGTCGGGCCGTGAAATCGCCTGTCCCATGATGATGTCCTTCTGCTGTTTGGTCTGTGGCAGCCGCCACCGTCCGTCACCTGTCGGCCGGATCAGACAGCTATGTCTGATTCGGCTCATAATGCGAAAACCGGCAGGCTGCGCCACATGCGAATTTTTGCCAGTCTTTTTGTGTGGGAAACTGTGATCAGGCTTTCTTCTGCCAGCGGCCTTCCGGCGATTGCTGCCAATAGGTCAGCGCATGACCTTCGGTCTTCAGCCTTTTCCAGTGGTTCCGCGCCATTTCCAGCTGGTAGGCATCATATCCGTCGAACATGAACACTATCCGCTCATAGCCCTCCACCGCCGGCGGTTCGGCACCGTCGACGAGAAACCGCACACTCGCCTCGTTACCGTTCGCATTCGACGCCGTCAAAAGAATCGGCTGGTTTTGCGGCGCGGCAGAGCTATCCGTTGCGTGCGGCAGAAAACTGTCGTCACGAAAGGTCCACAGATGCGTGTCGAGGAAATCGCGGCGCTCCTCGTCCACCGTCTGGATCGCGACCTTCCAGCCGCGTTCCAGCGATTTTTCGAGCAAGGGCGGCAATGCATCCTCCAGCTTCGATTCCGTCAGATGGTAGAACAGGATTTCAGTCATCTGCGGACTTGCAGCTCCGGTCGCATCAATCTTCGTAGTGGGCGCGAACGAGTTCGTTCAGCAACCGCACACCGTAGCCGGATCCCCAGGACTGGTTGATCTCGGTCAACGGCGAACCCATGGCGGTGCCGGCGATATCGAGATGCGCCCAGGGTGTTTCGCCCACGAAACGCTTGAGGAACTGAGCGGCGGTGACAGAGCCCGCCAGACGGCCAGAGCTGTTCTTCATGTCGGCGAATTTGGAATCAATAATCTTGTCGTAATCCTTGCCCAGCGGCATGCGCCACAGCTTTTCCGCCGTAACATCGCCTGCCTGCGAAAGACGTGCAGCCAACTCGTCATCATTCGAGAAAAGGCCAGCCTGAAGATTGCCGAGTGCAACCGTGATCGCTCCCGTCAAGGTGGCGAGGTTGATCATGAATTTCGGGTTGAAACGCTCCTTGGCGTACCAGAGCGCATCGGCGAGAACCAGCCGGCCTTCGGCGTCGGTGTTTATGATCTCAATGGTCTGGCCGGACATGGAGGTGACGATATCGCCGGGACGCTGGGCGTTACCATCAGGCATGTTCTCCACCAGACCGATGACGCCGATCACATTGGCTTTCGCCTTGCGGGCCGCGAGCGTGTGCATGAGGCCGGTCACGGCGGCAGCGCCACCCATGTCGCCCTTCATGTCTTCCATGTTAAGGCCGGGCTTCAGCGAGATACCGCCGGTATCGAACACAACGCCCTTGCCGACGAAGGCGATAGGCTCGTCCTTCTTGGAGCCGCCGTTCCACTGCATGACCGCAAGCCGGGGCGGACGCGCCGAACCCTGCGCCACACCGAGAAGCGCGTTCATGCCAAGCTTCTTCAGCTCCTTCTCGCCGAGAATTTCGACCTCGACACCGAGCTTCTTTAACTCTTCCGCCTTTTCAGCGAACTCGACAGGACCGAGAACATTCGGCGGCAGGTTGACGAGATCACGCGCCAGGACAACGCCGCCCGCGACGGCCTCCGACACGGCAAAGGCCTTTTCCGCCTCCTGATGGACTGCCGTCACGATGACGATTTCTACTTTCTTCGGCGACTTCTCATCATCGGATTTCTTCTTGGTCTTATAGGCATCGAAGCTATAGGCACGCAGCAGCAGGCCAAGCGCAAAATCCGCAGCCGCCTGCGCACCGACATCGACGCCCGGGGCATCTAGATAGACGGCAACCTTGTCCGCCTTCCTGAAATTGGCGGCAGCGGTGCCGCCGGCACGCAACCAATCATGGGCGACAAGTTTCGCCGGCTTGCCGAGGCCAATGACGAGAAGCCGGTCGGCGCCCGAACCCTGCGGCGCAATCACGTCGAGTGTGGTCATGGACTTTGCGGAAAAGCCCGAAATCTTTGCCGCCCGTTCAAGCACGCCACCCGGATCGGCTTCCGATGCGCCGGCAGCTGCCTGCGCCTCACCCGAGGCTTGCAGCACAACGGCAAGGGTATTTTCAAGCGAGGCGGAATTGGCGAAAGAAATATCGAATTTGGCGGACATGTTTTCCTGCTCTTCGTGGATAACTTGCGTGTGCGCCCGATCATGGCCTTTTCGGCCCCCGGCGCAACCCTGCATTTTTAAAGGCTCACATTCTTTAAAGGCCGACATTCGCTAAAGGAAAGGCATTTTTGTGGAATGGCCGATCGCGTCATGAAACCGACAGCTTGTTCCACAAAAAGACACAGGCGGTGGAAAAATCATCGTGCAAAACATTTTTGTGAGCGTGCCGGAATAGCCAATTGCAAACGATGCGATTAGATAGGCGGAAATCCGGCGAGCGATCGCGCAGAAAAACAATGTCGACAAGGGCAGTATGAAGCTTCTCGAGAACTATATCCTGCGACGGACAACGCAGATGTTTCTGGTCGCGCTGCTGCCGGTGCTGGCCATCATCTGGACCATCCAGGTTCTCCAGAGAATCAACCTCGTCACCGATACCGGCCAGTCGATGGGCTCCTTCATGGCGCTGGCGACGATGATCCTGCCGACGCTGATTCCCGTCGTGTTGCCTTTCGCCCTCGTCATTGGCATCACCCAGACATTCACGGCGATGAACAACGATTCCGAGCTTGCCATCATCGATGCGGCCGGATCGTCGCGCTCTGTGATGTTTCGCCCGGTTATCATTCTGGCTGCCGTTCTAAGTGCGCTTTCCTTCACCATCACCAACTTCATCGAGCCGCCTGCCCGAAATTCGGCCAGGCAGATGGTGGCGGCTGCCTATGCCGACCTCCTCTCGTCGGTGATCGAGGAAAAGACCTTCCGCGCTGTTCAGGACGGCCTCTATGTGCAGATCGCCCAACGTCAGGGCCGTATCCTCAAGGGCCTGTTCGTCGCCGATCGCCGCGATCCGAATTTCGATCTTATCTATTACGCCAAGGAAGGCATGATCGATGAAAGCGGCACGTCGCTGACGATGCGCGACGGCGAAGTCCAGCAGAAAACACCTGATGGCAAGGTCTCCATCGTCAAGTTCCTGTCCTATGCCTTCGACCTTTCGACCATGTCGGAAAAGCAGACTTCCGAACCGTCGCTTTCTCCGGGCGATGCGAGCCTCGGTTTCCTTCTCTCGCCAGACGAGAACAACGCGAGTTACAAGCGGTCTCCCGAAAGCTTCCGCAGTGAGTTGCACAAGCGCCTGTCGGACTGGATGTTCGCCTTCGCCTTCGCACTGATATCGCTGGTCATAGCCGCTGATGCGCGCTCGCATCGTGAAGCGCGGATGCATCCGATGGTCGCTGCGCTGGTGACGGCCTTCATGCTGCGCTGGCTCGGTTTTTACGTCACCAACCAGGTCAAGCAGAGCGCGGCCTTCATTCCGCTGGTCTATGCCGTGCCGGGCCTCAGCGGTGCCGCCGCCGCCTTTATTCTCATCACGGGTCGCAAGCCGAGAATGCCGAAGATCATCGCGGATACGGCCAGCCGGCTGCGCCGTCTTTTCTCCAGCCGGCTGGCGCGAAGCTCGGGGAGCGGTAACGCATGATTTTCAGCACCCTCGCCCGGTATTTCCTCAAACGGTATCTGATCACGGCCATCTGGTTCCTGCTCGGCGTATCGGCAATTATCTATCTTGCCGATTTCAGCGAAACGGCGCGGCGCATGTCCAGCGTGCCAGGCTATTCTGTTCCAGGCGCACTTGGCCTCACCGCGCTTCGCCTGCCGCTGATCCTGCAGCAGACTATTCCCTTCATTGCACTCTTCGTCGGCATGACGACGCTGATCTCGCTCAACCGGCGTTACGAGCTCGTCGTCACGCGTGCGGCAGGCGTCTCCGCCTGGCAATTCATCCTTCCTTTTGTCCTTGGTGCGGTCTT
The DNA here is from genome assembly GCF_053522105.1 of Agrobacterium sp. 22-3639C2. NCBI lineage: Bacteria > Pseudomonadati > Pseudomonadota > Alphaproteobacteria > Hyphomicrobiales > Rhizobiaceae > Agrobacterium > Agrobacterium sp. 22-3639C2. The sequence goes on along the minus strand of NZ_JBNWDB010000001.1, from coordinate 108,797 downwards.
TCTTGGAATCCTGTCCGTCCTCGTCCTCAACCCTATCGCCGCCTGGGGGCAAAACCAGTCGCTGTCGATGGAGGCGGGCTGGCGCAACGAAGGCAGCGGCGGACGCCAGCAGGACATCATTCCCTGGATGCGCCAGTCGAGCGGCGGCCAGGATACGATCATCGGCGCTAAGAGCTTCGAAGACAACGGGACCATGCTTCTCGACGTGGTTCTGATACACCTCGACAAGGCCGGCAACATCGTCTCCCGGCAGGACGCGAAGTCGGCAAAGTTGGAAGATGGTTACTGGCTTCTTAACGGCGTCGCGGAAACCCGTGCGGGACATGTGCCAGTTCGGCAAGAGAGCACGCGGATCAGTACCAATCTGAGACGAGAATTCGTTCAGGAACGTATGACGCAGACGGAAACCGTTGCTTTCTTTGATCTTTCTCACAAGATCGAAGTTGCAAAGTCTTTTGGACTGTCTTCGAAAGCGCTTGAGACGCAGTATCATTTCCTGCTATCGACGCCCCTGCTTCTGGTTGCGATGACCTTGATCGCCGCGACAGTTTCATTAAAGTTCAGCCGCTTCGCCCAGTCGCGCTCCGTGATTCTGGGTGGAATCGTTTCCGGCTTCGTGCTTTATGTAGTAACCGTGCTCGTAAGGGCATTCGGGAGTGGTGGCGTTGTCCCTCCCACCGTCGCGGTCTGGGTTCCAGTCATCGTGGCGTTGGCTTTGGGGGCAACCATTCTGCTTCATCAGGAGGACGGCTAGTGGCGGTATATGACCGCGGGAATATCAGGCGGCTTTGGACGGCCCTTCTGACAGGTGCCGCTGTGTGCGCATATTTGGCATCCAGCCCGGTCGCTTTCGGCCAGGGTGGTTTGCTTGCGCCCGGAAGCCAAGACGATTCGAAACTCCTGCTTACGGCAAATGAACTGACCTATAATCGCGATTCCCAGCGGGTCATCGCGAAGGGTGTGGTTCGCATGCATTATTCGGGCTACCGTATGGTGGCCCAGCAAGTGGAATATAATCAGCAGACGGGCCGCGTGATTGCGCACGGCAACATCGAGCTGATCGAGCCCGGCGGCAACAAGATCTATGCCGACGAGATGGATGTCACTGACGATTTCGGTCAGGGCTTTGTCAATGCGCTGCGCGTCGAGACCCCGGACAATACCCGCATCGCGGGTGAAAGCGCCGAACGGCTCGAAGGCGACCGCATGGTCCTCAATAACGGCGTCTATACCGCCTGTTTGCCCTGCGCCGAACGGCCCGAAAAGGCGCCGTTGTGGCAGGTCAAGGCTGAACGTGTCATTCAGGACGGCAAGACCCATACGATCCGGCTGGAAAAAGCCCGCTTGCAGCTTTTCGGCCATTCGATCGCATACGTCCCGTTCCTGACGGTTCCGGACAATACGGTGAAGCGGAAGTCCGGATTCCTGTTTCCGCAGATGAGCATTACCGACAACCTCGGTTTCGGCATCGGCGTGCCCTATTTCCAGGTTCTGTCCGACACCTCGGATGTGACCGTTACCCCGACCTATTACACGACGCAGGGTCTGCTTCTGCAGGCGGAACTGCGCCAGCGTTTCGAAACCGGCATGCACACCGTGACCGTCGCCGGCATCAGCCAGCTGAAGTCCGATACATTTACTGCCGGAACCAGTGACGCCCTCAACGACAATCGCGGCATGATTGCCAGCAAGGGTAACTTCTCCATCAATCCGCGCTGGGCGTTCGGTTGGGATGCCATGGTGCAGACCGACAACAACTTTTCGCGTACCTATGGGCTGAAGGGTTACAAGAACGACGTCCAGACCAATCAGATCTATTTGGCTGGCGCAGGCGAGCGGAACAGCTTCGATGCCCGCGGCTATTATTTCAACGTTCAGGATACGGACAACAACGAATCCAACGAACGCAAGCAGGCCATCGTTCATCCGGTTGTCGACTACCGTTATTTCGTACCGGATCCGATCTATGGCGGCGAACTTTCGCTGACCACCAACCTGACCAGCATCACCCGCCAGAAACAGGATGCCTACGCGCTTGGAGGCTATTCGCGGTTCAACGGGCTTGAAGGAAACTATACGCGCCTTTCCACCGAAGCCGAATGGAAGCGCACCTTCACGATGGATAGCGGCCTGCAGATCACGCCGATCCTTGCCGCCCGTGGTGATGCGCTGTGGACGGATATGTCGGCGGCAAGCTTTACATCGGGTGGCACGTCCTATGCCTATCAGGGCATGATGCAGGACGATGCGGCGTTGCGAGGCATGGTAACCGGCGGTCTGGAAGTGCGTTACCCCTGGCTGTTCACGGCGCTTAACAGCAACCACGTGATCGAGCCGATTGCGCAGATTTTCGTGCGTCCGAACGAACAATATGCCGGCCGCTTCCCCAACGAAGATTCGCAGGCTTTCGTGTTCGACGCGACCAACCTGTTCGAACGTGATAAGTTCTCCGGTTTCGACCGGATCGAAGGCGGCACGCGCGCAAACATCGGTCTGCGCTACAACGGCACATTCGACAATGGCTACGGCATTCGCGCCATTGCCGGTCAGTCTTTCCACCTGGCGGGCGACAATTCTTTCGCCTCCTACGATCTCGTCAATGTCGGCGCGAATTCCGGTCTCGAATCCGACCGCTCGGACTACGTCGCCATGGCAGCCTTCGATGCGCCAATCGGCCTATCGCTGTCATCGAGCCTGCGCTTCGACAAGGACAATCTCGAAATCAACCGTTCCGAGACAGGCGTCAGCTATTCGGACCGCCGCCTCACCGGCAAGCTCAGCTATACGCAGGTCAAGGCGCAGCCGCAGTACGGCTACAATGAAGACCGCGATATCGTTCAGGCGTCCGGTACGCTGCGCATGGACGACAACTGGTCGCTGTTCGGCTCGATCAACTACGATCTGAACGGAAAATTTGCCGCCGAGCGCCGTATTGGCATCGCCTATCAGGATGAATGCACGATCTTGACGGTCAGCTACTCCGACGAGGGCAATATCAATTCCAGCCGGCAGGCCGCCAATGACTGGTCGATCAATGCCCGTCTGGCATTCCGCACGCTCGGCGATGTCAGCATCGGCTCCGCAAACGAGGACTGGGCCGATATGGATATCGGCTGGAAACCGAACAATTACTGAGTTTAAAGGCAGGCCATACAGCATCGTGGCCTGCCTTTTTGCCATCCAGCCAGTAAAAGTCACGGTTTTGCCGCAACAACGCGCCAGGGTTCGTCCGGTATAGAACCATCGGGTTTCTTTCAACAAACCGACACATTGCCGTCTTGCAGATCGCGATGATATATACGTGGCAAATTCGCGGTGCGGATGCACAGGTGCAGATCTGAAAAGCCGGGGTAAGGAATATTCCCCATTGGCAGACAGAACAGATTGGCGGGACGGGGAAACAGACCCCCGCCCGACGAAAGGGAGAAGGATATGATGAATTTCGGAAAGACGGCTTTGCGTGGCGCTGCTTTCGCCTTTGCGATATTCGCCGTTCCCATGGCCGTTGCGCCCTTTGCCAGCCAGGCCTTCGCCGACAGCACGGTCAAGATCGTCGTCAACAAGACCCCCATCACCAACGACGATATTGCCAGGCGTGTCGCCTTTCTGAAGTTGCAGCGTCAATCCGGCAATCTCGCCGAAAAGGCACGCGAGCAGCTGGTTGATGAGGCGCTAAAGCGCGAAGAAATCGGCCGTGTGAAAATGTCGGTCAGCACCCAAGAAGTCGATGCGGCTTTTGCGCGCTTTGCTGCAAACAACAAGATGAACCCGCAACAGCTGACGCAGATCCTCTCCAAGGCCGGTGTCGGCGCCGACCACTTCAAAGCCTTCATTGCCGTGCAGATGAGCTGGCCGCGCCTTGTGAACGCCCGTTATGGTGCGCGTGGCAAGATGTCTAACCAGGACCTCGTCACCCGCCTGAGGGAACGCGGCGACAAGCCGGTAACGACGGAATATTTCCTGCAACAGGTGATCTTTGTCATTCCGGAATCGAAGCGTAATGCCATCACCGGCAAGCGCAAGGCCGAGGCTGAAGCCTCGCGCAAGCGTTATCCCGGCTGCGACCAGGCCATGACTTTCGCGGCCACCATGCGGGACGTGGCGATCAAGGATCTTGGACGGATTCTGGCGCCCGAACTGCCGGAAGAGTGGAAGCCTCTCGTGGAAAAGACCAAGGAAGGCGGCACCACAGGAACACGCGTGACCGAAAAGGGCGTCGAATATCTGGCAATCTGCAAGCAGCGTCAGGTTTCCGACGATTACGCAGCGGAAATGGTGTTCAAGTCCGAAGACCTGATGAAGGCCAAGGGTGGCGAAAACCCGAACGAGAAGAAATATATGGATGAGCTGCGCAAGAAGGCGCAGATCGTCAACACCTGATACGAGAGCCGGCCTTTCCGTGACACATGCATCCCTGCCGCTTGCCCTGACACAGGGAGATCCAGCCGGTATCGGCCCTGATATCGCCATTGCCGCCTGGGCCAAGCGCCGGGAGAACGGCGTGGCGCCCTTCATCTTCATCGGCGATCCCGATGTGGTGGCGAGCCGTGCGGCGCTGCTTGGCATACCGGTCAATATCGAGAACTGCGAAGCGGCGGATGCCGTCGGCGTGTTTGACCGTGCTTTTCCCGTTCTTCCTCTTCCCGTCGGTTTCGAGGTTCAGGCCGGCCAGCCGCATGTCGGAGCCGCTCATGCCACGATCAAGGCGATCGAGCTTGCCGTTGCCTTGACGGTCGAGGGCAAGGCTTCCGCCGTCGTCACCAATCCGATTGCGAAATCCGTGCTTTACGAAGCAGGCTTCGGTTTTCCCGGTCACACGGAATTTCTCGCCGATCTGGCTTTGCGCCTGACCGGCAAACAGGTGATGCCGGTGATGATGATTGCCGGACCCAAGGTCCGCGTCGTGCCAGTAACGATCCATATCCCAGTAAAAGACGTGCCTTCGGCACTGACGGAAGAGCTGATCGTTACGACCTGCCGCATTATCGATGCTGATCTGCGGCAGAAACTCGGCATCGAGGCACCACGACTGGCGGTCGCCGGTCTCAATCCACACGCGGGTGAAGATGGGGCATTGGGCACGGAGGACCGCGATGTGGTTCACCCTGCGACCATACGGTTGCGGAAAGACGGGATCGACGCTTTCGGCCCCCTGCCCGCCGATACGATGTTCCACGATGCTGCCCGCAGGCGCTATGATGTCGCCGTCTGCATGTATCACGATCAGGCCCTTATCCCGGCCAAGGCGCTTGGCTTTGACGATTCCGTCAATGTCACGCTCGGCCTGCCCTTCATCCGGACCTCGCCCGACCACGGCACCGCCTTCGGCATCGCCGGCCAGGGCATTGCCAGCGAAACGAGCCTTGTCGCAGCGCTGAAGATGGCGGCGGAGATTTCTCTTCGCAGCCGGGTCGGCGCATAATGGCCGCCATTGACGGATTGCCGCCGCTACGCGATGTCATTCAGCGCCATGGGCTAGACGCTAAGAAGTCGCTCGGGCAGAACTTCCTGTTCGATCTCAACCTCACCCAGAAGATCGCCCGAACCGCTGGGCCGCTTGACGGCGTGACGGTCATCGAGGTTGGCCCCGGGCCTGGCGGCCTCACCCGCGCCATTCTATCGCTCGGTGCCAAAAAGGTTATCGCCATTGAGCGGGACAGCCGCTGCCTGCCGGCACTTGCGGAGATCGAAGCGCATTATCCCGGACGTCTTGAGGTCATCGAGGGTGATGCGCTGAAGACCGATTTCGAGGCTTTGGTTCCCGCTGGCGAACCGGTGCGGATCATTGCCAACCTGCCTTACAATGTCGGCACGCAATTGCTGGTCAACTGGCTGCTGCCGAAAGAATGGCCGCCTTTCTGGCTCTCCATGACGCTGATGTTCCAGAAGGAAGTCGGCCAGCGCATCGTGGCAGAAGAAGGCGACAACCATTACGGCCGCCTTGGCGTTCTCGCCGGCTGGCGCACGGTTTCGGAAATGGCCTTCGACGTCCCGCCGCAGGCCTTCAGCCCACCGCCTAAGGTTACCTCGACGGTCGTGCATCTGCTGCCAAAGGAAAAGCCGCTGCCCTGCGATGTCGCGAAGCTCGAAAAGGTAACGGAAGCCGCCTTCGGCCAACGCCGCAAGATGCTGCGCCAGAGCGTGAAAAGCCTTGGCGGTGAAGTTCTGCTGGAAAAGGCAGGCATTGACGCGACACGACGGGCTGAAACGCTGTCGGTCGAGGAATTTGTGACGCTAGCGAACTGCCTCTAATTGAAGGCTACGTTTCGGCACTTCTAACGCGGGTGACAGAATTAGAGGACAAGCGCGTGGAGAGTGCCGGTTTTCACTACAAGCTCCACATGCCCGTCGGATCGCCTGATTGCGCGGTCGTGTTGCTACACGGTTCGGGAAGAACGGAGGAAGATCTCGCTTCGTTTGGCCGTACCGTTTTTCCCAACGGCATTCTGTATGCTCCGAGAGGCATTGTGCCATGGGAAAATGGCTTTGCGTTTTTTCGCAGAAAGCCCGACAGACAACTCGATATCGACGACCTGAAACATCAAGCCGCCCGGCTTTGTCGGTTTATCGAATTCGTATTTCAGCAGACGGGGCAAAGACCCTTTCTCGCAGGATATTCAAACGGTGCGATCATCGCGGCTGAAACAATCTACCAGGATCGTCATCTGTCGAGGGGTGCCATTCTGCTTCGGCCACTATCCCCCCGCAATAACGAGCATTTTCCGAAGCTCACCGGATATCCTGCGCTCCTGCTGGCAGGTGCACATGATGAGCGGCGGCATCGCGATGATGCGCCCCATTTGGCCGATCAATTTTCGACTGCGGGCGCGGATGTGGTACTGGAGACACTCGACACAGGCCACGGCTGGGCAGCAGACGCGGCAGACGAGCGCCTGTCCCGGCAATGGCTACGTCAGCATTAGAGATAACACGCCGCTTTAACTGCCAAATCAGAGCTGCGGTTCTTCCGCAAGCAGTCCGCGCACGAAATCGAACATGCCGTGGCGGCGGTCGCGGCGCACACGTTCGGCCTTCACTATCGCTTCTACGGCCTCGAAGGCCGCCTGCAGGTCGTCGTTGAGGATGACGTAGTCGTAATCGCGCCAGTGCTCGATCTCGGCGCGGGAATTGAGAAGCCGGGTCTGGATCACCGCTTCGGTGTCTTCGGCGCGGCGGTGCAGGCGCGATTGCAGCTCGGTCATGGTTGGCGGCAGGATGAAGATCGACACGACGTCGGCCTTCATCTTGTCCTGAAGCTGTTCGGCGCCCTGCCAGTCGATGTCGAACAGCATGTCGCGTCCGGCCGCCATCGCCACTTCCACCGGCTCGCGCGGCGTGCCGTAAAAATTGCCGTGAACCTCGGCCCATTCCAGAAGCTCATCGCTGTCACGCAGGCGCTCGAAGTCGCGCTTGGAGATGAAGTGGTAGTGGATGCCTTCAATCTCGCTCTGGCGGCGCGGGCGCGTCGTCACGCTGACGGACAGGCTGATGTTCTTGTCCTTGTCGAGCAGGTTGCGCGCTATCGTGGATTTACCAGCGCCCGATGGCGATGAAATCACCAGCATCAGCCCTCTGCGGGCAATCGTAACAGGGGAATTGTTCACCGGAACCATGGGTCTACTCCAGATTTTGGACCTGCTCGCGGAACTGGTCGATAACCACTTTCAGCTCTATGCCTGCTGCGGTTACCGCACTGGCGTTCGATTTGGAACAGATTGTATTCGACTCGCGGTTAAATTCCTGTGCAAGAAAATCGAGCTTGCGGCCAACTGGCCCGCCATGAGCCAAAAGTTCGCGCGATGCCTGGACATGTGCGTGTAGCCGGTCGACCTCTTCGCGCAGATCCGCCTTGGTAGCGATCAATGCGGCCTCGGCGTGCAGACGGTCGCGATCGAGCCCGTGCATGCCATCGCCAATAAGGGCAATCTGCTGGGCAAGCCTTGCAGCGATCTGTTCCGGCTGGCGGGAAGGATCGTTTTCGATGAGGTTCACGAGTTGCTCGATCCTGTCGATCTGCCCGGACAGGATGGCAAACAGGGACGCCCCTTCCCGCTCGCGCATGTCCTTCAGCTTCTCGACGGCGGCGGCAAAGCCCGCAAGCACGTCGGCGTTGCGCGCGGCCTGCGCCTCGGCATCATCTTCCGCCTCGCGAAAATCGACGAGCCCGCGCAGCGACAGTAGCGTATCGAAGCTCAGCGGCTTGTCGTCGACGACGTCGCCCAGTTCTTTCTTGAGAGCGAGAACTGCGGCAAGAGCATCGCGGTTGATCACCGCCTCCAGCCGGTTTTCCGCAATCGCCAGCGTCAATCCGGCCTGAATATTGCCGCGGGAAAGATGCTGTGCCGCGATTTCCCGCAGGCCCGTTTCCAGCGCCTCCAGACCGTTTGGCAGGCGCAGGCGCACATCGAGCCCCTTGCCGTTCACCGAGCGCAATTCCCACGCCCAGCGGTAACGGCCGGAGGTTCCTTCGCTGCGCGCGAACCCGGTCATCGATTGCAATGTCATATTCAGAAAGCCCCCATCATGCCGTGCAAAAAACCGGGCCTTGCGATGACAAGGCCCGGTCAGAACTATCAGTTATTGGCCGGTTTTTCCGCCTCGGTGCCGCCGGGCTGACCATCCACGACAACATCGGGATTGGCGCCGGAAGCCGCTTTTTCGGCCTCGATCTTGCGCCAGCGGCGCACATTGGCGTTATGTTCGTCCAGCGTCTTTGCAAACACATGGCCGCCGGTGCCATCGGCAACAAAGTAGATGTCATCGGTGCGCCACGGGTTGGCAACCGCCTCGAGTGCGGCCCGGCCCGGATTGGCGATGGGAGACGGTGGCAGGCCCTTGATGACATAGGTGTTGAAGGGCGTCTGCTTTTGCAGGTCCGACTGGTAGATCGGACGGTCGGACGGTTTGCCGTCGCCGCCGAAGAGACCGTAGATGATCGTCGGGTCGGATTGCAGGCGCATGCCCTTCTTCAGCCGGTTGTAGAACACCGAAGCGACATGGGCGCGCTCGTCGTCCTTGCCGGTTTCCTTCTCCACGATCGAGGCGAGCGTCACGAATTCCTCGACCGTCTTGATTGGCAGGTCTGGGTCACGACGTTCCCAGATCATGTCGATCAGCTTCTCCTGCGCCGCACTCATCTGGTTGATGATTTCCTCACGCTTCGTACCACGGGTAAAGCGATAGGTATCGGGGCGAAGGCTGCCTTCCGGCGGCAGGGTGGCGGGCAATTCGCCATCCAGCACCTCGTCGGCGGCAAGCCGCGCGAACATCTGCTTGACGGTCAGACCTTCCGGCAACGATACGGAATAAAGGATCGATTTGCCCGACTCCAAGAGCATCATGATATCCTTCATCGATGCGCCGGCCTTGATTTCGTATTCGCCCGCCTTCAGCGTCTGGTCCTTCTGCAGGTAGCTGCCCGTCATCAGGCGGAAGACACGGGCATTGGATACGACGTCATTGCGCTCGAGATTATTGGCGATCTCGATGAGGCCTGCGCCGTTGCGCACCGTGAAATGTGTGTTCGTCTGAAGCGGACCGGGCTCCTGGAACGCATTGATCATGTAATAGAAGGCTGCGACAGCAAGCACACAGACGGCAACCGCAAGCGTCATCAGAAAATTCAGGAAGATCACCAGCTGGCCATGGGCCTTGCGGGAGCGCTTCGGTGGAGCCGGCACTTTTTCCGGCCGAAGCGCTTCGGTCGGGGATTTCGGGATGATCGGGCCGCGATTGCCCTCACCCGCGCCGTCTCGTCCGTATGGTCCCTGGCTGTTCTGGTTCGTGTCGCTCACCGTCGGTCCTTTTCAGTTCGGCGTTGTCAGCGCTTTTTGCGCAGGTAATGCGGCAAAAACAGGTTCGGAATGCCTTCCTGCACCACATAGAGACATCGTGAAGACCTCATTGTCCTCCTTCACGAATCGTCGTTTCCGGCAAAGCCGGTCAAGGAAAGCCATCTGCGGCGGGAAATTCACCCGCAGCAGGAAATCATTCCGAAACCGGCAAACCGTCTTCCGTAAACGACTACAATATCGGCGCGAAAATCGAAATGGCTTTCGCAAGCCGCAATGCGTTCTTCAAAGAAGAGCGCTCTCAGGCACCCGGCGGGAGGGAGCCGCACCGCTTTAGGCGGTTTGCGGCACCGGGTTTTCGTCGTGATTTACGCTTCGTAGCGACGCAGTACGAGGGAGGCGTTGGTGCCGCCAAACCCGAAGGAGTTCGACAAGGCGACGTTGACCTGCCTCTTGCGCGCCTTGTGCGGCACCAGATCGATCTTCGTCTCCACGTCGGGATTGTCGAGGTTCAGCGTCGGCGGAACGATATTGTCGCGGATCGCAAGCGTGGCGAAAATCGCCTCGATAGCGCCAGCTGCTCCGAGAAGATGGCCGGTGGCCGACTTTGTGGAAGACATGGAAATCTTCGACGCCGCGTCACCAACCAGCCGCTCGACCGCACCAAGCTCGATCGTATCGGCCATGGTGGACGTGCCGTGGGCGTTGATGTAGTCGATATCGTCAGGCGTGAGGCCGGCGCGCTTCAGCGCCATCGCCATGCAGCGATACGCGCCATCGCCATCTTCTGACGGTGCGGTGATGTGATAGGCATCACCGGAAAGGCCGTAACCGACGACTTCGGCATAAATCTTTGCGCCGCGCGCCTTGGCATGTTCCAGCTCTTCCAGAACGACGATACCGGCACCTTCGCCCATGACGAAACCGTCACGGTCGCGGTCATAGGGACGCGATGCCTTCTGCGGATCGTCGTTATGCTGGGTGGAAAGCGCCTTGCAGGCGGCAAAGCCGGCAAGCGCGATGCGGCAGACCGGCGATTCGGCGCCACCTGCGACCATGACCTCGGCATCGCCGAACGCAATCATCCGGGCAGCATCGCCGATGGCATGCGCGCCGGTCGAGCAAGCCGTCACTACGGCGTGGTTCGGACCGCGCAGCTTGTGACGGATTGAGACGTGGCCGGAAACCAGGTTGATCAGACGGCCGGGAATGAAAAATGGAGAAATGCGGCGGGGCCCCTTGTCGCGCAGCGTATAACCCGCCTCGACAATACCTTCCAGACCGCCGATGCCGGAGCCGATCAGAACGCCCGTGGCGATCTGGTCCTCGTCCGTTTCGGGATGCCAGCCGGCGTCCGCAAGCGCCATGTCGGCGGCGGCCACACCGTAAAGGATGAACGGATCGATCTTGCGCTGCTCTTTGAGTTCCATCCAGTCATCGGCATTGAACGTGCCGTTGGAGCCATCGCCGACGGGAATGCGACAGGCAATCTTTGCGGGCAAGTCTTCGACTTCGAACTCAGTCACGAGACGGGCACCGTTCTGGCCGGCAAGCAGCCGTTCCCAGGTGATTTCCGTTCCGCATCCAAGAGGAGATACCATGCCGGTACCGGTGATAACGACACGCCTCATCGCCAACGCTCCGCCCTTATCCAAATCATCGGTCTTTTTGCAACGCCACACACCATGGAATGGCGGGAACAGGCGCTGCACCATTTTGAATGTCCGCATAATCTTCCGCAGGCCGGAGCCGGTTCGGAAACTTATGCATTCGTCAGGACGCACGTCTTTCGGGCGCGTTCTGTTTCACGATAAAATATTGGCCCGGACAAGCCGGGCCAAGACGGGAGGTTGTTACACCTCCCCAATACAGGTCGATCAGGCCTGGGCCTTCTCGATGAACTTGACAGCGTCGCCAACAGTCAGGATCGAGTCAGCTGCGTCGTCTGGGATCTCGACGCCGAATTCTTCTTCGAAAGCCATGACCAGTTCAACGGTATCGAGCGAATCAGCGCCCAGATCGTCAATGAAGCTTGCGCCTTCAACAACTTTGTCGGCGTCGACGCCCAGATGATCAATTACAATTTTCTTTACGCGTTCTGCGATATCGCTCATGTCGGTTTCCTCGACCTTTATTTTGAAGGGAATGCCTTACGGCACCCTGCCCTGTTAGAAGCCCTCATGCGCCGTTCAAATCCGGCACTGCTGGCAAACCCGTTCAACCCGGTCCAAGCTAGACATCGTCGCGCAAAATCGCAACGGCTTCCTGTCTCTCCGGGACGACTGTTCACAGTCTTGGCCCGATTAACACGGTTTCAACCGGTCGAAAAGCCTGAAAACGCGCTAAGCACAACGTATGACAGGCAATTTCGCCGGAAACCGGCATGGAGGGTCTTGCGGCGCCCGACACCAAACAAGGTGCAGAAACAGCGCCGCAATCGTTTCAAGACGCCTTTCAGGTGGCGTCAGATCATCGCCATGCCGCCATTGACGTGCAAGGTCTGGCCGGTCATGTAGGCAGCTTCATTGGAAGCAAGATAAAGTACGGCCGAAGCGACTTCGGCGCCCGTTCCCATGCGCTTCATGGGAATGGCACCCATGATGGCGTCTTTCTGCTTGTCGTTCAGCTTGCCGGTCATCGCGCTTTCGATGAAGCCGGGCGCCACGCAGTTGACGGTGACGTTGCGGGTGGCGATTTCCTGTGCCAGCGACTTCGAAAAACCGATCATGCCGGCCTTGGAGGCGCAATAGTTCGCCTGGCCGGGATTGCCGGTGACGCCGACGATGGAGGTGATGTTGATAATGCGGCCGAAACGGCGGCGCATCATCGGATGCGTCAGTTCACGCGTCAGACGGAACATCGCGGTCAGGTTCACCTCGATGACGTTGTCCCAGTCCTCGTCGCTCATGCGCACGAACAGGCCGTCCTTGGTAATCCCGGCATTGTTGACGAGAATGTCCACGCCTTCCAGCTCGGCCTCGGCCTTTTCGCCCAGCGCCTTGACCTCGGCACGATCGGCAAGGTTGGCCGGGAAAATCTTGACGCGGTCGCCAAGTTCCGCCGCCAGGGCTTCGAGCTTTTCAACGCGCGTGCCGTGCAGGCCGACGGTTGCGCCCTGGCTGTGCAGAAGGCGGGCGATTTCCTCGCCAATGCCGCCGGTCGCGCCGGTTACGAGAGCCTTGCGGCCTGTCAGATCAAACATGTTCCGTTCCTTCTTTAGAGCAATTCCGCAAAAAGCCTTTTAGCGGAATTGCATCGGGAATTACCGTAAAACAAAAAGCCGATGCGGGGCGAAGCCCGTCTCAGCCGATAAGAGTGGCGAGAAGCTGGTCGATATCGGCAGCGCCGTTGACGGCAACGCCGTTCACCGTCTTGTCGATGCGACGGGCAAGACCCGTCAGCACCTTGCCCGAGCCGATCTCGTAAAGCTGCGTCACATTGTTGGCGGCGAACCATTCCACCGTCTCGCGCCAGCGCACCTGGCCCGTCACCTGCTCGACCAGCAAAGCGGCGATCTCATTGGCGTCGGAAACGGGGGCGGCACGCACATTGGCTATAACAGGCACAACCGGGTTATTCTTTTCGACAGCCGCCAGTGCCTCGCGCATGGCTTCCGCCGCCGGCGCCATCAGCGCGGAGTGGAAGGGCGCGGAAACCGGCAGCATGATGGCGCGCTTGGCGCCCTTTTCGGAAGCGATCGCAGCCGCCTTCTCGACAGCCGCCTTGCCGCCGGAAATGACCAGCTGGCCGCCGCCATTGTCGTTGGCGATCTGGCAGACGCCGAGAATGGCAGCCTCTTCACAAATTGCCGAAACAGCATCGTGCTCCAGCCCGATGATCGCTGCCATCGCGCCCTCGCCCACCGGCACGGCAGCCTGCATGGCATTGCCGCGGATGCGGAGAAGCCGTGCGGTATCGGCAACCGAGAAGGTGCCGGCAGCACAGAGCGCGGAATATTCACCGAGCGAATGGCCAGCGACATAAGAGACGGCGTCGGAGAGCTTCAGACCCCGCGCTTCCAGAACCCGCATGACCGCCATGGACACCGCCATGAGCGCCGGCTGGGCGTTGGCCGTCAGCGTCAGCGTTTCTTCCGGGCCATTCCACATGATGTCGGAAAGCTTCTGGCCGAGCGCGTCATCGACCTCCTGGAACACAGCCCGTGCTTCCGGATAGGTATCGGCGAGTTCCTTGCCCATGCCGATGGCTTGGCTTCCCTGACCGGGAAATGTGAATGCAATACCCATGGGATGTGGTCCTTCTTGTCTGGCCTTGCCTTTATTCTTTTCGACTTCCATTCACATTCCGGCCTGCGGAGTCAAGGCTTGAAGCCCTTCGGCACCCCATCGACGCGGTTTTGCCGATCTATTTTCCCCTTTCTTTTCATCATATTTTTTCTTGCACTGCGGCAATTCCCCATTACTTTCATGCCACCTTTCAAATATCTGGCCAAGCACCGGGACATTTCCATGAAACAGAGACTATTGGGCCGCACGGGCATTTCCGTGTCCGAAATTTGCCTTGGCACAATGACGTGGGGCACGCAGAACACTGAAGCCGAAGCGCATGCGCAGATGGATTACGCGCTGGAGAACGGCGTCAATTTCTTCGATACGGCCGAGCTTTACCCCACCACCCCCGTTTCCGCCGAAACGCAGGGACGGACGGAAGACTATATCGGCACATGGTTCGAAAAGACCGGCAAGCGCGACCAGGTCGTGCTCGCCACCAAGGTCGCCGGTTCCGGGCGTGACTATATTCGCGGCGGGCGCGATATTGATGCGAGCGCCATCCGCGAGGCAGTAGATACCAGCCTCACGCGCCTGAAGACGGATTACATCGACCTCTATCAGATCCACTGGCCGAACCGCGGCACCTATCACTTCCGCGGCGCCTGGAGCTTTGATGCTTCCGGTCAGGAAAAGGAGCGCACGCTTGCCGAGATAACCGAAAAGCTCGACACGCTCGGCGAGCTGGTAAAGGCCGGCAAGATCCGCGCTATCGGCCTTTCCAACGAAAGCGCATGGGGTACACAGAAATATATCGATATTGCCGAGGCCCGTGGCCTGCCGCGCGTCGCAACCATCCAGAACGAATATAACCTGCTCTATCGCAGCTTCGATCTCGACATGGCGGAAGTCGCGCATCACGAAGATGTCGGCCTGCTGGCCTACTCGCCGCTGGCGGCGGGGCTGCTCACCGGCAAGTATCAGAACGGCGCACGCCCTGCGGGCTCGCGCGGCACCATCAACAAGGACCTCGGCGGTCGCCTGCAGCCGCATCAGGAAGCGCCGGTCAAGGCCTATCTGGAGCTAGCCGCACAACACGGCCTCGATCCGGCACAGCTCGCCATCGCCTTCTGCCTGACACGCCCCTTCATGGCCTCCGCCATCATCGGCGCAACGACCATGGAGCAGCTGAAGGTGGATATCGCAGCAGCCGATGTGGCGCTATCGGAAGAGGTCCTGAAGGGTATTGCGGCGATCCATCGGCAATATCCGATGCCGATCTGACGACAGCGCAGCGCGCTTTTTCGCCTCCGGTCCTTGCATTCCGGGCAAAAATGGATATAAGCGCGCTGTTCACAACATCCGGTCCAATTGGCTGGTGGCTGAACGGAGGGCTGGTTTCGGTAACGAAACAGCAGGAACCATAAGGTTTTTCCGGCCTCCCGTGTCTCCGCTCTCGACCGTCTCGAACAACGCTTTTCTTGCTTTAAGGCTTCGCAGCCTAACCAGGAGCAGTCGTTGAGGCTTAGCGCCGTTGCCGGGTGAAGGACGAAACGCAAGAAAGGCAAAGCTAAATGGCTCTTTACGAACACATCTTCCTTGCCCGGCAGGATATTTCTGCCCAGCAGGTCGACGCACTTGTCGAGCAGTACAAGGGCGTTATCGAATCGTTCGGCGGTAAAGTCGGACGCGTCGAGAACTGGGGTCTGAAGTCCCTCACCTACCGCATCAAGAAGAACCGCAAGGCTCACTACGCTCTTATGGACATCGACGCTCCGGCGCCTGCGATCCACGAAATCGAGCGCCAGATGCGCATCAACGAAGACGTTCTTCGCTACATGACCATCGCCGTCGAAGCCCACGAAGAAGGCCCGTCCGCGATGATGCAGAAGCGCGACCGTGACGACCGTCCGCGCCGCGATGGCGACCGTCCGGATCGTGGCCCGCGTGAAGATCGTGGTCCCCGCGCACCGCGCGAAGGTGGCTTCGGCGACCGCGAAGACCGTCCGCGCCGTCCGCGCGAAGACCGTGCATAAGGAGAATTGACCAATGGCTGATACATCCTCTTCCCAGGCACGCCGCCCGTTCCACCGTCGTCGCAAGACGTGCCCCTTCTCCGGCGCAAACGCTCCGAAGATCGACTACAAGGACGTTCGTCTCCTGCAGCGCTACATTTCCGAGCGCGGCAAGATCGTTCCTTCCCGCATCACGGCCGTTTCCCAGAAGAAGCAGCGCGAACTCGCCCAGGCGATCAAGCGCGCCCGTTTCCTCGGCCTGCTGCCTTACGTCGTAGCGTAATGATTTGAAGCGAGGCCGCGCTTTGGCGCGGCCTCGTCTTCCACGATGCAACTGACTTTTAATTAGTAGGTTGCGAGTTCAAATCCTTCCGCGTTGGGCGCGGATCGATACCATAAAACCCATGTTGGGGACGACGATCCTGATTGGACCGGTCCTCTAACTGCTCAAGTTTCCAGCAGGACAGCGAAGTGCAAAAGTTGAACCAGACAGTGCTGATCACCGGCGTTCTCGCCGGCATATGCGCCGCGTTTCTAACGCTTGGCGCAACGGCACAGTCGTCCTTTTCCTTCCTGCTTTACGCCGGTTCCGCCATGCCCATCTTCATCGCCGGCATGGGCTGGGGCAATCGCGCAGCCGTCGTTGCGATCATCACCACGGCTATCATCGGCGCGCTCGTCATATCGCCGCTTTTCTCGCTGACCATTGCGATCTTCACGCTGATCCCGGCGGGCTGGCTTTCGCATCTTGCCAATCTGGCGCGCCCGGCCTCGGAACTCGGCGGCCCGGATGACCTGCTTGCCTGGTATCCGCTGTCCGGCATTGTCCTGCATCTCTGCCTTCTGGTTTCGGTTGCCGTCGTCATTCTCGGCTGGATGATCGGTTACGGTCCCGATCTCGTCGCGCGCATGGTCGATCTGATGATGACCTCCGTGCAGAGCCGCGAACCGCTGTTCGAACCCAATGTCGAGGCACTGGCGCAGACGAAGTCGCTGCTGGTTCTGATGCTGCCGATCGTTCAGGGCGGCCTGTGGGTCATCCTTTTGTTTGCTGCCTATTATTTCGCGGCCCGGCTGGTCGGTTCCTTCGGCAAGGGTCTTCGCCCACGCGAGGACATTCCTTCCGCGCTGCGCATGCACCGCAACGCCATCTTCGTTTTTCTCTGCGGCATCGTCGCCATGTTCTTCGGTGGCGTCGCCGCGATGGTCGGCGCAGTCGTCTGCGGCACCTTCGGCGCGGGCTTCCTGATGGCAGGTTACGCCTCGCTGCACAAACGCGCGCGTGGAAAGGACTGGCGTCTGCCGGTTCTCATCCTCGCCTATCTCTCGGCGGTCTTTGTCTTCCCGCTGCTTATCATTCTCGTTTTGGGATTGAGCGACGTGCGCAGCACGATCTCCCTCACCCCAACGCGGAAAACTGACAATACGAACGAAACCAACACATAGAAAGGATCAAGAAGATGGACGTTATTCTTCTCGAACGCATCAACAAGCTCGGCCAGATGGGCGAAACCGTAAAGGTTCGCGACGGTTACGCACGTAACTTCCTGCTGCCGCAGGGCAAGGCGCTGCGCGCCAACGCCGCCAACAAGACCCGTTTCGAAACCGAGCGCGCAACGCTTGAAGCCCGTAACCTGGAGCGCAAGTCGGAAGCCCAGAAGGTTGCCGAAGCACTCGAAGGCAAGTCCTTCATCGTCGTTCGCTCGGCTGGCGAAACCGGTCAGCTTTACGGTTCTGTTGCTGCTCGCGACGTCGTTGAAATCCTCGGCGCCGAAGGCTTCAACATCGGCCGCAACCAGGTTGAACTGAACACGCCGATCAAGACCATCGGCCTGCACAACGTTACCCTGCACCTGCACGCCGAAGTCGAGCTTCAGGTCGAGCTGAACGTTGCCCGTTCTGCCGAAGAAGCCGAGCGTCAGTCCAAGGGCGAAAGCCTCACCTCCGCCGACGCCATCTACGGCGTTGACGAAGACGCCCTGCGTCCGGAAGACTTCTTCGATCCGGAAGCTGACGGCAACGACGACGACGAATAAGATTTGGCCTTGTGGTCATAAGGAAAACCCCGGATGGCGACATCCGGGGTTTTTTTGGTTTTGTGACTGGAGTGTGCGGAGAGGTTACCCCCCCTCTGCCCTGCCGGGCATCTCCCCCACAAGGAGGGAGATCAGCAGGGCGATCCCACATCGCTAATAGCCGCAACGTTGAGGTTGTCGAGCGCAAGCCACAATTCGATCTCCACCCTTGTGGGGGAGATGTCCGGGAGGACAGAGGGGGCGCCTCTCGGCATACTCCAATAGCCAGACTACCTCGCCGCCGTCTCCGCCCCCTCAGGCGCCACGCTCTTGTCCACATGCACGACCACCGACATGCCCGGCGACAGATCCGCTGCCAGCGGCTGATCGGCGTCGATTGCGATACGCACGCCGAGACGCTGGGCGATCTTCACGAAATTGCCGGTGGCATTGTCGGGCTTGATGACAGCGAATTCCGATCCCGTGGCGGGCGAGAACCGCTCGACGCGGCCGTTGAGCTTGCGGCGATGCAGGGCATCCACCGAGATCGTCACCGGCTGGCCGACCTGCATGCCCGCGAGCTGGGTTTCCTTGAAATTGGCGATGACCCAGACATCGTGCGGCACAACCGCCATCAACTGCGTTCCGGCCGTCACATACTGACCGGTGCGCACGCCGATTTCGCCGAGCCTGCCGTCCACCGGCGCGTGAATTTCGGTATTGTCGAGATCGATCCTGGCGAGTTCGACCGCAGCCTCAGCATTGGCGACAGCGGCCTGCAGGGAACTGCGGTTAACGATGATCGTCTGCAAATCCTGCCGCGAGACCTCAAGTGCCGCTTTCGCCTGCGAGAGCGATGCCCTCGCCTTTTCAAGCGCGGCATGCGCCTCCTCCTGCAGGCTGGAGGTGCCGGCACCGCTTTTGATGAGGTTGTCCTGACGGTCTGATGCCAGTTGCGCCTGTTTCAGAGATGCCTGCGCGCTATCGACCGCCGCCTCGCTGGAACGGATATTGGCGTTGGCGGCGTTTTCCTGCTGGCGGGAATTGTCCAGTGCCGCTTTTTGCGTATCCAGCGCGGCTCCCGCCTGCGCCTGCTTCTGGCGGTAGATGCGGTCGTCGATCTTCGCCAGCAATGTGCCCTGTTTGACCTCCTGATAGTCCTTCACCGGCACATCCACGACATAACCGCTCACCTGCGGGCTCATCGTCGTCACGTAACCACGCACGAAGGCGTTGTCGGTCATTTCGACGGTGGAAAGGAATGGCGGCAGGCGCCATGCATAGAGCACCAGCGCGACGCCGGCGAGGCCACCGAGCAGAACGAGAATGGAAACGGGGGTAAAAATCTTCTTCAGCATATTATCACTCTTGGAGGTTCAAGACTGTGGCGCCGGCGCGGCATCGACATTGTCCCGGAAAAAGCGGGGACGGATGCGCAGCCATGCAAGGTGGAGCAAAAGCGCCATGAGCGCCAGCGCCGCAACGGTGGAAATCAACAGGAACGTATCGTTATAGGCGAGCACATAGGCTTCCTTGGTAACCTGCTGGCCAAGGAGGGAAAGCCCCTCGGCCTTCAGCAGCGCCGGATCGGTGATGACGTGGCTGTAGGCGCCGGAAAGTTGCGACACGCGCTGGGCGACCAATGGGTTGGTGAGCAGGATATTTTCCACCAGAATATTGGAATGGAATTTTTCGCGCAGCGTCACGAAACTGCCGAGCAGCCCGGTCATCAACATCGATCCGGTGATCTGGGTGAACAGGAAGATGGTGATGAAATTCACCAGATAGGGCGCTCCGCGCGCAAGTGCGGCAGCGAACCCCTTTGCCATAACGGGCGGCAGGAACATGGCCGCACCGAAGGCGATCATCATCTGGCTCAGATACATCTGCGCTGGCCGCGTCAGGTTGTTGGACTGGCTGTCCAGAAAAGCGCCGGCCGCAATCAGGGTAAGCGCAATCACATGAGCGGTATCGACATATTTCGTCAGCATCAGCCAGGCACAGGCCGCACCGCCGAGAACCGTCGCCAAAAGCACCAGAGCATAAAGCGTGATCGTCTGGTCGTTCAAAAGGCCAAGCTGCTGGTAGAAACTCACCGCCGTCGAGGATTGCTCGGAGGAAACTGCACGGTAGATGAGAAGGACCGCTATGACATGCAGGTTGGTTTTCGAAAAAATCCAGCGCAGGTCAAGCAGCGGGTTCTTGCGCGGCAACTCGATGACGACCATCAGCGTGAGAAGCGTGATCGACGTGGCCAGGAGCACGCCCAGCCACCATGTTTCGAACCACCAGTAAAACCGGCCAAGCGTGAGCATGACCGCGAGACAGCCAAGGCCACCCGCGAACAGAAGGTAGCTCAGAATATCCGTGCGCTCGATGACTTTCGCCCGCGGCGGCGGCGTGACTTTCAACAGGTAGATCAAGGCGAGCGAGATCAGCGCGAAGCCCATTTCCATCGTGTAAAGGGCATTCCAGCCGCCTATTTGCAGCAAGGAAGGCGAGACGATGCGCGCGAGCGGTGCAGACAGCAAGGTTCCGGTGAGCGCGATGCTGAAGCCCAGCGAGAATTTCCGCGCCGGCGGAAAGGCCTCCAGAATGTAGAGAAAGCCGAGCGAAGAAAGAGGTGCCGCCGCCATGCCGCTGAGGAAGCGGATGACGATCG
The DNA here is from genome assembly GCF_053522105.1 of Agrobacterium sp. 22-3639C2. Classification (NCBI taxonomy): domain Bacteria; kingdom Pseudomonadati; phylum Pseudomonadota; class Alphaproteobacteria; order Hyphomicrobiales; family Rhizobiaceae; genus Agrobacterium; species Agrobacterium sp. 22-3639C2. Next base: position 88,085 of record NZ_JBNWDB010000001.1, on the reverse strand, counting down.
CCGAATGCAAATCTGTCACGAACAGGTTGAGGCAGGAGGCAACCACGAAGACGATGATCGAAAGTTCGGCAAAGGGACGCAGGCCATATTGCGTTCGCACCTTGAACAGCGCGATGGAAAACGTGGCATAGGGGGCCATATAGGCGGCGGAGAGCCAGGCGACCTCAGCCACCGTGGCGGAAAATTCGCCCTGCAACTGGTATAGATTGGCCATGACGAGGTTCATGCCCAACCCTTGCGTGATGAAGAACGCCAGGCCCGCGAAGATGAAACACAGCCGCAGCCACACTGGCCGCTCCACCGGTTGCGGCGCGGCGGCCGCAGCAGCAGATTCCGGCACGTTCGCCGGCTTTACCGTAACGTCGACATTTTCAGAGGCGTTCTCGTCTGCCGTTTGCGGCACCACGGTACTCACGATTGCGCCCTCCCGCTTGCCAGATTTTGCAGATTAGCCGAAAGCCTGCGCATGACATCCAGCGCCATCGCCAGATCCTGCGAGGAAACATCGGCGGCGATTTCAGAACGGAGCGATTTTGCCACCGCCTGCACCGTTTCGGAGGTTTTCTCGCCCTCCTCCGTCATGTGGATGCGTTTGGCACGGCGGTCGGTTTCGTCGGAGCGTCGCTCGATGAGGTTCTGTTTCTCCATGCCGTCAAGCACGCGCACCAGCGTCGGCGTTTCGATTTCCATTTCCTCGGCAAGCTCCGTCTGGGTCAGCGGCCCACGTCGCGACAGCGCGAAAAGCGCACGCGCACGCGCCAAAGTCAGGCCGCTTTCCCCTACCCGCGCGTCAAAAAATGCGCGCAGCTTGCGGGTGAAGGCGGACACCTCGTCCAGAAGCTGTTCCTTGTCGGTTTCGCGGGACATGTCAGCAAGCCTTATAATTAGCACACTACTTATTTTCTGCCTATTTATTTGGAAGCCTGCCGATTTTCAAGTTTCTTTCACGTCGGGTCTGCCATGCGATAAACTCATGGCAGCGAATCACGTTGCCGGGAATTTCCCGCACCTTGTCCCCACCCGCCTGTGGATTGCTGGGGACAACTGAAGATGTGATCCAGCTTCGCAGACAGGACGTCAGGCTGCCATAGAGTGTTGCAACAATATCATTGACTGCCATGGCCAAGGAAGCCAAACCCGAAGTGTAGTGGCAAGGCAAAGGGAGATCGTGCAAACCATGAACGACGCTGTGAGAAAGATCACCCCCGCGCAACCGGCGGAACCGCATTACCGCGAGGCGCCGAACAATATCGAGGCCGAACAGGCGCTGCTGGGCGCCATCCTCGTTAACAACGACGCCTATTACCGCGTGTCGGACTTCTTGAAGCCCGTGCATCTTTACGAACCGCTGCACCGCAAGATTTTCGAAGTGGCGGGCGACATCATCCGCATGGGCAAGACCGCCAATCCGGTGACCATCAAGACCTTCCTGCCCGCAGACGACAAGGTCGGCGACCTGACGGTGGCGCAATATCTGGCGCGTCTGGCGGCAGAAGCCGTTTCGATCATCAATGCGGAAGATTACGGTCGGGCGATCTATGATCTGGCGCTGCGCCGCGCGCTGATCCAGATCGGCGAGGATGTCGTCAACATCGCCTATGATGCGCCGCTGGACATGCCGCCGCAGGCGCAGATCGAAGACACCGAGCGCCGCCTGTTCGAACTGGCGGAAACCGGTCGCTACGATGGCGGCTTCCAGTCGTTCAACGATGCGGTGGCGCTGGCGATCGACATGGCGGGCGCCGCCTTCGAGCGTGACGGCAATCTTTCCGGCATTTCCACCGGCATCCACTCGCTCGACGCCCGCATGGGCGGCCTGCAGCGTTCCGACCTTATCGTACTTGCCGGTCGTCCGGGTATGGGCAAGACCTCGCTTGCCACCAACATCGCCTATAACATCGCGGCGACCTACGATCAGGAAGTACAGCCTGATGGTTCGTTCAAGGCGAAAAACGGCGGCGTCGTCGGCTTCTACTCGCTCGAAATGTCGTCCGAACAGCTGGCAACCCGTATCATTTCAGAGCAGACGGAAGTGTCTTCCTCGAAAATCCGCCGCGGTGACATTACCGAGGCCGATTTCGAGAAGCTCGTCGCCTGCTCCCAGATGATGCAGAAGGTGCCGCTTTACATCGACCAGACCGGTGGTATCTCCATCGCCCAGCTTTCCGCCCGTGCACGTCGACTGAAGCGCCAGCGTGGTCTTGACGTCCTGGTGGTCGACTATATTCAGCTGATGACCGGCGCCGGCAAAAGCGGTGAGAACCGCGTGCAGGAAATCACCCAGATCACCACGGGCCTTAAGGCGCTCGGCAAGGAACTCAATGTTCCCATCATCGCGCTTTCACAGCTCTCCCGTGCGGTGGAAAGCCGTGAAGACAAGCGCCCGCAGCTTTCCGACCTGCGTGAATCGGGCTCGATCGAGCAGGACGCCGACGTGGTGCTGTTCGTGTTCCGTGAGGAGTATTACGTCAAGAACATGGAGCCGCGCGATATTTCCGATCCGAAATATGCCGAGTGGGAGGCCCTGTTCGACAAGGTGAAAGGCACCGCGGACGTCATCATCGCCAAGCAGCGTCACGGACCCACCGGCACAGTGAAACTCGCGTTCCAGTCCGAATTCACCCGCTTCGCGGATCTGGCCGACCCGAGCTTCAGCCAGTACGAAGAGCATTGATCTGAACCGAGGGCGGAAACAGGTCAGCGTTTCGCCCTGCCTGCTCTAAATCGAAACTGGGGAATCTCTTCAGAACTTTGGCGGGATTGCCTCACAATCCGATTCCGCGCAAAAGCGCCACGGTGACGACGCCGAGCGTTGCGGCTGGCAGCAGGCTGAGGCGGAGCGCCGCGACTGCCGTCACCGCGCAGGCGATTGTTTCCGCCATTCCGCTTGAGAATGCCGTTGGCGTCACCACAGCCATCAAGACCGCAGGCGGAACCACGCCGAGCGCTTTTTTCAGACGCGGCGTCAGGGTGAAATGGTTGACCAGCAGCAGACCCCCAAGACGCGTAGCGACGGTGGCCGCCATCATGGCGAGAATCGCCAGCAGGGTGTTCGTATCAAGCGTCATGCCGGCTGCTCCACCTTGTCCTCGCGGCCGAAGGCTGCGACGGAAAGCCCCGCAAGCGCACCGGCGGCTATGTACCAGGCGCCTGGGACCAGCGCGTGCGTGACAAAGGCGGCGGCAGCGCTTGCCAGCAGCACCAGGCCGGTTTCCCTGCCCTTCCAGAACCCCATCAGCAGCACGATGAACACGGCCGGAAAAGCGAAGTCCAGACCGATAACCGTCATGTCCCCCATCACCGAGCCTAAAAGCGCGCCCGTGAGCGTGGCGATGTTCCAGACGAGGTAGATTGACAGCGCAGCGCCGGTGAAAAATGCGGCCGTCAGCCTGCCGGCAACTGCCCTGAATTCCGATAGCGCCCAGGATTCGTCCGTCAGCACCAGCATGGCCGCATATTTTCGCCAGCCGGTAAAATCATCGAGCTTGCCAGCGATGGAAGCGCTCATCAGCACATGGCGAAGATTGACCAGCAGCGCGGCAAAACCGAGCGCGCTCCAGCTTGCCGGATGCGTCCACAGATCCAGGGCGACGAATTGCGAGCCACCTGCAAAGACGAGAATCGACATCAGCGAGGCTTCCAGCGTCGACAATCCCTTGCCGACCGCGACTGCACCGAACACGGCGCCGATCGGCACCATGGCGACCAACAGTGGTGCCGCAGCTCTCAGGCCTGCGCCAAGCTCTGCACGTTTTTCCAGTACGGACATTGCATTCTCCTTTTCAGAGACATGCGATTACGCCTGCAAGTTTTTCCAGTCTTGAATGAAAGTGACGTTGCGCTTCGGAATGGCCACCAAAATCACGCCGTCCGGAATTGTCCCGGCGTGACGCCGGTGCGCGTCTTGAAATGCCGCGTAAAATGCGCCTGATCGGCAAAACCGCACAGCGCAGCCACCTCGGCCGGCATTTCGCCGGAACGCAGAAGACGGCGCGCCCGCCTTATGCGCACATCCGTCAGATAGGCATGCGGGGTGATGTGGAACTCCTTGCGGAAGGCCCGGATGAGATGCGCGCGGCTGAGACCAGCGATGGACGCCAATTCCTCAAGGCCGATATCGGTCTCGTAATTATCGGAGAGATAGTCGCGGGCGGTATGGACCGCCGTCTTCTCGCGGGTTTCAACGGCCAGGATAATGGCGCTGCCATGCCTGCCGAACAGTGCCGCCAGAACCGAGAACATGCCCTCGTCTGCCTCAAGAGCGCCGGACTTGGCCTCCAGCCTGCGATGCGCCATCTGAAAAGCGGCGGCCATCTGCGGATCACGCGGGAGAAACCTTGGAAAGGACGGCATTCCGTGGAAAGCCCTGCCCGTCACATCCTCGATAATATCACGCAGCAGCGATGCGTCGGGATAGATCATCCGATAACGATAACCGCCGCCACCCGGCGCACCATCGTGAATCTCGTCCGGATTGATGAGATAGAGATGCCCCGGCCCGGTCTGTTCCCTGGTGCCCTGAATGGTGGAAATCTGCGAGCCGCTTTCGATCGCGCCGATCGAGAAGGTATCATGCGCGTGCGGCGAATATTCATGTGTCAGGAACGTCGCGCTCAGACATTCCATGCCGCTAAAACGTGGGTCGCGCCAGAAACGCGTCGTTTCCGTCGCTGCAACCGGCATGACGTCTATGGCCTGTTCCTGCGAAACATTGTGCATAGAACGACTTTAAACCAATCGGTCATTACCGTCTTGAACAAAAGTGCTAGGGTCCGAACCGGTTCCAAATCAACCGGACGCATGGCATGACAGACGACTTCGAAGACACATTTCCCGAACACGAAACCGACGCTTTCGAACATGCGCCGCTGAGGCTGACCGTCGATCTCGGCGCGCTTGCCGACAATTGGCGCGACATGAAAAAGCGGTCCGGCAAGGCGCGGACGGCGGCTGTCGTGAAAGCAGATGCCTACGGGCTCGGTATCGAGGATTGCGGCGCGACGCTCTACCATGCCGGCGCACGCGACTTCTTCGTGGCAACGGTGTCCGAAGGTGCGACCTTGCGATCCTATGCACCGGAAGCGCGCATCTTCGTGCTGTCAGGCATCTGGCAGGGCCAGGAGCGTCAGGTCTTCGACAATGATCTCGTGCCGGTTCTGGCCTCGGAGGAACAGCTTTCCTTCTGGATGGCGACAGTTGCCGAACGCGGCGAACACCCCTGCGCGCTGCATGTGGATACCGGCTTCAACCGGCTTGGCCTGCCGCTGGACGACGCGCTGTTTCTGGCAGACGACGTGACCCGGCCTGCGAGTTTCGATCCGGTTCTGGTGCTCTCCCACCTCGCCTGCGCCGACACGCCGTCTTCGCCCATGAATAAGGTCCAGCTCGAATCATTCCGCAAGGTTAGCGCCGCTTTCGAAGGAATCGAATCAAGCCTTTCCGCCTCTGCCGGGATCTTTCTGGGACCGGATTATCATTTCGATCTCACCCGCCCCGGCATTGCCCTTTACGGCGGCGAGGCAATCAACGATGTGGCAAACCCGATGCGGCCCGTCGCAAGGGCCGAAGCGCGGATCATCCAGATTCGCGAGGCCGGCGAAGGCCAGACAGTCAGCTATGGCGGCACCTATTTGCTGAAACGGGCGAGCCGCCTTGCCATCGCTTCCGTTGGTTACGCGGACGGATACCAGCGGTCGCTTTCCGGTTCCGGCATTCCATTGCGCGAAATGGGCCATGGCGGTGCTTACGGCGTAGTCAACGGCCACAAGGCGCCGGTCGCCGGTCGTGTAACCATGGATCTCACTATTTTCGATATCACGGACATACCGGCAAACGCTGTCCGCACCGGCGATTATATCGAGCTTTTCGGCCCGAAAGTGCCGCTCGATGAGGTGGCGCGCGCCGCCGGCACCATCGGTTACGAAATGCTGACGGGGCTTGGTTTGCGCTACGAGCGGCAATATCTGATGGCTGACGACTGAACCACGTCTTTAGCTCTTGGAAAGCGGAAGCGACCTGTGCTAAAAGAGAACAAAAGGAGATCGAAATGCCCGAAATCCATTTGAGCGAACAGGACGAAAAGTTCATCGAAGAGCAGGTGGCTGCGGGTGTCTATAGCGATGCGGACGCCCTTATTCATGCGAGCCTGCAATTACTGAGCAGCGATGAAAGAAAAAGAGTCGCGCTTAAATTGCTGATACAGGGCATTGACGACGCTGAAGCAGGCCGGGTTCACCGCTATGCCTCACAAGACGTCTTCCTGAGCGATATCAAACGCGTTTCCGTGCAGCAAAAAACGGGGACCGGTCATTAAAATCCGGACCCCAATCTGGACCACGCGGGCAAGGCGCGATCTTGCCGAAGACCATGGGCCGGGCTTCGCAGTATTGCCTATCGTGGGCGCGTCATCTTCTTTCGTGTTGACGAGGCCGATCTAACCGTTCTGCGCTTGCTGCACCGCCACCAGGACAATTCCGCCAAAGATTTCAAACAAGAAGAAAACTGACATAGATGGCCAAAGCCAAGACCCAATTCGTGTGCCAGAACTGCGGCACGGTTCATACCCGCTGGGCGGGAAAATGCGAAGGCTGCGGCGAATGGAATACCATCGTCGAAGAAGACCCGATGGGCGGCATCGGTTCCGGCCCCGGCAAGACGCCGAAAAAAGGCCGGGCGGTCGCGCTTACGGCGCTTTCGGGCGAGATCGAGGAGGCGCCGCGCATTCCGACCGGCATCAGCGAACTGGACCGGGCAACCGGTGGCGGTTTCGTGCGCGGTTCGGCGGTGTTGATCGGCGGCGATCCCGGCATCGGCAAATCGACCCTGCTGATGCAGGCGGCAGCTGCCCTTTCACGGCGCGGACATCGCGTCATCTATGTTTCTGGCGAAGAAGCGGTAGCGCAGGTGCGTCTGCGCGCCCAGCGGCTGGGTGCGGCGGAAACCGACGTGCTGCTGGCGGCAGAAACCAATGTCGAGGATATTCTGGCGACGATTTCCGAGGGCAAGCGCCCCGATCTCGTCATCATCGATTCCATCCAGACGCTATGGAGCGACACGGCCGATTCCGCTCCCGGCACGGTAACGCAGGTGCGCACCGGCGTGCAGGCAATGATCCGTTACGCCAAGCAGACGGGCGCGACCATGGTGCTGGTGGGCCATGTGACCAAGGAAGGCCAGATCGCCGGTCCCCGCGTGGTGGAGCACATGGTCGACGCCGTGCTTTATTTCGAAGGCGACCGCGGCCACCATTACCGCATTCTGCGCACCGTCAAGAACCGCTTCGGGCCGACGGACGAGATCGGCGTGTTTGAAATGTCCGATCGCGGATTGCGCGAGGTCTCAAACCCGTCCGAACTGTTCCTTGGCGAGCGCAACGAGAAATCTCCCGGTGCCGCAGTCTTTGCCGGCATGGAGGGCACCCGTCCCATTCTGGTCGAGGTGCAGGCGCTGGTCGCGGCCACCTCGCTCGGCACGCCGCGCCGCGCCGTGGTCGGCTGGGACAGTTCGCGGCTCGCCATGATCCTTGCCGTGCTTGAAGCCCATTGCGGCGTGAAGCTCGGTCAGCACGACGTTTATCTGAACGTCGCCGGCGGATACCGCATTTCCGAACCGGCTGCGGATATGGCGATAGCTTCTGCGCTGGTTTCCTCGCTTGCCGGTCTTGCCCTGCCCGCCGATTGCGTCTATTTCGGCGAGATCAGCCTGTCGGGCGCGGTACGGCCAGTCTCGCATACGGGCCAGCGTTTGAAAGAAGCTGAAAAACTCGGTTTCTCCGCCGCACTTCTGCCGTCTGCTTCGGCTGAATTGCCGAAAGCGGGCAAGGGGCGCTGGACGGAAATAGAAAGCCTGCCGGACCTCGTGGCGCGCATCGCCGGTTCCGGCAACCGGTTCAAACAGGTTGAGGACGACTAAGATTGATCCTTTCGCCAAGGGAAACAGTGGTGTAAGAGGATCGCACAATTGGCAAGGCAGCGCCTGACAGGGCGTCGCACCTCCGGAGTTGGTATATGCCCATTACAATTTTCGACGGCATCGTCATCGCCGTTGTTCTTTTCTCCGCCATTCTCGCGATGGTGCGCGGTTTTTCCCGCGAGATTCTGTCCATCGCGAGCTGGGCCGGTTCGGTCGCCGCCGCCTATTATCTTTTCCCGATCCTGCTGCCCTATGCACGCAACTATACCGATGACGATAAGATCGCCATCGCCGGTTCGGCAGGCGTCGTCTTCCTCATCTCCCTTGTCGTCATTTCCTTCATCACCTCGCGCATTGCCGATTTCATCATCGACAGCCGCATTGGTGCGCTGGATCGCACGCTGGGTTTCCTGTTCGGCGCAGCGCGCGGCATTCTCTTGCTGGTCGTCGCGGTTGCCTTCTGGAACTGGCTGGTGGATGTGAAGACGCAGCCGCAATGGGTAACCCAGGCCAAGTCCAAGCCTTTCCTCGACGGGCTGGTGGGCAAGCTGGAAGCGGTTCTGCCTGACGATATCGAGCCGCAGATCCGCGCCCGTATCCTCGGAAAACCGCAGGAACCGGCAGCCGCGCAGACGCCTGCGGAAGATGTACCGGCGACAAATCCGCCGGCAACGAATAATTGACACAGTGTCGCGCCTTGCAATGCATGCAAGGCGCGCTATTTGTGCTAAATATCAAGCACGACACAGACTGGCCGACCGGGAGACAAGCTCACCGGAGAGGTCTTTCGTTTTTCTCGGTAGAGAGCAAGGGCAAGCCGGATGATTGAGCCGCTTTCGCATTCCACTTTCAATGAAGAGATCGACGGCGACACGCTGCACGAAGAGTGCGGCGTGTTCGGCATTCTCGGCCACGCCGATGCCTCCGCCCTGACTGCACTCGGCCTGCATGCGCTTCAGCATCGCGGCCAGGAGGCAGCAGGCATCGTCTCCTTCGATGGCAAGCGCTTCCATCAGGAACGCCATATGGGCCTCGTCGGCGATCATTATACCGATCCGGCAACCCTTGCCCGCCTGCCCGGCTCCATCGCTATTGGCCATACCCGCTACTCCACAACAGGCGAAGTGGCGATGCGCAACGTGCAGCCACTGTTTGCCGAGCTGGAAGAAGGCGGCATTTCGATTGCCCATAACGGCAATTTCACCAATGGCCTGACGCTTCGCCGACAGATCATCGCCACCGGCGCCATCTGTCAGTCGACATCGGATACCGAAGTCGTGCTGCACCTCATCGCCCGTTCGCGTCACAGCTCCACTGCCGACCGTTTCATCGACGCCATCCGCCAGATGGAAGGCGGCTATTCGATGCTGGCGATGACCCGCACCAAGCTGATCGCAGCCCGCGACCCGATCGGCATCCGCCCGCTCGTCATGGGTGAGCTGGACGGCAAGCCGATCTTCTGCTCGGAGACCTGCGCTCTCGATATCATCGGCGCGAAATTCGTGCGTGACGTCGAAAACGGCGAAGTCATCATCTGCGAAATTCAGCCGGATGGTTCGATCACCATCGATGCGCGCAAGCCTTCGAAGCCGCAGCCGGAGCGTCTCTGCCTGTTCGAATATGTTTATTTCGCTCGCCCCGATTCCGTCGTCGGCGGCCGCAACGTCTATACGACGCGTAAGAACATGGGCATGAACCTTGCCAAGGAAGCGCCGCTGGAAGCTGACGTTGTCGTTCCGGTTCCCGATGGCGGCACGCCGGCAGCGCTCGGTTTTGCGCAGGAAAGCGGTATTCCGTTCGAATACGGAATCATCCGCAACCACTATGTCGGCCGTACCTTCATCGAGCCGACGCAGCAGATCCGCGCTTTTGGCGTCAAGCTCAAGCATTCCGCCAACCGGGCGATGATTGAAGGCAAGCGCGTGGTGCTGGTGGATGATTCGATCGTGCGCGGCACGACTTCATTGAAGATCGTGCAGATGATCCGCGAAGCGGGCGCGAAAGAAGTGCATATCCGCGTTGCCAGCCCGATGATCTTCCATCCGGATTTCTACGGCATAGACACGCCTGATGCCGACAAGCTGCTCGCCAACCAGTATGCCGATGTGGACGCCATGGCGAAATTCATTGGCGCCGATTCGCTTGCCTTCCTGTCGATCGACGGTCTTTACCGCGCCGTCGGTGGCGAGAACCGCAACAATGCGCGTCCGCAATTCACGGACCATTATTTTACCGGCGACTACCCTACGCGCCTTCTCGACCAGAACGGCGAGGCGATGGGCAGCAAGATTTCCGTGCTGGCCAGCAACGGCTGATAATCTCGAAATAACAAGCGGCCACCGGCTTCCGGTGGCCGCTTTTTTGTGGCGGGCGATTAAAACAGTACCCGCTGCGGCGTTTTGATCGCTTGCGGTTGGCGTCAGGGGCTTCATAAAACAAGCGGAATGAATTTCGGAGGGGGCAAAATGACCATCAATCTCAGGGGCAGGATCGCGCTCGTCACCGGCGCGTCGCGCGGTATCGGCTATTTCACGGCGCTGGAGCTTGCCAAGGCCGGTGCGCACGTCATTGCCTGCGCCCGCACGGTCGGCGGCCTCGAGGATCTGGACGACGCCATCAAGGCCGTCGGCGGCACCGCGACGCTGGTTCCCTTCGATCTCGCCGACATGAACGCCATCGATGCGCTGGGCGCCAATATCTTCGAGCGCTGGGGCAAGCTCGATATTCTGGTCGCGAATGCCGGTGTTCTCGGCGTCATCTCGCCGGTCGGCCATATCGAAGCGAAAGTCTTCGAAAGGGTCATGACCATCAATGTCACCGCTACATGGCGGCTGATCCGCTCTGTCGAACCGTTGCTCCTGCGATCGGATGCCGGGCGCGCGTTGATCCTGTCTTCGGGTGCTGCCCATAGCTGTCGTCCCTTCTGGGGCGTCTATTCCACCTCCAAGGCCGCCGTTGAGGCACTTGCCCGGACCTGGGCTGCGGAAACCGATAAAACCGCGCTGCGCATCAACAGCATCAATCCCGGCGCGACACGCACCGCCATGCGCGCCCAGGCCATGCCCGGTGAAGACCCCGCAGACGTGCCACACCCTTCTGAAGTTGCCGCCGCCATTGTTCAACTCGCCTCGCCTGAGCTTACCGAAACCGGCAAGCTCTTCGTGGCGCGTGAAGGCAAATTCCTGGATTACCGCCAGCCGGAATAGGCTTTTGGTCAAGGCGGTCTCTTAAGGTGCTTCTGGCGCCTGCGAGAAACGCTTGACCGCGAAACACCGGCACGCCATAAGGCAAGGCATGAAAACAACGATCTGCACCTGCTGCTGAATAATTTTTGCTGGTTCACCACCGGCCAGATCGTTTTCGTCTCCCCGCAAGGTCCAACAGACAAACGGTCCGGCCAGGACAATTGACTGCCTTTAGGGAACGCCCGCATGTCCTTGCGCCTGAAACTCCACAACACCCTGACACGCGAAAAGACGGAATTTGCGCCGATCGACGCCGACAATGTGCGCATGTATGTCTGCGGACCAACGGTTTACGATTTCGCCCATATCGGCAATGCGCGCCCGGTCATCGTTTTCGATGTTCTTTACCGGCTGCTGCGCCACGTCTATGGCGAAAGCCATGTGACCTACGCCCGCAACATCACCGATCTCGACGACAAGATCAACGCAAGGGCGTTGCGCGACTATCCGCATCTGCCGCTGAATGACGCCATCCACGCGGTGACGAAAAAGACCGCCGACCAGTTCCATGAGGATGTGGCAGCACTCGGCTGCCTACAGCCGACCGTTGAACCGCGCGCCACCGACTACATCGCCGAGATGATCGACATCATCGAGAAGCTGATCGCGCGCGGCCATGCCTATGCGGCGGGCGGCGAAGTGCTGTTCGACACCCGCTCGATGGCCGATTACGGCCAGTTGTCCAAACGCCCGCTGGACGAACAGCAGGCCGGCGCGCGCGTGGCGGTGGAAGCACACAAGAAGACCCCCGGCGATTTCGTGCTGTGGAAACTTTCCTCTGATAATGAGCCCGGCTGGGAAAGCCCCTGGGGCCGCGGCCGTCCGGGCTGGCACATCGAATGCTCGGCCATGGCCGGTCGCTACCTCGGCGAAGTGTTCGACATTCACGGCGGCGGGCTCGATCTCATCTTCCCGCATCACGAGAACGAAATCGCGCAATCCCGCTGCGCCCACGGCACGCAGGTGATGGCCAATGTTTGGATGCATAATGGCTTCGTGCAGGTGGAAGGCCGCAAGATGTCGAAGTCCGAGGGCAACTTCGTGACCATCTATGAATTGCTGCACACCGAAAAATTCGGCGGCCGCCAATGGCCGGGCGAGGTTCTTCGCCTTGCCATGCTGATGACGCATTACCGCGAGCCAATCGATTTTTCGGTAAAGCGTCTCGAAGAGGCCGAACGTCTTCTCGCCAAGTGGCCGGCGGCCGAAGCCTCCGACGCGGCACCGGATGAAACCGTGCTTGATGCGCTTGCCGACGACCTGAACACGGTTGCCGCCGTGCAGGCGCTTCACGCGCTGGCACATGCCGCCAACACCGATCCTGCCCGCCTGCCCGCCTTTGCGGCCAGCGCCGCCCTGCTCGGCGTTTTGCCGAAGAAAGCGGAAGTGGACGAGGCCATCGTTTCAGCCGTCGATGCTCTGGTGCAACTACGTCTGGAAATGCTGAAGGTGAAGAACTTTGCAGAGGCGGATCGTTTGCGCGACGAGCTTTCCGAGAAGGGCATTCAGTTGAAGGATGGCAAGGATAAGGAAACCGGGGAACGGACGACGACCTGGGAGTTGAAGCGGTAATTTGCTGCTGCGGCTTGGGACTTACCCCCCCTCTGCCCTGCCGGGCATCTCCCCCTCAAGGGGGGAGATCAGATGCCGCGCGCTAGTGCGATAAGGCCCCGCGCATTCCATAGGCAGGGTGCTAGCCGCTTGTCGATCTCCCCCCTTGAGGGGGAGATGCCCGGCAGGGCAGAGGGGGGTGATGCCCCACGACAGGCCCTTGATTTCGTCCACACCATGCTACAATCTCGCGGCAACAGTTCAAGTCGCGAGCATCCCAATGCCCCATGCCAAGGTCAGCCCCCGACATCGGAAACATGCTCGGCAGATGCGCAAGGTCATGACAGGCGCCGAACTCAAGTTCTGGAACGCCGTCCGTGCCCATCGTCTTGCAGGTCTGTCTTTCAGACGCCAGCTGCCTGTCGCAGGATACATCGTTGATTTCACCTTCCCGTCGCATAAGATCATTGTCGAGTTAGACAGGTTTCAGCATGCGGAAGATGCTGCGGCAGACTATGATCGGCAACGAACGGAGACGCTGGAGCAGTGTGGCTGGCGGGTTCTGCGTTTCTGGAACGAAGATGTTGTGAAAGACATCGACAATGTCTGTCTCCACATTATCCGAACGGTGAAGGAGAGCCAACCATGACCACCTACACCGGCGGATGCCAGTGCGGCGCGATCCGGTTCCGCGCGACCGGCGATCTCAAGGACAGTTCCATCTGTCATTGCCGCATGTGCCAGAAGGCTTTTGGGGCCTATTATGCGCCGCTGGTTTCGGTGCGTGAGGTCGAATTCGAATGGACACGTGGCGAACCCAAGCGCTTCCAGTCATCCAGCGTCGTCAAGCGCGGCTTCTGCCCCGAATGCGGCACGCCGCTGACCTATGAGGCGCCGGATGGCATGGCGGTTGCGGCCGGTGCTTTCGACGATCCCGCCGCCTTGCCGCCCACCATTCAGTGGGGCGTGGAACGCAAAATCGATTTCGTCGACAGCATCCACACGCTACCCGCCGTCCCAACGGAAGACGATCTGACCTCGGTCGACTATCTGACCCATCTCGTTTCCTACCAGCACCCCGACCATGACACCGAGAGCTGGCCCCCGGAGAACAAACGATGAGCGAAACAGGCTTTTCCGGCGGCTGCCAGTGCGGCGCCGTGCGGTTTCATGCGGGCAAGATCGGTCGCCCCTCCATTTGCCATTGCCGCATGTGCCAGAAGCATTTCGGCAATTTCTTCGGTGCACTCGTCACCGCCGATCAGGCGCATCTGACATGGACGCGCGGCCAGCCTTCCCTCTTCCGTTCATCTGCGAAAATCCATCGGGGCTTCTGCAACAAATGCGGCACGCCGCTGACCTATCATTATCCTGGCGGCGTAGAGATCGCGATCGGTGCTTTCGATCATCCGGAGCGGATCGAACCGCAGGTGCAGGTCAATATCCACAAGCGCATGCCCTGGATCGAGCAGCTGTTTTCAAAACCTGCAATCGAGCAGAGCGTCGATGAGGCTGATATCACCTCCTTCCAACACCCGGACCACGACACCAAGGTCTGGCCGCCGGAAGACGACCGCGCATGAACGGTTCAGAAATCTTCAGCGGCGGATGCCAGTGTGGCGCCGTGCGTTACCGGATCGATGGCGGGTTGCGCTATCCGCATCTGTGTCATTGCCGCATGTGCCAGAAGGCATCGGGCAACTATTTCATGCCGCTTGCAGCAAGTACCCGCGCGAAGTTTGAAATGACCCGTGGCGAGGCTTCGTGGTTCCAGTCGTCCGATCACGTGCGGCGCGGTTTTTGCGGACGGTGCGGCACGCCGCTTTTCTATGTCATGCCGGACGCCGATTTCATCAACATCACGCTTGGTTCGCTGGACGAGCCGGAGCTGATAAAGCCCGAGGCGCAATCAAATCTCGACAGCAAAATGCATTGGTTCGGTGACCTTGACGGCTTGCCGGTCGAGCCGGAAGCCGCGCCGGATGAAAACCGGCTACCGGTCAACAACCGGCAACACCCGGATCGTGACACGGCCGAATGGCCACCCGAATGAAAGTAAGACATGACCGAAGAATTGCGCAGCTTTTACCCCGAGATCGAACCCTTCGAGAGCGGCATGCTCGATGTCGGCGATGGGCACACGATCTATTGGGAGCGGGTTGGTACACGCGGTGCGAAACCGGCGGTTTTCCTGCATGGCGGTCCGGGCGGCGGGGTAAATCCCACGCATCGCCGCGTTTTCGACCCGGCACTTTACGACGTCATCCTGTTCGATCAGCGCGGCTGCGGTCGCTCCACGCCGCATGCGGAACTGGAAGCCAACACCACCTGGCATCTGGTTGCCGACATTGAGAGGCTCCGCGCGCTGTGCGGCTTTGAAAAATGGCTGGTTTTCGGCGGCTCCTGGGGCTCGACGCTGGCACTCGCCTATGCCGAGACTCATCCCGAACGCGTGAGCGAACTGGTGCTGCGCGGCATCTACACGGTCACCAGGCCGGAACTGGACTGGTATTACCAGTTCGGCGTTTCTGAAATGTATCCCGATCGCTGGGAAAACTTCATAGCGCCAATTCCTGAAGCCGAGCGCGGCGAGATGATGCAGGCCTATAATCGCTATCTCACCGGTACGGACGAAGCCAAGAAACTCGAATGCGCGCGAGCATGGAGCCAGTGGGAAGGCGCAACCATCGCCCTTGTTACCGATCCGGCGCGCGTCGAGGATTTCGGCGAGGATAAATACGCCATCGCCTTCGCACGCATCGAGAACCACTTCTTCGTCAATGGCGGCTGGCTGGAGGAAGGGCAATTGCTGCGCGATGCCGGCAAGCTTCGCGATATTCCGGGCGTCATCGTGCACGGGCGTTACGATATGCCCTGCCCGCTGAAATATGCCTGGCGGCTTGCCAAGGCCTGGCCGAAGGCGGATTTCCATATTGTCGAGGCAGCCGGGCATGCGCTGAGCGAACCCGGTATTCTTGACCAGCTGATCCGCGCAACCGATCGTTTCGGGGGGAAATAGGCAGGCCTTTCAGATGCTTGAAGCGGCCTGATGAGATAACGATTCACGCAGATTTTTGTGCGTGGATCATCCGTTCGGTCGCAAAGTCGCCTGTTTCAAGAGCAAATCGCCTTTTATTCATGCAGTTTTTCTCATGAACGCTTCACGGAAATGAATTGGCCCGCGCTACGCCGATCCGTTATGAAGGGCAATCCCTAATAATTGGCGGTACTCCCATGGCACTCGATAAAACGCTTCCGGCCCAAGAGGGCGGCGATAGCGCACGCGGTTTTGCTTTCGCGCTCTCCGCATATCTGCTGTGGGGATTCCTTCCCATCTACATGAAGGCGGTTGCGCATATTTCGCCGATAGAGGTCATCGTGCACCGCGTCATCTGGTCAGTGCCGATCGGCGCCGCCGTCCTCATCGCTCTCGGTCGCACGGCGGAAATCCGCACTGCGCTGAAAACCCCTAAAATGCTCGCCATGGCAAGCCTCACGGCCGCGCTCATCAGCATCAACTGGGGCATCTATATCTGGGCGATCGGCGCGGGCCGCGCACTCGATGCCGCGCTCGGCTATTTTATCAATCCGCTGTTCAGCATCTTCCTCGGCGCGGTACTGCTCAAGGAAAAGCTTTATCCGGCGCAGATCGCCGCCATCGGCCTCGTGGGGCTGGCCGTTGCGATCCTCACCTGGCATGCGGGCAGCCTGCCATGGGTTTCCATTGCGCTCACCGTGTCCTGGGGTTTTTACGCCTTCTTCCGCAAGACGCTGCCAATCGGCGCCACACAGGGCTTCCTGCTTGAAGTCATGCTTCTTTCCGTTCCGGCCGTGCTGGTGCTGGCCTGGCTTGCCATTAGCGGACAGGCGCATTTCATGGCCGGCAATGCGACCGACACCTGGCTGCTTGCGGCCAGCGGCATCGTCACCGCCGTTCCGCTTATTCTTTACGGCAATGGTGCAAAGCTTCTGCGGCTGTCGACTATCGGTATCATGCAATATATCGCTCCGACGATGATCTTCCTCATCGCCATCTTCATCTTCAAGGAACCGTTCGACATGGTGCGGATGGCGGCCTTTGCAATGATCTGGGTGGCGCTGGCGATCTATACCGCATCTAGCCTGATGCGGCTGAAGCGATAACCTTCCGCGTCATGCCAGCTCTCCACATTCCCGTATCTGTAACGGGAATGCGGGTCTTCAATAATCGACCAGCAATTGCGGTGTCGCGTCATAACCGAAGCGCGGCTTGACGCCGAGAAGTCCAGCCGTCTGGGTGATGATTTCACGGGTCATGGGTGCGGCCGTCGAGGCAGCCGTGCGTCCTCCGTTCACGCCGGTCCTGGGGGCGTCGATCATCGTCAGCACGACATATTTCGGCTTGTGCATCGGAAAACCGGCAACGAAGGCGTTGAAATTGATATCCTTGGCATAACGGCCATTGATGACCTTGTCGGCGGTTCCGGTCTTGCCGCCAACGTGAAATCCTTCCACCTGCGCACCCCTGCCCGACCCTTTGATGCCGTTCCAGTTGAAAAGGTAACGCATATCGGCGCTCGTCTTTCCGTTGATGACGGTGCGGGAAAGCACTGCCGCATCCTCTCGGGAACGCGGCAGGAAGGTCGGCGAAATAAGGCTGCCGCCATTGATGAGCGCAGCTGCTGCCACCGCCGTCTGCAAAGGCGTAGTGGCAACGCCATGACCGAAGGAAATAGTGACGGAATTGATCTTCTTCCATGTTCTCGGCTGGGTTGGCGTGGCAACGCCAGGCATTTCCGTATCCATTCTGGAAAGAAGTCCCAGTTTCGTCAGGAACTGCTGGTGGCCTTCGACCCCGACCTTGTCGGCAACAGCCGCCGTGCCGATATTCGATGAATATTGAAACACTTCCGGGATCGACAGCGGGCGGTTCCGACCCTTGAAATCCTTGATGGTGAAGCCACCCATGCGGATGGGCCGCGACGCGTCAACCACCGAGTTGAGCGTTATGGCACCTGCATCCAGTCCCATTGCAAGTGTGAAGCTCTTGAAGGTGGATCCCATCTCGAAGGTCGCATTGCTCATGCGGTTGAACCAGCCCTTTTCATACTCCCTGTCGATGCTGCCATCGGCAAGGGTGCGGGAAGGCTCGTTCGGGTCGTAATCCGGCACCGATGCCATGGCCAGCACCTCGCCCGTCTCCACATCCAGTATCACTGAACCGGCAGCCTCCGCCTGATAGGCGGTTTTCGCCTTGAGCACGACCTCACGCACGATGTTCTGCACCCGCAGATCGATCGACAACCTCACCGGCTCCAGCGGTGCACCGCTGGCAAGGCCGGTCGCGCGCAAGTCGGCCAGTCCCTGCTGGTCGAGATAACGTTCCATCCCCGCAAGGCCCTGATTGTCGACATTGACGTGGCCGATGATATGCGAGGCTGCGGGGCCACCCGGATAAAAGCGCCGTTTCTCCGGCCGGAAACCGATGCCGGGGATGCCGAGGTTGAGAATATCGGCCTGCTGGCGCGGCGTCAGCTGGCGCCGCAGCCATTGAAAGCCGGTGTCCGAGCGCAATCTGCGGTGCGTCTCGCGCCAGTCGAGATTGGGGATGACGGTTGCGAGCTTCTCGACAACCTCATCCGCGTCCACGACCCGGCGCGGATCCGCATAAAGCGACACCATGTTGAGATCGGTCGCGAGCAGCGTGCCGTTGCGGTCGAGGATATCGGGACGGGAGGCGACTGCTGTAGCGCCGGTATTGATCCATGCGGTCGCGATGGGTTCGGCAAGGCCGTATTGGACAAGCCGTGCTGCAACGACGCCATAGATAACGGCAAAGACGGCGATCAATATTCCGAGTCGCTTTTTCGCGTCCACCCGGCGGCGGGCAGCGGAACCGAGGATCGCATCCCTGCCCTGAAACGGACTTCTCTGAATAATAAAATGCGTCCGGCTTTTCAGCCGCACCAAAAAAGCAATCATTCCCCAATGAGCCCCGCTATCATGGCGGCGAAAATCAAATTCCGCGCTCAGCCTACGCCTTGTAGACGCTGGCACAGGATCGGGCGCGGAGCCATGAAAACAGCGGGCAGGGCGATGCCGCAGTCAAATCTCTATTAATATACACTTAAAATTGTAACGAACCGCGTGGCGGCCCGTTAACATTTATTCGATGCCTAGAGACGGGAGATTACCGAGGGGTCGCCTTCCGGGTTCTGCTGCGCAAGCGCCCGGTCGATGATGGCGGGCACGATGTCCTTGACCTCATCGATGACCAGCGGGTTCAGAAGATGGGCGCGATGGATGAAACCCTGATCGCGCATATGCTGCACAAGTTCCAGCATCGGGTTCCAGAAGCCGTTGATATTGGCGAAGACAATCGGCTTGGCGTGACGACCGAGCTGCGCCCAGGTCATGATTTCGACGATCTCTTCCAGCGTGCCGACGCCCCCCGGCAGCGTTACGAAAGCATCCGAGCGCTCAAACATCATATGTTTGCGCTCATGCATGTCCTTGGTGACGATAAGCTCGTCCAATTGTCCGAGAGAATGGCGTGTAGCCTCCATATCGACCAGAAATTCCGGTATGATACCCGTTACTTCGCCGCCGTTGGAAAGAACGCCGCTGGCGACCGCGCCCATGATGCCCTTGGTGCCACCGCCATAGACCAGCCGAATGCCGTTTTCGGCAATGGATTTCCCAAGCGCGCGGCCTGCTTCCATGTGAGCCGGGTCACGTCCGGGCTGGGAGCCGCAATAAACGCAGATGGATCGAATCGCTGTATTTTTGTCCGTCATGATGGGAAGGAACTATGCCGGATGCGACACGTCAAGAAAATTTGGGAAATCCCTTGCAAATATGGCCTTTTACGGCCACGCCGCTTGTCTGGGGCAAGGTAAGACGCTAGCAATCTCAACTCGTGTAGAAAGCTTACAATACCCGGAGATTCCAGGATGAAAAACAATAAAGCCGGTTTGCTGGCACTGATCGTGCTGGGCATCGCGTCCCTGCTCATGATCTTTTTCGTCCTGCCGAGAATTTCCAATGACGGCAAACCGATCGGCGATGCCATCAACGAAGCGGGCAACGCGGTGAAGAACAGCGTTGAAATGGGCAGCGACAAGGCGGGAGACATCCTGTCCGACGCTGCTCAGGAGACCGCCAATATCGCCGACAAGGTCGGGCGCCTCGCGGCTTCCGCAACCCAGTCGATCAAGGATCTGACCACGCTTTTCGCCGATAGCAAGGTTCCGTCCGACGCCGACTTTGCGGCAGCACGCAAGAAGGTCGAGGCATCGCTCAAGGAACTGACCAATATCGAAATTCCCGAGACGCTCGATGAAACGACGTCGCGCCTCATCACCACGGCGCGCACTGCGGCCGAACGCACCACCGCTTTCCTGCGCGGTCTGCCGGATAGTGCAGCGGCGGCGGCAGCACAGGTCCGCCGTCTGGCGGGCGTCTTCACCGGCACCGACGATGGCGCTGCACAGCAGACCCAACCCGCCGCTCCTGCCGCCGATGCAGCGCAGTCCACATCGGGCGCACCGACCTTTGACGTGCTTCGCGTCGAGCCCGATGGTTCGGCTGTGGTCGCAGGCAAGGCACAGCCCGGCTCTAAACTGGAAATTCTCAGCAACGGCAAGGTGATCGCGCAGACGACCATCGACGGATCGGGCGATTTCGCCGCCGTTTTTGACAATCCGCTACCACCGGGCGACCATGAGCTGGTGCTGCGCTCGACCGACGCCAGCGGCAAGGCTACACAATCCGAAGAAGTCGCAACCGTTTCCGTGCCCAACGGCAAGGCGGGCGAACTCTTGGCGATGGTGTCCAAGCCCGGTGAAGCAAGCCGCGTGCTAGCAATGCCGGAGGCGGCACCTTCAGCACTCCAGCCCCCGCAAGCCGCGCAACCGGGTCAGTCGGCAACAGCTGCCGCCACCACGACGCCCGCGCCTGCCGCTGGTACCCCGGCCCCGTCCGCTGCCGCCGCTCCTCTGACTTCGACAGTTCAGGTAACCGCCGTCGAATTCGAAGGCTCGAAGATTTTCGTTGCGGGTTCCGCGCCTGCCGCTTCGAGCGTGCGCGCGCTGGTCGACGACAAGGAAATCGGCAAAAGCACCACGGAGGCCTCCGGCCATTTCGTCATCGAGGGCAATGTCGATCTTTCCGTCGGCAGCCATATCATCACTGTCGAAGAGCTGAATGCCGATGGCACGGTGAAGGTGCGCGTGCGCGTTCCTTTCGAGCGCCCGCAGACCGACCAGGCAACCGTCGCCATGCAGGCACCGGCCGCAACGCCATCCGCCGCCACGACGACCGCGCCCGCTGAAAACCAGAGCACGGCAAGCGACCGCGCTGCATTCGAAAAGCTGCGCACGGATGTCGCCAAGGCCTTCGGCATTCTGTCCAATCTCTACAAGGATCAGGCCACACCGGCGCTCGACCAGGCCATTGCCGGCCGCTCCGCCGTGGTGATCGGCCTCAAGTCGCTCTCCGAGTTCCGCACTGCCGCCGGCACCGAGCCGTCCTTTACCGCCTTTGCCGGCGATATCGCCGCCAAGGCACGTCAGCTGCTGACATCGGTAGAGGCATGGCCGAACGACGTTGCCGGGATCGGCAAGGGCATCGCCACGCTGGCAAGCCGCCTTGCCGACCTCCACATCATCGCGCCGCCCGCACCTGCACCGCAGGCGCCCGCCGGTCCGCAGACCTTCGAGCAGCCGCCGCTTGCCGAAAGCCAGAACAGCGTCATCATCCGCCGCGGCGATACGCTGTGGCAGATTTCCCGCCGCGTTTACGGACAGGGCGTGCGTTACACCACGATCTACCTCGCCAACGAGGATCAGATCAAAAATCCTGACCTGATCGAGCCCGGCCAGATTTTCGGTGTGCCGGAGAAGGCCCTGCCGAATGCGGAAGAACTTCATCGCAAGCGTCTGAAGAGCGGTTCCTGATCGTTCAAGACATTGCGGTGACCCCGCAACAACCCTACCTGTGACAAGCACGGCGGCTTTCCAGAGCCGCCGCCCTGCTGTCGGCTTCCGGCAGTGCCCGGAGCAAATGATGGCCACTAAGAAAAAAACCATTTCGGCGGATTCCAGCAATCCCACGCAGACCCTCATCAACCTCTGGCCCTACATGTGGCCGGAAGGCCGCCTTGACCTGAAAATGCGGGTAATCTGGGCGACGGCATTTCTCGTTATCGCCAAGCTGGTGCTGATCCTCGTTCCCTATTTCTTCAAATGGGCAACGGATGCGCTGAACGGCAAGCTGGACATGGTCGGGCTGGTTCCGGCCTTCCTGCTCGGTGCTGTCGCGCTTGTCATCGCCTATAATCTGACGCGGCTGATACAGGTCGGGCTCAACCAGCTGCGCGATTCGCTGTTTGCCAGCGTCGGCCAGCATGCCGTGCGCCAGCTCGCCTACCGAACCTTCGTGCACATGCACCGGCTTTCCCTGCGCTTCCATCTGGAGCGCAAGACCGGCGGGCTTTCACGGGTTATCGAGCGTGGGACCAAGGGCATCGAAACCATTGTCCGTTTCACCATTCTCAACACCGCACCGACCTTCATCGAATTCCTGCTGACGGCGATCATTTTCTGGACCTCCTACGGCTTTTCCTATGTGCTGGCCACGGTTGTCACCGTCTGGGCCTATATCTGGTTCACCGTGCGGGCCAGCAACTGGCGCATCTCCATTCGCCGCGCCATGAACGACAGCGATACCGACGCCAACACCAAGGCGATCGATTCACTGTTGAACTTCGAAACCGTCAAATATTTCGGCAATGAGGAGATGGAGGCGAAGCGCTTTGACGTCGCCATGGAGCGTTACGAAAAATCGGCGATCTCGATCTGGACGTCGCTCGGCTGGCTGAACTTCGGCCAGGGCGTGATCTTCGGCATCGGCTCCACTGTCATGATGGTGATGTCGGCGATGGCCGTGCAGCGCGGCGAGCAGACCATCGGCGATTTCGTGTTCATCAACGCGCTTCTGCTGCAGCTTTCGGTACCGCTGAACTTCATCGGTTTCGTCTATCGTGAAATTCGCCAGGGATTGACCGACATCGAACAGATGTTCGAACTTCTCGAGGTCGAGGCCGAGGTTACCGACAGGGCGGATGCGAAGCCGCTTGTGGCCGGACCGGGTGCCATTTCCTTCCGCGACGTGTATTTCGCCTACGATCCGGAAAGACCGATCCTGAAGGGCATTTCCTTCGATGTGCCTGCGGGCAAGACGGTGGCGATCGTCGGTCCTTCGGGTGCCGGAAAATCGACGATCTCGCGGTTGCTTTATCGTTTCTACGATATTCAGGAAGGCGCCGTCACCATCGACGGGCAGGACATTCGCGACGTGACGCAAAAGAGCCTGCGCTCGATGATCGGCATGGTGCCGCAGGATACCGTGCTGTTCAACGATACGCTCGCCTACAACATCCGTTACGGACGCCCTTCGGCAACGACCGAGGAGGTCACGGCAGCGGCGGATGCGGCCCAGATCAGCGCTTTCATCGGCAAACTGCCGGAGGGTTACGCCACCATGGTTGGCGAACGGGGCTTGAAACTTTCCGGCGGCGAAAAGCAGCGCGTGGCGATTGCCCGAACCATTCTGAAAGCGCCGCCGATCCTCATTCTCGATGAAGCGACCTCTGCGCTGGACACCCATACGGAACAGGAAATCCAGAGCGCGCTTGATATCGTTTCGAAAAACCGCACGACGCTGGTCATCGCCCACCGCCTCTCCACCGTCATCGGCGCTGATGAAATCATCGTGCTGAAGGAAGGTTTGATCGCCGAGCGAGGAACCCACGCCTCGCTGATGGCACAGAACGGGCTTTATGCCTCGATGTGGAGCCGCCAGCGCGAAGCCATTCGCGCAGAGGAAATGCTGCGCCATGTTCGCGAAACCGACGATCTTGGCGTTGTGGACCGCGGCGAACCCGCGCATTGACGGGCATAAACACCTGACAACAGGGCGGCACACCAACCGGACCATTGCCGGGCGGGGAGTTTGGCTGTAACCAGCTAAGCGAACTTTGTCGCATGCCCGTATGGATGATGTCGTATCACGACCATATGCAGACGCGGCAGGCGGAAACCGGAGCAAGGAAACTTATGAATCTGTTCGACACCATTCGCAACACCATCGTACCGATCCACAAGGAAGGCTACGTCTTCGTGGCCGCCTTCTTCGTGGCATCGCTGGTGCTCGGCTGGATATCCGAACCGCTGTTCTGGGTCGGTCTGGTGCTGACGGCCTGGTGCGCCTACTTCTTCCGCGACCCCGAGCGCGTGACGCCGCAGGATGACGACCTGATCATCAGCCCTGCCGATGGCAAGGTGTCCGCCATCCAGACCGTCGTTCCGCCGCTGGAGCTGGAACTCGGCAAGGAGCCGATGGTGCGCATTTCGGTGTTCATGAACGTGTTCAACTGCCATGTGAACCGCGCGCCCGTGCGCGGTCGTATCGTCAATGTCGCCTACCGCCCCGGCCTCTTCCTCAATGCGGAAGTGGACAAGGCCTCAGAAGACAATGAGCGCAACGGCCTCGTCATCGAGACAGCGCATGGCAAGGTTGGCGTGGTGCAGATTGCCGGCATGGTCGCCCGCCGTATCGTCTGCTGGGTCAAGCCGAATGAACCAGTTGATGCCGGCGAGCGTTTCGGTCTTATCCGTTTCGGTTCGCGCCTCGATATCTTCCTTCCCGAAGGTTTTCAGCCGCGCGTTTCGGTGGGCCAGACGGCAATTGCCGGCGAAACGGTTCTGGCCGAGTTCGGCTCCGCCAAGGGTCCGGTCCTTAGCCGTCGCGGCTGACGAAAACAGGAAGGGCATGCGCCATGGAAACGCCGATCTCGGAGCCGCAACAGAACGGAAAACATGAGGGCCGCAACGACAGCGGCCGTGGGCCGCGCCTGAGGGAAATTCCCTTTCGCCTCGTGATACCCAACCTCATCACCGTTCTGGCCATCTGCGCGGGCTTGAGCGGCGTGCGCCTTGCCATTGAAGGCCGGTTCGAGCTGGCCGTGGGCATGGTGCTCCTTGCCGCCTTCCTCGACGGCATCGACGGGCGCATCGCCCGGATGATGAAGGCGACATCCAAATTCGGCGAACAGATGGATAGTCTGGCCGACATCGTCAATTTCGGCGTCGCCCCTGCCCTCGTCGTCTATATCTATATGCTCGATCAGGCGCGTTCGATCGGCTGGATCGCCGCCCTCATCTACGTGATTGCCGCAGGCCTTCGTCTGGCGCGCTTCAATGTCATGATCGAGCGCCCGGTGAAGGCGCCGTGGCAGAACGAATTTTTCGTGGGCGTTCCGGCGCCGATGGGCGCCATGCTGGTGCTTCTGCCTGTTTATCTCGGCTTCCTTGGTGTCGAGCCGGGCAAGCCCTTCGCCTATATCGCCGCCGCCTACACCGTGTTGATCGGTTATCTTCTCATCAGCCGCCTGCCGGTCTGGTCGGGGAAGTCAGGTACCAGCCGCATTCGCCGCGATCTGGTGCTGCCGATGATCCTCGTCGTCGTTCTTTACGTCGCGATGCTGATGAGCTTCACCTGGGAGGTACTGGTTCTGACGGTTGCTGCCTATCTCGTGTTCATCCCCATCAGCGCTCGCCTCTGGCACCGCCGTTATGGCACGCTGACGATTGAGGAAGACGCGCATGACGACGCCAATGGCGGCAACGGCCTAGATCGCGGTATTTGAAACCGCAGGTATTATTTTTCTCCCCCGAGCCGTCGTTTGACGTGACACAAAATGTCGCAGCCCGAAAAGCGGGCTTCGCTTTCTTTCGCCTCGAATCCGTCAAGATTACCCACGAGAGAAGTAGCTCACACGTATCGAAACGGCGATTGACGTGAATTGTGGAGAAAGAGAAATGACGAACGAGACGAAGGCACAGCCGCAGGCGAAGCCCGACCTCAACAGCCACTACCGACCGCTCGGACTGAAGGCCGTTGCGGCCGCAGCCCTGATGCTGAAGCGCAAGCCCGCCGCCAAAACCGCTTGAAAAAATTCGCTTTTCTTGAAAGAACAGCATCCAAGGCCTCGCAGACTTTGCGATGGTAACGGTCAATCCGAAAAAACATCCGGATAAATGTGCGGCGCTAATATTAGCGCCGTCTCCATTTGTGCGGCCCCCATCGAGAACCGCAAAACCGGCCTGTTTTATAAAACTTCCCGATCTGTAACGAAGCTGCAACCAAAACGAAGTAAAGTATTCGACTTCCACGGGACGACTGTACGGATAGTCTCGCATCGACTACTGAGCATCAAAAAAATTTCTACTTTAGCGATTCTTCCTGCTACAGCGAACAAGGCCGATTTTCGATGCCGTTGACAGGCGGTATCGGACCAATTCGGATGTTGCGGGAAAACCAACGAAGACGGGCCATGGGGGGCTTCATACGGCATGCAGGATAAAATCCTTCTGATTGAAGATTCCGTTGCTCTTTCCATGCTGCTGAAGTCGCGGCTTTCGGAGGAAACGCCAGCCGAAGTGATCCATTGTGACAGCATGGCGCAGGCCGATATTCTGCTGCGCGCCCATGATTTCACGCTGGCACTCACCGGTCTCAATCTTCCCGATGCGCCGAAGGGTGAAATTCTCGCACTTCTTGCCGACCACAAGGTGCCGGCGATCGTCTTCACCGCCACGGTGGATGAGGAGGCGCGCAAGCGCTACGCCGAAAAGAAGATCATCGACTACATCGTCAAGGATGGCCATCGCACCGTTGATGCCGTGGTGAAAACGGTCGACCGGATTTTGACCAACAGACTGTTTTCCGTGCTGGTAGTGGATGACGTGCGGACGGCGCGTTCCGGCCTCGTGGAAATCCTCGAACGGCAGAATTTCAGGGTCAGCGAAGCCCATTCGGGCAAGCAGGCGCTGG
The DNA here is from genome assembly GCF_053522105.1 of Agrobacterium sp. 22-3639C2. Classification (NCBI taxonomy): domain Bacteria; kingdom Pseudomonadati; phylum Pseudomonadota; class Alphaproteobacteria; order Hyphomicrobiales; family Rhizobiaceae; genus Agrobacterium; species Agrobacterium sp. 22-3639C2. Next base: position 61,503 of record NZ_JBNWDB010000001.1, on the reverse strand, counting down.
AAATCCTGTCGCAGGATCCATCGATTCAGCTTGTCATCACCGATTACCATATGCCTGACATGGACGGCTACGAGCTGACGCGCCGCATCCGCGACAGCCGTTCCTCGGAAGACCTGCGGGTCATCGGCATCTCGTCCTCCACGGACCGGCTGCTTTCGGCAAGCTTCCTCAAGGCCGGGGCATCGGATTTCGTCTACCGTCCCTTCGTGCCGGAAGAATTGCAGTGCCGCATCGACAACAATATCGAAACGCTGAAACAGCTGAAACGGCTGCGTGAACTGGCAGAGCGGGATCATCTCACCGGTCTGCCGAACCGCCGCTCCTTCTTCGAGCGTACGCGGGCGCTGATGGACGTCATCAACGACAATGACGAGAACGGCGCAGTCGCCATTCTCGACATCGACCATTTCAAGAAGATCAACGACACGCTGGGGCATGATGCCGGCGACAGGGCGCTGAAGAAGCTTGCCGAACTGCTGCACGACATGTGCCATGAGCAGCGCCACATTCCCGCGCGCCTTGGCGGCGAGGAATTCGCCGTGTTCCTGCGCGGGCTCAATGCGCATGCTGCCTATCAATTCTGCGAGGAGCTGCGCGGCGCCGTCGAAAAGAACGGCCGCCAGCTGAGCGGCAGCAGCCTGGCGCTGACGATTTCGCTCGGCGTCGTGGAAATCGAAAAGGGCGAACCCTTCGACAATCAGCTCAATGCCGCAGACCAGCTGCTCTACCTCGCCAAGGCGAACGGCCGCAACCGCGTCTATTCCGACATCATGATCCAGGAAGGCCTGCAGAAAATCGGGCGGAACGGGTAAGACGGGCGCAGGATGGGCAACTGTGGAGTGACCGGGTCGATCCGCGATGACCAGCCTCGAATGCCAGCAAGCACATCAGAACAATGACATCTGGCCATCATCCTTAGGTAGCCTTATTTTCGCGAGCGGCGCGCTTTCCGGCACCGGCTCGATAAGGTCAGCGCCGACATTGGCGACCTTGTTGACCTTGTCCGATACCGGGATCATCTCGAAAAAATCATCTTGAACCGGGCGCATCAGGTCAGCCACCTCGCGCGGCTCCTGCGTCTTGCAATCCAGCCAGCGGCTGAAATCCTCCGGCGCGATTACCACCGGCATACGGTCGTGAATGCGGCCGATCGCGGCGTTGGCAGCGGTGGTTAGGATGGCGCCGGTATCGACCTCGGACCCGTCAGCGGAAGACCACGTCTCCATGAGGCCGGCAAAGGCGACGATGCCGCCGTTCTTCGGGCGGATGAAATAGGGCTGCGGCTTGCCGCCCTCCTCCTTCGGCGGGCGGCGCCATTCGTAAAAGCCGGTGGCAGGCACCAGCACTCGGCGATGGCGCATGGCAGCTCGAAAGGATGCCTTGCCGATGGCCGTTTCCGAACGCGCATTGATGAGGAGGGGAAAATCCTTCGGGTCCTTGACCCAGCCGGGCAGAAAACCCCAGCGCACCAGCATGGCCCGACGGTTGGGCAGGTTACTGCCGCGCTCCTGCCGTTCACCCTCCAGCACGATCAGGATCGGCTGTGTGGGCGCGATGTTGAAACGGGCAGGAAAATCTTCAAGGCCGATCAGGTCAAGATAATCGGCAATCTCTTCCGGTGTCGCTTTGAGCACGAAACGTCCGCACATCGTCTGCTCCTCAGGCCCGGGGACCGAATAAAATGATAGCCGTGCCCGCGAGGCAGACGGCACCGCCAGCGATATCCCATCTATCCGGTACTTGCCCCTCGACGCCCCAGAGCCAGAGAAGCGATGCGGCAATGTAAATCCCGCCATAGGCGGCATAGGCCCTGCCCGCGGTCTCGGTCGGCACCAGCGTCAAAGCCCAGGCGAAAGCGGCGAGCGCCAGCATGCCTGGCAGCAATATCCAGCCCGTCTTGCCAAGCTTCAGCCAGACCCAGAAGGAAAAGCAACCGGCGATTTCCGCAACAGCCGCCAGGGCATAAATAAGATAGACCTTCATTCCACCGTCTTCTGCGTGCACAATCGATCCGATTCTCGAATATACCATCGGTATTCCCGGACCAATATAGACAGGCCCAAGACGGCTGAAACAAGCGAAACCATTCATGACCCTTCGTATCAAGCCCCGCCCCGCCTCCTCCGCCATCGTCCGGAATGGAGATCGGCTGCTGCTCGTGCGCCGTATAAATCCGCCGTCGAAAGACATGTTCGCATTTCCGGGCGGGCGCGGCGAAGAGGGTGAAACGCCAGCCGAGACGGCGCTGCGCGAACTTCAGGAGGAAACCGGTATCGTCGCGCGTAAACCGCAGCTGTTTGCGACCTATGACCTGCCGTCGCACGACCCCGAGGGTGCGCTGACGAGCCACTATTTCCTCTCCGTCTTTACCGTGGAAACGGATGCGGACCCGGCGGTGACGGCGGCCGACGACGCGGCGGATGCGGGCTGGTTCACATTGTCGGAAATCCGCCGGTTGCCGGCACCGGAAAGCGTCGTCGAATGCGCCGAACGGCTGCTTGCATGATTGCCAGCCAGCCAGAATCGCTATTATCTAGAGGATGTCGCGCAACACTGTGCAGCAGTTTTGCGATAACGAGATGATATAGACCTAAAGCTGACGGGGCGGTCTGAAAGGCCGCGATGGCTTCAGGACCAATCCGCCCGCCGGGTGTTCACGAGTATGTGTGGGGCAGAATAAAATTTTGATACGGCCAACCATTTTCCTGTCTTTTTTCCTGACCATGCTTGCACCCGCCGGGCAAGACGGCGTCGCTCATGCGCAGTCTTCGAAGGCTGCTTCCAGTGAGGTTCGCCCGCCGGAAGCACAACCGCCCAAACCCGCTCCCTATGACGACAGGCTGGCACGGCTGTCGGAGATATTGGGGGCGGTGCAATATCTGAGAACCCTGTGCCCTTCCTCCGGTCCGGAGGACTGGCGCAAATCGATGAGCGATCTTCTGGCGGCCGATACGGCCAACGAACCTGAAAGGCGCCAGCGCATGACGGCTGCATTCAACCGTGGATATCGTTCCTTTGCGGCCATCCACAGCAGTTGCACACGCGCCGCCGTCATGGCAGAAGAGGGCTACCGTAACGAAGGGGCAACACTCGCCCAGGAAATTGCGTCCAGGTTCGGAAATTAGCGGATTGTTAACCTCTTTTCGCCGCAGCCCGTGCCGTTTTGATAAAAGGCTGCTAGTGTTGTTAACAGGGTGGTAAGGACTTGCCCGCCCTGTCGAGGATGAAAAATGCAGACGAGCCGTAACGAAATCGACGACATGATCGTGCATGAAAAGATGCAGGTCGCTCTGGAACACCAGAACGAGGCATGGGCTGACGGCATGGCCGACGGCATCGAGCCGGAGATCATCGCCGATGCCGCAATCGCTCTGGCCATGCGCGAAACCATCCGTATGCACGGCGAAGCCGGTGCTGAAGCAATGCTGGAATCGCTGCGCCAGCGCATGCTTGAAGGCGAATTTTCCCCGCAGCGCGTGATACAGTAAAGTCGGGGTCTGTCATGTCTTGCCTGAGCAAGGGGCTTTTGCGCTCTTCCGCCATGCTGTCCATCTTGGCTGCCTTGACCGCCGGGTCCATTGGCTTGCCCAGCCGCGCCTTTGCGCTTTCCGAGCTGAAACCCGCACAAAATACCGAAGGCGAGCCGCAAGCCCAAAGTGGCGAACAGCCGCAACGGCCCCAGGCTCCTGAGCCCGACGAGATCGAAGGTGATTCGGACGGCATTCCCCTGCCCGACCCTCTGGTCGACCGTTCCGCCGGTCAATCGACCCAGCAACCCGCCAAGCCGGGCAATACGCCGGAAATGTCGGTCGTTATCGAGCATGATATTTCAAAGGCGCCGGAAGCTGTACGCAAGCTTCGCCAGCAGATCATCGACGCCGCCTCGTCGGGCGATATCGAAAAACTGCGGCCTTTCATCGCCGCCAGCGACAAGCAGTTCCGTATCGACGGCAATGACAGCGACGACCCGATCGCAGCGCTGAAAAGCTATTCCGGCGATCCGGACGGTCTGGAAGTGCTGGCGATCATCATCGATCTGCTTTCCACGGGTTATGCCCATGTCGACGCCGGCACCCCGGATGAAGCCTATGTTTTCCCCTATTTCTCCGGAAAGCCGCTCAATACGCTGACCGCGCCGGAAAAGGTCGAGCTGCTGCGCATCATCACGGCGGGCGATCTGGCTGATATGCAGGAATACGGTAATTACAGCTTTTACCGCATCGGCATTTCGCCCGATGGCAAGTGGAAGTTCTTCACCGCCGGCGATTGATCGCGCGGCGGTGCTTGCCGTTCTTTTGCAAAAATCCTAACTGTGCGGCATGAGCAATTCAGCAGAAGCGCATCGCGGTTCTGCAAATGGAACTGCGCGAAAACAAAAAGAGAGCATTTCTGCAGATTGCCTCGGGCAGCCCTCAGCGACCCTGGCCGGAAATGCTTTCGATGAACCGAACGGTGATGCCATGCCTTCCGCCTTTCTTGCCGACCGCCGCCTGATTAGAGTTTCCGGCACGGGTGCCGAAGAGTTTCTGAACAATCTGATCACGGCCGATGTTGAAAACCTGCCGCAAGGCGAGGCGCGCGCCTCGGCACTTCTGACGCCGCAGGGCAAGATCCTGTTCGATTTCCTGATCGCGCGCGATGGGCCGGATTATCTGATCGAATCGGGCGCTGCCGAACAGGATGCGCTGCTGCGCCGCCTGACCATGTACAAGCTGCGCGCGCCCGTTGATCTCAAGGCCGAACCGATAGAAGGCGTCAGCGTTTTCTGGAGCGAAAGCGTGCCGGAGGCGGGCGCGAAGGACGGCCGTTTCGCCAAGGCCGGCATCAATCTGTTCCGCGTGCCGGGTGCTTCAGCCTCTGGCGACATAACGGCATATGATGCCCTGCGCATTGAGCACGGAATTGCCGAATCCGGCCGGGATTACGCGTTGCAGGATGCTTTTCCGCATGATGTGCTGATGGATGTGAATGACGGCGTCTCGTTCAAGAAGGGTTGCTTCGTCGGTCAGGAAGTCGTCTCGCGCATGAAACATCGCGGCACGGCAAGACGGCGGGTCGTCACCGTTTCGGCTGAAAGCGCGCTTCCCGCAACCGGAACCGAAATCACCGCCAATGGAAAACCGGTCGGGGCGCTTGGAACCGTTTGCGGCAACACGGGACTTGCCATCGTGCGGACAGACCGCGTTGCCGATGCGCTCGCCTCCACCACGCCGCTCATTGCCGAGAATGTTCCCGTGACTGTGGCCTTGCCGGCCTGGAGCGGCATCTCCTTCCCCGTCGTCGATCCTGCGGTACAGGCGGAGGAATAGGCGTGGCGCCCGCTAAAAGTCCGCGCGCCTGGCAGCGCATGCTTTCTGGACGGCGGCTCGACCTGCTCGACCCCTCACCGCTCGACGTAGAAATCGCCGATATCGCCCATGGTCTTGCCCGCGTCGCCCGCTGGAACGGCCAGACGCGCGGCGATCACGCCTTCTCCGTCGCCCAGCATAGCCTCATCGTCGAAAACATTTTCTGCCGCATATGTGCGAATGCGACGCCCGACGATATGCAGATGGCGCTTTTGCACGACGCCCCGGAATATGTCATCGGCGACATGATCTCGCCGTTCAAATCCGTGGTTGGCGGCGGTTATAAAACCGTGGAGAAAAGGCTGGAAGCGGCCGTGCATCTGCGCTTTGGCCTGCCGCCGCATGCCTCGCGCGAACTGAAAGACCGCATCAAGAAAGCCGATACGGTTGCCGCCTTTTTCGAGGCGACGGAGCTTGCCGGTTTTTCCATTGCCGAGGCACAGAAATTCTTCGGCCTGCCGCGCGGCATCACCCGCGATATGTTCGACATTATCCCGCTTCCCTCGACCGAGGCGCAGAAGCGGTTCGTTGAACGCTTCGAGGCGATCGAGGCAATGCGCGTGGCGGCTGGAGGGGTGAAATGACTTCCATCGTCGTATCGCCGCTGTCGCGGATTGCGGAAATGGCCGTGAAGCACAAAGCCCGTGAAATGGTGACGCTGATAGCAAAGGAGCAGACCTTTCACCGCCCGGCGGTGATCTCAGCCGAAAGGCACCTGACTCTTGCGATGAACGACATCAGCTTCAAGGGCACCGGCGATCTCATCGCGCCTGACGATGCGCATGTGCTGCGGCTGATCGATTTCGCCCGCGAATGGGACCAGTCCGCACCGCTTCTCATCCATTGCTGGATGGGCGTGTCGCGCTCTCCTGCCGCAGCCGTCATTGCAGCACTCAGCCTTTATCCGGATCAGGACGAGATGGCGCTTGCGCTCAGCCTGCGCACCGCCTCACCTTACGCCACCCCCAATGCCCGCATCATCGCAATCGGGGACCGGTTGCTTGGGCGGGATGGCAGGCTGGTGGCGGCAATCAAGACGATCGGCAGGGGCGCGGATACGGACGGCAACGTACCCTTCGTGCTGCCTCTCTCCAACTGACGGCTCCGTTTTTGGCGGAACCCCTGCGGCATCCAGTCGTTACCAAAGTAGAACAGCAATAAGAATCACGGGATAATTCATGGAACAACAGGCAACGGATATCATCGTCGCATCGCAGGCAGCGGTACGGCAGGCGAGCACGCTGGCGGTGCAATATTCCTTTTCGATCATCGGTGCGCTTCTGCTTCTGATCATCGGCTGGCTGGCCGCGACTTTCCTGCAGCGCTGGGCTTTTCAGGGTCTGTCCCGCATCCGCGGCTTCGATGCGACGCTTGCCGGTTTCTTTGCGGGTGCCATCCGTTACGTGGTGCTTATTCTGGTGCTGGTCATGGTGCTTGGCCAGTTTGGTGTACAGACGGCCTCCATTCTTGCGGCACTCGGCGCTGCCGGCCTCGCCATCGGCCTGGCGCTTCAGGGCACATTGCAGAACATCGCCGCCGGTATCATGCTTCTGGTGCTGCGTCCCTTCCGGGTTGGCGAATATATCGAGACTGGCGCCGTGAGCGGCACGGTGATCGAAATCGGCCTGTTTGCGACCGAGCTTAAAACCAGCGATGGGCTTTACCGCCTTGCGCCAAATTCCACCCTGTGGAACGTACCAATCACCAATTATAGCCGCTTTCCCTCACGCCGCCACGAATTGAGCCTGACGGTTAAGAGCGACGAGGATCTGGCTGCGGCACAGGACATGCTGATGCGTGTGGTGCGCTCGGAAAGCCGGGTACTGCTGGACCCCGCCCCCGTTACCTTCGTCGATTCGGTCAGCGCCGACAGCGCCACCGTGAAATTGCGCTACTGGGCGCGTAGCGACAATTACTTCGCAACCACGCGTGACGTGACGAAGGCAATGAAGCTCGCTTTCGATGAGCGCAAGTCGGAATTAACCGGGCAAACCGCGTGAATTAAGAGCGTCCCAGCCGCTCCCTTCTCCATGCAACTTTTTCCCATATGAAAGCAGGCCCTGAGCCGGCTTTCACCATTTTTCGCGCAAGGGTGGCGGCAGGCGCTCTTGCGTCTGGCGAAGGACGTGTTTATACGACTTATGCGTAATGTTATTACATAACTTACCCTTCGATTTATAACCACATAAGGGCCAGAAGAATGCAAAAAACCATCACCCGCGTCACCGGCGCGCTTGCAATCGGTTCCATGCTGCTGATGACAGCCCCGGCACTGGCGGCCGGAAAAGACAAGACGTCCACCGCGCATAGTCACAGCCACGATCACAGCCATGGCCAGACCGAAGCCGAGAAACAGATCTACAAGGGTTACTTCGAGGATGCGCAGGTGAAGCCACGCATGCTTTCAGACTGGGAAGGTGACTGGCAGTCAGTCTATCCCTATCTGCTGAACGGTTCTCTCGATGGGATCATGGCGGAGAAGGCAGCCCACGGCGACAAGACAGCAGCCGAATATCGTGCCTATTACGAAATTGGCTACAAAACGGATGTCAATCGCATCACCATCAAGGGCGACAACGTGGCGTTTTATAAGGAAGGCAAACCAACGCAAGGCACTTATGTCAGCGACGGCCAAGAAATCCTGACCTACAAGAAGGGTAATCGCGGCGTGCGGTACATCTTCAAAAAGACCGGCGGCGATGCGGATGCACCACAATTCATTCAGTTCAGCGATCACACCATCGCGCCTAAAAAAGCCGGCCATTACCACCTCTACTGGGGCAATGACCGCAAGGCACTTTTGGACGAGGTGACCAATTGGCCAACCTATTACCCGTTCCAGATGGATGGCCCTGAGATCGTCGAGGAAATGGCGGCGCATTAGGACCGCACTCTTCCTGGTTTTCCGCAGCCTGTGGTCAAACCTTGACTTGTCACGATTTCGCCTTCCCCCCAAGTGGGGAGAAGGCAACCAATGCGAGTTGATACGGCCCTTTCCCCGCTTACTGCCCCATGGTCGAGCGATGCGCCCAGCCGGTCATGCGCTTTTCGAGCCAGGCCATGATCGCATACATGACGATACCTTCCACGGCGAGCATCAACAGACCGGCAAAGACCAGTGGGACGTTGAATTGGCTTTGCGCCGAACTCATCATATTACCGAGGCCATAATTGGAGGCGACGGTTTCCGATACGACCGAGCCGACGAAGGCGAGCGTGATGGCGATTTTCAGCGAGCCGAAGAAGTAAGGCATGGAGCGCGGAATGCCGACCTTCAGCATGATATCCATCTTCCTGGCGCCAAGTGCGCGCAGCACGTCCTCCGTTTCCGGCTCGATGGTGGCCAGACCGGTCGCGACGTTGACGACGATGGGGAAGAAGGAAATCAGGAACGCAGTCAGAACCGCAGGAACAGTGCCGATGCCGAACCAGATGACGAGGATCGGCACCAGCGCCACTTTGGGGATGGCATTAAAACCGATCATCAGCGGATAAAGCCCGGCATAGATGGTTTTCGACCAGCCGATAAAGAGGCCGATGGCGAGACCCGCCGCGACGGCAATCGCAAAACCGAGCGTGGTGGTATAGAGCGTCTGCAGTGAGTTCTTCCAGATCGGCGACCAATATTGCACGATGGCCTGCCCCACACGCACGGGCGACGGCAGAATGGTTGGCGGCATTTTCAGCGCGTAAACCAGCAATTCCCACATTGCAAACAGCGCCAGCGTATAGAGCCAGGGGGCGGCCTTCACCCAGTTGACCCGGGCGATCAGCGGTTTCGACGGCGCGGTTGCCATGCTGCTTTCCACAAACGCACTCATGCCGCCACCCTCGCCTGCGCTATCTCGCCATGCAGTTCCTGCACCATGTCGTTGAAACCCTTGTCATACATGATATCCAGCTGGCGCGGCCGCGCAAAAGGCACGCGGTGCTCCGCCAGAACGCGGCCCGGCCTTGCACTCATCACGAAAATCTTGTCGGCGAGAAAGGTCGCTTCGCGCAGATCGTGCGTCACCAGAATGATGGTAACCCGCTGCGCCGTATGCAGATCGCGGATGACGCACCACAGTTCCTCACGGGTAAAGGCATCGAGCGCGCCGAAGGGCTCATCCAGCATGAGAAGGTCCGGCTCGTGGATCAATGCGCGGCAGAGATTGGCGCGCTGCTGCATGCCGCCGGAAAGCTGCCAGGGGAATTTCGAGCCGAAGCCTTTGAGGCCGACGATTTCCAGCAGGCGTTCGGCTTTGGCGACATATTCGGCCTTATGCGCGCGCAGACGCCGGCGGTGTTTCTCGACGATCTCCAGCGGCAGCAGGATATTTTCGAGCGTCGTGCGCCAGGGCAGCATCGTCGGGTTCTGAAACGCCATGCCGACAATGGACACGGGTTCCGTGACCTGCCGACCGGCCACGATAACATTGCCCTTTTGCGGAATGTGCAGCCCCGTTACCAGCTTCATCAGGGTCGACTTGCCGCAACCCGACGGGCCGACGACAGCAGCGAATTCCCCCTTGTCGACCGCCAGGTTGAGGCCGGATACAGCCAGCGTTCCGGCCGCCCCGCCGTAACGCATGTCGACATTGTCTATTTCCACGAGATGTGACATCGCAGTCCCCTTTTCAGCCCCCCATGCTATTTAAAAATTGCAAACCGCCCGGACCGGCAAGCGATCCGGGCGGTCGCCGTGACATCAATCAGGGAAGCATGCGCTCTTCCTTGGGCGGCAGGTAAGCCGCGTCGAAGACCTGCTCTGCCTTGACGTTACCTTTCAGACCCATGGAAACTTTCAGGGTCTCGAGGGAGGCAGCAAGCCGGGCCGGATCGACGCCGCCCATGCCATTTTCCACCACATAGGGCGTCTTGATGTTCATGCTGTTGGCCATGTTGAGGCGTTCCAGCTCAATCGCGCTGTCGAGCGTCTCGTTACGCTTGAGCACGGCCGCCACACCCTCTTCAGGGGTCTTGACGGAATCGGCGAAGCCCTTGGCCAGCGCCTTGAGGAAACCCTTGACGGCATCAGGGTTTTTCTCAGCAAAATCAGTGTTTACCAGCACGGCATTGCCATAAAGATTCAAGCCATGCTCGGCCATCAGGATGGTCGAGATATCGTCATCGGCAATGCCCTGTTTTTTCAGGTTGAGGATCACCGAAAAGGCAAAACCGAAGACGCCGTCGACATCGCCCTTGGCGAGCATTGGCTCACGCACCGGAAAGCCGATCGATTCGATCTTTATCTTGCTGTCATCCAGCCCCGCGACCTGCTTGAAGGCTGGCCATTGCGCAAAAGCGCCATCCGGCGGTGGCGCGCCGAGCTTCTTGCCTTCCAGCGACTTCGGGTCGCCAGTCACACCAAGCGACTTGCGGCCGACGACGGCAAATGTCGGGCGTTCATAGACCATGTAAACGGCCTTGACCTTCTGGCTCGGATCCTCATCGAGGAACTTGATCACCGAATTGATGTCGCCGAAACCCATCTGGTAAGCGCCGGTTGCCACGCGCGGAATAGCCTCCACCGAGCCGTTGCCGCTGTCGATCGTCACGTCGAGGCCTTCGGCCTTGAAGTATCCCTTGTCCAGCGCCAGGAGGAAACCTGCGGCAGGTCCCTCGAATTTCCAGTCGAGCGTGAATTTCACCGGCGTTTCGGCATGGGCGCTCGTTACCGGCAGCGACAGCCCGGCAGCGGCACCGACTGCAGCAATGGCCAGAGCTCTCGACAACAACCTACGCGTTAATATCATCTGTTCCCCCTGATGGTTATGGTTGGATTGGTTGCATAAGACCCAATTCCAGCCATCAAGGCAAGATAAAATTGCATACAAAATAGCCGTTATTTTGTATGCTTATTTTAAAGGCATTCCTGGTCAGCCGGCGGGCAAAAAGCCCGATTTTTGCCCATCCCGCATGCAACGAAGCGACAGCAATATCGTTCACGCAGCGAACACAGCGTTCTCACTTGCCGGGGTTGCGGATCAGGCGCAGCGTGGGACAAATAGGGCCACAAACAGCAGGCAAAACGGCGGGGACGGCAAGATGAATTCTGCACTGGGCATACACCACATCACGATGATCACCCGGAAGGTGCAGGCGAATGTCGATTTTTACGCCGGCTTTCTGGGCTTAAGGCTCGTCAAACGCACTGCCGGTTTTGAAGATGCCATGCAGCTTCACCTGCTTTACGGCGATGGAAACGCCTCGCCCGGCTCGCTTTTGACCTTCCTCGTCTGGGAAGACGGTGGGCAGGGCCGCGTGGGTTATGGCCAGACGCTGGAAGTTTCACTGGCGATCGACCCTGCCAGCATTGGTTTCTGGCTGACGCGCGCGCTGAAATTCGGCATCCGCGCGGAGGGCCCATCCGACGAATTCGGAACCCCTGTCATCCGGTTGAAAGACCCTGACGGCCTGATCGTCAAGCTGGTCGGCACGAACGCCTTCGCCGATGCCACGCCGCATGTGACAAACGACATCCCGGCAGAAGACGCCATTCGCCGGATTTATGGCGCGACGATGCTGAGCGAGGTGCCGGAAGAAACCGTGGCGTTCCTCACAAGATATTTCGGATACCGGCAGGAAAGCCAGACGGGCGCGATCCGCCGGCTCGTATCGCAAAGCGGCGACATCATCGACGTGCGCGACGCGACCGGCTTTTGGTCCAGCGCCCCGGGCACCGGCACTGTTGACCACATCGCTTTCCGCGCGAAGGATCTGGAGGAGTTGAACGCGGTTCTGGCCGAGCTGAAATCGCTGAACTCCAGCACGACGAATGCCCACGACCGAAAATATTTCCACTCGCTTTATGTCCGCGAACCGGGCGGCGTGCTGATTGAAATGGCGACCGACGCTCCCGGCATGACCGTGGACGAACCGCTGGAGGCACTCGGCGAAAATTTGTTCATCCCGCCACTCTTCATGAAGGACGAAGCGGATGTGCGCGTTGCGCTGCCGCAATTTTCGATGCCGGGCGAAGAACGTATCGTCTATCGCGACCTGCCCTTCGTGCATCGCTTCTATACGCCCGAAAAGCCGGATGGCAGCACCATCATCCTGCTGCACGGTTCCGGCGGCAGTGAAACCAGCCTGATGCCGCTGGCGCACCGGGCTGCTCCGGGCGCCACGCTTCTCGGCGTCCGTGGCCGCAGCACGGAGGAAGACATCGCCCGTTGGTTCCGGCGTCTGCCCGATTTCAGCTTCGACCAGAAGGATATCGTCTCGGAAGCGGAAGCCTTTGCCGCCTTCATTGACGGCGCCATTCGGTCCTATGGTCTGGATCGTTCGAAACTGCGCTTCATCGGCCATTCCAACGGCGCGAATTTCTATGCGGCCTTTGCGGCACTCTACCCGGAGCTTGCCGGGGATGCGCTGCTTTACCGCCCGTTGCCGATTCTCGATAGATGGCCGGAAAGTGATCTTACCGGACGCAACTTCCTGCTCGTAGCCGGAGAACGCGACAAATATCGCGACAGAGCGGCAGATGTGCAAGGCAGGCTTGTGGCCGGCGGCGCGCGGGCAGAAGTGCAAATGATCGATGACGGTCACGATCTTGGGTTTGCCGATATCGAAGCGGCACGGCACTGGCTTGCGACGTGACATCTGACGATACTGCGTTGCCTCGTGGTTTGTTCTCCCCCGCCGGGCAGAAAGCCACGGCAGCGGTATAAGGGGCAAAGGCCGTGAGATTGGGCAACGTTTTCCCCTCATCCGACCCTTCGGGCCACCGTCTCCCCGGCGGGCAGAAGAAACAAACGGCAACCTCCCGCATCCCTCAACCAAGCCTTGCATAAATTCGCCAAAACGGCTTTAAAAACAGCTTAGTAATTGGAGAGTCTGTTTGGAAATCCCGTTTCTCATCCTCGCCGTCATCGCAGCCTTCATCTATACGCTGGTCGCAAGCATCCGCAATTCAAGCCGCATCAAGTCGCTGGAGCGTGAGGTTAACGGCCTGAAGCGGCTGATGGCCACCGGGGCGGCCTCTCCTCTTGCCGCACAGACGGAGGCGGATGCAGCCGCGGAAAACCCGGATTTCAGGGCGGAAGAAGAAGATCGGGCTTTGCCGGAAGACGAGTTCGTCGAAACGGAATATCCGTCCGAAACCGAAGTGGCCGCGGCCATGGCGCCGGCGGAGAACCTTGCCAGCGCGGAAGAGACAAGTGCGCTTTCCACTGAGGCCGCATCCGCGTCAGCCCCGAAGGAAAGCTTCGAAAGTCTGCTGGGCGCACGCTGGGCAGTGTGGGCAGGTGGGCTGGCGCTGGCGCTCGGCGGCATTTTCCTGATCAAATATTCGATCGAGTCTGGGCTCCTGAGCCCGGCCGTGCGGCTTTCGCTCGCCGCCATTTTCGGCCTCGGTCTCGGTCTTGCCGGCGAGGCGATCCGCCGCAGGGCCGTACCTGGTATCGCCACCACCTATTCCAACGCCATGATACCTGGCGTGCTGACGGCAGCAGGTGCACTGACGCTGTTCGGCGTTATCTATGCCGCCTACGGCATTTACGACTACATAAGCCCCACCACCGCTTTCATCCTGCTCGGGCTTGTCGCCTTCGCCACTATTGGCCTTTCACTTCTGCACGGGCAGGCGCTCGCCGGTCTTGGCCTTTTGGGCTCTATGCTGACGCCTGCGCTGATCGCCACCGAAACGCCTGATGTATGGGCGCTGTTCATCTTCCTGACGATCTCCTGGCTCGCGACAGCAGCTGCTGCGCGCAGGCAGCGCTGGACCGTGGCTCCCTCGCTTGCCAATGCCGGTCTCGGCCTCTGGGCGCTCGGCTATATCGCCATCGCCGACACGATCAGTGCCGCACCTCCGGTCCTTGCGCTGCTCGTCATGCTGGCGGGTACGATCTTCCTCTGGCCCGGACGCTATTTCGACGCAGCACCTGCCGAAACGGGAGAAACCGTAACTTCCGGGCGGCGCGCCGTTCGCGCCATGCGGCTTTTGCTGCGCCCGTCGCTTGCCATCAATCTCACCGTCTCAATGGCCGTGATCCTGCCGGCATTCAGCTTTCTCGTCATCGGCGCCGGCATCGACCTTCATCCGGCCGTGATTGTCTCAGCGCTCATCGCAGGGCTGGCTGCCCTTGGTGCTTCCCGCCGCAACGCGGTCTGGCCCGCCATTATCGCAGCACTTGGCGCGCAGGCTGCGGTCTCGGTGATGTCTCGCTCCGGGCTCGATTTCATTGGCATCATCAACGATACCTCGATTGCGCTGCCGCCGGTGCGAACCGGCTACATGGCTGAAATCGCCATGGCGCTTGGTCTTGGCGCCATTCTTTTGCTCTGCGGTTTTTCCTTCCTGAAACGCAAGGGCGCGGACGATCCGGATTTCGCCCAGCTCTGGGCGGGGATTGCAGCTCTCTTCCCGGTCTGGCTCGGAACCGCGAGCTTCGTCGAATATGGAAATCTCGGTCGTGACTGGCTGCATGCAGCCTATGGCCTCGGCCTCGGTTTCCTGCTGATCGCCGCTGCCGAATGGCTGCACCGACAAAACAACGAGGCCTATCGCAAGCCGCTCAACATCCTCGTGCTCGGCTCCTTTGCCGCATTCGCGCTAAGCCTGCACACGCTGACTGAGGGGCTTACGACAACCATACTGCTTTCCGTCATCGGTTTCGGTTATGTGCTGGCAACCCGACAGCGCAACTGGGATGTGCTGCCCTGGGTCATGGCGATTGCAAGCGTCGCCGTTCTCGGCCGCATCGCTTGGGAGCCGACCATCGTCGGGCCGCAAAATCTTGGGCTCACGCCGGTCTTCAACGCGCTTCTGCCGGGTTACGGCATTCCGGCGCTGCTAGCTATCGTCTCCGCCTGGATGCTGCGCGACTGGCCGGGCTTCCGGGCAAAGAACTTCCTGCAGGCCATCGCCAGCCTGATGGGCCTGCTGGCGGTCGCAATCCTCATCCGCCATGCGATGAATGGCGGCACACTGGACGAAAGCGTGCCGACGCTTGGCGAACAGTCGATCTATACGCTGCTGACCATCGGTTTTTCAGGCGTACTGATGACGCTCGATTTGAAGAGCCCCAGCCCCGTGTTCCGTTACGGCTCGATGATTGCAGGCGTTATCGCCGTCATCAACGTGCTGGTGATGCATTTCTTCACGCTGAACCCCTATTTCACCGGCGAAAATACCGGCCGCATCCCGTTCCTCAACCTGCTGCTGATCGGTTACCTGCTGCCGGCGCTTGCCTATGGCGGCCTTGCCTACTACGCACGCGGCAAGCGGCCTGCAGCCTATGTCAGCCTGCTGGCCGTGGCGGGTGCCGCACTCGGCTTTGCCTGGGCCACGCTTTCGGTCCGCCGTTTCTGGCAGGGTGAAAACATTGCCAACTGGAAAGGCTTCCTGCAGGGCGAGACCTACAGCTACTCGGTGGTCTGGCTGTTGATCGGCGTATTGCTGCTCATCGTCGGTTCGCGCTTCAATGCCCGCAGTCTGCGTCTGGCATCCGCCGCCTTCGTGCTGATCTCCGTCGCCAAGGCATTCCTGATCGACATGAGCAATCTTGAGGGCGTGCTGCGGGCGCTGTCCTTCATCGGGCTTGGCGCCGTGCTGATCGGCATCGGTCTGTTCTATCAGAAAATCCTCACCCGGCAGCCGAAGACATGATCCCGGCTGAGGCTTTTGCGCCCTATGCGGCGCTTGCGCAGGACCTTATCCCGCATGCCGCCGATGCGGGCGACGGCTCGCACGATCTTGCCCATATCCACCGCGTCTTCCGCAACGCCATGCGCATCCATGCGGGCGAAGGCGGCGATGGCACGGTGCTTGCGGCCAGCGTGCTTTTGCATGATTGCGTGGCGGTGGAGAAGAACTCGCCGCTTCGCGCGCAGGCCTCACGCCTTGCGGCGGAAAAAGCCTCCGGCATTCTGGCCGGGCTTGGCTGGCGTCAGGCCGATATTGACGCCGCCGCGCATGCCATCACCACACATAGTTTTTCCGCCAATATCGAGCCGCAGACGCTGGAGGCAAAGATCCTTCAGGATGCCGACCGGCTGGACGCCATCGGCATGGTGGGTGCTGCGCGTTGCTTTTATATTGCCGGGCGCATGGGTTCTGCGCTCTACGACCCGGCCGATCCGCTGGCAAAGGACCGTCCGCTTGATGATCGCGCCTTTGCCATCGACCATTTCGAAACCAAGCTGTTCAAGCTTGCGGATGGTTTCCGCACCGAAACCGGGCGAGAACTGGCAAAGGCCCGCCATGAGCGGCTGAAACAGGTGCTGGACCTGTTTCTCGACGAAATCTGAGGAGACCTGAATGCGTGTGACCGAACTCAACATCTACCCGCTGAAAAGCGCGCGCGGCATTGTCCTCTCGAAAAGCGATGTTTCGGCGGAAGGCCTGCCGGGCGACCGGCGCGCCATGCTGACCGACCCTTCGGGCCACTTCATCACCCAGCGCGAATTGCCTGATATTGCCACGGTTCTGGCACAGCACGCGGATGGCGGCATGGTGCTTTCGCGGGAAGCAGGTGGCGAGATTTTCGCCAGGCCTTCCGGGCAGCGCATGGATGTGGCTGTGTGGAAATCGATCGTCAGCGCCAATATCGCCGATAGCGAAACCAACGACACATTGTCTGAGTGGCTTGGGCGCGAGGTGAAGCTGGTGTTCTTCGATGACATCGCAAAACGCATCGCGAGCCTTGAATGGACCGGCAACGAAACGCCCGTCACCTTTGCGGACGGTTACCAGATCCTCGTCACCACCACCGCTTCACTTGCAGCCCTAAACGACAATATGCGTGCAAATGGCGAGGACGCCGTTGGCATGGAGCGGTTCCGGCCCAATATCGTGCTGGAAACGGACGAGCCGTGGGCGGAGGATCGCTGGGCGGCGATCGAGATCGGCGGCATCCGTTTCGACCTCGTCAAGCCCTGCGCCCGCTGCATCATGACGACACAGGACCAGATCACCGGCTCGCGCGATGTACCTTCCCCCATGAAGGCCATGGGCCGCATCCGCATGTCCGGCGACCGGCGCGTGCCCGGCCCGCTCTTCGGCTGGAATGTCACACCGCGCGGCAAAGGCAGGCTAGCTGTTGGCGATGTGGCAAAGGTAGTCGAGGAACGGCCGGACGGCTGGGCGATCAAGAGGCGTTAAGCTGCCGGGCGATGCATCTCACGATCTCGTATCAAGGCTTCTTCGCACCGACGATCAGGAAAATCGGACGGCGGTCTTCGTGTTTCATCTCCGGCCGCTCCGCCAGCAGGGCGGGATCGGGCCTCGGTTCCGCGAGCCGCGTGATCGCAAAGCCTGAAGTCAGCAGGGCGTTGAGAATGCCTGACACCGTGCGGTGATATTTGACGACATCATCCGCCATCCAGTTGGAATGGCGCACGCCCTCGTTCTGATAGTTATCGAGCGGCCAGTGCAGTATTTCGCCATCTTCGCCGTAGAACCAGTCCTGTTTGTCCAGCGCCGTGAACACGGGATGCTCGATGGAAAAGACAAAGTCGCCGCCGGATTTCAACACGGAGAAAACTCTCGCGAATACCGTATCGAGGTCGCGGACGTAGTGCAGAGCGAGTGAGCTCAGTACCAGATCGAAGCTTTCAGGCGCAAAATCGATGTCCTCGATCGCGGCGCGGCGATATTCGATGCCGGGGCCGCCGTTTATCTCGGCGGCGCGGCGCAGCATATTTTCCGACAGATCGACCCCGACGACATGCGCCGCGCCCTGCTCTACGGCGTGGCGGCAATGCCAGCCAAAACCGCAACCGAGATCAAGAACGGTCTTGTCTTTCAGCGTTGGCAACATGGCGCGCAGCTCATGCCATTCGCCCGCCTGACGCAGCCCCTCCAGAGAGCGTGGCATGGCGCTGTAGCGCTCGAAAAACTGCGGGTCGTCGTAAATATTCTGCTTCATCGTTGCCTCACCTTGCCCGATGGCATTTCACCTGAGTGTCTCATCAATCGCACGAATAGTGCCGTCAAGAAAAGTTGCTAGTGGGGCAGCCTTGCAAAAGATAATATTCCTCTCATCAAAGGGGAATTTTGCGGCACAGCGTCCCACGGGGCGAGGTGCTGCATCGGGAGAGTTTCATGTCGCAAGCCACACGCCAAACCATGCCCTGGGCGATCATCGTCGCCGGGTCGCTGATCGCGGTCATGACCTTCGGGCCACGCTCGGCGATGGGCTTTTTCCAGCTACCCATGCTGGCCGATACCGGCTGGGACCGCTCCACCTTCGGGCTTGCCATGGCGTTGCAGAACCTGTTCTGGGGTCTAGGCCAGCCATTCTTCGGCGCCATCGCCGATAAATTCGGCACCGGCCGTGTGCTCGTGCTTTCCGGCATTCTCTATGCGGCTGGCCTCATCTGCATGTCCTTCGGCACTTCGCCCTTCTGGCTGCATTTCGGTGGTGGCGTGCTTGTCGGGCTTGGCATTGCAGCTGGTTCGTTCAGCGTCATTCTTTCGGCCTTCGCGCGGCATGTTACGCCGCAGCAACGCTCGCTTGCCTTCGGCATCGGCACCGCGGCGGGATCGGCGGGCATGTTCCTGTTTGCGCCAATCAGCCAGGGCCTGATTTCCACCTATGGCTGGTCGGACAGTCTCGTCTGGCTTGCCGTAATGATGATGCTGGTGCCACTGCTGGCCTATCCGATGCGTGGCAATTCCTCGTCCGGCAGCCAGTCGCAGACGCAATTCAAGCAGACGGCAGGCGAGGCGCTAAGAGAAGCGCTCGGCCACAAGAGCTATCTGCTTTTGACCACCGGCTTTTTCGTCTGCGGTTTTCAGGTGGCCTTCATCACCGCGCATTTTCCGGCCTATCTCGGCGATATCGGCATCGAACCCCGCTATGCGGTCATCGCCATGGCGCTGATCGGCTTCTTTAACATCATCGGATCGCTGGCCGCCGGCGTCATTGCCCAGCGTTACTCGAAACCCTATCTGCTGGCCTATATCTATATCGCCCGCTCAATCGCCGTCACGGCTTTCCTGCTTCTGCCGCAAACGCCGCTTTCGGTCATCATCTTCGCAGCCGTGATGGGCATCCTGTGGCTTTCCACCGTGCCGCCGACCAATGCGCTGGTGGCGATCATGTTCGGCACGCGCCATCTCGGCATGCTGGGTGGCGTCGTATTCCTGTCGCATCAGATTGGCTCGTTCCTCGGCGTCTGGCTCGGCGGCTTCCTTTACGACAAGCTCGGCTCCTACGATCTCGTCTGGTGGCTCGGCGTCGGCATGGGTATTTTTGCGGCCATCGTGCATTGGCCTATTCAGGAACGACCCGCACCTCGGCCAGCAATGGCCTGAGGCTATACCGCCTTATCGAGCGCAGGCAGCACCGCCTTGCGCTCCAGTGCCTTCAACGCCGCCTGCACGAAACCGTCGCGGGCGGCGTTTTCATTGAGGCCGCGCGGATCATAGACATGCCGGTGGAGAAAATGGCCGGTCAGGCGAAAGGCTGCCGCGAGGCTGTCGCGGTCGGCCGCCTTCGACTGACCTTCGCTCAGGAAAGCGGGAAGCGAAAGCATACGCGCCGCATAGGGCGCCCCCGCCGTACTACAGACCGCCCTGCCCGTTTTGGGCGATACATAGATAAGATCGGTGCGCAGGCCCGTTGCCGCGCATTCCGTGAGATCGAGACCGAAACCAAGATCGTTCAGCACCGCCAGCTCGAAACGCACGAACAGTTCCCCGGCATCAACAGGATCGTGGAGATTGTCGAGAATGACGTCGAGCGCCTGATAGAGATGCGGATGCGGGTCACGCTCCGGCAGAAGTCGCAGCAGCGCGCCCATGGCCTGCACGCCATAAACGGCGGTTGCCGTTTCCATCAATTGCGCTGCCCGCAACTGCAAAGGCTCAATGCGGAATTCGCCGAGATGGTCGTCAAGCCGCGCCCGCCAGATCACATCCACCCGGTTTCCCGCCTGCAGCACCGGCTGCATGCTGCGGGAGCGCCCGCCGCGCACCATACCCAGATGGCGGCCGCGCAAACGGGTCATCACCTCGGCGATGACGCTGGTCTCGCCATGACGCTTTACGCCGAGAATGATTGCCTCGTCCTGCCACTGCATGAAATCTGTCCGAATTCCGATTCAAGCCCGATCATAACCGATCTGACGGCGAAACGTTATTCTTTTACGGTGTCGCGCGCCGCAGCAACGAGCGTCGTCACGAAATCGGCGATTTCGTTTTCACCGAAAGGCTTGCCCAGCAGGGGCGCATGCACGAGATCTTCGGGGAAACCACTCGTGTCGCCATAACCGCTGACGAAACCGAAGGGAATTCCGTGATCGCGCAGGTGGCGGGCAAAATCGTAACTCTTGCCGTCGGAAAGGCTGACGTCGAGAAGCACGCAATCGGCGCCATCCCGCCCTAATGCGTCCTGTGCCTGCGCAAGTGTCGTCGCAATCGTGATGGTTTCAACGCCGATGGACTGGAGAACCGCCTCGACGTCAAGCGCCACCAGATATTCATCTTCAACGATGATGCAGCGTTGTGGCACCATGTTTCTTCTTCTTTCAACGTGAAGGGAACCAGACGGATTTGCGCCGCTGTCGCCAATGTGATTTTCAAGCGCCATGTCGACAGAGTTCGCAAATTACGGACCCAACGTCATTTAAAAAAGACATGTCGAAAAAAGATCAGATGAAGGGTCTTGGCCGCTTTTCATCGTTTTGCCAACCGGCAACATGGCTCAGTCCGGCATCGTCCAGCACCAGACAGCCCTTGTCCGTCCAGCGAATCAGACCGCGATCGACAAGCTTTCTCAAGGTCTTGTTGGTGTGGACGATGGAGAGGCCGAGCGTATCGGCAACGTGCTGCTGGGTTACCGGGATCGGCGTTTCACCCTGCACGAGATTAACCGCCTTTGCCTTGCTGTAAAGGAACGCGATGAGGTAGGCAGCACGCTCGATTGCTGTGCGTCGGCCGATGCTGAGCAAGTGGTTGTCGAGCATGCGCTCCTCGCTTGCTGCAATCCACGTCAGGTCATAGGCAAGGGTCGGATGATCGGTGAAGAGGTTGTTGAGTCGCGAGCGCTCGAAGACACACAATGTCACCGGCGACAGCGCCTCCACCGAATGCTGCATTTCCCCCATGACCGTGCCCTGCAGGCCGACTAGATCGCCTGGCATGACATAATTGAGGATCTGCCGCCTGCCGTCTTCCAGTGTTTTATAACGGAAAGCCCAGCCTTGAAGGACAGTGTAGAGATGGGCGCTGTGCGACCCTTCCATCAAAATGACGGAACCGCTTTCGACCGCCAGTTCCCCTGTCTTGAAACGGGAGACGAAATCCAGTTCGGAAGAGGAAAAGTCCCTGAAATGCGGCAGGTCGCGCAAGGGACAGTGCTGACACGGGGTGGTGGAAATTCCGTTCGGTTTTTTTGGCGACATGAATATCCATCATCGAAAAAAAGGTTGCGCCCAATCGTTTTGGAACAACCCACCCGAATGCATTCGGTTCCCGATAAAAGGTTGAAGATATTCAGAATGTTCGTTGTGTGTCGTTCCGTTTCCGGCCGGCACATCCACATTCCTGTGCCTGTCACAGGAATGTGGGAGGAACCGGATGTGCCTTATCCCCGCGGAAATTCCAGGCCCATTTCGCGGAAACGTTCGGGGTCGTCGCCCCAGTTTTCGCGAACCTTGACGAACAGGAAGAGGTGGACCGGCTGTTCGAGGATTTCAGACAGTTCCTTGCGCGAGGCGGTGGAGATCGCCTTGATCGCGTCGCCGTTCTTGCCGAGAGCGATCTTCTTCTGGCTGTCGCGCTCGACATAGATCACCTGCTCGATGCGCACGGAGCCGTCCTTGCGCTCTTCCCACTTCTCCGTCTCAACATGCGAGGCGTAGGGAAGCTCCTGATGCAGACGCAGGAACAGCTTCTCGCGGGTGATTTCGGCGGCGAGCTGGCGCATCGGCAGATCGGAAATCTGGTCTTCCGGATAATACCACGGACCTTCCGGCAGGGTATCGACCAGATAATCCATAAGGTCTTCGCAGCCCGAGCCGTTGGTGGCCGAAATCATGAAGGTCCGGTCGAAGGTCACGTGCTCATTGGCGGCGGCAGCAAGCTTCAGCAGGTCTTCGCGCTTCACCTGGTCGATCTTGTTGAGGCAGAGGATTTTCTTCTGCGGAACATCCTTCAGCCCCTCGAGAATCGCTTCCGCGTCACCCTTCAGGCCGCGTTCGCTGTCGATCAGCAGCAGGATGAGATCCGCATCCTTCGCTCCGCCCCAGGCCGAAGTGACCATGGCGCGGTCGAGCCTGCGGCGCGGCTTGAAGATGCCGGGCGTGTCCATGAAAACAATCTGCGCATTTTTGTGAATGGCGATGCCGCGCATCACCGCGCGCGTCGTCTGTACCTTGTGGCTGACGATCGAAACTTTTGCACCCACCAGCCTGTTGACCAGCGTCGACTTGCCGGCATTGGTCGGGCCGATGAGGGCCACGAAGCCGGAGCGGGTCGGAAGGGCGATGTCTTCGCCGGCAACGGCGGGGTTTTCGTGATCGGTCATGATATCCATTCAAGGTCTGAGGTATTCAACATGCGGCCACAAGGTTCGCCATGCGCTCGATTTTAGCGCCACTATCTTTCGGGCGCTCAGTTCTAGGTGGAGCTTTTCTGCCAGACGCCTTCGCGTTCCAGCAATCTGGTTGCTGCCACCTGTTCGGCTGCGCGCTTGGAACGCTCGACGCCGGTTTCCGGCTTCACGCCGGGAATTTCCACCGTCACGGTGAAGCTAGGATCGTGATCCGGTCCGGAGCGATCGTCAACCCGATAAGCGGGCGTAACCGCAAATCTGGCATGCGCCCATTCCTGCAATTCAGTCTTGGCATCGCGCCGTCCGGCATCCACGCGCGTTGCGCGGCCCTGCCAGTATTTCAGAATGAACTTGCGGGATGCTTCCAGACCACCATCCAGATAGAGAGTGGCGATCAGGCTTTCGACCACATCGGCGCGCACGTTCAGCATCGCCTTGCCGGTCAGCTTCTTCACATCCGATCCGGTGCGAATGAAATTATGCAGGCCCATTTCGTCGCCGATAGCGGCGCAGGATTCGGCGCTGACAAGCTGGTTGAGGCGAACCGAAAGCTCCCCTTCGCTGGCGTTGCGGAAGGTGGAGAACAACAGCTCGGCAACACAAAGGCCGAGAACGCGGTCGCCCAAAAACTCCAGCCGCTCGTAATTGCCCGCCGCAGCGGAACGGGCACTCGCATGGGTCAAGGCCCGGTCGAGCCGGGCCTTTTCCTTGAATTCATATCCGATCAACGCTTCGAGACGGGAAATCTCCGCAATCGACAGCGGCTTGGTCTTGCTCATCCCACAACCTTGAAGAGACGGTCCCAGCGCATGTTGGACGGCCAGTCCCAAATGCGGCTGAACGGCGTGTCATTGCCCAGCGAGAAGAAGATGACGCTGGCGCGGCCGATCAGGTTTTCTTCCGGCACGAAACCGACATCGAAACGGCTGTCGAGCGAGTTGTCGCGATTATCGCCCATCATGAAATAATGGCCTTCCGGCACCAGGAATTCGCGGGTGTTGTCGCCGCGCGAATCGGGCGACTGGTCGAGCGTGTCGAAGGTGACGCCATTATCGAGCGTTTCGCGGAACACCGGTACATTGGCGCCCGGATCGGCACGGTAATCGGAGGTGAAGGTGCCATCAGGCTGCTTCGGAACCGGCTGGCCGTTGATGAACAGCACGCCGTTCGTCACCTGGATGCGGTCACCGGGCAAGCCGACGAGACGCTTGATGTAATCGACTTCAGGATTGGGCGGCAGGCGGAAGACCACGACATCGCCACGCTTGGGCTTGCTGAATTCGAGGATACGGCCGGAAAACAGGTTCGGCGAAAAGGGCAGCGAATATTTCGAATAGCCGTAGGAGAACTTGTTGACGAAAAGATAGTCGCCTACCAGCAGCGTCGGCATCATCGAACCTGAAGGGATCGTGAAGGGCTGAAACAGCACGGTGCGGATGACCATGGCCAGCAGCAGCGCCTGAATGATGACCTTGACGTTTTCCCAGAGGGCGTTCTGCTTCTTTTCAGCTTTTTCGGACACTTAAAGACCTGCCTGATTGTTTACCGGTTCCTGCGATTTGACGGAGGCGTCCGGGCCGTTGTTGCTCGCGACTGCGGCGGGGTGAAGCAATTTTTCACGCAGCCAGCGACGCTTTCATATTTCTGCGACTTCTCTAGAACCTTTCCAGCCGGAAGGGAAGCGCTTCTGTCATACGCCTGCAAATAGGCCGCCAATGCGGCAGCCGCCGGTCTCAGTCGCTCACGGGAAGCGCCTCGATAATCACAAATGCCTGAGCGTAAGGGTAATCGTCCGTGATGGTCAGATGGATATTGGCGCGGTGACCGGCGGGCAGCATCGCCGCCAGCCTTTCTGCGGCACCGTTGGTGAGCGCCATGGTCGGCTTGCCGCCCGGCAGATTGACGACCCCCATGTCCTTCCAGAAAACGCCGTTCGCAAGGCCGGTTCCGAGCGCCTTTGAACAGGCTTCCTTGGCGGCGAAACGCTTGGCGTAGGATGCCGCGCGGTTCTTGCGGCCATCGGACTTGGCGCGCTCGATATCGGTGAAACAGCGGTGCGTGAAACGTTCACCGAAACGGGTGAGCGAATGTTCGACGCGGCGGATATCGATCAGGTCGCTGCCCAATCCAAGGATCATTTCAACATCTCCAGAGACGCGTTTTTATTGGCGGCGCGATGCGCGAGATTTTCCATCTTGCGGCGCTGGAAACCGCTGATGAGGCTATAGACGGTGATATAGGCGATGACCGCGCTCACGGCCGCGGGCAGAAGCGCACCTACGGTCATGGGTTCCAGCACCGGCCTCCATATCTGCCGGAATTCGAGGTGGCTGAACAGCGCAACGAAATCCACATGCGCACCCCCCGCCTCCTTCTGTCGTCCGAGCAGGAAATGCCCGAGTTCCCAGGTGGACGCCCAGATGAACGGAAATGTCAGGGGATTGGCGAAGGTGGTGCCGAGTGCTGCCGCGACGAGATTGACGCGCATGAGGAAACCGAGCGCCATGGCGATAATGATATGCACGCCGAGAAACGGTGTCCACGCCACGCCGATACCGAGCGCGACACCGGCGGCAATCGAATGCGGAGACGCAGACAACCGCAGGAGACGCAGCTTCATATAGCGCAGCGAACGGGTAAAACCCGTGCGCGGCCAAAAGAGGTCACGAATCTTATCTGAAAAACCAACGGGTTCACGGCGGCGAAACGGCATGAGGGCAGTCTATTTCATCGCCCCGGCTGAGCCAAGAGCATCGTATACGACACGGGGATTTCTTTTGCAGGCATATTTTCCCCGTCATTCCGACCTTTAGCTGGAATTCCGCCCACACCCCGTGGCATCACCGAGTATACGAACCTTGCCGAACACTCTGACGTCATCCTCAGGCTTGTCCCGAGGATTTGCAAACGATTGATTGAATGCGAGGTTATCAGATCCCTGGGACCAGCCAAGGATGACGTCAAGGAAACAACCACCTCTCGCCGTCAAATTCGTTTCAAAAGCAGCATGTCCTATCATTTAGACCGGACAGCGGTGCACGCCCGTTCGTAACGCGCGTTCACACAGCCTTACGAGACACGAGAAGGAGCTGACCGATAACGGCCACCCACCTTCCAAGTCCCATACGCATGGCGAACGGCTGCCATGCGCTGAGTGCATTACCGGCGGAACAGGCCGCGGTCGATTTCGCGCTGGCGGAACTCGAGGTCGACATTCGACACGGAGCCGCTGAGATATTCGAATTCGCGTTCCTGGGTCGTCTTGCCACGAACTGCACGGGCGATCTTGCGAAGCGGAGTAAACATGATTTCATGTCCTTTCAGTTTGGAAATGGCGTTTCTCATCGGGGTAGGACCACCGGCACGCCGCGTTTTCCGTTTTCAATTTCTGAAAGGAAGATAGTCGCAAACCACATGCGCGACCAGAGACAGTAAAAGGCCGCTGCCATGCATCCAATGCATAACAGCGGCCTTTTGGAATGTGCGAATGATCAAAAATGCCTCAATCGAAGGCACGTTTGACAGTGGATACGCAATCGAGGTCTTTCAGCTGCGACAGCAGCTGGTTGAGTTGCCGCAAATCCCAGACTTCGACATCCAGCGCCAGTTCGGAAAAATCCGTGCCGATGCGGACCATATTCAGGGCGCGTATGTTGACATCCAGCGTCGCGATCGATTGCGCCACGGAGGCGAGCGTGCCGGGTTCGTTCAGCGCGTTGATCATCACCCGCGCCATGAAGCGCGACTTGTTCGCCTCATCAAGATCCCAGCGG
This sequence comes from Agrobacterium sp. 22-3639C2, assembly GCF_053522105.1. Lineage (NCBI taxonomy): Bacteria > Pseudomonadati > Pseudomonadota > Alphaproteobacteria > Hyphomicrobiales > Rhizobiaceae > Agrobacterium > Agrobacterium sp. 22-3639C2. The sequence continues at coordinate 34,893 of NZ_JBNWDB010000001.1, read as the reverse complement.
ACATCAATCCAGCGCTCCGGCTCATCGTCGAAACGCTGCAGCGCCGGCGCCTGAATGGGATAGATGGTGATGCCCTTGCCTTTTTCCATGATGCCGACGATGCGATCACCCGGAACGGCGCCGGCGGCACCGAAATGCACATCGACATTGCCGGAAAGGCCACGGATGGGCAGCGGGTCCGGTCCATCGAGCATTTCGGCTGCGCCATCGTCTTCCAGAACGGAGCGCGACTTTCCGGGGATCTTGAAGACCATACCGGAAGCGCTGCGCATGTTGAACCAGCCGTCGTCGCCGGTCATCTTCACCGTCACGCGCTCGTCCTGATAATCCGGATAGACTGCACGCAGCACATCGAGCGAGGAGACCTCGCCGCGCCCGACGGCGGCGATAGCGTCTTCCACATCCTTCTGCGCCAGACGATGCAGCACAGGTTTCAGCGCGTCACGCGAGAAGGCCTTGCCGGCACGTTCGAAAGTGCGCTCCAGAATACGGTAACCGAGACCCGAATATTGCTTGCGAATGGCCATGCGCGTGGCGCGGCGGATGGCCGAGCGGGCTTTACCCGTCACCACCACCTCTTCCCATGCGGCGGGCGGAACCTGCACGCCGGAGCGGATGATCTCCACCTCGTCGCCATTGTTGAGCCGGGTCACAAGCGGCATGATCCGGCCGTTGATCTTGGCGCCAACTGTGGTGTCGCCGATATTGGTGTGCACCGCATAGGCGAAATCGATGGGCGTCGCGCCACGCGGCAGCGCAATCAGCTTGCCCTTGGGCGTGAAGCAGAACACCTGATCCTGGAACAGTTCCAGCTTGGTGTGTTCGAGGAATTCTTCCGGGCTGTCGCCTTCTGCCAGCGATTCGATGGTGTGGCGCAGCCAGGAATAGGCGTTGCTCTCCGGCGAGAGCAGATCGCCCTCCCCGTTTTCGCCGTCCTTATAAAGCGCATGGGCGGCAATGCCGAATTCGGCGATTTCGTGCATGCGCTTGGTGCGCAGCTGCAACTCGATACGCTGGCGCGAAGGGCCAACGATCGTGGTGTGGATGGAACGATAGTCGTTCTGCTTCGGCGTGGAGATATAGTCCTTGAAGCGGCCGGGTACCACGCGCCAGCGGGTGTGGACAATGCCGAGCGCCCGGTAGCAGGAAGGAATATCGTCCACCAGAATGCGGAAGCCGTAGACGTCGGACAACTGCTCGAAAGAGAGCGATTTCGACTGCATCTTGCGGAACACCGAATAGGGCTTCTTCTGACGCCCCTTGACGCTGGCGCCGAGAAGGCCATTCGCCACGAGTAGCTCGCGCAATTCGTCCTCGATCTTCTTGATGAGCCCTTCGTTGCGCGTTTCCAGTTCCTGAAGGCGGTTGGTCACCGTCTCATAGGCTTCCGGATTGAGGTAACGGAAGGACAGGTCCTCCAGCTCGTCGCGCATGTCCTGCATGCCCATGCGGCCGGCCAGCGGCGCATAGATTTCCATGGTTTCTTCGGAAATGCGGCTGCGTTTGTCCGCCGGCATATATTCCATGGTGCGCATGTTGTGCAGGCGGTCGGCCAGCTTCACCAGAAGAACGCGCACGTCGTCGGAAATGGCAAGCAGCAGCTTGCGCAGGTTTTCGGCCTGCTTGGCCTTGCGCGTGACGAGATCGAGTTTCTTGAGCTTGGTCAGCCCCTCCACCAGTCTGCCGATATCCTCGCCGAACAGCTCGTCGATTTCAGCGCGGGTAGCGGTGGTATCCTCGATCGTATCGTGAAGCAGCGCCACCGCGATGGTCGATTCGTCGAGATGCATTTCCGTCAGGATGGCGGCAACTTCCAGCGGATGCGAGATATAGGGGTCGCCATTGGCCCGCTTTTGCTGGCCATGTTTCTGCATTGCATAAACATAGGCCTTGTTCAGCAGGGCCTCATTCGCATCCGGTTTATATTTTTGAACCCGCTCAACGAGTTCGTATTGCCGCATCATGCGATATTCCACAAAAAGAAAGCGCGCCAACCTTGGGGTCGGCGCACAATGCTGCATCAATAGGGATCAGATTATGACGGCAAATATTGACAGACGGTAACCACCGCCTGCCAATGGCGTCATAAAGTCAGATCAATAGTCGTCATTTTTTTCCGGCGGCACAAGGCCTTCGATACCGGCCAGCAGTTCTTCTTCCGACATCTGGTCGAAAGTAACGGTTTCCGGCTGGTCGTCCTCTTCGCCATCGGCAGTAGCGGAGGCTGCCAGCGTAACCGGATCGGGCTCGGGCTCGTCCACTTCCACATGCTTCTGCAGCGAATGGATGAGATCTTCCTTGAGGTCGTCGGGCGAGAGCATCTCGTCGGCGATTTCGCGCAGAGCGACGACCGGGTTCTTGTCGTTATCGCGGTCAACCGTGATGGACGAGCCCTGGGAAATCTGGCGCGCACGGTGGCTGGCGAGAAGGACCAGCTCGAAACGGTTGTCTACTTTATCAATGCAATCTTCAACTGTGACGCGGGCCATTGCCTGTCCTTTGCGAGTCGTAATGTCGTGGATCAGAGCGCCGTGCTTTCTTGAGGATGCACAAGGGATGCTCTAACCTATTGAATCTGCGCTTCGTGCCTTGCGAAAAACGCTTTGGATTCCTCGCGACGAAGCCTTCCAGCTTCCGATACAGCCATTGGCCGCGGAATTCAAGTTTTTCCTGTCTTTGGCGTCTTTTGGCACCTTATTGCCCTTGTTTGGCGTCTGATGAACAAAATGTCTAGAAGAATTGTCTTGGAATACGGGTGAAGTTACCTTACTTAAAACGCAACGGCGCTACGCAAAATTCGTTGATACGACATGATTTTTCGCATTTGCGACCGGAAATAAAAGCCAGATAATGGCCTTTCCAAAAAAGGAATGGGATGGAATGTTCGATCCACGGGAGAAAATTGCGCTCTTTATAGATGGAGCCAATCTTTATGCAGCATCTAAAAGCCTGGGGTTCGATATCGACTATCGCAAGCTTCTTAAGGCGTTTCAGAAGCGCGGATACCTGCTGCGCGCCTACTATTACACCGCATTGATCGAGGATCAGGAATATTCCTCGATCCGCCCTCTGATCGACTGGCTGGATTATAACGGCTACAAGGTCGTGACGAAGCCGGCGAAGGAATTCACCGACGCGCTCGGTCGCCGCAAGATCAAAGGCAACATGGATATCGAACTTGCTGTCGATGCCATGGAACAGTCAGAGACCGTCGATCATCTGGTTCTGTTTTCCGGTGACGGCGACTTCACAAAGCTGGTGGACGCGCTTCAGCGCAAGGGCCGCAAGGTTTCCGTGGTGTCCACCATGGCAACGCAGCCCGCAATGATCGCCGACGATCTGCGCAGGCAGGCAGATCACTTCATTGATCTCATGACCTTGAAGGCCGAAATCGGGCGTGATCCGAACGAGCGCCCTGCCCGGCACGTCGAAAGCCCCGAAACGATCTGATCCCGGTTTTTAAGCCGCCGACCTAATGAGAACGCGTCCGTCTGCAAGGCGGGCGCGTTTTTGTTTGGCGCCACAACCGTGTATTCCTGCCGGAAAATTCCTCTTAAAATTAACAAACATCAAATTCGGCCAGTCAAAATTATATCTTGGTTAATTTTAGACGTGTCTAAATCACCCAACGGCACCAACGACATGATTTCGGTGTCAAATCAGGATGTTCAGACATGCATGGCCAAGTAAAAACCAATCAACAACTCGACGAAAGACTTAATTTTCTGGGGCTTGGCCAGGAGCAACGGCAAAACCTTTCGGACATGAAGGGCGTCATTACAGGCTCGCTCGACGCCTCTCTCGACCGGTTTTATGCGAAGGCGCGCTCCGTGCCGGAAACGGCGAAATTCTTTGCAAGCGACGCGCATGTCCAGCATGCCAAAGGCATGCAGATGAAACACTGGGCAAGAATTGCCTCCGGCACCTTCAACTCGGACTATACCGATGCCGTGACGGCCATCGGCCGTACCCATGCAAGGCTGGGGCTGGAGCCGAGATGGTATATTGGCGGTTACGCGCTGATGCTTGATGGCATCGTCAAAGCCGTCGTCAATTCGGAACTGAAGGGCCTTTTCCAGGAAAAGAAGGCCAAGAAGCTGAACGACGCCCTGACGGTAACGATCAAGGCCGCCCTTCTCGACATGGACTATTCGATCTCCGTATACCTCGACGTGCTTGCCGCCGAGCGGCTGAAGGTCGAGGAGGAACAGGCGCAGATGAAGAAGGAGCAGGAGCACGTTCTCGAACTGCTCAACAACGCCCTGAACAAGCTGGCGAATGGCGACCTTACCTCCAGCATCAATGAAAAGACTGCACCACAATTCGAGGGGCTGATTGCCAATTTCAACGCTGCGGTCGGCAATCTCGCGGGTGCATTCTCGCAGATCGTCGAGGAAGCCAACAAGATATCAGGCAATACGCGCGAACTGACATCGGCGACCGACGACATGGCCCGCAGAACGGAGCAGCAGGCAGCAGCCCTTGAGGAAACCGCCGCCGCCGTGGAGGAAATCACCACCATTTCCAAGCTTTCGGCGCAGCGCTCCGAAGAAGCCAAGGCCATCGTCGAAAGCTCGGCCGCCGAAGCGGCGCGGTCACGGGATGTGGTGACGGAAGCGGTAAAAGCGATGGGCGCCATCGAGGAATCGTCGCAGAAGATCACCCAGATCATTTCCGTCATCGACGAGATTTCGTTCCAGACGAACCTTCTGGCGCTGAATGCCGGTGTGGAAGCCGCGCGTGCCGGTGAAGCTGGCAAGGGTTTTGCCGTCGTCGCCCAGGAAGTGCGCGAGCTGGCACAGCGTTCAGCCAACGCCGCCAAGGAGATCAAGACCCTCATCACCAAATCCTCGGAGGATGTGATGCAGGGCGTATCGCTGGTCAATAAAACCGGGCAATCGCTGAATACGATCGGCAACAAGGTGGATCATATTCAGGAACATATCACCTCACTGACCAAGGCGGCCCAGGAGCAGTCCGTCGGCATTCAGGAAATCAGCGCCGCCATCAACAGCATGGACAATCTGACCCAGAAGAATGCGGCCATGGTGGAAGAAACCAACGCGGCCACGCACAATCTGAGCGATGTGAGCGCCAATCTGGCGGCACTGGTCAGCCGGTTCAGCGTTTCGGCGTCCACCTCCTATGTGGAGCGGACTTACAGGGCGGCGTGAGAGCTGTCTATTCAAGAGGCGAAAGCATCCCCGCTCTCATTTCTGTGCTTGTCACAACAATCTAGCCAGACCAAATCCTTGGGCTGAAAAGAACTCGCTCGCCGCGCAGACGCGCGGCGGCTTGATTCCTGCGACAAGTGCAGGAATGAGGGATGAGCTCTAGGCGTTGTTGCCCTTCAGCAGCCGCGACTTCTGCCGGTTCCAGTCGCGTTCCTTCTCCGTCTCGCGCTTGTCGTGCAGCTTCTTGCCCTTGGCCAGTGCCAGTTCCAGCTTCGCACGGCCCTTTTCGTTGAAATAGACCTTCAGCGGCACCAGCGTCATGCCTTCACGGTTGATGCCGGCGCGTAGACGGTTGATCTCGCGCTTGTTCAGCAGCAACTTGCGACGGCGGCGCGGCTCGTGGTTGAAGCGGTTGGCCTGCAGATATTCCGGCAGGTGGGAATTGATGAGCCAGATTTCATCGCCCTCGTCCGATGCGTAGGACTCGGCGATATTAGCCTTGCCTTCGCGCAGCGCCTTGACCTCGGTGCCGGTCAGCACCAAACCCGCCTCATAGGTGTCGATGATTTCGTAGTTGAAACGAGCCTTGCGGTTTTCCGCAACGATCTTGTTCACCACGCGCTGGCTGCCTTTGGGGGCCATGATATTTCAATCCCTTGTTTTTCTTATTGCGCCTGCGGCTTGTCCGCCACGAGCGGTTTTCACGTTTCTATTTAGTATCGTCGTTACGAAAAGAAAAGGCGCGCGAAACGGCTTCTGTCGCGAAGCAGTCCCATTGCGCGCCTTTCGGGTTTCAGGTGTCCGTCAGTTCATCAGGCCGGCATGCTTCAGCGCCGCGTCGATTGCCGCTTCCGTTGCCGGTTCCAGCGTGCTCATCAACGGCGAGCGGACCTTGCGGTTGCCGCCACGGGTCTTCGAAAGCGCATATTTTGTGCCGCAGACACCAGGTTCCATGAAGATGGCCCGGTGCAGAGGCATCAGGCGGTCCTGATACTCCAGCGCCTTGGCGTAGTCGCCTGCAAGCATGGCCGCCTGGAATTCGGAACAGAGGCGTGGCGCAACATTGGCGCTGACCGAAATGCAGCCGACGCCGCCATGGGCGTTGAAGCCGAGTGCCGTGCCATCTTCGCCGGACAGCTGGATGAAATCCTTGCCGCAGGAAATCCGCTGTTCGGAGACGCGGTCGAGCTTGCCAGTCGCATCCTTGACGCCGACGATGTTCTTGTGCGCCTTCACAAGCGCACCCATGGTTTCCGGCGACATATCCACCACCGAACGCGGCGGGATGTTATAGATGACGATCGGCAGTTTCACCGCTTCCGCAACTGCGGAAAAATGGGCGAAAAGCCCCTTCTGCGTCGGCTTGTTGTAATAGGGGGTGACCACCAGCAGCGCATCCGCGCCGGCATCCTGCGCGTGCAGGGCAAGTTCGATCGCTTCATCGGTATTGTTGGAGCCAGCGCCCGCGATGACCGGAACCCGTTTCGCCGCTACCTCGATGCACAGCTCGACCACACGTTTGTGCTCGTCATGGGACAGGGTTGGAGATTCCCCCGTCGTGCCCACAGGCACAAGTCCGTTGCTGCCTTCGGCAATCTGCCATTCCACATGGGCGGCAAATGCCTGTTCGTCCACGGCACCATTGTCCGTAAACGGGGTAATGAGGGCGGGAATTGATCCCTTGAACATACAAAGCTCCTGGCGCCGAGCCGGTTCATGCTTCGGCCGCATTCGATGGTTAAAACCGGCACACATTAGTGCCAGCCCTTGGCGCCGACAAGCGCAAAGGCAGCCTATTTTGTCCGAAATTGTCGGAAGTGTGACAGTCGCGGAAGCTCACGCGGCAGGCAAAAAACGAGGCGGTGGAATTTTACGCCGCTCGCAGACCGGTGAATAAAAGTTGATTGGAGTGCCGAGCGGAAAGTAAGGTTTCGTTAAGCACAGTCTCCGTAGATTCCAGAGCGGGATCTGAGGCGAAACTCATAGGTGCAACGCACTGGCGCATTTCGCAATCCCGCTGCAATGAAACGACAATACAAGAAGGTCGATTGTTTCCGTCCAGTGATGAAGAGCGGTATGAAAAAGACAGTTTGGGGATTGATGGCGGCAGGTCTTGCCGCGACCGTTTGGAACGCGCTGGCCGGCCCCGTGCCGGAAGCTGCCGTGCCGCTTCCCTATGTGAAGCCGAATGCGCCTGCTGTTCCCGCCTTCATGCCGGCCTCACCCGAAATTACCGGCGCCATACCACGCCTTAACCGGCCTGACGATGCGAGCCAGCTTAAAGCCGGACTGGATGCGCTTTCCAGCCGCGACACGACACGCGCCATCGCCCTTCGCAACGCCATGCAGACAGGCAGTCTCGACCGGCATATTCTTACCTGGGCGATTGCCATTTCCGGCCAGAAGGACGTGCCTTCCGCCGAAATCACTACAGCCCAGAGCGAACTGGCGGGGTGGCCGGGTGCGGCGACGCTGCGCGCCAATTCCGAAAAGGCGCTTTACCGCGAAAATCCACCGGCGCCCCAGGTGCTTGCCGCTTTTGGCAGCGGCCGGCCGGAAACAGCCGAGGGCACCGTTGTGCTGGCCAAGGCCCTCACCTCTTCCGGCAAGGCTTTGGAAGCACAACGCCTCATTCGCCAGCTCTGGGTGAGCGAAGGCATGGACAAGGACATGGAAGACCGTGTTCTTGCCGAGTTCCCCACTTATCTGACGCCCGCCGACCACAAGGCGCGGATGGATTATCTGATGTATCGCAGCCGAATCGGCCAGGCGAAACGTTTCGGTGATCTCGGCAAGGCGCAGTCGCTCTACAATGCCTGGGCCGCCGTGCTGCAGCGCTCAGGCAATGCCGTGGCGCTGCTGGGCAAGGTTGACGCCAACTTGCGCAGCGACCCTGCTTTTCTCTTCGCGCGCATCGAAAATCTCCGCAACCAGCAGAAATATCCGGAAGCCGCAGCACTTTTAAAGCAGGCGCCGAAGGACACGGCAAAACTCGTCAATCCCGGCGAATGGTGGAACGAGCGGCGAATCATCGCGCGCGGCGTCGCCGATCGCGGCGATTTTGCCGAAGCCTATCGCATCGTTGCCAATCATTCGGCCACATCAGCCGTCGATGTTGCCGATGCGGAATTCCATGCCGGCTGGTATGCGTTGCGGGCGCTGCGCGATCCCGCCACGGCCTCACGCCACTTCAACACCCTTTTGCAGACCTCGAACCGGCCACTGTCCGCCTCGCGGGCCTATTATTGGCTGGGGCGGGCGGCGGAAGTGGGCGGGCCGGGCAATGCCCGCGATTTCTTCACCAAGGCGGCTGCCCATTCCGGCACCTTTTACGGCCAGCTTGCCGCCGCACGAATCGATGCAAAGACGCTGAACGTCACATACCCTGCCCCGAGCGCTGCCGACCGTGAACGATTTGCCGGCCGCGAAGCCGTGCGGGCCATCGACAGGCTGGAAGCCGCAGGCTACGGCTGGCGGGCCGACAGCCTCTACAGGTCATTGGCAGATCAGCTCGACAGCCCGGGCGAGCTTGCCATTCTGGCAGCAAGGGCGGAGGGCAACGGCAACCATCAGGTATCACTGCAAATCGGCAAGACGGCCTTCAGCCGCGGCATCGATGCGGCCGCCCTTGCCTACCCGCTCGGTGTCATTCCCGCCAGTGCCAATATTGCCGGCTCCGGCAAGGCGCTTGCCTATGCCATCGCCCGGCAGGAAAGCGCCTTCAACCCGGCCGCCGTCTCCGCTGCCAATGCCCGCGGACTGCTGCAATTATTGCCCGGAACCGCCAAGGGCGTGGCCGGGCGCCACGGCTTGCCCTACACGCAGGCGATGCTGACCAGCGACGCCGGATATAACGCCACGCTCGGCGCACATTATCTCGGCGAACAGATCGACAGTTTCGGCGGCTCCTACATCCTCACCTTCATCGCCTATAATGCCGGCCCGAAACGCGTGCCGGAATGGATCGCCCGCTACGGCGACCCGCGTGGCAAGCCTATCGACGATGTCGTGGACTGGATCGAGCGCATCCCCTTCCCCGAAACACGCAATTACGTGCAGCGGGTGATGGAGAATTATCAGGTCTACAAGACGAGGCTTGGACAACAGGCCGATATCGTCGATGACCTGCGTCATGGCCGGGCGGGGTAACAATCGAGGTTATCGGTTGATGACTGTGACAATATCGAAGCACCGGCTGGCCCGGTGCTTTTTTGTTTTCAGGATGCACCGGGCAGTTACGCTTTCACGGCACTCAAACGAAAAAGCCCGGCTCGAGAGCCGGGCTTTCCATCACTGACAATGTCAGATCAGATTAGAACGTGCGCTGAAGGCGAACGAAGCCGGTCCAGCTGTCGCCGGTCGGACCATCGACGTCCTGGTAGTTTGCAGCGATCTTGGCATCGAGACCCTGGGTGATCTTGTAATCAACCGTCAGGCCAGCGCGCCATGCATCGTTGTCGCCGGTGAAGTCACCATCAGGAGCGATATCGATCGTGCCGAGGTACTGAGCGCCGGGGGTGATGGTCAGCTTGTCAGTTGCCTTGATTGCGTATTCAGCAGCAACTGCCCACTCGGACTCTTCGTAGTAGTAGTTTGCGCCAGAAGCCCAAACGCCAGAGAGACCGAAGGTGCCGGGACCGATGTCAGCATACAGGATAGCGCGGATTGCGCCGTTTTCCTGGTCCGTGTCGTAAGAGCCGAGCAGGTTGGCGGTGACAGCACCGAACTTAACACCAACGATACCGCTGACGCCAACGTTGTTCGGGCCTTCAAAGACGCCACCCTTGGCAACGCCGAGGTTGGAATTGCCATCACGTACCGAGTCGAGTTCTTCAACGCTGATACCAGCATAGAACGAACCAGCATCGTAGGTGTAACGCAGAGCGTTGCCACGGGTGGTGTTCGAAGACAGGATATCGGTTTCGCCGGAGAGATCGTCATCCCACCAGGTGTACATGTAACCGACCTTCAGGCCGCCGAGCTCGATGAAAGCCTGGTCGACGTTTACGCCGCGGCTCGAGTCGTTGTCAGCCTGGCCACGAAGACCGATGTAACCACGCAGAGCGCCGAGTTCGGTGTCGGTGCGGGTGTCGATGTTGAACTGGGCGCGCGTGAACGAGTTCCAGTCAGACGTACCGGACTGGTTACGACCGAAGTCCGTCTGGAAACGGATGTAACCGTCGAACTTAAGGCAGGTTTCGGTGCCGGGGATGTAGAAGAAGCCGGTGCCGAAAGCGTCGCAAACGCGAACGTATTCCAGGGGCTCAGGCTCAGCAGCGACGATAGCGTCGGCAGCGTGAGCGCCGGATACTGCTGCGAGAGCCGCAGCGGAGCCGATCAAAAGGCTCTTGATGTTCATGGTTGACCTCCAGTCAAACGCTTAAATTTCTAAGCAGCGGGTGGGGAAACACAACTAAATGCGTGCCGCTTATGGAGGTGATTAGAGCCAAAACCGGCCGGGGAGGCAATCCCAATGATGACAAAAGGAAGACAGTAAGGGGACCTTAGTTTTGCATTGTTGCGAAATAGCTACAATTCTAACCGACGGGCAGCACTTCCTAACAAAACGTTAATAATTCATGCTTTTCAGCGACTTAAGCGAAATGCCGATAAATGAGATAAGTCATTCCTCATCCCACCGCCAGAATTCTGACATCGCTGCGCCATGGGAAATCGTCTGAAACGCGGTGCCATTGGTGGGAAATCGGGCTGTCGGCAGCAATGCTTCCATCCGCAGCAGGAGAGAATCAGTTCCCAGTTCGACAGGCCCAAAACAGTTGAGTGGCAGACGAATCGGCAACGATACAAACCGACTTAAGCCGTAACGGAAAGTCGCCGGGATATCGAAACGCCGGCCAATCGACGCTTTGCCTGCCCCTCGCCAATGTGCATCAAACGAAAAAGCCCGGCTCAAGAGCCGGGCTTTCCATCACTGACGATGTCAGATCAGATTAGAACGTGCGCTGAAGGCGAACGAAACCAACCCAGCTGTCGCCGGCACCCGTATCAACACCTTCGGTGCCGTCTACGTCCTGGTAGTTAACCGAAACGAGCGTGGAGAGGCCCTGGGTGATCTTGTAGCCAACAGCTACGCCAGCTTTCCATGCATCGCGATCGCCAACCCAGTCGTTGTTAGCGCCGAGGTCGATCGTGTTGAAGTACTGGAAGCCGGGGGTGATGGTCAGCTTGTCAGTTGCCTTGATGGCGTATTCAGCAGCAACGGTCCACTCGGACTCTTCGTAGTAGCGGTTTGCGCCAGAAGCCCAAACGCCAGAGAGACCAAGAGTGCCTGGGCCGATGTCAGCCGTTACGATAGCACGGACTGCGCCTTCTTCAGCATCGGTGTCGTAGCCGCCGAGCAGGTTGGCAGAAACTGCGCCGAACTTCGCGCCGATGATAGCGTCGATACCTACGTTGTTCGCACGCTCAAACGAACCGCCCTTTAGGAAGTCGTCGGAGATGTTGGAACCGCCGCGAGCAGCTTCCAGCTCTTCAACAGCAACACCAACGTAGAACGAGCCAGCGTCGTAGGTGTAGCGGACAGCGTTCAGACGGGTCTGGTTAGAGCTGAGTACGTCAACTTCGCCAGAGAGACCATCATCCCACCAGTTGTAGTAGTAACCGACCTTCAGACCGCCGAGTTCGATGAAAGCCTGGTCAACAACAACGCCACGGTTGCTGTCGTTGTCAGCCTGGCCACGAAGACCGATGTAACCACGCAGAGCGCCGAGCTCGGTGTCGGTGCGGGTGTCGATGTTGAACTGAGCGCGCGTGAACGAATCCCAGTCAGACGTGCCGGACTTGTTACGGCCGAAGTCGGTCTGGAAACGGATGTAACCATCGAACTTCAGGCAGGTTTCGGTGCCGGGGATGTAGAAGAAGCCGGTGCCGAAAGCGTCGCAAACGCGAACGTATTCCAGGGGCTCAGGCTCAGCAGCGACGATAGCGTCGGCAGCGTGAGCGCCGGATACTGCTGCGAGAGCCGCAGCGGAGCCGATGAGAAGGCTCTTGATGTTCATGATTGACCTCCAGTCAAAGTTTTTAAGTGGGTCTGGGTACTTTTGCCGAAGGACAGCATTCCCTGCCCCATTCCCGTGTTCTTAGAAGCCAAACGATCCACCGCCTCGCTTCTGGTCGTGAAAATACAAAAGGTTTCGCCGCTTGCAATCGCCAACATCCGATAAAGCGCATTTACGTACATGCTTCATTTCGGTTTGTTGCGGAAACAGCACACAGTGGGCACACGGCCCATAGGCGGCTTTACCATGCGTTAAGAAATGACTTGAAAATCCGTTAGTTAGCGCGGTTAACAAGGTCTTTCTAAACTATAGGCCTTTTCGGAGATCCCTTGCCCCGCAGGGGAAGGGCGACGGAAACTTTTGCCCCGCTCCGGCGCCACACTTAGTATGGCTCCCCGGTGCGCACATAGAAACAACAGTGAAACCCGAGCGGTTCGCCACCGATTCCCCATCAACGATTCGGCTCGCAGGCTCCGGCACTTCAATTGTTTGGCCGATTGCGTCCGCAAGCGTTATGGGACGAGTCGCGAAAACGGCGCGGGATACGAGTGTGTGTCACTTGGGTACAGAGTGCTTTGTAACTGCCTGCAAGAAACGAGGGGCAGAATCGCGTCGGCGCATTAGCTCTCTCCACTATCATCCGGTTTATCGCAGGGGTCCGGCGTTTCGCGAAACGTGCTGAAGAACGAACTGGCATGCGGAAACGCATGCTTTGGGTGCCTGCTGGGAAGAAGTAGCTGTTTAGGGAGATTTATAATTTCAGGCTTCGTGCCGAAATGGCGGAGAGGATGGGATTCGAACCCACGATACGCTTTTGACGTATACTCCCTTAGCAGGGGAGCGCCTTCGACCACTCGGCCACCTCTCCGGTGCGGCCTGATTATTGCTTTAAAAAAATGAATGCAAGGGTTTTTCGCCAAGAAGCCGAAAAACCTGTTGGCCGAACACCCGCCAGCGAAACTTTGCGGGCCATTGGGGAACTTCTTCTCTTCCGGCACGTTCTGGCTTCGGTAACAAAAAGAGGTGTTCTAATGGCTCAGACCAAACTGAATGTTGTCGAAGATACGATCGAAAACCAGATTGCGGAGTTGCGTTCGCAGATTTCGTCTCTCTCCAAGTCCGTTTCCGCTCGTGCGGAAGGCGTTGGTGAAGATGCATCCGAATTTCTGGATGAGGCTCGTGGCCGCGTTCGCAAGGCGGCAAGCAATGTGCGCGCCCAGGGCCAGAACGTTGTGGAAGCAGTCAAGGAAAACCCCGGCACTGCAACCTCGCTGCTGACGATCGTCGGCGCACTCGGCTTTGCGATCGGTTATGCGGTCGGCGCTGGTACTCAGCAGAGTTCTTCGAACAGCAGCCTTTATCGCTGGCGCTGATTGCCGCACTAGAGGCTAGAATTCAGGCAAGGCGGGATACGTTCCGCCTTGCCTGTTTGCATTTATTTCAGAGAATTGACGAACAGGGGGCGGAAATGGTGTTCAGCAGCGATCTTGAAGAAGCATTGTCGGATTTCGCGAGAGATCACGGCATTGACAGGGATGAGGCTATCCAGCGCATCGTCCGCGCGGCACTCATCAATAACGGTTATCTCGCTTCCGGCGAAGAAGGCATTCCGCCGGAAAAGCTGAACGCCAGCAACGATGACTAAGACTCAATATCCGGATTTGGATGGCGCAGGCGCTGAGCCGCCCTTGTAGCGGCTGGAGAGCGCTCGCAGTGTATTGGAAAACTCCGTGACATCTGCGCCAACAGCCACGAAAGATGCGCCGAGTTCCAGATAACGGCGATTGAAGGTCTCGTTGAAGGTGAGAATGCCGGCAGCTTTGCCGGCCGCGACGATCTTGACGATCGCTGCCTCGATTACGGCCTGCACTTCCGGCTCGTCCAGCCTGCCGAGATAGCCCATATCCGCAGCAAGATCGGCCGGGCCGATGAAGATGCCGTCCACACCTTCCACCGCAAGAATATTGTCGAGGTCATTGATCGCGGCGCGCGTTTCCGCCTGCACCAGCAGGCACACGCTGTCGGACGCACTGTCGGCATAATCGGCTATGGTGTTGAAGGCTGAGGCGCGGGCAACCGCCGCCCCCATGCCGCGAATGCCGCGCGGCGGATAGTGCATCGCACTGACCAAATCTTCAGCCTGCGCCGCCGAATCGACCATGGGCACCAGAAGCGTGCGGGCGCCTGCGTCCAGCAGCTGCTTGATCATCCAGCTTTCGCCAACGGGCACACGCACCACCGGTTCGGCGGGCGATGTGGCGAGAGCGCGCAATTGGTCGATGATGCTGCGAAGATCGTTCGGGCCATGCTCACCATCGATGACCAGCCAGTCAAAACCCGCTGTTCCGGCAATTTCCGCCGTGATGGCCTCACCCATATCGAGCCAGAGGCCGATTTGCGGCCTGCCGGCGTGGATGGATGTTTTAAAACGATTTTCGGGAGCGGGCATGATGTCCTCAGGAAAGCAGTAATTTCAGATCGGCGGACGGGTCCGCCAGGATGGCGCGATCCGGCTCAGCGCCGGTATCGAGCAGTTTTTTGCCGGAAACATAGGCCTTGGCATCGTTGACGGCATCAACCGCCACGAATCGCCCGTCGCGGAAATACCAGACTGACCAGCTGCCTTCGCGCGCGCCGGGCCGCAGCACCGTCTCGTCATAACCGAGGTTGAAGCCGGCGATCTGCAGCTTTACCTCGTATTGATCCGACCAGAACCAGGGTTTGGCATCATAGGCGACTTCGGCGCCTGCCAGTACGTGAGCGGCGGCCTCGGCCTGATCAACCGCGTTCTGGACTGATTCGAGACGCACAAGCTGGCCCCGCCACGGCAGCAACGCGCAATCGCCCACCGCGTGGATATCCTTGTCCGAGCTGCGGGTGTGTTCATCCACCACGATGCCATTGCCGACATCGAGGCCCGATTCGCGGGCAAGGCGATCGTTCGGGGTTACGCCAATGCCGACGATGACGAAATCCACGTCAAGCACCGAACCATCGGAAAGCTCGGCAGCGGCTACTCGGCCATCCATGCCGACGAGCCGCACGAGGCCGGTCTTTTCGCGGATGGAGACGCCGTGCTCCTGATGGATGCCGCGCATGATATCGGCGGTTTCCTTTGCCGCCACGCGCTGGAGAATGCGGTCGGCCATTTCGATCAGCGTGACCTCGAGACCGAGCTTGCGGGCGACGGCTGCCGCTTCCAGACCGATATAACCACCGCCAATAACCAGCAGCCTGCGGCCGGGTTTCATTTCCTCAAACAGCCGGTCAGCATCGCGCTTGTCGCGGACGGTCAGAACCCCTTCGAGATCGCCGCCGATGCTGGCGGGCAGCTCGCGTGGTGCAGCACCGGTCGCCAGGACCAGCTTGTCGTAGGAAAGCGTGCTGCCATCCTGCATGCGAACGGATTTGGCAGCGCGGTCTATCTCCTCCACGAAGGTGGAGAGCCGGATATCGACATTGTTTTCCGCGTACCACTCCTCAGGCCGAAACATCAGCCGGTCGAAGCTCATCTCGCCTAAAAGGTATTTTTTCGACAGTGGCGGCCGTTGATAAGGATAGGCATCCTCCGAGCCGATGATGGTGATGGGGCGCTCATCCTTCAGCGCCCTGAGCTTTGCCGCCAGCGCGAAAGCGGCCTGCCCCGCCCCGACGATTACCAGCCTTCCCGCCACATTTCACTCCCAGAACAATCGCCAATGGGCAGATTTGCCGCACCCTGCGAAGCCATATTGCGGGATCAGGCGTAACGCCAAGTACGGCCCGCGTCAACCGTACAGCGCCACCAGCCCGGTGCAAGCATGACACATTATCACCCCATACTGCGACACCCTTGCAACCGGAAGGAGCCGGATGCATTTCCTCAAGGGAAACATCGGCTTCCGACAGGCGGTCTGGCCCATGTCGAGACGCACAACAGACAATTGCGCGGATTTCCTTCACGCACTGGCAAGGAAGCCGCGTTAAAATCGGCATCAGGAAAAGGCAATCCGGGAGGTTGTCATGGCTTTACATATTGATCACCGTCAAAGCGTCCCGCAGGACGAGCAATACGAGAAGTTTCAGATCGACCGGCCCGGAAAGATCACCTTCATCGGGCATCACCTCAGCGCCAAGGATACCATGCGCTGCCTGGTGCGCAGCATCTCGCTTTATGGCGCAGAGATTGAGGTCAGCCCGCATCTGGAGATGCCCACCAATTTCTATCTGGAAATTCTCGGCATTCGCGATGAGATCGGCTGCAACCTGATCCGCAGGGAAGAGGAAAAGGTCACCATCGGATTCAACATGTTGATCGACGCGGAATTCCTGCACCATGTGCGCAGGCTGAGTTTCGAGACCAGTGTCTGAGCCGCATCGACCGATTCGCGTCGGAGTTTTTCTCTCACGGCGCGACGGTGGAAAAAACTGTTCCAAAACAGCCATCCGGCAACCGGGCGCGACTTGCGTCCGGTTTTTTTGCACCTATTGTGTGCCGGGTTTTCAAACAGGTACTGGAAATCTCAGCCAATGTCCGCTTTCTCACGTCTTACGCCGCTTGCCGTCTCTCTTCCTTCAACCGTTCCCTTCGTCGGCCCGGAAGCCATCGAGCGGGGCCGCGGCCTGAAGGTGGAAGCGCGGATAGGCGCCAATGAAAGCGGGTTCGGTCCTGCTCCATCCGTGCTTATGGCCATGCGGGATGCTGCGGCCGAGACCTGGATGTACAGCGATCCGGAAAATTTCGAACTGAAGGAAGCACTCGCCATCCACTACGGCGTTTCGCGTGGCAATATCGCCATTGGCGGCGGTGTCGATGGTTTGCTGGGTGAGATCGCCAGGCTGATCGTTGAGCCGGGAACGCCGGTGGTCACCTCGCTCGGCGGTTATCCTACCTTCAACTACCATGTGAACGGCTTTGGCGGAAAACTCGTGACCACGCCATATGTCGACGATCACGAGAACCTCGACGGGCTTCTCGATCTTGTCATCCGGGAAAATGCACCGCTGGTCTATTTCGCCAATCCCGACAATCCGATGGGAAGCTGGTGGGAGGCAAGCGAGGTCGTGGCCTTTGCCCGTGCGCTGCCGGAAACCTGCCTGCTCATTCTGGACGAGGCCTATTGCGAGACCGCACCTGCCAGCGCCGTGCCAAGCATCGACGCCCTTATCGGCCAGCCGAACATCCTGCGCATGCGGACTTTCTCGAAAGCCTATGGGCTTGCCGGCGCCCGCGTGGGGTATGCCATCGGCACGCTCGGCAATGTCGAAGCCTTCGACAAGATCCGCAATCATTTCGGCATGGCACGCGTCTCGGTCGCCGGCGCATTGGCGGCGCTGAAGGATCAGGCCTATCTGCATGACGTCGTTGGAAAAATTGCGGTGGCTCGAGATCGCATTTCCGCGATTGCCCGCAGTAACGGCCTCTCGCCCCTGCCGTCGGCAACCAATTTCGTCACCATCGATTGCCAGCGCGACGGCACTTACGCCCGCGCCATCGTCGACGGCTTGATGGAACATGGCGTGTTCATCCGCATGCCGGGCGTGGCGCCGCTCAACCGCTGCATTCGTGTGAGTGTGGGACCTGATGACAAGCTTGATCTTTTTGAACAGGCATTGCCGAAGGTCATCAAGGCGATTGGGTGAGGCGGACGACGCCTCCCTCATTCCTGTGCTTGTCACAGGAATCTAGCCAGCCCAAGTCTTTGGGCTGAAAAGAGTCTTTCGCCGCACGGACGTGCTTCTGCTGGATCCCTGTGACAAGCACAGGGATGAGGGCGGAGGGCTCCGGCAAGCATGTAATCCGCTGCTGCGCACTGCGCGTATCGCTTCAAAACCAGCCCCCAAACCACTGTTCGCGAATCGTTTTCCATCAACCGACATCGCCAGACATAAGAAAACCGCGCCGGCCTTGTTCCTGCCGGTCGCGGTTTGATGTGTCAGCGCAAAAGCTCCTTTTCAAAGCCCTCGCCGCATTCCCCTTCGGGTTTACTTTCGTTTGTACCGGTCATCGGGACTGGAGGGAACCGGACCGGAAATTCTGTCGCGGATAAGGTGCGTCAGTGCATCGTCATCCAGTCGCGTGCGGCACGCAGCGCTTCGGCCAGTTCCGCCTTGGTCATGTTGCGGGCAAGATCTGCTCGCAGCGAAGCGGCTCTTTCCGATCCGCGGATCGCGGCGATGTTGAGCCATTTGTGGGCCGCGACCAGATCCACCTTGCATCCCCGGCCGGTCGCATAGACCAGGCCGAGATTGCAAAGGGTGTCGGCGCGGGTTTCGCCACCGGCAACTGCCATTTCGATATCGCGAATTTCAAAGCGTGCCATCGTTTTAATCCCTGTCTTCTCGCCTGTTTCATCAAGTGCCTTCTTGTCGAGGCTAACCTTTGGAACTGCCGTCTTTTGCGGCTTTTTTGTTCTTCCGGCCGGCAGGTTTTCCCTGCGCTTCTGATGACCCCAATATGTCATGAGGCTTTCAACGGGCGCTTAAAAGGCATGATTAATGGGCCGCAAACAAACTGCAAACGATTGGTAAAATTGGGTTTTTGTTAAATATCACGAGGTGCGGAAATTAAGGACTTTCGAGCGAATTTTACGAAAACTTTAGAATTGGATTTCAACCCTTCATTCACCACGATCCAAACAACGGTTTTTCGAATTGCCCCTCTCCCACTCTCCTGACCGACGCAAATGCCGTCTCGCAGCTGGAATTTTCTGTTTCCTTTTACGTGAACGTCAAATACTATCCGCATGCCCGTGCGGAGGACGAAACGGGCAAAGAAAGCGCGACATGGACGGAGGAGTTTTTATGAAGCGTGTGATGATGATTGCCGCAGGCCTGCTGATCGGCAGCAACCTTGCTTTTGCTGCTGAGCCCATTGAAGGCAACTGGAAGACGGCGAGCGGCGAGACAGCCGTAATCGGCCCCTGCGGCGCAGCTTTCTGCGTGACGCTGAAGACAGGCAAACATGCGGGAAAACAGATCGGCAAGCTTTCCGGCAAGGGAAACAGCTATTCGGGCGATATTACCGATCCCGCCAATGACAAGACCTATAGCGGCTCCGGCACCGTTTCCGGCAATTCGCTGAGCATGAAGGGCTGCGTGCTGAAAATCCTGTGCAAATCGCAGACCTGGACGCGGTTGTGAGATAAGATGCGGCGGACAGGCTTGTAACAGCCTGTCCGTCGTCGCAGACGGACGTCGTGTGTAACGCATATATCCGTTGATGTATCGTCGCGGCCCGAACGAACACTCTTAAGAGCGACGCATGCCTGCCACCCTTTCCATAATCCTGATTTCGGGTACGTCCCATGTCGGCAAAAGCACCCTAGCCGGCCTGTTAAGCGAAAAGCTCCACTGCGAGTCAATTTCAACCGACAGCCTGGCACGCCACCCCGGAAGGCCATGGCCGGGCATACCCGCGCCTGTGGAGGAATATTACAGGCAGCTGTCGGCAGAAACGATCCATTGGTTTCTGAAGGTGCATCACCAGAATATCTGGCCGCTTGTGCGCGGGCTGATCGACAGCAAGACAGACACCGGCAATATCGTCGTCTTCGAGGGCGCGGCCTTGCGGCCGGAATTTATAGCGCCCCTGCTGGGCAGAACGGTTGCCGGGGTCTTTCTTCACGCACAGAACAACTTTCTCTCCGACAGAATGCGCGCTTATGCAGGATATAAAGATGCGACAGCGGGCCAGCGCCGGACCATGGACGCCTTCATTGAGCGGTCCTTGCGCGAAAATACCGAAATGCTGGCATCCGCGCGACACCATCACGTCCCTATCGTCGACATCGCCAATCCCGAAGCATTCGATGGCCTCGTCAACGAACTCACAGCCCGTGCGGTAGCCTCTCCGGCGTGATGCAAAAGCAGGCGATTTGAGGCCGCTGAAGCCAGCCACCGCCCTAATTCACACTGGAAGTATCCCGTTAATCTCCCTGAACACCATATGAACCGGGGTCTCAGGGTCCGTTCAGTCCGAGTGTGGCAAAACTCTGTCCATGAACTCCAATAAAGGGGAATGGACATGACAAAGTTGATCAGCCGGCTGGCAATCTTCGCGTTTCTCATGGCGATCTTCGCCATGTCCTTCGCCTCGCTCGTCGTTAATCCCAACCGCAGCTTTCAGCGGGTGAATGCAGGTGCGGCGCTTGCCTGCCAGCATAGCCCGGCACCCGCCGCCAATTGCCCCGTCGTGCTGTGAGGACCGGCCGATGACGACGAGCTTTTCCAACGGCCTGTTTTCCGCACTGAGACTGGTGCTGATGGCATCGATCTTTCTAGGCCCGGTGGCGGGACTTGCAGTTTACAAGGCAGATCCCCGCCCGGCATCCAAAGGCGCGGGTTTCGTGCTGCTGATGAGCCTGCAACGCGGCGCGCTCGGCTGAGATTTCACCGCCCGCCCTTTGCCGCAGCCATTTTTCCGTTTCTTTTCAGTTTCTTCGTATTTCTGTCGCTTGCCTGTCGAAATAGGCCTCCTATAATGGGCCATGACAATAGCAAAACGAACGATTCCGCCCTTCTCCTTCATCAGCCCCGAGCCTTTCGCGCCGCAGACGTTCACGGACCCGAAAGAAGCTGTTGAGGCTTTGACCGCGCTTTACGAACGCAATACGGCGTTCCTCATCAACTCCTTCACCGAACTTGCCAAGGGTGCGCCGATTACCGGCCGCTACCGCGCCTGTTATCCGCAGGTCAGCCTCGAGACATCCACTTTCGGTCATGTTGATTCGCGCCTTTCCTATGGCCATGTCACCTCCCCCGGCGTCTACACGACGACGATCACCCGGCCGGAGCTTTTCCGCCACTACCTGAAAGAGCAGCTGGGGCTTCTGATCAAGAACCACGGCGTTCCGGTGACGGTTGCCGAATCGGCCACGCCCATTCCGCTGCATTTCGCCTTCGGCGAAGGCGCTTATGTCGAGGCGGCGGCGGCATCCTCGCTGTCCGACGTGCCGTTGCGCGATCTTTTCGACACGCCCGATCTCAACAACACCGACGATCTCATCGCCAATGGCGAATATGATCAGGTGCCCGGCGAACCCGCGCCGCTTGCGCCGTTCACCGCGCAGCGCATCGATTATTCGCTGGCCCGCCTCAGCCATTATACGGCAACGAGCGCCAGCCATTTCCAGAACTTCGTGCTGTTCACCAACTACCAGTTCTATATCGACGAATTCGCCGCATGGGCGCGGCAATTGATGAAGAATGGTGGCGAAGGCTACACGGCCTTCGTGGAGCCGGGTAACATCATCACCCCCGCCGGTTCCGACAGGCCGGACACGGATGCGGTGCTTGGCCGCCTGCCGCAGATGCCAGCCTATCACCTTAAGAAAAAGGGCCATGCCGGCATTACGCTGGTCAATATCGGCGTCGGCCCTTCCAACGCCAAGACGATCACCGACCATATCGCCGTGCTGCGCCCGCATGCCTGGCTGATGGTTGGCCATTGCGCCGGCCTGCGCAACAGCCAGCGCCTTGGCGATTATGTGCTGGCACACGCCTATGTGCGTGAGGACCACGTTCTGGACGACGACCTGCCGGTCTGGGTGCCGATCCCGGCTCTGGCGGAAGTGCAGCTGGCGCTGGAAGGTGCGGTTGCGGAAGTCACCGGTTACGAGGGCTTCGAGCTGAAGCGCATCATGCGTACCGGCACCGTCGCCACGATCGACAACCGCAACTGGGAGCTTCGCGACCAGGCGGGCCCGGTCAAGCGTCTGTCGCAATCGCGCGCCATCGCACTCGACATGGAATCGGCCACCATCGCGGCCAACGGCTTCCGGTTCCGCGTGCCCTACGGCACCCTCCTCTGCGTCTCCGACAAGCCGCTGCACGGCGAATTGAAGCTGCCGGGCATGGCGACGGAGTTCTACCGCACGCAGGTTGCCCAGCATCTGCAGATCGGCATCCGCGCCGTGCAGAAACTCGCCGCCATGCCAACGGAAACGCTGCATTCGCGCAAGCTCAGAAGCTTCTACGAGACGGCGTTCCAGTAAAAATAGATATCGCTAGAAACGTCCTTGGTGTATTGTTTCGAAAATCGATACACCAAGGTTTTCCCAATGCGCACCAACATTGAACTTGATGACGCCTTGATCGCCGAGGCGATGGAAATAACCGGTCTCTCCACCAAAAAAGCGACGGTAGAAAAGGCATTGCGGGATCTCGTGCGCATTCACCGTCAAATGCGTGCGCTTGATGCATTAGAGGGCATGGGCTGGGAAGGCAATCTGGATGAGATGCGGACGGACTGGGATGCGGAAACGGATTGGGACATAGAGGATTCCAAATGATCGTCGCAGATACGTCTGCATGGATTTCGCTCATTCGAAAAGATTCACCCGCCCTCGCTTTAAAGCTTCGCACCGCCATAACGCAGAGTAACATCCTTGTCGGAGACATTGTTCTCCTGGAGGTTCTTCAGGGTGCACGCGACGGCCAACATGCTCGCCGTCTGGAGCAAATGTTAAGCGAATTTCCCTGCGTCGCGATGATGTCTCCCCAACTCGCTATCAAGGCTGCCTCGAATTACCGCTTCCTACGGGGGCGCGGTTATACGATCCGTAAAAACAACGACCTCATCATCGGCACTTACTGCATCGAAAACGGATACGAACTGCTGCACAACGACCGAGACTTTCAGCCTATGGCCGATCATCTCGGTCTGCGACTGGCCTGATCTTTCAAACCACCTTCACTGTCCCCTCCACACGCACGGGAAAATTCACCGACCGGGCGATGAAGCATTTGTCGTGGGCATCGTGGTGCAACTCATCAGCCCGCGCAAGATCACCCTTCGAGATGGTGATGACCGGCTTCAGCACCACCTCGCTGAATTGCCCGGCGCCGTCCTTTTCCATAACCAGCGTGCCTTCGGCATTATCGACATAGTCTTCAACGATGATGCCGTTGACGGAGCAGAAATGCAGGTACCATAGCTTGTGGCAGGCCGAGAGCGAGGCAACCAGAAGGTCTTCCGGGTTCCAGCGGGAGGCATCGCCGCGAAAGGCGGGATCTGAAGAGCCGACGATATCCGCTTTCCCGGACGTGGAAATCGTGTAGTCGCGTTCATAGTCACGGTAGCCCGAGGTACCCTTGCCGCGATTGCCGGTCCACTTCACCTGAACGGCATAGTGATGTTCCTGTCCTGCCATTTCATTTCTCCCTTAGAGTTTTTTGTCGCATTTCCCGGACGTAAAACAACTACGCGCTTTTATTGGAAATGCTCCGGTGTATCGCGCAGGTGATCGAGCCCCTTGCGCAGAGTCTCGATGATCTGGTCCACCTCCGAGCGGCTGATCGTCAGCGCCGGTGAGGCCAGCATGCGGTCGCCGGTGGCACGCATGACGAGGCCGTTTGCCAGGCAGTGGTTGCGCACGGCGGTGCCGATGTCATCCGGCTTGGCAAAACGCCTGCGGGTCGCCTTGTCGGCCGCAAGCTGCAGGCCACCCATGAGGCCGACATTCACTGCCTCACCCACCAACTCGTGGTCGGTGAGGCTTTTCCAGCCTTGCGAAAAATAAGGGCCGATATCATCCCGCACCCGTTCCACCAGCCCCTCATCCTCGATGATACGAATATTTTCCAGAGCAGCCGCGGCGCAGACGGGGTGGCCGGAATAGGTGAAGCCATGGTTGAAATCACCGACCTCGGACAACATCACATCCGCCACGCGGTCGGAAACGAGGACGCCGCCAATCGGCAGATAACCGGATGACAGGCCCTTGGCGACAGGCGCGAGGTCCGGCTCCACGCCGAAACGCTGGTAGCCGAACCAGGAACCGAGGCGGCCGAAACCGCAGATCACCTCGTCGGACACCAGCAGAATGTTGCGCGCCTTGCAGATGCGGGCGATTTCCGGCCAGTAGGTTTCCGGTGGCACAATGACCCCACCGGCGCCTTGAATGGGTTCCGCCACGAAAGCCGCGACATTCTCTTCACCGAGCTCGTCTATCTTCGCTTCCAGTTCGCGGGCCACCTTCAGGCCGAATTCCGCGGGTGAGAGATCGCCGCCTTCCGCATACCAATAGGGTTGGCCGATATGGGCGATACCCTCGATCGGCAGATTGCCCTGCTCGTGCATCCACTTCATGCCGCCGAGCGAAGCGCCGGCGACCGTAGAGCCGTGATAGCCGTTGCGGCGAGCGATCACCTTGGTCTTCGTCGGATGGCCGAGCGCCTTCCAGTAGACCCGCGCCATGCGGAACCAGGTGTCGGTGGCTTCCGAACCGGAATTGGTGAAGAACACATGGTTCATCTTCGGCCCGGCACGGGAAGCGATCTTCTGAGCCAGAAGTGTGGCTGATGGTGTCGTAGTGCCGAAAAAGGCGTTGTAATAGGGCAGTTCATTCATCTGGCGCTGCACGACATCGGCGATCTCGCGGCGTCCGTAACCGATATTGACGCACCATAGTCCGGCAAAGGCGTCGAGATACTTCTTGCCGGTGCTGTCATAGATGAAGACGCCTTCTGCACGCTCGATGATGCGGGTGCCGCTCGCGTTCAGCTTACCCATATCGGAAAAGGGATGCAGGTGATGGGCGGCATCGATGGCGGCAAGGTTGGACACCGGCTTGGAGACTTCATTCATGACAGATCGCACTCCCGCAAAGACGACGGCGCCTTCCGGAGCCGCACCCGACCGAACATGGCCGGGCGGCTTCGATTTGGCAAGACTGGCGTTTTTTGGGGGATCGAGACGATGAGTCGGCCTTGCCGCTTGTTTCTTCTCCCCCGCCGGGGAGAAGAAATGCGCCGCCACCTTTAAGCAGGTTCGATTGCAGCGTTATGGAGGTGGTGCGCTACGCCAAGACCCCTCGCCCCACCAGCACCTTCAATTCGCCGGCATGGACTTCAAGTGCCACGTCGCGCTCCATAGGCAGCAATTCGCCATCGATGACGCAGCGCACGTCATGGCGCTTTTTGGGGAAATGAAGTTCCACACCCGTGACGGTCGTGGCCGTTACAGCAGCGTTTTCCTTCAGCTTGCCGCGCAGGATGTCGAAAGCGAGCCTTGCCACGCCCGAGGGGCGCAGGGGATCGGTGAGATAGAAGCCGAGATGGCCGCCCGAGACATTATCCGCGACCAGAAGCGAGTTCTGCCCGAATTCATTGTTGGAGACGGAAATTGCTGACACCTTGCGGCGCTGCGTCTTGCCATTGACCGTATATTCCACCTCGAAGACCGGCGGATTGAGAATGACGCTGATGGCGGCGCGGACGCTTGCCTTGATCTTGCCAAGGCGGGAGGCGAAGGCGAGATTGTTGCGATAGCGCACCATGCGCGAATGCAGGCCTGCGGAAAACTGGTGGACGAAAAGACGGCCGTTGGCGCTGGCGATATCGACATTGGCGATCTCGCCATTCGCCAGTGTCTCCAGGACCTGGCGGATATCGAGCGGCAGCTTCAGCGAGCGGGCGAACAGGTTCATGGTGCCGGCCGGTACGATACCGAGCGCGATGCCGTGTTTCCAGGCGATACCGGCAGCGGCCGAAATCGTTCCATCACCACCGCCGGCAATGATGCCTTCGATATCAGGCTCATCGGCGGCGCGTTCCATCTCCTCGACGACTTCACTGCCGGAGACCACGCGGCAGTCGATTGTGTGGCCGGCGCGGGAAAAGACCTCGCGGGCGTGGTCGCAATAGGCATCCATATCCGTGGTGCGGAAGGTGCCGCCGTCACGATTGAAAATTGCAATGAGCTTCATATTTCCAACCTGATCCTGTGAGGCAGCCGCGCGTAAATGCTTGGGGTTATATAGGGTTCCAAACACCATCGCGTGAAGATGCTCTTTTGCCGAGAATCGCTCTACCGCAATGCATCATTTCATGTTAGATATCACTTAAGGTCATTTTCATGACCGCGCATCTCCAGTCAGGGCAGGCCGTTCCCATACGGTCTTGCCCTTTTTTCTGTGGGGTCCTCCCCCTTTTCAGGTCGCAATGAGCCATTCGAATTTGTCGGAAGCCCGCCTCGAGGCGGAGAGTGAAACCGTTGTTGCGGCAAGGCCTGCCGTGGCACTGACGCCGTTTGCCGTCGCACTTATCGAACTGGCGCTTGCGGCCGGCGGTTTCGGCATCGGTACCGGCGAATTCGCCATCATGGGCCTGCTGCCTGACGTCGCAACGACCTATGGCGTCACAGTGCCCCAGGCAGGTTACGTCATCACGGCCTATGCACTGGGTGTCGTCATCGGCGCGCCCATCATCGCGGTGCTGGCTGCGCGCATGACGCGGCGCACCCTGCTTCTCGGCCTCATGGGACTTTTCGCACTCGGCAATATCTTGAGCGCCGTCGCACCTGATTTCCTGAGCTTCACCGTGCTGCGCTTCATCACCGGCCTGCCGCACGGCGCCTATTTCGGCGTTGCAGCGCTGGTGGCCGCCTCCATGGCGCCAATCCACAAACGTGCCCGCGCCGTTGGCCGCGTCATGCTCGGCCTCACCATCGCCACGCTGCTTGGAACGCCGCTTGCCACTTTCTTCGGACAGATGCTCTCCTGGCGCGCGGCCTTCATGCTGGTCGGCGGCATCGGGCTGTTGACCGTCGCCCTGTTGTGGCTATTCCAGCCGCGCGACAGGGTAGAGGAAGGTGCCAGCGTTTGGCGTGAACTCGGGGCTTTCCGCCGCGTGCAGGTGTGGCTGACGCTCGCCATCGCATCGGTCGGTTTCGGCGGCATGTTCTCGGTCTTCAGCTATATCGCCAAGACCACCACCGATGTCGCGATGATGCCGGTTTCCACCGTCTCCATGGTGCTCGCCCTCTTCGGCATCGGCATGAATGTCGGCAATGTGGTCGGCTCGCGGCTGGCCGATATCTCGCTCAACGGCACGATCGGCGGCATGCTCGCCTTTAACGTGGTGGTCATGGCCGTGTTCGGCATGACGGCGCATGACCCGTTCATGATGTGTCTCTGCGTCTTCCTGATCGGCTGCGGTTTTGCCGCCTGCCCCGCCGTGCAGACGCGGCTGATGGATGTGGCAGCGGATGCGCAGACGCTTGCGGCTGCCTCCAACCACTCCGCCTTCAACATCGCCAACGCGCTCGGCGCATGGCTTGGCGGCATGGTCATCGCCATGGGCTATGGATATGCCTCCACCGGTTATGTGGGCGCTGTTCTTTCGCTTCTCGGGCTTGGCGTTTTCCTTGTGTCCGTCACCGTCGAACGGCGCGCAAAAGCCGGTTGAAAGCCGGTTTTTCAGCGGCCGGAACACCCGTTCCGGCACCTGCAATAAACCTTACGGAAATTTCACGATCGGCTCGCTTGACTCTTTTTGGTTTCGGGCGCAACACGGCGTTACGCGCAGGCTGTGACCCGGCACAGCGCGGATTTTAACGGAGCATCATTTGATGTCTAGCGACAGTAGTAGTCGATTGCCTTTGCCGAAAGCGGCGAACGGGAACTGATCCGGCACCTGTCGGCTCACCACCGCGTTCGTCGTAATCGGCGAATCGACGGAAAGGTGAGCAATCATGAACTTCCACACCCTCTCCCAGAGAGCCAGCAAGGCCGCACGTCTTCTCCGCAGCGGAAATGCCGGTTCCACCACCATTGCAGAACGCGTCGAGCACCTCAACACACTCGATACGCATGAGGCAGTCGCTGCCCTGCTCGCCATGCCGCAGGCAAAGGCCGTCGCCATTCTCGACCGGCCGGAACTGCATGACGCAGCCGCCATCATTGCCGGCATTCCGCTTGACCAGGCCGCCCGCTTCGTCAACCTGATGTCAGACGACCGCGTTGCCGACGTCATGGCGGAAATGGACGAAGAGCCGCGCGCAAAGCTGTTTTCCCGGCTGGATCGCACAACCGCGCTCTCCATCAAACATCTGATGGGTTATCCGCCGCGCACCGCCGGCTCGATCATGACCACGGAATTCGTCAGCGTACCGGATAGCTGGACGGTGGAACAGACCCTTTCGCACATCCGCGTCGTCGAGCGGTCGCGTGAAACGGTCTATGCCATCTATGTTCTGGCGCAGGACGGAACGCTGTCCACCGTCGTGACGCTGCGTCGCCTGCTGACCGGCGAGGCCGGCGCCTCCATTCTCTCCGTTGCATCGAAGGAAGGCATCGTCTGTGCCAGCCCCTTGATGTCGCAGGAGGATGTTGCCCGGCTCATCCGCAAGCACGACCTTCTGGCGCTTCCCGTCGTTGACTATCATTCGCATATCCTCGGCATCGTCACGGTCGACGACGTGATCGACACCATGATCGCCGACACCACGGAAGACGCCCACAAGTTCGGTGGTATGGAAGCACTCGGCAAGCCCTATATGGCAATGGGTTTTCCGGACATGATCCGCAAGCGCGCAGGCTGGCTGGCTGCCCTGTTCCTGGGTGAAATGCTGACGGCAAGCGCCATGCAGCATTTTGAAGGCGAGCTGGAAAAAGCCGTCGTGCTGACGCTGTTCATTCCGCTTATCATGTCATCAGGCGGCAACTCCGGTTCGCAGGCCACCTCGCTCATCATCCGGGCGCTGGCGCTCGGCGAACTGAAGCTTTCGGACTGGTGGCGGGTGCTGCTGCGGGAAATCCCGACGGGCCTGACGCTCGGCTGCATTCTCGGCGCCATCGGCTTCCTGCGTCTGACCATCTGGCAGCAGGCAGGCTTTTATGATTATGGCGACCACTGGCTGCTGGTGGGCGCTACCGTCTTTGCCGCACTCGTCGGCATCGTCACCTTCGGCTCGCTGGCCGGCTCCATGCTGCCATTCCTGCTGCAGCGTCTGCGGCTGGATCCAGCCAGCGCATCTGCGCCGTTCGTCGCCACGCTGGTGGATGTCAGCGGCCTCGTCATCTACTTCTCGGTAGCGCTGGTGATCCTCAGCGGCACGCTGCTCTGAAACACAAAAGGCCCGCTCGAAAGAGCGGGCCTTTTCATTTGCAGCGTTTTCAACAGGGCAAATGCCCCTCAACCGCCAGCGCTGATAACGCCCGTTCCGAGAAGTCCCAAAAGAATGACGCCGATGACCACCCGGTACCAGACGAAGGGCATGTAGCTCTTGGTGGAGACCAGCTTGAGGAAGACAACGATCACGGCGTAACCGACGACGAAGGCGATCAGGGTTGCAAGCCCCGTCTGGCCCCAGCCTACAGGGTTCTCCTCGCCGATGCTTTTGAAAAGCTGGTAGAAACCGGAACCGAACACGGCGGGAACGGCGAGCAGGAAGGAATATCGTGCGGCCGCCTCGCGCGTGTAGCCTAAGAGCAGGCCGGCGCTGATGGTGCCGCCCGAGCGCGAGACGCCGGGGATGAGCGCCATAGCCTGTGCGAAACCGAACAGGATGCCATCACGCCAGATCAGCTGGTTCAGCTTGTAGCGCTTCTTGCCGATCCTGTCGGCGACGCCGAGAATGATGCCGAAGACAATCAGCATTACGGCGGTGATATAGAGATTGCGCAGCGAATGCTCGATGGCATCCTTGAAGAACAGGCCGAGCAGCACGATCGGCACCGAGCCGACGATGATCAGCCAGCCAAGCCGCGCATCGGACTTGTCATAGGGTCCGAGGCGAAGGTTCTGCCGGAGCCAGGCGGCGGCGATCCGCATGATATCGGACCAGAAATAGACCAGCACCGCCGCTTCCGTGCCGATCTGCGTAATCGCCGTGAAGGCGGCGCCCGGATCCGCACCGGAGGGCAGAAACTCCCCGGCTATCCTCAGATGCGCGCTTGAAGAAACCGGAAGAAATTCCGTAAGTCCTTGCAAAAGGCCGAGAAATCCGGCCTCCAACCAACCGATGCTCATGTGATTTGATGTCCCTGCTGCGAATCGAATTCGCAGCATTATGCATCAAACCGGGCAAATCCGTGTTGCATCGCACCATGAAAAAGAAGTGCGGGAGGGCTTGGTTTTACCCGTTATTTTTCAGGCTGCTTTCTCCGCAGGCTCAGGATGAAGGGTGTATTTCGCGCCGTTCTTGCACACAACATGGGCGTCGCCCCAGCTTTTCAGCGCCGAGATCACCGGCTTCATGGTTTCGCCAAGTGGCGTCAGCGCATAGTCCACGCGCGGCGGCACCACCGGGAAGACGGTGCGCGAAATCAGGCCCGCCTCTTCCAGTTCCCGCAGCTGCTTGGTGAGCATGCGCTGGGTGACGCTTGGGATGTGGCGGCGCAACTCGTTGAAGCGCAGGGTGCCCTCGTTGATGAGGTGATAGAGGATCACGCCTTTCCATTTGCCGTCGAGAAAACTCAAGGCAGACTCCACCGGGCAGCCCGGAAAATTGCCGGTAAGCTTGGCGCGCGGTCGCGACATCACAGTATCCTTTTTGTATGTATCATCACAAAATGTGCATTCTTGCGATCGATGTTCATATGTATCAAGTAAGAGGCACGCAAACAAGCAAAGGAGACTGTTCATGCGCGCCATCGGTTACAAGACGAGCCAGCCCATCACCGCAACGGATGCCCTTATCGACCTCGACCTGCCGCAGCCGGAAGCGACGGGGCATGATATTCTGGTGGAGGTGAAGGCCGTTTCGGTCAATCCTGTTGACACCAAGGTTCGCCGCAACCAGGCGCCGGAAAACGGTGCAGCCCGCGTGCTGGGCTTTGATGCGGCGGGCGTGGTGAAAGCCGTCGGCGACAAGGTATCGCTGTTCAAGCCCGGCGACGAGGTGTTTTACGCTGGTGTCATCAACCGCCCCGGCTCCAACAGCGAATTCCATCTGGTCGATGAGCGCATCGTCGGCGCCAAACCGAAGTCGCTGAATTTCGAGGAAGCAGCGGCACTGCCGCTGACCGCGATCACGGCCTACGAGACGCTGTTCGACCGGCTGCGGGTGACAGAGCCCGTTCCGGGGGCGGCAAATGCCGTTCTGGTGATCGGTGGCGCCGGCGGCGTCGGCTCGATTGCCATCCAGCTTCTGCGCGCACTGACCGATCTTACCGTCATTGCCACGGCTTCGCGGCCGGAAACGATGCAATGGGCCAAAGACCTCGGCGCGCATCATGTCGTCGATCACAGCAAGCCGATTGCCCCGCAGGTGGAAGCGCTTGGCCTTGGTGCACCGGGCTTCGTATTCTCGACCACCCATAGCGACATTCACGCCGCAGACAGCGTGGCGACCATTGCGCCGCAGGGCCGTTTTGCGCTGATCGACGATCCGGCCGGCGGTTTCGACGCCATGGCGTTCAAGCGCAAATGCGTTTCAATCCATTGGGAAATGATGTTCGCCCGCGCGGTTTTCCAGACGCCTGACATGATCGAACAGCACAAGCTGCTCAATCACGTTGCGGAACTGGTCGATGCCGGCAAGATCAAGACGACGTTGACCGAGGTTTTCGGCACCATCAACGCCGCAAACCTCATCAAGGCCCACGCCTTGATTGAAAGCAACACGGCCAAGGGCAAGATCGTGCTTTCGGGCTTTTGATCTTCACGTCACACGAAGTGGGAGGTGCGCGCCTGATAAAGCGCGCCCTTCCCGGTCAATCGTCTTCCGGATCTTCCGGGCATGGCCATGCGGCAGGCGTCGTCAGGCCGCTCGGCAGTTTTGTCTTGGCGTCGCCACAGGCTATGTCGATCTGTTTCTGCTCAAGGCCGGTGGCGGCGGAAAGATCGACCCCCTCTATGCGGGTCAACAGCAGGAAGGCGTTGGCAAAATCCACCGCGCCGCCGAGCTTTGCGCCCTGGAAGCTGGCACGCGACAGATTGGTCAGCGAAAATTTCGAGCCGGACAGGCTGGCATCTTCAAACTCGGCACGCCCGAGTTCAGCCTTGGTAAAATCCGCGCCGTCCAGTTTGGCCTTGTTGAAATTGGTCCGCTGCATTTCCGCATTGATGAATTTTGCGCTGGTGGCGTCGGCGGCGGAAAAGTCACTGCGGTAGGCTTCCACCTTCGTCAGGTTGGCGCCCTGCAGGTTCGCCTCTCCAAGAGCCGTCCGGATGAGTTTCGCCTTTTCAAGATTGGCGCCCTTCAGCGAGGAGCCGCGCAAATCCGTATAGGTGAAATCCGTGCCGTAAAGCATCGCCGAATCGAGGTTGCTGCCGCCCAGCATCAGGAGGCGCTTGTTGCATTCGCGCCAGTCGATGCCGGCCATGGCGTCGGCGCGGCAGCTGGCGGCCATCAGCGGGCTGCCACTGAGCGAAACGGCAACTACCATACCTGCCGCCAGACCGGCGACGATCCTTGTATTCCGCACGATATTCAGCCTCTGAAAGCCGGACATTCCATCACTCCTGCCGCCGGGCGACGGCCCAAACGCAACATATGCACATTCAAGGCGTTACCGCATTCCTGGCCCACAATCCATGGACCACGCAAAGCTACAACACCCCAACATCCTATATGTAAGAAATCGAAGGGCAATCCACAAATACTAGGGGGGACGAGACTTTCGATGCCTCGCGCACGCGACGTCATCCTTTCGCTTGTCGCGAGGATCCAACCGTATCGTGAAATCAATCGGTTGCAGATGCCCGGGGCAAGCCCGGGCAAGACGAAGGTTGCCGGCAGGCCGGCATCACCATCACATATTGGCGTAAACCGGCCCTTCGCCACCCTGCGGCGGCACCCAGTTGATGTTCTGGTTCGGATCCTTGATATCGCAGGTCTTACAGTGCACGCAGTTCTGCGCGTTGATCACGTAGACCTCCTCACCGTCCTTCTCCACCCACTCATAAACGCCGGCAGGACAATAACGCGTCGAGGGACCGGCATAGACGTCGTGTTCGGAACGCTTCTGCAAGTCCATATCCTTCACCTGAAGATGCACCGGCTGGTCTTCCTCATGGTTGGTGGAGGACAGGAACACCGATGACAGCCGGTCGAAGGTCAAAACGCCGTCCGGTTTCGGATAGGCGATCGGCTTGTGTTTGGAGGCCGGCTCAAGGCTCTGCGCATCCGTCTTGCCGTGTTTCAGCGTGCCGAAAACGGAGAAACCGAACAGCTGGTTGGTCCACATGTCGAGACCGCCAAGGCCGACGCCAACAAGCGTGCCGAACTTCGACCACAGCGGCTTGACGTTGCGCACACGCTTCAGGTCCTTGCCGATATCGCCGTCGCGCCATTCCGCCTCGATCTCGGCCACTTCATCATGGGCGCGACCGGCGGAAATAGCCGCGGCGATTTTTTCCGCCGCCAGCATGCCCGACAACACCGCATTGTGGCTACCCTTGATGCGCGGCACATTGACGAAACCGGCCGAACAGCCGATCAGCGCGCCGCCGGGGAAAGTCAGCTTCGGCACCGACTGGTAACCGCCCTCGGTAATCGCGCGCGCGCCATAGGAAATGCGCTTGCCGCCCTCGAAAGTATCGCGGATGGCCGGATGCGTCTTGAAGCGCTGGAATTCCTCGAAAGGATAAAGATAGGGGTTCTTGTAATTGAGATGCACCACGAAGCCGACGGCAACGAGATTGTCCTCCAGATGATAGAGGAACGAGCCGCCGCCGGTCTTGAAACCGAGCGGCCAGCCGAAGGAGTGCTGCACGAGGCCCTGTTTGTGGTGTTCCGGCTTGACCTGCCAGAGTTCCTTGATGCCGATGCCAAATTTCTGCGGTTCGCGATCTTTCGAAAGGTCAAACCTGGAAATCAGCTGCTTGGCGAGCGAACCGCGCACGCCCTCGCCGATCAGCACATATTTGCCATGCAGCTCCATGCCGCGCGTGAAGGCGGGCCCGGGTTCACCGTTCTTCTCGATGCCCATATCGCCGGTGGCGACACCGATCACTGCGCCTTCTTCATTATAAAGCACTTCGGTGGCGGCAAAGCCCGGATAGATCTCGACGCCGAGCGCTTCCGCCTTTTCCGCCAGCCAGCGACAGACCAGCCCAAGCGAGACGATGTAATTGCCGTGATTGTTCATGAGCGGCGGCATCATGAAGTTCGGCAGACGGATGGAGCCGGCCGGGCCTAAGAACATGAACTGGTCGTCCTTGACCTCGGTCTTGAAGGGATGCCCCTCTTCCTCACGCCAGCCGGGCAGAAGCCGGTCGATGCCGATGGGATCAACCACGGCACCTGAGAGAATATGCGCGCCGACTTCAGCACCCTTTTCCAGAACGACGACCGAAAGCTCCGGCTCGACCTGCTTCAGACGGATCGCGGCGGCAAGGCCCGCAGGACCCGCACCGACGATCACAACGTCGAATTCCATCGCTTCGCGTTCCGGCAGTTCCATCGCTTCCGTCATCTTGTCCTCTCACCTCGCCGGTCCCATCCGGCTGTTGTTATATCCGCTTCCGGCATTCGCACCGTGTTGCCTGCACTGGCCGAAAAGCCAGTCTGCGACAACACATTCGCCCTAGCCTGTCTTCGCAAAGCACGACGGCTTTGTCGAGCTTCCATAGCGGCAAAACATGTCGCACGCCACTCAATTGTCAGACAACCTGATGAGTATTTTATTACTTTTACGTGCACGTAAGATTGAGAATAGGAGTTGCTTGGGTGGGCGTCAAGGGTAGTCAGCACTTGCGCCGCTCTTGCGTTTATCGCCGCAACTGAAACGCCCATTCAGCTAGCTTCATCAATGGCGACGCTTCAGTTTTGCGCCAATTGCGGACATATAGCGTGCTGGAAAGAATGATGAACTCAGCTCAGCGATAAACCTTCTTCAAGTATAGACTGCTTCACCGCATCCCGTTCTTTTACGCGTTCATACCAGCCTCTAAGGTTGAGAAGATCGTCGAAATGGATATCTGCACCATAGTATGACTTCAGCCATGACGCTTGTCCCCAGCTTGTGAGAGCGAACAGATATGCATCGGCG